>NZ_FMYL01000021.1 GCF_900096955.1 Acinetobacter boissieri | reverse complement strand
TAAATTAAAATGATAGAATAGAAATTAAATATAAATTAGAAAGGAAGAATAATGAAAGAGAACGAAACTATAGAAAGAACATTAAACTGTGTTTTCAATATAGAAGAATATAATTTTTTAGAACTTGAAGAAATTAGAGAAAAAGCAAGAAAAATAATCAATAGGATTCTAACAGGAGATATATCAAAGGAAACAATAAAGTATCTGAATGCATACTATTTAGATGAGGAATCAATAGAGAAAACAATCGAAATACTTAAAAAATATAAACAATACGAAATAATATGGGAAGAATTAGAAGAAATTAAACAAGAGATTAAAGAATTAAAAAACGAATATAAAAGCAAAAAAATAATCTATTGAAGACAACAACCACCCAAACGGCTGTTATCTGATTTAGGTTGCACTGTCACACCTATTTTTTAGCTTTTTGCTTTTTAGTTCTTCTTCAAGAATTTTATTTAATAACTTTTTATTCTTTAACTCTTCTTTAAGAAATTTTCTACCATTCAACTTAAATGATTCTGGGATGTTATTTTTTCTTGCTTGAATCATTAACCAATCAGCCAATAAACTTGTCAAAATTGAATCACAATGGTTTTCGATATAAAGAATTGCATCAAATAATGCACTATCCAAAGCCATCCCATGATTATCTTGATGTATTGGTTCAATATCTATTAAATTCTTATCAAAATTTTGCTTTTGAAAATCTGCATAAGAACCTATATACATACTTGAAATTTTTAGCTCTAACATTTAATTGTCCTATTATTTAGCCATCTAATAATACTTCTTCTAGAAACACTTAGTTTATCTGCAATCTCTGTATTATTTAATCCAGCTATATGTAATTTTAATGCTTCATCACGAATATTATTATACTGTGCTGACCTAGCTTTACCCCCATAACTGGAATCCCCTTGACGCCCTTTAATGGCTTGACGTTCGACAAATTTAGCATAAGCTTTATCATGATTACGCCATACCCAACAAGAAATAGACTTAGCTGTTGCCTTTATCTCTGAATATGGCAATAGCTCTAAAAATGCATTATTAGCCTCGTGGCAACGTTTTAATACTTCTGCATGCCAAATATCATAAGTACTTCCTCGATGCTCTCTAATCGCTTTATATGCCCATTTACGAACATTATTAAATAGAGTGCAGTTACGCCCAAGCCCTAACTGCTCTTGTTTCTTTGTTAATTTCTTAGGTAAATCGACAAAATCAGCTAGATAATCGAGTGTGTAAGCTCGTTCGCTCCAAAACTCAATTCGCCAATCTTGGTGGAAGGGATTTTTAGTAATCAAATGACTATAGCCAACGTCTGCACCTAGCTTATTAGCAAGCCCTGCCTGTACTTTTGATGCGTAATTTATAGCTTTTTGACTGCCAAATTCGCTAGTACACAATGGAATTTCTAATTTGTAGCAAATATGGGCATGTCCATTTTTAGGATTTTGAGCAGTCCAGTAAGGAGTTGGAAGGTTTTCATCATGCCAAGCCATGACAGCTTCGGAGCGATCTAAGTCAAAAAAGAAATAATGTAGCATGCAAGGCTGATTGCCTTGTATGTACTGCATTTTGATTGCTGTTGTTTTTGGTCTTATTTTTAATCCGTACAGTAATTCATCTGAGCAGTACGGTTTATGTGCGAGATTATTAAAAAAATCGATTAATTGAATGTTTTTCACGTTTTGCAACGTCCTATTGGTTGCAAATAATCAAAACATCAGTAAAATACTAATTATCAGATTAGTGTTTATAGATGCTTTAAGTATTTGTTAAACAATGAGAAAAAAGTAGGTTTGCCGACCTACTTTTTTTTCGCCTTTAAGAAATCTAACACAGTTTAAAATGTTTTAAAAGTATTTGATTTTCCTAACAAATATATATTAGTTTCTAATTATCATTTAAATCTAAATGTAGCTTAATTGCACCTTCAACAGCGATTAAATCAGCTTCGGAAAGTGTGTCTAGTTTGTTTGATAATCTCTTTTTATCTGCTGCCATAATCTGATCAGCCATTGCTTTCGCACTCTTTCCTGCAACTGTAACGACAGCTTCAGCAGGGTAAACTCGCCCTGTATTGCTTGTTAGTGGAACAACAACCACTCGTGCAACGTGTTTATTAGCAAGGTTGTTACTCACAATCACAGCAGGGCGTTTTTTTCTAATTTCTGAACCGACAGAAGGGTCAAACTCTACCCACCAAACTTCACCCCTCTGCATGAGCAATATCCTCGCTCAACGCATTACACCACTCTAGGGCTTCGCTTTCTCTTTCTTCATCAGATGCCATTGCCATATAGCCTTCTTCTACACTACGCATTGAATTTTTTGCATAGTCAAAAGACAAGGGAACCGTTTTTGTTTCAGCTACTTGCTTTAAGAACAATTTAAATGCCAGTGCTGCACTGAGTCCGTAACCTTCCAACACTGGAAAGGCTTGATCTCTAAGTTCAGTATCAAGTCTGATATTAAAATTTGTTGTTGCCATAGGCTCACCTATTTTACAATTTAATTACTTTTATAAAGCAAATGTACTCTTAATTATTGAAATTGTCTAGCGTTCCATACCTCGACTTATTGTTTTTGTTTTTTCTATTTTTACTTGTTGAGCAAGGTATTGATTTGATCTCGTAATTGCTTGTTGAGATTGTTCAACACTGTATTGGCTCTGTTTAATTCCTCGTTCTGTTCGCTGTAAGCTTGATTCTGATTGGTCAAGGCTTCGATCTGCTCGCTCTGTTTTTGATTGATTTCTTTTAGCTCGTTCAAGTGCTGTTCTAACAAGTTCAAAGTGTCGTTGTAGTGATTCATGAAGTCGTTGTTCATCTGTTTGTCCTACTTCTCTAGTTTGAGTAGCATTTGGTCGTTGGTATTCTCGAATGCATCCGCTTTCTTGCTGTTTCTCGCTATGATCAAGATAGATTTCTTGTCCTGTGTTTCTAATATTCTGACTTTGTGTAAAGCCTGTTTCTCTAAAGGGGTTTGTTCGATCTTGAGATTGATTTCGGATAATTCCTGCTTTTTTTCTTTGATCTGATAGCCGAGCCATGCTGTTATCCCTAGAAAGATCAGAAATATTGTCACCAGTACGCCCAAAACTACGCCCTTGAGAGTATTCAAATGCAAAGCTTTTTTGATGTTCGGCTGTTGGTCTTTGATGGTCTGTAGGTTTTCTTCTAAAGTGTTCTCGGTTTGCTTCAAATTTTTTTGTAGTAAGGCGTTGTAACTTGCCATGTGCTGTTTGGTAGCGTTCTCGGCTTGTATCTTGATATTCCTGTCCTGCTCGGCTGTGTTCTTGTGCAAATTGTTGATCAAATTGTCGATTTTCATAAATGATGCCTTCTAATCGTATGTTTCTTTTGCCGTCAGGGTTTTTAATGCTGATTGATCTGTCGGTTTGGCGTGCGATTTCAAAGCCTGCGTGTTCTAGGGTCTGAATAACGTCTTTTTGGTTTTGTATTGCACCTGTGCTGATTTGCTCGACTATGGCTGTGCCAATCTGCTGTTTTATGTCTTTAACGGTTTTCGGTAGGTTTTGGCTATTCAGGGTCTTGATAGCTTGGGCTTTGTCAGGGGCGTGTGGGTCTGTCAGTCCGTATTGGTGGTTTATGGTTTGTTTCCAGTTTTCAACCAATGGGCGGTCTACTTGGTCGTAGTAGGGCTGTAGTCGCTTGCCTGTGCTGAGTTCTACATTGGGTATGACAAAATTGAGTTCTAGGCGGTCTTTGTCGGTGTGTTCTATCCATGTGATGTCGTACTGGTCTTTGTCTAGTCCTGCAAGGAGGCTTTCTTCAAAGCTTTGCATGATGTTTTGTTTTTGTTGGGTCGCTAGGTTTTTTTCTTCAAAGGACAGTACGCCTACGGTATAGCGATTGGTAAATTCGAGGTTATCGGCAATGCGTTGGGTAAGTTCAGGATCGCCACTGATTAGATATGCTCCTTCCCGATCTCGGTCTTTACCGAGTAGGTAGTCGATTGTTGCCCCTGCACTACCACCGCCCCTATTGGCAAGAAATTTAACGATCATAGTGGTCTAGTATCCGTTGCAGTTGGCTTCTAATGCTTGCAAGTTCTGCAAATGCTCTGATTTTTTCAATATCTGAATCTACTGTGTTTGCTTGTCGGGCAATTTGATTGAGGTTTCCACCGATTCGCCCGAGTCCTGCAAGGAGCTGTGGGTCTGCAACTTTGTATTTGCGTTGTTTATTCAGTTTTGTTTCTAAGCATGTGTTTCTAATCCATGTCGCTAGTTCTGCCCCTTCCATGCGTTCAAGGAGTGCCTGGTGTTCTTCTTCGGTCAGACGTATTTTGATTTCTTTTTGTCTTTTAATAACGGGCTTCTTGGTCATGATTAAATCCAATTGGGTGGATTGGGTCGGCTTTTTTTATGAGGACAAATTGCATGACAAGGCAATTTACCGCAGTGCAAAAAGTCGAAAAGAGGGTTAAGGGATTCTTCCCTTACAAGGCATATTAGGGTAACTCTAGCGAAAACTTTAGTTTTTGTATAGAGTACCCTTTATGTGTCCTTGCCCATTTATAACAATATAAAAGCAACAAAAGTAAATTAAAATGATAGAATAGAAATTAAATATAAATTAGAAAGGAAGAATAATGAAAGAGAACGAAACTATAGAAAGAACATTAAACTGTGTTTT
>NZ_FMYL01000018.1 GCF_900096955.1 Acinetobacter boissieri | reverse complement strand
CCTAAAGGAAGAATATATGCTTCCTTTAGAACTAAGTTCTAATGCTCTAGCTAAAAAATTGGGTGTAACACCGACTCGTATAAACGATATCGTTTTAGAACGTCGTGCTATTACAGCAGATACAGCATTACGTTTGGCTCGTTTTTTTGGTGGTGATGCTGAAAGTTGGCTGAACTTACAGCATTTATATGATTTAAAGATTGCATACGAAAAAGCTGGTAAGACTATTGAAGAAACAATTACGCCCTATGACACTGATTTAGCATTCGCATAGAGCTAGATTCTTTCCCCCAACTTATCCTCAGAAAATGTGGATAATTTCTGAAATAAAAGATTTGAAAAACCAAGATAAAATTATAAATAGCGCGTTTTTTAACCTATTTTATTGGCAATAAGTGACAAAAGTGTTCATAAAAAAGCCGACATGTTTCCGAGTCGGTTTTTTGGTGATTTTTCGCTTGGTGTTATCTATTTAAGTTACTGATAAATAATGATTAAGCGGGAAATAGTTCGCATAACGGCAATTATGTTAAGCAAGACTTATTTTGCAATGTAACAAGCTAAAAAATATGTAATCTCTAACTGATTTACGGCAGTGTAAAAATTATTCAAAATAAGTATTCACAATTTCATATTCTACTTATTAAAATAAGTAAAAGAGGTTATTATGAATAATACAAGAGTATTTAATTTAACTTCATCTCCTATTCTAATCACAGATACAGAAAGTTATATTCAAGCAGTAAACGGAGAGTTTCTGTTTATATTTTCTGATGAAAAACCATCACTCACTGAGTGTAAAAATGCACATCAAGATACACAATTTAAGACTCAAAAAAATTTTGGTAAGTTATGGGCTTGGAAAAAATATTCTTGGAAAACAAAACTAATTGTATCTGACTGAATGAATAATTATGCTAAATTAAGCTTATTCTTATTCAGTAGCAATTTAAGTTAATGGATCAACCTCTTATAACCACTTATGCATCTTCTGATAAGACAAGTCAGTACAACATGGCTGTGTGCTTTAGAGATGGTATAGATATTGAGCAAGACTATACTCAGGCATTTAAATGGTTTTGTCTAGCTGCCGATCAAGGCTTAGCATTGGCTCAATACAATGTTGCTTTTTTTTATGAAAATGGCTTAGGAGTCATACAAGATTTAAGCAATGCTTTTAAGTGGTATAAAATATCTGCAGAACAGGGATTAGATATTTCACAATATAGTTTAGGTATGATGTATCTGATAAATATAAAAAATAAAAAAGATTATATTGAAGCACATAAATGGCTCATACTTGCAGCAAATCAAGGCTTAGATGAGGCTAGCTATAGTTTAGGTATGATGTATAAATTAGGTCTAGGGGTTACAAAAGATAAGACTGAAGCAATTAGGTGGTTTAATTTAGCTTCTAAATTAGATTTAGCTCAAAAAGAATTAAAACTAATTTAATTATTAGTACTTTACGTTCACAATAACACTATCTGTATATGTTCCTGGCATACTTGCAATATTCTGATTGCTTGGAATCCGTCCATAAACAATATTTGTTTGTGCTATACCGCTTGCTATATTTGAGATGCCATCTAAATTATCCCAAACGGTAGAGTAATTCCTATCTTGATAAAGTTGATAAGGGATATAGTTTCCATTATTAACCATTTGTCGATAAGAGTTTGGAATCCGATGATTTCCATCACCTAAATAAACAGTATAAGGTGTTCCTGAATTACATATTGTTGAAATAGCGCCTTGACTATCATAGTTTTTCGAACTCGTACCTATATCAAAAATATTTCCAAAATTGATATCTGATGTTGAACTGATTTGGCATAAAGAAGGCACAATGTAGTTTGCATTTAGATTAATTGTACCCTGTTCATAAGGTGCTATATTTGAACAAGAGGCAAAACCTAAAAAGTTGAACCCTGTATACCAATTGAGTGTAAGTGTACCTATATAATTTCCTATAGGATAAGCAATTAGTGAATTGGAATTAGCAGGTACCGTCACTGTTATAATATATTTATATATATTTCTTCTATAAGAGTTTGGATCTGCTGAGAATTGATTCCATATGGAAGAATTGAGCGTCGTTGAGTCACTTCCATTAAAAGATCCAGTTATAGTATATGGAAATGAGTTTCCTCCATTTGTAGAGGTATGGTATTCTGGGTAAAATTTGCCTGTAAGCAATATTATTAAAAATAATAGAAGGTGTACATCTAATTTCACCCTCATAAGTAATGCTAGCATCTTGTGTAATATTAGCTGCGTTGTAATTGTAAGTTTTTACAGTTTTACCTATCGTAGAACATGAGGCATGAACATGATTAGAGATAGTCAAGAAAGAAAATAATATAAATATATTTATTAATATATACTTAAAATAAGATTTTTTTGTCGATTTATCCATATAGGTTCATATTGGAATGAATTAAACATTTAATATATAAATTAAATAATATATTTAGAGGTTAAGGGAACTCTGCTATCCCTTAACCTCGAAGATAGAAATCTTCTCATTTAATTATTACAATAAATTTATTTAAAACCAAGTTTTTTTTATTTTTATAAGAAAGTTATAAATTAATCCATTGTAAGCCTTTATCCATATCTTAAATATTTCAATCTTTATAGAATAAATAATAACAAAAAAAATAATTCTGGCGTCTGTAAGGTATTCGTGTTTTCACTAGCAATCAAGTGGGAATACAAATACCTTATTTTTATCTAAATATATTATGAAGAGCTATTCAATTTTTCTATTTTCAAAGGGATAAAAAACATCAGCAATCCTCCTAAACTTAATAAAATACCCACACCAAAAGGAGAAAGCCAACCCAAATTATGTTCTAAAGTTAATCCTCCAAGAAAAGCACCTAATGCATTTGCAAAGTTAAAAGCAGAATGATTAAGAGAAGCTGCCAAAGATTGAGCATTACCAGCCACATCCATAAGTCTTGTTTGTAAAGGTGCAATGAGCCCCATCACTGTAATTCCAATTAAAAATAGGGCTACAACAGCAGTATAAATACTATGCATCATGAAGAATGATAAAGAAAATGCAATTGTAGAAAATATGAGGATACCAATAATTGTTTTGGTATTATTCTTATTTGCAAAATAGCCAGCGATAAAGTTACTGCACACCATACCTACCCCCAAATTGCTAATACAACAGGAATCAAATCACTTTTTAGATGTGTATACTTGGTAAGTATAGGAGATATATAACTATAAACGGCAAATATTTCGCCAAAACCAATCGCAGCAACAGAAAGTGTTAGCCACATATTTATATTTCTAAAACCTCAACCACCCAGTGCTAGGGCAAGTAGAATAAAGAACATAGGGTGTTTTTTCATATAGTTCCTCATTATTTCTCTTAAAATAAGTAAAGCCTTATAAAATTAATTTTTATATTCTCAATAAATAAAAGACCTACTTAGAAGTAGGTCTAATTTATTAAGATAGATATTATATTTCTTTAAATATTAGTCACTTTTTTTAGCACCCAGGCGACCACCAATAACGCTTACTAACGCACCCAAGAATAAACCAATAAATGCCCATAATGCAGCTTTTGCAGCAGCTTTAGTAGCAATAGCAGCTTTTTCTTTGGCATCTTGTTTCAGTGCTTGATATTTAATCTTAGCATCGTTAATACTGCTTTGAGCCTGATTAAAAGCTTGATTAACTTTCTGTACTGCAACATCTCTTTCTTTTAGAAAATTTTCAACAGCTTGATCAGCTTCTTTACTTGTCATACTGCTATTTTTAGCAAGAGCATTTTTTATTTCATCTTTACTAATAGAATTATTAATAGATTGAAGGCGATTTTTTAATGAAGTCGTTAAATCATTAATAATTTCATCACTATTCTGAGGATGAATTGCAATATTTTTAATAGATGACTGTATTTTACTTTTAGCCCAATCTAATTGGCTATTTAAATAATTTGGTTGTAACTCTGGTATTCCACTTTTTTTCAAAGCAGTAATTACATTTTTATTCCCATTATCTACGAGGGTAGAAGAATCAGGTAAAAGATCACTAAAATCATTATCTTGAAAGATTTCTACTGTATTTTTTCCTAGTGACGAAGCAACACTTCCGGATGCTGACGTAATAGATCCCAAAATATTTCCTGTTAAATTAAGCGTACTTGTTAACGTGGATACACTAATAAATATTCCGAAAATTAAAGCCAAACACCATACTAGAAATCCATGCACACTACCATGAATACCAGCAAGTTTCCCTGAAAAGAAACTTCCTATTGCTAAACTAAGTAGTAAAGAAATTCCTGTCCAAATGCCTAATGTAGTACCTGATCCATTACCAATATCTGTATTAGATAAAGGATCTAGCATTGAAAATCCTAGAGCTATTCCTAAAATTGACAATAAAAAAGAAATGGCCAAGACAATTAGAGTGCCAGCAAAAATACTAGCCCATGAAATTCTTTTTTTGAATGTTGTTTCGATATGAGTCATATTTTTCCTCTATTTTACTACTTTAATTGAGTTTTCTTTGCTTTATTTTTAAAAATTATAGGATAAAAATATTTATTAAATCAAATATGTAACATTTATTTACGTAGAGCAAATAAAATATAGATTCAAATTTTTTATGATCTAGCCCTGTAAAAAATATACTTAACTCTGAATATACCCTGATAGTTACAAAAAACTAATATCGGAAACAAGTTTACATTCTTTTAAGATCATGTATGAAACTACTATATAACCTTGTATAACAAGAAAGAGATAAAAATGATCAATAAGTTTAATATACATGCTCAAAAACAAGAATTTCCAGGCAGTGATACGGATCTAAATCCACCTGCTGAATTTATTTCTAAGGACTATTTCGGTAGTAAAAAATTAGAGGGAAAAGTCGCTTTAATTACAGGAGGAGATAGTGGAATAGGTCGCTCAGCTGCTTTCCATTTCATTAAAGAAGGCGCTGAGATAGCTATTACATATATGAAAGGTTATGAATCCGAAAGAATTGATGCCGAGTGGGTAAAAAAATGGGCTGAAAATGAAGGGGGTATCTGTAAAATATATCCCGTTGATTTACGAAATAGCCAAGAGTGTGTAGACCTTATTAAACATGTACTCTTAGACTTCAGCAAAATTAACATTTTAGTAAATAATGCTGGTACACAATACCCTAATGAAGATTTATCAACTTTAAGTGATGAACAATGGTTGAATACATTTGCTACAAATGTTCACTCTATGTTTTATTTAACTAAAGCAACTTTACCTCATTTAGAACAAGGCGATGTAATTATTAATACTTCTTCGGTCAATGGTTATTTAGCCCCCGGAAATATGGTGGACTACTCAACAACAAAGGGAGCACAAATCTCATTTACTCGTAGTTTATCTAACCAGCTTTTGAGCCGTGGGATTCGGGTAAATGCCATTGCACCTGGCCCTGTTTGGACTCCATTACAGCCAGCGACTCTTGGGCAATACAACCCTGAATTTGTAGAAAACTACGGTGGAAATTCGCCAATGGAAAGGTGTGCTCAACCAAGTGAAATTGGGCCTAGCTTCGTATTACTTGCAAGTGCTGATTCATCTTATATAACAGGTCAAACAATTCATCCTAATGGTGGGATGATGGTTGGTGGGTAAAGTCATTTCAAAACGCTTGAAGTGTTACAAGCTGTGAGAGACTATTTTTTGATCCTAGAAAAAGTGTTGATACTCAGAAAAAATCGCAGTAAACCGAGCAATTACTTCATCTAAAATCGCAGTATTCACTTTTTCTAAGAACTTTGCATGTCTCACTTCAAAATCTAAAGCTCTAGGTTGATCACAACGTACAATACCAGTCGTCCGACCACCTATGACCTCTACAGCAAAACCTGAATTACGGGCAAAGCGTCCACTCGATGTAATCGGTAAAACAATTGGCATTTTGGTTATTTCATTAAAACTCTTTGGTGAAATAACCAATACAGGACGTTTTCCTTGTTGTTCATGTCCAAGTGTAGGATCTAAAGAAATTAAGTAAATATCACCTTTATTCATTAAATTTCCTCTCGACCTACAGGTTTCATATCATTCCATGCATCTTGTTCAAGATTTAATTCTTGATGCTCTTTCAATAAATCAGCCAATTTATAAGATGGCTTTTTTTTAGGTTCAATTAGTAATTTTCCATCTTGAACATCTAATGACACTTCTTTACCAGCATCTAACCCCAATTTTTTCAACAAAGCTGGGGGTACGGCTAACATGATAGACCCTCCAACCTTTCTTAAATTTGTATGAACCATACCCACCTCAAAAGTTATACTTTAATATAACTTATTATCACTCATTCGATTTTTAAAGCAATCCGTTTTTGTATAAAAAACAAGAAAAGATGAATGCATCAAGAGTTTCATTTACAATATAAGTAATCGGATAATATCAATTAAGCAAGCCTACCTGTATATACAAAACTCTGCGAATTCTGATATAGCAGGGACTTGTTAGGGGTTTCACCCCTAAGACCCCAAAAGCACCAACCTCTGAGGATTTAAGCTATGCGAAGTAAAAGTAAAATTTTTAGAATAACGGAGCTACAGCTTGAGCAATTGGAAAAACATCTCGAAAAAGAAAGTACAAACTTCACAGACTTCATTCACTCATTAATACAACGTGAAATAATGCAAGATGCTATTACGGTTAAACCGCCAGAAGAAGAAAAGCCACCTAGAATAAAAACTAAAATCGTATTTGATGTGATCAAACGCTATCAAAAAACAGATCCTAGCTTATTACTTGAACTCTCTAAAATCGGGAATAATTTAAATCAAATCGCAAGAGCACTAAACATCATTAAAAATGCGAGTGTTGACGAACAAAAGAAGTTAGATATTTTGAGTATTTTTCTCGTTCTAAAAGATATTCAAACGGGATTAGAACAAATATTTCCAGCCCTCCCGGAAATTAAGAGACAAACCCCTGAACGACTACAAAAGCAATTGTCATCTATCGCGTTATCTGAGGAAGATGAACGTGCATATTAAGTTTTTAAAACATGGGAAAGGTTCAGCAGTACATGCTTCAGCATATGTTTTAGATCGATTAGATCATCAGAGAAATATCCGTGCAGGCGTTGAAGTTTTGCGCGGTGATGCCATGACATTTAATGCCGCGTGTATTGCGAACCCTCATCTCTGGAAATATACATCGGGCGTTATTGCATGGTCGAAAGAAGACAATCCAACAGATCAGCAAATTGAAGAAGTTTTAAATGAGTTTGAGAAACATGCTTTTGCTGGTTTAGACCCATGTCAATATCATCTCTTTGCTGTTTTACATATCGATGAGGACGGCTCAAAACATATTCATGTTTTAACACCGAGACTTGATCTACAGACTGGAAAAGCACTCAATATTGCCCCACCTGGCCACGAAAATCACTTTGATGCATTACGTGATTATCTCAACATCAAAAATGGATGGTCTCGCCCTGACGATTTGCTTTTGATGAAAACAACACAAGAGCCCAACCACATTGCAAAGCTGAACAAACAAGCCAAAAAAATTGTTTCTAATCAGATTTTACAGGACTTACCCAAAAAGCAGTTTTGCAACGTGATTGATAATTACGTCAAAACGTTATTACAGACTCAAATTGCGACAGACAGAAAAGATATTGTCGAATGCATCCGGCAGCTCAACGATGTAGAGAACGTTAAGCAAAGTACAAATTTTTTAACAGTGACACTTAGCAATGGAAAAAAACACAGACTCAAAGGCGATTTCTACACAGAAGAATTCGAAATTAGATCTTTTTCAGAGCATCTCAGCGCAGCAGCAGAAAGCAGAGCAACTGCAAGTCAGCTTGCAGAAGCTATCAGAGATGCTCAAGCAGTTAGAAACAAATATAGCGACAAGCGAGCAGCCTATCACTCAAAACAGCATGCTTTTAAAGCAAGTACAACAAACGACAACCGCTCTAGAATCGCGCCTGAGCTCGATATTGAGCGAAATCAGCAATCTGTCACCCGAACACATCCAAGAGATGATAGAGGGCTACAGCGCGAAAATAGACACACTGATGAGCGAATTATCAAATATCGATATGTCTCAGATGCGAAGCGTTCAGCAACGCATCAATTCATTTTCAACCTCAATCGAGAAATTACAGACCGAAATAAATCAGCAATTGATGAATATCAAAATCGATCAAGTGAGTTTACAGAACTCAATTCAAAGCCAAGTCGAGCAAGCAGTCGAAGCCAAGAAACAACATATCGAGACTACCGTAGAGAGTTTGTTGAACGACAAACTCAAGACACAGAAGAACTATCACATTTTGATTGCAACAGTGACGTTTTTCATATTGACGCTTTTCATGACTGGTTATCTGCTCTATCAAGCATTCATCAACAACAAATCAATCGCAGCACAAAACAAAATCATCTCAGAGAACGCAGCAATCATCGAGAACCAAAATCAATATATCAACAGCAGAAGATAGAACATGAAGACCGAAATAGATCAGTACCTGGCTCAACAAAACAACTTACTGAAAGAACAGAACGAACAATTGCAGAAGCAAATCGAGCAATACAAAGAAGTCGAGCAACAATTACAGCAACAGATCAAGGGCATCACAGAAGAGAACAAGAAGCAACAAACGTTAATATCACATCTCAATTCAGAGATATTAAAAATCGAGCAAGTCGACTTTTCAGCAACACTTTTTCAAAACTATCAAACAAACTTATTGAGTCAATTACAAGTACAGTCAGAACAAGCTTTGAATCAACTAAATTTGCAAAAGATTGTAGAGAAATTAGTAGACAGCAGAATGATGCAGACCCAAGAGAAAATAGAGCAACAACAAACGCAACTAACAGCAGCACTCTCGAAGATCTCACAGTTCAGGCCCTTAGAAAACTTGGAAACCGAGTTAGAGAATCAAGCGAAGCAAATGATCAAGCTGCAAGAAACCTTAAAGAACTTAATCACCTTAATCGACGACTAGATAACTTAATTAAAGATGGAATAAAAATCGAGCCTAAACCTGCCAGTCAGTTCAAGTATATTCGATATGACAGTTACTATCCTGATGCAGTTATAAGACATAAATCGCTTTCAATGGAGCAAGATCATGCGTTTGAACGAAGAGATGCCATTAGACTGATAAAAATCATTTCGAAGAAGACAGAGAACGTATTGGACTACATGCGTAATGCTGGCAATAACCGAGATATTTACCCTCCTCATTTTGAACTCATTAATAAGATGCGAAAAAATGATAAACGTATGCTGAAATACTTAGATTGCCAACGGATATTAGAATCTCAAAACAAGCATCTTGAAATTGGTATTCATGAATACAAAAAATGTTTAGATCACTTCAAAAAATTAGAAAATATTTATTCAGCATTTAAACATCCTCAGCCTATTGAGCATGAACAGCCTTCTATCAAAGTAGCTAAACCATTATTAAATGAACCTAAACGGCAAAATGAAAATAGCTTTGATATTGATGGTATGGATGGGCCTTAAAACATAATTTACAGAGCGAGTGTCTACGAGCGATCAACAGTAACTTGAATGTTCATTCTCTGATTACTGCTTTTTCTTTTGCTTTTAAAAATAAAGCGAAGCGATTTTATAAGATATTAAAAAAATAAAGGCTTTTAATAATAAAAAGCTTTTAAATGCTTTTAGGAGAGCTGAAAGCATTTAATAGTATGGCTTTTAGAGTTTATACATTGACATTTGGTTTGCAATACATTGACATTTGGTTTGCAATATTTTCATTATACATGGACGTTTGGTTTGCATATGTTGACTTAATAAATTAAGTAATTTATTGTCATTAAATAATATGTCATAAATAGTATTTTATAAATGAAAAAAGAATTAGTTGTAAAGGACAATGCTTTAATCAATGCTAGTTACAATCTTGATTTAGTAGAGCAACGTTTAATCCTATTGGCTATAGTAGAAGCAAGAGAGTCTGGTAAAGGGATTAATGCCAATGATCCTTTAGCTATTCATGCAGAAAGTTATATGAATCAATTTTCTGTACATCGAAATGCAGCCTATAAAGCACTAAAAATCGCTTGTGATAATTTATTTGCCCGACAATTCAGCTATCAAGAGCTAAATGAAAGAGGAAATATTGAGAATATTAAATCTCGATGGGTTAGTGAAATTCGTTATATTGAAAATGAAGCTATTGTAAAAATAATATTTGCACCTGCTATTATTCCTCTGATTACAAGACTAGAAAAACATTTTACGAGTTATGAGTTAAAACAGGTCAGTCATTTAAAGAGCCCTTATGCCGTGCGTTTGTATGAAATTTTAATTGCATGGCGTAGTACAGGAAAAACGCCTATTATTGATATTGCTGATTTTAGACAAAGAATTGGAGTATTAAATACTGAATATAAGCTTGTTGCTGACTTTAAGAAGCGTGTTTTAGAACCTGCTATTAAACAAGTTAGTGAGTACACTGATATTAAAGCAACGTATCAACAGCACAAGACAGGACGTACAATTAGTGGTTTTTCATTTAAATTTAAACAAAAACCACAGCTTGAAGTAAAAAAACCTGTAAATCCCAAACGTGATCCAAACACACCTGATTTTTTTGTTGAAATGACAGATGCCCAGCGTTATTTATTTGCGAATAAATTGTCTGAAATACCTGAAATGAGTAAATATTCGGAGGGGACTGAAAGTTACTCTCAATTTTCTGCACGTATCGCTGATATGCTTTTACAGCCTGAAAAGTTTAGAGCATTTTATTCTCATCTAAAGCGTGTTGGATTTCAATCTAGTTAAAAAATATACTCAGGTTTATCCACTTAATTTGTGGATAAATTCTCAAAATAGAGATTTAAATAACCAAGGCGCAAAATTTCATAAATCTATGCATAAGTGCGCCTCAGCCAAATCAGATAAAAATCTGTTTCATTTATTTAATACTGCCAATTTCTTTATCTTCATTTTTTCCTTTGAGCATTAGAGTTGTTTCTTTAATTCTTATTATTTTTCCCTCTGTATCTAATTTTGCGAATAGATAAACTTCTATTATTACTTCATCTCCATTATATTTTCTTGCTATAACTTGGTGGATATCTGCCAATGTATCTTCGCTTTTAACTTCTTCTACTAAATTGAAATGTGCTGACTGAATAATTTCTCTTAACTTCTTAAGATGTTCTATGAATCCTTGTCTATTATCCCATACTCCATTTGTACATTGCTCGTATTGATTACTGAAGTATGTATCTACAATTTGTTGAATTGTGTACTCTCTTCTATTTAGTATTTTATCTAATATGTTGATAATAAAATTCTTTCTCATAATCTAACTCCATATTATTAGTATTCTTATTTTAGATATTCGAATATTCTATTTGTACGTTATATGCAACATTGAATACGGTTAATCAGCCATCTTATGACTTCTCCCTTAATATCTATAAATAATGCTTCTTTGATTGAAGGACCAATAATACTCCCTACTCAAAGGGTAAATGATGACGTTAGAATTACTTCTAGTCATTCACATACTAGAGGACAATTAATTGGTACAAGATCAGGGTTACTATCTATTGAAAGTTTGAATAAAAAGTGGGTTGTTCCTATTACTCATGCTATATGGATTCCGCCGACTATAGAACATAGTCTTAGTTCACATGGTAGTTTCTCAGGTTGGAGTCTATATGTAAGAGAATCATCATGTAATTGTCTTCCGAATATCCCCTGTGTTCTTAAAATTTCTAACTTATTATATGAGTTGATTAATAGAACTATGACTTGGGATATCAATGCCTTTGATTCTAGACAGGAAAGGCTATCAGAGGTTCTTTTAGATGAGGTTACTACATTACAGAAAATGAATCTTGGAATATCCATGCCAACGGATCCTATATTATTGAAATTGGCTCAAAGCTTTCTTGAAAACTTGGATGATGATAGAAAAATTAAGGACTGGGCTTATGAAGGCAACATGTCGTCGAGAACATTAACACGTAAATTTACTTTAGAAACAGGATTTAGTTTTAATGAATGGAAGATCCGTATTCGTTTATTAAAAGCATTAGAGTTATTAGCCACAGGAAAACAAGTTAAGTCCATAGCACTAGAATTAGGTTATATGAATGTAAGTGCTTTCATTGCAACGTTTAAGAAAGTATTTGGTCAGACTCCAAAAGATTATATGAAATGATCGTGCGTATAATTCAAACCCGATAACAGTTAGTTTAGGATCTTTAATTTTTTCGGTGATTTATTAATTGTCTAGGTCCTTAATTGCTAGTTCAACAGTTTTTAAAAGTTCCTTGTGTTATACTGTATGCCGATATACAATATAATCGGTAGAGGACACCTACATTGATTAAAAGCTTTAAATGTGAACATACACGGCTACTATTTGAGACTGGTAAAAGTTCTAAATTCTCAGCTATTTTGAATGTCGCCACTCGTAAATTAACTATGTTAGATGCAGCCGTAACCTTAGAATTTTTGAGGTCTCCTCCCGGCAATCGATTAGAAAAATTGGAAGGTAATCGTTTAGGCCAGCATAGTATTCGTGTGAATGCTCAATGGCGGATTTGTTTTATTTGGACAGATCATGGACCCAGTGAGGTCGAAATAGTCGATTATCATTAATTATTTGAGGAATATATATGATTCATCATAATGGTATGAGAGCAGTACATCCGGGAGAAATCCTAAAGGAAGAATATATGCTTCCTTTAGAACTAAGTTCTAATGCTCTAGCTAAAAAATTGGGTGTAACACCGACTCGTATAAACGATATCGTTT
>NZ_FMYL01000020.1 GCF_900096955.1 Acinetobacter boissieri | reverse complement strand
TCCACAATTTTTCTATAGTTTTTTCTATTTTTAATATTTTTAATATTTTTAATATTTTTAGGAGGCCTGAGAAGCCCATATGGCAAGGCTTTCAGGCTTGATAAGTACACCAATTCCGATATATAAGTACACCAATTCCGATATATAAGTACACCAATTCCGATATATAAGTACACCAATTCCGATACTATTGACACCTCTATAATCTAAGTGTACTAATACACCTTTATAATATAAGTGTACTTATATGAAGAATGACCTGGTTGTAAAAGATAATGCACTAATTAATGCCAGTTATAGCTTAGGCGTTGTTGAGCAACGCTTAATTTTATTGGCGATCGTTATTCTTCGAAAAAAGACACACAATAACCAACTTTATTCAGTAAGCTTTGATCAGCCGATAGCAATTACAGCCGATAGCTATATTGAAACATTTGGTGTAAATCAAAGTACTGCTTATGAAACACTAAAAGATGCTTGTAAATCGCTATTCTCACGTCAATTCAGCTATCAAGAGCCACGTGAGAGGGGGGTTATACATAAAACAACTAGATGGGTTTCTGATATCGCTTACGTCGATCATTCGGCATCAATTGAATTTACTTTTGCACCAGCAGTTCTTCCATTAATTACTTATTTAGAAAAACATTTAACAAGTTATCAATTGAGACAGGTTGCATATTTAACAAGTGGTTATGCCATACGATTATACGAACTGTTAATAGCTTGGCGCCGTACAGGAAAAACCCCTGTTATTGATCTCATCGATTTAAGATCTAAACTGGGTATTGGTAATGATAAATATCAACGTATGGGACAGTTCAAAGAGAAAGTTCTGCATATAGCAATTGATCAGTTAAACAAACATACAGATATCACGGCGTACTATGAGCAACACAAGCAAGGGCGCACAATTATTGGGTTTAGCTTTCATTTTAAACATAAAGAAAATGTCAAAAAAATAATATCTGAAAAGCAAGCACAGCTATTTGCACGTCAGTTGATTAAAGATTCTGAATTTTCAGGAAAATTCAGCCATATTGGTGAAAGTTACTTGGATTTCTCACATCGAATTGCAAAGCAACTTACCCAAACTGAATATCAAGAAAAATATGCATTATTTCTGAGGCGTATAAAAACACATTAAATACAAGAGTGTATTGAAGAATACAATTTATAGTACACCAAAATACAGTGAAGAATACAATGACAAAATACACGATTAGCGATGTCGCAAAGCTTTATAAAAAATCACGTGCAACAATCTATAAAGACATAAAAAACGGCATCTTAAGTCGTGACTATAATGGAGTGATTGATTTTTCAGAATTACTTAGAGTCTATGGAGAGCCGATCTTAAAAACAAATACAATACACATGAATACGTATTTAGATAACATAAATAATACATCTGAATACACTTCTAAAAACACCGATACAACCATTAAAGAGCTTCAAAAACAGATTGATCTTTTGACAAAACAATTAGAAAAAGCCGAAACACGAGAGGCTCAAGCAAATACACGAATTGATACTTTACTTACTTTGATTGAGTTAAAAACGCCGTATGTACCACCAGAAGAAACTTTTTCTTTAACAGAAGATAAGAACGTTGAAAAAAATACTGATGATGTATTATCTAAAAATATTCTAGTAAAAAAGAAGGGATTTTTATCGAGACTAATTCTTCGAATTACGGAGTAAAATTAGATTAGAATATTCGCTGGAGTGTAATTTTAAATAACCTGAATAACCCAGTAAGCTAAATATAATCAAGGTATTTGAGATACGTCTAGATATAAAGATTATACCCCTATCCCGACAAAGCAATAGAAGTATAATTTAATAAGAAATAAATTGAGTTGTATATCATGTTCACAAGTCATATGACATGAAACTGATATAAACAAAGTCTATTCATTTTATTTAAGTTTCTTGCTAAGTAATTTATTAACAATAACTTTAATTTTATTTGCACCAAGAAATCCGATAAAACCACCTATTGCAACCGTTACGTCCTTAGAAATACCTAGATAATTCATTGCAGACACAGCTGTAAGCGTCAATGCACCACAAAGTAGTGCTTCAACAATGGTTGCTTTCCAGGTTTCACCTGAATAAGACATTCTAAGTGTCGCCATGATTATAGCCATGACTACACCACCAATTGGAACATCACCGTGCCACCAAGAACGAAGTAAATCAAAAAATTGGCTTTCATCAAAGGACATTTATGCCTCCCCAATTTTTGACTTAAAAGAAGAACTTTAGGCAAATGATATATATAACTATGGTACCCATCATTAACTCCTCTTAAGAATGATCTCAGTAGAGATCATTCAAGAGTATATGATCAATTAACTACTGATCGTATAGTCCTTCATTGCAGGGATATAACCGTAATCTAAGGTTTCAACCACAAATGAACGGTCGCCGTCTAGTTTAATTCGTACAGTTGGTGCTTCTGTTCCACCAATACGATATTGTAAATCGTCAGGATTTGGCGTTGGAAACGGAACAGAGTCAATAAATGATGTGACCAACCCATTTGGCATAACATAGTGTGAATACGTTTGATATGGCTGTGATGATGGGTTACCTAATACTAAACCTGAGCTGTTCATTGGGCGGTATGGCCCCGTAAGATTTTCACTAACAAATCCATATACGCCGTCGGGTCCAGTTAAACCATCTGCATAGGTATATTTATGGCTAATGGTAAACAGGTAGTATTTTCCATCTTTAAATACATAGTGTGGGCGTTCTGTTTGATCATTAACTCCTACTGCAGTAACTAACGGTGGTAAAAGCTCCCAATTGTCGCCACTTATATCGCTGGCAACAGCCAAGCCAATACATCCAGTTTGATAACGTGCTCCACCAACATTTGAATAGCCTGGTGGTACGGCTCCCATTTCATTAGTCCCAATTTGATGTGTTCCGCGATCTCCAGCAACGTTACCTTCAAACACCATGTATAAACGACCATCTACAGGGTCCAAAAACGGGCATGGATCACGGAAATTCCAATAGGTGTTTTGATCTTCTGTTTGATAATACTTACCATCAGCCGAAAAAAGCTCTTTTACTGTGGTAAATCCTTCAACAGTAACACCTGTACTTGATGTTTTAATACGGCCACGAACTTTTGCAATTGTTGCACCTGGAGTAACACATGTGTAGTAAAGATCTACAACGCCTTTCTTTGAGAGCAAGATAGGTGTACCAGCCCATTCTCTTGTTGTAGGCGAAACGCCTTCTTTCATAACACGACCACCAAAGATCCAGTCTTTACCAGTACGGCTGTACCAAAAACAAATACGTGCACGACCGTGACGATCATTCCAGTCAGCTGTGATGTCATAATTTCCTTTTGCATCAGTAAACTTTTCAGGGCTACGGTCAGCAGTAAGCGTAAAGATAACTGACCAGCCATCAACTGAAACAATTGTTCCATCTAATGAACGTAAAGGCATGGTGTCCCAAATAAAAAGCTTATCATTTAAAATTGGAAATTCTTTATCAACTAATGGTTGGGTTGTTGTTGGATCATCTTCATGAACTTTCAGTGCATCTGCACGTGTCCAAATGGTAGATGTATAACTTGGATAATTTTTTGCATAAACTGGAGTATTCGCCATGTCTATTTTCCTTTTTGCTTGAATGTTGAGTAAATCGACAATTAGAAAAATAGAATTATTTTTATTAAAAAAATATAAAATATGGCTGTTTAAAATGTGGTACAACATTTTATATTAGAGTTAGTGTTTATATGTTGTTTGGTATCTTGTAGAACAGCTAATAATAGTAATTTTGTAAAAAAATCATATATTTTAAATATGAATAAATAACAAAAAAACTATATATACCTATGTTTTAAAAATAGTAAAGTTCTTCCCGAAATACAATACAAATATTTTATAAATAACAAATATTTAACTTAAATAAGAGGAAATATTTATGATGCGATGTCCTGTTTGTAACCATGCTTCTCACACCAGAACTAGTCGATATTTATCTGGACAAACAAAAGAAGTTTATTATCAATGTCAGAATATTAATTGTTCTACAACATTTAAAACTATTGAAAGTATCGATAAAATTATTTCTCAGCCTCTATTTAAAAATAATTTACCTTTTAGAGTTTCTAGATAATATTAATTAATATTATAGTTATTAAAAAGCCTAAGTAATCATATATTTTAAACCTACTGTATGGATAGAGTATACTCTATCCATACAGTAGGTTTTTTTCAGAATTCATTAAAATAACGTATCTTTAGAATTGTCTTTATATTTAGATACACCTAGTATTTATAGGTCTAAATCTTATCGATACACTTTATGTCAAATAATGTTGGATATATACGCGTTAGTTCTATTGAACAAAATACAGATCGCCAGTTGAGTGATGTTTTTTTAGATAAGGTTTTTATTGAAAAGATGAGTGCTGGAACAATAGATCGTCCTCAATTAATTTTAATGCTTGATTACTTACGTGATGGAGATATTTTACATGTTCATAGTATTGATCGACTAGCTAGAAATACTAATGATTTAAATCATCTAATTATAAAATTGAATGAGCAGGGCGTAACTGTTTATTTTCATAAAGAGAATCTTATTTTTAAACAAGATCAACATCACTCAGCAATGAATAAATTAATGTTTCAAATGTTGGCGAGTTTTGCTGAGTTTGAAAGAGCAATGATTAAAGAACGACAAAAAGAAGGAATTTTGAAAGCTAAACAAAAGGGGGTTTATAAAGGTCGTAGTAGAAAAGTGAATTATAATTTGTTGCATATTGAAATGTCTAAAGATGGTGCTTCTTTTCGTAAAGTTGCTAAATCTTTTGGGGTAAGTATAGCAACTGTTCAAAGAGCGATGAAATTGATTAATTCAGCTTAGGCAATTTCATAGATTTTATACAATTAAAATTTATTTGTTCTTATTCACTTTTATTCAATAAAGTTGATATAGGCTTTTTATGTGCTTAAATGGCTCTATTTTGCGTTCTAATCGATTTTTTTATCTTTTTGGTCTTAGGGTACAACTCAGTATTTTTATTGCTTATAGAGCCTCGTAACGGTTTCTGTCTTTATATTTTATTTGAATTTCTGGTTTTAAAGAGTTAGGTAATTATATTATTACCTGCTATGGATTAAGTTAATTCAAGTTTTTATCCACAATTTTTCTATAGTTTTTTCTATTTTTAATATTTTTAATATTTTTAATATTTTTAGGAGGCCTGAGAAGCCCATATGGCAAGGCTTTCAG
>NZ_FMYL01000027.1 GCF_900096955.1 Acinetobacter boissieri | reverse complement strand
TACAATACCAACCGTTATTTTGATGCCAAGCATGAGCGCTATTTGACCCCTGACCCATTGGGTTTAGCCGCTGGACCGAATCTGTACGATTTTGCACTCAGACAACCGCATCAACTTAAAGATAGCTTGGGATTAGCGCCTGAGCCAAATAAAGACTATTCAAACCAAAGCTTTGCCTGGAAGCTTGAATTTATATTGGTGTATGCCTTCAAAGCCCATGAAACACGAAATATTATGGGTGAAGAAATGGGCAAGACACTACAAGGAATGGTTGAAGATTTACCCACGACTGTTGCAATGTTTGTGACATGGCAAATTATCTCAATGATCCCTATTCTAGGGCCTCTTGCGAATAGTTTAATGGCAGTGTATGCATTTTACTCTTTAGGCAGTGATGCACTTGATCTTGCGATTGCCATTGGGAAATGGGTTCGATCTGTAAATAATGCACAAACTCAAGGAGAACTCATTTGTGCATCTAAAGAACTCGCCAAAATTTTAGGACAAATGAGTGCTCTCGTTGCTGGTAGCATTTCGCCTGCACAGAAACTGAAAAAAATGATGAGTGCAGGCAAAAAGCTCAGTGCCACCACAGCACCTAAACAGGACAACACCAAACATGGGCCGACTAAAAGTTTAACGACTTTAGAAAGAAAAACATTTGGTAATATATGCTTTAATTCTAAAGGTGCCGGATATCAAAAAGCCAAAAACACTGTGACTGAAGCGGAAAGAGCCAAAGGAGAATTGGATAAAGCCGGTTACCTTAAAGAATATGACCGACAAGTCTCACGTCAACAAGAGGCTTTAAATAACATGACTGCCTCTGAATATATGGCTGCGCGAAAAGCTTTTACTGATGCTAAAAAGGGAACAGGGTGTGGACGTAATACAACTGCAAGTAAAGCACAAAAAGATTACCGAGACAAAGCGCAAGATAATTATTTAAACGATAGACGGAAAGAATACAGCAAAAATCCTGAAACAGCCCATCAGGCAGATATATTAGCGAAAAAAGATACAGATGCCTTTATGAAAAAAAGTGCAGCACTGCATGAGCCAGATATGTTTGCAGGTGGCTATAATGACCCTGAACCAACGTGTATGGGCGATGCCAGCGTGAACTCGTCAATAGGTACGCAATGGAAAAAGCATATTCAAGAAATGGATAAATATGCTGAAAAAGCAATGCAGGAAAATAAAGGTAATGCTTTATTAAACTTTAAATTTGAACTGTGTAAATAAAGGAAAGTAAAAATGTCTTTAGCGCGATTAGAGATGATGATTGATGAACTTGGAGAAATTACTGACACTCGCCCAG
>NZ_FMYL01000019.1 GCF_900096955.1 Acinetobacter boissieri | reverse complement strand
TTATATTTAAATTTGAGGGATAAAAAAAAGCCCCCGATTTTATCGGGGGCTTTTTAGGGAATAGATGCTGGCGATGACTTACTCTCACATGGGTAACCCCACACTACCATCAGCGCGAAGAGGTTTCACTTCTGAGTTCGGGAAGGGATCAGGTGGTTCACTCTTGCTATAGTCGCCAGCATAACTGTTGATGGACAATTTCGGGTCTTATTTAGATGCCGTACTTTAGTACCAAATGAGTTATTAACAGATTGTATCAGATGAGTCGATAATATATTGTCTAGCGTTAACTAAATCAAGTTATTTGATTAAGAAATACAACTGTTTGGGTGTTGTATAGTCAAGCCTCACGAGTAATTAGTATTGGTCAGCTTCATGTATCACTACACTTCCACATCCAACCTATCAACGTTGTAGTCTTCAACGGCTCTTTAGTGGACATAAGTCCAAGGGAAATCTAATCTTGAGGTAGGCTTCCCGCTTAGATGCTTTCAGCGGTTATCCCTTCCGAACATAGCTACCCGGCGATGCGACTGGCGTCACAACCGGTACACCAGAGGTTCGTCCACTCTGGTCCTCTCGTACTAGGAGCAGATCCTCTCAAATTTCCAACGCCCATGGTAGATAGGGACCGAACTGTCTCACGACGTTCTAAACCCAGCTCGCGTACCTCTTTAAATGGCGAACAGCCATACCCTTGGGACCTGCTTCAGCCCCAGGATGAGATGAGCCGACATCGAGGTGCCAAACACCGCCGTCGATATGAACTCTTGGGCGGTATCAGCCTGTTATCCCCAGAGTACCTTTTATCCGTTGAGCGATGGCCCTTCCATACAGAACCACCGGATCACTAAGACCTACTTTCGTACCTGCTCGACTTGTTGGTCTCGCAGTTAAGCGCGCTTTTGCCTTTATACTCTACGCGTGATTTCCGACCACGCTGAGCGCACCTTCGTACTCCTCCGTTACTCTTTAGGAGGAGACCGCCCCAGTCAAACTACCCACCAGACATGGTCCTCGATCCAGATTATGGATCAGAGTTAGAACCTCAATATTACCAGGGTGGTATTTCAAGGATGGCTCCATGGTAACTAGCGTCACCACTTCAAAGCCTCCCACCTATCCTACACAAGTAAGATCAAAGTTCAATGTCAAGCTGCAGTAAAGGTTCACGGGGTCTTTCCGTCTAGCCACGGGTACACGGCATCTTCACCGCGATTTCGATTTCACTGAGTCTCTGCTGGAGACAGCGCCGCCATCATTATGCCATTCGTGCAGGTCGGAACTTACCCGACAAGGAATTTCGCTACCTTAGGACCGTTATAGTTACGGCCGCCGTTTACTGGGGCTTCGATCAAGAGCTTCGCTTACGCTAACCCCATCAATTAACCTTCCAGCACCGGGCAGGCATCACACCCTATACGTCCACTTTCGTGTTTGCAGAGTGCTATGTTTTTAATAAACAGTTGCAGCGGCCTGGTTTCTGAGGCTGCCTGTAGCTCAAGGAGCAAGTCCTATCACCACGAGCAGCGTACCTTCTCCCGAAGTTACGGTACCATTTTGCCTAGTTCCTTCAGCAGAGTTCTCTCAAGCGCCTTGGTCTACTCGACCTGACCACCTGTGTCGGTTTAGGGTACGATTCCTGTGTAACTGAAGCTTAGAGACTTTTCTTGGAAGTATGGTATCAGCCACTTCGTAGGTAAACCTACTTGCTATCGACTCTCAGCATAGAGCACCCCGGATTTGCCTAAGATGCATGCCTACTGTCTTCCACCTGGACAACCAACGCCAGGCTGACTTAACCTTCTCCGTCCTCTCATCGCATTACACAGAAGTAATGGAATATTAACCATTTTCCCATCGATTACGCCTTTCGGCCTCACCTTAGGGGTCGACTCACCCAGCCCCGATTAACGTTGGACTGGAACCCTTGGTCTTTCGGCGAACGGGTTTTTCACCCGTTTTGTCGTTACTCACGTCAGCATTCGCACTTCTGATACCTCCAGCATACTTCTCAATACACCTTCATCGGCTTACAGAACGCTCCCCTACCACTTGACTAATGTCAAATCCGCAGCTTCGGCATATAGTTTTAGCCCCGTTACATCTTCCGCGCAGGCCGACTCGACTAGTGAGCTATTACGCTTTCTTTAAAGGGTGGCTGCTTCTAAGCCAACCTCCTAGCTGTCTATGCCTTCCCACATCGTTTCCCACTTAACTATAATTTTGGGGCCTTAGCTGGCGGTCTGGATTGTTTTCCTCTTGACTACGGACGTTAGCACCCGCAGTCTGTCTCCCGGATAGTACTCATAGGTATTCGGAGTTTGCATCGGTTTGGTAAGTCGGGATGACCCCCTAGCCGAAACAGTGCTCTACCCCCTATGGTATTCGTCCGAGGCGCTACCTAAATAGCTTTCGGGGAGAACCAGCTATCACCAGGCTTGATTAGCCTTTCACCCCTATCCACAAGTCATCCCCTGGCTTTTCAACGACAGTGGGTTCGGTCCTCCAGTTAGTGTTACCCAACCTTCAACCTGCTCATGGATAGATCGCCTGGTTTCGGGTCTATACCCAGCAACTAAACGCCCTATTAAGACTCGATTTCTCTACGGCTCCCCTATACGGTTAACCTTGCTACTGAATATAAGTCGCTGACCCATTATACAAAAGGTACGCAGTCACGGAACAAGTCCGCTCCCACTGCTTGTATGCATGCGGTTTCAGGATCTATTTCACTCCCCTCACAGGGGTTCTTTTCGCCTTTCCCTCACGGTACTGGTTCACTATCGGTCAGTCAGGAGTATTTAGCCTTGGAGGATGGTCCCCCCATATTCAGACAAGGTTTCACGTGCCTCGCCCTACTCGTTATCATGATATGTGCCCTTTCGTGTACGGGACTATCACCCTCTACGGTTGCACTTCCCAGAGCATTCCGCTAAAACACATATCACTTCATGGGCTGATCCCCGTTCGCTCGCCGCTACTAAGGGAATCTCAATTGATTTCTTTTCCTAAGGGTACTGAGATGTTTCACTTCCCCTCGTTCGCCTCATAAACCTATGTATTCAGTTTATGATACCTACCTTATGGTAAGTGGGTTCCCCCATTCAGACATCTCCGGATCATAGGATATTTGCCGCCTCCCCGAAGCTTTTCGCAGGCTATCACGTCTTTCATCGCCTCTGACTGCCAAGGCATCCACCACATGCACTTAATTACTTGACTATACAACCCCAAACAGTCGAACAATACCTACAAGGAGCATTGCCAACATTTTGTCTAGAGTCTTGTAGATTCAACTACTATACAGCTTCAATCTTAATACCAAAACGCTTGATTCAGTTAATTTCGCTAGTTCTCAATTCATATAAATTAAACATTTGCATGTCATCTTTATATAAATGAGTTGAACAATTATTTTCAGACTCAATCTGATTCAATCTGTTAATGATTTCCTAATGCCTCGTCAGCAATTAGGTTACTGTGTAATCACAGAAGTTAATAAGCTATTTACTTACTAAATTCTGTAATTTGGTGGAGACTAACGGAGTCGAACCGTTGACCTCCTGCGTGCAAAGCAGGCGCTCTACCAACTAAGCTAAGTCCCCAGCTTATATCATTTGAATTGTGTATATGTCTTATTGCCTAATCTCAATGGTCAATGGTGGGTCTGACAAGACTTGAACTTGTGACCCCACGCTTATCAAGCGTGTGCTCTAACCAACTGAGCTACAGACCCTCAGATCATATACTAAAGAACAACTTGTTGTGGATTCTTACTAAGCCATCACCTTTCGTTAAGGAGGTGATCCAGCCGCAGGTTCCCCTACGGCTACCTTGTTACGACTTCACCCCAGTCATTGGCCACACCGTGGTAAACGTCCTCCCGAGGGTTAGACTATCTACTTCTGGTGCAACAAACTCCCATGGTGTGACGGGCGGTGTGTACAAGGCCCGGGAACGTATTCACCGCGGCATTCTGATCCGCGATTACTAGCGATTCCGACTTCATGGAGTCGAGTTGCAGACTCCAATCCGGACTACGATCGGCTTTTTGAGATTAGCATCACATCGCTGTGTAGCAACCCTCTGTACCGACCATTGTAGCACGTGTGTAGCCCTGGCCGTAAGGGCCATGATGACTTGACGTCGTCCCCGCCTTCCTCCAGTTTGTCACTGGCAGTATCCTTAAAGTTCCCACCCGAAGTGCTGGCAAATAAGGAAAAGGGTTGCGCTCGTTGCGGGACTTAACCCAACATCTCACGACACGAGCTGACGACAGCCATGCAGCACCTGTATGTAGATTCCCGAAGGCACCAATCTATCTCTAGAAAGTTTCTACTATGTCAAGGCCAGGTAAGGTTCTTCGCGTTGCATCGAATTAAACCACATGCTCCACCGCTTGTGCGGGCCCCCGTCAATTCATTTGAGTTTTAGTCTTGCGACCGTACTCCCCAGGCGGTCTACTTATCGCGTTAGCTGCGCCACTAAGCCCTCAAAGGGCCCAACGGCTAGTAGACATCGTTTACGGCATGGACTACCAGGGTATCTAATCCTGTTTGCTCCCCATGCTTTCGCACCTCAGTGTCAGTATTAGGCCAGAAGGCTGCCTTCGCCATCGGTATTCCTCCAGATCTCTACGCATTTCACCGCTACACCTGGAATTCTACCTTCCTCTCCTATACTCTAGCCAACCAGTATCGAATGCAATTCCCAAGTTAAGCTCGGGGATTTCACATTTGACTTAATTGGCCACCTACGCGCGCTTTACGCCCAGTAATTCCGATTAACGCTTGCACCCTCTGTATTACCGCGGCTGCTGGCACAGAGTTAGCCGGTGCTTATTCTGCGAGTAACGTCCACTTATCCTAAGTATTAGTTAGGTAAGCCTCCTCCTCGCTTAAAGTGCTTTACAACCATAAGGCCTTCTTCACACACGCGGCATGGCTGGATCAGGGTTCCCCCCATTGTCCAATATTCCCCACTGCTGCCTCCCGTAGGAGTCTGGGCCGTGTCTCAGTCCCAGTGTGGCGGATCATCCTCTCAAACCCGCTACAGATCGTCGCCTTGGTAGGCCTTTACCCCACCAACTAGCTAATCCGGCTTAGGCTCATCTATTAACGCAAGGTCCGAAGATCCCCTGCTTTCCCCCGTAGGGCGTATGCGGTATTAGCGTCCCTTTCGAAACGTTGTCCCCCATTAATAGGTAGATTCCTAAGTATTACTCACCCGTCCGCCGCTAAGGTCAGTAGCAAGCTACTTTCCCCCGCTCGACTTGCATGTGTTAAGCCTGCCGCCAGCGTTCAATCTGAGCCATGATCAAACTCTTCAGTTAAAATCATAATCCCTTAAGGGGATCAATCTAGCTCACTAAAATCACTAGCAAATATATATTCGCTCTCAAATAAATTTTCGAGTAAATTTCTACTAGTCATCTCAATGATATTTTATTTCATATCAGTGATAAAACTTAGTAAAAATCCACACAAGTTGTTCTTCAATTCTATTAATGATCGTCTAACTGATTCGTCATCAGTAAGC
>NZ_FMYL01000017.1 GCF_900096955.1 Acinetobacter boissieri | reverse complement strand
TCACGAGTTAAAGCGATTCGTAATAATTTTAGAGTGCTAGACACACATGATTTATTTAAAATCTACTGTAATGATTGCTTTCATATTTAGCTATAGCAAAAAGGCCAGAATCATAAGTTTTGGTTATTTGGCTCAAAGATTTGTTTTCTTGGCATTTCTACCGTCAACACCAAATAAAAATATCATCGATAGCACACATCTAGAACAAGTTAAAGGACAAACAACCGTATCAGTACCTACACCTGCAGATATAGAAAAAAAGCCTTTGGTGTCATCAGAAGCGCAACCAGTGGCGAAAGAAATCCCTAAGGCTGAGCAAGTTAAAGTAGGGCAAACGGGTTTAAAAATAACGCCTGATGAGTTTTATAAAAATTATAACAAGGAAGCTGAAAACTTAAATTTATGGAAAATTACTAAAACAGAATATATGAAAGATGGTAAAACCGTTAACTTTAAGTTACATGATGGTTTTTTTATTATTGGTCAGATAGATGCCAATAAGAACTTAGACAAGGTAGTCCTTGGTCTTACATTGTTTGCTAAAAATAGAGATAAAATACAAGATCAAGATTTACAGTTACTAGACATAGGACAATCTACTTTAGTAGCTTTAGATAACAATAATGATGATTTAAAGGTTGGTACGCACCGTGAAGCCACATTAAATGTTGTTCATGGTGATTTACTGCAAGATGGAGAGAGCCTTAAAGGTGCAAATGTTAAAACAGCCGTTGATGAGCATATTATAATTTCTGTTGCCATAATACCTGAGATGCCTGCACTCACCATTCGATTTGAGCCACGTCCATAGTAATAAGTAAAACAGGGCATAAGCCCTGTTTTTTGCTTTAACCCACATTCACCACACCGACCATGCAACCGCACCATGAATTTTCCACAGCAAAAACAATATTCTGTGACCATTAACACATCAACTCATGAGGATGTTCACGCAAAGCTTTTAAAAACTTTTCAGTTAGGTTTTGAATTCCTTTCTCAGAAGTGCCATTGCTTTGAAAAAGATCTGCATATACACCCATGCTCAGCCAAAGCATATGGCACATAAATGTGTGGGCCATTTCAGGATCATTATTAGGTTCTTATCTATTAAAGAAAATGTAAAATAAGGTTAATAAAGAAAAAATACTGTCTGAATTAAATGAGTATTTAACAGAAGAGCGTGATCGTAAATTATTTTTTTAGTGAAGAAAGTTAATCTTATGAATAGACCAAATGCAGAATTCTTTTATTTATCTCTTTTGTATAGAACTAATCAAATTGATTTTTCAGGAATACAAGAGTGGAATAATGAGCAGTTATTAAAAGATAACTGTAGTGAAATTGTTTTAGATATTTCATTTATGGAAGATGAAAAGGAATTTCAGCACTATATTAATTCATTTCAAATAAATAAATTGGAATTAACTAATTATAAAAAGTCTAAAATTTCTTTAACTATTTTAAACAAATTGTTGGTAGAAACTTATGAACCAACTATAGATTACTTTTCACATAGTCATGCTTTGGCAGTGTATATTAATTCTGAATATTTCGATTACCTCCTAGATGATTGTAAGAGTAAAATAAAACACCAAAAGGACTTCTTTTATGATTTAAAAGAGTTAATTAATGTTTATCTTTCTCTTGAAGATTTTGTTTTTGATATCGGTTGTGATTTTTCACATATCAAAGCTAACTTTGATTTAGTCAAAAATAATCCTTCTGTCAATTTTGTAAAAGAATCTAATTGGTATAATGTCAAAACACCAATTGGGAATTTATCATTACAAGAGTGGAATGGAAAGCTACACTGTGTTGCCTATAATGTGGAAGTGGAAACTGAATCTAAAATCGAAAAAATAATGAACTATTTATATAATAAATATAAAAAGAATTTCCAATGGGCTGAACGTTTAGATAATGGATACTTTATTGCCTATGAAGCTTCTGATAATTCAGTCCTATGTACTTATGCTTATTCAATAGGTATAACAATTTCCTTTACAAGTGATGAAATTAGAAAAGAAGAAACTAAAATTCGACTTCCAAACCTTTGATGTGAAATGAAATGATGAATAAAAACTTAAGAAAAATTGATACTTGGCTACAAGATCATGCACCAAAAATTTTTGAACTATCTTTAAATTTTCCTGTAACAGCAAAACAATTAAAGAATTTTGAAGGTTATTTAGGGTTTAACTTACCTCAAGACTTTAAGGATTTATATTATTGGCACAATGGTATGAATGATGAAGATAATATGGGTAGTTTATTCCAAGGTATGGAGTTATTATCATTGGAAAATATAAAAATCCAGCGTTCAGGATTTGAAGATGAAAAAGCACCTTTGGAACATACAGACCCACAAGTTAAAAAGGATAATGCATTTAATAATAAATGGATCAAATTTAGTCATGATGGAAGTAGAACTGGCTTGTACCTAGATTTGGATCCAACAGAGTTAGGAACAGTAGGACAAATTATTTTTGTAGATTTTGATTATGATGTTGGATTTTTGGTCGCAAAATCTATAACAGATTTAGTTTCAGTATTTTTAAATGATTTAAATAACCAACTTTATTTTTTAAGTGAAGATGCTTTAGATGATGATCAAGAATTTTTGGAAGCTGATCCAACAATAGACATTATCAACTGGCATGATAGTGAGAGATGGGCTCATCCTGGATTTGAATAGTTTTAGTAGTTAAAACTCTAGCCTAAATCTACACGCAGATTTAGGCCAAAAAGCTGTAAAAAAATTGATATTTTAAGCTAGATTGATATGTCATATTAGGGCGTGCCCTCATTTGGCTTTACACCAAATGAACAAACAGGTGATATAAAGCATAGACTGATAATTACGTGCTAGCTTATCAAAATCAGGATTTGATTTCTTACTATTAGATATTAAAGGAATAATAGGAATCATCTTTCGATTTCTAGCAGATACTCTGATCTGCTAAGTATCATATCCTTTATCTGCAATCAAATAATCAGCAGAGTGAATTAGATCTATAAGTTGTTCTGCAACTTGACTGTCGTGGATTTCACCTCCAGTGATTTTAAAATCAATCGGTAATCCATTCGCGTCGGTTGCAAGATGAATCTTTGTTGTTGGTCCACCACGAGATTTTCCAATTGCTCTTTTGAAACCATGCCGAGCTCCGCTTGCATGCTGATGCACGCGTATGTAGCTTCCGTCAATGAATACCCATTCTTGATCCAGACTGCCTCGTAATTTAAAAAAAACTTATCCCATAATCCCTTTGTTGCCCAACGATTAAAACGGTTATAAGCTGTTTTCCAAGGACAAAACTCTTCTGGAATATCCCGCCATGTCGCACCTGTACGGAGTTTCCACAAAATAGCTTCCATAATATTTCTACTGTTTTTTGAACAGTAGCAACAATAAAATCTCATGGTTTCTTGAATTTGTTGCCAAATATCATCTGTGAGAAGAGTACGTGCCATTGATAAATATAGGAATATAGATAAATGAGTGCTTATTTTAGGTGTTTAAATATCATTCATCAAATGAGGACACGCCCTAACAATTGCAATTTATTTTAATTAAAATCCATTTTATTAAAAATAAATGGAATACCTAATGTTATCTCCTGTTTGGTTTAGCCCTATTTACTCATCCAAAGCGCAAGAAACTAAAAAATGGTTCGGTACAAGTTTTAAAGACATCGTAGATTACCCCGAGTATAAAAAAATTGAAGAAACATATCCGAGAACAGATGCACAGCAACAACGTTATATGCAAATTTTAGATGCAAGGATTGCATTCAAAAATAATTATTTAGATTTTCAACCTATTCCTAAAGAAAATGCACCCACGATGATGTATGGCGAAGGGCTTAGAAAAGATCTTCATCAATTTCTGCCTGGTTTTTTCAAAACCTTGGACAGTTTAGTGGTCACCCAAGAATGCCTTGATCTTCTGATGCAGTTTAATTTAGGTGAACATATTCAGTTTTTCCCCTTACCCCTGTATGACCTAGAAAAAAATGAATTGGTTAATCATGAAACCTACTATGTGATGAGTATTGCCGACTGGCGCTCTTTTCTTATGCCTGAGTTTTGTGAAGGTCGGATAAAAGACAGAGATGTTATTAAAAATGGATATCACATCTATGCTTTAGGTGTGGGTGAAGAATTTGATAATGCCATCGCACTGTCATCTGAAGCATCAAACTGTGATTTAGACCTATGGCATGATCCTGCTTTAGAGGACTCTTTATTCATGTCAAATCGTTTGAAACAAGCTTTAGAGAACGCAGGATTTTTAGCCAATTTCCATATTTGTGCAACTAAATTGATCCATAAATCTTAAAATGATAGAGATTAAAACTTTCAATCAAGTATTCAAATTTTAAAAATACAAGTAAACCACGACAAGTAGCGACTTCTCGCCCTAACAATTTCAATTTATTTTAATTAAAATCAATATTCTTGATAAAACAATGGAATATTCGATGTCATCTCCTGTTTGGTTTAGCCCGATCTATTCAATGAAAGCGCAATCTACACGAAGAGCCTTTGGTACTAGTTTTAAAGGAGTTTTTGACTACTTAGAAGAGTTTACTCTTGAAAAAGAGTTTTTGGAACGGCCTATTCGTGGCAAAGAACCACCTCGTTTAGGTGAGATTCGTCGTCAGATGATTCCATTTAACGATAAACTTTTAGGTTTTTATCCTATTCCTTTAGAAAATGCCCCCACAGCCCTGTATGGCTATAAGCTCAGCCCCAAAATTCATCCAACCTTCCCTGGTTTTTTTCAGACAAATGATAGCTTAGTCGTCACCGATGTCTGTAAAGCACTGTTAGAGCAATTTAATTTAGGGGAGCAGATTCAATTCTTTCCTGTCCCTCTATATGATGCTGCTACTAATCAACCAGTGAATGACGAAACCTATTATGTGATGAATATTGCCGACTGGCGCTCTTTTCTTATGCCTGAGTTTTGTGAAGGTCGTATCAAAGATCGAGATGTCTTGAAGGATGGACATAACATTTATGCTTTACCTTATGGAGACGAATTTGATAATGCCATCGCACTCTCGGCTGAGGCATCAAACTGTGATTTAGACCTATGGCATGATCCTGCTTTAGAAGATTCTTTATTCATGTCAGATCGCCTCAAACACGCGTTAGAGCGGGCCGGTTTTTTAGCCAACTTCCATATTTGTGCAACCAAACTTGTTCATAAACAATAATAAATAGAGACCATACAGATGACAAACACGCCAAAAACCTTTAATGCTGAGTTTCAGATTCATCATATTTTACCCACCGAAGTTTTTAATAATGAAAGCTTTGGCGAAGATCTAATAAGAATTCTAGACGGTGTAAATCAACTCCAATCTGCAAATAACCGTATTGCCATGTTTACCACTCAAGCATCGGCTGATCTATTTAGAATATTGCAAAATCAAACCGCTGAACTTCGAAATATTGAAACTGCTGGCACATGGCATAAGGGTTTCGGACATAATGGGTATAATCGTGCCGTAGAAAAATCCTTAAACCGAATTTTTAATGGCGAGGTAATGCTACCTCCTGAACTGCAACGCCTTGCAGTCATTGACTTACAAGCCACACTCAAAAAATGTTCATGGACGGTACTGTTGATATTTATGCAGAAAATGCTCAACAGCGTGTGACAGATTATCTTAATCAAAATGCAATTAGTAATGAAGAAATTATTAAAAATGCCCCTAGTTCGGAAAAATTATCCCCCCCTCTGATCGCTATACATTAGCCGAGCAAAGACTCAGTCAATATAGTGAAACCAATATAAAACACCCTGAACTTCTTAAAGATCCGATCATTTATAAAAAAGATGGTACTGGCTCTACATCTGATATTGAAAAAGGTGATAACTCCAAGGCTAGACAACTTTTCAAACAAGAGTTTGCTGATGCCTTCCTTGATATGAAAAAAAATGGCAATTTTGATATCGCTATCGATGAAATGGTGAAAGATTGGGAAAAAAGTAAAACCACCGGTATGAGTCAATATACTTTTGACCATGCAATCAATGCTGAACTGTATAATAAAGGTTTAGTCACTGATGCACCTTCTGAACCTGTTGAACTGAAAAAAATGCTACCAACTGAAGGGACTGAAAAAACGACTTCAGAAAGCAAATGGGGGAACAGTAATACTAAACCAATTGCCGAAGGTACATCAGGTGCAAAAGCTTTTACCGGTTATCAACAAACACATAGCAATTATGAAAGATATGTCAGTGCTGATGGCACACTCACCATGGATGAGTCACATTACCGTGATTTTGAAGCCTTTGTCGATAAACTGCGTAATGTCTCTGTAGATGGAACAACAGTAGGAAAAGTCGTTGAATATCTCAATGATCGTGCCATTGGTGGCAAGGTCGGTGGATTGCTCATTGGAGCAACTTTCATCAATGATACGTTCGATGGATTGGTTCAAGGCATTGATACCGGTGATTGGTCTAAATTTAGCGCACAGGCCAAACAATCGGGTACAGAGCTAGTGGTGGGTACGGCAATTGTTGTCGCAGGTATGGAGGTTATTCCTGCTGTTGCTGGACTATTAGGCATTCCAGTACTTGGTCAAATTGCACTTGCAGGTCTCACAGCTTATGGCGCGTATCAAGGCGGAAAAGTGATTGGTGAACTTGCATTCAAGCTATACGACTACTTCCAACAACATCCAAACATATCAATGACCCAAGAGATTGCCAATTGGTTTAACCAACAAACAAATAATCTTTTCGGTCATGGATTGAGTTTTGATTTACCTACTTTTAGCCAACTCTTTATCGCAGCAGAAGAAGTAACGAGCCCATTAATCTTAGATTTAAATCACGATGGTCGTCATGTTGGAACAACCTCTCTAATTGACGACAGCATTTACTTTAATCTGGTTAGCCAAGGTAATAAAGAAAAAACCGCTTGGGTCGATACAGAAGACGGGCTACTTGTCCTTGATAAAAATGTAGATGGAAAAATTGATACTGGCAATGAACTTTTTGGAAATTATACCCAACTCCAATCTGGAGAAATCGCAGATAATGGCTTTGATGCTCTTGCAGACTATGACTTGAATCATGATGGTCAAGATGATATCTATAGCAAGTTACAAGTATGGCAGGACATCAATCACAATGGGAAAGTAGACTAAGGAGAATTACGTTCTTTGTCGGAAATAGGTATAACCAGTATTCGCAGTAATTTTGATGTGAGCATGTCGATTGATGAATTTGGCAATGCACATAAAGAAACCAGTTCATTTACTTGGGCCAATGGTGAGACTGGTACAATCGATGATGTTTGGTTTAGAACTGATACGCTTCATCCTTTAGATGAGTCACTAGATATACAAGTATCTAACCGAATAAAGGAACTGCCAGATCTACAGCATATTGGCAATATGCAGAGTTTACATCAGGCAATGGCAAGTGATTCAACAGGACATTTGACACAATTAGTTGAGGAGCTAGTACATACGAGTTCGATGTCCAACAAATGCAGCTTATTGGATAACCTACTGTATGAGTGGGCAGGAGTTTCTAGTGTTATTACACAAAATAAAGCACCTGGTTCTCCCTTTGATGATCGCTTGATACTGATCCTAGACAAAAAAGTGGACAAAAAGTCCCTCTAAAGCTAACGTAAAATTAACTTTGGAGTACCATCTTATGGCTAAACGTTTTAGTCAGGAATTTAAGCAGCAAGCAATCGATTATGCACTTGCAAACTCACACGAACTATTAGCATCAGTTGCGGTAAAACTTGGTGTTGGTTATTCAACATTAGATAAATGGATTCGTACAGCAAACCCTGAAAATTAAAGCAAGCGACTATTATCATCAGAACAACAGCGAATACGAGATTTAGAAAAAGAAGTCAAACAGCTCAGAGAGGCAAATGACATCCTAAAAAAAGTACATGTGTACTTTCTCACAGATCAAGCCAAGCCAAGAAAAGTACACGCCAATTCATAGCATGAGAACAAAGGGTATCACCCTCGCAATTGCTTGCCAATGTTTAGCAGTCAGCCCTTCAGGTTATTACGCTTGGCGTAAAAGAGAACATACGTTAAGGCAAGAATATGATGATCTCAAGGCAGTTTATTGGCAACACCATGCAAGGTTAGGTGCACCATCTCTTGTCCATGATATGCACGATTTAGGCTACAGTATGAGTGAGCGTACTGTAGGTCGAATGTTAAGTCGGCTTAGGCTGCGTAGCAAAACAGCCCGTAAATACAAGCATACAACGGATGGTTACCGACAGCACCAAACTTGTTAAACCTTCAATTCACAGTGTTTAAACCAAATAAAGTCTGGACGACTGACATTACGTACATTCGTACAAAAGAAGGTTGGCTGTATTTATGCGTGATGTTGGACTTATTTAGTCGGCGCATTGTGGGTTGGCAAACCAGTACACGAATAGACCGTCAATTGGTCTGTGACGCATTTAACTACGCACTTGCACGTCAAGGCTATCCTAAAAACCTAATGGTACATTCTGACCAAGGCAGTCAGTACTGTAGCCGTGATTTTAGGGCACAGCTATTAACCAACAATTGTATTCAAAGTATGTCACGTCGGGGGAACTGTTGGGATAATGCCGTTACGGAAAGCTTCTTTCATACACTCAAAGGGCATGTTGTAAATGACAGTGTATTTTCTACAAGAAAAGAGGCCAATTCAGTCTTGTTTGATTATATTGAAATTTACTACAATCGGATTAGACGACATTCTGCAAATGGTTGGTTAAGCCCTGAGGCTTTTGAACAAAACTATTTAAAATCTTTAGAGGGATCGAATCTCCATAATTCTGTCTAGGATCAGATAGTTAAAGTGATTTAGAGTTTTATTTGAATGCTACTGCAATAGATGCAAATGCTTTGGCTTTAGAGTCAACCTGATTGCCTTAACTTCCGCAAGAGGTCTAATAATGATTTATAAATTACACTTATTCGGTCAGTTAAAAGTAGAAGTGTGACCCACAATTCAGATTAATTAATAGGAACCTATTATGAATAATTTAAATGATGTAAAAGTTTTAGCTTTTGATATTTTTGGAACGGTTTTTGATTGGCTTCGTCTATTGTTGCAGAGCTAAATAGAATGGAAATGCAAGTAGATGCTAATCAATTTGCTTTAGATTGGAGAGCTGGGTATAGACCAGCTCTAGATAAAATACTTACAGGCGAAATAAATTGGGTTTCTATTGATAAGATACATCGTTTGATACTTGAAGAATTACTCATCAAATATAATGTTTTACATCTATCTGAAAAGGAAAAAAGTGACTTAAATTTAATATGGCACCGACTGCGCCCTTGGGATGATACAATCCAAGGGCTAAATAAATTAAAAGAGAAATATATTATATGTACGCTATCCAATGGAAATATTCGATTACTTATTGAAATGTCTAAATTTTCTAATTTACCTTGGGACTACATTTTTTCAGCAGAAAATTTTCATGCTTATAAACCCTCACCAAAAACATACCTAGGTGTAGCAAAATTATTAGATGTAAAGCCTAATGAAATTTTAATGAATGAAATTGTAGGAAAAGCTTCATTAGATAATTTCTTTATTAATATTTAAAAGCATCTTTTTAAACTAGAAAATAGATACAATCCAAGCGAGCTATGGAAACTTCTAAGCAACTAAAGATTGTTCTCGAACTCACAACCAATATTAAGATGGCCAATATACTAGTCATGAATGGCAGATGTTTCTAATGCATCATAATCTTAAAAGTAGTGAGAGGTATAGAGAATACTGCCAACAATGCTATTATAGAAAGCTTTTTTAGCTGTTAAAACAGGAGCGAATTAACAAGAGATCTATGCAACTAGAACAGGTGAGTGAGAAGATATCTTTGAAAATATTGAGATGTTTTATAATCCAAAACGAAGACATGGTTCCAATGGACAACGTTCTCCATTAGATTATGAAAAGGCACATCAAAAGATTGTTATATGTATCTAGAATTTTGATAGCTGTTCACATATATCTATTACCTGAACCTCAAAAAACTAAATCTCAGAATGTTTCAGATTTAGGCTATTAACATCGATATACCATAAAAATAATTAAAGTGTTCCATGATATATAAAATCAATAGCGAAAATTATGGTACCTAAAGTGGTTACTATAAAATAATTATTTTGAATAATATTTTTATAAAACAAAATCTTAAAACTTTATGTGATGCGTAACATACGCATCATATAAAAATCTTCCTATTTTGATATAATTAATTTAATTAGTCTCCTAATAGGTTTTATAAAAATTTATGAGTCTTACTGAAATTAAAGTTCGTCAAGCTCAGTGCAAAGAAAAAACTTGTTTTTTATCTGACGAGGATGGACTCAGTTTAAAAATTGATCCAAATGGAAGAAAGTCTTGGTGTTATCGTTACACGGATCTAAATACAAAAAAACGTCGTCGGATTCAGCTAGGAAATTATCCAGATCTATCTTTGAAAAAGGCACGCCAAATAAGAGACGATTTTAAAGATAACAATTTCTGTTTTGAACAAACTCATCATTCCAAAATAATGACTTTTAGTAAAGTAGGAGAGGAGTGGTTGCAATTTAAGCTTAAAAGCTCATTTAGTGATTCACCTCGATGTGGTGTATTCGAGTTAGCAGGAAAATGTTTACAGCATGATATTTATCCTGACCTTAACAATATGACTTTTCAAGATATTAAACGTTACGACTTGGTGTGTGTGATAAAAAAAATAGAGGAACGTCAAGTAAAAGAACCTGTTAAAAAAGCTTGTAGCTATCTGAACCAAATTTACGACTATGCTGTGGCGATGGGTTATTGTGAATACAATATTGCACATGGTTTAAATAAAATTACCATTAACAACAAAATAAAGAAAAACTATCCCTATTTAAAGTCCAATGATATATTTCATTTTATGAAAAAACTACAAAAATTGGCGACTCATCCAATTATAAAAAAAGCACTGATGTTTAAATTGCACACAGGTGTACGAGGTGCTGAGTTACTTTTAGCTGAGCCACATCATTTTGATTTAGATCGTAAAATTTGGAGAATTCCAGCATTACATATTAAACAGTTTAGGCGAAAGGTTCTTTTATGCCATGATATTCCAGACTTTTTAGTTCCACTATCAGATCAGGCTTTAGAGATTTTAAAAGATGCTCTGCAATGGTCGTTTGGTGAAAAATATGTTTTTTCTAGCCCGCGCAAACATAACCAACCAATTCATTTTAATACATTAAATACGGCTATACGTAAAATGGGCTATGGTAAAGACCAATTATCTTCTCATGGCTTACGTTCTACTTTTAGTACTATTTTGAATGACTCAGGTTTGTTTCAAGATAATTGGATTGAGGCACAACTTTCACATATTGATACGAATCGTACTCGTGCTAGCTATAATCATGCCGACTATTTAACTCAACGGACTGAAATGATGCAGTGGTGGAGCAACTATTTAAGTGATGCTAGATGATAATCATATTTTCATTCAAAAATTAATTTGAGCCTATAAGAGATTTTGTGTAATCTAGTTTTATAAGCTTTGTTGTACGAAAATTAAAAAGTTAGGTTTACCTGTTCTGTTTAGGATCAAAGGCGTGCCGTCAGAGTTCGGCCCTAGATATTTCAGTACTTGTAACTTTTTGAGCTCATTACAATCACCCCAATTTATGGTAACGGACTAACGAGCCCAATCTGTCATTGAGCCTACAGCAGAAAACCAGTGATAATTGGTCTTTACAATCGCTGAACCATCTTTTTGAATTTCAATGGTAATTAAGAGCTCAGTTCCTGAAGGTAAATAACCTTTACCTTTTAAGCGCTGTTGTTTCTTTGCTTCTTGAAGCATTTCTTTGGGATGAATGATTACCTTATGCCATGCAGAGGCAGGAAGTTTGTCAATGTCATCATCTATTTTTTTATTAATAGTAGCCATCTGATTTCGATATTCTGTGACATCATAATCTGGTAGCCTTGCCGGATAGACAATATTCAACTCTTTCTCATATTGCTCATCGGTTTTCCATTTGGCATATTCAAGTACCATGGTTTCTGGAAAATAATTCTCGTCAAAACAAAAACGACTGGTCAAGGGAAAGTTATGCGGTTGATAGTATTGCTTTTCTTCCTTATTTAAACGCATACAATCTGGATGGCTATTGGAAATGGCCCGAATGGCTGCTAAATTTGGATATAAATTATTATCTATTCCTATTTCCATATTAGATGATGTCATATCGGCACAACTTACCTGAGAGAATGCCATAGCTATGAGTACTGCCCATTTAATATTTTGCTTCATTTTATTTTCCTTGATAGGTGAGTGTTGTGCCATAGTGATTATTAATCCAATCCAAATAACTTTTGATTTGTATTTTTTCATTAGATTTATTATCAGTTCGATAAAGTACCGTTCTTGGATCAGACTTTTCATCGGTATACGGTTTGCCTGTTTCAGGGTTGAGCCCTAAAGATTTTAGTTCTTGTAGTTGTCTAAGTTCATCACAGACCACACCAAACTTATGGCAACGACCCCATGCTTTTTGGTACGCTTGTTCGAGCTCTTGGCCTTTCTCAAATTTAGATTTGCCTTTTGCCTGAAACTGCAAGGTATCTTTCCAGTTTAAGCCTAAATGCGCAAAGGTATTGTGTTGGTTATTATTTTTTGCATCGCCATCATTACTTGCCCCAGACCAACGAAACTCACGACCCGGTTGCATAAGAGCTAGACCAGGTGACCGTCCTAGACCTGCTTTAATATCTCCAACACTGTCATGTACAACAGGATCCATCACTTTATTGTACTTTTTGTTATCAATGACACCTTGGTTGAATTTTACGCCAACATTTTTTGCTTGATCAATCATCCACATTAAAGGTACTTTATTTAAGTCACCTTCTGAATAACCACCACCAATGTCTGAGTGTGCTCCCATAAAGCCACGTTCAATTTTAACTTGTTGATGGTTTTTGGCTTTATTTTCAATATTATATTTTGAGGTATCATTCGCCTTCGCATCGGCAATACTGGTGTAAATAGATCGTGCCATGAAGTTTTCTCGATGTTCATTGACTGCTACAGCATGTGCTACGTAAGCAAATTTATCACTGACAGAAATAGAAGCATGTATGTCATTGCTTTCTCGAACGTCATTTTCAATGTTGATGCCCAATGATGGAACTGTATCCCAAATGCCTAAAAAATTATAATTAATATTTATCCCTAAACATTTAAGCTTCTCTTTATTCAACTGTCCCCAATACTTAGTCAGACTACCTGCGAGAACTGGATCTCCACCATATTTATAGTCTTGTTTAAGTAAGTAATCGAGTTTACTTGCAAACATTCTTGCACTTGCAGCACCTCGACTAAATCCTACGACATCGATAGGTATTGAAATCTCTTTGTAGCCATTTTTGTCTTTGGTAATATTTTGGTGTTCGACCACTTTTTGCATATATTGTGAAAAATATATAAGCATCTGGTTGACACGCTGAGGTAGTGTTTCTCCAATACCTGCATCTAAGTCATTATATATTGATTTAAGACCTGTATATTGATCTGTTGTACCTGCTCCAGAAATATAAAAACCCTCAAAATGATTGCCCGTAACATTCTGAGAGAATGTCTTATTTTGGCCGGCCCATTGAGTATGTGCAATATCAATTCCAGTACTTTTTTGATCTACAGAGCCATCATACGCATTTCTAAAGCGTACGACATTAGACTCACGGTTGTCATCGCCCGCACTATTCAAAAAATGACGATCAGCAGGATTGTTATCTGTATTCCCTGTACCATCAAATGCAAATAGGAGTAACCCTTGCGGATCAAAAAATTGATTCGGTTGTTGATTCACATAACCATATTGGTTTTCACCGCCCTTGAGTCCCAAAGGGTCAGGACTGATATAGCGTCCAGTGGTTGGGTCATAATAGCGATAACCGTTGTAATATAGCCCCGTTTCTCCATCAAAATATTGACCAATAAAACGTAGATTGAGTTCAATGTTTTGAGATTCAATTTCAGCTGCACCAAAAAGATCTGGACTTTTATCTTTCCAAACCACTTGTCCTTGATCATTGGTGAGTAATCTTGGTCGCCCCATATAATCATTAACAGCATATAAAACATTGACCTCATCTGAATGAATAAGTCGTTCAAATACATTTAAGCGTTCGGTATTGGCTAGTGCTGTAGGATGAATATAATCCATGACTGCAAGTAGACGTTGCCCTGTATAAATATATTGCTTGGTGATATTGCCTGATTGATTAAGTTCAGCCGCAAGTTGATTTGCATGATAGTAATAGTATGTACACAGCCCATCTTTGACTGATTCGTAGACACATTTTTTTACCCTTTGACCGAGGTGGTTATAAAAGTAATTGGCAACCAACTGCTTGTTATGCCAGACACGACTTAGTAATCCATGCTTATACTCAAAATGAAGATTACCTTGTTGCATTGGATAGCTTATTGCTTCACCAATATGATTGTACTCAATGTTATCTAGCTGTTTGGCTGTTAAATATCCATCTTTGTATTTATTGGCCTGCCGCTGTTTTTTGACAAAATCTTCACTGATTAATCGGTTCCCCAAGGAATCATAGAAAAAAGCTTCACGTAAACTGTTATCCATATTTGCATTTAAAATGACATGATTATTTTCATCATATAAATATTGTCTAGTATCTTTTAAAATTCCTTGTGTCATAACACTACGTATACGATGTAGATAGTCAAAATCCCATGTTTGGCTAAGTAGATCTTCATTATTTAAATGATAGTTTAAGCCTTTCCATTCACTACGTGCACTATATAGAAAATCTAGATGAACTTTATTACCAAATACATAATAGGTTTGATTATCTTGAGTTTGATTTTTCTCAATCAATGTCTTACTAAAGAAATGATGTGGTAGCTTATATGTTAAACGATGATGATCTGTTGAAATTTCAGTACCATCTGCCAAGCTTAATGTTTTAGGGTGACCATCTTTATCATATTCATAACGAGTAATGATAGGCTGTTTTAATTGATCCAGCCATGTTCTGCTCAATGTCATTCTTGCATGTGTGTCATATTCAAACTCTTGACGCTGATATTTACTTTCAATACAAATGAGCTGTGCCTTTGCATAGACATATTTAATGTCATCAAATGTTTGATCTCCTATAAGTAGTTTCTTTCTGATTAACCTTCCCAATTCATCATATTCAAACTGGGTACGTTGTTCCCCTTTTTTTATTTCTAAGGTCTGATCTCTTTGTGTATATCGGTATTGTGTATCACCTTGTATCGTTGACCTTTCAATATTGACTCGTCCAAAATCATCTAGGTCTTGTTTTGTTATCGTACCATCATCTAGGCGAATACTTCTTTGCTTATATGTATTTGAAAGTATTGTTAAATCTGGCGATAATAACCCTTTACCAACCATAGGTATACGCCACTGCGATATGAGTTGATTTAAGCCATCATAGCCAAATATATAGGACAGACCACTGACTTGGTTGGTCACAATTTTTTGTTGTCCTATATACTGCATATCTAAAATATCTCCCTTTAGGGAGTCTGCTACACGTATGAGACGTCCAAATTCATCATACATGTATCCTATTTGTTTATAATCACCTTGTGGGCTCAACGTTTGAATACTTTTATATTGATTTTCTGTGTTAAGTGAGTAGATACTCAGGCCATTTTTAGCATTCACATCACCAATAATACGTCCAGCATTATCATAACTATATTCTTGAATAATATTGTTATTTTTATCATATCGACCCATGAGTTGCCCCAATGAGTTATATTTATATTTCAGTAAATACTTTTCTTGTTTAGAAGGTAGCTCAAGTTCTATTTCACTGATTTGAGTACTCTGTGAATAGCTTAATCTTGTAATTTCTTTTACAGTATTTACATCATCATACTTTGTATACTGTATTACTCGTCCTAAATCATCATAGTTTATGGTTGTTTTTTGATGTAGGAAAGGATTCTCCCATGCAGAGATCCAATTTTTATCATTATAATGATAAATCGTAATATTATTTTTATTATAAAATTTGTCTACAGGTTGACGATCTTCAAAAAGAACTCTTCCTTTTTGATCATAGCCATATCGTACAGTTTTTTGAATAGGCTCTCCTTGTACACTAAAGCCATATTCATTCATCGATAGTAACTGACCGTTTGAATCATATTTATAATATTTATGGTATTTATGCCCTTCATAAATACTTTTTCGGTATTCATGAATCATTTTTCCATTTTGATATTCATAATAAATCGTTTGTGAATCTATATTTTCACCTGTAAGTGTTTTCGATTTTATTTGCCCAAGTGAATCATATGATATAAGAACCGTTGATAATATATTTCCATCATCAGCGAGTTGAGAAATTTCACTGATCCATCCTTCTTTTGTGTATCGATAACGTTTATTCACTTCCCCACAGCTTGAACATCCTGCACCTTTAACCTCTAGTAACCTAAATTGTGTTCCATCTATTTCATATTGATAGGTTGTTTTTATACCAAGACTATTGGTCAGCGTGTTTTTATAAATATAATTTTTTGTGGCCATACTCACCTGTGTTGCAGGCGTAATCTTGGCATCAAAATCAATTTTCACATAATTAACATGGTCTGCCTGTTCACTGACAATGGCACGGTTCCACTGATCATAACTCCATCGGGTTTCGAGTTGCCATTGCTGGCGATTTGAATCGAGTCGCCATTTTGAAGTCAGTTGGTGAGGGAGTTTACCTTGATAAGCATATTTGAGTCTTTCACCATTCGGATAGACCACTTGAACCAAGTTATTGTTTCGATCCAGAAAGTACTCATATGCACCC
>NZ_FMYL01000016.1 GCF_900096955.1 Acinetobacter boissieri | reverse complement strand
TATGTGTATAGCACGATTTTTCGCCCCAATACCGAGTTTTTCGAGCAGGGTGTCTATAGTGTGATACATAATGCACTTTGTGTATTTAAGTTGATGCAAAGTGTATTTTAATTGTATTTTGCAGTCTACAACTATTTATTCTATATGCTAAGAATATTGAAACTTTATACAACCAATCAGCCTAAATACTTGTGTATCCTTACTCACTCGTTAAATGTTGAATCAAACTAACTCCCCACCCCCACTGCCACAAAAACACCTATCCTTTCCCCACTCAATACCTTATAACGCAAACTATTCCATGTATGTTGTCTAAATGGCTCAGTATCAGGCACATCAGCTTTTAGGGTTAAAATTGGTATCCAATGTGCATCATCATTCGGATCAAGCAAATCTAGCGGTACATTTGACCCACTAAACTCCACTTCGCCATTGCCAATCACTTGATAGTTGGCAGTATAGGATGCACATTCTGACACCACTTCTATATCACCTTGTTTCTTATTTCTTGCATTAAAGACTAAATAAGCCATATTCATTTCTCACTTGTAATTGGTTCAAATTGTAAATCGTCACGGCGATTCAAAATGTACTTCATTCCAAAATCTGCCATCATGGTTTGCCCGGTCTGACCAACAATTTCAAACCAGAGCATAAAATCTTGGTAAATCATCAACCCCAACAAATCACCCTCTTTCAATACCACATCAGGAATATTGGATATCTGCTCAAGTTGAGTCACTAAATTTTCATCATAAGGCTCAATTTGTGCAGTAATGCTTAAGTCACTCGGATTGATAAAACTTTGGTTCTTATGAACATAACCACCATTAAAGTGATCTATGAGAACATAAGCATACCCCAAATGCTCATAACGATAATTGGGTTCATCTTGTGCCGATACTGCCAGTGCCTCAAAAGACAATGCACTGTTTGGGGTGGCTTCATCTTGAGCGTTTGAATACTCCACATGCTTACGCCATATCTGGCTTGGTACAGTGGCCAAGGTATTCATCACGATACGTCGTGTGGCAAGTCGACGACCACCAGCCACACGGTTGACTGCAGTATTAAGCATGCCTAAAGTCCTTGTTTAAATCGGTTAAATTGAGCCTGATCGATCAAGCCAAGCCGTAACAACTGCTGTAGCTTTTGTACATCTTGTATCTGCTGTTGTTTCACTAATTTTTCAGCCGCTTGCTGGCCTTGTTCTTTAGCAATACGTCTCATGTTTTGGCGATGGCTTCGTGCAATCTCTTTTTGTCGATCTTGTGCTACACGCTGTGAACGCCGTGCAAGCTCTTGAATCGCCTTACGCTCATTCTTCACAATCTGTGTATTCGTGTTCTTTTCAAATGCTTGTACCTGTTGCTCTAACCCCCGACTCAAGGCTTTACTGCTTTCATTACGCTTTATATTGGCTTGCTGACTTCGGTCTTTTCGTAATTGTTTCACCAGGTAATTCATACCCAGTGGACTCAAAATATATCGCATCACACGTAACACATGCTTGCATGCAACACCTGAAAGCTCAGGATTACGGATCTTTGGGTAACCTTCTTCTATCCTTCCACAACCATAACCGCCAATACTGGCCATGTATTGATACCAATACGTATGACGGCCACAATCACACTCAAATTTCAATTTACCGTAATTCAAGTGTCGCTTCACATCCTGTTCAGTCATAGGTTTTGGTGAAAGCATTAAGTTTCGGTAATTAGAAAACACCACATTGACATGATGCTCTTTGACATCACTGTCTTTACTTGCATTGGTAAGAAAATGAACCATACCTGCCTTTTGACGCACAGGAATAGCCATCAAGATTTGTGTATTGGCTCGTTCAATATCAATCGGTAATGCCAGATTAATGATTTGCTTTGCAGTAATGCCTTTAACATAGTGGTCTTGCAATAGCTCAATGTTCTTTTGAAAGGCAATTAAATCTTGCTGATTCAAACGGCGTAATTCACCACCTAACGTTGTTTTAAATACCTTCTCAATATCATACTGCACACCTTTTTCGATATCTTGAGGACGTAAAAAGACTGCAGTAGCATTTCGATGATCCTCTATGCCCGATTGTTGGCGTTGCTTATCATTGGATCTAAATATACGGTTTGCTTCTCGGGCTATACTGCCTTTCTCAACACGTTGATTCAGCTGTTTATGGATCTGTTGTAGATCATCAGGTGAAAATCCTGCCATCTCAGCCCCCTAAATAGGTATTTTTCAAGGCTTGAATATCAACAAGCAACGGTAAAGCAATTCGTTTGAGTGGTAATTGCTCCCAAATTCCACTCACACCACTTGCCACCATCACCACATCAACATAATCACGAGAGCCATACGCTCGAAAACTCAATAAGGTTGGGTCTTTCGCTTCATCAAGCTGAATATCCCATATAAGCAGTCGATGACGCTGGTTTCTGGCTTTTACTTGCTCTATATGGGCTCTTATCGCATTACGATACGCATTGATCATGACGCTGTCCGATTCACATAAATACTGCGTTTTCCTGTTAAGCTATTTTCTGGGAAACTGCTATCTTTTGTTGTTTTTGTGACTTCAGTTGCGTAATACGCCACGCTATACACCAATGTTTCATTATTCGGCGTTGCAACAGTTCGCATTTCGAATGGAATACCAAGCACCACATCACCGCTACTGTCCGTGGCTGCTCGTACCACTTGAGTACTCACTGCCGTGTAATCACTACTTGGTAAGGCTATTGTTTGTCTTGCCACTTCAACCACAGCCCACAATTCTTTATTTTTCTGATCCGCGATATGATCACGATGATAATGCGGTACATTTTTCACAGGTTTATCAAAAGTAGATAAATCGCTAAGCTGCACATAGTTTTTTAAACTATCGCTATAGTAAAACCATTGATACGCTGGATAGATTGAATAACCTTCAACTTGTTCTTGGTTTTCAATACCGCTTTGATTTGAAGAGTCTACTGTTGATGTATAACCCACGGGTGAAAAACTCTTTGGTCGATCATTCACATAAATTGAGCCACTTCCATCGCCATAACTCTTATTCCACACAGATAGATCATAGGCAATCTCAGCATATCCCCCTTGAGGCAATTCAAACACATACTTTAATGGCGTTTCTTTAAGATCGTAGCCTGCAGCATTGTATGTTCTCACTTTATTCTCACTGATAAGTGTGCCATCTTGACTGAAGGTTTTCACGTAAACATTACCGCTTCCTTGAGGCTGAAAGTCGAAATACAGTAAGAATTGACCGTATGAGCGCCATGGCTTAAATGTAAATGTACCTGATTTGCTATTCCACCAACGCACGCCGCCGACAGCAAAGTTGGTATCACCTCCTATACCATCCCAACCATATACACGATTGGTATCTACAATTTTTGTATCTACACTGGCAGTCATGGGTAGATTAACTCCGAACGTACTGGCAAGTAAGTACTGAGGATGCGGGTTTTTTGCACTTTTATGCTGAGTAAGTAACCCAGATAAATAATCTACTGCTTGTGAAAGATCAGTATCTAATGCATAAGCATCTATAAGCACATTTAATGCTGAAATAAGTGCATATTGTGGGTGTGGATTACCATGTGCAAGATGCTGGTTCATTAGGGTGACAGCCATTGGGCTATTGGCATCTACACTAACCTGAACATGACTTTTTTCTAAATCACTTAATACAATACCTAGCGTCAATACTGTGGTAATACCTGAAACTAACTTTAAAATAGGATCATTCTGCTGTGATGCCACTGCAAAAAGCACTCCGGTATCTGTCATTAAACCAATTTCAAAAATGTCAGATGTAATCGTTGAGTCAATACTCGCAATCAAACGCAAAGTCGCCTGATTGACAGAACCACCATTGAGAGGAAAAGAGGCCAAAGGCTGTTGTAACGCCGTGAGTGTTTTTGCGGTCTGAGATGCATCATACTTGCCAACCCCTACTACAATTTTTGTAAGCTGTATATTGACACTCAAAAGATCTGCATTCAGTGCTGCATCCTTGCCGGCACTGGTAATATAAAACTGTAATGACATTCTAAAAAGACTCAAAGCACGTAATACAGATAGCGTATAACAGACCCTGATTGGTTTTTGATGGTGTTCCAATTATAGGGCTTTACCTGCCTCTCTAAGCCGTGAGAATCGACCTTCTTTCGCCTGTTCTTCTTGCTGTTCTTCAGTCACATGATGTGTACTTTCATAAGCTTCTGCATAATGCACATTTTCTAAAAATAAGAAAGCGAATGCATCACCTAAATCGGGTGATTTAATGCCCTGTTTACGCATTTCATCTTTACTCATGATCTTGTAACGACTTTGATCATCAAATGAGTATGGGATATGAATGATTTGATCTTTAAATTTGGTAGCAAACTTCTTCACTTTCAGTTTAAAACGCCCTTGAGCGACTGCACGAGAAAAACAAACATACGCTTGTGCACGCTTATTAAAATACTGTTTTCGATTTTCATTATTGAAACATGCACCGCCCCAATAGACGGGCGTGTAGTGATAGCCATTATTTTTGAGCTTTTGTCCTAGGCCTTTACCTGCACCATTATCATCAACGACCAGTGTGGCATTGGAATAACAATCCAATAGATGAGTAATGACGCCGTATAGTTCGTCGATATCATCTTTATTTTTACATAATGGGATATCGATCACCTCAACACGGCGTGCACGATCTCCCCACTGTGCCTCACCCCATACTTTAGATACAGCAATCACAGAATCATCACGACCAACACCACCGCCCACATCAACAGTGATGACATATCCATAATCTCTATGCTCTTTATCATCGAAAATACATGAACCAACATAAGCATCTTCAGCTTGACGCATCGACACCAAAAATTCATCTAACCGATCTGGGAAGCGACCTAAAACACGGATTTGGTATTGCGGATCATCACGGCTACCATACTTGAGTAATTGCTCACGAATAGAGGCCATACTCACAATAGGTGATTCTTCACCGTTGAATACCAAGGATACCCAGGCACCGCCTACTCGATGGCTTAAGCGATGATGGGTATCGTAAAACATACCCGAACTCTTTGCAGGCTGTGAAGTCATCACGGCTCTGTTATCTTGGTGTGTCAATGCCCCTAATACCACGTCCCAGACTTCATCAGATATACCACAGGCTTCATCACCCCAAACCATATAATTGTCGCCGTGGTTACCGGCAATATTTGTGGGTTGATGTTTGGGCGCTGTTTTCGCAAAAACATACCATTTTTCTTTATAACCCTTGATGTAAACCATTTCGGATTGATAGCCAACATACTCGGCAAGCCATGCCAAACTGCCATTTCTTAGGCGTTCTAAGTTAATACTAATTTCTTTCCAAACTTGTTTTTTTAACTGCCCAATTTGTGGTGCAGTAAACATCATGATCGACTCATCAAAGAATAATAAATGCCACAAGGCCACAATTCCTGCCGACGCCGTCTTGCCCGTATTATGCAAAACAGTAAAGTCACCACCTAAAAATTGACTATTTCCATCTAATACAAAGCCGTAATAGTGCCCTACACCTAAGGATTCAACAGCTTTAATTGAAAAGTGTAAATTTCTACGTTGGTGTGAAAGATTAGGACGTTTTTTACGCTCAATTCTGACAGGAATAATATCAATATTTCGACCAATCGTAAGCCTAAAATAAGTCCCTTTAACGCCATTATTTCCGCATGTTTTAATCACTTTTTTTAGTGTAGCATGGCACCCAACAGACCGAGCCAAAAATAATACCTGTTCCGCAAGTATTTTATTCTTCTGAATAAAGTCATAACTACACCCATCAAGACTTCCATCAGTATCAATCAACCCAGCTAATAGACTCAGTCTATCTTCAATACTTGCAGTCATATAACATGCTGGAATATGTTTATTATTCAATAGCTTTAATGTCTTCAACTGATTTAAAAATGGATTTTTTAATAGTTTACCTTTAGATATAGCAAAACAACTAGCATTACCACAACTGCTAGAATTATGTTCAACACACAAACACCCAATGTCATCAGCATATTTTTTCCAAGCATCTATAACTTCCTTATCTTCACTATATAGTCGTGTTGAATATGATGAACCATCACCAAGCCATACTCCCAAAATGTACGGGTCAATCGGTAATGTTGTTAGCTGTGTTTCATACGTAGTGATTTTTGAACGATATATTGCATGACACCGTTTTTTATCTGCTCCCCATTGCAACCAATCACGAACAGTTACAGTCACACGATCCCCTGTTTTTCTTCGACCTTTTGTATTTGTTGCTACCAAACACAATATATGGCTTTCGTTAAAGATATGACTTGAACCATCAGCATAAGTAAACCGATACATCTGTTCAGAACCACGGCGTAACTCCAAAACATTACGATAGCTTTGCCCATCATCACCCATGAGTCGATCACCCACAGTAATATCTTGTACTGGTTTAACATCACCCGTACTCAACATAATTGGAGTATCAATGCCAAAACAGCCATGACCAGATGCAACACTGGTTCGACTACCATCAAAAGCAATCGATCTAAATAATAATTCTTGTTGCCATGTGGGCTTAATGCCAAGTGCTTCAACTGCAAAAGCGTATATATCATAACGATACTTGGTACATAGCTCCCACCACTCAGGGATTTCTTTTAAGGGTTGTAGGGCCATAGATTAAAAACTTCTTGGTAAAAGTGTGGTGTCTATATCCATGTGTGTATCAGGCGTAATACAGCTATAATTCAATGCAATTTCACTACTGGCCCACACACTCAGCAACACCGCTAAATGACCATTGTCCAATGCACTTGAGTCAAATTCTTGCTGTATTCCGTTTTTATCTATTTTTCTAATTTGCAAGATATTACTTGGATCATATCGTCTTAAAGCATTTTCAATTTCCACACGCCGTGAACGCATACGCAATTGGTACATAGAGATGACTTGGTCTAAGTGTGTTTTTGCATCGAAAGACATTTGCCAGTCTGCAATCAGCTCAGGGGCATCCGTGACCACAATAGTATTGGCTTGGTATTGTTTTTCAACGGCGTTAGATGAAAAGGCGACTTCCTTTTGTACCAATATTTCCCCGGTTTCTCTAAAACAGACACTTAAAATCCGCTTAGGTTCAGGCGAAAAGCCAACTACTCTGGCATCTATTCTGACAATATCATTCACTTGACAATCCTTTTGCTTGGGTTAGGCTAGAAAAGCAGGGCCTTTGCTCCCACAGTATGACGTCGAGGTGTAGGCATATTGTGCGTAGTGGTAGAAATCCCATGAGTGTAACTATCTACATCAACGGCCCTCTTGAACCTTATGCTGCATTTATATACAATCAGTCATAAGGTCGTTGCTCCCACAGTATGACGTCGAGGTGTAGGCATATTGTGCATAGTGGTAGAAATCCCATCAGTGTAACTATCAACACCAACGACCTAATCCTCTTTTAATCAAATACTTTCCAACCCGATAACAACCATTCGTTATCCGTCGTTTTAACCAAGGTCACTTCATAGCCTTGATATTCCAGCACAGTCTGTTTAGATAGTTTATGTTCAAAAGACCTCAATACTTTACCCCTCGCAATCGTCGTCACGAGGCGATATAACAACGCATGTGCCCCCATCTTTGAATATGCATCTTTACGCATACGAGCTTCAATAATATGAGCAATGCCTTTACCCCCTTTGGTTTTACCATTCGGGCGAACTATCCCCACATCACCCCATACAAAATCAATCCAACCTAAATCATGTCGATACATCGCATGCTGAAAATCTTGACGTGTTTTTAACACTGTACGCATCGCTGCACGACCACGAGCAATATTATCCTCAAGTTTTTTTGGCATTTGATTTGATGAGGCAATAGCATCAAAGCACGCTATAATCATATTCATCGTGCTTTACGCTCTATTTCAGATTGACACTCAATGCAGTATTTCACGCCACCGAGCTTTAATCGTTGCTTTGGGATTTCATCACCACATGCTAAACATTCATGTTCTGATTCATCACTAAACACCACACGCTGGTTTAACGTTTGACTTAATATCGACTCTTGAAAATCATTTGCCATATCTGCTAAATCTGCCATTATTTTCTATCCTTTATTGTTTCTACGGTAATACTTCCTGTTTCACGGTCTGCTTTCACTCGACTGTGTCTGACATCAAATTGATCGGCTTGGATCACAACCTTATCTGAGTCATCATCAACGGCGCAGATCGGTATGCCTTGCGCATCAAATCCATGATTAACACAGTGCTCACCACTTAAGCCTAGCCCAAAGACTTGTGGTACAAAGCCAGATAAGTGCACGTCAACCGTAAATACACTGAGATTGACTGCTTCGCTTGGAATAGCACTTGGCATAAGACTGTTGTCAAATACAACAAATTTAAATGGCTTAGACGTCTGCTTTCCTACTTGAAATGACACATCTATTTTTCGCTTGGCATCATCATTAAGGTAGGTACAAAACTGGCTTGCAATAGACCGCGCATCATGTGGATTGGTGGCAAAAAATGCGATTTGTGCTCGTACAGTGGTTGGATTAACACGCATTTTGGCAATCTGGTCATCAATCATGACATCAATACTGTAAGGAACGCCCAATAACTGCCCAATGTCAGGTGGCATATCCACGGCGGCAATCGCTGTAAGTAACACCGGCATTGCTGCCGTTTCCCCTTGCTTTTGTTCAGGTGTATTGATGTTTTTTCGAAATGCAACAAGCATGGCTTCAGCATCATCAATCAAACGTGATTGACATGAACGTATCGCTTGATTAACGGCTCTAAACTTCCACTCTTGGGTTTGTTTGGTTTCAGGAAAATACCAGGCCCTAAAATCAAGTAATATTTTGACCCATGCATCTTGTATGGCTTTGATTGGGTTGTACGGTATATCCATGTTTACCACCCCTTAAAACCAAAGAAGCCCTTACGATGTGGTGGTTGTTCATCATCATCTTGTGAACGCTGCATCTCTTCCATTTGCAACATGTACTCTTCTGCTTCACTGAGCACGCTATCAAAAGAACGGACGTCAGCAACCATATTTAATGCCCGTTCTTGAGTACGCCGTGCTTGCAGGTCTTGTTTTCGGGTTTGTTTTTGAAGTAAATGATGTAGATGGTGAATTTCTGTATTAGCCGCATCGTTATATTGGCTCAAAGCCATTTGACTATGTACGCTGTCAAACTGCGATACGATTTGCTGTTCAAGTAGTTGTGCGATTGTACGTTGTGATGCATCTAATGTTTCTATCGCAGTTGCACTATCAAAACATGCAAATTCTTGGCTATCGAGTCTTTCTGGTATATATAAACCATCAAATAACTGGCCATCACCCACATTACTGGTGTAGTTAGGTTGAGTGACATAATCAAAACCAAAAAAACCACTTGGAATCAGTTGGGTATTACAGCGTTTATAATTCACAGCTGTGCTAAACCCACCCACTTTGGCAAGATACTGACGCCGTGCAAATTCACCACTATCATTATTTAAAAACTCGGCTTGATGCGTTACATTCCCATCTCTATCTGCTGTTAGGGCTATGGTTTTAAATGCCGGCTCTAAATACACCATTTTGCCATCAATAGGTACTGACTCAGGTGGTGTCATACCAAAACGCTGTCGGACTTGATGACCATAAAAGCCAAGCATTTGCCCAGACTCGACCATTTCTTGTGTTGCTTGATGGTTAATCAGATTGATCATGCTCATGAAGTCTACATTTGAGCGATCTATTCCTGTATAACTTCGACATCGATCGTGCAAGTTGTACTTTAATGGCTTGGTTTTTCTACCTTTTTGTGAAGATGCCATAAAAAATAGCCTTAATCATTTCAATTAAGGCTATTTTGATGGGTTTTATTATAGTGTTTTACGGGTGTTCCATTTTTGGAATGAGACAACCAGCTATGCTCAAGATGTAGGTGTAGGTGTAGGTGTAGGTGTAAAGTTTGACATCCTCCCCGACCTAAAGTTATCTATCTCATTTACACACAAATTTAAATGCTTCAAGGTAGTACGGCGTAATATCAATCGTATCTACACCCTGTCGTTTTAAGTCATCTATAGATAAGAACTCTAAGGCTTTATAGCTAAAACCAACATCTCCCGTATCGCCATTTATGTATCTTGCATGATTAAACTGACCAATAGACTCTGTATTAGAAGTGAGACCTTTATAGTACTCACCCCGATAGCTCGCCACTTCTGCGGTTCTACAATCAAAAACATGATATTTAATATCTGATTGATACGGCTCATCTCTATCAAAAGTCACTGGCCGACTAAACTTTTCGTAAATAACGACTTGTTTTTTAGTACTACTGATCGTTTTAATTGAATTATTATCTAAATAATATTTTCCAATATTTGACTGACCAAGTAACACCAATTGTGGTGTATAAGCAAATGTTGCGTGGATCCCTATTAAAGATAAACCACATAACATAACTAATTTTTTCATTTTTTTCCTAACCCCCCAGTAATTGCGTGAGCAAGTGCTCTATCGCTTATATTTTGATTGATACTATCATTAGACTGATTTACCACCAATACTTTCTGTGGATCAGGCGTATTGTTCGGCTGTTTAGCAGCAACAATACGCGGTATATTATTGGTAGATGTTGATGTATTTAACCCATTAGCTTGTTGGGTATTCGGCATAATCATTTTAGCCAGTGGCTGCACTGTATTTGTACCAAAAATTGTTTTTGCTAGTGATGGATTATCTGTCGTTTGTTTTAATGATGATTTAAGTAGCGGGCTTAGAGTTGCTGATTCTTTCAAGACTGTAGTAATACCAGCACTAAAACCCTCTTCTTTTTGTATCGCATTTAATAATTTTATACGCTCATCTTCTGTATAGTCAGACATACGTTTATTTTGGCCACCGACTGCTTTTAACGCATTTCGCTGATATCGAGCAGTATCATTTTCTTTCGGTGGTGCATATCTATGAATCGCACCCATTAAGTCTAAGTTTTTATAACTATCTGTATCAAACAATAGTTTTTTCTTGGCTTTACGTCCTGTCTCATAATCTGGGAAAATCGCAAAGCGACCATCGGAACCGATCGCTCCTTGTGATTTTGCAAACTTACCCCCCATAATATTACCAGGATTGTTATTTCTCCAATTCCGTGCACCTGTGCGTTTAACAATAGAACCATCATTTAGCTCCAAGGTATTTGAAGCGCCATTTTTTGCAACAATAATACGCTTTACGCCTTTTTCGCCTGTACTACCTACGCTTACAGGGTTGTCATAATTACCACCCGTAGAGACAATCTTATTCGTATCTGCTGAATTACCTGTTAAGTAGTTATAGCCATTTTTAACAGCCTGTGGCACAAATAGCGATGCAACCTCTTTACCAACTGTAAAGGCTTGTCCTAATTTCTCAACTAGGCCATACCATTTATCCATCATTTTTTTAGGTATATCTGCTTTTTTCAGATCATCAGTCCAACTGCTGACATATGGCGCAACAATACCACCAAGCTTGTCTCCAGCCCATGAACCAATAACACCACCGGCGACTGTACCTACTGGGCCAAGTACCGAACCTAATGCAGCACCTGCGACACCACCCACGGCGCTACCTACTGTACTGCCTTTTTCTGCTGTAGACTGTGTTTTCCAATCTGAGAAAGATAATGCTGTCAGTGCAGTACCCAGAAAAGGAATCCCTTTACCCAATTTTAATAACTTACCTAACCCTTTCCCGCCTTTACCAAGTAAACCAAACAACCCTCCTCCAACTCGACTACCAAGTATGCTACTCAATAGCCCATTTGATTTAGATTTTTGTATGGCATCAGCGATTTTATTAAGTACTCGTATCTGCTTACGATTATGCTCTGTTTCTTCTTTTGGTAAAGGTTCAGATCGTTTACGCATTTTGGCAAAGCCTGACAGTGGCTTAAACATAAAGCCAACCATGCGTTTTACGGGAGAAACGACTGTACTCAACTCATTAATTGCGTCTAAACTTGGATCAATGCCACCAGGTGCATGACCAATACCATTGACAGCCTGACCTAAACGACCAATAAGTTGGCTAAAGTTGGAGACTTGCTCTGCTTTTCCACCAATAAATCGACCTTGGCTATCACGTTTACGATCTTGATTTTCCTCGCCTGTCTTAGGTGGTTCATTTATACGATCTACTGGATCCTCTGTACGCCGTGTACCTACTGTTTCACGAGATTGGTCATGATTTGGGAGTGTGCTATTTTGATCACGATGGACTTGTGATGATGTACTTTTGTTATCACTTATATTTTTTAATTGTTTGACGATTTCAGTAAAATTTTGAGTCTGAGTTGCTTCGTAAATTGAGCGTTGATAGTTAGATATTCTATATTCATCGATCTGTCGGATTGCTTCATTTTTTAATATCTTCAGTATTTCTTGAACATGATCATCCAGCGCCGTGGTTTTTTCTGCAAGTTTTTCACCTACTAAAAAACCTTGCCCATCGTAAACTAAAATTGTATCTGCCATTACTGTTGCTCTATGAACTATTACTCTAGACTAAGGCAACACACGGCGTAATTTTGGGCTTGTTCCAAATGATAATTTAGCAAAGACTAACTATACGGATAACAATTATTTATAGGAATTATGATGAAAAATTTAAATAACATAAAAGTACTGGCTTTTGATATTTTTGGGACGGTCGTTGATTGGCATTCATCTATTGTTGCAGAACTAAATAGAATGAAAATACAGGTTGATGCGAATCAGTTTGCTCTAGATTGGAGAGCTGGGTATAGACCAGCTATGGATAAAACACTTACGGGAGAAATGAATTGTGTTTCTGTTGACGTAATACATCGATTGATACTCGAAGAATTACTTATAAAATATAATATTTTGCATCTATCTGAGAAACAAAAAAGTGATTTAAATTTAATATGGCACCGATTATGTCCTTGGGCTGATACGGTACAGGGGCTAAACAAATTAAAAGATAAATACATTATTTGTACGCTATCTAATGGAAATATTAGATTACTCGTTGACCTTGCTAAATATTCAAACCTCCCTTGGGATTATATATTTTCAGCAGAGAATTTTTACGCTTATAAACCCTCACCAAAAACATATCTGGGTGTAGCAGAACTATTAGATGTAAAACCTAACGAAATTTTAATGGTTGCAGCACATCATAGTGATTTAGCTGCGGCCAGATCTTGTGGATTAAGAACCGCCTATATTGAAAGACCATTAGAACTTGGTACAACAATTAAAAATAATGTTTCCCCATGTATAGATAATGACCTGCATGCATCTGATTTATTAGACTTAGTAGACAAACTGAGTAAGTAAGTTCCATACTCATTAAATTCAAGCCAAGTGCTAGACATTAAACATCTCCACCACTTTGCTCGATGTCACGCGCCATTTCTATAATCTCAAGCTGTTTTAGGAACTGTGCTTTTTTGGTTCGCTCCATCTCTAACTTAGCCTGTTCCAATTTATCGTTAGATGCATTCATTACCGCTGTACGTCTAGCCTGTTGCTCTTGCTTATCTTTTAGCTCATCAAATTCTAGGCCCCAAAACATCGCTTCTGATTTAGCAAGATTGCTCAAAGTAATACTTTGCTTTAAGTTTTGCTCAATCATTTGAGAGGTAATGCCCATCTTAAACTTAATGGCCTGTAATTCATCATCTGTTGCAGTTTTAAGATCCATGTTCTGTAACTCATCACGAACATGAGTCAAACTGTCCAAAGTATCTCGTGCAAAATCACTGAGCTTAGCAAGGTTATTCCTGGTCTTTTTGACGACTTTTAACGCCGTCAACTCTGAGTGTTTATATTTTTCTCTTGCTTGCTCATTTTGACTGTCAAATTTTACTAATTTGACATCATTTTTGACATACTGAGTATCTGATTTTTCATGATTTTCTATGTCGTTTTCAGTACTTTCACTTTCTGCAGTATTAGTGTCATTTTTGACACGACTACCCTGCTTTTTTGACACAGATTTTATGGTTTTTTTGACAGTCTGATGAGATATAGATTTATTCGATTTCTTAACTGCTTTTTTGACAGTTTTTTGCCAATTTTCAGCCTTTGAACGGCGACAAATCACTGATGAACTAGGTACATCAATACCTAATTCATCTTGAGCTTTTTGAGCCAGGGCCGCCCAAGTGATTTTAGGCGTATTTTCCCATGCCAAACGTAAGAATGCCCAGACTTCATCTGGGTACCCTGTGGCTTTAACGCTCATTAAAACCACCACTAAACAAGTCTAGGTTTCTCAAAGTCGGTGGCAGTATTTTTCTTTTTTGCTCAACCTGCAAAACATCTAGCATTAATATTTCTTGCCAAGCCTTGGTATCACGCTCAGCCATATGATCGAGTTGTTTGTAATGCCCCTGTTGCTCTCTAGCAAGTAAAACCTCACACTCGCGTACACATGCCATAAGATTCGCTATATCATCGGTAATTTCGCCTTGGTGATGAGCGATTAATATTTTTGCTCTGTCTAATAGCTCCAAATAACATGACTTAGGCAATTGCCCAATATAGTTTGCACTCACCTGTGCAACTGTTTGGCTGATTTGCTGAACCATCGTTGCTGTAATTTCATGTACGCCGTTGAGTAAAAGACCTACTCTTGATGAGTTATTGTCAAACTCAGGTTCTATAGTAAACCCAAGCACCCAATCTGCAGAAACGCCGTATAGCAAGCATAACTTTTGTAAAATCTCAGCATCGGGAATTTTATGGCCATTTTCAATTTCTGAAATTCGATTCGCTCTTTTTGTACTGGTAGAGACTGAAAAAACACGGCTCATCACTTCTGCTTGTGATAATTTGACCAAGATACGTGCCTTAGCTAATCTACGACCAATGAGCACTTTCCGATCTACGTGTGGTTGTTTTTTCTCTATGCTTTTACTTTCTTCTAAAGAATACATTTAACACCTCACGTTATATCGCCAGCAAGCCATTGAAAATTTACACGGCGTTTTAACCAATCCGATTGTTCTGTGTTTTTAAAGATACAAGATACCCATACACAGCCATCAGGGATTGGCTCTGCAAGTATGATTTGTTCTGATATAAATAACTTATCATCAGTAAACAAAATGCCCTTGAGCGCATCTATGATCAACTTAGGGTAGTTATCTATATCAAAACGTGGATAGCTTTGTGCGGTGTAGTTTCTAGGTTTCAAAGGGGGTTGAGCAATGATTCTGACTTCACAGGCTGTTGTGATTTTCTCTAACCCAATTTTTTCAATAAAGTCTGTATATATATTACTGACGGATTTTTTGTAGTTACGAGCAGGTAAAGATAATGAATTACGCTGCATTTCTGTTTTTTTGTCTATCGTGGCTCTCCAAATTTCATTTGCACTTAGTCCATAAGGCATTTTTACAGCAATATGTTTTTTACCAACAATAATATGGCCGTACTCCGATATATAGTGAGTATCTGGCCCTAACTGTTCAGTAGTATAGTTTAACCTGAGTTTTGGTATAACTTTAACGCCTTCCGCCTTTTTGGATTTTGATGGTTTTTTCAATATTGAATCTAAGTCGTGATTAGTACCAAAATGATTTTTTCGTGTACGTAAATGTGCTAACCAATCTGCCCGGCTCCGTGTCATAGAGCCACCATATGTTTGATTAGATCACTTGATATCTTGATGTGTTCTGACATAAAAAAGCCCTCATTGTGTATGCATGAAGGCTAATTTAGATCCAAACTTAGTTAAGTTTGTTGGGTGTTTTTGCTTATTTGTTTTTGAGTTTTAGATAAAAGCATATATTACGTTTTCATACTCTCCATTTTTTCAAGAAATTTCTTTGCAGCTCCATAATCCTCAAACTTATTTAGCCTTATTAGCCCTACAATTCAGTTACTGTGCACCAATTAGTGGAAACTAGTCAGCCATGAGATAGGGTTAGATTGATTGATTATTTATTCAAACCATTCTATAAAATCAGGATTAAAATTGTACTTACTTCTATAATTATACTTTGTCATTTCATCAAGCATTTTTATATTTTTTAAGGCTTCAATGATTGAGTCATCATAGTTCTTAATTGATTCAACAATATAGTCCAAATATCGCAATGAACAAGTCATATAAAATTCTGGCAACCTATAATCAGATAAATTTAAAAATATATCTTCTGAACCAAAGTATTTTTTTAAAATTTCCTGTAAATCCTTAACCTTTTTATTCCAGCTCTTAAAATAAAGATTTTCCTGAACCTCAATGTTTGTCGTAACCATACTTGTGCCATGAGTTACAAAATTCCTTAAGGTAGACATAGATTCAATAATTTTTATTAAATTTTTAGGTATAAGCTCTGCAGGTTTTGTTCCAAATAGTATGGAATATTCAGCCATAAGATTATTGATTGAACTATGAGATTCTATAAATGATTGCTTAGCCACTAATATTTTTTGATAGTTGTTATGTTCATATCTACCCTCTTTATTTCCTTCGGAAACATATTTATCAATTTCTTTCTGTAAATATTTAGCTAGAATCTCCCTTAAAGTCCCTTCTAAAACTGCTGATGTTAAACTTAGCATTGGTAATATATATGATGTAAGCCTAAAACTCTTAAATGGTATTTTCTGCTCTAACTCTAAGCCTTCGAATAAACTGTTATCCTCAAAAAAATTATCCACCTTACATTTTAAGTTATTGATAAATATTTTTTTTGAATCAGATATCCTCTCTAAAGCATTAAATCTATAATTAGTCCAAGGATAAATATTTCTAGCATATAAGCAAAATTCTACTAAAGGATCTATAAATATTTGCTTTTGCTTTTGCTTTTGGAAAAATTTAGTTTTATTAGGAAATGGATAAAAACAAAAACTGTAGCTTTCAATACTAGACCGCTTTCTAAGTAGTAGTGAATTATACTCATTCCATGAAACAAAAAGAACAGCCCCCATCTCCAGTCTCTTATACTTAAAACTTTCAGACATTCTTAATTCTCACATACTATACTAAGTAAGATTATAATATATTTTCAAAAACTAAAGTAATTTTAGTTGCCCAATATCGTATCTATAACACCACTCTCCCTCTCTAGGGAAACGATCTAACCGTGTCTGGTCTCTCCACAACTCAATAAACATATCACCATGCTCATAGAAGGGTTTTGTACCAATTGCCCATGCACTCACTGTAGATGAACTACTTAAATCAAGGACGAAAGCTATCTTCTCATGAGACCAACCTAGGTTACGCAAGTCTAAAATCATTCTGGCAAAGTCAGGGCGTTTATAACTCTGTTTCTTTTTTAAAAAGTGCTTTGCTTTCTGTTTAGTACTCATAAAACGTGCATCTATATTTGAAGAGTGTAAGCATGCTGTACTATCTATTCTTAAACTACTAATTGCCATTAATTCCCCCCTATTTCTACCAAATCAACTTTAACGTCTGTTTCTTTCCATAAATTGCCCCAAACGTATTCAAAATAGGACCACTGTTCGCCATCTTGTTTGTAGTACACTTCATGCTCTGGATCAAAATGCGTAGCACCCTCTGGTCTACACGTATCTTTCCGCATTGCGTCAATATTGCGTTGCTGTCTGAGTATTTGCGTGATGCGTTTTTTCATTTTTCGTTTCATGCTAAATTACCCTCACACATACATTTGACTGAGTGGCTGTTTACTTGCTAGAAATGCTGTATTTACTTGACCGATATAGCCACACCATCCCCACAGTTCACGCCAGTAGTACCAAATCCCGTTATTCACTAACCAGTACGTGCCATCTTCTTCAAAATGAGTGGGTTTAATACATTGCCCTCTACTGTTTGGCACAACAACGGCGTTACCAAATTTGAATTCACTCATGGCTTTAGATTTTGTGTTCATGGCAACCTTCTTCCTGCTTCTACTTCTTCGGATGTAGCAAGTTCAAATTTTTCATCATGTAAAAGCCTCCACTTATCGTCATAAATTCCACCAGTACGCCCAACACGATCAACCTTGAATAATTCATTGCTTTCAAACTGTCTTTTTGTGACAAGGAAATCACCCACCTTAAATTCAGTCATGCATATCACCACTCAATTTAGAAATAAGGTCCTTCAGGTTCTGCACAACCTGATCTACTGTCCAAGGCTCACGTGAATTCATCACACCTTGCTCAATTAACATTCCCAATATTTTACGCATGCCTATTTCAAAACGGTCTTTACGTACAAGCTCACCATCTGCATCGAATTCAAACATATCAGGTTTTATTTTTGGATCTTTGAACTCTTCCTTACGAAGATCAAATTCTGTAACCTCTCTCATTGCTCACCCACCGTATCAATTATTGCCTTTATGGCTTTAAGTGTTAGCTCATGGTCATCACCAGGTACGACAAACAAACTAGCTATCATTTCCACTTTTTTACGGTATTTACCCGCCTGATCTCGATGCATGTTACGTTCACGGTCTAGATTTTCATTGAATGCTAGTAGCTCGGCATGTTCTTGCTGCAAGACATCAATTTTCTTTTGCTGTTCTTGCCATACATCCCAAGCTGTTGCAGTTTCTGTCTCTTCGTAGCAAAACTGTATTCGGTTTCCATGTTTATCGGTTGCTCTGATTGAGCCTGAAGAAAAATCCACACTCGTTATATCTAATTCTTCCTTAACTGCCCAAAGCTCAAAAGCTTTTCGTGCTTCGCTCAATCCGTGATTTTCAATAAACTCATTCGCTTTCATCACACACCCAACTTTTCCAAAACGTCACTAAGTATTATTTCATCAACTGGCATGCCCACAATCAGGTCTACCAAGACTGCATACGGCGTTTTAATTTGCTCTGAAATTTGACCTAAAGACCAAAAATCATTTAAAGACTTAATCGCTTGTTTCGCATTTTCTTGTTGTTGAGTAACTAAACTTTGCTCAAGAGTTTTGTGATAAACATCCACAGCTACACCCCTACGCCGTTTTGCTTGTAACCCACTTTTTTGAGATACGGCATCATAGATTCGAGCCCCTTAGCATCTTGCATCTTGTCCACAATACGACTAGCTAGGTCTTCATAGCTCTCACCGACTTGACCGTGTTGTCCTGCATACTCAGGCAAACGAGAAATCTTTTGTGCAAACATAAAAATCTGTTTGTCAGAAAGCTGTGCCGTGTTTGGCTTGTCAGCTGGTGTTGTCTTGTTCTGTGATTGAGTTTCTAGTGCACGGTACTTAGCGACTGCTTGAACGAGCTTGTCAGCAAAGTGATAAATCATCAGGTCATCACTCAAATTTGTATT
>NZ_FMYL01000014.1 GCF_900096955.1 Acinetobacter boissieri | reverse complement strand
TTTATTTCATATCAGTGATAAAACTTAGTAAAAATCCACACAAGTTGTTCTTCAATTCTATTAATGATCGTCTAACTGATTCGTCATCAGTAAGCCACAATACCTATAAAAATTAGCACTTTCAGCGCTTCGTTTAATCTATATTGCGTTGGAATGATGTGCATTATAGGTGAATATTTTTATTACGCAAGCATTTTACTGGGTTATTTTGTCAAGCGTATTTTTTTTGTACTAAAAAAGGCAACAAAAATAAATAAGATATTGTTTTATAATACTTATTTATTTTTATGATTATTTAAAACAATATGCTCTATTGTTATTTTTTCAATAATTATTGGTTCTATAGGTAGGTTCTGCTGCATACCATATCTGGTTGTTTGCACATGTGAAATTTTATCTACTACTTGCATGCCTTGTGTGACTTTACCAAATACAGTGTAACCATCATTAAAAGGGGTTTGATCTAAAGCATTATTACTCTGTGTATTAATAAAAAACTGTGCTGTTGCTGAGTTTGGATTACTGGTTCTTGCCATTGCAATGGTTCCTCTTATGTTTTTTAGGCCATTTGATGCTTCATTTTTAATGGGTTGGTCTGTGTCTTTTTGTTGTAAGTTTCGATCAAAACCACCAGCCTGAATCATAAAATCAGGAATAACTCGATGAAATATAGTGCCATTGTAATAGTCTTTTTTGACATATTTCAGAAAGTTTTTGGTGGTTATTGGTGCTTCTTGATCATATAGCTCTATACTAATTTGGCCTACATTTGTATCGATATTGACATGCGTACCCGCAAAAGCTGAGCTACTGAGCAATATGCTTGTAAGTAAAATATATTTTTTCATCATTTTGACTGTGTAAAGATTAGGTTGAGCTATTTTACGCAACTTTATCTATTGTGCGTTATTTTTTGTGTTTGATCTCATACTTATTATGTTTTGTAATAGGTGTGTGTGGTATGTTTTTGCTTTGTATTTTGGTTTGCTTTGTGGAGTGCTATATGAAGTCACGTGCTGCGGTTGCTTTTGGACCAGGACAACCTTTAAAAATTGTAGAAGTTGACGTTGCTCCTCCTAAAAAAGGTGAGGTATTAGTTAAAGTCACACACACCGGTGTTTGTCATACAGATGCATTTACCTTATCTGGTGATGATCCTGAAGGGGTTTTTCCAGCCATTTTAGGGCATGAAGGTGCAGGCATTGTTGTTGAAGTCGGTGAAGGTGTCACCAGTGTTTCAGTAGGTGACCACGTAATTCCTTTATATACTGCTGAATGTAAAACATGTTTATTTTGTTTATCTGGAAAAACCAATTTGTGTACAGCCGTACGGGCCACTCAAGGCAAAGGGGTAATGCCAGATGGAACAACACGTTTTTCTTATGAAGGCCAACCAATTTATCACTATATGGGATGCTCTACTTTCAGTGAATATACTGTTGTTGCAGAAGTATCATTAGCTAAAATTAATCCTGAAGCAAATCCTGAGCAAGTCTGTTTGTTGGGCTGTGGTGTGACTACTGGTATTGGAGCTGTACATAATACAGCAAAGGTTCAAGAAGGTGACAGTGTTGCTGTATTTGGTTTAGGTGGGATTGGTCTTGCTGTAGTACAAGGTGCCAAACAAGCCAAGGCTGGACGTATTATTGTAGTAGATACAAACCCTGAAAAATTTAAATTAGCAAAAGAGTTTGGTGCAACAGATTGTTTAAATCCAAAAGATTTTGACAAACCCATTCAAGAAGTGATTGTTGAAATGACGGATTGGGGCGTAGATCATTCATTTGAATGTATTGGTAATGTAAATGTGATGCGTTCAGCGCTCGAATGTGCTCACCGTGGTTGGGGACAATCTGTGATTATTGGTGTTGCAGGTTCAGGACAGGAAATTTCAACACGCCCATTTCAGTTAGTCACGGGTCGCTCTTGGAAAGGGACTGCTTTTGGTGGCGTGAAAGGTCGCTCTCAATTACCTCAAATGGTCGAAGATGCGATGCAAGGAAAAATTCATTTAGCACCCTTTGTGACACACACCATGCCTTTGGAAAAAATTAATGAAGCTTTTGATTTAATGCACGATGGTGCATCGATTCGTAGCGTTATTCATTATTAGTCATTACGGTTTATTAAGTTCACGGCGTACGATCGTCAACATGTGTCTTTTTTATAGTTATTGGAAGAATTTGGAGTAAGAACATTATGCATCTGCATATTTTGGGTATTTGTGGCACGTTTATGGGGTCTTTGGCATTGTTAGCACGAGATCTTGGCCACAAGGTCACTGGTTCTGATCTAAATGTTTACCCCCCCATGTCGACACAGTTAGAACGTGCAGACATTACATTAATGCAAGGTTACGATCGTACGCATTTACAACCACATCCAGATCTCGTAATTGTGGGTAATGCCATGAAACGTGGTATAGATGCGGTTGAATATATGTTAGATGCAGGGCTGCCATATGTTTCGGGCCCACAGTTCTTAGCTGACCATATTTTACAAGGCAAGCACGTACTTGGTGTTGCAGGAACACATGGTAAAACAACCACCACAACCATGTTGGCATGGGTACTCGAACATGCGGGATTAAATCCAGGTTTTTTAATTGGTGGTGTACCACTAGGTTTTAAAGAAAGTGCCCGCTTAGGTGGGGGTGAATACTTTGTTGTTGAGGCCGATGAGTACGACTCAGCATTTTTTGATAAGCGCTCTAAATTCGTTCACTATCATCCTAAAACAGCTATTTTAAATAATTTAGAGTTTGACCATGCAGATATTTTTGATGATTTAGCTGCCATTCAAAAACAGTTTCATCATTTGGTACGTACTATTCCAAGTCAAGGTTGCATTATTGCACCGATAACAGAACATCATATCGACGAAGTATTGGCTCAAGGCTGTTGGACACCTGTACTAAGAACAGCATTACATAAAGATAGTACAGTCTATTTATCTGCTGAATTAATATGTGAAGATGGCAGTCATTTTCATGTTTTTGAACACGGAACGAAAGTTGCAGAAGTCAAATGGACAATGACAGGGCAGCACAGCGTTGCCAATGCTTTAGCGACAATTGCTGCATCTACGCATGTGGGTGTATCTATTGATGATGCTTGTGTGGCTTTATCTTGTTTTGGTGGTGTGAAGCGCCGTATGGAGTTGTTAGATACCATACGTGGTATAGAGGTTTATGATGACTTTGCACATCATCCAACAGCGATTGAAACCACATTAGACGGCGCACGAAAGCGTTTAGGTGAGCGTAAACTGTGGGCAATTATTGAACCTCGATCAAATACCATGCGTATGGGAAGCCATAAAGCAGGATTGGCATATGCATCACGCTTGGCAAATGAAGTGGTTTGGTATCAGCCTGAAGGTTTAGACTGGGATTTAAGTGCTGTGATTGAAGCGTCTACGAATCATGCACAAGTATGTTCGTCATTAACGCAGATTATTGATTATGTATCTGAGCATGCAAATGCAGGTGATGCAATTGTTGTTATGTCTAACGGTAGCTTTGGCGGTTTACATCAAAAGTTACTGGATGCTTTAGCAGATTAAAGATTGATTTTTGAAATGGCTTCTGTCATTATCGTTCGAAATTGGGTAGTATTTATCCAAACAAAATTCGTTTGACAAGGGGAGTAGCCTCCTTCAAGCCTAGGTGTTACACATGGGCGTCAGGTATCGTCATTACGCTTTGCTTGCAAAGTCGGTGCCTGAGCATTACGGTCGTTTCTGTAATGTAGGCAAGACCTTGATCATGTTGTTACAGAAGATTCAATTATCATCTGGCAACTGGTCAAGGTTTTTTTATGGCCAATGCTAGATGGGGAGATCATATGGACTCTATCGGCAATATTTGGCTGTACTTGGTGTTTTTCGGCATCGTCACAGTCATGTTACTCGTTGATTTTTTAGGTTTTAAGCAAAAAGAACACGTTGATGGTAGTCAGGAACCCGTCCCTTTAAAGCAAGCTGCGTATTGGAGTATTGCGTGGGTCAGTGTTGCTATGTTGTTTGCGGGTGGCTTATGGCTCTATCTCAAACAAACGATGGGCGTAGAGATTGCCAATCAAAAAACGCTTGAATATGTCACTGGCTATTTATTAGAAAAATCTTTAGCAATTGATAATGTATTTGTTTGGCTCATGATTTTCTCTGCATTTGCCATTCCACCTGCATTACAACGCCGTGTGTTGTTATACGGCGTACTCGGTGCAATTATTTTAAGAACGATCTTTATTTTCTTGGGTGCTTGGCTCATTCAAGAATTTTCATGGATTTTATATATTTTTGGTGCATTTTTGGTTTACACCGGCTTTAAGTTTTTAAAAGGCCAAGATGATGACCCAAATATTGAAGACATGGCATTGCTAAAATGGTTGCGTAAACACGTACCAATTACATCTACACTGAGAGGCTCTGCGTTTACTGTACGTGAGCAAGGGAAGTTATTTTTTACACCGCTGTTGATTGTACTAATTTTAGTAGAATTTTCAGATGTTATTTTTGCAGTCGACTCTATTCCAGCAATATTTGCAGTGACTAAAGATCCATTTATTGTACTTAGTGCAAATTTAATGGCAATTTTGGGTTTAAGAGCGATGTTCTTTTTGCTCTCTGGTGCGGCTGAGAAAATGCGCTATTTGCCTTATGGTTTAGGTATTATTTTATTGTTTATTGGCTTTAAGATGTTAATGCTTGATGTATTCCACATGCCAATTTGGATTTCACTGAGCTTTATTGCTTTAGTGTTAGTGGTCACAGCAGTATTATCTTTACGACATGACAAACAACTTCAAAATAAGTAATGTTTAAATAAAACAACAATTAAGGCATGTGTAATAACATGCCTTAATCATTTACGCTTTATATAAAAACTCAAAATACAACTTGCATGATGCTGTCATCAGTTATTTATAAAAAATATTGATCATGAAATCTAAACACACATAGGCTTCACAGCGAGGTGAATGCATCTATGGGGATAATGAAATAAAGCTACCCATATTTTCAATTTTAAATGTATCTGTTTCTATTTGTGGTTGTGGAGATGAAAAGTTACCATTATTAATTCCTGCCATGCCTATGGTAAACATACATCCACCAGTACGTGCATAGTATCCATTGGCTTGATTGCTATTCGCAGATAGGTTTTGCCCCTGTAAAACAGCCCCAGATTGTGCATTGAATCCATTAATTACATTATTTTCTGCTCGAGCATTGTCACCATCGAGGGTTGCATTTGTTTCAGCACTATAGCCATGTAAGGTGTTTTTTGTAGATACAGTATCTGTCATATCAATGAAAGAACTTGTATTTGCAATAAAGCCACAGCCCGAGTTTTCACTGGCCAAAGCACCATTTGCGCCAATAAACCCTCTTTTCGTTGCGTAAATGCCATGGCTTTTATTTTGATAAATTGTCGTTATCGCTTTGCCCAAACTATTACACTCTACAGAGCCACCCCAAGCCAGTACACCATATTGATTATTATTTGAATCTACGCCGTGTGCCCATGTTGTGCCATTTGATAATGCATAAAAACCTGCTTTTTCATTACCAACTGCCTTTGCATATTCACAAATAATCATGCCGCCAGCTTCAGCACAAAAACCAAAACCTAAACCCTCTGACGTGTGTCCAGTGTAATAAGCCTCGGCACCCATACACTCTAATGCCGCATTGTATGCATGAAAAGCGACATCGCCCGCATTAGTTACTTTCACTCCTCCCCCTTGAGACCCATCATATTCTGACACATTTGCATGAATCGTAGAGCCTTGCATCGAGCGAATACCGTAATAAACCTTATCAATCATTATGGCAATACCACACTTCACATTACAGCCACCCACTGCCCGAATACCTGCACCATAACACTGTGTATTCCACACACCTTGTGAAACCCAGCCATTTACACCTTGAATTTGAAATCCATTTAACCAACTGATACCTACTCCAGAGGTAAATAAGAAACAATCATTATTATTTGTATTATCTAAATTCAAAATTACACGATTCGGTTGCGATTCATTCCCTCTTATTGAAATAAGTTGTCCATCTAACCATTTAGGCTGAATTGGGTGGTTAATTGCGTATGTACCATCAGCAATCAGAATATCTACGCCACCACTGCCAACCACTCGTTTAATGTCTAACCACTCAACAGCATCATGAATGGTTGGAAATACACTAGGTACAGGCAGTTGAATAAATTGGTTAACAATATTACCTGCAGGATAGAGAATATTTTTATAGAATAAACCGCCATTACCCGAGGTTATTCTTAAATTTAGAATTAAATTAACATCTGTTACTTTATATGATCCTTCTAATATACGACCACCATGATTAAACCAACTCTGGATCGCACTAGTATCATCTGCCACACCATCTCCAATAGCGCCATACCAAGTCGGGTGTAGAGCCGTCTGCTCTAATCGAATAAAAATGCGATTGTTTGTATCAGCAATAATCCGTCCTTGATCAGGTGATACATTAAGGTTTGCTTTATAAACAAAGATTCCTCCGCTATGTTGATCTTTAACGAATACTATATCTTGATCATTTAACGTGAGAGAATTTAAGGCTGAAATATCAGCTACAGTATGAATATCTTGAAGTATTTCCGTTAGCATAGTTTGCCCTCCTAAAGATAAGACATTAAATTTACTTTTATTATTATTGTTTTAGAAAAATTTAAAACCAGATTAATATGTGACATACACAGCACAACAAATATAATTTAGTGAAACATACTAGATTTATTTGGGTTCTAATTGTTTAACAGTATGCGATGATAAAAAACTTAATAGTGGTGCAATATACTTCGTTGTAGCATCTGGAATTTAAAAATTTCGTCTACGTAGCTAAATTCAAGTTTTTTATAAAAAATACGCTACAATCAAGCGAAAAAATTAGATTGTAGGTTACTTTTATGTCTATGCATAATGCAGACACACAAGCGGTTCGTGGCCGTTTTTTAGATATTCAGCATACAGCTTCTCAACCTGAAGACATTGCTTCACACATTCGTTATATTGAAGATGGGCTATTACTCTCTAACGCAGGAAAAATTGTTTGGTTTGGTGCATGGGCTGATGTCGACCCTAAATTACTTGATGGCGTTGCCGTAGCACATTACCCCGACCAACTGATTACCCCGGGCTTTATTGATACACATATTCACTTCCCTCAAACTGAAATGATGGGAGCTTATGGTGAACAACTACTCAGCTGGCTGAATAATTATACATTCCCTACAGAAATTAAATTTAAAGACAAAGCGTACGCAGATCAAATTGCCTCATTTTTTGTCAATGAACTACTTAAAAATGGTACGACTACAGCATTGGTTTTTTGCACAGTTCACCCTGAATCTGTAGATGCTTTATTTGAAGTTGCTGCCAGTAAAAATATGCGTTTGATTGCAGGTAAAGTCATGATGGACCGCCATGCACCTGAAACATTATGTGATACAGCACAATCTAGTTATACAGAGTCTAAACAACTGATTGAAAAGTGGCATGAAAAAGGCCGTGCTTTATATGCCATCACCCCACGTTTTGCACCAACATCAACCGATGCGCAATTGTCATTGGCCGGTCAATTAAAACAAGAATTTCCAAGCGTGTATGTGCATACACATTTAAGTGAAAATAAAGATGAGATTGCGTGGGTAAAGTCACTATTTCCACATCATGCGGGCTATTTAGATGTATACCATCAATATGGTTTAACAGGTGAACGTTCTGTTTTTGCACATTGTGTACATTTAAATGAAGATGAATGGAAATGTATGCATGACACAGACTCTGCAATTGCTTTTTGTCCTACTTCCAATTTATTTTTAGGTAGTGGTTTATTTCCATTACGTAAAGCATGGCAACATGGCGTTAAAGTTGGTTTAGGCACAGATGTCGGTGCGGGGACGTCTTTTTCACAGCTACAAACTCTTGGCGAAGCTTATAAAGTACAGCAGTTACAAGGCGACACGCTTTCAGCATTTGAGGCGTTTTATCACGCAACACTTGGTGGAGCAAAATCTTTAGATTTAGAGGATTGTTTGGGTAACTTCAACGTAGGTAAAGAAGCTGATTTTATTGTGATTGATTTAAATGCAACACCATTACAGCAGTTGCGTCAAAGCCATGCAAGTACAATTGAAGATCACTTATTTGCTTTGTTTACTTTAGGGGATGACCGCAATATTGTGGCTACATACGTGAATGGTCAAAAGGTTTACTCATCAAGTCTTACGACATAAATAGGCAAATTTGAATCTACAGATGCATCAAGATTCATTTTGTTTTAAACTATCGTTGACTGTTTAGGTGTTGCAAGGCAACACCTTTTTTATTCGTACATAGGGTTTATGCAATGACTGTTCAAATGAACGTGATGATTTCTGCTGATGACATTCAAGCGAAAGTAAAACAGCTTGGTGCAGCAATCAACCAATTTTATGCCAACAGCAACAAAGAGCTTGTCTTAATTGGCCTACTGCGTGGTTCGGTAATTTTTATGGCTGACCTGTGTCGTGCGATTGAAAAACCACATGAATTAGACTTTATGACCGTATCTAGCTATGGTGGTACCAGTACTGTATCTACACGTGATGTTAAAATCTTAAAAGATTTAGATGGTGATATTGAAGGCAAAGATGTGATTGTTGTTGAAGACATTATTGACTCAGGCAGAACACTGAGTAAAGTCATGGAAATGCTCAAAACTCGCAACCCAAATTCAATTGAATTGTGCACTTTAGTAAGTAAGCCTTCACGCCGTGAAATTGAACTTGATGTACGTTTTTTAGGTTTTGAAGTCGAAGACCGTTTTATTGTGGGCTATGGCCTTGACTACAACCAAAAGTATCGTCACATACCATTTATTGGTGAAATTGGTCTATAAATTACCTCTGGCACAAAAACAATACAGACTGTCTCAAAATTTGCACGGTCTGTAGTTACAACTTTGCTAATATGAAAATAATTAGAAGAATGAACTTGGAGTTAAAAATATGTGGCACATTATAGTAACAATATTAATTGGTTTTTTTGCAGGTTTAATTGCACGCGCACTGTATCCTGGTGAAGACAAAGCGGGATTTTTTGTCACTGCCGGCTTAGGTATTTTAGGTTCTTTTGTTGCAACCTATGCAGGACGTTTTCTACATATTTATGGTGAAAACTCATCAGCAGGCTTTGTTGCCTCTGTCGTAGGTGCAATTTTAGTATTGGTTGCATATAACTTTTTTACTAAAGAAAGTTAACTTAACCAATCTCTATAAACCATGTTGTCGCCAAAAGCTTTGAATTTGGTCTGCTGAAAGGAACCCTATATTGCTTTCTCCATTGGCAAAAACAATACTCGGGGTTCCATTAAAACCAAGTCGTTGGCCCAATGCTAAGTTGCGTTCTATAGGATTTTGACAATTCAAAGATGCGACAGGGTTAATGCCTTGTTGCATCAGCTTTTGCCAAGCATACGATGAGTTAGGACTACACCACACTTGTTTAGTCAGTTTTTCCGATTGTGGTCTGAGTGGGTACATAAAAATATAGATTGTTACGTCATTTAATCTGCTTAATTCACGTTCAAGTTGCTGGCAATATGGACAATTTGGATCTGAAAACACCGCGATCTTATGTTGTCCTGTACCTTTCACAATTGGTATAGCATCTTGCAATGGTAAAGTAGCCCATAAATTAGAAGCTTTGTTTTGTAATAGCTCTTGTGTGATATTTTTTTGATCTTTTAAACGTAAAATAGCACCTGTAAATAAATACTCGCCACTTTCATCGAGATAAACCACCTGGCCATCAAGTCGTGCGCTATAAAGATGATCGATAGGTGTAGTCATCAGATCAGTCAAAGCCAATTTTGGATATTGTAAACTTATTCTTTGTTTAAGGCTTTGTACATCTGCAAAAACACTTTGGCAAAGAACAGCAACAACACATAAAAATAACTGGCGCATGAGATCAACCATTTCTACTTATAAAGTTTTGAGCATAATGCAAATACAGCATGATCTGTGTAAAAAATCATACTGCTTTTGCAAATTACATCAAATTTATCTACTGATTTTATTAATCCAAGCAAATAATTCTGCTAAATCATAATCACCACTGTGTGGTTTCCCCCAAGGTAAAGCAAAATCAACATTTGATCCTGTATTTTGTAATTTAGTTGCTAAAATGACAGGTATCGCAAGACTAGTGTCTTTGTCATATGCACCATGACGAATTCTCCAGTATTCACTGGTATGAACGTTTTTTTGCCCAATATAAGGCATAGGGTTCATCATTTTAATAATTTTTGGATCAGCAAGTGTACCTTGAGCTGTACTATGTTGAAAACCATAGGTAGTAAAGTGCTGTTTATCTATTTTTTCTGTGCCAAACTCTTGGTTTTCTCCTGATGATATGTCAAGTGCATCAAAGGCTGGCGGTGTTTTCATACGTTGTAGGTATACCAAATAGTCATCGTAGTTCAAATCTGTCACATGCTGACCATCTTTTTTAATCCATGTGTATTGAGATAGATCTTGCCCCTGATCAATTGCAGTTTGTGCTGATTTAATCAGGTATTGCTTAATCAGGTCTTTAAATGTACCACTGCCATCTTGAGTCAGATGTAATGGCTGTTTTTGCGGTGAAACTAAACTGAGCTGATTTACATAGTTTGGAAATTGAGCTTTTAAATCATTAGACACACGAATTTGCTCTTGACTCAGCACACCGGCTGTTTCTTTACGTTCAACTTTATAGTCCAACATACTTATATTTATTTTTTTATAGTCATGAATACCATTTAATTGCCACTCATAAGCCATGTCTGCATGATCTAAATTAGTAATTGGGCAATAAGCAGACACTGCAAAAATACGATCGCTGGTATTGGCTGCACCAAGCTTTTTCAGATAAGGCATATAATCTTTAGCATCACCTGTTGCACCAAGTAGGGCTGACATTGCACCACCTGCGCTAGTACCATTAGAAATAATCTTATTGGCATCGCCTGGCATATTTTTATCATTGTACTTTAAATAGCGAACAGCAGCTTTTAAATCAACAATTGCTGCAGGTGCTTTACCTGTTGTTGCAGTACGACCACGCGCACCTGCTGAAGCAACCACATAGCCTTGGTACAGTGCATATGCTGCTGTACTTGGTGTACTACTAATACCTGCGACTTTGTTTTGCTCTGTTGGATTACGACCACCCATTTTTCTCCCAACCAATGTTGCAGGCTCGGCAGGCATGTATCCACCGACTTCATTTGGGAAGAAAATTGGCGCATTTGTAGCATCAAATCCATTGATTTGCTGATGATTAAAATATGCGTCTGGGATATAAATATTCATGACTTCATACTTCGTATCTACTGGATGTTTTACGTAAACAATATTGGTATAAGCACGTACTTTTAACGATTGGCCATTAATATCTAACTCTTCAATTTTATAGTTTTTAGCATCGAATTGGAGTGAGTAGCTCTTTTCTCTTGGTGCTGATGCAATAACTGCTGTAGATAAGCTACAAGCAATAATCAATGCAATGGTTTGATATTTCATGATGTACTCTTTTATGATTTTATAATAAATATATTAGCTGAAGGTGCTTTGCTATATGTGGATTTGCAACATTATTCGTAATATTTGTACTTATTTTCTACGTAATTATTTTTACAATAGCCTCTCAGGCTACGTTGATTTTTCAATAAAATTATAAAGTACCATTGTTTTAATCATAAAAAAAGTCTACTCGCATTCAGCGAATAGACTCGATATATTTTATTAAAATATATTAAAGCGGACGGATATCTTCAGCTTGTAAACCTTTTTGGCCTTGAGTTACAGTAAACTGTACGCGTTGACCTTCAGTTAAGCTTTTGAAACCTTCTGATTTAATGTTTTTGAAGTGAGCAAATACGTCTTGACCATCTTCTGCTTGAATAAAACCAAAGCCTTTAGTGTCATTAAACCATTTAACAACGCCGTTTTGTACATTTGACATGTGTATGTCCTCTTCCTAGTAAAAATACCAGAATATTGAAATCTCAAATTAGACGTAGAAATTTTATATTAAAGACTGCGTAATAATTATAATGAAAAACCAAATTCTAGTGGGTAGAATACAGTCTTAAGACTGTATTAGCAAATTAAATTAATCTATACATTTGATTAAATGCAGTGTAAAAACTTTTTCCATCTAAGTTCAAGTCTATTTCTTGGCCTGATTCTAAGAGAATCTTCTTTCCAACTTCTACCTGCATAAAACCTGTAGAAGTGTTTTGACGTTTTTGATGGGGAATAATCTTTACATGGATTTCTTCGCCATTTATTGCGATAGCTATGCGATTTACAATTTTTTCCAATTTATACCAATTCATGCACATTTTAAGAAGTGTGCTATTTTTCGTAACCATAAAATACTGTTTAAAATCTTTCAATTTCTAAAACAAATACGCGTGTTTATTTTGAATCACTGTCGGTGTTCAATATCAAATACAATATAGACTAAATGAAATAAAAGCAATCGACTTTACATAAAGGTTAAGCAATAAATTCAATATGTATTATCGAAAAATCCTTTTATTCACTTTCCAATACAGAATGTAATTAAAAAAACCTATTATAATTAAAACAAATACTTAATTTTAAAAAAGAATAATTGCAACTAAAATGCAACTAATTCAACAAGGTTAAAATAATATTTAGAGCTGCTGCTTACGTATTACATGATGAAAAAAATTATTGTAAATCATTTTTTCTGCAAACAACCCGAATTAAAACAATTTATTAGATTACATACCCCTATAAATATAGGGGTATCAAATATACATAATAAGACTACATTAGCCTAGTATCAACGTCATCGCCTGTTCTCAGAAGCTTGTAAAGTACTTTCGTCACACTTTCTAGTGATTGAGTATCGTTTCTTAATAACAATGTAGATAAGTCTTTATGTGAAGATAAGGCTTGAATGATGGCTTTCTTGGTTGCTGAAGGAAGATTACCTTGTAAAGCAAGTTCTTCTTTATTGTTTTCAACTTGTGCCATGACAATTTCATTTTTACGCAATATGGTTGCCAAATGATTAACATATATTGCCTGTTCTTCATAAGTAGATATATCACCAAAGGCTTGAGAAATGAGTTCGATAATTTCTTTTAAATAGGCTCTTTTTTTAGGGCTGACTTCACCACCGCCACCACCTTGAATAGGTTGAAGTGGTTCTGCTTCCGTGTCTTCGGTTTCATCATCTTTAAAGTTTTTCTTTTGCAGACTATAACCCGTTAATACCAAGCCTGATAGGTCAATTTCTTTAGCAGAGATACCATTAAGTCGCTTTGCTACAAGTTTCGCAAATGCAGCAAAGTTTTCTAGCTCAGGGTCACCTAAATTAATCAGTTGAGCAACATAAAAGTAAATACGAGTAAATTTAGATAAATCACCTTTAAAACGTAGTAGCTTTTGTTGTTCTATATCTATTTTTTCAATCTCAAAGTCAGCTTTTTGAATACCGTCTTTATTTCCGTCTTGCTGTGCCTGTTTACTTTTTTCTAGTTGTGTCGCCATTTCATTTTGAAGCTTTTTAAGTGCTTCATTAAATGACCTCACAATGCGATCTGTTGCTTTAAAGAGTGTTGGGTGGCTTTGTTCTTCAAATTGATCTTTAGCAATACTCAGTGCTGTTTCAAATCGTGCTTTCTTAAACTGTTCTAAGTCAGACTCAATAATCAGATTCAATGCTTCAATATTATCTTTAATGGTGTAAACCGCATTTGGGTCTTGTACATCAAAAATTTCAGCACCGTTGTCATACTTTTGAAAGCACTGCAAAACCCATTTGGGGTCATTCACAAAATCAATAATAAACGTCTGATCTTTACCTGTCGTTGTACGGTTTAAGCGAGAAAGAGTTTGTACTACCTCAACCTCATTGGCAATCACTTTATCTAAATACATTGCACATAGCTTAGGTTGGTCAAAGCCTGTTTGAAACTTATTGGCAACCACCATTAAGCGATACTCAGGTCGGTCAAAAGTAATACGTAAATCTGAGCTTGGAATGTCTACATTCATATTTGCTTCAGTAAACTCAGCATCATTACTTACATTAAATATTTTACCACCACCAACCGTTTCATCAACTTCATGTTTGATCTGATGACCTGTCATTTTCCCTGAGAAGGCAATAAGCACACGATATTGGCTATATTCAGGGTGCTCATCAATATATTTATCTAATGCGAGTTTATAGCGTGCCGCCGCAGGTCGTGAACTGGTCACAATCATTGCTTTGGCTTGACCATTGAGTAGGTGAACAACATTATGATGAAAGTGTTCGATAATAAATTTAACTTTTTGTGTCACATTCGTGGCATGGAGTGTCATCCAACGTGCTAACGCTTTTTTTGCTGTTTTTGCTTCTACACGATCTTGGCTTTTTATGTCATCTCCAACAAGTTTAAACGCCGTCTTATAGGGCACATAGCCTTTGAGTACATCTAAGATAAAACCTTCCTCTATGGCTTGGCGTTGTGAGTATAGGTGGAATGATTGTGGCAAATTATCGCTTGTGGCAGGCAAGTTATTTTTAGTCCGTCCAAAAAGCATTTTTGTGGAGTGTTTTGGCGTTGCTGTAAATGCAAAGTGGCTTATATTTTTAGATTGTTCTCTTGATTGCTGAATTTTCTCAAGTAACTCCTCAATGGTCAGGTTTTCCATTTCAGTACCTGACTGTAAAGCAAGCGTTGCTTGTAGTTTTGACGCCGTTGCACCTGTCTGTGATGTATGTGCTTCGTCAATCACAATACCGTATTTTAGATCACTTAGACTGGTATTGGTGAGTATGGCTTCCATTACATGCGGAAATGTTTGAATCGTGACAATAATAATTTGTTTATTTGAAAGTAGTGCTTCTTCTAATTGTTTACTTTTAGACTTTCCTGAGTGCTCTTTGTCATTACGGTTAATCGCTGCAATTAATCCTTTTTGATGGTCTAATTGCTGAATCGCTTCTTGTAACTGGTCATCGAGTACGGTTCTGTCTGTCACCACAATAATTGAATTATAAAATGGTTCGCCGTTATGATGTCGTAAACGAATGAGCGAATGGCATATCCATGAAATGGTCGATGTTTTTCCCGAGCCTGCACTGTGCTCACATAGGTAGTTTAAACCTGTGCCATTTTGTTTTACATCAGCAATGATTTTATTTACGGCATCAAACTGGTGGTATCTTGGAAAAATGACTCTTTGTTGTTCTGTCCATCTTCCATATAAGTCAACTTTGCTTTTCTTTTCTATGTAAACAAAGTGATGAAATATTTTAAGCCAGTTATCTTTTTGACACACGGTATCCCAAAAATAGGCAATAGGGTAATCTTCACCTAAGTTTAAATTGGCAGGTGGGTTCCCTGCATGTCCATTATTGCCCTTATTAAAGGGTAGGAAATACGTATTTTCACCATCTAACGCCGTTGTCATGGCAATTTCTGACTCAGACAGTGCAAAGTGAACCACTGCACCTCTTTTAGGCAGTAGTAAAGGCTCTTTACGTTTGCTTTTCGGATCTATTGGCTTGCGGTCATTTTTGTATTGCTGAATGGCATGTTCTAAGGACTGGTTAAACTCTGTTTTTATTTCTACAGTTGCCATTGGCAAACCGTTTATAAAGAAAACCAAGTCTATTGCGAACTCTCGTGTTGGGTTATATTTTAACTGTGGTACAACACGTAAAATATTCGCTTCGTAGTTTGCTATAACTGTTGGGTTACGTTGATCTTCAGGAGCACTTTCACTGAGCTCTATTGTACCTGCACCTGCAATTTGAAAGCCATGTCTAAAAATGTGGATCATGCCTTTTTTATTGAGCTCTGTGTCTAAACGGTCGAGTATGCGTTTTTCTGTATTATCGGCATTCAGTGCATATAGCTTTTCCCACTTTTCAGGCTGAGTGGTTTTAATCCACTGTATTAAGTCGGTCGGGTAGAGTGCATATTCTGTATTGTAGTTTTTGCTCTGACCAACAAGCCACCCTTGTGCCTCAAGTTTATCTACAATATAGCGTTCTAAGTGACTTTCATAATGTGCTTTGTCTGAAAAAATGCTCAATTTTATGTCCTTATTTTTTAGCTTTGTTGCAATGCTTTCTGCAAAAATGGGTATAGGTACTCTAGTTTAGACCGTCATGTGCTGACTAAATTTGCAACACATGACCCATATTTTTAGGCAAAAAAAACCTGCCGATTTGTGCGTGAACAAGCAAGCTTGAACATAGGCATGGCAGGTATGTTGGTTATAATCATGCAAGCGTGTGCGATTAAAGTAAAGCTAGATTTACAATTTAGTGTAAAATTCATGCGACCCATTCCCGTACATCTATTTTACCTGTAACTGCATGAGAGATGACGGAGGCTCTATATTCTTTGAGTTTTTCGATTAAGGCTTTTTGTTTGGAAACCAATATATCCATTTTTTGGTTTTCTTGGTCTAAATAGTTAATAATTGTAGATTGTTCATTTAGGCTAGGAAGTGGTATTTCTATATTTGATAAAACACCCATCCCAATATTTTGTTGAGTTCCATAACTCCAGTTTAATACTAAAGCATCATAAAAGTGACTTGAGTTAAAAACTAAAAATAAAAATTTAGGAAGGATTTTATTTTTATGGCATCTAAATACTGCTAAAGGTGACCATATATTAAATATATCTGTAGTTTCTACCAAAGCCACTTTCCCCGTTGTTGCTCCTGATTTAACCATATAGATATCATTAAGTTTAGGGGAGTATTTTTTACTATAAATTGCATTTAGCTCTTTTGTAATATAGCCACGCTTTTTTTCAAAATTTATTTTTCCTTTAGAAATAGCCTCTGCTGAGATGAAGGGAATACCCTCATCTACAAATTCAGGGGTTTCATGTGGTCCATCCGTAATAGAAATTTCTAATATGTGCTTTATTGAAGGTGTAAACCAACTTTCAGGCACTTCCCCTAACCACTCCACACCACTATCTTTCATAGCTACATTAGGGTCTAAACCTTTGGTCACGGCGTGCGAAATAACAGATTTACGCTGTTCTTCTAATAGCTCTATCAGTTGTTCTTGCTTGGCAATCAGTTTGTCAATTTTTGTGGTTTCTTGGTCGAGGAAAGAAACAATTTTATGCTGTTCGATTTTAGGGGGGAAAGCTAAGTAGACATTCTTTGATTCATTCCATCTAAATTCAGTAGATCGAACACGAATCCCTTTGGCTAAACTATTAATAAAACCTATTTTAGCCATTGTTCGAAAAAAGTGAGAATAAAAATGATGATTTGAATTTTGATCTTTTGAATAGCAAACTGTGTAAACAGGAGTGGATTTACCACTTGAATCAGATACACCAATAGCTCCTGCAAATGCATCCATTTCATGAATAACTAAATCACCGTTATAGATATGTTGATAACCATGTTCTTTAATAGAGTTAGTGAACCCATCGCTACGTCTATTTTTACGTAGTGTTACCTGACCATCTCTAAATGCAGTAATAATTTCATCATTTTCAAGTGCTTCTTCTTTTCGATAATTAAAAATATCTTTAGTTCTAACCTTTTGCCAGTGCTCAGGAATATCTCCTAACCAATTAATACTACTATTTTTATAACTCGGATAAGGCTTAAAATTCATGTTTACACCTCACCCAATAGCTGTGCGACTTCTGCCGAAAGCAGTTTAATTTCCGCCATAATTTCATTTGGGTGACGTGGTGGTTCAAACACATAAAAATAACGGTTAAAGTTAATTTCATAACCCACAACGCCTATATCGCCGTCTTGTGCATCAGTGTATTTTTCATCAATAAAGGCATCATGGGCATGAGGTAAAACCTCTTTTTCCATGTATTCATATATATCTTGGTTTAATGGAATGTTTTCATAATCAGTTAGTTCTTTTTTTGCTTGTATTTCATCATTGATATATACAATATCTGCATCTTCTTTTTCTACACCAAATATATCAACTAGTGTTAAAAGAAGTGATTTACTCATTTTCTTTAAAGGAAAATTTGGTAAAAATTCTTCATTAAACCATGTAAAGCTCTTTTCTTGCCCTGCAAATGCTTCTACATACGCTAGTAGCTCTTCTTGCCCTTCTGTTGGTAATTTCCAATATTCTTTTAAAGACTGAAACTTATTTATGTTGAATTCATTAAAGTCTATATACATACGCAAAGGGCGTAGCACACGTACTCTACGGTAGCCAAAGTCGGTATAGTCAAAAATCTTGCTCACAGCAGACTCGGTAAAATCTGCATAAATACGGGTGATTTCATCTATCGCTTTTTGGTCGACAAATTTACGCTTATTGCCTTCATTTTTCCGCATAGATGCTCCCATTGCTGTGGCATCTATTAATTGCACCTTATTTTTACGTTCTTCTGTCTTACGGTTTGAAATGAGCCAAATATACGTACCAATACCTGTACGAAAGAAAATATCTGTTGGTAAAGCCACAATCGCTTCTAGGTAATCATTCTCTAAAATAAAACGGCGTATTTCAGATTCGCCCGAACCTGCACCACCATTAAACAATGGTGAGCCTGACAGCACGATTGCACCTCGACCACCGCCATTTTCAGGAAGCTCTAATTTAGAAATCAGGTTTTGTAAAAACAACATTGAACCATCGCTAGATTTTGGTAACCCTGCACCGAAACGACCACTTTTCCCTTCGTTATGTTCTTTTTGTACAAATTTAGCATCTTTTGCCCAAGACATACCAAACGGTGGGTTAGAACACTGGTAGTGAAATCGCTTGCCCATATATTGGTCATTGCTTAACGTACTACCCAATTTAATATTTTGTGATAAATCACGGCTAGGGTCTGATTCTAGTTTTTTAAGTAACATGCTACCCAAAGCAACCGCATGAGTTTCGGGCTGTATTTCTTGACCAAAGGGAATAAGGGCAGGGGCAACTTTATAACGATCTTTTAAACCATCTATATAATTCATCATATCGGTTAAAAAGCCTGATGTACCGCAGGTTTGGTCATAAATATTGCGAACCAAACCCTGTGTTTGCTCAAATAAAGCATTATCAGGTTCAATCAATAGTGTAGCTGCCAAGTGAACAATATCTCTAGGGGTCATAAAGTCCTCAGACCCCGTACCCACTTCAGCACCAAAACGGGCAATCAGATGCTCATACACATTACTCATGGTTCGGTCGGGAACAACATTTGGATGCAAGTCTATTGCATTAAAGTTATTACAAATAAGGTATAACAGATCTGCTTTTGCCAATTTGCTAATGGTATTGCTAAAGTCAAACTGCTCAAAAATAACACGCACATTTTCAGAAAAATTCGCAATATAATCTTCTAGGTTGGCTTTTGTTTTTGTTCCGCCTAAGTTTGAAAGGTTATATGTCGACTTATTATAAAAAGGGTAGCCACTGATATCACACAAAATATCATTCACACCCATATCTTGATATTCAAGCTGTTGATATGTGCTTAATACAGCATCTTTTGTAGATTCAAGTACACACTCTAAACGCCGTAAAACTGTAAATGGTAAAATAATCTTACCAAAATCTGTATGGGCAAAATCACCTCTTAAATCATCTGCATTTTTCCAAATAAAACTTGCAAGTGTTGATTCTGTATTGTTTGGTGCAGAAGCCATTTCTATTAACCTAAATTTACAATGACCGCATAGTATGCAATTTATAAAAGCCTTTCAAGCAATAGCCATTTAATGCAAAAAAGACCGCAAGTTCACAAATGAAGATTGATTTATATGACTGCAAATTTTTGCAATGATATATTTTATGAAACAACGATTTAAAACAAAAATAAAACTGTGCAAAAATGACTGCAAAATGCTTTAAAAACACTGCAATAGTTGCAGTGTAATTTTTCAAGGCACTTCATCATTATTTAATGCTGTTATGTGATCTTTATATGCTTTAAAACAACTCACGAGGTTTAGTATGATTTGTCCAAACTGCGAACACGGCGTAACGATTGAGGATTACGAAGACACAAAACCCTTTCAATGTACTCAGTGTGAGGAATGGCTTGTTTTAGATGTAGATGAAGGCACATATTTTGGTGCGACTCATACAACACTACGTATTTTTGATATAGATTGTGATTGAAGTGATGTAGATAACTACTCATAAGGCATGAAGCTATGGCTTTCATCTTGTAATAAAGCCAATAGTTTAGGGTGGATAAATAACTTTTCTTTACCTACTGTCATTTCCTCCAGTACGCCTATTTCTGCGAGCTTCTTGAGGTAGTTTGATGCTGATTGACGTTTAGCTATGCCTTTGTCTACCACATTGCTAATACGGCTATAGGGTTGCTCGAATATGAGGTCTACAAGCTCTCTTGTATATATTTTCTCAGCATTGGCTTTAACATACTCCACTGTATGCTCATGTAGCTGTTTAATGCCATTAATCTTGGCAAGTGTCCACTCACTGGTGACTTTAATGGCTTGTAATATGAATAATATCCATGATTCCCAATCACCCTGTTTGGTCACATTAAGCAATAGCTCATAATACTTTGCCTTGTTATGAATAATAAAACGGCTCAGGTAAAGTATAGGCAAGCTCAAAAGGTTTTCACCCATCAAATACAATACATTGAGTACACGCCCTGTACGTCCGTTACCATCTATAAATGGGTGTATTGCTTCAAACTGATAATGTGATACTGCCAATTTAACTAAAGGGTCTAAGTCATCGTTGTAGTGAATAAACTTCTCCCAATTAGACAATAGCCCTCTTATGTTGTCCTCACCGACTGGTGGCGTATAAATCACTTCACCAGTGTAGCTATTTTTTAATGCTGTGCCTGTTGTCGATCTAATGCCTAAATCCACACCTTTAAGTGTTTGGCATATCTCTATCGCTGTACCTGTAGACAATGGGCGTTCTTTAATTGACTGTACGCCTTTATACAATGCAGTACGGTAGCGTAGGGCTTCTTTGGTTGAGTGGTCGGCAGTATCATCATTGCCTTGTGCATGTTGAAATAACTTGTCTGTGGTGGTGACAATGTTTTCAATCTCTGAGCTATCTTTAGCCTCAAGCAACGGAATGATATTAATGAGCATATTTTGATTTGGTATTAACTCACCTGCCTGTTTTAGCTCGGCAAGGGCTTTATTCGCCGTGATACATGCCTTTAAAACTACCTTTGTTTCTATGTCTTGCTCAGGTGGTAGCTGTGGCAGTTGGTTATATGGTTGCTCGGCTTGCCATTGATTCATCTCAAACACCTAAATATGGTCATGTCGATAAAAGGGCAAAACTTCGACATGAGTATAACTATATGTCGATACTATAAACATGTTACCTATGTCATGTCGATAAAAAGGCAAAATATCGACATGAGGGGCTTGATATGGCGATGGTGTAAACATGAAATACTTAACGTGTCGATAAAACCATGAAATATAAACATGAGTAGGGCTTATATACTCAGTAGAACGAAAATTTACGCTGTACTCATAAAAACTCATATTAGAACCCCACAAAACCCAACTTTTAGAACCTGTCAAAACTTGTTATTTAAAGACTGCTCCGACTTAATAAAACTTAACCTTTTGAAGTGTCAAAACCTGAGAAAACCTGAACTTTAAAATGGGGACATGGTCATTTCCACCATACCTATACCGACTTTTTGAACACGTTAGAAATGGCATATTTAACCCCAAAATGTCACAAGAAATGTCAATTTATTATCATTATAAAGCAATGGCTTAATATCGTTTTGATGAATAAATAAACAAATAAATATCAAAGAAAATGTCAAAACAATTTATTTCTATTAAACACCTATTTCTTGTTATACGTAGTTATACAAAACGCCATGACTAAACATGACTTTTAAATGGTACTAAGTGTTAGAACTAGGGAAAACTAGATATTTTAAAGCCCCATACATGATGAGGCTTTATGTTATTTTTTTCTTTGCTTAGCAATTTTTACAACATCTTTAATCGCTTCTTGAAAATGCTTTTCTACGGGAGTTTGATAGTCGATATATTGCTTTTTATACACAGCATATTCTAACTGTGCTTTCTGCTTCGCTTCCAATTTTGAGATTTTTCCAGCATGTGTCAAAAGCTCTCGATCAGAAGCTACTAAAAACTTATCTAGCTTAGCTACCCAATCCTTCATATACATTGATGTACCATTGAGTGCCTGTAGCTCTGCAAAATCCAAATACATACTCACTAAGCGATTTAAAACATCAATTTCTTTTTCTTGCAGATAATTTTTGGCTACTGCAATGTCTTTAGATTTTGGATGCCCATCACCAGAAAAACTTGTCATTCCCATGTTTGGCTTTGTACCATCTACACGACTAAAAACTACTTCTGCTGCTGTATGTCCATGTGCTGCCCAGTGCATTTTATTTTGAACAGTTTGAAAAAATTTCTGTGACTCTGCCTCTTTAGGGTCATAATCTATACTAGTTGCATATATTTCCAGTACCTTTTGATAAAAAAGCTTTTCTGACGCTCTGATATCACGAATACGTGCAAGTAATTCATCAAAATATTGGTTATTTCCACCATTTTTAAGTCTTGCATCATCCATTGCAAAACCTTTAACAATATACTCACGTAGCACTTTAGTTGCCCATATACGGAACTGTGTACCACGATTAGATTTAACCCGATAACCAACAGAAATAATCACATCTAAATTATAGTGCTGTACTTCTCGTTCGATACTTCTACCACCCTCCTGTTGAACTATTCGGAAATTCCGAATAGTTGAATTTTGATCAAGTTCCCCCTCATCAAAGACATTTTTAATATGTTCATTAATAGTACTAACATTTTTCTGAAACATCTCAGCCATTTGTTTTTGAGTAAGCCAAACCGTTTCATCTAATAATCGAACATCAATTTTTAGCTCTCCATCCTCAGAAACATATAAAAGAAATTCGCTAGTTTTTATATCAGACATAAGCCCCTCATTTATTAAATTTTTAAAAAAATATTTAGTTAAATATAAACACTTTGAACTTGTTCAGCCAATCATATATACCCATACCACCTAAAAACTCACTCTTGACCTGTTATCACCTCTAAGCACCCAAACCGTGTCATTTTGAGTGTGACCACTGTGACCATTGTGACCACCTTTGTAAGATACTAATTTATATATACTTATTTCAGTAAAAGTGGTCACAAACCATAAAAATAGACCTCATAATAATTGTGACCACCTTAAAACGGTCACAGTGGTCACAATGCGGTCACAGTCGTAATTCAGCCTTAATTAATAAAACTGTGACCACTATATATATATATAACAATAAGTTACTATAATAAATATACAAGCGGTCACAGTGGTCACAATTAATATTCTTTATATCTCCGAGTTCTGTATTACTCTTTCATTAAAATGAAGCATTGCGGGACGCTCTCCACTTGGTAACTTTGAACGACCTACACGCTTGTCATAACGCCCATTGTCACAATCTATCCACCCATTCTTTTTAAGCACCTTTTTAGCGTTAGCTTCATTGATACCTAAACACATTTCTTTTTTAAACAAGGTCGATGATACAAGGTATGTTTTTTCGTCAGGGTCATAATAGCCAACTTGGTTATGAATACGAGGGCGGACAACTTCGCCGTCTGCGTGTCTAATCACAATTAAGCTCTCGAAACGACTTGATCCGTGAGATTCAATAAACGCCTTGAAGTGTTCTAGTATTTTGGTTTCCTCCAAATTACTACCATCACCAAAACTATTTAGCCATGTATTAAAACACTGTCCGACAGCGTCAAAGGCTCGCCCACGTTGCCACCCTGTAATGTCTGCTTGGGTTGCTAGCTCCCCTGCGACTGCGACCAATGCAAAACGGCGCAGTACACGGCTTGTCTGTCCGTTGGTGGTCTTAGGTGAGTATTGCTTAATAAAGCCCTCTAGCAAGCCCTTTGCTCGTTCCATTATGCTGTCTTTGTCTTGGGTTAGATAAGTGAGCCACTTTACCCCTGCATGTCCATAGTGTCGGCTTGCAAGCTCGTTTATACGGTTAGCAACGTCTTGAGGGCGTGTGCCGTAGTTAATCGTTTCAAATACGCCGTAGTCATGCCCTGCATCACTTGGAAGCTGTGCAAAACGGATTAATAGCCCCGCATCGAGCTCCAATCCGCCTCGTCTTAAATGCTCCTCAAGCATCACTTCACCTGTTGAGCAGTACGTTAAATTAAAGGTTTTAACCTCCTTGTTTTTACCCGATCTATTGGCTCGTGCTTTACCATCTCCACCACTGAGCATATAGATAATATCTGATACCGCTTTAGGCACGGCTTGGCGTAATTCATCAAGATTTAAAAAGTTGTCGTTTCTGATTTCTGCCTCAGCCTCTAGGGCGTTGTCTGTGGTACGCCATGATTTAGATACCGTTTTAGGACTGCCCCATATACTGCACGATGCTTTTGTGATGGTACTTTTACCGTCAGTAGATGAACCGTATATGTGAAATCCACCACTTTCTATATGAAGCGGTGCGACTAGTTGCCCTGCAAATGCACATGAGAATGACAGTACCGCCAGTGCATGAGGCTCTATGAGTTGGCTCAGTTGTTGCCACCCTGCAAATGTACCTTGTGTGCTGTATGGGTCGTTTCTATCATTACTAAATAATAAGTCTTCGCCCTCTGTGTTGCCGTAGGTCTTATGGGCTGTAACGTAGGCATCATCGTACCAACCTGTTTTAACCACACATCTAAAACGCTTTTCTATTGGGTAATCTTGAATATAATTCATAAACACATTCTTTTTACTGACCTGTCTTGGAGGCATGAGCCCATGATTGGCGATAATTCTTAATGCGTCTTGTGCTTCCCCCATGATGTGCTCATAAGGGATAAGTAAGGTATGCATGTAATTGTCTTTATCACGGAATTGGACAACACGCTTCCAATGGTCGTTGCACTTGTTCCGAGCCTCCCCCAGTATAGTTACTGGCGATGATATAAAGGTTTTTGTTTGTTTGGTTTCGCCGTCTGCGTCTGTGGTTTCTTTAATCAGGTACAAGCCACTATCTAAGATATGCACACATGCGTTATTGTCCATTTTAAACGGTTTTGCAAGGTGTCCTTTTGGCAGTACGTCTATGGGTTTTAAAAGGTGTATCGCTTCATCAAGAAATGCTTTAGCCTCTCCAGTATCATCAGTACAGGCAAGGTCAGGCATGTTACCCACTTGCGTGTATTGATTTAACAACCTCACAGCCGTGTTTTGTTCTAACTGCACATATCCATCAGCTTTGATATGTTCGGGGCGTGTAGGCATGTATAACGCCGTGTAGCCTGCTTTGCTCAGTTGATTCACCACAAATTCAACTTGTTTTAGATCATAGCCACTCAATGCGTCATAAGTAAAAGGTTTTGATACGTTAGGAAGCAACACCAAAACCACAGCATAACCAGTGCTAGCCACTTTAAAAAATGGCTCAAGGTGGTGAGTGATAATGACTGGTTGGTCTTTTACCATTTCACCAAAATATGCAAAGCCCTTTGCTATACCATTGTCAGGGTAAATACATACAGTTTGATTAAAACTCAAAATTGAGGTTTGTATCTGCTGTAGTGAACCGTCCACAATCGGCAATAATAGGGGGGTGGTGTACTTTTTATCTTTGCTTGGGTCGTCACCCTCTTTGCTAATTGAGATGTCGTCCATAACATAAATGGGTTGTTTAGGACTGCCAAAACGTACAACTAAATCATGCTCTAAATAGGCGTTATCGTGTGGTTTTAGTACCTCAGATTGAGCTATAATATCGCTATGGCTAGTTGGGACTGGCTTCTGATTGCTCACTTTTTTAAGTGGGCTTTCTTTTGTCTGCGTGTTGCCTAATTGAGGTTTGCTATTCATGCTTCCACCACTTTCAATTTGTAACGTGCGTGCATTCCTCTATTATTAATATTACTTTCATAATGAGTAGTAACCTCATAACCACTTTTACGTAGTCGACTGATTACACTCGTCAGGGAATAACAGTTAAAATGGTAAATGGCTTCAGCTTGACTGATTGTCTTACCGTCTTTGAGATAGGTTAATACTTGGTTTTGGTGGGTTTGTTTCATACCTAAACCGCCACTGTTGCAGTAGAGGCTTTATGTTTTGCGATACGCTCATTTATCCAATCGTCTATATCAGATTCAAGCCAAGCTACACGGCGTTCAGATAGGCTTAAACATAGTGGAAACTCGCCCTTTTTCATCATGGCATAGATAGATGATGGGGCTAAACCAGTTTTGTTTTGGACTTCTTTACAACGGATAAGACGTCTATTTTCTTGTTGCTGTTCTTTAGATAGATTCATCTAAACATTTTCCTTTTGGAAATGCCTAGACACAAAATAGGTAAGAGAATATGAGATACATATAATAAACAGATCAAAGATAGCGAGCGTAAAACTATTTAAGTCAGAGTAAACAGACTTAAATACCCCTTAGCAACAACATGAATAAGTTGGAACTATTGAGCACAGATCAGCATATTGTTAGTCATCAGCCTTAAAAACTGACTGCAAATAACAATAAGCTGTTTACACCACTGCATTATTTGTATTAAGATGACAACTAAATACAAATAGCCGTATTTTAACCTAATACAAATAATCGTATTTTAATCTGTTTTTACATCTCTAAGTCCTTCTTAGTTTTGTGCCTGTCACGGCAGATTTAAAATATAGGCACTGATAGTTCTCGCTACCAATGCCAAACGAAAAGATCAAGCATTGGCGTGCTTGGTCTTTTTTCTTGAATACTAAAAACACTCCTCAGAACCAACTAGAACTAAAGGAATGAATTAATACTCTTTGAACTTTTATTTTACACACATACATCGCTATTTCCACCAAATGACTAATAAATTATTTGATTAATTCAATTTTTTTTCATGTAATCATTAAAAAACACTACGTTTGGCTCAAAAATTACACTAAATATAAAATCACTCCACTTTTGCATAAGTTCCATACGCTCCTTTCTGTACTCAGATTTGTTATATATCCCTCGAACACCAGTCATTACATGGTTAAGGCATTTCTCTATGGCATCAGCATTAAAGCCTTGCTCATTTAAATGTGTGCTTGCTGTGCGTCTAAGGTCGTGAATCGTAAACGGTGGTATATCTGTCAAAGCCAAAGCACTTTTTTGAGCTGTATTAAAAGCATTATGGCTGATGTGTGTTCCACGTTGCCGACCCACAAATACATACGGCTCATTGCCTGCAATCGTCTTTAGCTCATTCAGTATTTCAATGATTTGATCCGATAAGTATACGACCATCTCACGGCTATAGCCTGTCTTGCTGTCTGCCTTCGTCTCAGGTACTAACCACTCTCCCTTTTCAAAGTCGATATGCTCCCATTTTGCACGTAGCAGTTCAGACTTTCTAAGTAGTGTTAACAATGACAGTAATATGCCTAGCTTTCGTGGTCGGTATATTCTTGAGTTAAAAAGGGTAGTGTAGAACGTTCGTATCTCACCAGTAGACAAGTAACGCTCTCTTGATCTTGCCTTAAATACATGGCGTGTCGGAATGGCTAGTACTGGGTTAAAATCAACTAAACCCAACGTCACAGCATAATCAAACATTCGCTTAAGCAATCCCTTTACCTGATTAGCAGAAGCATCATAACCCTGATCTTTCTTACGCCATATTGTGTCACGTATCTGTTCAATCTTGATTTCTTTTATCGGCAAGTGACCAATCATTGGGAATATATCGTTATGTAGATACATAAACATATTCTTAGGGTTCTTTCGATCTTTTTTAATCACATCGTTGTAGTAGCGTTCGCCGTATTCAACAAATAAAATAGATTTAGAGTAGCCATTATTAGTTTTTTTCTTTTCGTGTTGTGGTGAGATGCCTTTCGCAATTTTAGTTGCATTCTCGTTGCGGATTTCTCTTGCATCTTTTAAAGATAAGTCAGGATAGTTACCTATTGTTAAACGCTCTTGTTTACGATTAAACGTATAGCGATAAACCCATACCTTACGCCCATTCGGCTTTATATCAAGAAATAGCCCATTATTAAGCTTATCCTTAGCCATATATCGCTTCTCTTTTGGTTTTAAAGCGTCTATTTCTCTAGGCGTTCCGAATGTATAACCGTTATCTACTGGCATAGTCTCTTTAGTTTAATCATTTATATGAAAAAAATATTTTAGTTGCATTTAATATTTTATAAAAAAATATATCTATGCAACTTCATTGCAACTAAAAAAAGCATAGCACTAATTGAACTCCTTAGAAACTACTGAATATAAATAGACATAAAAAAAGCACTAAGTTACTATAACTTAATGCAATTTATATTATCACTGGAACTCTTTAGAACTCCTTGAATAACGCTAAGAAATTAAATTACTTTCCAATACAAAATGAACCAAATATTTTACCCAAAAGGTCATCTGCACTGAAATCACCCGTAATTTCACCCAATGCATTTTGAGCTAACCGTAAAGACTCTGCAACCAACTCACCAGCCGAATAATCTATGAGTTGTTCATGAGCATCAGCTAAATATGCTTGTGTACGTCTCATCGCATCTAAATGGCGTGTTCTGGCAATAAAACTATCTTCTTCAGGCTGAAAACCTGCATGTGTAGTCATCACATCAACCAATGCCTCAATGCCTGTCTGCTCTTTTGCGGAGAGACTCACATGTCTGTAGCCTTGATAATCTGTCAGTAATGATGTTTGCTGTGCAAGATCTGCTTTGTTGCCCACAAGAATAAGTCGTTTAGGGCCTTGGGCTTCTTTAAAATAATGTTGTGCGAGGGCAAGTGGGTCATCATTTTCATTTAAGTCATAGACCAATAATAATAAATCAGCTTGATTAATTTCTTTTACCGCACGGCGAATACCTTCTTTTTCAACCACATCTACAGTTTCTCGTAGACCTGCTGTATCTGTCAACGTGATAGGTAGCCCATTTAAAACAATTTTTTCATGTAAAATATCGCGCGTAGTACCTGCGATATCGGTCACAATTGCACGTTCATGACCTGCCAATGCATTAAGTAAGCTCGACTTACCTGCATTGGGTCTACCTGCAATCACAACCTGTAAGCCCTCACGTAATAATTGGCCTTGCTTCGCCGAACGTTGTACTGCTGTGACAGCATCTTGTACACCTTCTAGCAAGTTTAAAATTTTTCCATCTGCTAAGAAATCAATTTCCTCTTCGGGAAAATCTATAGCAGCTTCAACATGTAAGCGTAAGTGAATCAGTTGCTCTAATACCTGATTAATCTTTGCTGAAAATGTGCCTTGTAGTGAACGCACTGCTGAACGTGCTGCAGCTGTTGATGTGGCATCAATTAAATCTGCGATTGCTTCAGCCTGTACTAAATCCATTTTGCCATTTTCAAATGCACGCATAGAAAATTCGCCGGCCTTAGCAGAAGTCGCTCCAAGCTCTAATACACGTTGTAGTAAAGCATTTTGGATGACTGGGCCACCATGGCCTTGCAATTCAACAACATCTTCACCAGTAAATGAATGGGGGAGGGCAAAGCAAATCAGCAAACCCTCATCTAAAATTTGCCCTTGAGCATCATAGAACTTTCGAAAAGCCGCCATACGATTACGGGGCAGTGTTTGCTGTGATAGTTGCGCTGCAATACCATATGCTTTAGGTCCAGATAAACGAATCACCCCAACTCCGCCACGACCAGGTGGAGTAGCAATAGCAGCAATTGTCGTTTGATGATTCATATTCTTCGCCTTTCACATCTTTAATCGTAAAAAATCCGCCTAAGCATATCATCTTAGGCGGATTCATTCAGCTAAACCAAGTAGAAGCGCTTAATTTTCTACCGTTTGCTCACGTTGCTTTTTCACACTTTTTGCAATAAACCATTGCTGTAAAATGGTAATACTGTTGTTTACAATCCAGTAAAGTACTAAGCCTGCTGGGAAAAACAACATAAACACCGTAAAGATAATTGGCATTAAACGAAATACTTTGGCTTGCATTGGATCATTTGGCTGTGGGTTCAGTGTTTGCTGAACATACATAGTCACACCCATGATTAAAGGTAAAATAAACCAAGGATCCATTGCCGATAAGTCTTGAATCCAACCTAACCACGGTGCATGACGCAATTCCACGCTTTCCATCAGCACCCAATACAATGCTAAGAAAATTGGCATTTGTAAAAATAATGGTAAACAACCCGCAAGTGGATTTACACCTTCACGTTTATAAAGTGCCATCATTTCTTGAGAAAAACGCATGCGGTCTTCGCCAAACTCTTCTTTCATACGTTGCATTTCAGGTGCAATCGCACGCATTTTTGCCATAGAACGATAGCTTTTTGCAGACAATGGCCACAAAATCATTTTTACGACGACTGTAAGTAAAATGATTGACCAACCCCAGTTTCCAACAAATTTATGGAACGTCTCTAACCCTAAAAATAAGAGTTTTGCAATTGGCCATAACCAACCGTAATCGACTGTTTGGTTTAAACCAGCTGCTAAATCTTTTAACTCAGATTGAATTTTAGGGCCAGAGTAGAATGTTGCATTCACTTCCATAGATGTACCTACAGGTACATTAATCACAGGAGAAGTGAAACCAATAATATTCATTTGGTCTGCTGACTTACGAGATTGTAAGTCTGCTGTATATGGCTTACCTTCAGCTTGAGTAAGTTTTAATGTACCAGGAATCCAAGCACTTACAAAATAATGTTGTACAACAGCAACCCAACCACCTTCTGCTTTTTGGTTAAGTTTTTCATCATTAAAGTTACTAAATTTTAACTTATTATAATGCTCGCTTGGTGTACCCCAAGCACCACCTAAATATGTACCGAGTTGGAAAATACCTTGACTTGTTTTACCCGGATCAACGGAGTCATCTCTTTTTATTTGACCAAAAAATTGACCTTGCCAGTTTTGTTGACTACGGTTAATAATTTTATAATCGACTAAAATTGGATATTGACCTTGCGTAAAGGTATACGTTTTAACAATTTCTACGCCTGACGGTGTTTTGTAGACCATAGGGACTGTTAAAACTTGTGATACTTTCCCATTCGATGATGGGTTTACTTTCATATCACTCAGTGAGTAACTGTCTTTTTCCACTTCAAACTGTGGACGACCAGCTGCATTACTGTCTGGACCATTAATACCAATCAAACCTGACTGTGCAACATAGGTACGATTTTTATCGCTTTCTAACATTACAAAAGGTTGATCGCTACCTTTAGCTGAATCGTGGCTTAATAGTTCAAGGCGTACAATATCTCCACCTTTTGGATTAATCCACAAACGATATACATCAGTTTGTACAGTAATGAGTTTTTGGTTATTCGCTGTTTTAGTTTCAGCACTAGGCTGAGTAGCCGTATTAACTGCCTGTGGCACATCTGTTGTTACAGTTGCTGTATTTTGGCTGTTTGGCAAATCGGCTGACACATCATTAGAAACAACAGCGGCCGTATTAGGTGTTGCTGTGTTTGCATGACCATAGTCTTTTTGCCAAGCCAAAACGAGTAGATATGCGGTGACTAACATTGCCCCGATAATCGCAAACCTCGCCCATTGTTGCATAGCTATGACCCCAAGTGGTTAAAGTAGAGTTGATACATAAAATGCTCACGAAAGGGTACGACAACGTGATGCACTTGACAATGAATTTGCTGAAACGAAATATAACGAATATGGGTCGAAGGCACAGGATCATAGCCACTACCACCCCATGGATGACAACGGCAGATCCTCTGGATCGAAAGTTTACCACCACGCAAAGTACCGTGCGATGCTAATGCTTCGATTGCATATTGAGAACAAGTAGGAATAAAACGACATCTAGGTCCAATAAGCGGACTCATTACGATCTGATAAAAACGAATAAACCAATGTAAAATACGCGCCATTGGAGATTCTACTTTGAAGGGGAAGCAATTGTATCTTGTCGCTTCTTTGCTAAGCGTTGTAATTTAGACCATGCAGATTGAAGTTGTTGATGTAATTCTTCGTTACTTATTGCTTCAATTCCTTTTTTAGGCATGATAACAATGTCTAATAAACCGAGATTTTTTTGGTTTAAACGAAAGCTTTCACGCGCTAAACGTTTAACCCTATTTCGTTCATGTGCCCGACGAACCTTCTTTTTTGCAACAATAATACCTAAACGGCTGTGATCTTGTTCAGATATATTTGCCAAAAAAAGAAAGTGGGGCTGATGCACTTTTAAAAGCGCACCATCGAATACACTTTTGTAGTCGGCAGCACAACGGATTCTAAACTTTGTGCTAAAGCTATAAAGCGTCATACCGTTAAAGCCGGATCAGTAGTGGTCATTATACAGTTAAGCTGTGACGACCTTTTGCACGACGACGAGCTAAAACTTGACGACCAGCTTTAGTTGCCATACGAGCACGGAAACCATGAACACGTTTACGCTTTAATTCAGATGGTTGGAAAGTACGTTTCATGTCGAAACTCCTAAGAATTGATCTATCTTAAAGGTTCGCGATTGTATGGTTTATCACCAAATTTGTCAAATTAAATTATTAAAATAAAATGAATAAATCTTTTGGATTGAAATTTTTAAATTCAAATATATGACTTGTTGTTATGAATTTAAATTCAAATTATCCACAGAAACTTAGCCCATTATATATAAATTCAAATTTATAAATTTAAATTTATTATTATTAGGACAGTGTTTTTCTGTGGAAAACAGATTTTTTATTATAAAAAACAGTAATTTAAATTGTGGATATGTGTGTTATTAAAGCTGTGTAAAAATGTGGATAAAAGCTAGCTGATTTTTATCCACAAAGTTATAATAAACTTATCCACAGACCCTTAACCCAATTTATTATTCGAAAAATCATTTCATTTTTTACTAGAATCTGTGGATAACTTGGTTAAAATATCTAACCCCGAATTTGGGGAGTGCACAACAATATGGGGACGTAATGAACATGCTTTGGACTGAGTGTTTGGCGAGGTTGCGACAAGAATTATCAGATAATGTGTTTGCAATGTGGATTCGTCCGCTCATTGCAGAAGAAAAAGAAGGAACCTTGTACTTATATGCACCTAATCCATATTGGACACGTTACATTAAAGATAATCATTTTGAACTGATTGTTATTCTAGCGGAACAGTTATCGGAAGGCAGAGTCCGTCATGTGGAAATACAAGTAGACTCAAGACCAGGTGCGATTTTAAATGCCAGTGAATCCCCAGCAACGACAACCGCTGCATTAACGCCACCACAAAATAGCTATCAAAAAAAGCCTATAGCATCAAAAAAGGTAAAAGAGTCTGAAGTAGCAATTGTTAATCCACAAAAAAATAATAAACGAAGACAGCTCAACCCATTATTTACTTTTGCCTTGTTTGTTGAGGGGCGGTCGAACCAAATGGCTGCTGAAACATGTCGAAAGGTGTTGACTTATCTCGGTGAGTCTCAGCATAACCCTTTATTTTTATATGGTCCAACAGGGTTGGGGAAAACTCATCTCATGCAGGCTGTGGGCAATGCGTTGTTGCATGCTAAGCCGAATGCACGTGTGATGTATATGACCGCTGAAAATTTTGTACAAGATTTTGTGAGTTCTTTACAGCAGGGCAAAGTGGATGAGTTTAAACGTAATTGTCGCTCTTTAGATTTATTGTTGGTTGATGATATTCACTTGTTGGCAGGTAAAGAAGCCAGTTTAGTTGAGTTTTTCTATACGTTTAATGCCTTACTTGATGAGTCGAAACAAATTATTCTTACATCTGACCGTTATCCTAAAGAATTAACTGAACTAGATGCACGTTTGGTTTCGCGTTTTTCTTGGGGGTTGTCTGTAGGTGTTGAGCCACCAGATATTGAAACACGTATTGAAATTTTGCTAAAAAAAGCAAGTACTATGCTAGTAGATTTACCACGAAACTGTGCTTTATTTATGGCACAGCAAGTCGTTGCAAATGTGAGGGAATTAGAGGGTGCATTGAATAAAGTGGTTGCTATGGCGCGTTTTAAGGGTACTGAAATTGATTTAGAAGTAGTGAGAGAGTCACTTAAAGATGTTTTAGCAATTCGAGCAAGAAATATTACGACTGATAATATACAGCGTGTGGTCAGTGAGTATTTTAGAATACCTATGAAAGAATTGACCGGACCAAAACGTACACGTGTTTATGCTCGACCTCGCCAATTGGCAATGGGGCTGACGCGCGAGCTAACCGGCAATAGTTTTCCTGATATTGGTATGTCGTTTGGTGGTCGAGATCACAGTACGGTTATGCATGCATGCGAAAAAGTGATCAGTCTTCGTGGAAGTGATCCAATTTTTGATGAAGATTATAAAAATTTAATGCGTTTATTACAAAGCTAAAGTTTCATTATTCAGTCATTACTAACGCTATTGCATGGTAAAATCACATAGACGCTATTGTGTATTTTTTAAACAAAATATAGGGTATAAGAGGATATATATTGTGCATTTGAAAATTGCTAAAGAAAGTTTATTGAATGTGTTATCACATGTGGTTGGTGTTGTTGAGCGCCGCCATACACTCAATATTTTATCAAATGTGAAAATTACTGCGACACAGCAAGCTTTAACCATTACTGGTTCAGATTTAGAAGTAGAACTGGTTGCGAGCGTTCCTTTTGCTGAAGGCGCATGTTTAAAAACAGGTGAAACGACATTGCCTGCACGTAAAATTATGGATATTTGTAAGTCACTTCCTTCGGCTGCATTGGTTGATTTACAAATTACAGATGACTTACGTTGTATTTTAAAATCAGGCAGTAGTCGTTTTGTACTTGGTACACTTCCTGCAGAAGACTACCCATTATTAAGTACAGATGGTGTACAGGGAAGTCGTGTTGAAGTAGCCCAAAAATCGCTTAAAAGATTATTTGAAAAAACTGCATTTGCTATGGCGGTACAAGATGTCCGTTTTTATTTGACAGGTACTTTGCTTGAAATTGATGCAACACAACTTCGTGCTGTGGCTGTAGATGGTCACCGTTTGGCATTGGCTGAAACAGTAGCACAATCAAACTTAGATCAGCCATTACAAGCGATTATTCCCCGTAAAGCCGTGGGTGAATTACAGCGGTTACTGAGCTTAGATGAACAGCCATTGGTCTTATTTATTGGTCGTGAATTACTCAATATTAGTATTAATATTCCAAGCCGTGATAAAGAGCAGGGTGATGTTACAGTACGTTTTACCACCAAATTGATTGATGGTAAATTTCCAGATTATAAGCGAGTGATTCCACGTGGGGGGGATAAACATGTTACGCTTGCCCACGATGTATTTAAACAATCTTTACAACGTGTAGCGATTTTGAGCAACGAAAAACTCAGAGGCGTATTTTTAAACTTCTATACTGATACACTGAAATTGCGAGCAAATAATCCAGAGCAAGACGAAGCCAGTGAAGATTTGATGATTCAATACGATCATGACACCTTAGAGATGTCATTTAATGCACAATATTTGCTTGATGTATTAAATGTTCTTGATGGTGATGATGTACGTATGACTATGTCTGAGGCCAATCAATCTGTATTGGTACAAGACCCTGCTTACCCAGATCAAACGTATGTTGTTATGCCAATGCGTGTTTAATTTGAATTAATATCATGTATTTAGAACGATTACATATCGAAAAAATACGAAACTTAGAAACGGTTGTAATGAAAAATTTACAGCCGTTTACTGTTTTGTATGGTGTAAATGGGTCAGGTAAAACTTCTGTTTTAGAGGCGATACATATTTTGGCAACAGGGCGCTCTTTTCGTACGTATACGCCAAAAAACTATATACAACATCATGCACCTCATGCCATTATTTTTGCACAGATGCAGTCAGATAAAATAGGTATACAGAAATTTGCCTCTGGTGAACAGCTGATTAAAATTAATGGTGACCGTGTAGCAACTCAAGGTCAACTTGCGCAATTATTGCCATTACAACACATTGACCCATTAACTACAGATATTATTGACCATGGGGCAAAACCCAGACGAGAACTCTTAGATTGGTTAATGTTCCACGTGGAACCTAGCTTTTACCAAATTTGGTTGCACTATACCCGCACGCTAAAACAAAGAAATAGTATGCTAAAGCAACATAAAAAATTATCCATTGAGCAAATACAACCATGGAATAGCTTACTTGCTGAATATGGTGAGCAACTTCATTTGCAACGACTGGCTGTTTTCATGCAGTGGAAAGTTTTTTTTGAACAAGAGGTAAAAAAATTACTTCCCGATTTGGTCTTGAATTTAGACTATATTGCAGGATTTCAAACAGAGGTGGGGTTAGCGCAGTCACTTGAACATCATCATCATAAAGACTGCGAACGTCGTTATACCGAGTATGGGCCACATCGTGCAGATTTAAAGATAAAAACTGACCATGGCGATGCAGCAGATATGTTGTCTAGAGGGCAAAAAAAACTGCTTATAGTTGCTTTAAAACTCTCGCAAATTGCGATGCTTCATACGAGTGAGAAGGAAACTGTGGTATTATTAGATGATGTGACCGCAGAGTTAGATTGCGCTGCACAACAGCGTTTATTAGCAAGATTACATACATTAGGTAGTCAAGTATTTTTAACCACATTAGATGATGCGATCGTAAAACAACATTTACATGATCTATGTATATCGTACCAAATTTTTAATGTACATGCCGGTATTGTGCAGATGCAATCATCTACACCATCTGAGCATAAATAATATTATTTACCAGTAGGGAGACACCATGAGTTCAGAATCTCAATCTGCTTCTCAAACAGAACTAAATCATGAACACGCTTATGATTCTTCAAGTATCAAAGTTTTACGTGGTTTAGATGCGGTACGCAAACGACCTGGTATGTATATTGGTGATACAGATGACGGTACTGGCTTACATCATATGGTATTTGAAGTCGTAGACAATGCAATTGACGAAGCATTGGCTGGGCACTGTGATGAAATCATTGTCACGATTCATGAAGATGAGTCTTTGAGCGTGTCTGATAATGGACGTGGAATTCCAACAGATATTCACCCTGAAGAAGGGGTCTCTGCCGCAGAAGTGATTTTAACCATTTTGCATGCAGGTGGTAAATTTGATGACAACAGTTATAAAGTTTCTGGTGGTCTGCATGGAGTAGGGGTATCTGTAGTGAACGCACTATCGAGCCAACTACAACTGACCATTTATCGTCAAGGACAAATTCATCAGCAACAGTATGCACATGGTGTACCTCAGTCACCTTTGAGTGTTATTGGCACAACAGAGCAAACTGGCACAATGGTTCGCTTTTGGCCGAGTGCCGACACGTTTACTCAAACCATTTTCAATGTTGAGATTTTAGCAAGACGCCTTAGAGAGCTTTCATTTTTAAACTCGGGCGTAAAAATTGTACTGATAGATGAACGTGTTAACCTTAAATATAACTATGATTATGAAGGTGGCTTGTCTGAGTTTGTGAAATATATTAATGAAGGCAAAACACATCTGAATGATATTTTTCACTTTACTGCTGATTCAGAGCAAGGTATTACGGTTGAAGTGGCATTACAGTGGAATGATTCATACCAAGAAAATGTGAAATGTTTTACTAATAATATTCCACAAAAAGATGGTGGTAGCCACCTTGCAGGTTTTCGTGCAGCACTCACACGTGGTTTGAATAGCTATTTAGATAAAGAAAATATTCTAAAAAAAGAGAAAGTCACAGTGTCTGGTGATGATGCAAGAGAAGGTCTGACCGCGATTATTTCTGTGAAAGTGCCTGATCCTAAGTTTTCATCACAAACGAAAGAGAAATTGGTTTCAAGTGAAGTCAAGCCTGCTGTAGAGCAAGCCATGAATAAATCATTTTCTGAATACTTACTTGAAAATCCAGCGGCTGCTAAGTCTATTGCAGGGAAAATTATTGATGCAGCCCGTGCACGTGACGCAGCGCGTAAAGCGCGTGAAATGACACGCCGTAAAAGTGCATTAGATATTGCAGGCTTACCTGGTAAATTGGCAGATTGCCAAGAGAAAGACCCTGCACTGTCTGAGTTGTATTTGGTCGAAGGTGATTCAGCAGGTGGTAGTGCTAAACAAGGCCGTAATCGTAAAATGCAGGCCATTTTGCCACTGAAAGGGAAAATCTTAAATGTTGAGCGTGCTCGTTTTGATCGTATGATCTCGAGCCAAGAAGTCGGTACACTCATTACTGCACTTGGCTGTGGTATTGGGCGTGAAGAATATAACCCAGATAAGTTACGTTATCATAAAATTATTATTATGACCGATGCCGATGTAGATGGTTCACATATTCGTACTTTATTGCTGACCTTCTTCTTCCGTCAAATGCCTGAGCTGGTTGAGCGTGGCCATATTTATATTGCACAGCCACCATTGTATAAGTTGAAAAAAGGCAAGCATGAGCAATATTTAAAAGACAATGAAGCATTAGAAACATTTTTGATTTCAAATGCAATTGATGATTTGTCTTTACATATTAGCCATGATGCGCCTGCAATTACGGGACAAGCACTTTCTACCGTAATTAAAGATTACCAAGTGGCACAAAAAAGTTTAAATCGTTTGACCATGCGTTATCCTGCAACAGTGCTTGATGGCCTATTAGCGATAGACCCTTTTATTATTGATCAAAATCATGATAAAAACTATGTAGAAACATGGGCCGAGCAGTTAAAACAGCATGTTGTGGCAATGCAAAGTAGTTTGCGCCCTGAAATTACGTTGGTTGATTTTGAGCGAGAAGATGAGCATGGTGCAAAAACAACCCATTACTGGCCACGTATTACAGTGTATGTACATAATTTGCCACAGCAGTATTTGCTAGATGCTGGAATATTGGCTTCCGCTGAATATGCAAAACTCTTAAAAAATGCAAAAAGTTGGTTTACTTTACTAGAAGAGGGGGCTTATCTGATTAAGGGTGAGCGCCGTATTTTGGTCAATACTTTTCATGATGTTTGGCATAATATTCTGCAAGACTCACGCCGTGGTATGATGATCCAGCGTTATAAAGGTTTGGGTGAGATGAATGCAGAGCAGTTGTGGGATACAACAATGGACCCTGAAAATCGCCATATGCTACAAGTCAAAATTCAAGATGCGATTGAAGCTGACCGTATGTTTAGTTGTTTGATGGGCGATGATGTTGAACCAAGACGTGCATTTATTGAAGAAAATGCACTTAATGCAGACATTGATGCATAATTAAAATACAGCATAAAAAAGGGATTCTATTTAGAATCCCTTTTTTTATTTCATAAAACCTAAAACGCCAGAGGCGAGTAAGTAACCAATACCGACCAATAGCACAATCCAAATAAATGCACCGACAATGTTATACATCATGAAAGAGACATAATTCATGTGACTAGAACCTGCTGCAAATGGTGCAAAGGAACGCGCAAAAGGAATAAAGCGTGCCATCAGTATGGTTTTTCCACCATGTTTGATGAAGTATTCTTCAGTTTTTATTAGATATTCTTTTTTAATCCAACGTGAGTTAGATTCTGAAATAGGTCTACCAAGCAATTTCCCTGTAGAGTAGTTCACCATATAACCGAGTATTGCAGCAAAAAAGAGCAATATAATCATGTAATCTACATGTAAGAAATCTGTTGTTGCACAAATTGCTCCAATAGCCAGTAGTAAACTGTCACCGGGTAAAAAGAACATAAATATGAATGCAGTTTCAGCAAAAATCACAAAAAATAAAATCGCGTAAATCCAAATGCCATACTCTTGTACAAGTACAGGCAAATAGTTTTCAAAGCTTAGTAGTAAATCAAAAAAACTCATTGGGGCGATATTCCCACTTTGTATTTGGATAATTTGTCACAAAAAGATATAGCACAAAAGATATACAATCAACGTATATTAGTGTTAATTCTAGCACATTTTATGAAGAATAGAGCCATAACTGTAATTAGATATATTTTCATAGAATAATTTAGAGTAGATTAAATTTAATATTGCCTCTATTTTATACAGATTAATCCCTAATATTAAAGGAATATGTTACATGCTTCAGTCACTTAAATGTACTGTCTTGGCCGTGATCATTATGACCAGTTCAGTCGCATATGCAGGCAGCTTAGAAGCAGACATGCAAGGTTTAGCAAAAAACTATACGGTTTTTATGAAATCGAGTAGTACAAGTCAAGCCAAGCAAGCGCTGAGCGAAATGAAACTAAATGCTTTAGATTCGAAACAAAATATACCTGATACTTTAATGAGCGAACCTGATAATAGTCCAGAAATTAAAGCCTATGACAAAATGCTAGATCAATTGGTTGCAGAGATCGATCGCTTAAATGGATTGGTTGATACTAATTTAAAGCAGGCGCAACAGGTAAATACTTTAATGAAAATCAGAGATGCAGGGCATAAGGTATTTAAGTAGCATCATAAAATATCTATTTTATGATGCTATGTTTCACGTGGAACGTGTCATGACTTTTATAGAAATGACTGTTCTACGGTTTCTAGTTGCATCATGAGTTCAAGTAGTTGCTCTTCATGATGAGCAAGTTCATCCGTTAGCTGTTTTTCTTGATCCATAACTTTAAGCAGTTCTTCTTTACGTTCAGTGCTATACAATGCCGTATCTGCAAGCGCAATTTTAATTGACTCAAGTTGTGTTTGAATCTTTTCAATTTTAGCTTCGGTTTTTTCTATATCTTTACGAATAGGCCGAGTTTGTTCACGTTGTTTTGCACTTTCTTTACGTGGTGTTTCTTTCGGTGTTGTTACAACAGGTTCGGGTTTTTTTAATGCAGCAGAGTTGGCATTAATTTGCTGTTGTCTTGCTTCTCGCAACCACTGCGCATAGTCACTTAAGTCGCCTGTAAACTCAGTACAGCTTCCGCCGTGAACCAAAAGTAAATCATCACAAACGCTAGCGATGAGTTGGCGCTCATGTGATACCAAAATCACTGCACCCTCAAAATCATTGAGCGCCATCGTGAGTGCATGACGCATATCTAAGTCCAAATGGTTGGTCGGTTCATCGAGTACCAATACATTTGGTTTTTGCCATACAATTAATGCAAGTGCGAGACGTGCACGTTCACCGCCTGAAAACTTTTCACAGATGGTATCCATACGTTCGCCAGTAAAGCCAAAGCTCCCTAAAAAAGAACGTAGAGCAGCTTCACTGACTTTATTTCCTGCAAGGCGTGCAAGTTGTAGCATCGGACTGGCTTGTGCATCGAGTGCATCCATTTGATGCTGAGCAAAATAGCCAAGATTGAGCAGTTCGGAATCTTTACGCTCACCTTTAATGAGACTGAGTTCACCAACCAATGACTTAATTAATGTCGATTTACCTGCACCATTCATACCCAATAAACCAATACGTGACGTTGGCGTAATTTGTAGATTGACGTTACTGGCAATCTCTTTACTTCCATAGCCTATGCTCGCATGATCTAAGCTGAGTAATGGAGAACTCATTTTAGTTGGCGTTCTAAAGCTAAAGGTAAAGGGGTTGTCTACATGCGCGGGTGCAAGCAGTTGCATACGCTCAAGCTGTTTAATACGGCTTTGAGCCTGTCTTGCTTTGGTGGCTTGTGCTTTGAAGCGGTCAATATACTTTTGCATATGTGCACGCGCTTCTTGCTGTTTTTCAAAAGCTTGTTGTTGTTGCGCTAAGCGTTCACTACGTATGGTTTCAAAGGTTGAATAATTACCGGTATACATGGTGAGTTGTTGATTTTCAATATGTAAAATATGATCTGTAATCGCATCTAAGAAGTCACGGTCATGTGAAATGAGTACCAATGTACCTTCATAGTTTTTCAACCAATCCTCTAACCACAATACTGCATCTAAATCTAAATGGTTGGTTGGCTCATCAAGTAATAATAAATCTGAACGGCTCATGAGGGTACGTGCGAGGTTTAAACGCATACGCCAGCCCCCGGAAAAGCTTTCAACATTAAGTTGCATTTGATGTTCAAAGAAACCCAAGCCTGCCATGAGCTGCGCTGCTTTGGCCGGTGCAGTATAGCCGTTTATTTCATCAAAGCGACCATAATATTCTGCAATTTCATCGTTAGATAAATTGTCAACATCATTAAGTTTCTGTTGTATTTGCCAAAATTCTTCATCTCCTGAAAGTACGAAGTCGATCGCAGGCATATCGAGGGCTTCAATTTCTTGAGCCATATGTGCGACAGTCCAGCCTTGTGGTCGACTTAAATTCCCTTCATCTGGGGACACTTTGCCAAGTAGTGCGCCAAATAATGAAGATTTACCTGCACCATTCACCCCGGTTAAGCCCATTTTCCAGCCTGGATGTAACTGTACCATGGGGTCGGTTTTAAAAAGAACACGACCACCAAGTCGTATACTAAGGCTTTCAAGCTGGATCATAAGTTTTTCACTGTATAGAATTACGCTCTATTCTAAATGGTAAAACATTTGAAAACAAAAAATAAAAGCCAATACATGATTGTAAACCTCTTTATCTACGAATTATGCTATATTAGACCTCTATTTGGGTGTGCCCAATCGATTGATTTAAGGAACAAAGATCATGACTGCACAAGCTTTATTGCTCACAGACAACGCTGCAAAAAAAGTACGCCAACTGCGTGATAGTGAAGGTACTCAAGCACTAATGTTGCGGGTGTATGTCACCGGTGGTGGTTGTTCTGGCTTTTCTTATGGTTTTAACTTTGCAGAAAGTGCCAATGATGATGATGCATCTTTTGAAAATGGCGATGTGAAAATGTTGGTTGACTCTTTAAGTTACCAGTACCTTATAGGTTCAGTCGTAGATTATATTGAAGGGCTTGAAGGCTCACGCTTTGTGGTTAAAAACCCAAATGCAACGACGACCTGTGGCTGCGGTTCTTCTTTTTCTATTTAATAAAGGTGACCTTTTGGCCACCTTTATAGGCTAGTTAAACAGCAGTAATACAACCTAAAATACGTGTGCCTACTGCTCCTGTTACTGCTGGTATATTCCCGCTACGTTGTTCTACAAATTGCATAGCTAACCATGCAAATGCAGTACCTTCCACCCATGTCGGCGATAAACCCAATACATCGGTGGTTTGTACACTCCATTCGTGCTTACGTAAGCGCCAGCGTAGTTGCTCTAAAATATAAGAATTATATGCACCTCCACCACAGACATACATTTCACCATCTTTCATACCCGAGCGATATACTGCTTTTTGGATAGCACGAACTGTGAGTTTTGCAAGCGTTGCTTGAATATTTTCCGCCGTGTCATCAAGTACTTCATATTCTGGGTCATTACGCCAGTCAATCAGTTGGTCATCTAGCCAATCTAAATTAAAGTCTTCTCTACCTGTGCTTTTAGGGGGCTCTTTGGCAAAAAAGTCATGTGCGTATAAGCGATCTAACAATGGGCGAATGGCTGTACCATGTGCTGCCCAATCACCATTTTCATCAAAAGGTTGACCTGTATATCTACGACACCACCCGTCCATTAAAATGTTGGCAGGGCCTGTATCAAAGCCTAAAATTTTATGTTTTTTATTGGCAGGAAGTAGGCTCACATTAGCAATGCCACCTAAGTTTAAAATCACCCGATCAATCTGAGGATGCTGAAAAATGGCTTGATGAAATGCCGGTACAAGAGGAGCACCCTGACCACCTGCTGCCATATCTCTACGACGAAAATCAGATACAACAGCAATTTGGGTGATTTCTGTAATGATGTTGGGGTCACCGAGCTGTAGAGTAAAGCCATCTTCAGGGCGGTGGCGAATGGTTTGCCCGTGACAGCCAATGGCTCGTATTTGCTGACGATCTAATCCATTATCAGCAATAAGCTGATTAATACCATGTGCAATTTTTTTAGCCAATGCAACATCAGCTTTGCCCATACGGTCAATTTCGTTGTCATCTGGTCGAGTGAGTGCCATGAGCTCATCTTTTAAATCTGGCTCAAAAGCAATGCTAAGTGTGGCATGTAGTTTGAGTGGTTCAAAAGAAGCCGCTACAAAATCTATGCCGTCCATGCTTGTTCCGGTCATCACGCCAATGTAGATTGATGTCATGCTTAACAAATCCTGCAATGTGCTAAAAAAATGTTAGTATATCGCACAAATTAGATTACGAATGTGTTTGGGTGGCATGATGTCAAATTTCTTACCTGCTGAAGAACAGTTGTCTCTGATTCAAAGAGGCACACATGAGATTATTTCAGAAGAAGATTTACTGAAAAAGTTAAGAGAAAATCGTCCTTTACGTGTAAAAGCGGGCTTCGATCCGACTGCACCAGATTTGCACTTAGGGCATACAGTGTTAATTAACAAATTAAAAACATTTCAAGATTTAGGTCATGAGGTTTTGTTTTTAATAGGTGATTATACAGCCATGATTGGTGACCCTTCAGGTAAAAGTGCAACGCGTCCACCGCTATCTCGTGAACAAGTTATACAAAATGCAAAAACGTACCAAGAACAAGTCTTTAAAATTTTAGATCCGAAAAAAACCAAAGTGGTGTTTAACTCACAGTGGTTTGCTGAAAAGTCGGCAGCAGATTTAATTCAGTTGGCAAGCCAACAAACCGTATCTCGTATGCTAGAACGTGATGATTTTACCAAGCGCTATCAAAGCCAACAACCGATTGCGATTCACGAATTTTTATATCCACTGGTGCAAGGTTATGACTCTGTCGCACTTGAAGCCGATGTGGAGCTTGGTGGTACAGACCAGACCTTTAATTTATTGATGGGACGCACTTTACAAAGCCGTTATGGTCAAGTGTCTCAAGTGTGTATTACTGTGCCTATTTTAGAAGGTTTAGACGGCGTGAATAAAATGTCTAAGTCTTTAAATAATTATATTGGTGTATTTGATACGCCAGGTGCGATTTATCAAAAGATTTTATCTATACCAGATAGCTTAATTGAGCGTTATTTTGATTTGCTCAGTTTTAAAGGTTTAGATGAAATCGAGCTTTTATTACAAGAGATTAAAGCGGGACGTAATCCACAAGAAATTAAACGTATTTTGGCTTTAGAGTTGGTTGAACGTTTTCATGATGCAGATGCTGCAGCCAATGCACATAAAGGTGCAGGTAATCGTATTGTTGATGGTGAAATTCCTGAAGATACGCCAGAAGTTGAAGTCTCACGAGGTGAAGCCGGCGAACTATTCATTGCATCGATTGTACGTTTGGCAGGGCTGACAAAAAATGCAGCGCAAGCCAAAGATGCTGTGGCACGTGGTGCAGTTAAAGTAGAAGGCCAAGTGGTCGATGCTAGTTTCTCTGTCAGCAGTAACCAAACTGTGGTGATTCAAGCGGGTAAAAAGGCAATTGCAAAAGTAACATTTACCGACTAATAGATGATTAAAATAATGATAAAAAAGGAAGCCTAAGATAGGCTTCCTTTTTTATTGTCATGTAGACGACATTAAAATTAAGCACAATATGGCACATCTAATTGCTTATATTTGCACAAAAAATGAAAAATATCGCTTTTTTTTTCGTCAGTTTATTACCACTAGGGCTTGGCTTGACTGCGTGCCAAGTACAACCCATTAAAAATAAAAATACTGCACCATTTACCCTCACTGTAGCGCATATTAATGACCACCATTCTCATTTAGATGAAGAGCAAACCACACTTAAATTTGATTTAGGTGAAGGGCCTGAAAATATTCTCATCAATCGTGGAGGTATTGCTCGGGTTGCGAGCATGATGAAACAGATTGAACAAAAAGATCCCAATGTTATAAAAATACATGCAGGCGATGCCATTACAGGTGACCTGTATTTTAATTTAAATCAAGGGTTAGCAGATGCAGCTGTGATGAATCAAATCTGTTTTGATAGTTTTACATTGGGTAATCACGAATTTGATGCCAAAGATGTAGGCCTGAAATTTTTTTTAGATGGATTACAACAAAGCCACTGTAAAACCCCAATGCAAATTCTGTCTGCCAATGTCACTTTTGGACCATCATCTGCATTATATCAGACCAATCTTGTTAAAAAATCTGTAGTGATTGAACGTCAAGGGCAAAAAATTGGCTTAGTTGGAATAACTATCGCTGGTAAAACTAAAAATGCATCACAGCCCAATGCAGACACAATATTTGCAGAGGAAATTGCCACAGCACAAGCACAGATTAATCAGCTAAAAGCACAGGGTATCAATAAAATTATCTTACAAACCCATGTTGGTTATGAGCGAGATTTAAAAATAGCAGCACAATTAAACGATGTTGATGTCATTATTGGAGGTGATTCACATACTTTACTTGGCCCCGAACAACTTAAAACAGTAGGGCTTGATCCTGTTGCTGACTATCCAGCGGTCGTCAAAAATAAACAAGGTGAGAAAGTCTGTATAGCGCAAGCTTGGCAATATAACTACGCTGTGGGCGAGTTACAGGTTAGCTTTGACCCTCAAGGTAAAGTATTAAACTGTGGTGGTAAAGCTCATATTTTATTGGGTACAGACATGCAACGTGTGCAATCCAATATCTCACTCACACTACAACAAAAACAGCAGATTCAACAACAGGTTGCTACAATGAAATTGCCACTGAGCTTTATTGCACCAGATGTGCAGATGCAACAGGTGCTTCAACCGCACCAAGTTAAAAAGAAAACCTATGTAGAAACTGTGGTTGGTACAGCAAGTGAAGCATTTTGTTCCCAGACTCGTCCAACAAAACAGCCTAAAGAAAACTGTTTGACTTATGGTGGTGATATTCAACAATTGGTTGCCTATGCTATGTTGCAACAAGCTAAAAAATATTTTTTGGCTGATCTTTCTATACAAAATGGGGGCGGCGTACGTATAGATATTCCACAAGGACCAATCAATGTTGCTACGGTGTATCAATTATTACCCTTTAAAAATATCTTGGTACAACTGAGCATGACAGGCCATGAAGTGAAGGATACATTAGAAGATGCGCTTGAGGGTGCAAATACAGATATTGGTGCTTATCCATATACAGCAGGGTTACGTTGGGAAGTCGATATGACTAAGCCTAAAGGGCAACGTGTACAAAATTTACAACTTAAAAATGCTTCGGGACAGTACCAAAGCTTTGATTTAAACCGAACCTACCAAGTGGCAACCATCGATTTTTTAGCACGAGGTTCTAACTATTACACAACGCTGAGCAAGATACACAATGAGCGCCGTAAAGACATTGGGTTAGATTATGCAGATATATTTTTAAACTATTTGAACGATCTCAAACAATCGCAGCCAAACCAAGGAGTGATGAGACTGCCCCGAACCGAGTATAGTACCCAAAGATATATCACTCAATCGTACTGATATTATATTTCTAGCATAATCCCATATATTGTGGATAACTGTGGATTATATTGTGAATAACATACCACATGTTGTGGATAAGTCTGAGTCGTACTGTGTATAACTACGTAGTTATACACAGTTGAATGAATAGATCACTGTTAATGATCACGTTCGAGTCATAGGCATAAATTAGCTATTTATTTAGTGCCCCATGTTTAATGTTGAAGCACACTTCGGTAGCCATCTTGATCTATAAAAGTACATCCTTTTAAATCCTAATAGGGATTAAACGATGAAACTTGTGTAAATCCAGAGATTCTGACTTGCTCACAGCTATCTATCCAATCAGATTTAGAGGGAATATAAAAAACCAATAGGTCATCAACAGTATGTTGTGGGGAAATAGGGTGACTTGAACATTGGGTCAACTCTAAATGCCAATTTAAACCCTCTTTTCCAAGCATGATGCCATTAAATCCATGATGATCTTTGAATTGGGCAATGATCTAGAGGCCAAAAGCTAAACAATACATTTTACAGCTTTTATTCAGATCACTGACTGGCCGAGCTATTCTTAAATGACTAAAATTCAATAGATTGCTCCAAAAGAATTAATTTCATGTATAAAGCAGATATAAATACATTGTAAAAGGCATAGCTTAAAGTCTTTATCGAATCAATCAGTATTTATAAGACTGGCTATTAAGTATATCGTAATTATTTTCCCTGTAATCAATGTAAATGATTATTCAAATATAACAAGTAAACAGATAATAAGAAGTTTTGGGCAAGGCTTAAAAACAGGCTATAATAACTCGCATACTATTTCTTTACTTGCGCTTTGGAATAACACATGAACACTGTTGCAGCAGAAGCTACACCTTTAGTTGGAATTATTATGGGTTCTCAGTCAGATTGGGCAACCCTAGAACACACTGCTAACATGCTAAAACAACTGGGTGTACCCTTTGAAGCAGAGGTAGTTTCTGCACACAGAACACCAGATCGTTTGTTTGAATATGCTGAAACTGCACGATCTCGTGGTATTCAAGTCATTATTGCAGGTGCAGGTGGGGCAGCTCATTTACCAGGCATGTGTGCCGCAAAAACTGATTTACCTGTACTGGGTGTGCCTGTGAAATCGTCTATTTTGAACGGTGTAGACTCTCTACTTTCAATTGTACAAATGCCTGCAGGTATTGCCGTAGGTACGTTGGCCATCGGTCCTGCGGGAGCAACCAACGCTGCCATTATGGCTGCACAGATTTTGGGTTTACATGATGCTAATATTGCTAAAAATGTAGCTGATTTTCGTGCTGCACAAACAGAAAAAGTGGCAAGTAAAAATATTCCAGGACAAGTATAAGAGGCATTCGCTATGGACAAAACCATTGGTATCTTTGGTGGTGGCCAATTAGGTCGTATGATGGCACAAGCTGCTTTGCCACTAAATATTCAGTGTATTTTTTTTGAAACTAACACGGCGTGCCCATCAGCTGCACTTGGTCCAGTCTTTTCACCAGATAAACAAGAACTTAATGCTTTTATTGAAAATGCAGACGTGTTTAGTTTAGAGTTTGAAAATACACCTTTGGAACAAGTCGATGAACTGATACAAAGCAAAAATATACATCCATCGCGTCAAGCTTTAGCCATCGCACAAAATCGCTTACTTGAAAAAAACTTGTTTAAACAGTTAGAAATCCCTGTTGCTCCATTTATTGCTGTGAATTCACGTGACGATCTTCATCAAGCAGTAGAAAGCTTAGGTTTACCGATTGTACTGAAAACAGCAACTGGTGGTTATGATGGTAAAGGACAGTTTGTTTTACGTACAGTAGAAGATATTGCGAAGGCTTGGGCTGATCTTGGCCATGCCAAACCCCTGATCGCAGAAAGCTTTGTACATTTTTCAAGAGAAGTGTCTATTATTGCTGTGCGTGGCCAAAATGGTGATGTAAAAACGTGGCCTTTGGCAGAGAATCACCATCATCAAGGAATTTTGTCCCACTCTATTGTACCTGCACCGAATAGTAAGACATTACAACCTACTGCTGAACAATACATTTCAACGTTACTACAACATTTAAATTATGTTGGTGTGCTAACTTTAGAATTGTTTGTGACTGACGATGGTTTGTATGCCAATGAAATGGCACCAAGAGTCCATAATTCAGGCCACTGGTCTATTGAAGGTGCAGTTTGTTCGCAGTTTGAAAATCATATTCGTGCAGTTGCTGGTTTACCTTTGGGTTCTACTGAAGTCATAAGACCGACCGTTATGGTCAATATTATTGGTAAACATCCAAACACGGCAGATGTTCTTTCGCTTAAGGGTGCTCACTTACATTTATATAATAAGTCGGAGCGAGAAGGCCGAAAATTAGGCCATATTACACTGATGCCAATAGATGATCGTGAACTACCTGCTTTGTGTCATGCATTAGCAAAAATTTTACCAGAGCCCTTATCTTTGACCACAGATATGTCTTGGTAATTTGGTTTAAATTTAGAAAAAGCGATGATTTTATTCATCGCTTTTTTTGTGCAAAAGTCTGTGTGAAAAACTGTGGATAAAAAAATAAAAGCTGTGGATTAGTCTTTTTTTATTTAAATTTATAATTACTATTATCTACATGACAAGTAAAAAAATAATGCTAGTCTATATTTTTGAATTTAAAACGAGGTTCTGTACAATGAAAAAGAAACTCACTCTATTAAGTCTTAGTATCTTTATAATTTCTAGTGCAGTTGCCCATGCCACAGATACGATGAATAACAATAATGTGACTTCTGTATTGCCTGATGCGACATTTAATGCGTGTTTGGCTGATCTTAAACCAGCAGCAATACGTTCAGGAATTTATACTGAAACATATGATCAATACACTAAAAATTTAACACCAGATTACAGTGTGTTAGACAAACTCAATTATCAACCTGAGTTTTCAACACCCATTTGGGACTATTTATCTGGCCTTGTAGATGCAGAACGTATTGAGGCAGGACAGCAAAAATTAAACCAATATCAAAATGTATTACGCCGTGTTTCAGAAGTATATGGTGTACCTGCTGAAACAGTGGTTGCTGTTTGGGGAGTGGAAAGTAATTTTGGAGATATTTCAGGAAAGTACCCATTATTACAATCACTTGGCACGCTCAGTTGTAATGGCCGTAGACAAAGTTATTTCCGTACAGAGTTTTTTGCTGCTTTACGTATTTTACAGCGAGGCGATGTGACAGAGTCTCAGTTAAAAGGTTCTTGGGCAGGTGCATTTGGTCATACTCAATTTATGCCTTCAACCTATGAAAGACTGGCTGTTGATTTTGATGGTGATGGACGTAGAGATTTAGTATCGAATACAGATGATGCTTTAGCATCTACTGCAAACTTCTTAAAATCTGCAGGTTGGCAAACGGGTATGCCTTGGGGCTTTGAAGTTTCAGTCCCAAGCAATGTTAATCTGACAGGACAAAGTCGCCGTAATAAGAAACCTTTATCTGATTGGATTGCACAAGGGTTACAACGTATAGATGGTAGCTCACTATTGCAAGGCCAGCTTACAATGACAACGCCCGCAGGGCTATTTATGCCTGCAGGTGAAAAAGGGCCAAAGTTTCTTGTCTTTAAAAACTTTGATGCAATTTATGGCTACAATGCTGCAGAAAGCTATGCACTCGCAATTGCTTATCTTTCAGATCGTTTAAGTGGCAAAGCATCTATTCAAACGCCGTGGCCAACAGATGATGCAGGGACATCACGTGCAGAGCGTAGAGAAATTCAAAATGATTTATTGGCTAAAGGCTATGATATTGGTCAGGCAGACGGGTTAATTGGTGATAAAACGAAACAAGCTATTCAACAAGAGCAAATAAAAATGGGTCTGAGTCCCACAGGTAGAGCAGGGCAAGTATTTCTAAGCGCAATTCGAAAACAGCAAGCCCATCAAATGATGAATACAAACTAAGTGCCGTATGATAGCGCTGATTTTTTAGTGTTCTATTTTCACTGCATGTAATAAATCAAAAATTACTGCAGTCACATTTTTGCTTAAATCATGATCATTAAAAATCTCTTTTGCAGAAATCGTGACTTCAGTATCACTGGGAAGTTCTTTTTGTTCTTCCTCAACTAAAAACTCAATTGGCATACTGGTATGTTGCACTTCAAAGTGTAAGATATCTGCATATAAAATATTTTCATCTTCTAGTTCAATCATTTGCTGATTCATATAGGGTAGAAACATTGAGTGAATGTATGGCGTAATATCTTCAATATTAAAAATTTCAAGATCACGACTTTCTTCAAGGCTACTAATGTGGTCATTTAACTCAAGAATAATATGATAAAAGCTCACGATAGGGCTCCTTTAAAATAGCTCAGCATCTACTATCAATAACAAACTTTCATCTTTTTGTAAAAGTTAAAATCACATAAATATACAAGATTATTGAGACTGCACTTGTTGAACTCGTGGAATCACAAAATCTCTGGTGAGTGGAGCGAGAGGCACTGAAATACTTTGGGTTAAATCTAGCCATAACATTTCAGCAATCTCGGCACTTGGCTTAGGTGTTCCTAAAATATTCACTTCAAACAGGTGTGCCTGTAGTGAAAAGCCTGCTTCATTGGCTGCTTGGGTCTGTATTATGCCTAGATCACTAATAATTTCCGATGTAACTTGAATTTCTTCGGCAATTTCTCGTTTTAGTGCAGCTTGGGCTGATTCATTAGGCTCAATTTTGCCACCTACCTGCATAAAAAATGCTGTATTTTTCTTCCGTACAAGCAAAATACGTTGTTTCGCATCAACAATAATTGCAGCAGCAACATAAATAATTTTACGTTCTAGATCAATTGTCATCATAATCTCACATTAAATATTTCTTAAAAATTTAAAAATAAATATTATAGAAATCAATTATTTGTTTTATGTTTGGTTAATTGTTGTACTGTTGTAAGCTATGGATTACATACTATAAACAAATAATTGCATATGATGATCTCGCCCAACAAGAATAAATAAAAAATAATAATACACAATCAGAGGGTGGGCAACAAACCTCTTTATTTTAACAATAAAGAGGTTTGTTTATTTATACAGCCCATTTTTTAAATGTGGTATAAAATAACGCACTACAGCATCAGTGATATATGCAACAAGACAACCCACAACACAAAATAAAATTCGCCATAGTGCTCCTTCAAAAGTGTTATGAGTGACATCGTACACAGTAACAATTAACAGCCCAGATAATGCAATGCCACAATATTCAGCATGCTTTAATAAAATACATGTTGTTGTGGTCAACACAATACCTAATATAAGTAACCAATATTCAATATTGATATAACTGTGTTGTTTTGAAAAATGAGAAATTAATAACCAAATACATACCCCAATACTTGAACCAATTAAATTACCTATAACCTGACTAAAATTCACTTTACGGTTAATATCTGCCTGAATACTCAAAAAAGCAGTCAAAGATCCCCATAAAAACAAATGTGATACTTGATCTTGATTAAAACAAATTGAAAGAACAGTAATCAAAATTGCACATAATAAAATTTTAATCACATAAACAATTTTAGCAAAGCTCTGCAAAGATAAAGGAGGCATACTTAGCTCACGTATATATTTATATATTATTATGAGTTTAACTTTAAAATTTTAGTACATAAAAAAACACCCCATGAAACCAAATCAACTGGTTCATGAGGTGTCTTTAAAGACTTAGAGTAATCAGAAATTACTTCTTATCGTCTTTCACTTCTTTAAACTCTGCATCTACAACGCCATCATCAGCTTTCTTCTGCTGACCAGCATCTTGGTTAAATGCATTAGGATCAAAACCTTGTGCACCACCTTGACCTTGTGATTGCTCATAAGCACGCTGTGTGATAGGCATAATGATATTTTGTAGGCTTTCAGTTTTCGCCTTAATATCTTCAACATCATTTTCTTTAGTCACAGCTTCAAGTTCGCTTACCGCTGTAGAGACTGCAGTTTTTTCGTCTTCAGTCACTTGTTCGCCTAAGTCTTTCACTGCTTTATTCGCACTTGCGATTAAAGCATCAGCCTCGTTACGTGACTTAGCAAGTTCTTCAAACTTACGATCTTCTTCAGCATTCGCTTCAGCATCTTGAATCATTGCTTCAATTTCAGCATCAGACAAACCAGAGTTTGCTTTAATTTGAATTGACTGCTCTTTACCTGTGCTCTTGTCTTTAGCAGATACTTTCAAAATACCATCAGCATTAATATCAAAAGACACTTCAATTTGTGGTACACCACGTGGTGCAGGTGGAATATCACCCAACTGGAAGTTGCCTAACAGTTTATTTTGCTGAGCCATTTTACGCTCACCTTGATAAACCGAGATATCTACTGCAGGTTGGTTGTCTGCTGCTGTAGAGAACACTTGAGATTTCTTCGCAGGAATCGTTGTGTTTTTCTCAATAATTGCAGTCAACACACCACCCATGGTTTCAATACCTAAGGTAAGTGGAGTTACGTCTAAAAGCAATACATCAGTTTTGTCACCAGAAAGAACAGCACCTTGAATTGCTGCACCCATTGCAACAGCTTCATCTGGGTTCACATCTTTACGTGGCTCTTTACCAAAGAACTCTTGCACTTTTTGCTGTACCAATGGCATACGTGTTTGACCACCAACCAAGATCACATCAGAAATATCACTGTTTGATAAACCAGCGTCTTTCAACGCAACACGACAAGGCTCTAAGGTACGTTGAACAAGATCGCCAACCAATGCTTCTAACTTCGCACGAGATACATTAATTACTAAATGTTTCGGGCCAGTTGCATCAGCAGTAATATATGGCAAGTTGATTTCAGTACCGTTAGATGAAGAAAGCTCAATTTTTGCTTTCTCAGCGGCTTCTTTTAAACGTTGTAATGCTAAAGGATCGCTTTTTAGGTTAACGTTTTGGTCTTTCTTAAATTCTTCAACCAAATAATCAATCAATGCATTATCAAAATCTTCACCACCTAAGAATGTATCACCATTAGTTGATAACACTTCAATTTGTTGGTCGCCATCAAGATCAGCAATTTCGATAATAGATACGTCAAATGTACCACCACCTAAATCGTAAACAGCAATTTTACGATCGCCTTCTTTTTTGTCCATACCAAAAGCAAGCGCAGCAGCTGTTGGTTCGTTAATAATACGTTTAACATCAAGACCAGCAATACGACCAGCATCTTTCGTTGCTTGACGCTGTGCATCGTTAAAGTAAGCAGGAACAGTAATCACAGCTTCAGTTACTGTTTCGCCTAAATAATCTTCTGCAGTTTTTTTCATCTTTTTCAAGATTTCAGCAGAAACTTGTTGTGGCGCAAGTTTTTTGTCGTTGACATCAACCCAAGCATCACCATTATCTGCTTTTACAATTTTATATGGCACAAGACCAATATCTTTTTGCACAGCAGCATCTTCATAACGACGACCAATCAATCGCTTAATTGCAAATAACGTGTTTTTAGGGTTCGTTACAGCTTGGCGTTTTGCACTTTGACCTACTAAAATTTCAGCATCTTTATATGCAATAATAGATGGCGTTGTACGTGCACCTTCAGCGTTATCAATTACTTTAACTTTGTCGCCTTCAAGAACAGCAACACAAGAGTTCGTTGTACCTAAATCAATACCAATGATTTTAGCCATTTGATAAATTCCTCAATTTTTCTACAATATTTTTCAGTTATTATTCGATATGAGAGTCAATCTAAAATTTTCAAGTATTTTTTTCAAAAAAATTGCAGATTGACTCAAAAAATAGCCTATTGACCGACTGTAACCATCGCAGGGCGTAACAAACGGCCTGCTAGCGTGTAGCCTTTTTGCAATACATTACCAATTTCGCCGGCTTGAGTTTCTGGTGCAATACCTACAGCTTGGTGAAAATCAGCATTAAAACCGTTGTTTGTATCTACAGCCACAATACCTTGTTTCTCCAAAGCACTGAGCAATGACTTTAACGTCAATTGAACACCCTCTAATAAAGGACTTTCTTCATTGCCAGTAGCTAAAATTGCACGTTCCAAATTATCTACAGGTTCAAGCAAACTTTTTGCAAACTTTTCTAAAGCAAATTTCTTTGCAGTATCTGCTTCACGTTCTAATCTTTCTTTTACTTTTTCAGCTTCATACATCGCATTCGCAGCACGCGCTTTTTCAAGTTTCAAAGCATCTTCTAGTTTAGACAGTTGCGCTTGTAATTCATCAACGCTTACTGTAGATGCCTCATTTTGCTCGTTCGCTTGGGTTTGTTCTGCATCTAAGTCAGTCTTTTCTTGAGCTAGATCTTTTTGCTCGTTGGTCATTGATGATCTCCGTTTAAACATTTTCTCAAACACGTTTAGTCCTCACACGCCATTTCAACAGATAAAAGCTGTAAAAATGGTATGAAAGCTATAAAAGTATATAAATAGGCTTCACTACAAGATGTGGACAAACATAAAAAAATCAATAGTAGTAAAAGTAAATAAACGATTTAGGGTGATAAAAAGCAATAAAAAGGATTAGATAGGCGATTAATTAGACATTTATATTGATTAAGTACAAAAACCGAGCATCTGAATGAGATAATTAAAGAAAGGTATTGTGTTAGGAGATTATTGATCTATAATGCGTATCCATCGGCGGTGCTGTTGAGAGAAACTTCTTGATAAACAATGGCTTAGTTGATTGGTTTAGGATTTAGGTCTTGAATTGATTGGTTAGGGATGTTTAGTTGGGTGGTGAAAAAAACTTTCAAAAAGCATTTGACAAACTTTGGAAACGGAGTAGAATGGCCGACCTAGCTTACTGATGACGAATCAG
>NZ_FMYL01000012.1 GCF_900096955.1 Acinetobacter boissieri | reverse complement strand
CTGGGCGAGTGTCAGTAATTTCTCCAAGTTCATCAATCATCATCTCTAATCGCGCTAAAGACATTTTTACTTTCCTTTATTTACACAGTTCAAATGAAATAAATCAAGGAACTATTTCGTCATCACCTATCTGCTGTAAAACTTGTGTCCAATTATCTTCAACCTCTTTTTGCTCGATATACTTCCATCGTAAAACCGCCAAACGTAACCGAATCAAATCCATATCTGTTGAAACAAACCATAAATCAGCACGGTCATAACCTTTTTTATAGTCATATTTATCATCTAACATCCAACGATATCCTTTAATGACATCAAATGGTTCATCAAAAAACGTTTTTAATTCATCTTGGCTTAAATCTTGTTGTTGTAGATGATCAATCAAGGCTTTTGTCCATTCATAAAACCTCTTGACCCATTTAAAACGTTTTTTTACTGCAATGGCTTGAGCCGCTGTATCTAAATCTCCTGCAATCACTAAATCCCACACCGCAATCAGATACCAACTTTGATTATAATCATCATCCCACTCTGTGTAATCTGGGTTAAGACAATACTCGAATAAAATTTTGCTATGCTGATTGAGTACAGCAGTATCAATCTCCTTATTGTGATACCAAGCCGTGCTATAGGCATGTAAAATTGCAATGGATGAATAATAAAGTGGTTGTAGGTCTTGAGGCCAATGCTGATTGTGCCAATTGGGATGTTGACGATCTAAAACCAGTTCAGCACGTCGAATTGCACATTCTAAATAAGCCTGCTGTAAATCAAAATGATGGCGCGTAAAAGCAAAAGTTAGGGCATCCATAATATAATTAGTTATATTCATATCTGGCTTACGACTACTCATCATATCTTCTATGTAGTTGCTTTGTTTTTCTACCAATGACTTTTTCATATACTCTAAATCGCGCTTAATGCGGCGATCATAAGCCTGTTGCCAATTTTGTGGTGGCTCTATTTTTTGAGGTTGTTTCTTTTTAAATAAACCAAACATTTTATTTGCTCCTCAGTACAAGGGGTAAAGTTTCTGGTATCACCACCAATTCGGTCAGTGGTTTACCCGTATTGTCTTTAAAAACATTCAGAACCGAAGGGGGCACAATCGTTCTGGATGACACATACAACTCGGTTTCATATAACTCTTTATCTATTTGATACATTACAGACTCTAATTGCTCTTTAGTAATTAGACCTTCTTTTTCTGCTGTTATCATTCTTCGTTTAACTTCATCTGTATTTCTTTTGAAGTTTACATTACCTGTCGTTCCACCACCAAAAGAAGTAATGGGACCCTGTTTGTCTGCGGTGGACTTTGCCTCTACCAAAACCAACTTACCATCGGGTCGAATATAGGCATAATCTAGTCCATTACGACCACGTTTCGGTTCAACACCATAAATCGGATGCTTTTCTGCATGAATATATTCTTGCACACGTTCCTCAAAAATATCCCCTTTAAGAATACACCACCTTCCTTTTTTACAGGGATTTTCTTTTGATAGTTCTGGTTCTTGCCATGTATATTTTTCACCTGCTTGAGAACGTTTAATGCTATTGCCATAGCCATCTTTGACAGGGTCTAAAGCAATGGTCGTTTGTGGAGTAACTTTTTTATTAAAGCGTTTTAATCTTTCCGTAGCTTTATTTAAGTATTCATTGAGCTTATCAATTTTAAATAAAGATTTTGCCTCATCTGCTAAGCTCGGAATTTTTTTCATAAGAGGCGCAATCTTTGCTGCCCCTTTTGCGATAACTGCGCCTTCTCCAATACTCGCAGCAGCTTCTACCAATCCTTTTGAAAGCGTTTTACCCGCTTTGTCTAAATCTGCATCACAGGTTGATGTATAAACATCGTAGCCAAACTTTCCAATACTCCATCCAAGCTGAAATGCACCATAAAGTGCAAAAATCGGTAAAGCTTTCGCAGCAGCAGCTACCACAAATGCATCTACTGCCTCCCCAACACCGATGAAATGTAGAGCAGCCCAAGTTGAAAAAATTATTGCGGTTGCTTTAATCGTCTTTTCACTGCTCACAAAATTTAGCAGTTCTTGACCTACTTCTGACATAGATGATGGCAGTGAAGTTACAGCAACCTTGATAGCAATAAAAAACTTGTCAGCAAAAGTTTTATCTTTAAATTCAGGCGCTAATCCCAAGCTATCTTTAAGCTGATGCGGTTGTCTCAGCGCAAAATCGTACAGATTCGGTCCAGCGGCTAAACCCAATGGGTCAGGGGTCAAATAGCGCTCATGCTTGGCATCAAAATAACGGTTGGTATTGTAATGAAGATGGGTTTCTTGATCGAAATACTGATTTGAACCTCTGAGGTTAAACTCAACGTGGCCTAAGCGATTGTTTGTTGTCGGTGAAGCATATAAGTAATCGCTTAATTGTGCTTGCCAAACTACTTTTCGGTTGCGGTCTGTCAATGCAATCGGGGCATCACGATGGTCGACATGCACATAATACAATTCCCCCTGATCAATCATCGCTACAGGGGTCTGGTTCATCCAAACATAGCTTTTTTCGATGGTGCCTTTCGCATTTGCTTCTGCAACCAATACCTGCCCATCATAAAAGCTATAGGTGGTCTTGGCTGTTTTCCCAACCGTTTGTGTGGTGGTTTTCTTTAAGCGTTGTCCAAATAGGTTGTATTTATAACTTGCGATGGTAAATTGATGACCATCTTGTAAAGCATCAACCTTATTTAAGCGGTTGAGGCTGTCATAACTAAACAACAGAATACGCCCATCATCTTCAAGCCAGCGCTGTCTGCCCAATGCATCAAATTGTGCCCCATAGTTCATCTGTTGTTGAAAGGCTGTCTGACCTCTCGGTGTAGGTAGCGGTAAAATCGTTTGTACTGTTTGAACGGGATCAAGTAGGTTAATCAGCTTTTGTGAAAAGCGGATCGGATGTTGTAAGGGTGCTGTTTGACCGAGTGTGGTTTTTTGATCAGCGGTGTACGTGTTGTAAGTGTCTTCGTTCTCCCATGTGGTCTCTCCCGTATAAGGGTTTCCTGAGTGGATGATGTTGCCATATTGGTCTTTACGGGTTTGATGAATAAGTCCATTGCCAAAGTAATAACCACGCTGAGAATAAGTGTCTTGTGCGGTATTTAATCCCCCCACAATGGTTTGTGTTAGGAATCCTTTTTTTAGTTCGATAGATGCAAGCAGTCCAGCTTTGGATTCAGTGGCCGTGCGATATTGGTAGAGGAGTTTTTCTTGGTTAGGTAGGGTCTTTTGGATCAGTTGCCCTTGTTCGTTGTATTGGTAGTGAATGGTCTTTTGTAAGCCATCAATCAAATATTGATGCTCAAGCAGTTGCCCTTGATCATTATATTTAAAGCGTTCTTCGCCAGCACGGTATTTGATTTGGACGGGTTTATTCTGCGCACCCCAAATGATATAGCCATGTTCATCTTCTTGCTGCTGGGCATTTTTGGCAAGAATCTCAATGATTCGACCTGCTTGATCGCGCTGATAAGTCGTTTGACTACCATCTGTGAGTGTTTGCCCAATAATCAAGCCTTGATCGTTATATTGGTAACGGGTTGTTCCTGTGACGGGGCTGATCACTTCAACCAAGTCGCCAAAGTCATTGTATTGATAGCGTGTGATCCGTCCTTGCCCATCAGTCTGTTGTTCTGCTTGAATCGGACGTTGCCAATCAAGATCGACTATTGAAGCAACCATACCTTGCAAATCACTCAGTGTTCTTGAGGGTAGATTCGGTCGTGTTACAGATTGATTGGTTGCTATTTGCTGAGGTTGTTCTTGTTGATTAAAGTCATGGGTTTGATCAATCTCACCTTTCGGGGTCAATAACTGTGCCTGTGTAACCACACCATCGTTGTTTTTAATTAATTTGATTTGATTGTTTTGTTGGTCTGAAATGCTTTCTAATTGTTGGTTATTATCGTAACCAAATTGTGTTTTTTGTCCTAAATCATTCAGGATACTTTTGATTTGACCTGTTTGGGTATACGTGAGCGTGGTTGTACCTTGAACCGTCGTAATTTGAGTGATGTTTCCATGAAGATCATAAGCGAGTGTATAGGTTTTTCCATCAATGTCTCGGTAGACATTAATTCTTCCCAAATCGTCATATTTGAAATTTAAATGCAATTGATTTGGATAAATCACCTGTGAGATACGCTGACTATCGCCTTCGTATATATATTCAACGTGATTGACACCCCTTTCCCAACCAAGACGGCCAAGGGAATCATAACCATAGTTCTTTTCTCGACTCAGTTTTTCACCAAAAGGGGAGTATCCTGTTTCAGTGATTTGAATGAGCTGTCCTACGCCATTGTAGTGGTATTCTTTTTGGTATTGTTGGCCTGCAAGAACACTGCTTCTTGTCTCTTGTGCCAATTTTGTTTGTGCTTCTGCAAACGGTTTTTCGATCTGAATATAACGATAGTTTGTCGTGGAAAGGACTTTGTTATTTTCTAGTGTTGTTTTAGAAATCAGGTTACCTGATTGATCATACTTAAAGGCTAAACCTTGCTGAGTGATTAAGTCTAAAACCGATGTGATATGACCGTGTTCATCATATTGATAGGTCTTATTTAAGGTATGACAGCTAGAACAGCCTGCACCACGAACGTCTAGCAAATAGTATTGTGTGCCCATAATGCGATAACGATACGTGGTTTGCTCACCAAGGGCATTGGTGACCACATTTGTATAAATTGGACTGAGCTTTTGAGCTGTGTTTTTAACTGTTGGGTCATAGCTGATGTGTACGCGCCCAATACCATTGGCATGTTCACTGACAATGGCGCGGTTCCACTGATCATAACTCCATCGGGTTTCGAGTTGCCATTGCTGGAGATTTGAGTCGAGTCGCCATTTTGAAGTCAGTTGGTGGGGGAGTTTACCTTGATAAGCGTATTTGAGACGCGCCCCATTGGGATACACCACTTGAACCAAGTTATTGTTTCGATCCAGAAAGTACTCATATGCACCCACCGGTGTGGTGACAGTAATTTGAGGTAAGCCGTATTTGGTGTATTGGTAACGCCAGCTCAAAGCATTACCTCGGGCATTTTCTACACGGGTTAAGCGCTCTTGTTGATCATAACGTAAGGTGTAAATGGCTTCTTTTTCACTACGAACTTGAACTAAATGGCCAAGTTGTGGGTCTTTTGCAACCGCTTCAAAATGATAGGTCGTGTGCGATTTATGCCAAACCCAACCCGATCCATCAATGCGTCTTTCAACCCAACCCTCTTTGGAATCTTGGGATAAGCCACGAATCACATAGCTTTGGTCTTGCATCGGGATTTTTGTTTTTATAAAGTTGATTCGTTTGCCAGTTTCTAAACGAACTTGAATGATATCGGGTTGTTCATAGAGTTTAATATCAAAAGAGCTGTACCATCCATATCCCATTGCGGTGGATGCTTGACTTTGGCTATTGTAATAGCGTGAAAAGGATAGGCCTTCATAAGCAGGCGGGGCTTTAAAGTCATCTACTTGCTCAAACTTATTACCATTCAGCACATTGATGGGGTTACCCACCCCGGTATCAATACCTCCACAAGCATAGGTCGGCCCTTCACTTTGTGTAACAATGGCAAAAGATGATTGGGTATTACAGTTGCTTAAGTCAACGGTGCTTGCAGATACTTTACTAAAAAATATAAAGGTAAAAAATATAAATAAAACTGAATGAATATGCATGTGATTTACTTAATAAAAGTTAGAGATTGTTGAGCCAGATGAACAACTGATAATATTTTCAGTATCTCCAACGATACTGTTTGTTTTCTTACCCAAATGCCCAGTTGATGAACTATTGCCTATTAGCCCTTTTGCAAGATCAGACCCTATGTTCGCCATGCCTCGAAAGTCAGTTGTATCTTGTTTCAGTTTTTCAATTTCATCATGAGTCAGTCCATCGACAATACCATCTAACAAACCTTCATCTTTCTGTCCAATTTGCCACTGCATAGAACGATTTGAGATAATTCGATCTACTAAGTCTTGACCAATCAAATAACCTGTACGATTTACTGTATTTGTAGGTAGTCCTCCTTCTATTGCGGGAGAGAGCATTTGTGCGCTTGTATCGACAACAATAGGAATTCTCCCAGCAGCTAAGATTCTTATACTTGCAGCGTCTCTATCACTTCCAAAAAAAGCAGTGATTGAACTGAATAAGTTTTTCATCAACGGGATTCGAGGCTCATAACCATAAACAAATCTAAGTTTGAGTACATTTGCATCTTGGATATTCTGTTTAGATTTCGTTTTTACTGCGTCATCTTTTTGATCTAAATCGTCATTAGGGATAATTCGGACATTTACCTTATTTTTAATTTTGTAAGCTTGAGCGAGAGTTGGATCGTTCCAATCATCAAACGACGCTTTTGATGGGTTAACCATATGAATATGAATAAATGCAGCTTCAGATTTTTTAATAGTCTCTTTTAATATTTTTCCGTTAGTTGCAATAGTGACAAGATTTGGATTATTACCACTTAACGGACCTGAAGAAAAAGGGCTAGAAATGTGTACATCTCCAGGTAAAAATATTCCTGATGATGAAAAATAAGGAACTAAACCTTTAAAAAAAGCATCTTGAATACGTGCAGGATCTGCATTGTAAATTGCCCCAGCTCGTGATGCTTCGTAAGCAGCATAGGTAAGATTTAACTTTGCATTATAAATTAAACCATACTGTATCCCTATTAAGCTTAAGAATAAAACTAATGGTGCAATAACAATGAATTCTGTTATAGAAACACCTTTATGTTTTATTAATGATAAATATTTCACTTTATTTTCTATAAATGTTGACTTTGATTTATTATAATATAAAATTACAAAATATGTACAGTTATACTTAAAAAATACATAATTGTCTAAATTTTTACTAAGATATGGAGACTTAAAGAATGCTCAATATAGGTTTGAAGAAGAATGCACGTGGTCAAGGTATGACTGAATATATTATTATTGTTGCGCTTATTGCCGTAGCAGCGATAGGTGTATTTAGATACTTTGGTAACACTGCACGTGCACAAGTGGCAGTAGCAGCAGCTGAGCTAGGTGGTCAGGATTCTAAAACAGCTCGAACTGGTGCAACGAGTAACGGTACAAAAGCTGTAACTGAAGGGACAACAAATAAAACCTTGAATAATTTTGAACAGCAGAAACAATAATCCAACAGAAGTTACTGTAGCTATGCAAAATTTTCAAAGAGGTCAGTCTACTATTTTAATTTTAGTATTTTCACTCATTTTGATTATTACATTCATTTTTGTATTTAATACATCTAAGATGCTCTCTGAAAGACAACAAATAAAAATGATTGCTGACCGTACAGCATATGCTACAGCAACACGTCAAGCACGTTTGTTAAATTTAAATGCCTACATCAATCGCATTCAAATAGCAAATCAATTGGCTATTGCTCAAGGAGTCAGTACGGCTTCTTGGGCTAAATATGCTTCTAAAACCTCAGAAAATCTCAGTACAGCAACAACGTTATTCCCTCCTTTATCCGCTGCTTTTGAAAGTATGGGATCTGGGTTAAGTGAATTCTCTGATGGGTTGGGTGTATACATTAAAGCTTATGGGATTGAAGTAAAAGCTATCGAGGAATTGCAAGAAGGCCTCAACCTAACAGCAAATCTTAGTATATTGGCAACACCACAAGAATTTGTTAATCAATCTTCAGCTGACTATAAAGCTAATTTAATCGTATCTCAGTCTAAATTACCTATTAGTATTATTAAAAAGTATCAAGATCGTGAAAGGCAACGTATGGCTGATATTGTTTTAAGTTCTGCCGATGAATTTATTACAAATAGAAGTAAAAACAATATCTTACCTGGTTTTGGTGTACCAAAAATTGATTTTTACCGTATTCATAAAGCTGGGGGAACTGAGCTGATTAATCTCAATGAATGGAAAGGTGTTGATACTTTATCTATTCATCACGAATATATTTATTTCAAAAGACTTAGACTCCGTCACGGACACCAAGAAATTCCGATTGGTTGGGGAAGTGCTGCGATAAGTAATGATGGAAAAGATAGAGCAACGAATAGCGGAAGTTATGGCGGTGCTAGTGGTACTAACCCAAATGCAAGAAATCGAGCTGAATCATATAGACCTAATTGGGATGTTAAAAGAACAAGAAGTAATGTTTCGGGTGTTGGCATTCCAAACTTCTATGAACTCAAAGATATACAAAATAAAAATCCAATTTTCCCTTTAGTTATTAGTCTTAAAAAACAAAAAGAGCATCTTACAACAGTAAATAGGAACAGTAACTTACACATTGGGCCAAAACTTGCTTTATTAGATAATTATGACGAGCTAAATCAGAAAGCTTTATCTAATGGAGATATGAGAGCTATTACAACAGCCGAGGTTTATTTTCAACGTCCTTGGAATATGGAGGTACAGCAAAATAGTATTAACCATGAAATAGGATCATTATTTAGTCCTTATTGGAAAGTAAGACTCAATGATGATATGACGCTGACTAAACGTGCTACAGCTTTTCTCGAAGCAGTATCTCTTTATTAAATGGATATTTTATTATGCTAAAAAATAAACATTCAGGTCAATCTATTACAGAGTTTGTTATTGCTTCAGGCGTGTTGGTGTTTTTTACGATTTCAATACCTATGATTGCAAAATTAGGTACTGTAAAACTAAAAACAGAGCAGGCAACTAACTATGCAGCATGGAGGGTTAATAAAGGACTGGTGAAAGATGAAGACACTTTATCTAATGAGATTAGCCAACGTTTTTTTGCACGCACCGGTGCAGACGTGCTTACAAATAGAAATGCAGATTGTGATGATGCTGAAGGACAAGATATGTCTGGGAAGTCTTTAGTAAATTGGACCAGTGTACAAGCTAAGCTAGAGAGTCAATCAGAAAGATATAAATTAGATCCAATAAAAACAACTGGCAACTTGTTACCGAATTTACGCTCCAATGGCCAATCCTCTGTAAAACTGCAAGTTCCTATCAATTTCTCATTTGGCCCTGCTTTGGATGTACTCATTCCTTCAGCATCGAACTTCACTTTAGAGTCATCTGCCACAATATTACGTAATACATGGCAAGCAAATAATACTGAAGAAATTAAAAACAATGTTAAAAAATCTAGTTTTTTAAAACCTTATGAGACAATACAAAAGACAATTAATCAAACCTACAATGCTGCTGTGGCCTCTATGGGGTTTGAGAAAAAAATTCAAAAAGATGCCATATATAAAATGGATATTGTTCCTTCCGATCGAAAGGAAAAAATCCAATGAGTATCTACAAAAAAATATTTTTTATTATAATTTCTACAATGACTAGTATTACGAATGCTAAGAGCTGTTTAAGTAAAGATTTAATCGATAATAGCTTTACTATAACACCTATTGGAAACCAAGTTATTCTGAATAATAAATCAGTAGAACTTAAACAGGTTTTATCTTCTAACTGTAGTGTTGAATGTTATATGCAACAACTGAGTAAGAAAGGTTTTGGCGTTTCAAAACAAGGACATTTACTTTATATTCATGAAAAAAAAGGTATCACACTTGAAATTTTAAACGAATCTAAAAACTCATTTCAAGGACGTTTAATATGTCAAACGGAAGAAAAATTTAAATTATTAGAGCTACCTCCACTTTTTAGTGGGCAGCACCACTCTAGTGATTTACAAAGTACTGATGGAAACCATATTAGTCGGACTATTTTTTTTAAAAATATTAACAAAACTGTTTTATCACGTCAGCTTGCTATCTTTAGTAAGGAAGCTCAGGAGTCAGATATTCAGAAAAATTTTGCTTATTTCTTATTCCCTAACTCTAGTGAAGTCTATCTAACCTATAACGAATCTGCGACGTCCAAAGATGTCGTTGCTATATATAAAAAACCTAGGAATAACAATGATTAAAATAAAAGGTAATATCATGAGTGAATTTATTATTGGTTTGGTTTTTGTATTTTTCATGTTGAACTTAAGTAGCAATATTTGGGGTAGTGGTAATATTTTTTTTGATATGAAAAATGCTTATGAACTTTTCCTGAATAAATTTAACTCAACTATTCTCAATTTGGATGTCATCCCCTAAATGAAATTACCTCATATTAATAGAAAACTTTTAGGTCTAATTGTAGCTATATCCATAGGTGTTCTTAGCTTTTGGGCATTTAAACTCATATTTGATCAAAAAGTTGCAAACTTGAATAAAAAGGGACCACAGGTTCAATATGTTGTTGCAAGTACAAGTCTGCAGTCAGGAAGTATTATTTCAACTAATAATGTATCGCAAAGGAATTTATCTCAAGAATACAGCCAATCGAATGCAGTACCTGTATCAGATTTTAGTGCTATAGATGGTTTGCCATTGAAGGTGGATCTTAAACCAGGTGATATCGTTATGTACTCCATGGTCGATAACAAAAAAGAGATTACTAAACTTATTCCTGCTGGTCACAGAGCGATTACTATTCCTGTAGATGATGAAAGTTCTATTTCTAGCATGCTTAAGCCAGGTGATCTGATAGATCTCTTGATTACATTAAATAGCAGTCAACCAGTTACTGTACCATTGATTCAAGGCGTTAAAATTTTAGCTACAGGAAAACAGCTTGATGGAAGTACCTCTGATAATATGGGTTACGCTAATATTACGTTAGATGTGACTGCAACAGATGCACGAAATATTACATTTGCAGCAAGTTTAGGGAAAATCTCAGCAACATTACGAAATCCAAATGATCAAAACCTAACAGATACTAGTAGTTTCATGCAACTTGTAAATCCAACAAAACCTACTCCTGCTATAAATTCTCCTTTGCAGAAAACATCAACTCAGCGAAGTAACGTTTCTCATCATGAGTCTTCAAATCTAAATATTATTTATGGGAATAAAGATGAATAGTCTTAAAAAAATTGTATTCTTGTCAACTTCTCTTTTTACAATGAATATATCTGCAGCAATAGACAACCAATTGTATGTAGGTGAGACTATTTACTTAAATGATCCAAATATTACAGATATTCTTATTGGTAATAACTCAATTGTTAAGGCAAAAAAAATAGGAAAAAAAGGCATAGCCCTTACAGGAGTTAGTTCTGGAGACACAACAATCAAGTTATGGAATGGCAATAGTTATAAATCTTCCGACTTTCATGTTTCTCCGACAAACATAAAACAAACTTTTTTAGATATAAAGCAGAACTTAGGAAATATACCCAATCTAAATATACAACAAATCGGTGATAATATTGTATTACAAGGAGGTAATCTTTCCACTGTAGATAAAGAAAGAATAGACACCTACTCTCTTTTATTGAAAAATGTAATAAATATCACAAAATTAAAAGATAACAGTACTCAAGAAAAGCAGAAGATGATCTATTTAGATGTACGTATTCTAGAGATATCATCTTCTAACACAAAACAAATTGGTATTAAATGGAATACAGCTTCAATTGATGGACCTAAATTTGGGTTGATGGGAGATTTTAAAAAAAGTTCAGGTTTTACTGTTGAAAGTAATACTTTGTCGAATAATATATCAACACTACCAGCGATAAGCCCGTTTCAAACTTACTTTGGATTGGCTAGTTTTATTGATAGTAAAGTGAACCTTCTCCAAGAAAATGGTATTGCTAAAATTTTAGCCCGACCTCTGCTATCTTGTAAAAATGGTGGGAATGCAACATTTTTGTCGGGTGGGCAAGTACCTTATCAATCATCAAGTGCTACAGGAACACCATCTATTGAGTTCAAAGACTATGGTATAAAGCTAGATATACAACCTTCTATTTCTGAAGGTGGAATCATGGCAAAAATATTGGCCGAGGTGAGTACAATTGACCAATCAGTACAAGTGTCAGGTGTGCCTGGATTCTTAACGAGAAGAACAGAAACCGAGTTTGTGGTTGGACAAGGTCAAACCCTTGTATTAAGTGGACTCATTGGATCTGAGAAAAGCTCTTCTCAGAGCAGCGTACCTGGTTTAGGTAAAATACCTTTATTAGGAAATCTATTTAAATCAAAATCAAATAATGAAAAAAATAATGAATTAGTATTTTTCGTGACACCATATATCTATGATGAAGATGATAAACATAAATTAGATAAAGTTATCAATCAATCTAATAAATTAGTACAAGAAGAAATGCCTAAAACAAAAGCTTTATCAGAAGTATACGAGTATCAAGGAGAAAAAGTCCAATGAGAATACTTCTAGATACAAAAGGTGAATCTATCCCTTTATCTTTTGAAAAAGATCAAATTATTATTGGTAAGTCTAAGCACTGTGATTTACAACTTAAAGGATGGTTTATTGCAGATGAACATTGTTCAATCAAAAAGCTTAGTGGGGGATATGTTGTTGAAGATCTAAAACGTGGCACAAATGGTACTGTTGTAAATGGTAAGAAAATTGACTTCTTTGGACCATTAAATTTAGAAAAAGATATCATTCAGGTTAACCAATACTCAATTAGAGTTTTAGAAGATGAAACATCAGTAACTGAGCCATATGTTGTAAATATTGATGATTTAAATGAAGAAACGATTGAAAGTATTAAAGGTTCTGAGATCAATTCGGATATACAAGATTTTTCAACACAAATTTCACATATTAGCCAGACATCAACGGCATATAAAAAACTAGAAATTGAATGGATTAATAATCTACGTGAAAAACTTGTTGCTCAAATGGACTTACGTAGAAAAGACATTAATAGTATGTCATATGAAGAGCTAAAAAAAGAAACGATGACCTGCCTTGATCAAGTCGTATTTGAAGAAAGTGAGGAAATTCCTCATGTTTTGGATCTAGATCGTTTAAAACAGAAAGTCCTCGATGAAGCGATAGGATTAGGGCCTTTAGAGGAATTAATTGCAGATAAATCCGTTACTGAAATTATGGTTAATGCAAAAGATGAAATATTTATTGAGCAGAAAGGGAAAATAGTTAAAAGTCATTTGGAATTCACATCTAACAAAGCAATTTTAGATGTTATCGAAAGAATTGTTGCACCTTTAGGAAGACGAATCGATGAAAGTGCACCCATGGTAGATGCGAGACTCAAAGATGGTTCTCGTGTCAATGCCATTATTCCTCCACTTGCGATTAAAGGGCCTACCATTACCATTCGTAAGTTTCCAGAAAAAAACATTATTATTAAAGACTTAGTAGATTTTTCTAGTGTTAATGATGATATGGCAGATTTCTTAGAACTATGTGTGAAATCGAAACGTAATATTATTATTTCAGGTGGTACAGGATCTGGAAAAACAACACTTTTAAATGTTTTAGCGAATTTTATTCCTCAAGGTGAACGTGTTATTACTATTGAGGACGCAGCTGAGTTACGCTTAGCACACGATCATTTAATATCTTTAGAAGCTCGACCAGGAAATAGTGAAGGTAAAGGAAGTATTCATATTCGAGACTTAGTTAAGAACTCATTACGTATGCGGCCAGATAGAATTGTTATTGGTGAATGTCGTGGTTCAGAAGCATTAGATATGTTACAAGCGATGAATACAGGCCATGAAGGATCCCTTACAACTTTACATGCAAATACACCTAGAGATGCCCTATCTCGATTAGAAACCATGATTCTTATGGCAGGTATGGATCTACCGCTTTCAGCTATTAGAGAGCAAATTACCTCAGCTGTCGATGTCATTATTCAGCAATCTCGCTTTTCATGTGGGGCTAGAAAAGTCACCTACATTACTGAAGTTACAGGTATAGAAAGTGGTAAAATACAACTCCAAGATATATATAAATTTGAAAAAGAAGGTTTCGATTTAGAAAAAAATAGTATAAAAGGTACACACAAAGCACAAGGTACTGTACCTAGCTTTATACAGGAAGTTCAGGAAGCAGGTTTCAATATAAACCTTTCTAAATTTCAACCCGATGGTGTTTAAATGTATATTTATCTAGCACTTGTTTCCATTGGTATTGTTATCGCTATTTATTATTTAATCACTTCTGATTATGTAAATACCTTTTTTGGAAAGCGAACGGAAGACTTAGAAAAACAGCTAAACTTAAGCTATATTTTTTTAAACTTAAAAAAAATATTATTTATATATTTTACTGTTATTTCAGTAGTTTATATAGGAATATTAATAGCTTTCCCCTTTAGCATTATTTCAATTACTATCCTAATTATTTTAATAATACTTCCTCACTTTGCTATAAAACATTTTAGAAAAAAACAAATTATAAAGTTAGAAAGTCAGCTACCAGATGCATTAATGCTAATTTCTGGTGGCTTAAGATCAGGTGCAAGTTTAGGAACTGCACTATCTCAATTGACGAATGAATGTAGTTCTCCCCTTAAAAATGAAATTGCATTAATTCTTCGAGAGCAAAAAATTGGCTTACCACTAAGCGATGCGTTAATGAATTTTCAAAACCGATTACCAATTACTTCAGTGATCCTCATGACAACAAGTATTCGAATTGCTTTAGAAACCGGAGGAGAGTTAGCAGAAACACTAACAAAGGCAGCAGAAACTCTGAGACAAATCCAGCAGTCTGAAGGAAAGATTAATGCTTTGACAGCGCAAGGAAAGATGCAAGCTTGGGTCGTTGGACTTATGCCTGTCGGACTTATTGCTGTATTAAATCAAATGGAACCTGAAGCTATGCATCAACTTTGGGTAACTCCAGCAGGATGGATTGCTCTTTCTGGTATTATTCTATTTGAAGTTATAGGTATGATTGTTATCAAAAAAATAGTCAACATTGATGTGTAAAAATTATGAATGATTACTTTATATATTTATCCTTTTTTAGTCTTGCTATTGTTATCTCATATATAACATGGCAAGTATTTGTTTTTATTTTTTCTGTTCCAGATCAAAATCGAGATTACTTAGATAAGCCTCCTTTTATCTTTCATATCTTATGGTTTTTAATTAAACCTATTGCTTTTTATCTTAGCCCTTTCATATCTAATAAAACCTCAAATAGAATAGAGAAAAAGATTTTATTCGCTGGTAAAGGCTTTATTTTTCAAGCAAAAGATATTTTTGCATCAAAAATTGTGTTTTGTTTAGCACTTTTATTTATCTCTATTTTATTGCTAGAAGTATGTGAATTAGAGCTGATTTATAGTTTAGCTTTTTCAGCGTATGGCTTTATATATCCAGATCTTTGGTTAAAAGCTGAAAAATTAAAGAGAGAGCGTATCATATTAAAAGAAATTCCATTCTTCTTAGATATTATTGTTCTTTGTGTAGAGGCGGGTTTAACATTCATTAATGCGGTTGAACAAGCTGTAAACAAATCAAATCCCTCTCCTACTAGACAAGAGTTTTCTAGATTATTGGCTGATGTGAAAAAAGGCGTTCCTCGTAGTGAGGCTTTAAGAAAAATGGCTAACCGAGTAGAGCATGCTTCTATGCAGAACTTAACATCAGCAATTATCCAAGCTGAAAGTATGGGTATGAATTTAGGTCCAATTCTAAGGGGCCAAGCAGAACAAAGAAGAATTGAAAGGTTTTTAAGAGCTGAAAAACTTGCATTAGAAGCACCCGTTAAAATGTTATTTCCTCTAGTCGCCTTTATATTTCCATGCACATTTATTGTAATTGGTTTTCCAATCTACGTGATGATGAAAGATGCTTTCCAATAACCTTAAAATAAAAAACACAGCACATCGATATAAGGTATATCTTGCATATAATTTCTTAAATAGAGCAAGGGGGTTATTATTTAGAAAAAAATTAGCAGTGGATGAATGCTTGTTAATATCCCCTTGCTCATCTATTCATACCATTGGTATGCGCTATTCCTTAGATATTGTATTTATCGATGCATGTGGAATCATTTTGGAAATACATGAAGATGTTAAATCGTTTAGATGTATTTCAAGCTCAAATAAACAAACTCGAACAGTGGTTGAGTTCAGAAGTGGATCATTAAAACGAATGGGTTTAAGACTAAATGATCATCTCTTTGAAAGAGGAGATCAATAAGAGCACATTAGGTATTAATTGATTTTTTATGTCTGTATGAACAATTAAATTTTTTGACTATAGATTAAAATTGGAACCATGTTTTTTTTGTAGATTTACTGGACTGTGCAACCACTTGGCCATTACGTTGCATGACCACTGGACCTGTATATTGGTTGGGGTGTATGACGTTGCCACGGTCGTCAACAATTGAACTAAACTCGTCCATTAAAATCGGCACTTGATAGCCATTAAAGGTATTGTTGGTAATTTTTACACGTGGTGAATGGTCTAACACAATGGCATAGGTTCCCGCTTGAGGGTGGGTTAAATGAAAGGTGTTGCCATCAATCACTGTATCGGGTGAATACTTGACATACAACGTGCTTTGTACGATTCCATTTGTACGGTCACGAAGATCAGGCAAGAAGCCTTGTGCAGTATCAATCAGTGCAGTATGTGTTTTAATGCTTGGGGTCGCGACTTTGTTATACAGCGGTTCTGCTTTTGACCAGACGGTGTTGTTGTTAAAAGTGAACTTCGAGCCGAGTATTTCAACCACAGTATTAATTACAATCTGTGATTGCTGAACACTGCCACCCCAAGACTCTAAACTCGCCCAATTGGCATAAAGGTTGATGTGTTTTAAGTTTTGGTTTTCCATAAACACACGTGGGTTTGTACACACCTTTCCATCGCATACTAAATTATTATTGGCATATAAAAAACCATATTTTTCTACACTGATATTATTATATTGCTTATTTTCTTTAAAATTGGGGGCAAAGTAAGACTGTTGACCAGTCATTAAAAACTTTGCGCCCAAGATGGTGCCATTTTTCAGTGTACTATTATAGCCCTGTAATGCAAAAGGAGGATAGCCTTGCGGATTAAAGTCCATGACATGGCCTTGCATGTCTTGGGTTTGGTTGTATAAATCTAACCAACCGCCTTGAAGATCTTTATAACCATTATAGCCAGATCGGCCTTCGGCAGATAAAAAACTCCAAAAGGAACTGTGGCGATTAACACGTGCTGCTTTTCCTAAAAAGTCTGAGGTTAAACACACCTGTTCTTGTACACCATATGGGCTATTGACTGTGCCACAGTGCGTACGGTTGTGGTCGTATTGAGTAAAACTTGGCGGAATGGCATAACTGTAGTTGCCAAATAGGCCAAGCATGCCTGTGAGTATCAGTGTTTTTTTCATGGTGTGACTCCTGCAATTACGTCGGTTGGGGGGGTACCTGTTACAGTAAAGGCTTTGTCATTGCCACGAACAAAGCTTCTTTCTTTTAAACGGTAAGCTTTAAGCTGCTCTGAAATTTTTTGATCACCGTCATGCGGCTCAAACTGATTACTCACACCACTGTTCCAAATCACGTTTTTGTAACTGCTTTTTTGCTGAGAGGTTAAATCTTGAAATACCTCTATGCGCTGTTTGAGTGCTTCTGCGATACGGTAACCATCTTTATTGGCAATAACACCTTCGGAGGTCTTTTGCTCACGCCCTTCTTTATTTTCTACCTTGTTAGTGCCAATAATCAATTTAAACTCTTTACCAAAATTCCAACCTGTTGGCGTGGTATTGACTGTCACACCTTGGGTAATTTTTACTTTGTTCAAATCTTTGGTAATTTTAGCTTTGGGGTTACCTTCAATATCTTGAGTTTCATAAGCCGTAGAGCCTTTTAAGCTAATCGCACCACCATTGAGTAAGTCTTGTAAATATTGAATTTTGTTTTTAACGCTGTCTAGCGAGCCAACATCGGTTTCTGGCTCTAAGTGTTCATGAATGGCGTTATAAGTTTTTAGATAAGAAGAAAGCTGTTGCCAAGGAATCACGTGTGCTGTTTCAGGCTGTTTCAACACATTTACACGGTAATCAACGAGTTTTTTATAAATTTCTTGTTCAGCACTTAGAGAACGATCTTCATTTACGCCCCACCAACCCTTACCTTGTAAATTTGAAAGTTTCTGTTCGCCATTATGGTTATAAGTGTAATCTGGGTTTGAACCTGAAAACCCATGGCCTGTGCCCAAACTAACGCCAAAAGGATCGTTCTCTTGGTCTCGGTGTGAAAAAGTGTCACCAAAAGCATGTAAATACTCACCAAAAAATTGCATACTTAAATTTTCATTGTTACATCGTGCGGCTTTTTTATAGTTATTGGTCATAGTGATCAATTGTGGAATCCCTTCTAAGTTAGAGGTCACTCGCCATGTTTTATAATCTGTCCCTGATGTATTTTGTGCTTTGTTTAGATCAAAATTTCCATCATAATATCGACTATAATCGGTATCTTTAGGAAGTTTTTCTCCATCGTACTTATCAATGCCACTTCGATCATTCACGAAATGGTAAAAATCTAATCGTTTGTCTGAAGCATCTGTGATTCCGTTTGAGACCGCCCCTTTTTCATCATCAAAAGGGCTGGTGTAATCATTGGTATCAACAAATTGTGTCGCAAGCGCAATACGTCTGGCTCTGTCTACATCAATTCCTGCTGTAATGGCTAAAAAATAGGTTACATAGTAATGCATATCGGTTTGATATAACCCTAAAGGGTCAATTTTATTGAGTGGATTATTTTTAACATATAAATAAAGATTTAAACCATCGATAGTACCAAGAGGGTCGGCCGATAAGTAACGTCCAACTTGAGGGTCATATTGTCGATAACCATTGTCATATAAGCCTGTAGTTGGATCTTCATATTGTCCTGGTAGTCGCAAATAGGGAGCAAACCTTAAATCGTTTAATGACTGAGTGATCGGTAAGTTCTGCTTCACACGCGAAATTAAAGCCTCTTGTAAATGGCCATCTTGTGTATTTTCACGCTCGCCAAAAGCAGAATATTCTGTAGACCATTTTGTGGCTCCAAACTCATCGAGTACCTCAATAGGTGCACCCACATGATTAAATTGAATAGGATTAAAAGAGCTTTCTAGGGTTTTACCATTGGTTGTCGCCTCACTGTACTGGGCCAATGGCATACCAGCAAATATAATATAATCACGACTTGTAGCAAAATGAGTCTGCTCAAAATCAAACTGATCACGCTCTTGTGTTCTTAAGTGTTGTGTATATTGAAAACGTTGTGAAAAACGACGTTGTTGGGTAAAGTTAACTGTACGTGCAGAAATTAAGCCATCTATGTTAAATGTCTTCTGAATATTTTGCTCAGGACTATACCATTGTCCATCTTGTAGAAACCATACAGGTGCGTCGGTGTTTGCAGACATTAAATACTGTGCCAAAGTATGAATTTCAGTTGGGTTTTTCCATGTTATAAATGGTTGCCCTATATTGTTATAGGCTGCTAAACGCTCTATATATCCTGTTTCAATACGTTTACCATGTACAGGATGTGATGTAACGCCTATAAGATAGTTGTTTTGATAATTGTAATGATTTAAAGTTTCTTTTTGTTGGTCTTTTTTCCAACTTAACCTACGGTTACCCTGTGAGTCATATGCATAGACGACAACGGGTTGCCATGATTTCTTTTCTGTGATGGACCCAAAAGGTTGCCAAATAGCTGTGAGTTGGTCTTGTTCGTCATATTGATAGTATTTGGAACCTTGTTCGTCGCTATAAATTAAACGGTTAACTAAATCATATACGTAGTTGCTAATTTTAGGACGTACAGATTGAGCTGGATTTGACCAGATTTGTTGTACCAATCTGCCACGAGCATCATACTTTCGCCATAACTGTTGCCCAGTAGAAAGGCGGTAGTGCGTCATCTGCTGAAAAGCATTCCATGTCATGTTGTCTATAGTCAACGTCTGGCTATTTTTAGTTGCTTTAATTTGATTCACTTGTTGATTCATATTGTATGAATACACTAAGCTTAAATCATGACGTTGCTCTTTTTGCAATAAGCCTTGTGCATTATATTCATAGCTTTCATTAAAGTGATTTATAGGTTTTTGAGATATACTACTATTTTTCAAAAAATCTATATTTTCACTGCTATAAGTGTCATGCTGTTTAAGCTTACCATCACTAAAGTATTGCCAAGTTTGTATCTCATGCAAACTAATTTGCTTTATTTTCTTTGTTCCATCATATTCTGTTTTCTGGATAATGTTTTCTTTATCCTCATCGGGTCGTTTAAAACTGACCTGAACTAGTCTACCGTCAGTATCATAGTTGTAATTTTCTATAAGACCATTTTCATCAATGACTTGAACAGGTAAGTCTAATGCATTATGTTTAATGACTTTAAGGCCGTGTGTTGAACTATCATCAATGACTGTTCGCCCAAAGTCATCCATATATTTTTGTTGGAAAAGACCTGAACTTTGTTGCAAAGCCGCCCCTTTTTCATACTTATACTCTGTTAGTGTCGTAGGTTGCTGATCTTTTATACGTTGATCGCTTATTAATCCCAGTTGATCGAAAATGGTTTGATGGTTGTTTTCTTTACGAAAAAGTACTTTATTGATGAGTCCTTCTAGTGGTGAAGTAATAAACTTTTCTAATAATTCACGATTAGGGTTATACGTATTTCGTATTTCTATATTTTGATTTTTAGCGATAATAAGGTTACCACTGCCATCAAAAACATATTCAGATTTGAGTTGATCGTTGATTGTTGAAATTAATTGATCGAACTCATCATATTGATTTTTTAGGGTATGTTTAATTTCTCCATCAATAATGTATTTATATTCTTTCACAAGCTGACTATTTAGTTGATAGCTTAATAAAACTTCAATTTTCCGTGCACCATCTTTGACTTCTACATCTATTGGTCTTTTAGAAACGTCATATTTTAAAACTCTAATACTACGGCCTTGAGGAAGATTAACTTGAGAGAGTTGCCCATCTTCATTATAGAGATAATTAGTTGCATAGTTCAGCTGACCAACAGATATTGTTTGCCAAATGATTTGACCAGCAAGATTGTAACCATAGTTTTTTTGTTTTAGAAATAGCTTCTCCGAGCGGTGTAAAACCGTCCTCTTTAATCTTAATAAGCTGATTATTAGTGTTATAACTATAATATTTAATATATTTTTTATTACCGCCTAAAACACTTTGTCTGGTTTCTTTAATTAGTCTTTTATTTATACCATTTTCTGTGTTTAAAAAATCTTTTTGAGGGGATGTTGTATAGACTTCATAGTCATAGCTAGTTGTTTGAGGGCTTGCACTGTTGCTGTCTAATCTTTTAGAAATTATATTTCCGTGCTCATCGTATTTTAAATTTATAGACTGAACAACACTGCCATGATGATCTAACTCTCCAACATAATCAATCAAACCCTGGTCTGTGTAATGATATTTTTTATTTAAGGTGTGACATGAACTACAACCCAAACCAAGTACTTCCACAAGTTGGAACTGTGTACCAGAAATTTGGTAGCTGTATTTTGTTTTTTCACCTAAGCTATTTGTGACTGTATTAACGAATACACCATTTTGCGCTATTTTATAGTTTCTAAGGCGTGGATCATAATCTATTGCTATCTGTTCTAGGTTATTATCATGTACGCTAGATATTGCTCGATCTTGAGAGTCGTATTTCCATTTCGAAATTACTTTCCATTTTTGATTATAAAAAATATATTTTCCTGTTAAGTTATGAATATCTCCGCCTTGGTCTTTGGGGTCATAAGCATATTTGAGACGCGTCCCATTGGGATAGACCACTTGAACCAAGTTATTGTTTCGATCCAGAAAGTACTCATATGCACCCACCGGTGTGGTGACAGTAATTTGAGGTAGGCCGTATTTGGTGTATTGATAACGCCAGCTCAAAGCATTGCCTCGTGCATTTTCTACACGGGTTAAGCGGTCTTGTTGATCATAACGTAAAGTGTAAATGGCTTCTTTTTCACTACGAACTTGAACTAAATGGCCAAGTTGTGGGTCTTTTGCAACCGCTTCAAAATGATAGGTCGTGTGCGATTTATGCCAAATCCAACCCGATCCATCAATGCGTCTTTCTACCCAACCCTCTTTGGGGTCTTGGGATAAGCCACGAATCACATAGCTTTGGTCTTGCATCGGGACTTTTGTTTTTATAAAGTTGATTCGTTTGCCAGTTTCTAAACGAACTTGAATGATATCGGGTTGTTCATAGAGCTTGATATCAAAAGCGCTGTACCATCCATATCCCATTGGGGTAAATGCTTGACTATGGCTATTGTAATAGCGTGAAAAGGATAGGCCTTCATAAGCAGGCGGGGCTTTAAAGTCATCTACTTGCTCAAACTTATTGCCATTAAGCACATTGATCGGATTCCCCACCCCAGTATCAATACCTCCACAGGCATAAGTCGGCCCTTCACTTTGCGTAACAATGGCAAAGGATGATTGGGTATTACAGTTGCTTAAGTCAACGGTGCTTGCCTGTAATTGATTTTGTAGGCTACATATAAAAAGAATAAAAATGAATATATTTATAAAAGTGTTTTTCACAACATTAGTAATCAAAAGTGTTAAATATGTCTCCTATGTTAACTTTTGTAACTCTATTTTGAAACCAATATTTTATCTTTTATTTAATTATTTTGCCTTCAATTTACACAGTTCAAATTTAAAAACACACAGGCTTTATGTTCATTTATTGCTTTTTGAGCATATTTATCCATTTCTTGAATATGCTTTTTCCATTGCGTACCTTTATTTTAGTTTTTATTTCCTAAGATGTGCTTTTTAGCCGTGACGTAACAGCAGTATTTGCTTTATTCCTCAATGAAAGCAAATACTGCGAATGTGAATGAATGAAGCGATGACTTGTGAAAAGATTGTCTAGTTCAACTTTACTCGTCTTTGATCGGTTGACGTGCAGCCTCTTTTACCCAGTCCATATTAAAAATAATCGATTTTGGTACATCAATCATTTGTCTTAACACCATCATTTGCACCAGTGCATTGACTTTATTAACATATTTGATATTAAGTGCAGCATCGCCAATCAAAGCATACGCAGGTTCAAAAGTGTACATGTCATTTAACCCTAATGGACCACATTTTTTAACGGCACGATCAAACAATGGTTTGTCATTGATATCTTCCCAGTCAACTTTTTGCTTATCCATAAGTATGGTTAACCCTGCAATTTTTGAATCATATTCATCCGTTCCATCTTCAATACTGCCAGAAATCCAGCCATGAACAGGATTAATTTTAAGGTGGCTCTTAGTCTCTATATGAAAGATATATAACTCATTAAATGCTGTACGTGATAAGGCATAAAAATGTCCGCCCAATTGTTGTTCATAATCTGTGCCTGCTAACCAAGCATCCACCACAGGTTGCCATTCAGTTGGATTGACAAATTGATAGGCACCTTGTGCAAACTGACAAAAGCCCTTTTGTTTCCAAATCTCGATCAAAGTCGGACTAAGCACAGCTTCATATTGCACAATGATTTCTGTTGGTACTGGGCGAGTGTCAGTAATTTCTCCAAGTTCATCAATCATCATCTCTAATCGCGCTAAAGACATTTTTACTTTCCTTTATTTACACAGTTCAAATGAAATAAATCAAGGAACTATTTCGTCATCACCTATCTGCTGTAAAACCTGCGTCCAATTATCTTCAATCGTTTTTTGCTCGATATACTTCCATCGTAAAACAGCCAAACGTAACCGAATCAGAGCTTTATCTGTTGAAACAAACCATAAATCAGCACGGTCATAACCTTTTTTATAGTCATATTTATCATCTAACATCCAACGATATCCTTTAATGACATCAAATGGCTCATCAAAAAACGTTTTTAATTCATCTTGGCTTAAATCTTGTTGCTGTAGATGCTCAATCAAGGCTTTTGTCCATTCATAAAACCTCTTGACCCATTTAAAACGCTTTTTTACTTGTATGGCTCGTGCTGCTGCATCTAAATCACCTGTAATCATTAAATCCCACACCGCAATCAGATACCAACTTTGAGTATAATCATCCCACTCTGTGTAATCGGGGTTAAGACAATACTCGAATAAAATTTTGCTATGCTGATTGAGTACAGCAGTATCAATCTCCTTATTGTGATACCAAGCCACACTATAAGCATGTAAAATTGCAATGGATGAATAATAGCGGGGTTGTAGATCCTGAGGCCAATGTTGATTATGCCAATTGGGATGTTGACGATCTAAAACAAGGTCGGCACGTTGAATCGCACATTCTAAATAAGCCTGCTGTAAATCAAAATGATGGCGCGTAAAAGCAAAAGTTAATGCATCATTTATGTAGTTTTCGACGGTAGAATCAGGCTTAAACGTACTCATCATATCTTTTATGTAGTTGCTTTGTTTTTCTACCAATGACGTCTTCATATACTCTAAATCACGCTCAACGCAACGTTCATAAGCCTGTTGCCAATTTTGTGGTGGCTCTATTTTTTGAGGTTGTTTCTTTTTAAATAAACCAAACATTTTATTTGCTCCTCAGTGCAGGGGGTAAAGTTTCTGGTATCACCACCAATTCAGTCAGTGGTTTGCCTGTATTGTCTTTAAAGACATTCAGGACCGAAGGGGGCACAATCGTTCTGGATGATATGTACAACTCAGTTTCATATAAGTGATGGTCTATCTGATACATTACAGACTCTAATTGCTCTTTAGTAATTAGACCCTTCTTTTGAGCATCCCTCATTCTATTTTTAACTTCATCTGTATTTCTTTTGAAGTTTACATTACCTGTCGTTCCACCACCAATGGATGGTACAGCGCTTTTGATATCAAGCTCTATGAACAACCCGATATCATTCAAGTTCGTTTAGAAACTGGCAAACGAATCAACTTTATAAAAACAAAAATCCCGATGCAAGACCAAAGCTATGTGATTCGTGGCTTATCCCAAGACCCCAAAGAGGGTTGGGTAGAAAGACGCATTGATGGATCGGGTTGGATTTGGCATAAATCGCACACGACCTATCATTTTGAAGCGGTTGCAAAAGACCCACACCGGTGGGTGCATATGAGTACTTTCTGGATCGAAACAATAACTTGGTTCAAGTGGTCTATCCGAATGGTGAAAGACTCAAATATGCTTATCAAGGTAAACAACCCCACCAACTGACTTCAAAATGGCGACTCGATTCAAATCGCCAGCAATGGCAACTCGAAACCCGATGGAGTTATGATCAGTGGAACCGCGCCATTGTCAGCGAACATGCCAATGGCATCGGACGTGTAGAAATCAGCTATGACCCAACAGTTAAAAACACCGCCCAACTGTTCAGTCCCATCTATAAAAATACGGTGGTGAACCAAGTTGGCGAAAAAACAGAATACCAATACCAAATCGTTGGCACGCAATACCAATTACTGAAAGTGAGTTCAGCAAAAGGTCAACAGCACTATCAATACAATAACCAAGGCTTTATTATTCAAAGCGAACAATTTGATGAACAGCAACATTTAGTCCATAAAATCCAGCTTGAGTACAATGCTAACCATGAAGTGATTGCACGCACCTTGTCAGGTAAAGACCTTGCGCCACAACGAACGACCTATGAATATGCGAATAATCAGCAAAAAAACCTATTGGGCCAAACAAATCACGGTCGCCATTTAATTCGTGAACAACGAGATAGTGTCTTTACTGGTCAGCATTACGAAAAAAGCTACCAATATAATGAAGAAGATCAGCTCACAGCGATTGAAGAAACTGGCTACACCCCATGGGGTGAAAAACAAATTCGTCGAATGGAATATGGCTATGATTCATTGGGTCGATTGATCTGGGAAGGTCAAGACCAAGCGCATCGAACGAACTATCAGTATCAAGACAATACAAACAATCTTATAAAAGTCATCTATCCGAACCACCTCAGCATTGAGATTGATTATGATTCGTATGGCTACCTGACACGCTATCGTGGCTTAGATGGCATTACTTACCGTCTCAAATACAATACTGCGGGGCATTTAACTTCGCTTGAAAGCCAAGAAGGTACGACAACACTTCACTATAACCAAGCGGGGAAAATCAAAGAGATTGCCAATGCTTTAGGGCAAACAATGGCATTTGATTACGATGCTGCCAATCAACTGCAACAAGTGAGCGACCAACAACATAACCAGATTCAACTGATTAAAAACAGCGAAGGACGAATTACAGGCGCAACCCTGATTTCACCGACGGGTACAATCGAAGACCAGACAACTTTTGATGAAAACAAGGCCACTCAAACATCAGCGCTTGCCAACACTGATCCTGTTAGGCCCAATCTTTCGGCACAAAGCTTACAACGCATCCAACATATCTTACAGCCACTGAACGATCTCAGATGGACCCAGCCACCAGCAAAGACAGAATATGCTGTTGATCGACAAGGACGAACGACCCGCTACGACTACAATGACTTTGGCGACTTAGTACAAATCAATAGCCCTGTAACAGGGATTACCCAATACCAATACGATACTTTGGGTGCTGTGATTCAAGAAAAACATGCCGATCAAAGCCATGTAGATTACACCCGTGATTTGGGCGGACGAATTACTCACATTCGTTCCTACAATGCTTCAGGGCAAGAAGATGAACATGGCGAAGTCATATGGGGAAACAACAATAAACCGAGTCAAATTCGCTACCGTGCGGGTGAAGAACGCTTCAAATATAACGACATGAGTAAACTGACAGAGCATGATACTTTCATTGCTGGTGTCCACTATCGTATTCGCTACCGTTACAACACCCTTGGTCAATTGATTGAAAAAATACTGCCGAATGGACAAGTGATTCAATACCAATACCGGGGAGCAAGCCATCCACGAGCCGGGCTTCTTGAAGGTATTTCCATTAAAGATGGATTATTTCATAGCCTTGACCAAAGTGTTATTTCAGACTTAAACAGTGCAACAGACCACTACAAAAAAAGCCATTACAACTATGGCAATGGCCTCATTCATGAAGAAATAAAAGACCAACAAGGACGCATCATTCAATCGGGGAACCCATATACGGGAGAAACATCACTGTCGTATTTAGATGATCTAGACATTCAAAATAAACAACAACAGCGCCAATTTCTAGGTCAAATCGCACCAGAACAAACCCCTGTTGCACTTTCACAACGTGCATCTAACCTATTGCGTCCATTGCAGCATCTCTCTGCTCCAATGCTTGTACAACAAAAACAGGTACAACAACTCAAAGACTTGACCCGTTATGGTGATATGTATGATGCCCTTGGACAGCAACGTTGGTTAGCACAAGATGGAGATATTCTTCAATTTCACTACGACAGCTTAAACTGATTGATTCAAATTGATCGACATCATGATCAAGCCACCGTTTTAGTGGCTAAATACCAATACAACCTCTTTGGTCAACGTTTAAGTAAAACCATCATCAAACACAACAGGGTAAACAACAAAAAACCACCTATGCTTTTTACGATGGCAGCCAGTTGGTGGCTGAAAGTGATGCAACAGGAAATATTCAAACCAACTACATTTGGATGAATGACACCCCTGTTGGTTTACTACAACAGGGTGAACTATACTTTATTCATGTAGACCACCGCCAAGCACCCCTTGCTGTAACCAACAGCCAACGGCAAGTGGTTTGGCAAGCACAAATTAGTGATGACCTGTATGCCACCCCATTGGAAACCAACCAAGGCCGATTGGGGCTCCTGCAATTCAACCTACGTGGTTCCAACCAATACTTTGATGAAGAAAGCCATCTTCACTACAACACTCATCGTTACTTTGATGCACAAAACCATCGCTACCTCACCCCTGATCCATTAGGATTGGCAGCAGGGCCTGACCTATACAGCTTTGCACTGAATCAACCGCATTTATTTAAAGATGAATTGGGGCTTGCACCAACACCAACAGCTGTTAAGCCACCAGATAAAGAATTCAAAGATGCAGACTTTAACGATAAACTCAGTTATTTAATGGGTAAAACAGCAGGTAACCTATCCGACCCAAGCAAGAATGTTACTTATATTGTCGATACCATTCGTAATTTAGTTTCAAAAGAAAACATTGCTGTCTTTGGAGGGATCTTTGGTGTTTGGGCGACCCTTCATGTGGTCGGGGTTGGTTTTGCAGCAGATGCAATTGTCTCTGCCGTACTTTACTTTATGGTAGGAAAAGCTGCTTATGACTTTGGTTTTGAGCTCGGAAAAGCCATTTACGGCTTAATGACAGCAACCTGTTGGAAAGATTTAGACCCCATTGCAGACAAATTTGCGGAAGCAACAAGAGCATTGGCAATTGCACTTGCCGCAGGAGTTGCGGGTAAAGTTGCAGAAGTTGGTCCAAAAATTAACTCCATATTTAACAAAATCCGTAGCACCCTTGGCGAATACCAACAGAAATTTGGTAGCCAAACCTTAAAACGCTATGACGACATGGCTCGTGAGTTTGTACAAAAACGTGTCGGTGGTGATGCGGCAGGTGCAAGAAAACTCTGTGATTGCTGTTTCATTGCAGGGACATTGGTTTGGACACCTGCGGGACTGAAACCCATTGAGAATATTCAACGTGGTGAACAAGTTTACAGCCTGTCAGACCAAAGCAAAGGACATGGACAACCTGAGCTCAAAGCAGTGGTTGATACCATTATCACCCCACCGAAAGTGACGTACCGCATTCACTATGGATACGGTCAAACTTCGGGTGATATTCAAGCCAGCGATAACCACCCATTCTTTATTCAAAATCGTGGTTGGCTGAACACCTTACAGCTTCAACCAGGCATGAAGTTGGTTGATGCACAGCACCACGAACAAACTATACGCTCAATCACAGTTGATCGCACCCCTGTGACCACGTACAACCTGACGGTTTTAGATGACCATACGTTCTTTGTTGGACAGAATAAGGTGTGGGTACATAATGCAGGGAAGAAGTGTGCGTGTAATATAAGTAAAGAAATAGTTTTAAAAGATGGTTTCTATTCAGTAGATGGGTTAAAAATTAGTGAAAAGTATTATAACTATCTTTGGAGTAATGGACGTAAAGCTCCTTTTTTACAGGCAAAAGAAATATTAGCTAGCAAACCTAAAATAACTCCAGATCCAAGAGGAGCTATAGGATATTTAAGATACGAAGCCAATGATTTAGAGCTAATTTATAACCCTGACACTGGTCAAATTGGTCATATTCAACCAACAAGGAGAAAATAGAAATATGAATGAGTTAATAAAATTTGAGATAGATTCTAGTATAGATTCATATAGAGATGCTAATACAAGAATTAACAATGCATTGTATAAGTTGGAAAAAGAATGTGAATTATTAATTAAGAATATTAGTCATACTTCATTTGAAGAATCTATAATTTTTTTTGATGATCTTTACTCTATCCAAAGATATATCTCTCGATTAAAGTATAAATATGAGTTTCCATTTAGTAATAAATGGCTGGATTTCGAATATTTTTTAGATAGAGATGATCTTCTCTCAAGAAAGTTTTGGTACAAAAAATTTAAAGATGGTTTAGAATGGCCTGATGAATGAGATACATACTAATCTGAGAGTAAAAAGAGAAATTAAAGATAGATATTGGGATTAAAAATCTCATTTATTGCATGTGGTTAAAAACACGTGTAATTTAGGTAAGTCGTATATTCTTTTGTTAATCAGCGATTTGCAGGCACAAAAAAAGCCCGAATTCTTTGGCGAGACCGAGGGCCTTTAATGTACATGCTAATCAGCTATGAGAACGCTAGCATGGTCAAGACATTGTACAATAATGTCTTACAGACAAGCCTTTGAGCTTGCAAAAAAGTCCTTTTCACGACCATATGCTATTGTCTCTGCCGTTCTTTACTTTATGGCAGGAAAAGCTGCTTATGACTTTGGTTTTGAGCTCGGAAAAGCCATTTACGGCTTAATGACAGCAACCTGTTGGAAAGATTTAGACCCCATTGCAGACAAATTTGCGGAAGCAACAAGAGCATTGGCAATTGCACTTGCCGCAGGAGTTGCGGGTAAAGTTGCAGAAGTTGGTCCAAAAATTAACTCCATATTTAACAAAATCCGTAGCACCCTTGGCGAATACCAACAGAAATTTGGTAGCCAAACCTTAAAACGCTATGACGACATGGCTCGTGAGTTTGTACAAAAACGTGTCGGTGGTGATGCGGCAGGTGCAAGAAAACTCTGTGATTGCTGTTTCATTGCAGGGACATTGGTTTGGACACCTGCGGGACTGAAACCCATTGAGAATATTCAACGTGGTGAACAAGTTTACAGCCTGTCAGACCAAAGCCAAGAACATGGCCAACCTGAGCTCAAAGCAGTGGTTGATACCATTATCACCCCACCGAAAGTGACGTACCGCATTCACTATGGATACGGTCAAACTTCGGGTGATATTCAAGCCAGTGATAACCACCCCTTCTTTATTCAAAATCGTGGATGGCTGAACACTTTACAGCTTCAACCAGGCATGAAGCTGGTTGATGCACAGCACCACGAACAAACCATACGCTCAATCACAGTTGATCGCACCCCTGTGACCACGTACAACCTGACGGTTTTAGATGACCATACGTTCTTTGTTGGACAGAATAAGGTGTGGGTGCATAATGCAGGGAAGAAGTGTGCATGTAGGAGTGAAAATGAAGAAATACCAAAGCTCTCGGATGATCCAAAGGACAGCTTAAGTAAAAAAGGGCTGAATGAACCTGTAAGACTCACGCCTGCGGAACGCGAGACGGTTGAAAAATGGGCAGCACTTCGATTTAAGTATATCAAGAAAGTTGAAAAAGAAGATTATTCTGTGATTCAGGATCCTATTCTGCGCCAAGCAATTACAAAAGCAGAGAACAGTATTCGAAACAGCATAACGGCTGATGATTTAGCCGCGATTCTTAAAGAATCACGCACCCCTCCTGTAAAAATAACTAATGAGAATGGAAAAATATATGACCATATTAATGAGGGAGAAGGTGCATACCTTGCAATTTCTAAAGCTCTGCTAGGAGTAAAACCCGAAAGACCATGGTTAGGCTCAAATATTAAAAAACGCTTGGGAGAACTTGAAAAAAGAAACCAAACTGACAGTGCAGAGTATCAACTTTTACAAAGTAAAGAAGCTGAACTGACTGGATTAATAAACAAGTATGTTGAATATGCACCTGAAGTTTTAAATAGGATAAACCAGAGGAAAAATAATGAGTAATCAATTTGTTAGTGCAGACGTATTTCGGCAATACCGTGTGGAGGATCAATATTTAGAGATTGTTAATCATCTGACAAGTTTAAGAAAACATGGTGATGATCATGATTTTTTACAGTATGAAGACGCGATCATCCCATTATTGGATTGCAATGATGAGGATATTATTGAACAGGCTGTATTTACTTTATCGGTGTATAAAAGTGTTAAAGCCAAAGAGAAACTTTATGGGGTCATCTGTGGTGAGCAGCTTTATGAAATAATGCGTGGTGAGCAGCTTTATGATGACTATGACTATGATCATCTTATTGCATATACAATTTATTTTTATTGCAGTAGTTATGCCAATGATAGTCAAGACAAAGCATTATTAGAGCAGCTATTTAGTTATGTGATTAATGAGAAATTAGAAAAGTATTTACGAGTTTCATCTGTTGCGGGAATGATTCATATTTATTATGGAGATCGGATGACACGAGATGACAAATTAGATGCGATGTATTTAGGAATGAATAGATATCGTAGTCATGAAGATATTAAAGATCTTATTCCAAAGCTTAAGCCTATTTTAGAAGGTGTGAAATCAGATGCCTATGAGAAATTCTTATTGTCTGATTTAGGGAAAAGTCTAAATGCTGATGGAAATTTGGATTAAAAGGACCTGTAAGTGAGCCAAGTGAGTACTGATTTATATTGAATATGCACCTGAAGTTTTAAATAGGATAAACGAGAGGAAAAATAATGGGTAATCAATTTGTTAGTGCAGAAGAATTTCGGAAATACCGTGTGGAGGATCAATATTTAGAGATTATTAATCATCTGAGAGATTTAAGAAAGTATGGTGGTGATGAGGATTTCTTACAGTATGAAGATGCGATTATCACATTATTGGATTGCAATGATGAGGATATTATTCAACAGGCTGTATTTACTTTATCGTTTTATGAAAGTGTTAAAGCCAAAGAGAAGCTTTATGAAATAATTTCTGGTGCTCGGCTTTATGATGATGAGGAGTATGTTCGTGCATATACAATTTATCATTATTGCAGTAATTATGCCGATGGTAGTCAAGACAAAGCGTTATTAGACCAGCTATTTAGTTATGTGATTAATGAGAAATTAGAAAAGTATATGCGAGTTTCATCTGTCGCAGGAATGATGCATATTTATTATGGAGATCAGATAACACGAGATGATAAATTAGATGCGATGCATTTAGGTATGAGCGGTTTTCGTACTAATCATGATATTAAAGATCTTATTCCAAAGCTTAAGCCCATTTTAGAAGGCGTGAAATCAGATGCCTATGAGAAATTCTTATCGATTGATTTAGGGAAAAGTCTAAACACTGATGGAAATTTGGATTAAAAGGACCTGTAAGTGAGTACTGATTATAAAAAACAGGCACTTTTTGTAGATTGGTCATTAAAGGGATTTTCAGGCAAATGAAAAATGATATTCCATCAGTGAATGATTTTAAATCTTACTTAGAAATAGAAGACTCTCATATCCGTAATCGTAAAATTCAAGGTGATTTAATAGATCTTCGTAAGTATGGCTCATTAGAAGATTTTTTACCATGTGAAGATATTCTTGTACAACTATTACTGAACTATCCAAGTAATTTACCTGTTGAACTAACTTTACCACAGGTTGTTCGTACACTTGCTGCATTTGGAAGTTTAAAGGCAAAACCAATCCTTCATAAAATGATGCGTTATAAACAGCCGTATGAGTTAAGAGCAGTTGTTATTTCTAGTTATTGTCGTGGATATGAAGGGGGAACAAAGAATAAACGATTATTAGAGCGCTTATTTGGCTATGTAACTAATATAAAACTTCATCCAGAAGTACGAGCTGCTTCTGCAGGTGCCATGCTGTATATCTACTATTCTTGGAATAATGGAGAAATGACTCGTCAACAACATAGCTTAGCTGCATATTTAACAAATTATGGTGGTAAATATGTTGAAAATCGGATTCCTTGGCATGAAATGAAGAATATTTTAGAAGGTGTGGGATCGAGTTGTTATGAAGAATTCATATTAACTGATTACTGGCAAAGTATTAAAGTTTATGAAAATAATATGGTTTAGATATCAATATTATTCTTTAAAGCACAGGGTAAAGAATGTTCTTAATGCAATATCAATACCCCTTAATTAAGGAATTTGAGAATTGGTTACTCGATCTTGATAAAAACTTTAGTAACCTAATTGGTGGTTTAATAGATCTTCGTAAATATGCTACCCGACAGGATTTAAAAGCTGTGGACCTAATCGTGTGCTGAAGATCATGGAAAACAATAGCATTACCGATGTTCGAGGATATAAAAAGCATAAGAATATGGTCGTGGTCGTCCTCAGATTGTGCCACCTAACAATTTAAATCGAGAGTTTGTTGTAAACACACCTGATATCTTGTGGGTAACTGATATTATCTACATCCTCACTTGGCAAGGCTGGTTATATTTGGCTGTAGTTCTTTATTTATATTCGAGAAAAATAATCATCGGCTGGTCAATAAAACCAACTCTTGCCAAGGGTATTTTTGGATGCAATTTTGATGGAGGTATGGCGACGCAGACTCTCTGAGCCTGTGATCATACACTCAGACCAAAGCTCACAATACAGAAGCGGAGACTGGCAGAAACTCTGTCAGAAGCATAATTTGGTTACAAGTATGAGTCGTCGCGAAACTGCTGGGACAATGCCCTAGAAAGAAAGAGTTAAAAAGAGAATCTATAAAACTCGAGAAATAGTACTTACAGATGTGTTTGATTATATCGAAATATTTTACAATCGAATCAGGCGTCATTAGCATATCGATGGAATAACTCCAGAATCCTTAGAAGCAGCTTCAAAATGAGGCTATCTCGTGTCTAGAATACTGGGAGCAGTCCACATTTTGGTTTGTACTCAGTCTTTAACATCTAAACCCATTTTTTTTAATTTTGTTTCTGTATATTTATCAATTGCCTCTATATACATGGTGGTTTTGTTGATTTTTTTGCCTAAAATACGATTCTTTTTGTCGTGCTGTAAAATATAGTCTAGTCTCAACAATAGCTCTAAAGGCATATTCATAGAAACTTTTTCTGTTAGAGTTTTTAACTCATCTCCAGTGAGATTAATACCCTCTCTCCATGGCTTTTGAACAATATTAGCTTTAGGATTTGTTTGTTCTTCAGCTACTGTATGCAATGGGGCATCATTAATTATTTTTTTCTGTATATCTTCAGCATCTGCTAAATCAGTATTATTTTGCACAATTTTATTTCTGCTAGGCAAAGTTCCTCTCATTTGACTACCTCATTAAATAGTTGCATAAATTCATTTTTAGCAATATCTATGTATTTTTTCTCTCGATGGTTTTCAGGCTCGAACTCTGTCAGACCAAGCCCAGCATCAAATGCTCGTCCATACCATGCACGATCGCCAATTGTTACACCAACAGACTCTATATTTGGTTCATCAACTATGCTTTGGATTGCACGTTCAATTTCAGGTTTAGATCCAACATGAGGTGTACAAGTTATAACACCTAAAACTCGCGCTTTTTTCTTTCTTGTTTGATTAATTAGACCAATTAAATCTACAGTTTTCCAAAACCCTGAAACGTTGCTATTCGCACCCACTCTAAGCGGAACTAGAATAACGTCTGCTACAGCCATAGATGCCCTTAACTCTGAATTATCATATCCCCCTGCATCTATAACCATGTGATCATATTCTCGTCCTGACTTTTCAAGTTCTTCTTGTATGTCTCCAGATAAATAATAGAATCTACCTTGAATCTCGGTTCTATTCTCACTCCATACTTCAGATGCAGATTTATTAGCACTATCTAAGTCAACACCTATGACAGCATGTTGCTTTGCTAACTCTGCTAGAAGTGATGTTGCTATAGATGTTTTTCCAACACCACCTTTTGCATTTGCTATTAATATAATCATATTTTTCACTTTATTAGTAAATAACAACCTTATTCTATACAAGTTCGTATAATTAAACAAATACACAAGTAAAAATACATACTCACATATGGTAATACATATTATTTATATAATATTTACTATAGGTTAAATTATTAATTTAATATAATTTATATACAAAATTACCCAATTATTTAATGTTATTTTTTATATAAATTATAATCCTTTGGTTCTTTTATTAATCTCTATTCAATTTCATAATATTCCTCTCCAATCTTTGAATTTTACTTGAAAATGCTGGGTATATGCGAGTTTTTTCGCAAAAAAACTAATTTGCTTATCTGTTATTTTAGTAAATAAATCTAATGTATCTGGACCTCTATTTGTAGAAACATTTTTTATTTTTTGGGTCTTTTGCTCCTTAAAAAAGAAGTTGAGGCCAGATATGCGTCTACCATATTTAACCTGTTCATATTTTACAATTAGGTCTGATATTTCTGTAATGGTCTAATGAAATCAGACAGTGAGATAGAGATATAATTTCACTGAAATGAGGATTTCAATGTGACCAAAACCAAACGTAAATTTAATGCAAATTATAAACTACATATTTGTGAGCTAATTCGAAAGCAAGGACCCACAATAACCCAAGTTTGTATCGATAACAGCTTAGGACAAAGCACGGTCCATCTTTGGCTTAACCAATATGATGCTGAACTCCAAGGCAAGGCTGGTATTGGATTGCCTATTACGCCTGACTAAAAACGTATTCGTGAACTTGAATTAGAAAATAAACGTCTGGGGGTGACGTCGATATTCTAAAAAAGGCTATGACTTGCTTCATCAAGCCAACAGCATAGATGAAGCCAAGTTAATGTAACAGTGTGACAAACACTCACTTCAGCGCGTATGCAGGCTTTTAAAGCTCAATCGCTCAAGTCTTTATCATCACAAACAAATAATAAAGCCTGTGAAAGCATCAGATGCTCATCAGACTTTGGTTGAGCGTATCTGTCGCCTTTTCAAACTGAGTGGTAAGAATTATGGTAGTCGTCGGATACAACATGCGTTGCTTGTTGAGGGGATTTGTGTCGGTTAATATAAAGTCCGTCAGATTATGCGACAACAAGGCTTAGTAACCACTTGGCGACGTAGATTTATCAAAATCAACCACTCTAAACACAACATGACAGTTGTTGAAAATGTATTGAATCAAGAATTTAATTCCACGACTGAAAATCAGGCTTGGGTGGCTGATATACCTTATATTTGGACGGCAAGCGGTTGGTTATATCTTGCAGCGGTCATGGATCTTTATTCACGTAAAATAGTGGGTTACAGCTTGTCGAATCGTATGACAGTAGATTTGGTATGTACAGCATTACAAATTGCCATTCATACATGCAAACCTTCGAAGGGTTTGATTATGAATACGGATAGAGGAAGCCAATACTGTTCACAGCCGTATCAGGATTTACTAGATCGGCATGGTATTCTCTGTAGTATGAGTCATAAAGGGCTATGTTATGACAATACAGTGATGAAACGTTTCTTCTTGAATCTAAAAATGGAGCGAGTATGGCAACAAAGTTATGCAAATCATCAAGAAGCAATTCAAGACATTAGCCATTACATCACGGTGTTTTACAATCAAATTCGGCTACATTCAACCTTAGGGTATTTATCGCCAAATAGCTTTGAGCGAAAAGTAAGTAAACTCTCTATAGTTGTGTCTGATTTTACTTGACCATTACATACAGTATTTTAACAAGATTAACATAATACTGACTATACGATATTGCAACTAATAATAGTTTCAATATCACCAAAAAGTAACTATTATGAGTTGCTGTAGTAGCAAGACTAGAAACTAGAATACGGGTAAAACGGAAAAGTTACTTGAAAAACTCACAAATTCAAAAAATACATTTTCGTATAAGGATTTAGTTGTTTTACTGAATCAGCTAGGCTATGAAAAGTTTGAAATGGCAGGCTCTCGTGTTCGTTTTTTCAATGATAAAACTAAACATATGATTTTACTGCACCGTCCACACCCTGAAAATGAAATCAAAGGTGGGGCATTGAAAGCTGTAAAACAAGCACTCAAGCAGGAGGGATTTTTATGAGTTATTTAAAATATAAGGGCTATCTCGGTACAATTGAACCTGATCTTGAAACAGGTAAACTATCTGGGAAACTTGCCTTTATGCGTGATCTTATTACCTATGAAGCAGAAACATTAAAAGCCCTTGAGCAAGCTTTTCAGGCGTCTGTAGACTGCTATTTAGAGTCATGTACTGAATTAGGCAAAGCCCCTGACCAACCTTTCAAAGGTACATTTAACGTTCGCATCAGCCCTGAAATGCATCGTAAGGCAGTTTTAGCATCAAGTAACTCGCTTAATGCTTTCGTAAGTGAAGCGATTCAAGAAAAACTAATACGTTTAGGTGCATAATTCCTTAAAAAATTAGCAAAAGTGGGAGCATTAGCTCCCATTTTTGTATTTCACATAATCAGTATTATGTTAATAATTTTTAAAAGATTTTAAACAAGGAAATGAATATTGACGGTTTGAATTAGTAGACATTCGAACACTATTTAACTCAAATCACTAAAATATTTTCTTGGATAAAAGCATACAAAATGGGTAGCTTATTGTAATTTTTTAAACAGGATTTGGCTTATTGGGGGCCTGCATTTTTAAGTACAAAGCTTTTAACTGAATCTACACTTATTGGTTTAGCCTTACCAATAAACTGTTTAATCTCTATATCGTATTTCATTGATAATGCATTGCTATTTAATTCAAAAGCATCACTTGGACTATAATTGGAGTAAATATTCGCCACACAGCTTCGACCAATTTTACTATTACAATAAGTATTTGCTTGAGCAATATTATCTGCATATGGTGCAAAAATTAAATCATTATCTGATTCTTTAAAAATTGGCTTAAAATTCCCCTTTAAGCTATTTATATTATCGAAATCATTTGCTTCAACAAAGGCTAAAACTTTATTATTTGTTCTAACGCCCATGTAATAATTTGATTGATACAGATTATTTAAAATATGTACCAAACCAAGTCCTGAAACTGAATTTGATTGCCCTAACTCTGGTGCTCGACCTGATGTATTATGTATCCAGTTTTGTTTTAAAGTAATAGTTTGATTAGCTCCTAAAAATAAGAAATTCCAGTAATGTCGATTATCACAATAATGTCCATAACCTGTTTTTCCATCAAAATTATTATTACTAATCACAACATTTCGTGCAGATCCCCACCCTGTCACCACAAATTGACGACCAATTCTTGCGATATAATTATGGTCTATGAGTATATTTGATGAATTATCAACAGTAATTGCATCCCCCCCCCAAATCACTTGTTCATTAATATCTGTAATATTTATATTTTTAATAGTGATATTCTTGACACCTCGCAATAAGAGTCCTGTTCCTTTTATACCAGAATATTTACCTATCCCAATAATAGTTTTATTGGATCCAATCAAAAGAGGCTTTTGTCCTGCGATATTAGTATTTATATTAAATAATGATTTACCCTTACAGTAATACTGCACATCTAGGATTTGTTCCTGGCCTTGAGTATCTGCACATTGATTATTTGAATATACACAACCTTTTTTAAAGGATTTCCCATCTGCATTGGTAAAGTCAATAACACCATTAATTTTAATAGTTTTTGGTGTGTTGTCGGTACAAGTTTGAGATGTATTAGACATCCCTGAACACAATGCTTGTTGTAGTTGTTGTTTTGCATTGTTACTAGATGAATTAATTATAATAACATTATCTTCATATAGTGAAGCTTTTGAACCACATGCAGTAACGAGAAAAATAAATGAAATAGTTGCTTTTCTTTTATTATATTTTGTTGACCAATTAATTATAGGACAATACATTATTTCACTACACTAAATAAGATTTCTTAGTTTAAAAAAGAATCTATACAAGCACTTGCTAAAACTTTTTTTTAGAAGAGTTTTAGCAAGATACCTACATGTGGCTAATTGATAGTAGCTCCAAAAAAAATTAATTTTATTAGCTATATCTAGTGGTTATTTATGTATTTTTAGATGTTTTAAGTCTTCTTTATGAACATCTTTCTCATGAGTATAACTTTCTTTCGCACTTACATTCATTGAAAAAAAATACAGCAAGAAGCTAATGTTAATAAAATAGGTTTCTTAAAAATCATGGTATTCAAATTTACTTAGGTAATTTACTTAATTTAATATTTAAAATATATTTACACTATGAGTAGTTAGTTTTTTTATGTTAACGCTAATTGAATATTTACGAGACTACCTAGACAGATATAATAATATTAGCTTTTAACTAGGATTCGTGTTAATTAATACAAAATCATGATATTTATCTATCCATTTAACATAATGACTTGTTATACGAAATTTGACGTTATTTTTAAAATAAAAGTAAATCTCTTGTTTATCTGTATCTTCTAGGACACATTTGATAAATTAAAAGACCAACAAGCAAAAAGACGAATACAAATCAGGATTGACCGAGTTGAAGATGGAAATTTCGGAGATACTGAACCTGTTGTTGAAGGTGTTTCCGAGTTAAGTTTCTTTTTTGAACCTGGTTATAGAGTTTATTACTGCAAACAAGGGCAAAAAATCATTGTTTTATTGGCTGGTGGAGATAAATCCACTCAAAGTAAAGACATAAAACTTGCTCTTCAATTAGCAAAAGAATTAGAGGAGGAGTTCTAAATGGCTCTTAAAATTCGTAAATGGGATAGTGCTGAACACCTTAAAACAGAAGATGATATGCAAGCTTATTTACAAGCTTGTATTGAAGAGTCTAATGGAGATGCTGCATTTATTGCAAAAGCATTAGGTAATATTGCAAAAGCTAAAGGTATGTCTCAATTATCAAAGGATACAGGACTAGGTAGAGAGAGTCTTTATAAGGCCCTTTCAGGCGATGTAACCCCAAGCTTCGATACAGTAATTAAAGTAGTTAAAGCTTTAAACTTGCGTTTAGCAATTTGACAATAGAGCTTCGTGCTCCATTTTTTATTTCACATATCAGTATTATGTTAAGTGGACTTAATTTTTTCAGCTGCTTCACAACCACTTAGGTATGCGCCATGAACAGTACCAGCATATTTAAAGCTACAATGTTCGCCAGCGAAGAAAAGAATTTCTTTAATTGGTTTATGTAATATCTTAATCAAATCATCATTATGATTTAGTGATGGAAAACTAAAAGAACCGTAGCTATAAGGATCTGCTCCCCAACGTGTAACTATTATTTTTTTTGGCTTATCAGAAATCCCATCAAATTGTTTTTGTAAGCCATTAAAAATAAAATCAGATACTTCTCTATCTGTCGAGCTGTCTATAAAGTTTGATTTATCTCCACCAAATAACATTAAATAAGTTGGCTTTTGATACATTTTAGATAAATCTAAAATGTTAAAACAGTCGGTATCTTCCCAGTAAAAACTGCTTATATTCTTTTCTAAAGTTTTTAAACCCAATTGAATCGACTGGTCTAATTCAAAAAAAACTTTATTAAAAGATCCAAATCCAATTGATTGAATGGAATGAATATATTCATTAGGTAATGGTGGGTAAAACTCAATATTATTTCTCTTTAAAACACCAAGTGGTACAGTAACTACTACATGAGAACCCATATAGATATTCTCACTGCAATCTATAACTTTAATATAATCATCATCGTAAATGATTTTTTTAACATCTATATTTAATTTTATATTTATATCTTTTGAAATACATTCAATAACTTGATAGTACCCTTTTGGAAATATAACCTCATCACCTTGAAAGTATCCTTCATAGTTTTGATACTTTGAAGAAAGTAAATCTAGCTCTGTAGCAAATGGATCATTTGCTATCCTCTCAAAAAAACTCAATAATAATTTTTTAAGATAGTCTTCTGAAAATGTATTTCCCATATAAGATAAAGAAAATATTATTTCTTTAATGGCATCAAGAGCCGATGTTTTTTTTGTTTGATACAGTAGTTTTTCTATTTTCTCTACATATGATTCAAACTCTTGTACTTCTTTTTCTGAAAATAACTTTCCATTTTTATGGAAATAATGTGAATTACCATAATTAAGAGTAGTAGTTTCGATATTGTTTTCCTGAGTAATGGACCATATGGGATTATTATCAATCCCATGAATCCAAGATGCGCCTAAATCAAAAATATCCGAATCAATTTTTCTAGAATTTATGCGCCCACCTATACTAGATTTAGCCTCTAATATAATAACTTTCCTACCATTTTCTTGTAGTTTTCTAGCACATGCCACTCCAGCAATCCCTGCTCCAATAATAAAAACTGGCAAAGTACTATCGATGTTATTTTGCATAAATTTCCTATTTACATAAAAATTTTAGTTCTTCAGATGATTTAGTTGGAAGAAATTCTGTTATTTCATAATCTGCCACGTTTTGAATTTTAAAAGGATCATCACGTAAGATTTCATCCAACTTACTGCGATTATCTATATTTGCTAGAATAATTCCACCTGTGCGAGGAATCTTCCCACCTGATACAATAAATATTCCTTTTTTGTAATTATGATCTAAATATTTGCGATGATCTTTTAAATGCTTGTCAACTTCAGACAGTGTTACTTTATAAGTTAAAGACACAATAAACATTATATTTTCTCCTATACCCAAAAGATAGATTGTATTAACCACCAATACCTTTGTTCTAAAAATACTAAAAATATTCTTAAAAATAAAATTTAAAAAAAAGAAAAATAGGCTTTTAATGTTTTTAATAATCTTTTAATGCTTTTAAGAGAGCTGAAACGACCACATAGCATACGTTTCAGAAAGCATTCCCCACCAATACCTTTGCTTTATACACCATAATATATTATGGTGTTTTAATAATGAAAAATGAAATGGTTGTCAAAGACAATGCGCTAATTAATGTGAGTTATAATCTAGAGACAACGGAGCAACGGTTAATATTACTCTCAATTATTCGAGCAAGAGAAACAGGCGAAGGTATTACAGCAGAGAGTAAATTGGAGATCCATGCGAGTGATTATGCAAAGCGGTTTAATGTTACTAAAGAAGCATCTTATTACTCACTTAAAAGTGCAGTTAATAACTTATTCAATAGACAGTTTAGTTATAACCAACAATATAAAGACACAAAAAAAATAGAAAATATGCAATTATTGGTGAAAGTGGTATAGGAAAAACTACTTTAATTAATCACCTACTAGGACTAGAAAAAGTAGAACAAGGAAAGCTTTTCTATAAAAATATAGAGATAACTGAGAAATTTTCCAAAAATATTTTTAAGGAAATTGCTTTTGTAGGGCAAAAAAATACATTATTTAATGGTACTTTAAGGGATAATTTAATCTATAACACAAACTATGTGTATACGGATGAAGATCTTATTTTCTACATAAAAGAGCTTTTTTTAGAAAGTACTTTGAATAACTACAATATAGATCTAAATACTCAAATTGATGAAATCTATAAAAAGTTTTCCGGAGGAGAATGTCAAAGATTGAACATGATTAGAGCATTACTTAGAAAACCAACTCTTTTAATTTTAGATGAACCGACTTCGGCATTGGATGAGCAAACTGCTAAAAAGATGTTAGATTTTATAAATTCACATGTTAGCTCTATAATTTTAGTCACTCATGCGAAATATTGTATTGAATGGGTAGATGAAATTATTGATTTAAATAATTTATTAACTAGTGAGTGATATTCTTTTTAAGAAATTATATTTTTTGTAGTACACAGTTATTTACCGGAGGATTACCGAGCAACTACAATATCCTTCGCAGTAATTTTTTGTTGAAGTTCATCAATCATGTTCCAATTTTTTCTTATTGGATCATATTCTTAGTATAGAGCTTGAAATAGAACGACTATTTATATTTATATATTATAACTATCTTGATTTTATTTATTAAATAACTCTATTTTTTATTGCTACATTGTGTTTTTTATAAAGCTTAATGTATAGAAATGAAAATATTTTTGTTAAAAAAAAGAACTGATATATACGGTTACACTGCGTCTGTTTTACTTTTATTCGCTTTAGTTCCTCAAAATACTTACGCAGAAGAAAGCAAAAATAAAGACACAAATGTCACTTATGTCACTGTTACTGGTTCAAGAATTTCAAAAGCCGAAAAAGATGGGGTAAGTCCTGTAACAGTGATTAAGGCCTCTGATATTGAGAACCAAGGCTTCAGTAATGCATATGAAGCACTGAATAATTTATCTCAAAATACTGGCGTGACAACAGGTTCAGATGCAGGTAATACATATACTCCAACTGCAAATACGATTAGCTTAAAAGGCCTTGGCCCAAATCATACCCTTGTTTTAGTAAATGGACATCGGATCGCAGATTATCCAACTGCGTATGATGGTGCTGTAAATTTTGTCAATTTAGCCAATATTCCTTCAGCAATTATTGATCGTATAGAAATATTAAGTAGTGGTGCATCTGCAATTTATGGGTCTGATGCAATTGCTGGGGTTGTCAATATTATTCTAAAAAAGACGACAGATGGAACGCAAGTAAACTTTAAGGCAGGAAGTACAATTCGTGCTGGAGAAAATGGTCGATTCCAGCTCACTGGGAGTAAAGATTGGAATGAAAAATTTAATACAGTATATGCTGTAGAAATTAGTGGCAGAGAACCTATTTGGGCAAGTGACAGACCATTTATGGCAGATGCCTCGGCTTTGGGAGAGAATAAGCGAAACATTGCTGGCAGAAAAAATGCCACAACAGGAAAATATATTTCTATGGGGGGGTGCAATGGGTTGTCAGGTTTGTTTAATGGTAGTGTTACAAGTTACGGTAAAAGTATAGATAACTGTGCAACAGGTTTAGCACAACCCTCTTATTGGACAATCCAAACAAAGAACCGAAGTCAAAATTTATATGTAGCAAATAATTATGATTTTAATCAAAATTTAGAATTTTATGCAGATGGTTTGGTTGGGCTGAGTCAGTTAGAAAATAATACACGTGGGCCAGCTTGGACTTCTTTAGCAAGTGAAAAAAGTTATTTCTATAATAAAAATTCAGGATTATATGAAACATGGAGTAGAAGAATAGCACCTGAAGAAATAGGTGGACGAAATGCAATTAATAGTAAATGGAATGATATCTCAGCAAATATTAATTTGGGGCTAAGAGGAACAATAGAAGATACTAGCTGGAAGTATGAAGCAGGATATACAGGTTCTATTTATACAAGTGAGATCAAAAGAAAAGGTCGTTTATTGAGGAATGTTGATACTTATTTTTTGGGTCCAGAGTTAGGGAGAGATTCGAATAATATTCCAATTTATGCACCTGATACTTCTAAATTAAACACACCCCTGACAGTAAGTGATTTTGAGAGTATATCAGGATCGACAACTGAAAAAGATAAATCTTGGTCACAGACATTAAGTTTTAGTGCCACAGGAGATATATTTAAATTGCCTGCAGGAAATGCAAAACTTGCATTAATTGCTGAGTTAGGTAGACAGGGCTTTACTATAAAACCTGATGCAACATTGAATTCAAACACTTTCTATAATACCAGTGCACAAACCCAATACGGTGGAATTAGAGATAGGCAAGCTTTGGGGGGAGAGCTATATTTGCCACTATTAAAAAGTTTAAGTGGTACAGTTTCTGGTCGCTATGATAGATATACTGTTGCTGATAATTCAATCAGTAAGTTTACATTTGGTTCAGGATTAGAGTTTAGACCAGTATCTACGCTATTACTTAGAACAAATTATGCTACAAGCTTTAGAGCTCCAGATATGAACTATGTTTTTTTGCAAAAGCAAAGAGGCTATTATTCATCAACGACAGATTATTTAAGATGTGAGCAAAGTGGACAACCATTGAGTAAGTGTGATTATGCGAATGCCTCTCCAGGTGCAAATTATACCTTAACAGGAAATCCGACACTTAAGCCAGAAAATGGTTCATCTTATGGCGCAGGTATTGTATGGTCACCTAAAAAAACAGTTGATCTGTCTTTAGACTATTGGAATGTGAAAATAACTAATCTAGTCACTAACCTAAGTGCAGATAAACTCTTAAAAAATGAAGCAGATTGTCAAGCGGGGCGTAGTGATATTTCCTCTGCACAATGTCAGGATGCTATTTCAAGAATTCAAAGAAACCCATCGAATGCTCTTGTTAACCCAGGAGCAATTAATAATATTAATGTACAGCCTATTAATGCGGCCAGTACACAAGTGAGTGGTATTGATTTAACCACAAAATGGCGATTTGGAAATGCTGATTTCGGCCAATTTATTTGGGCCGTTAATTATAGCTATGTCTTAAGTAATAAATATAAACAATCTAGTAGTGATGACTTTACTAACTCCCTTAAAGATATGACAAACACAGACTGGAGAGATCGTTTTAATACCAGTTTAACTTGGAGTAAAGATAAGTTTACTTCTACAGTCTTAGTCAATCGATTTGGGAAAATACCAAATGGTGATGGGAGCTCATATTTAAAACCGACATTTACAGTGAATTTGAGCGCAGGATATAAAGTATCTGACAACCTTTCGGCATCTATTATTGTAAATAATCTTTTCAATGAAATTAAGAGAGATGACACAGCAGGTTGGCCATATTATCCGGTTAGTAATTATTCAGCTTATGGTCGTCAGGCATGGCTAGAAGTAAATTATAAATTTTAAAAAGTCATCTAGTAACAGCTTTATCTCCTATAAAAAGATAAAGCTGTTAGGAAGTTAGGATATGTTTAAGTCGTTTTTTCCTTCACCTGTATTATTCTTTTTCTCAATATTTGCTTGGATTTCATGTGGTACTGCACTTTGGTATTTGGGAGGTAAAGATTGGGGGGTATTTATTGGTTTCCCGAAAAGTTATACAGAACAAACTTTACCTATTGGAGTAAGCAAGTTTATTAGTTTGTCCTACATATGGGTATATATTTGGTTCAGTATATTTTTTAGTATATTTTTTATTTTTTGGAAGATAAAAGAAAATCATAAATGGCAGTCTTGGTCTATTTGTGGATCTGCTTTTATTCTCTTTAATATTTGGTTTAGTGTACAGGTGAGTATAAGCATCAATGAATGGTATGGACCATTTTGGAACTTAATACAAAAAATGCTTTCAAACAAAGGTGGAGAAATTTATGAATTGTACCAAGGGATTAGTATATTTTTATATATAGCAATGGTTGCCGTAACTGTAAATGTAATTAATTCATTTTTTGTTAGTCATTATATATTTCGCTGGAGAACAGCGATGACTGAATACTATACAGAAAACTGGAATCATTTGAGGTCTGTAGAGGGGGCATCTCAGCGAGTACAAGAAGATACCATGCGTTTTGCGACAATTATGGAAGATTTAGGCGTAACTTTAGTTAAATCACTCATGACATTGATAGCATTTCTTCCTCTACTGATTGAGCTCTCTAAAAGTGTACCATCGCTTCCTTTAATTGGTGAAATTTCTCACTCCTTGGTATGGGCAACGGTTTCTTGGTCTATCTTTGGAACAGTACTTTTAATGTTAACAGGAATAAAACTACCTGGGCTTGAATTCAAAAATCAAAAAGTTGAAGCGGCTTATCGTAAAGAATTAGTGTATGGAGAGGATAGTGAAAGCTATGCAAAACCATTAACTTTGGCTGAATTATTTAGTCGATTAAGGTTTAACTACTTTAAACTTTACTTTCACTATGCTTATTTCAATTTGGTTAGTTCTTGGTATATTCAATTAGATATTATTTTCAATTTAATTATCCTTTTTCCTGCAATTGCAGCTGGCACAATGACTCTTGGACTAATTAATCAAATTAGAAATGTTTTTGATAAAGTAACGACGGCTTTTCAATATTTGATTAACTCATGGAAAACAATTATTGAGCTTTTATCCATTAGAAAACGCCTAAAAGAATTCGAATCTATTTTATGATGTATGTATAGTGAAACCATCTAATTAATTTTTCAGTCAAAACAAGCTGACTGTAAGCAATTGGCCTTGATATAGTACACAAATCGCATTCAGTTTTTATTTTGTATACATATTGGCTTGTAAGTTCCACAAGTCTTTAAAGAGACCATCGACAGTTTTTAATTTGTTAGGAGTATCATCTTGTACTAATTTCCCCTGATCAAAGACTAAAACTCGATCTGTATTATTAACAGAGCCTAAACGATGTGTAACCATAAAAGTTAGTTTGTTCTCTGAAATATTTTTAAACTCGCTATACAATTCAACTTCTGCTTTAGGGTCAATTGCTGATGTTGGTTCATCTAAAATAACCAAAGAACCTTTTGTATGAAAGCAACGTAATATAGCTAGTTTTTGCCACTGCCCACCTGATAATTCAATTCCTCCATATGATTTACCTATCATCGTATTCGCATTTACATCATTAGGTAAACCAATTTTATGGCTGTAATTGAAACCTAAGTTATCATTAGTATTAAAAGTGATATTTTCATGAATAGTTAAGTTGAATTTAAAAAAGTCTTGTAAAACAGCACCTATACAACTTCTTAAGTTTGCTATTTTATAATTTTTTATATTTTTATTATTTATAAGAATTTCTCCTTCAGTAACATCCCAAAATCTACATATTAAATGCATTAATGTCGATTTTCCTGCTCCATTATGCCCAACAATAGCTATTGATTCCCCTGATTTGGCCAAGAAAGATACTTTGTTAATTATATATTTTTCACTATTAGGATATTTAAAATAAACGTTTTTAAACTCAATAGATTCAATTACATATATTTCATCTGTGCCATCATTAATAGTATCTGAAGTATTTAAGAAATCAAAATATTTTTCGAAATAATCTAATACTTCATATAAAAGTGAGCTATGTTCAATAAACCCTTCTAGCCTATTATTAAGAAGTACGATTGATTGCAATAAAACAACTACTGATGATATTGTTATCAAAGCCGAAGTACTTTGTTTATAAACTGCATATAGTATGAACGATATAGATATAGCTGTTATAATTTGGAATGGAATTGGCTTAGCAAAAGTTTTTAATTGTGTATTCTTTAATTCCCGATAAACTTTATCAAAAGCAACACTATATTTTTGATAAATAAGACTATGAGCATTAAATAAATGAATATCTTTTTGTGCTTCTCTTGAAAAAGATAAAGATGTAAAGTATTCCATCAACCTAGAATTATGACTAGATTTCATCAATGCTTTCCAGCTAAAAGACGCTACGGAAAAGTTTATATAAGCTAAAGGAATTGATGAAACTAAAAGAGCAATAGGTATCCACCATTTTATATGGAATAAGATTATTGCTAATGATGTAATCGTAACTAGTTCTCTGATAACTATGACAGAATTAACTAAAAAGTTAGTTGGCCGAAATCTTGACTGGTTTTTTAAAATATTAATAGAATTTTGAAGATCAACGTCATCAAATGATTGCAATCCATTAAAAGTTGAATTTTTATAGATTATTTTTTTGATGATTTTATTTGTAACAAGTTGATTAATATGTGATTGAAGGTAGTTAACTAGAGGGCTTAGCAATGTTGGTAATAGCATACTTAATCCCCATATACCAATTATAAGAATAATTGAAGATTCAGTAGCTATATTATTCTCAAATAAACTTACTAGTTTTCCTGTAGAATAAATATTTAAAGCAGGCATCAAACCCATTAATAATAAAACAGAGAACATCCCAATATTATATTTAGGACATGCGCAAAAAACTTCTACTAGAGACTTATAAAGTAAATAAAACTTTTTCATATCAAATATTTTTTCAGTGCTAAAATAAATATAATTTTATTATTTAACCTAGGTCATGGGTGAAAATATAATTAAAAGAACAAGGTGGTTAGAACAATTTGGGGAAATTCAAACAGAATCCTAAAATCTAATCACCATGCAAGATATTACCACTTTATTTTGCATAGTTTAAATTTGAGTTAAAATTCTGCTTATTTTTAAGTCATACATGTCAATATTTTCTTAGTCTATAGCAAAACTTAGCGATTAGAATAACTATATCCGCAAAGCCTAGGCCCTAATTCCACTTTGTTTTTAGATTTAAAAATCAATGAGGCCTCTTTATTATTCTGCATTTTAGCTGAAAGATTTGGCTTTTGGCAGATATTTTTTAGGTGCTCATAAGATATTAAATACTGTTGATACGATTGTTTCTTTACTTCTAAATAATCATTTCGATATGCTAAAATTTGCTCACATTGCAGATATTTCATCATTCTCCAATCATTTTGATGATTATCTCAAATTTTTTATAACCTCATAGATAAATTCCTTTATGTGCCTGATCAATATATTTATTTATGTGGTGAATTTATAAATTAATGTAGCGAGTTCCCTCGGCATATTTATAAATGGTGAATGTCCACTGTCCAAACTAGCAACATTTTGGCAGTTGGCAGATGCCATAATATTTTGAAATCCTGGTGTAATTGCATGATCACGCATACATTTAATATAGTATTTAGGAATTATGAAAAAATCATTGCTTAAATGAACTTTAGCTGTGTAATGTTCAAGTGATTGAGGAGTAATTCTTTGAATACAGTAATTAAAATCTTCATCATTTAAATCATTATAAAATGATGGCTTGATAAAAGAACTATTTACTAATGCAACATTTAAATCTTCTTTAATTTCTAGACCGTATGGAACAACTCCATGATCCTTTAAGGCCATACTTAAACAAGATTCATTATTTTCTGGGATAAAGGCAGAAAGGTAAATAATACTTTTTATTTTCTCTGGAACTAACGAAGCTACCGCACTCGCATGAACGCCTCCCATGGAATGTGCAACAATAGTAACAGGTTCGTCTATATCTTTAATAAGTTGACATAGTTTTTCAATACTTTGTTCAAAAGACATTTCGATTGAATTATTATAATTGAGGTCAAAAAGTATAGGTGTTATCCCTAATTCTGTAAGGATTGGGGTGGTTTTAAACCAACACCAAGGACCATGCCATGCACCATGTATCAGTATAACTTTATTCATATTTTAATCCTCGAAATATATAAGAGTATCTTCTAATGATACCCAAATTAATTGTTATTGATTTGAGCATCATTGAATAATATTTAGTTAATACTAGGTATAACTAGTAACTCCTAAGTGCTCACGTAAGTGCGTACCTGTGTATTCTGTACGGAATAGACCACGACGTTGTAATTCAGGAATAACTAGCCTAACAAAATTTTCAACACCTGCTGGGAAATAAGGTGGTGAGACTAGAAAGCCATCACATGCCTCGTTTTCGAACCATTCTTGCATGACATCAGCAATAGTTGTTGGAGAACCAACAATTACAGGCTGTCCTGTTGACTCAGCAAAATGACGGGCTGTTTCTAAAATCGACTTATTACCTTTGCTTGCATATTCAACCATTAATTTTTGCATGGTTGTTCCTGCATTAGTTTTTGGCATTTCTGGCAAAGGGCCATTTAAATCATAGTCTCGAACATCTAAACCACCCGAATTTTGCATCATCCAACCAATCGCTAAATCTTCAGGAATTAGCGCTTTCATTTGCTCATGTAATGCATGTGCCTCTTCATCTGTTTCTGCTACGATTGGCATAATCCCTGGTAAGATTTTGATTTTATCTGGATCTCGACCAAATTCAGCAGTACGTTTACGCACATCTTCACGGAATTCACGACATGCTGAGTAGTTGGGTTGATGTGTAAAGATAGCATCGGCAGTACGTGCAGCTAATGTACGACCAATGATAGATGATCCTGCTTGAAAAATAGCAGGGCGCACTTGTGGGCTACGATCCATAGTGAGAGGACCACGGACTTTGAAGTACTTTCCTTCATGGTTTAAAAAGTTCATTTTTGTGACATCGAAATAAACCCCCTTTTCTTTATCACGGGTTAATGCGCCTTTTTCCCAACCTTCCCACAAACCAGAGACCACATCAAAAAATTCTCCAGCACGTTCATAACGATCGCCATGATCCATGTGGACATCTAAACCAAAATTTTGTGCTTCATTTTCATTAAATGAGGTTACAAGATTCCAGCCTGCACGACCATTACTAATAAAATCTAATGAGGAAAATCGACGAGCGATATTATACGGTTCATTAAATGAAGTGGTTGCTGTTGCAACGAGACCTAAATGCGTCGTTTCCCGAGCTAATGCAGGCAATAGCATTGATGGGTCAAAATGTAATGCACGTGGTGATGCACCACCATATGTATCACCTTTTAAAATATTATTGCTACGTGGCACTGCGGCTTGGTCTTCAAAGAAAATGGCATCCATTTTACCTTCCTCAGCCAGTTGAGCTGACTTAACATAGTGCTCAATTCCTAAGTCAATTTCAGGAATTGCATCTGGTAAGCGCCATGCACCAAAGTGAAATCCAGGGAAAAGAAACATGGCAAGGTTCATTTGTTTTTTAGACATTTAGACTATCCTTTTTATTAAACTATTTAAATTGAAATTAATATTTGAGGTATGTTGTTAGACTTCACAAAATTCACGGTTGTAGTAAACTAACGCAGCTTGTGTCACCTTGCCATATAGTATGTCTTCAACTTTACACAAGAGGATGTCATGTGTTTCAACACTCTTAAACTCAACAACAGTACAGTCGAATGAGACAATAGCCTCATTTAATACTGGAGATCCTGTTGATGACACACTCCATTCGACATTTTCAAAACGGCTCAGCATAGGATGTCTACCACTAAATTTTTTACATATCTCCATATTAGTTGCACCCAAGGTATTGATACAAACTACACCATTGGATTTAACAGATTGATAAGCAGAAGATTTTTTTTGTAAACAGACCAATAACATTGCAGGCGCGTCAGTTAGACTACACACGGCTGAAGCTGTAAAACCAGCGAGACCACCAATACCATCAGTCGTTACTACGTTAACTGCTGCACTTAAGCGTGCAACTGCAGTTCTAAAATCATCTTGGGTTATTTGTTTTGACATTGTTATAAATCCTATCGTTTTGTTTAGAGTATTTTCTTTAGGCATGTCTATGCCTTCAAGAAAGTAATAAATTACTATTTGTTAACTAGCTTTTTAGGGAAAGAAAGTACCAAAAAGCAACTTAGAAAAAGGCAGATTGCGAATACCCATAAAGCACCTTCTGGCTTGCCAGTAATATCAATAGCCCAGCCAACTAAAGTGTTGCTGACAAGACCTGCAATATTTGCTACTGAACATGCAAGTGCAAAAGCGACTGCGGCAGCAGTACCAGATAAAAAGGTTGCAGGAATACTAAAGAAAACAGGAAGTACACCCAACGTAGCGATGGCTGCAATGGAAAAAAGGGTGATAATCATAGTTACACTGCTATTAAAAAATGGAATAAAAAACAATGCAATTGAGCCAAAAATAAAAGGAATAATCATATGCCAACGACGCTCTCGATGTTTATCTGAGCTATGGCCAATGAGAATCATTGCAACCAGACCAACAAGGCTGGGAATCGCTGTTAAAAAGCCAATTTCAACTGTACTTTTAACGCCTGCATTTTTGAGAAATGTTGGTAGCCAAAACCCCATAGAATAGGTACACAGCAGCATAGAAAAATCGATTAAACCGAGCATAAAAATTTTGAAGTTAAAGAAGCCATCTTTAAAGCTAGTTTTTTCACGTGCGCTTTCATTACCTTTAAGGTCGTTATCTAAATTGGTTTGTACATCTTGTTTTTCTGTCGTAGTAAGCCATTTGGCTTTATCTGGATTATTCGGTAAAGCCCAAAAGGTAAGGATACCTAGCAATACGCTTGGAATCGCTTCCAGAAAAAATAGCCACTGCCAACCACGTAAGCCATGGATTTCATCAAATGAAGTAATGATCCAACCTGATAATGGACTACCAATAATGACAGCTAATGGTAAGCCCATCATAAATAAGGCAATAATTTTCCCTCGATAATAGGTTGGAAACCATAGTGTTAAATAGTAGAGAACACCAGGTAAAAAACCTGCTTCGGCGGCACCCAATAAAAATCGGATAATATAAAACTGTGTGGTATTGGTGACAAACATGGTTAAGCCAGACAAGAGACCCCATGTGATCATAATTCGGGCGATCCAAATTTTGGCACCAACTTTTTGCAAAACAAGGTTACTAGGAACCTCAAAAATAATGTAACCAATAAAAAAGATACCCGCACCTAAGCCAAATGCGGTTTCACTAAGTTGTAGGTCGCTGAGCATTTGTAATTTGGCAATGCCGACATTAATACGGTCTAAATATGCCGCCAAATAGCAAAAACCTAAAAAGGGAATTAACCGCCACATAATTTTTGTATATGTGGCTTTAGACTGTTCCGAGACAACAGTACTTTCATCTTTATCTATGATTACCGCACTCATAAACGACTCCCCATTGATTTAAAGTATTAAAGTGCTTGTCAACATTTTGATGGCTTTGCTAAGACCACTTAATACATTAGTTTATTTGTCCTATTTAAATTTTATTAAGGTATTCATAAAAGTTATCTATACTTACAACATCACCATATTTACTATCAATATCAAATAAATTAGCTTCATGTGGTGCTTCATGACGATCACCAACACATTCTCGTAGTACAATTGTTCTAAAACCATGTTGCACCGCATCTACTGCTGTAGCGCGTACACAGCCACTGGTTGAACACCCCACAAGAATAACGGTATCAACTTGTGCACTATATAAAGTCGATGCTAAACTTGTGCCAAAAAAAGAGCTTGCATAGTTTTTTGTGAGCACTAATTCTGTTTTAAGTGGTTGTACTTCTTCACAAAATTCTGCTGCAGGGTTTCCCTCAACCATTGCTCGCATCACAGGTGATTTTTTTACCCATATACCACCATCTACTTGATCTTTTTGGTGATAGCGAATATTGGTATGAATGACTAAAAGGTTTTTTTGACGAGCCATTTCAAGTACGGCTTGTGTTTTTTTTACAGCTTTAACAACAGCTTCGGCATATAGTGGCTCGCCTTGAGTGGTATAGCCTTGCATAAAATCAATCAAGATGAGCGCAGGTTTTTTACCATAACCAATACGATTACCCCAGACACCTTTATAGTTTTCTACTGCTGAATGGTCTTGTGTCATGCTTGTATCCTCCTTTTGGGTATCTGATGCTTTGCGCTATCCTTAATACGCACCTGATAATAATGCACCTGCACCAGGTACAATTGGTTTGAGCCCAAGTGCTTTTAACATGCTATATGTAGTTGCGACTGCGGCTGAAATTACAGGTTTTCCAGTCATTGCCTCCACTTTTGCAATTGCAGGCAATGAGCGCATTTGTACACAGGCAGATAAAACAATAACATCGGCATCTTGGTAATTTAATTGCTCGACGATCGCAGGTAGATTTTCTGGATCATGGGCAGCAACCTGAATGTTATCTGGAATTTCTAGTGCAATATAATCAATAATTTCAAAACCTTCGTTACGAATATAGTCCACAACTAATTCGGTTAATGGTTTCATATATGGCGTAACAACAGTAATTTTTTTGGCATTTATTGTTTTTAATGCATCAACTAAAGCGCCGGCACTCGTAATAACAGTAGCCTCGGCATCGTTGTCTATTGTGGCTTGGTGTAAACGTTTTTCTGATGCTCTATGGTAGCCTAAGCCCATCGACATAATAGCAACTAAACAGGCATAACCCAGTACATCAACTCGGGCATCTGACAGTTCGAGCGCACAACGATCTGATTGTGCATCCATCAATGCCAATTCTTCTTTTTTGACATGCTTCATGCGCATACGGCTTGAATGAAAGGTAAAGCGCTCAGGCAAAATCAATTGCCGTGCATGCAACATCGCTGGAATTTCGGTTTCCATTGTTGTGTTTGAGCTCGGAACAATCTGGCCAATTTTGTATGTATTTTGAGTCATTCTACAGCCCCTATACTAATCGAGTGTCTAAGAAATCATTAAATGCTGCAAAAAAACCATCGAAATCATCCCAAGGAATCATATGACCTCCATTTGGTACATGTGTGACTTCAATATTTGAGTTCAGTTGTTTTAGCTCTTCTTCATCTTCAGGTAAGATCACCCCGCCTTTACCTGCCACTATTAATAGTGTTGGTACACGAATTTCGGGTACAAACTGATGAATGTCGTAAGTATGAAACTCTTCAAATGTTTCAATAATTGCAGGTAAATAGCAGGTATGTAGCCATTCAGCACGTAATTGGCGTTGTTCGTATGTCCATGTTGGGCAAAATTTCAGCATATCTTCAGCAGTCATGCCATTTATCGATTGTTTAATTGAGTCGACATACCATGGTAATTTACTTGGATACGCACGACGATTTGGTCCAGAAACAGGAGGGTCAACCAATACCATTTTTTTCAAGCCTTGATCATTCATTGCAGCACTACGAATTGCAAAGCGTGCGCCCATTGAGTGACCAACAAGGTGATATGATTCTAATCCTAATGCGGTGACAAAACCGTGAATATCGCTAGCACATGCATCTGTACCATAGTCATGTTCTGAACCTGAAGAAGATAATCCACGACCACGAACATCGAGTACGTAGGTGTCAAAATGTTGACCCAAACGCTCGGCAACAAAATTCCATGTCACTGCTGGGCTAGTAATACCAGGAATTAAAACTAAAGGTTGCCCTTTACCACCAAAGCGTAAGTAGTGCAAACGAATACCGTTAACTAAAACATTGGCACCATATTGAAAATTTGAGCGCATGGATTGACTCCTTAAGAGTTTCGAATGTCTTGTAATGATTGAATTTCTTCAGCATAAATATCGTAGCCATAGACCCATGCTGGATTTTCTGGTTGTTTTAAAAAGGTATTGGCATTTGAAACAGTTTGTACACGTGTTGCACGTGCTTTGCGGTGATGCTCATATAATTTAAAAGCAGTTTCATAATCATCCAGACCTGTTTTAAGTAAGCAGCGTGTCAGCATTGCACCATCTTCAATTGCCATTCCTGCACCTTGAGCCATATGTGGTTTCATTGGATGACAGGCATCACCAATAATAACTAAGCGACCTGTACTCCAAATAGGTAATGGGTTACGGCTATTTAGTGGCCAAATAGTGATGTCTTCGCTTGCTTCAATCATGGCTTGAATACGTGGGTGAGCACCTTCAAATGCGGTAAGCATCTCTTGATGATTACTTGGAAGGAAAGAGCGGCCTTGTGTATCTAGAGGTGGGTGTGGCACACCTGTAACGTAGTAATACTCATCTTTTTCTTTAGTCGTGTAATACGCCATCATATGACGATCTTGATACCACCATTTTACGCAGTCATCTAATTGGTGTTCAGCTTCTAGTTTTTTTAGTTTTTCACCTTTAATTAGGGCACGATGGGCAACCCAACCACTATATGTTGGTGCTTCTTCACCTAATAAAATTTCACGAATTTTAGAATTAATACCATCAGCACCAATTACCAAATCTACAGTGACTGCTGTGCCATCAATAAAGGTTAAGGTCACATCATTACTATTTTGCTCAACTTTTTCTAGACGCTTGCCATAATGTAGTTTTTGTTGATCGAGGCTTTCAATTTGTAATGCATGCATGTCACCACGGTGCACCGTAATGTAGGTTGCACCATAGTTTTGTAGATTTGCATCAGCAAGCACATCTGCTGTTTGACCATGACGACTAATCCATTGATCTGGCTCTGCGCCAAGTTCTGTTAATTCTTTTTCCAAACCCATTTCACGAAAAATTTTCATGATATTAGGGCCAACATGAATCCCTGCGCCAATCCGAGAAAATGTAGATGCTTGCTCATAAACATCAACATCAAAACCTGAACGTTGCAACAAGCGTGCAACAGCTGCACCACCAAGACCTGCACCAATGACTGCAATTTTTTTTGCTTTTTTCATAATTATCTCCAAAAGAGCTATCTTTTAAATCTCCTTATTAGTAATACGCCAAAATAAAAATAAAGTCTATACGCTTTATTAAAAAAATATCAAAATATATAAAATAAAAAAATAACATTGTTTTTAAAGTATTTTGTAGACAAAAAAGGGTTTATTGTTATATTTTAAATGATGGCATTTTAATATATTAAAGCCTATGCACTATAAAATACCATATGTAACTATTTTTGCACCAAAATATGACTTATCAATGGAGTTATTTCTATGCCAATCAATGATTATGAATTGAGTAAAAATTTTGAAGAGGTTTTAAGGTTATCTAAGGTTGATAAAAATCAAACAGTTGCTATTTTAAGTAGCCATTACTCCAATGAACGCACGATTAAAGCGGCAATGAATGCCGTGCTCAGTTTAGGGGCAAAAGTTTTTGTATTGGAATTGCCAGCATTTAATCACCCTATGGCAATGGGTAATGATATGACAGCTTACTGTGGAGATACTTCACTTACCGGTAATATTGCTGCACAACGTGCTTTAGAAACTGCTGATTTAATTATCGATACAATGATGTTATTGCACTCTCCAGAGCAAGAAAAAATTTTAAAAACAGGAACACGTATTTTATTGGCAGTTGAACCACCTGAGGTTCTAGCACGGATGCTACCAACTATAGAGGATAAAGTTCGGGTAAAAAATGCAGAAAGTATTTTAAAAACAGCTAAGCAAATGCATGTTACTTCTGATGCAGGTACAGATTTTTATGCACCATTAGGACAATATCCTGCCGTAACTGAATATGGCTTTGCTGATGAACCTGGACGCTGGGATCATTGGCCTAGTGGATTTTTATTTACATGGCCAAATGAAAATCAAGCAGAAGGGATTTTAACCATTGATGTCGGGGATATCTTACTACCATTTAAAATGTATGTTCGTGACAAAATTACGCTAGAAATTAACAAAGGTATGATTACCAATATTCATGGCGGCTTCGAAGCAGAATATTTACGTGATTATATGAGCTACTTTAATGATCCAGAAGTTTACGGTATTTCTCATATTGGATGGGGATTACAACCACGTGCACAATGGACTGCAATGGGGTTACATGATAAAAACGATGGCATGTGTATGGATGCGCGCGCTTTTGATGGAAATTTCTTATTCTCAACAGGGCCAAACACTGAAGTCGGTGGTAGTCGCAAAACACCATGCCATATGGATATCCCACTGCGTAATTGTACTATAAAACTTGATGATAAAATTATGGTTAATAAAGGAAAAACCATCAAATAATAAATTACTTAATGGTTTGACAATGTGTAAAAAATACTAGTACATAAATATCTCTAATACTATCTTATAAAATTTATGTACTACTACTAATTACTTAAGTTATTAGGTTAGATATTATGCATTGTCATTTTTCCTTAAATTAGCAAATTTAATGTAAAAAACAACCTTATTGATAGGTTTTAGATATGTTTATGATTGACTATTATTATATCGTTGATAAAAAATACATCATAACAACTATTATTCAGATAATTTTTTTAATACATGTATAAGCGCTAGTTGTTCTGCCGGGTTTAAAATATCTAGAGTCTTTTCAGAAATTAATCTTGCTTGATCTGTCGCGCCTTCTAGTAATTCAACACCTAGGCTAGTAATGTGAATTTTTACTTTTCGTTTGTCTATAACATCTTGGCTTTGTATTAATAACTCACGTTTAATAAGTCTATCAACAATACCTCGAATGGTTGCCTGGTCAATTGCAGTTTTTTCCACTAGCTCTTTTTGTGAACATCCCTCTAGAAAGTTTACAGTATATAATACTGTAAACTGGACAGATGTTAGTTGTGAGTAACCTATATTTTGCTGAAATATCGCGAGATGTCTTTGGTAGGCTTTACGTAATAGGTAGCCAACTTGCTGGTCAATGATATATTTATTTAAAGTCAACAGTTAAAATCCTTTATTAATGGCTAAATGATAGATATATTATACAAATATATAATTTAACCTAATATTACAATTAAAAAATATAGTACTCAAAAAGCTGTTTGATTTCATTAAACTTCTTAAAATAAGAAATTACATTCTATGAAAAGTTGATTATTTAGCACCTAAACCACCTTAAATAACTAGAATCAATTTTCTAATAAATTAGTATTATGTAAATGAAATAGCTGCTTATAACAGGTGTAATATTAACTTTTACAGACTCATTTTATAGCTGGTTTCTCTAGTTAAGACCTTAAAAATAATTTATTAATAAATATGTCTTTCATAGGTTGTATAGCCCCAATAATAGATAAAATAGAATGGTTACAGCGACTTAGTATAATTTCAATACAATCTTAAACAACTTACAAGATGGTTAAAGGAAAAAATAGCCATTTAAGTGGGACAGTGCCGCCAAATCAGATATTAGCCTGCTTGTGGGCTTTAGGATCTACTTCAGTGCTTTATATTTTTTTTAGCCTAAAGTTGTACACGTTCCTTTTCTTAATCTAGAACATAACTTAGAGATTATGATAATTATATCCTTAAAGCCTAGGCTATTACATATCTAGCCCAGGATCTGATTTCACTTTGTTTTCAGGTTCAGAAATTAATGAGGCCTCTTTATTGCTCTGCATTTTAGTTGAAGGATTTGGCTCTTGGCAGATCTTTTTTAAGTGCTCATAAGATACTAAACACCGTTGATATGCTCGTTTTTCTACTTCGAAATGATCATTTCGATATGCTAAAACTTGTTCACATTGCAGATATTTCATCATTTTTCGATCATTTTTGATGATCTTCTCAAAGTTTTCATAATCCCATAGAGGTAGATTCTTTTACTTGCTCGATCAATATACTTCTGTATGTTCTCAAACTTTTGATTAAGACACTCAATCAGTTGAATTGGATCTTTGTTTTCATAGGCCTGCTGTTGTTGCTTAGATATGTTCTTGTGAAAATGAACATAGTCTGGATAGTAGCCATCATTTCTTAAGCCTCTAAAATGAGTCGTAGGCTTTGGCTCAATTCGAATTCTATAAACAGTACGTTCTAGTTGTTTAAGTTCTCGATTAAGCCTGCTAATCTTTTCACTGTGTCTTCGAGTGTACTGATCTGCTTGTTTTGCATCTCCAAATCGTTGTAAAATTCGTTCGGTACTTTCAATTGCAAGATGGTCGAGAGTGCTTTCTCTAGGTCTATCTGTTGTAAGTGAATTTTGGTTTGAATAGGTTCTAGTTCGGCTTCGACTAGTTTGCTGACAACGCTGTTTAAATCCAGTTGATTGAATGCTCTCATCAATTGCATATGTAACTGGCTCTTCAATGCCTCTTGAAAATCGTGCTGCACTTGCGCTGAAGAGCTGCTGGATTCGAGTTTTGAAAGTTCGGCTTTCATCATTAAAATCACTGCTTGCTGTATTTCGTTTTCGTTCTTCAGATCTTTGATTCTCATCTTTAAATTCTGCTCGACTTCGATGTAATCGCTTAAAATGCTCTTTAATGAATCGACTTGTTGATTCAATACGTTGTTTTATTCGGCTAACAAGCTGTTTTGTTGACTCAATAAAGCGTTTTGCTGTGTCAAAAAGTGATCGATTTCTGTTTGCATGAGTTATCTCCGTAAATTCTTCAAATCGTTGACTTGGTTGGTAATCGTTTGAGCGTTGTATTGAATGATTTCTTGCTGTACTTCGATGGTTTTTCTGTTTGTATTGGCTTGAAAGCCCAGATATAAAACGATTAAAAGTATCAACGTTGCCATCATTGCCCAAAACATGTGTATCATTCTCTGTGCATTCAACTTTGCTGCGATCCATGTCTGTATCTCGGCTTCGATCTGTGGTGCTTGGTTCGCTATGACTTGTTGAACCTGTGCTTGAATATGTGTTTGTAGGCTCGGTTGATCGATCGAAATACTTTGCAACTGCTTGTTGATTTCGAGCTGTAGTGTTTGAATTGATATTGAAAACGAATTGATGTTTGTTGTGACTGTCTCGATGTTTAATATATCTATATTCGACAATTGAGTTTGCAGTGCTTCTATTTGTGCTTTGTAGTTTGATGTCATCTGTTGGAGTGCTTGTGGTGACAAGTTGCCGACTTCTATCAAAGTTGCTTTCATGGTTGATTGTAGTGCGATCGTTGTCTTGTGTATTTCTTTCAAAAGCGTGGTTCTTTCGATGATAGGCCTTTCGCTTTTTTTGGTAATCTTTTCTAAGTTTGTCAGCGTTTCCGAGAGTTGCTCTAGACTCACCTGCAGTTGTTCTGTTTTTTGCTGCTGCTCTGAGATGCTCTGAATAAGATCTAATTTCGAAGTTTTCATGATGAAAATCGCCTTTAAGTCGATGCTTTTTGCCGGTGTTGAGTGTGACCGTTATAAATTCTTTACTTTTTTTGACTTCAGAAACATCTTTTAACTGCATAATGCAGTTGACGATATCTGCTCTGTCTTCTACTGTTTGAGTCCTGAGCAAAGTTTTCACATGATTATCTATCAGCTTACAAAATTGTTTTTTTGGTAAACTTTCAAGCTCTTCACTTGATAGTATCTTTTCTGCGTTTTTATTCAGTTTTGCAATGTGATTCGGTTCTTGTGTTGTTTGTAGCAAGAGAAGATCATCCGGGCGTGACCATTGATATCTTGTGTTGAAGTAATCTCGTAGTGAGTCGAAATGCTTTTCGTGCCCTGGCGGTGCAATATTCAGAGATTTTCCTGTATGTATATCAATGCGTGGTGTTAAAACATGCAGGTGTTTTGAGCCATCATCATCTGTATGTTGAACGGCAAATAGGTGATACTGAGAAGGATCTAGTCCTGCAAAGGCATGTTGTTCAAAGTCGTTCAGCACTTCGCGAATTTGCTCATCTGTAGGCGCATCTTTTTCAGACCAAGCAATTACTCCGCTTGTATATTTCCAAAGATGAGGGCTTGAGTTACAGATTGCATTAAACGTCGTGGCATCTCCCATAAGAACATCAACACCGGCTCTAACATTACCTAAGTGATCATGTTTACTGAGCAAATAAGCCGATGCTTTTTCCGGACTACCTTTGCCATGGGCCAGGAACTTAATATGCACTTTCGTCTTCCTCCGCCAGTTGTATAGATAACAACTGCTTTTGGAGTCTTTCCGGACTCTGTCTGCTGATTTTTGGTAAAGCCGGTGCGAGCTGTTGTAAATCAGTTTGAATACCTTTCAAAACATGCATTACATTAAGAATATCGAGCTGTTTTTGTTGCTGTGGATCTGCATTTTTAATGATGTTGAGTGCACGTGCGATTTGATTGAGATTGTTGCCAATTTTTCCAATTTCCAGTAATAATTCTGGATCTGTTTTTTGATAGCGTTTGATGACTTCAAAAACGGTTTTAACTTTAATTCTAGGTTTTATTTCTTCTGCATTATTTTGCACAACCGTAATTGCATTTTGCATAATCTCTCTTTGAATAAGAGAGTGAAGAAAATCAGAAAATTCTGTTTTCTCTGTTTGTAAATGATTTTTGAGTTGCTCTAATTGAAGCTCAGTCATGCGAAATGACTTTGTTTTTTTACGTAGCATTTCAAGTTCCTGTATAGCACATTCTGCGCGTTGTGCTTTTGGGGTCTTAGGGGTGAAACCCCTAACAAGCCCTGTATCATTTTCGAAGAAAATGTAATACAGGTAGGCTTGCTTATTTGATTTGATGCTGATCGTGACATGACAAAAATGCACAACTACAGCGACCTAATCTCTTAAGTTAAGACTATGAGCTATTGTTTTGAATTGGAAATTTTTAATGAAAAAATCAAAAAAACGGTTTACTTTTTTGGTCTATAAATTCTACATATGAGGTTTTTTTTACATATTTATGCATTGAATTTTGAAAAAACAACCTCTAGTTGTTGGTTAATCATCTATGAGTTATTTTATTATCTATATAGCTATCTTTTATTTATATCTATATAATATTAGCTATATAGATATATTTCCAGGTAGTTTATGCTGGCTAGAGTAAAAATAGGACAGAAAATACGCCAAGAACGAAAAAATCTAGGTTATACGCAGCAAAAACTTTTTGACCTGACCGGAGTGAATAAAACGACCATCTCTGAAATGGAAAATGGTCGTTTTACAGGGTCGTTAGATCTTTTTGAGCGGGTGTTAGATGGCGTTGGTTTACAACTAGAAGTTACCTTGAAAACAACCAGACTTCCTCATTGGCAAGAGGTTGATCACTTGTTTACAGAGGATGAGTAGCTATGAAGGATTTACCTAAAAAAATTAATCAGATTCAAGTCTGTGTCGAGGGTCGTCATTTAGGCGTATTAACTCAAGGGGCTGCACACCATTATCAACCGGTACAAGATCAGCAACATGTGTCATTGACGATGACTCAGCAAGGGATTGATGGTTACTCTAGTGGTGCCTTACATCCTATTTTCTCTCAAAACCTTCCTGAAGGTTTTAATCGTCGTTTTATCGCGCAGAAGCTAGCGCGTTATGCCAAAGTCAATGACATGTATTTATTGGCATTACAAGGGAACCAGGGCATTGGTATACTAGATTATCAAAGTGATTTGAATCTACCAGACACCGATGCTTTAAACCTGTCTGATATTTTATCTTATAATGCTAAAGAGCCACTGTTCCCACAGTTATTAGAAAAATACTATCTACGAAACTCTCTTGCAGGCATGCAACCCAAAGTCAGTATTGCAAATGTAGAAACTTTACAGACAGATCGAACCATTCAACAAAAGGATTTTATTGTAAAGTCATTTGACCATGAGTTTCCGTTACTCACGGTCAATGAGTTTGTCTGTATGCAAGCTGCGAAAGCATGTGGTCTGCAACCACCGCCTACGTATTTATCTAATAATTTAGAAACATATGTAGTGGAACGTTTTGATAAAACGGCAACCGGTATTCGCCTAGGCTATGAAGACTTTACAACATTAATGAAAAAACCAAATGACGCCGATGCAAAATATACAGGTAGCTATGAAACCTTGCTAAAAGCAACTCACCTCTATACAGGAAGTTTAATTGAAGTCGAAAAAATGTATAAGTACATTGTATTTAATTGCTTGATTGGCAATGGTGATGCACATTTGAAAAATTTTGCTTTGCAATATTTTCAAGATATGAAAACAGTTTTTGTATCTCCACCATTTGATATTACGCATACTTTAATTTATCCAACCATCGATCAAAATATGGCACTCAAGCTTCGAAAGAGTAAATTTTTTCCAAATCTATCCGAGTTAATAAAATTAGCTACTAGCGATAGTTTTAGGATCCGACATGCCAAAGAAATCGTACATCGTTTCAGTGAAAATATTTTAGATTATCTAAAACAATCGAATGAAGTGCAATTAATGCCTGGCCTACGTCAGTCCATAGAACGTTCAATTGCACGTACGATGACAACATCGATGACTCAAAAAGTTTATCAGCATGATAAACAAAGAAAGTTTGAATGAGTCATCGATGCACATAACATTCATCATAAGCTCATTACACATAGCTTATTCAGTAGATTAATATTCTGGGACACAACGGGTAAATGCTCGATGAAGGTCACATAGTTCGGCATGTGGATTTGCTTGAAGATGGTGCTCAACCCAAATAAAGATTGCTTGGTGTCCATTAAATGTTGGGTTTACATCTAAAAAGAATGCTAGGCGAGCAGTTCGTTGAATACAAAAGTCATGAATTAATTCAAGACCTAATTGCTTTGCTTGTTTAGAAATAAAAAGCTGTGGTGTGACAAAATGATTCATTGCTACTTTTCCTTATAAATAAAATCGGTATAATTCTAGCGGCACAAAATTCATCTTAGAGTGAATTAATAACCTACTGTGGGTTATTTTTAAATATTAAGAGTCACTTGCCAACCCAAAAATAACCCACAATAGGTTATTTTTTAAATTTAGGTACAATTATGATTAGATGCAGGTTATCAACACTCATGGGTGAGCGCCATATTTTAAAGTTAAGTGATGTTGTTCGAGAGACTGGGGTCAATCGCAATACTCTGACAAGTATGTACTATGATCGAGCAGTACGTATTGAGCTACCTGTTGCTGATAAGCTATGTACATATTTTAATTGTAATATGCATGATCTTTTTGAATACTTTCCTGACGATAAAAAAGAATAATGAATTAAAAAACCCCTGACATCCTGTCAGGGTTTTTCGTATTTAGTGCTTCGGCATAAATCCTGTCTTGCTTCACTATTCTAGTGTCTGACTTATGATGATTTGATAGTAAACAGTTAGGCCAAAAAGAGTCCAAGGGCTGCTGATAGTAACATGCAGATGTCTAGTGAATGGGATAGCGCTGTTCTTGCTAAATTAAACCAAAATAGCGGGGCATATAAAGCCGTTTTCAGTACCAAAAAATGGTACATTAGTTAAAGATGCAGCATATGTGGATAAAAGTAAGGAAAAGTTAATGTTAGTTCGTATTGAACCAGTAACAAAAGATAAGTGAGAAAAAAATTATGTCGGATCTAAAAAATAATGAAGCCCATCAAAAAGCTTTAGCACATGTAATTCAGCATGCAGAGTTTAATGAAAATACAGTTAGTCTGATTGACTAAATTATTAATAATAAAGGTGATGTACCATTTTGTATAGGAATGTTAGGTAATTATGCTGAAGCAAACGCAATGATATCTAGCTATTTAAGCAATTTCGTACATTCTTTTGGCCTTAATTTATCCCAATATTTGTCCTCAGAAATTTTGGATAATTTCTAAAAATAGGGGTTTGAAAAACCCAAAAAAACTTTAAAAAATATGTTTTTTTATCCAATTTTACTGGCTAAAAGTTCCATTTTCATACAAAAAAAAGCCGACATGTTTCAACCTCGGCTTTTCTGTGCTTTTTCACTTTATGTAAAATGCTTAACCCACTGATAAACAATAATTAAGTCTCAAGCACTTCGCATAATCCCCCATTATGTTAAATAGTAGCTCAAATTCGTCTTAATGCGACAGAACCGTCTGTTCAGGGCTACTGGTGTTATGTACAAATACACCAGACATTGTCACAAAATAAGTATGATCATCTGCCACTTCAAGATTATAGACGTTATCAGTAAATGGAATATATTGCTTGTTTTGGTCTTTTAAAACATTATCTTTATTAATCCCTACTCCTGGCTTATCAGTGAGGCTACTTCCTTTAATAATGTTTTCATTCTTACAATAATCAATATCTATTGCTGTACCTTCTTCAAAATTATAAAACTCAATGTCTTCAGTTTCCATTGGCTCCTGTGAAACATAATAATTTTTTTGATACCAAGCAATTGTAGAATCTAAATTTTCTAAATTTTTATCTTGATATTGGTATAAAGGTTGTGCCCGTTTTATATAGAATAAAACACCATCTTTATTCATAACAATTTCATATTGTTGTAACTGATCTACGCGTTTCCACTGTGGTTGTATATAAGGATTAATACTTTCTAAACTCTGTTGCCCATCCCAAATCCCCATTCCCATGACAAAAACAGGATGGTTCGATGTAGCTATAAATTCAGATAAACTATGAGTATAACGATATGTACTACTATCAATTATATTTCCGTTGATATCTTCATCATTCCAATGTTTTTTCACTTCCACTAACCATAACTCTTTATTTTCATAAACAAAGGTGTTGATTACAGGTTTATATATTGACTCACCCACACCATTTTCAGGTTTGGACAATACTAAATCACCCACTTCAATGTCCTGAATAGGTGTCCACCCTTGTTCAGTATGTACCAAGGTTCCTGCTGGAAAACCAGTTCCTGAACTAAGATATGTGTCCATAAGGCTCTCTTATATTTTAATTTAATAATTAGTGAGTATTTCTAAAATTAACATAATACGACTTATACGAAATATAAAAATGGGAGCCTTTAGCTCCCATTTTTATATTTGAAATTCTTAGAGATGTTGTACTGTTAGTTTTAGGCCAAGAGCATTTACGACACGATTAATCGTATCAAAACGTGGTGCTGAATCCTGACGTAGGGCTTTGTAGAGTGCTTCACGCCCAATACCTGCTTCTTTAGCGATTTGAGTCATACCACGAGCTTTAGCAATTATGCCAAGAGCATGAGCCAATTCAGCTGGATCATTTTCTTCAAGAACTATATTTAAATACATTACAATGTCTTCTTCAGTTTTGAGAGACTCAGCCATATCAAAACTTGGCAAATCAGCGACTTTAACCATTTTAATTCTCCAATATCTTTGATAATTTGACTGCACGATCAATATCTTGTTGTTGCGTAGATTTATCTCCACCACCAAGCATAACAATCACAACATCACCGTGTTTAATATAGTACATTCTCCAACCTGAACCAAAGAACTCTCTCATTTCCCAAACACCATCTTGAAGATATTTGGTATCTCCCCAATTACCACGCTGAACCTTATCCAATCTACGGTTTAAGCGAATCCGAGTCATATTGTCTTTAATTCCATCTAGCCATTCATCAAATTCAGGCAGACGTTTAATTTCAATCATTAAGCTTCCCCTTGCTCTCGATTAATTGTATTCGATCGAATACAAAACGCAAGTAATTTATTTCCTAATGATCTAATAAATTCAAGAACTTCGTATAATTGGTCATTATGTTAAATCAGGATTCTTCTCACTTTGTTTATTTTATTAAGGTTTTAGCTATACCTATTAAAATAGGCCATTTTTTGCTAGTTTTAGCAGTAATTTTTACTCATGTAAACTGAGTTAATTTAAGGAATAAAAAATGCATTTTAACGAATATAATCAACCTATCGGTGAGCCATTACCACACTGGACTATAAGAAAAACTCCTGAAAAGAAATGCTTTAATGGTAGTTACTGTACACTTGAACCACTAGAAGCAAATAAACATGCAAACGAATTATACAATGCTTATTCGCAAGCAAAAGATGATAGTGATTGGACATGGCTACCAGTAGGTCCATTTAAAGATTTTGATCATTATTTTAGAATTGCAGAAAGTTTTGAATTATCTAAAGATCAAATCCATTATACAATTATCGATAATGTCACAAGTCAAGCTATTGGCTCTATAGCACTGATTAGAATTGACCCACAGAATGGTAGTTTAGAAATGGGGTTTGTTTTGTATTCTCCATTATTAAAAAGAACTAGAATAGCTACTGAAGCACAATACTTACTAATGAAATATGTATTCGATGACTTAGGTTATCGAAGGTATGAGTGGAAGTGTGATAGCTTAAATGAGCCATCTGAAAAGGCAGCGCTCAGACTTGGTTTTACTTATGAAGGAACATTACGGAAATTAATAATCTATAAGGGTAGAAGTAGAGATACATCATGGTTTTCATTACTTAATGATGAATGGTTTTTTAATAAAAAGGTTCTTGAATCATGGTTAGATGAAAAGAATTTTGATGAAAAAAATTTACAGATTAAATCAATTCAACAAATTCGTAAGGATTTTCTTTAATTTAAATTTCTATCTAAAATTAACATAACACTGCTTATCTCAAACATTAAAAAATGGGAGCTAGCATCTCCCATTTTTTAGCTTTAACATCAAAATTTCGCATAAGTGCCATTATGTTAAATCAGGGGAGCTAATATATTTTTCTATTTCAGTTAGAGCATTTTCTGGAGTAAGTTTAGCTGTATCTATTATTAATCTTTTATCTGTTCTCAATTGATAATCATGTATTTGAACAGAATGCCAATCTGGTAGTTTAAAATTTTCTATATCAGATGACCTCGTTTCAATACGCCTCTTATGCTCTGCCTTATCACTACAAACAACTTCAATTTCAATAATCTTAACATGAGATTTTTGAGCTATTTCTTTCCATTTAAGCCTGCTTTCTATAACAGGATTAACATTGTCAGATACAACTGTATTGCCAAGTTTTAGATTAGACAGCGCTATAGAAAATGCAACTTCATAACCGATAGCTCCAATTTTTTTAGAAGAGTTATTATATTGTTGAATCGCAAATTCTATTTCATCAATTCTTATATAAGTGAACCCTTTCTTTTTTATTAGAGCCTGACATAAAGTTGTTTTTCCTGTGCCAGGTAACCCACTAAACACTATGAGCACTAAGCCCTCCTACAATTAAAATAATACTGATTATCCGAAATACTAGAAAATGGGAGCAAACACTCCCACTTCTTTTAACTTTCCATTACGTTAAATAGAGGGTTTATATAACTATTCTAAGGTTTTCTAGATAGACCCTTCTTGTTCGATAACAAGTATTCTTGCCTCACCTTGAGGATGAGCAACATGTTCAGTACCTATACTTGCAAAAAAGATATCTCCTACATTAAGTAGTACGTTTTTTGTTAAACCATCTTCTTTGTAGTACATATTGACTATTCCATCAACGACAGCAAATACTTCTTCACCATCGTTAACATGCCAAATATAAGGTTGATCAGTCCAATGTAAACGAATAGTTGTTGTATTAAATTTTGTAATATCAAGAGCATCCCATGCTTTATTTCCCGTAAATTTCTTACTATTAATAATTTTCATGTAGATAATGCTTCCATAAATAACTGAATCTAAAAGTAGAACATGAGAGCTAACAGCTCCCGTTTCATTTAACGTATACTATGTTAAATATTTAATTTATATAATATTTACTTAATTATTTGCTGATAAATTTTAGGTTTGTTTATTTCTAAAAAATCTTCAGGTTTACCCAAGTTTTCAAAATCAAATTTACGGTATAAACCATGAGCATCAGAGGTTGCTAAAAGAATTCGTCTTAGATATTCTGCTCCACTTCTATCTAAGAGTGCTTTTACAATTATTTTAGAATAGCCTTTACCACGAAATTCAGGTTTAACATAGATATCTGCAATATATGCGAACGTTGAATAATCTGTAATGGACCTGCCAAAGCCTATAAGTTGATTTTCTAACAACAAACCAATTGATAAGGAGTTTTCAATAGCTTTCTGAACGACTTCTTTTGGAATATCTTTAGACCAATACGTAGTTTTTAGAAAATGATGAACAGTGTCTAAATCTATTTCATTTTTATCATCTGTCACTCTTAAATTTTCGATAGTTTGATGTTCCATTTATTACTCTTTACTTTTATCAATATGAATAGATTATAGGCAATTAAGTCATCATTTTATTTTATTAAAATGATTTTTGTATAAGTGATCATAATTATAATTTTATTCCTGATAAATATAGGCTAAAAAATTAGAATTAGGATTAGGATTCTTGGAAAAATAAAGATTTACTTATTTAAAATAATAAACAAGTATTGAATATACTAACCCCTTATCATTGATAAACAAAAATTTATGTGATGATAGGTATAATTAAAAGGAATTTTATGAAAAATTTTAATAATATTAAAGTATTAGCTTTTGATGTTTTTGGAACTATAGTGGATTGGCATTCATCTATTGTTAAAGAATTAAATAACATGAGATTGTCAGTTGATGCTAATCAGTTTGCTTTAGATTGGAGAGCTGGTTATCGACCTGTTATGGATAAAGTTATTTCTGGCGAAGGACATTGGAGTTCTATTGATGATATCCATCGTTTAATTTTGGATGATTTATTAATCAAATATAATATTTTTTATTTATCGGAAGAACAAAAAATTCATTTAAATTTAGTTTGGCATCGTTTAAATCCTTGGAATGATACTGTTGAGGGGTTAAATAAACTAAAAGACAAATTTATTATTTGTACACTATCTAATGGTAATATTAGATTATTAGTGGATATGGCCAAATTCTCTAACCTACCATGGGATTATATTTTTTCTGCTGAAAATTTCCATGCCTATAAGCCCTCACCCAAGACCTATCTTGGTGTTGCTGAATTGTTAAATGTATATCCTAATCAAGTTCTGATGGTAGCTGCTCATCATAGTGATTTAGTAGGTGCTCGTTCATGCGGATTAATGACAGCTTATATTGAAAGACCTCTTGAATTTGGTATCTCTGTGCAAAAAGATGTTTCTCCACGTACAGATAATGACTTTCATGCTTTGGATTTATTAGACTTATTTGATAAGCTAAGAAATTGATTTTATATATTATATGCTAAAAATTACCAAATACGGCTACACAAGGATTTGGTATTATTAGCTGTATGAACAGTTAGACGGTTTCACTATATATTCTCTCTAAAATTAACATAATACTGATTATCTGAAATGCCTAAAAGGGAGCTATTAGCTCCTATTTCGTGTAACATCTACTATAAGTCAGGCATAAATCTTTTTAATATTTCAGACTTTAAAAGGTTTAGTTAACGATGAAAAATATTCACTGATCAACAAATAATATTTACATATTATTTATAATCTGAATAATTAACTTAGGTTCCTGGAGTATATTTTGACGGTTATTTGATGTCGATTTACTAGATAAAGGATAGGGTTTGTACCACCACTAAATAAATTTAGGCAGTGATAAACCACCTGATCAAGGGACAGCCCCGACAGCCATAAATATTAGAACTTATATTTAATTGAGTGAGAAAGAAAGTGTCTAAAGCGTTTCAGCTAGAAATAACAAATGATTTATTAGATGCTATCAGAACAGCATATCAGGATTTTAAAACCCATGGATACATTAATGATGAAAGTACATCACTAGGATCCACTATTTTTGAGAATGAAACTGATTTTTTGTATAAAGAATTTTGTAAGTTAGGCTATGACGGCAATGAATTTATTTGTTATGGTCACTATTATCCTAATCATGGGGCAGTTTATTGGATATGTGATAGTAGATTTATGTCTTATGAGGAAAGTAGAAAGTTAACCGACATGCTTATAGAAAAAAATATATAGCTCTATGCTTAAGCATAAGTAAAAAATTTTGTCGCATTAAACATTAGTTAAGCAATTCTAAAATTAACAGAATATTGACTATTTATGTTAAATCATAAAAATGTGAGTCTAGGCCACTATTTTCAGTTATTAACCCACTTTTTTACTTAATCATATAATCTATATGATTAAGTAAAACTAGATACTTTCACAGATATAATGAATTAACTTTTAGCAACTCTGTATACTGTAGCCACCCCAACCCCAACTGCTTTCGCAACCTCTTCCTTAGTCATACCACCTAATGCCAATAATTGCTTAATACGGGCATGTTTTAGCCTGTTTGGTGCTTTACCCTTAGGTTTGTATCCAGAACGCTCTAACCCCTGCCTAATACGCTCTTTACGCTTCTCATTGTCCAGTCTTGCCATCGTTGCAAGCAAATCAATCAACATCGCGTTAATCACAGCTAAAATATCACCTGTAATACCTTCTTGAATTAAATGATGTGTCGTTGGTAAATCAGCAACAATGAGTCTTAGACCTTTTGCTTTTATTTGTTGTTTTAAAATATCAAAGTCATCTTGAGATAAACGAGATAAACGGTCTACGCTTTCAACCAATAACAGTTCACCAGTTTGCGCTTCAGATAAAAGTTTATTCAGTTCTGGACGAATCAGTTTAGTTCCTGAGAAGTTTTCAATGTATGACACATAATCTGATGTATAACTTTGACTAAACTCTATGAGATCAGAGAGTGCTCTTTCTGCATCCTGGTCTTTTGTAGATGCTCTGACATAGATTCGTGTTGTATTCATATCAATTAGACTTAAAAATTAGTTATCAGTGATAAATATAGCATATAACCTATCATTTAATAAAAAATATAGCTAAAAGATAGAAATCATAGAAACCTAGATAAATTTTGATTTAGGTATACTCAAAAGATAGATGGTATTAACCACCAATACCTTTGTTCTAAAAATACTAAAAATATTCTTAAAAATAAAATTTAAAAAAAAGAAAAATAGGCTTTTAATATTTTTAATAATCTTTTAACTCTTTTAAGAGAGCTGTAAGCATTGGTACTAAAGGCTTACAGCTGACATTAAGATACGTTTAGTCACCAATTAAGATACGTTTAGTCACCAATTAAGATACGTTTAGTCACCAATTAAGATACGTTTAGTCACCAAAAAAGGTACATTGACTGTTAATGTATCTAATGATACATTTTTCATTAATGTATCTTAATATAAAAATAGTATGAATAACGAGCTGGTAGTAAAAGACAATATACTAATAAATGCATCATATAACCTAGAGCTTACAGAACAAAGGTTAATATTACTTTCAATCGTACGAGCAAGGGATACAGGGCAAGGTATTACAGCAGATAGTAAGTTACAAATACATGCTGGTGACTATATGTATCATTATAAAGTTGATCGACATGCTGCATACAAAGCATTAAAAGAAGCAGCTTTAAATTTATTCGAAAGACAATTCTCATTTAAAGAAGAACACGAAAATACAGGGAAAATCGGTGTTGTAAAATCACGTTGGGTAAGTCGAATTAAATATATCGATGAACTTGCAATATTAGAAGTTACTTTTTCTCCAGATGTTGTCCCCTTAATTACTAGACTTGAGAAACATTTCACGTCATATCAATTAAAGCAAGTTTCTCAACTTACAAGTAAATATGCGATACGCCTTTATGAAATATTAATTGCCTGGCGTGAAGTTGGAAAGACACCAGTTATTAATCTTTCTGACTTTAGAATGCAACTAGGTTTAGAGCCTACAGAATATACGGCTATGAATAATTTTAAAAAAAGGGTGCTTGAGCCAGCGATTACCCAAATTAATACGTATACAGATATAGATGCAAATTATGAGCAATTTAAAGATGGTCGTATCATTTCTGGTATAAAGTTTACTTTTAAGGAAAAACTTAATCATCAAGGTTTATCTGTAAATAAAGATAAAAATACTGTAGATATGTTTACAGGGCTAACAGAAAAGCAACTCAGCTTTTTTGCTAAAAAACTTGCTTATGATGATGTATTTGCAAGTAGCTATGCTGAAGTTGGCGAAACTTATAGTGATCTAGAAAAACGTTTGTTACTTAGATTGACGAATCTTGATTTTATAGAAACCAATGCCCACCACTTGAAACGATTAGGTTTAAGCTTATAATTTACTCATTTACTCATTTACTCATTTACTCATTTACTCATTTACTCATTTACTCATTTACTTAAATGGGTGTATACTTAATTGAGTAAATAAGTATTAACTCAAGGTATAAATAAAACATGAAAGTTATTGCTGTACTTAATCAGAAAGGTGGCTCAGGGAAAACGACTATAGCAACTCACCTTGCACGAGCATTACAGAAGCTAGATTACAGTGTATTGCTTGTAGATTCAGACCCACAAGGTTCTGCAAGAGACTGGTCTGCTGTAGATGAATCAAACCCTGTAACAGTTATAGGTATAGATAGACCAACGATAGACCGTGATCTAAAGTCAGTTGCAAAAAAAGACTTTGTTGTAATTGATGGAGCACCTCAAGCCTCAGATTTAGCTTTGTCAGCAATTAAAGCAGCAGACTTTATTCTTATTCCTGTACAACCTTCTCCTTATGATATTTGGGCAACATCTGATTTAGTCGATTTAGTCAAACAACGTATAGACGTAACAGATGGCAAGTTGCAAGCAGCTTTCGTTGTTTCTAGAGCAATTAAAGGTACAAAAATTGGTACTGAAATTTCAGATGTACTTCTAGGTTATGAGCTTCCAGTATTAGAAACTCGTATTACACAACGTGTAATTTATCCAACAAGTGCTGCAACAGGAACAACGGTTTTAGATCTAGAGCCAACAAGTGATGCAGCAAAAGAAATTAATAGCCTGGCTCTAGAATTAATTAGTAAATTAAGTAAATGAGTTTTTACTCATAGGAGTGTTTGAGTAAATGAGTAGTTTAAAAGCTGGTCGTCCAAGTAGATCTGTAGGTGCTAAAGAACTACAGTTACAAGATATTAAAGATCATACTAAAAAAGTGCGTGTAAATTTCGACTTAGACGAAGACCTACATGCTGAACTGAAAATGTATGCATTTAAAAATAAGAAAAGTGTTAAACAAATTTTAGTTGAGCAGATTGAGTTGTTAGTTAAGTAAAATCACATATATTTTAGGGTAGCTATACGCTACCTTTTTAATACTCAAATACTCAAATACTCAAATACTCAAATACTCAAATACTCAAATACTCAAATACTCAAATACTCAAATACTCAAATACTCAAATACTCATGCAATTATAGATGTAAAAAAGAATTGACTTTTTGAAAAAAGTAAACTGACACTTACTTAAGACTATAAGATATTTATAAGCTATATTCGGGTAAAAAAGCAGAGTTAACTCATTAAGGCTCTGTGGCAAAAGTAGGTTGATCTCATGTTAATATCTCATTTTTTAATTAAACTGGTTATATAATGAAAAAATCTATATTAAAAACACTTTTACTTGCAGCAACTTTAGTCAGTGCAGTTCCAAGCTATGTGCAGGCAAAGCAGGTATCATCAACCAATCAAGCAGAAAAAACACTTAGCATTACAGCAGAAAAATTTAGAGACAACTTTAACGCACATGCTAAAGAGATTGGCGCACCACAACTACAAGATATAAAATACCAAGAAAGTAATGGAACTTTTATGGCTTTTTTAGGGGATGATTTTACATTTGTTGGGAAAATGAAAAATAAAAAGCTTACTCATGTTGCAGCATTACTACTTATTTTACCCCAAAATAAAGGTAGAAAACTTGCATCTCAAGCTGAGACATTGGCTGGCATTGCATTGATTATGGCAAGAGTACTGGATTCAAATAAGATTGATAAAAGTAGAGATGATGCGGTACAACAGGTATATGACAATCTGTTAAATGATCCTAAAACAATAAAATATGAAAATACAAAAACAGGGTCTTATGGTAATTTTAATATTTCAGCATCTTTTTTACCTAAGCTCTCTGCACTTTCTGTGTCATTTGAACCTAGATAATATTAAAACAGGGCATAAGTACTCTTTTCTAAACCCAGAATGACTTTTAAAATGAAGGGAAATATGAAAGAAGAACCAAAAAAGCCATCTACATTATTGATCATCGGGATTATTTTAATACCATTAATTTTTTCATGGTTTACCCTAAAAAAGGGATATATAGCCAAATATGAAAAAATATAGAACAATAGAGTGATGGGATATTCAAAAGATTTTAAAGATAAAGTCATAGAGATTATGACTCGGGATAAA
>NZ_FMYL01000007.1 GCF_900096955.1 Acinetobacter boissieri | reverse complement strand
TTCACCCGATTGCAATGGACTCAGGTCTACGTTTTGCGATCCGTGAAGGTGGTCGTACTGTTGGTGCTGGTGTTGTTGCTAAAGTTATTGCATAATAAAACTATAAATCGAGAGCTGAGGCTCTCGATTTACTTGATAGGCTAGTAGTTCAATTGGTAGAGCGTCGGTCTCCAAAACCGAATGTTGGGGGTTCGAGTCCCTCCTGGCCTGCCACTTAATTTAAGTTAAAGCTTGATGCTGGCCATTTTGTCCTTATAATGGATTCGCGAACTCTACGACGAGTAAAAACATGTCGAATGATCAATCGCGTGACGCATTAAGCGACGCGCCAATACCTCAAAAACATAGTGCGGCCGAAGTCGTACGATCAAACACACCTTTAGATATTGTTTTATGGGTTTTAGCGATAGCATTGCTTATAGCAGCATCTCTTATAAATCAATATCTTCCTGCATATTGGGCACCTGCCAGTAATATTTGGGTACAAATCGGTGTTGTTTTAGCTTGTATCATTGTGGCTTTGGGTTTAATATACGCCACCCATCAGGGCAAAGGCTTTGTGCGTTTGCTTCGTGATGCACGTATAGAACTACGTAGGGTAACATGGCCAACCAAAAATGAAACAATAACCAACTCATGGCAAGTTGTGCTGGTTGTTATTGTCGCTGCGGTTTTGCTGTGGTGCTTTGATTATGCATTAAGTTGGCTAGTAAAGCTAATCATCGGGTAGAGAACTATGAAACGTTGGTACATTATTCATGCCTACTCAGGCTATGAAAAACAAGTGATGCGTTCGCTAAATGAGCGAATCCAGCGTAGTACGGTTGCCGATAGCTTTGGTGAAGTCCTTGTTCCGACTGAAGAAGTCGTTGAAATGAAGGATGGTAAAAAGCGTAAATCTGAACGTAAATTTTTCCCAGGCTATGTCTTGGTTGAAATGGCAATGAATGATGATACTTGGCATATTGTAAAAGAATGTCCGAAAGTATTAGGTTTTATTGGTGGTACACCTGAAAAACCTGCGCCAATCACACAAAAAGAAGCGGATGCAATTCTTGCACGTGTGCGTAATACTGGTGAAGCACCTCGTCCTAAGACGATGTTTGAGCCAGGCGAAGAATTACTCGTTGTTGATGGACCTTTTACAGACTTTAAGGGTGTTGTAGAAGAAGTTCAATATGAAAAATCTCGCTTAACGTTGACAATTAACGTATTTAATCGTCCAACTCAAGTTGAGCTTGAATTCCGCCAAGTTGAAAAAGCAATTTAATTTCAGCAATATTGGTGGCATAAGCTGACCCTTATTGTGTCAGCTTATATTTTTGTTAAATAGATTGGGGAGCTTTACGGCGTTATTACCCAGAGGTATTTTGAAATGGCTAAAAAGATTGACGGCTATATCAAGCTGCAAGTTCCAGCTGGTAAAGCAAATCCATCTCCACCAATTGGTCCTGCATTAGGTCAACGTGGTGTAAACATCATGGCATTCTGTAAAGAATTTAATGCTGCTACACAAAAAGTTGAGCCAGGTCTTCCAATTCCTGTTGTGATCACTGTTTATAATGATAAATCATTTACATTTATCATGAAAACACCGCCTGCATCTATCTTGCTTAAGAAAGCTGCTGGTATCCAAAAGGGTTCAGCTATACCAAATAAAACTAAAGTTGGTAAGTTAACTCGTGCTCAACTCGAAGAGATTGCGACTACTAAAGAGCCAGATTTAACTGGTGCTGATTTAGACGCACGTGTACGTACCATCGCTGGTTCTGCACGTTCTATGGGCTTGGAAGTGGAGCTATAAGAGATGGCAAAGTTAAATAAACGTCAAAAAGCTATCGCTGCAATTGATTCTAATAAAGTTTATACTTTAGATGAAGCACTAGCACTGATCAATGCATTTCCTGCTGCGAAATTCAAAGAATCACTTGATGTGTCTGTAAACTTGGGTGTTGATCCTCGTAAATCTGACCAAGTGGTACGTGGTGCAACAACACTTCCTGCTGGTACTGGTAAAACTGTACGTGTTGCCGTGTTTGCTCAGGGCGCTGCTGCTGAAGCTGCGAAAGCTGAAGGCGCTGATATCGTAGGTTTTGATGATCTAGCTGAAAGTATTCAAAAAGGTAATCTTGATTTTGATGTTGTAATTGCTGCTCCAGATGCAATGCGTGTTGTTGGTAAGTTGGGTACAATTTTAGGTCCACGTGGCTTAATGCCAAACCCTAAAGTTGGGACAGTAACTCCTGATGTCGCTGGCGCTGTTAAAAATGCAAAAGCTGGTCAAGCGCGTTACCGCGTAGACAAAGGCGGTATCATTCATGCAGGTATCGGCCAAGTTGGTTTCGAAATTGCTGCAGTACGTCAAAACCTTGAAGCACTTGTTGCTGATTTGAAGAAAGCAAAACCTGCAACTTCAAAAGGTATTTATATCAAAAAGATCACTTTGAGCTCAACAATGGGTCCTGGTCTTACTGTTGATGTAAACAGCGTATCTAACTAATATTAAAATGTTGAATCTCTAGATTGGGTTGGTTCGCTAGCCTAGTCTAGAGTGGACTTTGAATTGATAGGTTAAAGCCTATTAGCGTCAAAGACCTCAGGCGAAAAGTTTACTTTTCTTAATAATTCAGCCTGCGTAGACGCGGTGGTGTGATTTATTCATGCTCCGCGTGTAAATCGAAAGGTTTACGAATTGGGAGTGTGTTCTTTAGAACACATAAATCACCTTAGGAGGTTTTTACAGTGGCTCTACTACTAGAGAACAAAAAAGAAATCGTCGCTCAAGTTAATGAAACTGCAAGCGTCGCGTTTTCTGCTGTTGTTGCCGACTACCAGGGTTTAAGCGTTGAGAAATTAACACAGTTACGTGTTGAAGCTCGTAAGCTAGGTGTTACAACACGTGTTGTTCGTAATACATTGGCAAAACGTGCGCTTCAGGGTACTCAGTTTGATATCTTGAATGACAATCTTGTTGGTCCAACAATTCTCGGTTTTTCAACTTCTGAAGACGACATGGGTGCTGCTGCACGTTTGTTCGAAGAATTTGCAAAAGCAAATAAAGCGTTTGAATTAAAAGCGGCTGCTTTTGATGGCAAACTTTATCAAGGCGCGGAAGTAAGTGTAATTGCTAACCTTCCAAACCAAGAAAAAGCGCTTACGATGCTTGCAAGTGTTCTTCAGGCTCCAATTTCGAAACTGGGTCGCTTACTTACAGCGCTCAAAGAGAAAGACGAGCAAGAAGCTGCATAATCACTTTTACCTTACACCACCATTTAATATCCATTTGGAGTTATTCTCATGGCTTTAACTAACGAAGAAATTTTAAACGCAGTTGCTGAAAAAACAGTTCTAGAACTTGTTGAACTTATCTCTGCTTTCGAAGAAAAATTCAATGTATCTGCTGCTGCTGCTACAGCTGCACCTGCTGCTGCTGCTGCTGCTGTTGAAGAGCAAACAGAATTCAATGTTGAATTAACAAGCTTTGGCGCAAACAAAGTTGCTGTAATTAAAGCAGTACGTGCTGTAACTGGTCTTGGTCTGAAAGAAGCTAAAGACCTCGTTGAAGGTGCTCCACAAGTTCTTAAAGAAGGCGTGAGCAAAGAAGACGGCGAAGCACTTAAGAAAACTCTTGAAGAAGCTGGCGCTGCAGTTACACTTAAGTAATTTGTTTTCGGAGTTAGTTGTAAAAAATTGGCTCCAAAAATGGCTGATGGCTCTTGGGTCGTCAGCCTTTTTGCGTTACAATAACCGGCTGTGCTTTAATTGAAAGCATTGTCTTTGTGTTGTTTATGTGAAAATTGTATAAATTCAAACGCTTACCAATATTTCTCACTCTGAAAATATTGTTAAGCGTTTATTACCACACTCATTTGCAGCATTTGTAAGTAGTGGTGGCCATATCGGCCTGCGTCATTCCTTCTAAACCTGAACTGCAGGCAGGTTTAGTTTTGTACTTTCCGAGGACTCCAGATGGCATACTCATATACCGAAAAAAAACGGATCCGTAAGAATTTTGGTAAATTGCCCCAAGTGATGGATTTTCCGTACTTGCTGTCGATTCAAGTCGACTCGTACAGAACATTTTTACAAGATGGTAAATTGCCAAAAACTAGAGAAGATCTTGGTCTACAAGCTGCTTTTCGTTCAGTTTTTCCAATTGAAAGTTATTCTGGCAACGCTGCTTTAGAATTTGTTGAGTATAACCTTGGTAAGCCTGAGTTTGATGTACGCGAATGTATCCTTCGTGGCTCGACTTATGCTGCACCAATGCGTGTTAAAATTCGCTTGATCATTAAAGATCGAGATACAAAGTCAATTAAAGACGTACGTGAGCAAGAAGTATACATGGGTGAAATGCCACTCATGACTGAAAACGGTACGTTTGTTATTAATGGTACAGAGCGTGTTATCGTATCTCAATTACATCGTTCACCTGGTGTGTTCTTCGATAGTGATAAAGGAAAAACACATTCAAATAAAACCCTTTATTCTGCACGAATCATTCCTTACCGTGGTTCATGGTTAGACTTTGAGTTTGATGCTAAAGATTTAGTCTATGTTCGTATTGACCGTCGACGTAAGTTACTTGCGACTGTTATTTTACGTGCGTTAAATTATACAGATGAGCAGATTTTAGACTTATTCTATGAAAAAGTACCTGTATATCTAGATCTTGGTAGTTATCAAATTGAACTTGTACCAGATCGCTTACGTGGCGAAATGGCGCAATTTGATATTGTAGATAACAGCGGTAAAGTGATTGTTGAACAAGGTAAACGTATTAATGCACGTCACGTACGTCAAATGGAAACAGCGGGCTTAACAAAGCTTTCTGTACCTGATGAGTACTTGTATGAACATATTACGGCCGAAGATATTGCATTACATAATGGTGATGTGATTCCGGCAAATACTGTTCTTACTCATGAAATTATGGTGAAACTTGCAGAGGGTGGTGTAAAACAATTCAACATTCTGTTCACTAATGATATTGATCGTGGTTCTTACCTTGCAGACTCACTACGTGCAGATGTTACACGTGATCGTGACGAAGCATTGGTTGAAATTTATAAAGTGATGCGTCCGGGCGAGCCTCCAACGAAAGAAGCGGCAGAAAACTTATTTAATAATTTGTTCTTCTCTGCTGAGCGTTATGATTTATCTGCTGTTGGTCGTATGAAGTTTAATCGTCGTTTAGGACGTCCATACGAAACCAGTCCAGATCCAAAAGTTCGCAGTGTTGATGGTATCTTGTCAAACGATGACATCGTTGATGTTATGCGTACACTCATCGATATTCGTAATGGTAAAGGCGAAGTTGATGATATTGACCATTTAGGTAACCGACGTGTACGTTCTGTTGGTGAAATGACAGAAAACCAATTCCGTGTTGGTTTAGTTCGTGTTGAGCGTGCTGTTAAAGACCGTTTAAGCCAAGCAGAAACAGATAATCTGTCTCCACAAGATTTAATTAATGCGAAGCCAGTGGCTGCAGCGATTAAAGAATTCTTTGGTTCAAGCCAATTATCTCAGTTTATGGATCAAAACAACCCATTGTCTGAAATTACGCATAAGCGTCGTGTTTCAGCATTAGGGCCAGGTGGTTTGACTCGTGAACGTGCAGGTTTTGAAGTGCGTGACGTACACCATACCCATTATGGCCGTGTGTGTCCGATTGAAACACCTGAGGGACCAAACATTGGTTTGATCAACTCACTGTCTGTATATGCAAAAGCCAACCACTTTGGTTTCTTAGAAACACCATACCGTAAAGTTGTTGACGGCCGTGTAACGCAAGAGACTGAGTATCTTTCTGCGATTGAAGAAGTAGGAACTGTGATTGCACAGGCCGATTCTGCAGTAGATGCTGACGGTAACTTAATTGATGAGATGGTAACAGTTCGTCATCAAGGTGAAACCGTTCGTACACCGCCTGAGCGTGTAACACATATGGACGTTTCCGCACAGCAGGTTGTTTCCGTTGCAGCATCACTGATTCCATTCTTGGAACACGATGATGCGAACCGTGCATTGATGGGTTCAAACATGCAACGTCAAGCCGTGCCAACACTCCTTGCTGATAAACCACTTGTTGGTACAGGTATGGAAGCGAACGTTGCACGTGACTCTGGTGTATGTGTGATTGCAAACCGTGGTGGTGTGATTGAGTTTGTTGATGCGTCACGTGTGGTTATTCGTGTGAATGAAAGCGAAATGATTGCAGGTGAAGCAGGTGTTGATATTTACAACCTGATCAAATATACCCGTTCGAACCAAAATACATGTATTAACCAAAAAGTTTTGGTCAATATGGGTGATAAGGTTGGTCGTGGTGATGTGCTTGCAGATGGTCCATCTACCGATGGTGGTGAGCTTGCACTTGGTCAAAATATGCGCGTTGCATTCATGACGTGGAATGGTTACAACTATGAAGACTCGATTCTTTTATCAGAGCGTGTACTTCAAGAAGACCGTTTGACTTCAATTCATATTCAAGAATTGTCATGTGTTGCTCGTGATACGAAATTAGGTGTAGAGGAAATCACTGCAGATATTCCAAATGTTGGCGAAGCTGCACTGTCTAAGTTAGATGAGTCAGGTATTGTTTACATTGGTGCTGAAGTCACTGCCGGTGATATTTTAGTTGGTAAAGTGCCACCAAAAGGTGAAACACAACTGACACCTGAAGAAAAATTGCTTCGTGCAATCTTTGGTGAAAAAGCTGCAGACGTAAAAGATTCGTCTTTACGTGTACCATCAGGTACCAAAGGTACAGTGATCGATGTACAAGTATTCACACGTGATGGCTTGGAAAAAGATGACCGTGCTTTAGCGATTGAGAAGGCCCAACTTGATGCATACCGCAAAGACTTGAAAGAAGAATACAAAATCTTTGAAGAAGCGGCGCGTGAACGTATTGTACGTTTATTAAAAGATCAAGTATCTCATGGTGGTGGTACAACCAAACATGGCGAAAAGCTAAACGAAGATCTACTTTCAAAACTAGATCTTGTTGACTTACTTGAAATTCAACCAGCAGATGAAGCAATTGCTGAGCGTTTAACTCAAATTCAAACTTACTTGAAAGAAAAAAGTATTGAAATTGATGAAAAATTTGCTGAGAAAAAACGTAAGCTTTCAACAGGTGACGAGTTAACAACAGGTGTATTGAAAGTTGTTAAAGTATACTTAGCGGTTAAACGTCGTATTCAGCCGGGTGATAAAATGGCGGGTCGTCACGGTAACAAAGGTGTTGTATCTAACATCTTACCTGTAGAAGACATGCCACATGATGCTAACGGTGTACCTGTAGATATCGTACTTAACCCATTGGGTGTACCTTCACGTATGAACGTGGGGCAGATTCTAGAGACACACTTAGGTTTAGCGGCCAAAGGTTTGGGTGAGCAGATTGATAAAATGCTCCAACAACAGCGCACGATTGCCGAACTGCGTGAATTTTTAGATAAAATTTACAATAAAGTTGGTGGTGAGCAAGAAGACCTCAATAGCTTAACTGATGATGAAGTCATGATTCTTGCAGGTAACCTCAAAAAAGGTGTGCCATTAGCAACACCTGTATTTGATGGTGCTGAAGAAGAGCAAATCAAAGAGTTACTTGAATTGGCTGAATTGCCACGTACTGGTCAACAAACATTGTTTGATGGTCGTACAGGTGAGCAATTTGACCGTCCAGTGACTGTAGGTTACATGTACATGCTCAAATTGAACCACTTGGTTGATGACAAAATGCATGCGCGTTCTACAGGTTCATATTCACTTGTAACGCAACAACCGCTAGGTGGTAAAGCACAGTTCGGTGGTCAGCGTTTTGGTGAGATGGAAGTCTGGGCACTTGAAGCATACGGTGCAGCATACACACTTCAAGAAATGCTTACTGTTAAATCGGATGATGTTGAAGGGCGTACACGCATCTATAAAAACATTGTCGATGGTAACCATTACATGGACCCAGGTATGCCTGAATCGTTCAACGTATTGACCAAAGAGATCCGTTCTTTAGGTATCAACATTGAACTGAAAAACGGCGACTAATTTGAATCTAAGTTGCTCTATTTTTCAGTAATAAACAATATTTGTGACCCTGCCGAGAAAGTGAATACACTTTACTCGGCACACGGAGAAAAGAATTGAAAGACTTACTCGATATCATGCGTAAGAAAACGGACTCAGAGGGTCATACTCCAGTTGAGTTTGACAGAATCCGTATTGGTCTTGCATCACCAGAAATGATTAAGTCATGGTCTCATGGCGAAGTGAAAAAGCCAGAAACCATTAACTATCGTACGTTCAAACCTGAACGTGATGGTTTGTTCTGTGCAAAAATTTTCGGGCCTGTAAAAGACTACGAATGCTTGTGTGGTAAATACAAGCGTATGAAATACAAAGGCGTGATTTGTGAAAAATGTGGTGTTGAAGTTACCACTGCAAAAGTCCGTCGTGAGCGTATGGGTCATATTGACCTTGCATCACCAACAGCACATATTTGGTTCTTAAAATCTTTACCAAGCCGTATTGGTTTATTGCTTGATATGACACTACGTGACATCGAACGTGTTTTATACTTCGAATCATATGTGGTGACAGATCCAGGCATGACAGCATTAGAAAAATACCAACTTCTAAACGATGAAGAGTATTTTACTGCGCTTGAAGAGCATGGCGACGAATTTACTGCGAAAATGGGCGCTGAAGCAGTACAAGATTTATTGAAAGATATTGATCTTGAAGCTGAAATTACACGTTTACGTGAAGAAATTCCACAAACGACTTCAGAAACAAAACTGAAAAAAGCATCTAAGCGTTTGAAATTGATGGAAGCATTCTATCAATCAAATAACAAGCCTGAGTGGATGGTAATGAATGTATTACCAGTATTACCACCTGACTTACGTCCGCTTGTACCGCTTGAAGGTGGTCGTTTTGCGACATCAGATCTTAACGATTTGTATCGCCGTGTGATTAACCGTAACAACCGTTTGAAGCGTCTTTTAGAGCTTTCTGCACCAGATATTATTGTACGTAACGAAAAACGTATGTTGCAAGAATCTGTCGATGCGTTACTTGATAACGGTCGTCGTGGTCGTGCAATTACCGGTTCAAACAAACGTCCTTTAAAATCTTTGGCAGACATGATCAAAGGTAAGCAAGGTCGCTTCCGTCAAAACTTACTTGGTAAGCGTGTTGACTATTCAGGTCGTTCGGTTATTACCGTAGGCCCGACATTACGTCTACATCAATGTGGTCTTCCGAAAAAAATGGCACTTGAGCTTTTCAAACCATTTATTTTTGCGAAACTACAAGCATCTGGTCAAGCAACTACCATTAAAGCTGCGAAGAAAATGGTTGAGCGCGAAACACCAGAAGTGTGGGACGTACTTGCAAACGTGATTCGTCAACACCCTGTGATGTTGAACCGTGCACCAACACTTCACCGTTTGGGTTTACAAGCGTTTGAACCTGTTTTAATTGAAGGTAAAGCGATTCGTCTACACCCACTCGTATGTGCGGCATTTAACGCCGACTTCGATGGTGACCAAATGGCGGTTCACGTACCATTGACGTTGGAAGCACAGCTTGAAGCACGTGCTTTGATGATGTCTACAAACAACATCTTGTCACCTGCCAACGGTGAGCCAATTATCGTACCTTCTCAGGATGTGGTATTGGGTCTGTATTACATCACTCGTGATGCGATCAATGCCAAAGGCGAAGGGATGATCTTTGCTGATACGCATGAAGTAAACCGTGCGCTCGCAACCCATCAAGTGGCAATGCATGCGCGTGTTAAGGTGCGTGTACATCAAACGGTAATTGATGAAAATGGTAATCGTGACAAGCAAACGATTATTGTAGATACAACACCGGGTCGTTGTTTGCTTTGGGAAGTTGTGCCTGAAGGCTTAAGCTTTGACATGATTAACCTTGAAATGACCAAGAAGAACATTTCTAAGTTAATCAACACGTGTTACCGCAAATTGGGCCTAAAAGATTCGGTTATTTTTGCAGATCAATTAATGTATCTTGGTTTCCGTCAAGCAACACGTTCAGGCGTGTCTGTAGGTATGGAAGATATGGTGATTCCACCAACGAAACAAGCCATTATTGACAAAGCAGAAGCTGAAGTTCGTGAAATCGAAGATCAATTTGAACAAGGTTTTGTGACTGCAGGTGAGCGCTATAACAAAGTGGTCGATATTTGGGCACGTACCAATGACCAAGTTGCCAAAGCGATGATGGATAACTTGTCTTCTACCATGGTGAAAAACAAACAGGGTCAAGAAGAGAAGCAAAAGTCATTTAACAGCATTTACATGATGTCTGACTCTGGTGCGCGTGGTAGTGCTGCACAGATTCGTCAGCTTGCAGGTATGCGTGGTTTGATGGCTAAGCCAGATGGCTCGATCATTGAAACACCGATTAAAGCAAACTTCCGTGAAGGTTTGACCGTACTTCAGTACTTTATTTCAACGCATGGTGCACGTAAAGGTTTGGCCGATACAGCATTGAAAACGGCAAACTCGGGTTACTTGACGCGTCGTTTAGTTGATGTTGCACAAGACCTTGTGATCACTGAGCCTGATTGTGGCACAAGTGAAGGTCTTGTGATGACACCATTTATTCAAGGTGGTGACGTGATTGAAGCATTACGTGACCGTGTCCTTGGTCGTGTGACTGCTGAAGACGTGAAACGTGCATCTGATGATGAAGTTGTACTTGCAAAAGGTACGTTGATTGATGAAAAAATCGCAGCGTACCTTGAAGATGCTGGTGTGGATGAAGTTAAAGTTCGTTCAGTTGTAAGCTGTCAATCTACATTTGGTGTGTGTGCAGCATGTTATGGTCGTGACCTTGCTCGTGGTCATCAGGTGAATCCTGGTGAGTCAGTAGGTGTTATGGCGGCACAATCGATTGGTGAACCTGGTACACAGTTAACCATGCGTACATTCCACGTTGGTGGTGCAGCAAGCAGAACATCTGCTGCAAACAGTGTACAAGTGCGTAATAAAGGTACAGTACGTTTCCACAATGTGAAAACTGTACAACATTCAAAAGGTCACTTAGTTTCTGTTTCTCGTTCAGGTGAAATTGGTATTGCCGATGACCTTGGTCGTGAGCGTGAACGTTATAAACTACCGTACGGTGCAAGCATCTTGCTAAAAGATGGTGAAGCTGTAGAGGGTGGTGGTATTGTTGCAACATGGGATCCGCATACACATCCATTGGTAACAGAAGTTGCAGGTAAAGCGCGCTTCTCTCAAATGGTTGATGGCGCGACAATCACATCGAAAACAGATGACACCACAGGTATGACCAGTGTTGAAATTTTACCTGTGACAGCACGTCCTGCATCTGGTAAAGATTTACGCCCTGCGATTGTACTTGATACGGCTGATGGTGGTGAGCAATTCTATTTCTTACCGCAAAATACGATTGTCACTGTACGTGATGGTGAAACCATCGGTGTAGGTGACGTTATTGGTCGTGTACCACAAGAATCATCACGTACTCGTGATATTACCGGTGGTCTACCGCGTGTTGCTGACTTATTTGAAGCACGTAAGCCGAAAGAGCATGCGATTTTAGCTGAAGTTTCAGGTCTAGTAAGCTTTGGTAAAGAAACAAAAGGTAAGTATCGTCTGGTAATTACACCAGCTGACGGTGCTGAAATTTACGAAGAATTGATTCCTAAATGGCGTCAAATGAACGTATTTGAGGGTGAGCATGTAAACCGTGGTGAAACCATTTCTGATGGTCCTCAAAATCCACATGACATCTTGCGCTTAAAAGGTGAAGTTGCATTAACCAATTATATCGTAAATGAAGTACAAGATGTTTACCGTCTACAAGGCGTAAAAATCAACGACAAGCATATTGAAGTGATTGTTCGTCAGATGTTACGTAAAGTAGATATCACTGATGGTGGTGATACGAGCTTTATTAAAGGTGAGCAGGTCGACTATATTCGCATGGTTCAAGAAAACCAAGCGGCATTGGCACAAGACAAGTTCCCTGCGAAATTTGAGCGTTTGTTAATGGGTATTACGAAAGCATCGCTTTCAACAGACTCATTTATTTCTGCGGCATCTTTCCAAGAAACGACTCGTGTGTTAACTGAGGCTGCAGTGACTGGTAAAGAAGATGAGTTACGTGGTCTGAAAGAGAATGTAGTTGTAGGTCGTTTGATTCCTGCAGGTACTGGTCTTGCATATCACTTAGAGCGTCGTCGTAAAGAATCTGAAGCGGCAGAAATTGAATTGCATAACGACTTTAGTGATGTAGATCAAGCATTTAGCCAAGCACTAAATGAAGAGCTATAAGTTATAGTATTATGATAAAAAAAGGCACCTTAGGGTGCCTTTTTTTATCGCTGATTGCTTTGATATATGTTTATTTTATATCTAATATAGAAATTGTTAATTTGTATTATAACTAAAATCCTTTCATTATATAAATAAGCCACGAGAAAGGTAATTAAAAATGATGAATTCAATTATATGGCCAGTAGAGTATTTACCTGGTCAAACAGATAATTTTGTTTCTAACGAAGTGATTATTTCAGGCTTAAATAGTTTAGATGTTTGGGTATACCTTGAAACAGCAACACTTTGGCCAAGTTATTACAAAAATTCAGCAGATGTTGTGTTGAATAATGCTCAAGATCACTTAAGTTTAGGTACAGAGTTCTTTTTTAAAACGTTCGGATTCCCTGTGAATGCTGAAGTTGTGGAGTTCATTCAGCCGCAACAAAATATCGCAGGCCGTATTGCTTGGTATGGTTGGTCAGGTGAAGGGGATACTCGTTTAGATGTTCATCATGCGTGGTTAATTGAAGATTTATCTCATAATCGTGTAAGAGTACTGACGCAAGAAACTCAAATAGGCCAACCTGCAAAAGAGTTAGCCAAAACCAGACCTAATCCGATGCTCAATGGACATCAAGAATGGCTTGATGGTTTAATTGAAATCGCTTCAACGCATTCAAAAGGTTGATTTTATTAGATTTCAAAAATAATCATAGATATGAAACGACCGTATAGATGATTCAACATGTATTACTTTATTTGAGAGAGATTTAATGAGCCATTTATTTTCAGAATTTAAATTAAAAAATGTGAAATTACGCAATCGAATCGCCGTGCCGCCGATGTGTCAATATCGTGCAGAAAATGGTTTAGCCAATGAGTGGCACTTTAGTCACTATAATACCCTTGCTAGAGGTGGTGCAGGTTTAGTCGTTGTAGAAGCGACAGCAGTCACTCCTGAAGGACGTATTACACCTGCGTGTTTAGGACTATGGAATGACCAGCAAGCTGACGAGTTGGCCAAAGTTGCTCAGGGAATTAAAGATGCAGGTGCTGTTGCAGGAATTCAAATTGCACATGCAGGTCGTAAAGCAAATGCACATAGACCTTGGGAGGGTGATGACCATATTGCTTCAGATGATGAGCGCTTTTGGCCATCTATTGCACCTTCAGCAGTTGCATTTGGCCATCATTTACCACGTGTACCTCAAGAAATGTCGATAAATGATATTGAACGTGTAAAGCAAGGTTTTGTAGATGCAGCTAAGCGTGCTTTGGATGCAGGATTTGAATGGTTAGAGCTACACTTTGCTCATGGCTATCTTGCACAAAGTTTTTTTTCAAAGCACTCAAATCATCGTACGGATCAATATGGTGGCAGCTTTGAAGGTCGCAGCCGATTTTTAATAGAAACTTTACAAGCAGTACGAAAAGTTTGGCCAGAACATTTGCCATTGACTGCACGTTTTGGTGTTGTGGAGTATGATGGTCAAGATGAAGAAACTTTAGCTGAATCAATTCAGCTGATACAACAATTTAAGAAGAATGGATTAGATTTATTAAGTGTTAGTGTCGGTTTTACCATTGCTGAAACGAATATTCCATGGGGAGATGGCTTTTTAGGTGAAATTGCAGGACGTGTTCGTAAAGAAACTGGACTGCCTGTTGCTTCTGCTTGGGGATTTGCAAAAGCTGAAGTTGCTGAAAATGCTTTAGAAACACAGCAACTGGATCTTGTGATGATTGGGCGTGCAATGTTAGCCAATCCACATTATCCGTATGCATTGGCACAGCAGTTAAATGTTGATAAACCATCATGGGTTTTACCTGCACCGTATGCGCATTGGTTAGAGCGTTACGCAATCTAATTTTTTACCATGCCAAGTTATCATTACTTGGCATGGTACTATTTTACGATGTTATCTTTTCTACAATTTTGATCAGCTCTTCTCTAAGCCAAATATGCGCTAAATCTCTGTGTGTTCGCTCATGCCAAGCAATGACTTTGTTAAACCCTGAAATATCAAGGGGAGGTTCAATGCTGACTAAATCAGGCATATCTTTTATTAAACGAGACGGAGCAACAGCCATAAGGTCGGTGCTTGCTAAAATATCTGAAAGTGATAAGAAGCCTTGTATGGAAAGCATTACATTACGTTTGAGATAAATTTTTGCTAAGCTTTGGTCTGTAATACCTAAAAATGATCCACCATCATGAGAGACAAGGGTATGCTCCATTGCACAAAATTCATCAAGTGTAATTTCTGTACGAGTAGCCATAATATGATTTTTATGTACTGCACATATATAGCGGTCTTCAAATAAGTCATGCATGTGTAAATTGATATGTGCTTCTGCTTCAGAAATAACTGCAAAATCTATATTTCCTTCTTCGAGTAAGGTATAAATTTGATCTGACTTTGCAGAAAATATAGCAATTTTGATTTTGGGTGCTTTTTGACGTAGTAAAGCAATATAAGGAACCAATATTGTTTTTAATGTGTAATCTGTGGCAACGATTCGTACTTCCATTTCTGCCTCATGAGGTTTAAAGCCTGAAGGTTGCATGAGTACACTAACATCGCATAAGATTTTTTTAATTGGCAAAGCTAGAGATTGTGCGCGTATGGTTGGGGTAATACCACGCTGATTTCTAATAAATAATGGATCATTAAAACATTCACGTAATCGTGTAAGCATGCTACTGACCGCAGGTTGAGTGAGAGAAAGCCTTTTAGCTGCGGCTGTGACGCTACGTTCATCGAGTAGTGCATCGAGTGTTTTTAAAAGGTTTAAGTCTATATTTCTAAGATCGTTACTCATAGTGTATTACCATTCATATATATTGCTAGAGTCATGACATACTAAATTTTCAAAAATTGGCCACTGAGTTGAGAGTGCTCTTTTATGCATAAAAAAAATACCAACAGCACTGCACTGTTGGTATTTTTGAGGGTTAAAGCACTAAAAGCAGCTGGTCTTACTTTAAACTACCGGTAAGGAATTGCTGTAAGCGTTCACTTTTTGGGTTGTCTAAAATTTCTTGTGGATTGCCTTGTTCTTCAATTTTGCCTTGATGCAAAAAGATGACTCGGTTAGAGACATGGCGAGCAAAGCCCATTTCATGGGTGACCACAATCATGGTACGTCCTTCTTCTGCCAAGCTTTGCATGACTTTGAGCACCTCACCCACCAGTTCAGGATCTAAAGCACTGGTTGGTTCATCAAACAGCATTACTTCAGGTTCCATGGCCAGTGCACGAGCAATAGCAACTCGTTGTTGTTGCCCACCCGATAAAAATGCAGGATATTTACTTTCTACACTTTCATTAAGTCCAACTTGTCTTAAATATTTACGTGCACGTTCTTCAGCTTCTTTACGCTTTACACCTAATACATGAATCGGGCCTTCCATGACATTGTCTAAAACAGTCATATGTGACCATAAGTTAAAATGCTGAAATACCATCATGAGTTGGGTACGCATTTTTTGCAGTTGTTTTGGGTCAGTGGCTTTTAAATTATTATTTTTATCAAAAACAGTTTTTAGTTTTTCGCCATTAAGTTTAATAGAGCCATTGCTTGGTTGCTCTAAAAAATTAATACAACGCAATAAAGTGCTTTTACCGGAACCTGATGAACCAATAATACTGATGACATCGCCTGCTTTGGCATCTAAAGATATACCTTTGAGAACTTCATTGTCGCCAAAGGTTTTATATAAATCACGAACCACTAGTTTGGTTGAGTCTGTCATTTGTGTTGTTCCTAATGATCCGATGGTTTTAAAAATGCTAACCAACGCTTTTCTAATGTTCTAAAAATTGCAATGAGTAGAAAAGCCAAGCATGCGTAAAGTACTGCAGCAATACCAAAAGCATTGAAGGTTTGATATGTTGCAGAGTTGACATCTCGCGCAATTTTTAAAATATCTGGTACGGTCGCAGTAAAGGCAATACTTGTTGCATGTAGCATTAAGATCACTTCATTGCCATAGAAGGGAAGGGCACGGCGTAACATGGATGGAATAATAATACGAGTATATTTTTTCCATGGTGACATGCCAAAAGCTTGCGCTGCTTCTATTTCACCATAAGGAATTGAGCGAATAGATCCTGCAAAAATTTCCGTGGTATATGCACTGGTATTGAGCGCAAAAGCTAAAATTGTACAATTAAGCCCTTCTCTAAAAAACTCATCGAGAAGTTCATGGTCGTGTATAAAGTCAAAGCTATAAATACCTGAGTAGATAATAAGCAGTTGTATATATAATGGTGTACCGCGAAAAATATAAGTAAATAGCCAAACAGGACGGCTAATAAAAGGATTACTTGATACTCGTGCAATAGATAAAGGTACAGCAAGTACAAAGCCAATTACAATAGATAGGACCAATAACCACGAGGTCATGGCAAGGCCCGTCAGTTGCATACCATCTGTCCAAAGATAAGACTTCCAGTATTCTTGAATAATTTCAATCATAGTTGACCCTTTCTCACCCCAGCCGAATAACGACGCTCAAGCCACATTAAAATGAGGTTGGATACTGTAGTAATTGCAAGGTAAATGACAGCTGCAACCACACTAAAATAAAACACTTGCATGGTGCTTCGCCCAGCATCTTGGCTAATTTTAACAATATCTGTAAGACCAATGATAGAAACTAAAGCAGTTGCTTTGATCAAAACCTGCCAATTGTTACCAATTCCTGGCAGTGCAAAACGCATCATTTGTGGAAATAGAACCCGTCGAAACACTTGAAATGGCGTCATACCATAGGCAAAGCCTGCTTCTATTTGTCCTTTAGGTACAGATTGAAAGGCACCACGAAACGTTTCTGTAAAATAAGCCCCATAAATAAAAGCAAGGGTAATCACACCTGCGGCAAATGGATCAATGTCAATTTGATTCATGTTTAGCGGTTCAGTAATGGCATTTAGACCCATTTGAAGGCTATAAAACAAAAGAAGCATGATCAATAGATCGGGAACGCTACGAATGAGTGTGGTATATATTACTGCGACAGAACGCACAAACTTAATTCGAGATAGTTTGCAGACTGCACCGATTAGGCCAATAATAATAGAAAGTATGAGCGAAAATAGTGCGAGCTGTATGGTCATCCATGTGCCACTGAGTAGTGCTGAACCATAGCCAGACAAAAACATACTCATCTTCTCCAAGTGAAACGATAAATCTGATGTTGATGAGAATAATACATAAGAGAAGTGCCAGCACGTAGCTGACACTTTATATTTAAATTAGTAAATACTAAACGGGAAATATTTTTTCTCTAGTTTTTTGTATGTACCGTCTGCAATGATTGCTGCAAGTGCTTTGTTGATGTTTTCACGTAAGTCGTTATCTTCTTTACGTAAACCAACGGCTGCACCTACACCAAGAGTTTTTGCATCAACCACATTGTTGCCAGCAAATGCAAAGCCTTTCCCTTTTGGTGATTTCAAGAAACCTGCATCAACCATAAGCGCGTCTTGTAGTGATGCATCTAAACGGCTTGAAATTAAGTCTTGGTACAGTACATCTTGGTTTGGATACGACACAACTCTGACGCCTTGTGTTGCCCAGTATGCTTTTGCATAACTTTCTTGCATTGTACCTTGTTGTACACCGACACGTTTACCTTTGAGTGAAGCTGCAGTTGGTTGTAATGGTGAGCCAATCTTTGCAATCATACGTGTTGGTGTGTTGTAGATTTTATTACTAAATGCGATTTGTTTTGAGCGTTCTTCAGTGATTGTCATTGAAGATAAGATACCGTCAAACTTTTTCGCTTTGAGTGCAGGAATCATACCGTCAAAAGAGTTTTCTACCCAAACACATTTTGCTTTAAGGTGTGCACAGATTTCATTGCCTAAATCGACATCAAATCCTGTCAATTTATCACCAGGTGCTTTGTATTCAAAAGGTGCATAAGATGCTTCTGTACCAAAGCGAATCACTGACCAGTCTTTGGCTTGAGCATACGTTGTAAATGTCGCAAGCATTACTGTTGTTGAAACTAGTATTTTCTTTTTCCAGTTTTTCATACGAAATGTTCCTAAAAATAAATTCATTGAACTGAACAGTAAAGTTTGGAAACTTACTTCTCACTGCATGGTGATGGGCAAGCAAGTTTTATACCATCGCTCAATTTAGGTCATGGCAAAAAAATGCAAAAAAGCCGTTAGGCTTATTGAAAGTGCATTATACAAATGACTGTGTCATGAGGTAGTAATATTTTACAATTTTATTCATTTGAATTGATAGTCTCTTTGAAAAGCATTTTATATAGAGTGTGATGGTAGGCATATTTTTTAAATAAAAAGTCTATAGTCTATTGTTTTTTATATTTAAGTGGATTTTAGGTTGTATACGTGATCTGCAAAATTGGTATGATTTTTTCTAAGAATAAAGCACTTCGGAAATACAATCCCATGTGACACGTACAACTATTATTTAACGAGCAATCGCAATAAAAGTGCATAGCCGGTTGTATCTTTTGCAAAATGTTACCAGAGCACAGCACATATACTGTTCAGAAAATATATAAATAAAAGACATTTAAATCACGCTTGAAACCTTTAATACTTATTTTTAAGATGAAGGTTTACCTTATAAGGTAGACAAAAAACAGCGCTATATCTATGTTATACAGCTGTTTTTTATGCGTATAAAAAGATAACAGCATATAAAAACAAGAAACGCACTTGAAATTTTTCTGACTTACACCATTGATAAAGACATCTTTACAATAAATCACAGAATCGAGGAAAGATGATGAGCGATCAAAAATCTTCACAAAATTATAGCTTTCAAGCTGAAGTGTCGCAGTTACTGCACCTAGTAACGCATTCTTTATATTCAAACCCTGAGATTTTCCTCAGAGAGTTGGTTTCTAATGCATCAGACGCTTGTGATAAATTGCGTTTTGAAGGGATTAATCATCCAGAGTTATATGAAAACGACCCTGATGTGCATGTTCGTATTGCTTTAGATGATATCAATAAAACCATAACTATTTCAGACAATGGTATTGGTTTAACAGAACAAGAAGCCATTGATAACTTGGGTACGATTGCAAAGTCTGGCACAAAAGACTTTATGTCTAAACTTACAGGTGATCAAAAATCTGACGCTCAGTTAATTGGTCAATTTGGTGTAGGTTTTTATTCAGGTTTTATTGTTGCAGATAAAATCGTGGTTGAATCACGCCGTGCAGGTGCTGAAGAAGGCCAATCTGTACGTTGGACCAGTGGTGGTACTGGTGATTTTGAAGTAGAGCAAATCACAAAGGCTTCACGTGGAACAGATATCATTTTACATCTGCGTGAAGATGCTCTGGACTACTTACAATCGCAAAAAGTAAAGCAGATTGTAAATAAATACTCAGACCATATTAGCCTGCCAATTCAAATGCAAAAAGAAGTATGGCAAGAGGAAGAGGTTGCTGAAGGTGAAACACCAACAGGCGGTCAAATGGTCAAAACAGATGAATGGGAAGCGATTAACTCAGCCAGTGCATTGTGGACACGCAGTAAAAGCGAAGTGACAGATGAGCAATATGTTGAGTTTTATAAAAACTTAACCCATGCATATGATGAACCGTTGGCTTGGTCGCATAACCGTGTTGAAGGCAATACTGAATATACGCAACTGTTGTATATTCCGAGTAAAGCACCCCATGATATTTTTACACGAGAAGCCAAAGCAGGCATTAAGCTGTATGTGAAACGCGTCTTTATTATGGACGATGCAGATAATCTGATTCCGAACTATTTACGTTTTGTGCAAGGTGTTGTAGATAGTGCAGATTTACCATTAAATGTGAGCCGTGAGCTTCTTCAAGAAAGCCGTGATGTTAAACTCATTCGTGAAGGGAATGCACGCCGTATTTTAACGCTAATTGATGGCTTAGCAAAATCGGAAGATGAAAAAGACCAAGAAAAATTCAAGCAATTCTATGCTGAATTTGGTTCGGTACTGAAAGAAGGTTTAGGTGAAGATACAGGTAACCGTGACCGTATTTTAAAAATTCTACGTTTTGCAACATCAACCAATGAAGATATTACAACGTCATTGGCCGATTATAAAGCACGTATGAAAGATGGCCAAAAAGCCATTTACTATGTGACTGCAGACAGCTTACTGGCCGCTAAAAACTCACCACAGCTAGAGTTGTTTAAGAAAAAAGGCATTGAAGTATTACTCATGGCTGATCGTGTAGATGAATGGGCAATGAATTTTGTGCATGAGTTTGACGGCGTGGTCATGCAAAGTATTGCTAAAGGTGCCGTTGATTTAGGTGATTTGCAAGATGCTGAAGAGAAAAAAGCACTTGAACAAGCTCAAGCAGAATTTAAACCTGTAGTTGATAAGTTAACAGAAGCATTAAAAGACAAAACCAAGGATGTACGTGTAACGACTCGTTTGGTTGATTCACCTGCATGTCTTGTGACCAATGAAGGTGAGTTATCACCACAGTTGGCACGTATGCTAAAACAAGCAGGTCAAGCTGTACCAGATATGAAACCAACGCTCGAAATTAATCCTGAGCACCCATTGGTAAAAAAACTGGCAGAAACAGTACAGTTTGATGATTTAGCTAATGTCATTTTTGATCAAGCTGTTATTGCAGAAGGTGGCTTACCAGAAGACCCTGCTGCATATGTAAAGCGTATTAATAGCTTGTTAGTGAAATAATAACGAGTCTTTTAAACCAAAAGGCTTTTGATAAGCCTTTTGGTTGTTTAAAATATAGCTTCAAGCTGTAAATTTACATTGAAGCTATAACCATCTGTTGCGGTGCTATCTTTATAATAAGAAACATCATTGTCTAAATATAACCATGTTCGCCATAGTGGCAAACGCCAACCTAAGTATGGCCCCCAACTTTGTATTTCGAGTTCTTTTTTATCTTTGTTATAGGTACCACTAGTATATAAACCGTAAGTAAGCTGGTGATCTAGCCATAACTTTTGTTTCATAAACAGTTTATCATTCCAATTATATTGTGACTCGTATGTCTTAATCACAGAGAGTTGATTGGCCATGAGTTCGGCGCTGTTACTTTTTTGTGAAAAGTTAAAGTCTGTTTCAGAATAATTTTTACTCTGTGCACCATAACGAAAGGTTTGACTGGTGTCTAGATTCCAATTTGCAAATAAAGGCCAACTTTTAGCCGCACTTAACTGTACATAAACATCTGAAGTTGAGTTAGAGCCTAAATCTAAATTACTTTGAAAAGGTAAAATCTTAGAAACATCTTGCAGAACTTGACCAATCCATAACTTTTCTTTGGCTTTAGTGGCCTTTTTGTTCAGTGTTTTTTTCTTAGGTATGCCAAGTGTACGGACTTTAGGATGTGATTTTTCATTTTTATTGAGCCGTGTTGCTAAAGAGTCCTGACTAAATACTGCCATCAGTTCATTTGCAAACTCGGGAGAGTAGGGGTCAAACCCTAATACATATTCTGGTGTATCTGGGGGTGGGGGTAAAGTTGTTTTTTGAATAGGTGCTGGCTTTAGAAGATGATGCTTTTTCTTTTGGCTTGAACAATTCTGCGCATGAGAAGATGCTACCCATGTATAAGTATTTGAAAAATATATTATTGTGCAGAGTGTATATCCTAAAACACAAGGAATAACGAGCATTGCACCACGAGTATCTTTACAGAGTTGAGCCACGGTTGTTCTTTAGCAAGTTCATCGTACATGATTGTCTACGCTATACTTAAAATAAGCTGAAAAGATCTTTAAATGTCTGATTAATTTAACCTGATTTTATATGGCTATATTATAAGGTAAGTTCAAATTGTCGGTATATTATTTTGAGCATATTATATTTCTCAGAAATTTTATTATTTATGTTAAAGCGTGAGCGACTATAAAGTCGCCCAAAAAATCATTCTGCTTCTGGTGGTGTGTTTTCTGCATTGGCTTGATCAAGGCGTACTTTGGTAATCACATCTTGTAATACTTGAGCCGGTTGTGCGCCCGCTAAAGCGACACGTTGGTCAAATACAAAAAATGGTACAGCAGTGATATTTAATTTCTCTCGTGCCATTTCTTCATCATATTTAACAAAATCAGCAAAAGCATTGGAGTCTAAAACATCTTCGACTTCACCATGCTCTAAGCCAATTCGAGAAGCAATTTCATCAAGAACTTCTCGTTCACCAATCGCCAGTCCTTCGGTCATATACGCTTTAAAAAATGCTTCTTGTGCTTCTGAACCCAAGTGTTTACTTTGTGCTAAGTGAATCACACGGTGTGCGTTAAAACTATTGCCCGAATTGGCTTTTTGCCATTGAAAATCAATGCCTTCTTCTGCTGCCATGGTTGCAATTTGTCTTTGCATTTGTTCAATATCTTCAACACTACGTTGATATTTTATTGCCAAGCGTTCACTGTTTGATGACTGGTGTGATGTAGGTGCATCTGGGTCTAATTGGAAGCTGTGCCAATAAATCTCTAAAGGCTCTTGCATTTCACTTGCAACGCGTTCTAATCGTTTTTTTGCAATATAACAAAATGGACAGACTACATCTGACCAAATATCTACACGCATTTTTTTCCCCAATAATGTTAAATTGATCGTTGTATACATGGTGGTACATTTTAAAAAGGCAAGCTTTAAATGTACTACCATACCAATAATGATGATTCGTAATGATTATATACGTTCAATGATTGTACACATGCCTTGACCCAAAGGTATTGCTAAGCTGGCTAGCCCAAATTGACGGTCATGTTGTTCCATTGCATGCAGTAGAGATGTGATTAGCTGTAATCCTGTTGCGCCACTGGCATCCCCTAAAGCGATTGCACCACCATATGAGTTAATACAATCTTGTTGTTTTGAAATGTCTAGAGCACGTATAGCGGTTAGATATTGGCTTGCAGACGCTTCATGTATTTCAAATTGTTGTATGTCTTTAGCTGTCATATTGGCTTTGTTGAGTGCTTTTTGTGTTGCAGATACTAGTGCAAACGGTGATATTGCAGGGTCACAGCTTGCAACTGTATTGGCTCGAATGACTGCTCGTGCTTTTAAACCACATTGCTGTGCATAGTGTTGCGACATAACGAGCATACCTGAAGCCCCACTGGCAGGAAGCGCACTGTTACCCAAACTAAAACTGGCATGTGGTAGATCTGATATTGGCGTATGTTGTTTTATGTCGGATAAGGCGAGGTCGGTATGAGTATACGTATCTTCTGTACATATGCTGGCTGTGCCATCACTTAATTGTCCTTCTAAGGCAATGATTTGCGATTTAAATAAACCCCTTTGCTGTGCAAGCTGTACTTTTTGATGTGAAGCAAATGCCATTTCATCTTGTTCTTCTTTGCTGATATCGTACATTTTAGCCAGTAAATCATGGCTATAAGCACTGTGCTGTGCCATAGATGGGTAAAATTTACTTGCTTCATTACATGCGAGGGTTTCAGATGTTTTTGGTCGGACATGCTCTAGCCCACCAAGTAAAAAAACCTGTGCTTGTGCGGCCATAATTTGTGCTGTGGCATGGTGTAAGGCTTGCATTGATGAGCCTGTAAACGCACTAATACAATGTGCAGGAACCTCTACAGGGAGCTGTGTTAATAAACCAATACGCCGTGCAATATTTTGACTTTGTTGTTGTTCTGGATATGCACAGCCAAGAATTAAGCCATCTATGTCATTTCGGTCAAAAGTATGACGTTGCAAAAGTGAAGCAAGTAGTCTAGCACCGAGTTGCTCTGGGTGTAGCTGTTGGAATTGTCCATGATGTGCAGGTGTAATTGCACTGCGGGCACAGTCGACAATGACAACGTCATGTGGTTTGATTTTTGACATTTTAAACCACTCCCTGAGTATAAAAAAATTGTTGGGTTGCTAACATGTTTTTAATTTTTTTAGGTACATGATATGTTTCACCAAGATGAGCATGTCGGTTGCATAGTGCAATATATTCTGCAAAACCAATATGTTGTATGTAATAGCATGGTCCAACATAAAAGTCAGGAAAACCAAAGCCATGGACTAATGCCAAGTCTGCTTGTTGCGCATCTTTGACCATGCCTTCATTGATCGCTTGTAATGTGGCATGGCATAAAGCGATGAGGAAACGGTCAACAATATCTTGATCTTCCATCACATGAAACGGCTGCTCACTATATAATAAATCATATATTATATGATTGGTTCTAGCCGTTTGTGTGCTGTTGTCGTAGCGATAAAATCCAAAGTCGTGTGTTTGACCGAAGTGCCCTTGATCAACCATGTATTGAATACATTTGGGAATACTTGCTTGCTTGCCATATCGTGCTTTCTCAATATAGACATACTGTTTGAGACCAATGCGATCAAGCAATTTTGCAGGGCCTTCTAAAAATCCAAAATTTTGCATCGCAGTATCAATAACGGCAAAATCTATACCGTCATCGATCAGTTCAGATAAAACCGAGACATAAGCCGCTAAAATATGTTGGCTAAATAAACCTGCTTTTGGATTAACTAAAAGCGGCATTTTCCCGAGTTGTTGTAAGTGGTGGTGTGCTAAGGTGACTGTATTTTGATTAGCTTTGCTATGCGCAACAAGCTCGACCAACGGCTTGCTGTGTAGGCTGGTCATCTGATGCATGACCAGCACGTGTTCTGGTTGCTCAAGTTGCTCTGCTAAATTTTGTGCAGAAATCATAGGACTTTCAACAAGTATGATGCAGTTTGTATCTAGCTGTTGTTGTAACTGATTTAAGCGAATAACTTTTGTATTGATATTTTCTGCAACCAAATCAAAGACACATTGAATGTCATGACTCAATGGATTATAGCGAGAATATTTAATGGCAGATGTTTTTAAATCTATAGTGGATTGCTCAAGGGCCTGATTGAAAGTGTTGTAGTCGAAGTCTTGCCCTGTATCTGCAATATGCACCTGTAAGTCATGCTGAAGAAGATCTGTTATCCATGGCTGATAACTGTTCACGACAGTGGCGACATGTTGTAACTGAGGTGGCATGGCTTGATCTGTTATATATTGCGAACATGCTTGTATTGTTAATTGTGGGGTTTGCCAAAGGTTATTTATTTTTATATATGCCTGTAACTCGAATTGTTGCGCTTCTACACGACTGCTATTTACAGATTGTTCGAGAGTATCGAGTAAAATTTTATAAGCAGGGTAGTGAACATGTGATTTCTGTTGGTAGGTCAATGCTCTTGCTTGCTCAAACACCATAAACTGTGCAATTCGTGTGAGTTTTGTTGGTTGAACTTTATATAACGGTTTAGGTTGTTGTTGTTTTAATTGCACATACTGTATAGCGCTGTTTAGAATATTGTTTGTAGATATCTGAGCATCTGCAAGCCCTATAGTACGTAAACTAATGGTATTAAATGGCGTATTATTTTGTAGCGTTGTTATGGCGTGTTCAAGTCCAATAAGTCTAGGTAAGCGAACACTTGCACCGAGTGCCGAGCTTTGACCAAAGGTGTGTGCAGCAAAAAACATGCGAGCTTGCGGGCAAGTCATACGGTAGTCACAGCATAAAGCAATTTCAGCCATCGGGCCAAAGGTATACTGTTCGATTAAAGCGACAGTTGGAAAGGTATAGTCTTCAATACGGTTAAGCTGTGTTTGAGCATGGGCAAATAGGTCTTCAATATGTTGCTGTTGTAACTGTTGCTGATAATACTGACACATTGTGGCAGGAGGGCATTCTAAATCTAATAAAAGTAACCCTGAAATATTGCGTTCGTTATCAAGAGAATTAAGTGCTATGTCTAAGTCATTAAAAAAATCGTAATGAAAAAGTGGGGTATTACCCTGTGGTGCTTTAAAGCGCAGTGCTGCAATATCATGTTCTAATCGTTGTATGCTGACCGCAGGGCCGTTATAAATCATGCCCTTATCTCCTTGAGTATGTGTTTGACTACATGTCATTGTAAAATTTAGTGAAAAGAGTATTTACTTTAAGATAACTGAACCTGTCGGTTTTGTCTGTATTGTATGGGTTTAAAATGTAGAGTGGCTATATTTTAGTGTAAATCTGATAGATTGTATTGTGGCAAGTGGTATTTAAAGCAATTGATACATTTTTATATGGTAGGTGCTTTGAAGATATAGACAGTATTCGATTAAAAATTAAATGATGAAATATCCTCTCGGTTGAACATATTTGGATTAATGTAGATGGCCAGATTAAGTATTAATGTAAATAAAATCGCTTTAATTAGAAATTCAAGAGGGACTAATTTTCCAGACTTAGGCGAGTTTGTAGAGCAAATATTAAAGCTTGGTGTGGGTGGTATTACTGTTCATCCAAGGCCAGATCAAAGACATATTAAGTATGAGGACGTCTATACCATTTCAAAAATATTAAAAAGGTATCCTAACGCGGAGTTAAATGTAGAAGGTTATCCAGATAGAGCGTTTCTTGATCTTATAAAAGATGTTTCTCCTCATCAATGTACATTGGTTCCAGACTCATCAACGCAACTCACATCAGATCATGGGTGGGATTTAACAGATTCATCTATTTTAAAACCGTTAATACAAGAAATACGAGAGGTTCCCACACGATTAACACTATTTATTGAACCTCATCTAGAAGATGCTAAGTTAGCTAAGAAATTTGACGTTGATGCTGTTGAAATATATACCGAATATTATGCAAGTAGAAAGATAAAGAGTGAAATAGATAGTGCGACTCAAGCCATAGTGAATACGTGTTTAGCTGCGCAAGAGGAAGGAATGATTGTGAATGCTGGACATGATCTTAATTTAGATAATTTGGAAAATTTATTAAGTTGTTGCAGTATTAGTGAGGTTTCGATAGGACATGCATTTACGATTGAATGTATACAGTATGGACTAAAAGAAGTGCTTAATAGATATATTGAGATATGTAGTAAGTATTGAATTAAAAAGTTTAATTGGTAAAAGAAGGCAAGGCGTGAATCCAAATATCAGTGCACATGTTCAAACAATACTTCATCACATGACTCAACTGCCTGGCGTGTACAAAATGCTCGGTGAACATGGCGAGCTGTTGTACGTTGGTAAAGCAAAAAACTTAAAAAACCGTGTTTCTAATTATTTTGTTAAAACCATTGATCACCCTAAAACCAAAGCTTTGGTTGCCCGAATTCGTGACATTGAAACGATCATTGTACGTTCTGAAACTGAAGCTTTATTGTTAGAACAAAATCTAATTAAGTTACATCGGCCACAGTATAATATTTTACTCAGAGATGATAAATCATACGTTTATATTTACGTGTCTACAGATAAACCTTACCCACGCATTGCCAGTGGACGAGGCAAAGGACGACATCAAGTGGGGCGTTTTTTTGGGCCCTACCCAAGCGCGTATGCCGCTAAGGATATGTTGTTAACTTTACAAAAGCTTTTTAATGTTCGGCAATGCGAAAATAGTTATTTTGCACAACGCAAACGCCCATGTTTGCAGTATCAAATTAAACGTTGTACTGCTCCATGTGTGGGCTTAGTGACGCCTGAAAGCTACAAGCACGATGTCGATAATTCAATACAGTTTTTGCAAGGTAATACTAAAGCGCTGAATCAAGAGCTGATTGAACAGATGGAACAGGCGGCAGAAAAGCTCGAATTTGAAAAAGCGGTATTTTATAGAGATCGTTTAAGTTTGTTACGTGAAGTATCTGCACAACAAGCGGTCTACAAAGTCAAAGGCGAAGCCGATATTTTAGCCATTTCTCATCTTGCAGGGGTAACATGCGTACAAGTTATGCACGTACGTAATGGCCGTATGTTAGGTGGAAAAAGCTATTTTCCAGACATGTTGAGTGATGATCTTGGGCAAATGCTCAGTGACTTTATGGCGAACTTTTACTTTCAAGTGGCAGATGAAGTACCACAAGAGTTAATTGTTAATCAAACCTTACCCGACCAAACACAGCTTGAACAGGCCCTTTCTCAAAGTTTAGACAAGCGTATACATATTAAATCAAGTGTCCGAGAAACACGTGCTGAATGGTTACAACTGGCTCAAATGAATGTAGAGCATGCCATTAAAGGTCAATTGAGCAATCATTTAGAGCTACATGAACGATTTTATCAGTTACAGCAGTTACTTGAGCGTAGTATAGATCGTATTGAGTGTTTTGATATTAGTCATACCATGGGTGAGGCCACGGTTGCATCTTGTGTGGTATTTGACCAAGGGGGAATGCGTAAGCGAGATTATCGCCAGTTTGACATTGAAGATATTCAAGCCGGAGATGACTATGCTGCTATGCGTCAAGCACTGACTCGCCGTTATAAAAAAGCCATGTTACCTGACTTATTACTCATAGATGGTGGTAAAGGGCAACTCCATATGGCCATGGAGGTAATGCAAGATCTGAATTTAGAGGCCTTTATGGTTGGGGTGTCAAAAGGCGAAGGTCGAAAACCGGGTTTAGAAACCCTACATTTTACCAATGGTGAAAAAATACAGTTACCTGAAGACAGTAAAGCATTGCATTTAATTCAACAAGTACGTGATGAAGCCCATCGTTTTGCGATTACCAAACACCGTGCGAAGCGAGATAAACGCCGTGCAGGCTCAGTACTAGAGGTGATTCCTGGTTTAGGCCAAAAGCGTCGCCGTGATTTACTCACACACTTTGGTGGCATACAAGGGGTACTAAAAGCCTCTGAAAAAGAGCTCACAGGTGTATCTGGTATTGGTGCAATGATGGCAAGAACTATTTATAAGGTATTACATGAGTAAAGATGGTTACTGCAAACACATTCGGTTAACTTTCATGGTCGACAGTGCTTGTGATTTCGTATAAAGTGGCATCATATTTAGATACAATTTATTTTGTCTAATGGGATTGTACACACAATTGGCTAAGCAAGGTGGCGAGTAGATCATGAGTACAGGGCAGATCCTGAATATTCCAAATGTGTTGACCATCGCAAGGATTGGATTAATCCCCGTTTTTTTACTGATTGCGTATTGGCCCCCTGTAATTGGGGTACACGGTAGTGAACATACCATTGTTTTTCGCCATGCTTTACTCACTTCAATTTTTATTTTAGCCGCAATTACCGATTGGTTTGATGGCTATTTAGCACGAGTATTGAATCAGAGCTCTGCTTTTGGGCGCTTTTTAGACCCTGTTGCAGATAAACTCATGGTTGTAGCGGCTTTAATTATGTTGGTGCAGTGGAAACCCACAATTTTAATGGCATTTGCAGCCATTGTGATTATTTCTCGTGAAATTACAGTATCTGCTTTGCGTGAATGGATGGCAGAGCTTGGTGCACGTACCAATGTTGCAGTGTCTACGGTCGGTAAATATAAAACTGCATTTCAAATGATTTCAATTAGTGTATTTTTACTCAACTGGCAACCATTAGATATTTTAGCGTATATTATTTTATATGCAGCCGTCATTTTGACCTTATGGTCTATGGTGATTTATTTAAGAGCAGCATGGCCTTTTTTGAAACAGCCATAATTTAGAATCTCTATTGTTTAAAACACCTCCTATGAGGTGTTTTTTTATTGCTCAGTCTCATCTTGATGAATGAGTTCAAAATATTGTTGTTCAATTTGCCGAGCGCTGTCTGTGAGCATCGCAATAAGTTTATTGAGATCAACAAAAGTAAAGCGATTTTTTGAGCCAATAATGGTCAGGGCTAAAGGTGGGAGCTTTTTGGAGTAATGTACAGGTACGGCAAGCCCTGCATAGTTTTCTAGTACTTCGCCTTGTGAAAAATAATAACCTTGTTTTTTAATTTTTTTCATACGCTGTAGAAAAATGGTTTCATTCTCTGCGAACCCAGTATGAGCAAAGTTTTTCGCATATTTTTTATAAAATGTTTGTAAGCTTTTTTTGCTTAAATAAGATACCATAATTTTGGGAGAAGACCCCATATAAACAGAACGTGGATTACCACGTCCATAAGACAATAGTTTATGTTTTTGAAATGATTCACTATGTAAGTCAATACAATAATCATGATTTAAGAAAGTGAGCATGCAGTCTAACTCTGTAATTTCAGCTATTTCTTTCATAAAAGGAATGCTCATTTGTACTAACGGGTCAGTGGCTCTAGAAATGTAGTCGAGGACTGCAATTTTAGGCCCTAACATATAGTCACCAGAGGTGCCACAAATACGTTGTAATAAACCTGTTGCAACCAATTCTTTTAAATAACGATAACTGGTTGGTTTAGATAATCCAAGTTCATATCCAATTAAGTCAACATTAATCACAGGTCGACTGACTGAAAATAAGTCGAGTACAGTCAGTATTTTTCCAAAACTGGTCATAGACATAGTGAGTTCTTTCCCTAAAACACGCATTCAAACAGGTATGACGCCATTTTTAACATAACTGAGCCAATAATAAAAACCCAATAGTTATTAAATTATCATATAGGGATATTTTATTGACTTTTTATCCTTATTTTGTAATCATAATTTAAATAAATATCTAATAAAGAAAATACTGTGTAAATAATTTGGGTCATAACAGCGTATTGTCTTGTGTCAGATCAAATGAATTTTATGTGCGAAGGAACATCATGCAAATTTTGAAACAGCTCGTGGCATATCGTCCGAGTAAGTTAGATTGGGTCTTTGCCATTAAAACTTATATTGCAGCGATGTTGGCACTATTTATTTCTTTTCAGCTCGATTTACTCAATCCAATCTGGTCCATTGGGACAGTGATGATTATTGCAAATCCGTATGCAGGTATGTTGTCATCAAAAGCACTGTATCGTTTGGCAGGTACCGCAATCGGAGCAATCGTTGCTGTGATACTTATGCCACACTTAATTAATACGCCGTGGTTATTTGCCAGCGTGATTGCAGGGTGGGTTGGCTTTTGTTTGTATATTTCTTTGCTTGACCGCACACCACGTAGTTATATGCTCATGTTGTCTGGTTATACAGTCGCTATGATTGTATTTAATGCCATTAATAGCATGGATACACATAGTATTTTTGATATTGCTTTGGCTCGGTTTTTAGAAATTGGTATAGCAGTGATTTGTTCAGCAGTAGTGTCTGCAGTTATTTTACCTGTACATATTGGTCCAATTATTCAACAGCGTGTAGAAGGTAATTTGGCTAGTTTAGATACATTGTTTGAGAAGGTATTTACGCCTGATACCAAAATAGAGGACTACAGTCAAAACATTGCAGCGATTACACGTGATATGAGTGAGCTACACAGTATGGCTGTGCATTTGTGGTTCGAAAATTCCGAACTGAGAGGTATGACGAAACCTGTACAAGAGATGTTGCATCAGTTGGCCATGGCCGTGACCAATTTGGTAGCAATGTCTGAGCGACTCAAACAACTACAACCCGTGCAAAATAGCCAGTTTAGCCAAGCTCTAACGCAGTTATCGAATGATGTTTTAGTATTTCTGCATCAAGATAAAGTACTTCAAGAACAAGAATTAGAAGATTTATCTGATCATTTTTCAGTAATTTTTGAACAGTTACGTCAACAGGTTGGAAGCGAGTATTTTACCGTACTAAATAGTTTACAGATGGACTTGCGCCATTATATTTATAATGTACGAATCGTTCGCTTTATTTGGCAACGTATTCAGCAAGGACGTAAAGACTTTCCAGAAAATATTGTGCCTCTTACCACAGCTTATCCAAGTTTACACCGAGACCACGGCGTGGCGGTGAGAGGTGGTTTGGCTGCATTATGTAGTACATTTTTCGCAATTGCTGTCTGGATTTTAAGTGGTTGGAAAGCTGGTTTTATGATGGCGCAAATGGCAGCTGTGTGCTCTTGTATTTTAACTGCAATAGATAACCCTATACCCGCATTGAAGATCTTCTTTTGGGGCAGTATTAGTGCTTTTTGCATTGTATTTGTTTATGTTTTTGCTATTTTTCCAAGTATTAGTCAGTTTTGGCAGTTGGCATTGGTACTCGCTCCAGCAGTAATTGCGTTTACTTTACTGGTTGCACGACCAAATTTAATGGCGCTTGGTCTGGTTTTGGGCGTGGTGAGTGTGATGTCAATGAACTTACAAAACCGTTATGCCATAGATACAATCTCATTTTTAGATGCAGATTTTGCCATGGTTTTAGGGGTGTTATGTGCATTGGTCAGTGTTTATTTTATTCGTGCAATGTCACCCGAAGAAACTGCAACACGTATTTTACAACGCCATTATCGTGCGATGCAAAAAATGGTGCATATGTCTTATGGCACAGCATTTAGAGTGCGTTTGCGTAGCATGATTGATCGGATTGGTATATTGAACAGTAAGTTAGTACAGTCACAAGATATAAAGCATGCCATGCACTCTGCATTGGTTGAAACCAGTGCAACGGTAGATTTATCTCGTATTCATGAGCTGGCTTCATCGCAATTGATTTCACCTACCTTACAGCAAGCATTGGTGAGATTACAGAGTCATTGTGTGGTGCTCTTTCAAGAATTGGAAAAGCAAGGGCAAGCAACAACTAAAACACATGAACAATTGGTTTTAGCCTTACAAAATATTGATGCTGCATTGAAAGGTGAAGAAAATAGCAATATTAAACAACGTGTCTATATGAGTTTAAATAATATTCAAAATAGTATTTTCAAACACGTGGGGATACAAACGCATGTGGAGCAAATCGCATGAGTGACTTTAATCTGTACGGTATTTTTATTCCTAGTTTTCTAGTTCAGGCCATTTTGGCATATGTCTTATTTTTAGTGGTCAGTCGTTGCACCCGTGTTTGTGTAGAGCGTGGCTGGATTATGTTTGTGGGTGTATTTCATTTGTGCCTGTATCTGCTGTGTTTATTATGCATGCACTCTATTTTTATTTGGTTTACGGTGAAGTAGGTTATTTCATGAGTTCATTTGAGGTGCGCAAAGCAGTGAGACCATTGCTTATGCTGATTTTAATTATACTTGCTGTACTCACAGTATGGCATTTATGGGATTACTATAATGCAGAGCCATGGACACGGGATGGTCGTGTGAGAGCTGATGTGATTGAAGTATCTTCAGATGTATCTGGACTAGTGACTCAAGTATTGGTGCAAGATAACCAGACCATCAAAAAAGGTCAGTTATTATTTGAAGTCGATACAGCAAGACAGGTACTGAGTGTGGCTCAGGCCAAGTCTGATTTGGCTAAAGCCCAAGCAGGCTTAGCGCAAGCAGAAGCAAGTTTAGCGCAAACCAAAGCCAATGCAGTTAAATCTGTGGCCAATACCAAACTTGCTGACCAAAATGCCATGCGTTATGCCAATTTAATGAATGGCGCTATTTCTAAACAAGAGCAAGATCAAGTGTTGGCAGTCAAAGCACAGTCACATGCTGAAGACAAACAGTTAGAAGCCAGTATTGAACAAGCACAAGCCAATATTAAACAACAGCATGCATTAATTGCCGTTGCACAAAGTAATTTAAATTTAGCAACATTGAATTTACAGCGTTCTTCGGTGGTGGCTCCTGCTGACGGTACATTGTCTAATTTTGATATGCGTGTGGGTGATTATGTAAAAGTCGGGCAGGCCGTTGCTGCCATGGTCGATCGTAAGCAGTTATATGTGGTGGGTTATTTTGAAGAAACTAAACTGAGTAAAATACATGTGGGTGATCAAGCCAGTATTGAACTTATGGGCGATCAACATGCCATCAAAGGTCATGTGCAAGGCATTGCATCGGGTATTGAAGACCGTGAGCGTAGTGCAAGTAGTTCACTGTTGGCCAATGTGAATCCAACTTTTACGTGGGTGCGTTTGGCACAACGTATACCTGTGAAAATTATGTTAGATGAAGAACCTAAAAATTTAATGACATTTGTGGCAGGTAGAACAGCAACCGTAAGAATTTTACCTACGGCACAGAAGTAATACTCACTTTATGGTTTGATAGGCGTTGGGTACTCATACCAATTTTCAATCAAAATAGCAGCTGCAAGGCTGTCGGCAGATAGGGTTTTACCTCGCCCTTGCTTCTGATAGCCCTCGAGTTGCTCACGCGCACTACGTGTTGTTAAGCGCTCATCTACCATATAGGTTTCGATGTTGGTTTGGTGGCGTAAACGCCGTGCAAATTTTCGAGCTCTGAGTGATAAATCGGATTCGCTATCATCCATGTTGAGTGGTAAACCGACCAAAAATAATTCAGGTTGCCATTCTTTAACAATTTTAAGTAGCTGTTCCCATTGAGGAATTCCATCTTTCATGGGGAATTGTGCCAAGGGTGTACTCGACTGTATACGACTTTGGCCAATTGCCATGCCCATTTTTTGCGTACCGAAGTCAAAGGCCATAATACTGTTGACTGAATTAGGCATGACCAATCTCTACTGAAAGGCGAGTAGGATCTACACCAATTTTTCGGTAAGCTGCACCAAGTCGTTCGGTATAATCTAAATTAAAAATTAAGTCCATATCTGACTCACAAATGAGCCAATCGCCACGGGCAATTTCAGCTTCAAGTTGATCTTTTTGCCAGCTTGCATACCCTAGAGCAATTTGGTAATTGTCTACGCCTTCGTTATGGGCAATCGCATCTAAAATATCTTTGCTGGTGGTGATGCAGACATTTTCACCAATCGCAATTGAAGAGTGCCATGTGGGTTGGCCTGTGTGTAATACAAAACCTGCCTCAGGGCGTAAAGGTCCACCTTGTAAAACAGCATGTGGATTGACATGATCCGCATCAATGTCTAGGTCATTCAGTAGCTCTCTAATTTCAATATTACTGGGTTGATTTAATACGATACCTTGAGCACCATCTGCATCATGGCGTGCTAGATAAATGACTGTATTTGCAAAAGTATCATCGTGCATACCGGGTGGTGCAATTAAACAACGATGTGTTAAATATTGTTTTGTCACCTAAAATGTGCTCCAAAGGTGTTACATAGTCAATGGGTAGAGGCTCTAACATACAAGAACATCTTCTATACGCCAAGCGTGTACAGTTATTTTTGTGTTTGAAACTTGAGTGCGCGAAGTTGTTTGGCATGTTGTAAGGTGGTTTGATTAATTTCTATACCACCCGTCATTCGTGCCAACTCATGTATACATTGTTCTTCATTAAGTTGAAAAATGGTACTACTTGCAGGGTCTGTTTGTTGCTTTTGTACAAATAAATGCTGGTCAGATTGTGCAGCCACCTGTGCTTGGTGGGTAATACATAAAATTTGTACGTGTTGCGCTAGTTTACTGAGCAAACGGCCAACAATTTCAGCAGTGCCACCACTAATACCTACATCTATTTCATCAAATACAATCATTTCAGCTTCAGTGCGTTCAGCATTCATGACCTGCATAACCAATGCGATGCGAGATAATTCACCGCCCGAAGCGACTTTTGCTAAAGGTTGGGCAGGTATGCCTTTATTGGCAGTAAAGAGCAATTGAATATTGCTGAGTCCTTCTGTGTTGGCCTGCTCTAAAGGTTCAAACTTAAACTCAAAATAGGCTTCTGGTAAGGCCAATGTTTTGATTTGTGCTGTGAGCTGCTGAGCTAAACGTGGTGCTGCTTCTTGGCGGATTTTGTCTAAATGACGTGCTTTTTCAAAGAAATCTGCCTCAAGCTCAGTCACCAAAGTGGCCAAAGTAGTTGGGTCTTCTTGTTGCAAAAGTGCATCAAGTTGCTTTTGGTCACTCAGGTATTGCATTTTTAACTGTTCAGGTTGAGTGCGGTATTTACGTGCTAAACGGTGGAATACTTCTAGCTCATGGTTAAGCTGTTCCATGCGTTCAGGATTGAAACTTTGTTTGTCAATAAACTGGCGTATGGCTAAAGCGGCATCATTAATTTCACTTTGTGCATTGCTTAAACTGATATAAATGTCTTGCAATTCGTTACTGCGCCCTGCATGAGCTTCTAAGCGTTTGACCACACTTGCTAGTGTTTGAGTAATATTTTGCTCATCTTCATCTAGTACATTTAAACCATAAGCCGTGTCTTGCATAATGGCTTCATGATGGCTAAATCGGTCAAATTCTTGCTCGATTTCGCTATAGTTCTTTTCTGAAATGGTTTCTAGTTCTTCAATCTGGATTTCTAATTGTTCAATGCGTTGCTGTCTAGAGGTTTGTGCAGCCAATGCATCTTGGTGTTGACGAATGGTTTTTTGCCATAAAGTATAGGCTTGGCGAACAGCTTGAGCAGGTTGTGCAAATTGGTGTACGTGGTCAAGCCATTGTTTAGGGTAAGGCGGAGCGAGTAGCTGTTGTTGGCTGTGTTGGCTATAGAGTTGAACTAACAGTCGACCAAGCTCTTTAAGTTCCGTTAAACTGGTCGGGCGACCGTTGACCCATGCTTTACTGCGACCTGTGGCAAAAATAACACGACGCAAGTGAATTTCACCTGAGTCATCGTCAAGTTCCTTCTGGTTAAGCCATATGGCTTCGGGAGAGTTTTTTTTACAGCTAAATACTGCAGTTACATCTGCCTTTTCTGTACCAAAGCGGACTAGTCCTGCATCTGTGCGCTCGCCTAGACATGCAGACAGTGCATCTAGCAGTAATGATTTACCTGCACCGGTCTCACCTGTTAAAACATTAAATCCTGATGCAATATCTAAGGCCAAATGTTTGGCTAAAGCAAAATTGATAAGTGTTAAATGTGTGAGCATATACGCATCCATCATGTGCGAAGTGTTATTTTACGTGGCATTTAGTGATGCCAGTTGCACTAAAAAGTATCATATAAAATAGAATACTGAAAAAATATATACGACCAATCTATTTTATCAGTAGATTATACGAATACTACAATATTGCTGTCATGGTTTTGCGATAAATTTACGAATATAAGTAGATAAAACCATATCAATATGGCATGGTTGTTGTAAGTAAATAAATATATTAATTGGCATAACATATTAATCATAGGGTGGAAAAAAAGATGTCAGTTCAGTTCGATTATGTATCTGTGGTCAAAAAATCTAATGTTTATTTTAATGGTTTATGTGTAAGCCACACGGTGCAATTTGAAGATGGTACTAAAAAAACGTTAGGTGTGATTTTACCCAGCGATCAAGCATTAACATTTGAAACACATGTACCAGAGCGTATGGAAATTATTTCTGGTGAATGCCGTGTACGCATTGCAGGCAATGAACAAGCAGAATTATTCCGTGCAGGGCAGTCTTTCTATGTGCCCGGTGAAAGCACATTTAAAATTGAAACAGACCAAGTAATAGATTATGTCTGTCATTTAGAAGGTTAGGCTTCGCTAAATAGGTTAAAATCAGCTAAAATGGCGCATACTTTTATCCTGTAAAGTCACTTACTTTACAGGATTTTATTTTTTAAATTTGAGGTCACTGCATCATGGCAAAGCCAGAATATTATTATGGTGTTCACTCTGTTGAATCTTTATTGGAGTTAGAACCTGAGCGTGTGCTAACGCTATTCACCTTAAAAGGGCGAGATGATCAGCGGTTACAACACCTTTTAAGTTTGGCAGAACCTTTTGGCATTAGCGTACAAAAGGCGAGTCGTGATAATTTAGAAAAAATGGCAGGCCTACCTTATCACCAAGGTGTCGTTGCTGCTGTGCGACCGCAACAAACTTTAAATGAAAAAGATTTAGATCAGCTGATTAAGAAAGAGCCACAGGCTTTATTGTTGGCACTTGATCAAGTCACAGACCCACATAACTTGGGTGCATGTATTCGTACGGCCGCCGCTATGGGTGTGCAAGCCGTCATTGTTTCGCGTGATCGTTCTGCGAGTCTGACCCCAACAGCACGAAAAGTAGCTGCAGGTGGTGCGGAAAAAGTACAGTTTATTCAAGTAACGAATTTGGCAAGGACATTGGCCCATTTAAAAGAGACCGCTTTTTACCGCGTGGTGGGTACGATGCTTGATGAACAAGCCAAGCCAATTCAAGCCTGTGATTTGTCTGGTGCACTTGTTATTGTAATGGGTGCAGAAGACACAGGTTTACGCCCAATTACTCAAGCACAGTGTGATGAGAAAGCATATATTCCAATGGCGGGTAACTTACAAAGTTTAAATGTGAGCGTTGCAACCGGCATGGCTTTGTATGAAGCTTGCCGTCAACGTTTACATGCTCACTAGCGTCAAATAGTGTTGGTGTAGTGGTTGTAATTGAGCATATAGTTGCTCAATTACACCTGTATTTAATACAATATCGTTGGCGCGTTGTTGTTTTTCTTGTCGCGGCATTTGTGCTGAAATAATTTGACTAATTTTTTCTATTGATTGTTGGTCTCGTGCTGAAGCACGTTGTTGTTGTAGTTCTTCAGAAGTGTCAATCAGTAAGGTTCTTTGCACCAGTTGATGTTGATCAGTTTCAAAGAGTAACGGTGATACTAAAATACAATATGGACTATGTGCTTGAGCGAGTTGTTGAATGATTTCAGCCCGAATTATCGGATGAGTAATTTGTTCAAGTTGTTTTTTTGCATGAGTACTATTAAAAATAAGTTCTCGTAAATATGCGCGATGTAGTGATCCATCCGCTAGAATGACCTGCTGACCAAATACATGCGCTATTTCAACTAATGCAGGTTGTCCGACCTCTACAACTTTTCGGGCAACAATATCTGCATCTACTACAGTAATACCTTGTGTGGCAAACCAATCACTGGCCACAGTTTTACCACTGCCAATACCACCTGTTAGACCAATGGTGAGGCTGGACATTAATAGCTACCCAAATAGATTTGCATAATTTGATTGCCCCAAATTAAAGCGATCCAACCTGCTAACGCAATATATGGGCCAAAAGCAAAAGGAAGACTTTCTTTTCTTTTCTTCATTAAGATAATACCAATAATTGAGCCTAACAAAGATGAAAGTAAAATAATGAGTGGTAACATCAGTGGCCCTAAACACGCACCTAAAGCAGCCAAAAGCTTAAAGTCACCATAGCCCATACCATCTTTACCTGTAATGATTTTATACATCACACACACGACCCATAAACATAAAAAGCCAATAATTGCACCCCAAATCGCACTGACGGGGCTAACAAACAGTTGCATACTATTTGCGGCTAAACCAAGACCGAGTAGGGTAAAGGTAAAACGATCTGGCAGGTATTGGGTATCAAAGTCAATAAAAGACAGTGTGATGAGTAGCCAGGTAAAGATCAGTGCAAATATCATGTGTAAGCTTGGGCCAAAGCTGTAAGCAATAACGACAGAACATATGCAGGTCAGTAGTTCTATGAAAGGATATCGGATGCTAATGGGTTCATGGCAGTTTGAACATTTTCCCCGAAGCACTAACCAACTGACTAGTGGAATATTTTGATACCAATGAATCAGTGCTTTACAGCCACGACAGTGTGAGCGTGGCGTGTTTAAACTGAGCTTTTCATGCTCAATGATCGGTTCATTTGGGTGAAGGAGCATTTTGCATTCATTTTGCCATGCTTGCTCCATCATTTTTGGCGTTCTAAAAATCACAACATTCAAAAAGCTACCGATACACAAGCTTATAACAGCAGTAGCAGTATAAAAAAGTATGCTGTTTTGGTTTAATAAATCTATTAAATCACTCACTACACCACCGAACCCATTTGGAAAATTGGCAGATACATCGCAACGACAAGACCACCAACCAATACACCCAAAACTGCCATAATCAGTGGTTCCATCATAGAGGTTAAACCATCGACTGCATTATCGACTTCTTCTTCATAGTAGGTCGCAACCTTATCCAACATGGCATCTAGTGCACCCGACTCTTCACCAATTGCAACCATTTGAATGGCCATAGATGGAAAACGTTCAGTCTGACGCATAGAAAACTGAAGTTGTTGACCTGAAGCAACATCATCTCGAATACGCATCACAGCAGTTTCATAAACAATATTGTTGGTTGCTCTTGCTGTAGATTCTAAAGCATCAATCAGCGGTACGCCTGCAGCAAAAGTAGTGGCTAGCGTACGACTATAACGAGCAATAATAGATTTGTAGATCAAACCACCAAAAATAGGGAGTTTAAGTACCAAGTGATCGATACGGTTACGTAAGCCCTGACTGCGTTTGTAGCTTTGTGAAATGCCAATCACACTGGCTATAATAGCACCAATTAAAATATACCAATATGACTGCATCCAATTTGACATATTAACCACCATTTGAGTAAATGCCGGTAACTCTGCACCAAAGGATGAAAATAAGCCTTGGAACACAGGAACTACTTTTACCATCAAAATAATAGTAACAATGAATGCGACAACAATGACACTGATTGGATATTTAACAGCTTTTTTAATTTTTTGCTTCAACTGTTCGCTTTTTTCTTTGTAGATTGCAACACGGTCAAGCATGGTTTCAAGCGCACCAGATTGCTCGCCTGCTTCGACTAAAGCACAAAATAGTTGATCAAAATATTTAGGATATTTTTGTAATGCTTGAGCAAAAGTGCTCCCATTTTCTACTTCATTTTTAATACCAAGCACAATGTCACGCATACTTGGGTTTTCAAGCCCACCTGCAACAATTTCAAAACTTTGTACTAAAGGTACACCAGCTTTCATCATGGTGGCCAATTGGCGTGTAAAAATAGTAATATCTAGTGTAGAAATTCCTTTTTTAAAGACGCCTTCAAGTAAATCTTTTCGTTTAGGATTGATTTTTGAGACATTAATTCCTTGTTTGCGTAAACTCGCTTTGGCTAACGCCATATTTTTTGCGGTTAACTCACCAGTAATTTTAGCCCCTTTTCTATCTACTCCAACGTAAGAAAAAGTTTGTAGCTTTTCTGCATTTGCTGCCATGTTTATCTCATATGTTGTATTGGTCACTCATTGGTAACACGGTTAACTTCTTGCAGTGTGGTGAGACCTTGCATAACTTTGTTTAAGCCAGAGCGACGTAAATTGTTAAAACCCAATTCTTGTGCTTTTTTTGCAATTTGAAGTGAATTTGCATCTTCCATAATCAGTTGAGCAATTTCTGGGGTGATTTTCATCACTTCATATACGCCCAATCGACCTTTATAACCGTCTCTACATTCGGAGCACCCCACGGCTTCAAAGATAGTGACAGATTTTTGTGTCAGGTCATCATTGGTAAAGCCTAATTCTAACAGGCTTTTGTTTGGAATGTTGATTGGCCTTTTACAGCGTGAACACAGTTTCCGAACCAAACGTTGCGCAATAACCAAGTTAACTGACGTTGCAATATTAAAAGAGGGAACGCCCATATTACGCAGTCGAGTAAGTGTTTCAGGTGCGCTATTGGTATGCAACGTAGATAAAACCATATGACCTGTTTGGGCTGCCTTAATTGCAATTTCTGCAGTTTCTATGTCACGAATCTCCCCCACCATAATAATATCTGGATCTTGACGTAGAAAAGAACGTAGTGCTGTGGCAAAGTTAAGTCCAACTTTAGCATTGACGTTGACTTGGTTAATCCCTTCTAAGTTAATCTCTACTGGGTCTTCTGCTGTTGAAATATTTGCACTTTCGGTATTTAAAATATTTAAGCCAGTGTATAGCGAAACCGTTTTTCCTGACCCTGTCGGCCCTGTGATGAGCACCATACCTTGTGGTTGATGTAGTGCATCTAAAAATAGTTTTTTTTGTGCAGGTTCATAGCCTAAAACATCAATACCCAACATGGCACTTGAAGGATCTAAAATCCGCAGTACAATTTTTTCACCAAATAGAGTAGGCAATGAGTTTACACGAAAATCAATCGCTTTATCTTCAGCCACTTTGAGTTTAATACGGCCATCTTGTGGCATTCTTTTTTCAGAAATGTCCATTTGTGACATGACTTTTAATCGCGAAGAAATCCGGTTTGCTTCATCAACTGGAGGGTTTGCAATTTCGCGTAAAATGCCATCAATACGGTAGCGTACTCTGTATGATTTTTCATAGGGTTCAAAGTGTAAGTCAGATGCTTTTAAACGAATTGCATCAAAAAGTAGTGCATTAACGTACTTTATGATAGGTAGTTCGTTAGGATTATCTTTATTTCTAAACGGCTCAAAATCAAACTTAAGCTCATCGCCTTTAAGTTGTTTCTCTTGCCGAATCTGTTGCTCTTCTTCGGTGAGATCCTCATCTTCAATCTTCTGATTTTGCTCATTTTGTTGAACTAAGTATTGAAGTTTATTATGTTCGACAATGATCCATGTGGGCTTAATATAACTATCATTTTGGATACTTACCACGCCTTCCATTGTACGAAACTTTTTCGCTTCAATATCATTTTGATAAAGTAGCTTTTCTAGAGTTTCAATGTACTCTGGATTACTAATCGCAATTACAAAGCGTTTACTGTCTTTTATCAGCGGTAAAATATGATGAGATGCTACCAATTCGGCATCAAGCGCATCATGGGGTAATTCTTCAAATCTGAAAGAAAATAAATCAAATAAAGGCAGATTAAATGCTTTAGCAAAGGTTTGAGCTAAAGTTTTAGGAGAAAAACTTTTATAGTCGACTAAATATCGAACAAAATCGATATCAATTTTTTTAGCCTGAGCCAAACACTCTCTCAGCGTTTCTTCTGAAAAGTGTCCGTCATTTACTAAAGTGAGCATAAAGCCACTCAGTTGAGAGGGTATAGGAGAATTGGTCATGAGCACTGCCCGATATCGTTTTAGCCATAGAGGCAATAAATAAAATAGGCGATTAAATATCTAAATAAATAAACTAACTGTTCGTAGCTTAAGCGATATTTGTTGTATCCATATTACAGGTAAATATCTTTTTCAAGATAGCAAGTTGCAAAAAAAAAGGCAAAATAAAAAAAAGTGTGTAAAATAAGCACATATATTTAACTAACTATAAATAGGGTGTTTGCAATGTCAGTATCAACAATTGTACCTTGGGTCATTGGGAATTGGAAAATGAATCCCGCGACTGCCGACGTTCAAAAATGGGCCCAACAATTTAACCAATGTCTACAATTGGCACCAATTGCACAGCAACAGTGTAATATTGCAGTTGCGCCAACGTATCTTTCATTAATTTCGCTCAAAGAAAACTTTACTGGCTATAATCGTACTGTACACGTTGTTGCACAAGATGTATCACGTTTTCCAGGTACGGGCGCTTACACGGGTGATATTAGTGCACAGTTATTACAGGATGCACATGTATCTTATGTGTTGGTAGGGCATTCAGAGCGTCGTGAATTACTTGGTGATGACACACAAATTTTATGTGCTAAAATTAAACATGCTTTAGACGCCGGTTTAACTGTGGTTTACTGTGTTGGTGAAAGTTTGGCACAACGAGAAAATGGTGAAGCTGAAGCTGTTGTCTTGCAACAAGTGAAAGATATTGTTCCAGTTGTGAGTGCAGATCAGTGGGAAGATCGTATCATTATTGCGTATGAACCGATCTGGGCAATTGGTACGGGTAAAACAGCATCTGCTGATGATGCCCAAGCAATGCACGCAAAAATTCGTGAAGGTTTAAAGCAAATTACAGCTGCAAGTGATCGTGTTGCAATTTTATATGGCGGTAGTGTTAAGCCTGAAAATGCAGCAGACTTTGCGGCATGCCCAGATATTAATGGTGCCCTTGTAGGTGGTGCATCTCTTAGTGCTACGTCTTTTTATAAGATTGCAGCATCTTTTGCAGGTAAAAAATAAGGTAAGGTGAGTTCATGCAAACATTTGTGCTTGTTGTACATGTTTTGTTGGCAGTTGGTATGATTGTCTTGGTTCTAGTACAACATGGTAAGGGTGCAGATGCAGGTGCTTCTTTTGGCGGCGCCGGTGCAGCTACAGTTTTTGGGGCATCTGGCTCTGGTAACTTCCTTACGCGATTAACAGGTATTTTGACAGCACTCTTCTTTGTTACAAGTATTACGTTAGCCGTGTTTGCGAAAAAACAGACTGCAGATGCTTATAGTCTAGTCCCAGATCATCAGGCACCTGTCACTGCGCCAGCACCTAATTCGGGTGTTAATTCGACAAATACATCAAAAACAGCCAATTAATTTGGCCAAGGTACTTTTCTTTTCTTAATGAAAGGAATAAAATGCCTGCAAATGCGGTGGTGGTGGAATTGGTAGACACGCTACCTTGAGGTGGTAGTGCTTTCGGGCGTGGGGGTTCAAGTCCCCCCTTCCGCACCAATAGTGCAATAAATTGCAGTGTTGGATACTCATTAAAGGCTTAATTCTTATCGAATTGAGCCTTTTTTGTTGCCTATAAAAATATACAATAACCTTAACCTATGTGTTATATCTTTGGTAAGTTTAAGTATTTACATGCCACTTTCATCATCTTTTTACTAGAGCAAGAGTCATGACTTAAGCATAAATTGATGCTATGAAATTCTAAGCAATAAAAAATGAGAGGGAATGATGTTTATTTACTTCCATGATTTATTACTGGTACAAAAAAGCGAATATTTATTCACGGTAATATTTAATTACCTTCGGCCATAATATGATTCAAACATAGTCAAATAAGATTAATACGACTTAATATATAAATGTATGTACTTCTAAAATTTTAGATACGGGTCTAGATTATAAAAATATTTACATGCTTTAGAAGTACACAAAAATAGGTGTGTTATTGTAATGATATTGCACTAAGCTTAATTAGTACTGAGCAATAAGTTGGCTTACTTCAGTGACTTTGTATTCAATGTAATTGAGAATAATTAATTGATTTCTAGTCATTTTATTAAACATAGGATAAAGGCTTGGATTAACGATCTCTGAACTATTGCGGTTAATCCATATACTATAATGATGACTTTTTTCGATTTCTTCAACTTTTTCAAAGCACAACATATGGCTGTCATCTTTAGCTTTTAGGGTAATGAGTGCTGTAAGCATGTCTTTATCCTCCGAAATTAAAGTGAGTTGATATGGGGTAATTCGGGGGCAGTATAGCACCGTTGAAGATAGTTGGCGTAAGCAAGGACAAAAACCATGTTAATTATGATATATAATTAACATACCCACGTTTATAACCCTTGTTATTACTCTCTTTAGGGTCTTGTTGATCCACGGCTGTATTTTCTGCACTAATTAGGCAGTTTACGAGTTCATTGTAGTCCGTTTCTGTTAGTCTCTCAGGTCTAAAATAATCAAAACCACGTTGCTTAAAAAATAAATCGACTGCTTTATTTTTTTGCACATACTTCATAGACCACTGACTGAAATTTACTTCAAATACTTCTTTTGTTGAAACAACATGTAGTGCTTTATGTCGTTGATCTTGCTGTATGCGTTCAAACGTTTTTTCTACTGACTCTTTTTCACCTTCTAAACATTGAAAAAAGGAGTTATTTGCATAGTATAAAACACCACAAATATTGTGTTTTTGATTAAAACGCATAGCTGACGTTAAAATCTGACTGAGATCAGAAAGTAGATCACCAGATTCTTCTCTTTTACTTGTATAGCACAACTGGATTAACATACGCTTTACCTATAACTATATTTTTATTTAGTTTTTCAATAAATTAGAAAAACTTACAGATATACATATATTTAATACATAGTATGATGATTCATATAAATGTTTTTTTCAAATAAATAAATGTTTTTTTTTAAGTATCTCGTCATTAAAGCCATTATATTTTTAATTAGATTTATTTTAAAATGCGTTTGAGTATCATTACTTATGAGATTTTTTTATGTAGGATTCAATAAAAAATTATTATTAAGTTGACATCATGTTTATTAAAAGCTCAATTTTAATTTTTATTATGTTTGCCTTTTAGCTTTTTATTTAAATAAAGTGAACTAGTTTGTCTTTTATTTAAAGAAGATTATACTTATTCAATCTAAGAGGTATGTTTTGAAGAAGTAAATATTTAATGGATAGTTTTAGAAATGATGATTAATAAATAAATTCTTTTTATATTTTATTGCACGAGTATTTAGACTCAAAAAATAGAAAACAATCAATTCAATTTTAAAGTCAGCTATATTTATGGTGTGTAGTATGTGTAGTAGCATCAGTAGACACTGAAAATGCTATTTCTAAGGCTTATATTTACAAATAACACGGTTTAATTTTTCATAAATATCCTTTTATTGCTTTTGTAATTTAAATATGGGTATGGCGTATTAAAGAATCATTGACTAAATGTACTCCAAACAGTGGTGAGGTGACAGTATTGGTAAATATGACTATACAGTCACCACACGCGATATTTTTAAGGATGAATCATTTCTTGTTGTACAGTCATATCATAAATATAGATAAATTGAGGGGCGTTATCTTTATTATGAAAGCGTTTAACCCGTATCGTTTTTTTTACTTTAGGATCATGCTGATAACCTTGTATGCTCTCGGGTAGAGTTTTCCAATCTTGATCAATATACGTTTGTATTCCCTGATCGTTATATTTAATTTCTTTCACTTGAAGACATGATGTATTTGGATTGCCCGAACATGGTTTAGTCGTTGGTGCAATATCTAGAAAAATAATCTCTGCTTCAGATTTATATTGTGCTTCAGGTTTTATGTGCCCTTGAAACTGATATGTTTTTCCATTCTTATCTGTAATTTGTAACTGTGGTATCTCTTTTTCATCGAAATTCACTTGTACATTCAGTTGTGATTGGCCAAATAAGTCTGCTGATTGCTTTTCTTGAAGCATGAGTTGTGGACTACACATCATCATGGTTGAGCGCAGTACAGAAGTCGTTATAGCTTGGCCTGATAGCTGCCATGAGCCACCTTGTTGGTTACAGCCTGTTGATATACTGAAAGTTTGGTCTTTATCAAAATTAATACGGATATCTGGTAGGTTCTTTTGGGCTTGATAAGACCATGTGTAGTCAGAGAGTGTTTGATGTAAATTTGCTGTATTCTTTTGAGTGTTATGCATAGTGTGTTGGACTGTATGATGTTGTGGTAGGCTTTGGCATGCAGGCAGTAAAAAAGGTAAAACACAAATTAACAGATATTTTTTGTTCATTGAAAAATTTCCTCGTTGTCTTTATTTCATTATAAGTATTTGCTTTCTTGTTATGTGTTGTGTTTAGTCAATATATTGATATTTTAAGTAAATTTTAATGTACTATGATTGATATAAATATTTTTTATTACAGTTGTGTGCGCCAAAATTATTTATAATCGCTACTTTATTTTTCGCATTTTTAATCACATGCCACGTTTTCTTTTTATACTTGCAGCTATTTTATTGGGCTTGGCTTGGTTGTCACCTGATCACTATACGCCATGGCTTACGTTTTCTAGTGAAATGTTGACTTATGCAAGTGTTTTTTGCCTATTCGCTGCATATATAGAGCGACCTTTACAGTGCCCAAAATTTCAGTTGTTATGGCTATTTGTGGTCAGTATACCTTTACTACAGTGGTCTTTGGGTATAGAGCTCTATTTTAGCAAAGCACTTTTAAGTGCATGCTATTTGCTTGGCTTTGGTATGAGTGTAGTGCTCGGCTATAATATTGCGAAAGAATATGGTAAGGCTCGTATTTTAATGCCGTTATCGATTTTAATATGTGCTGTGGCTGTAGTGAGCTGTGGTATTGCATTGCTACAGTGGTTAGATTTAGAGAAAAACCTTTGGGGTATTATGCAGCTTCGGGGTAACCGACCGTATGCAAATTTTGCACAGCCAAATAACTTTGCTACATTTTTGCTCATGAGCGTATTTGCCACGTGGTATTTATTTGAAAAGCGTGTTTTACATGGCTTAATTATGGCAGTTATAGCCAGCCTAATTATCTTTACAATTGCTTTAACGCAGTCTAGAACACCTTGGATTGCTTGTGTTGTTTTAACTGCTTATGTTCTCTATAAATATAAACATGATGATTATCGTCTAACATATAAGCACTTGGCTTTCTGGTTGTTACTCTACCTAAACAGCTTGCTGTGGCTACCTATTTTAAATGGTTGGCTAGTACAGCTGGGCTTGTCTCAAGCTCAAATGGTTGATGTGGTGCAACGTGCAAATTCAAGCCATTCCCGATTTGGTATATGGGCACAAATGTTGTATGCCATTCGTGAGCAACCGTGGTGGGGTTATGGTTGGAATCAAACCAGTATTGCACAGCTTGTTGGTGCAGATTTTATTGTGCATAGTGAGCGAACCAATAGTGCACATAACTTTATTTTAGAATTATTTGTTTGGAATGGTGTGCCAATTGGTACTGCAATGATTGCATATATTTCGTATTGGTTGTTTAAGCTGAATCAAGTGGTTCGCTCTAAGGAAAATTTAATTGCATCATTGATGGTCTTATCAGTCATGATTCATGCAATGTTAGAGTTTCCACAAAATTATGCTTATTTTCTATTTCCAAGCGCATTTTTGCTCGGTGTTATTCAGTCAGATGTGATTGATCAGAAAGTATTTTTAATGAAATCATGGTTTAACACCAGTTTTCTCGTACTGTCTATATTGTTGTACGGCTTAATTTGGCGTGATTATATTGTTGCTGTAGACGAGCTATCTTACGCCAAGAAGCGGGCAGAAAGTGGCTTAAGTAAAATACCGAACAGCCAAATCATTGTATTGACAGAGTATAAGGCTCGTTGCAGTTGGTATGCATTAAACCGCTTTAGTCAGCTTACACCTGAACAATTACAACAATTTCACAATGCGGTAAAAGTATCGCCAACAGAGTATGATTTGTATAAATATGCACAGCTTCTAGCGTTTAATAATCAACAACAACAGGCAGAGCATCAGTTGCGGCTGATTAAAGGGCTATACCGTGTCAATTATAGAGTCGATCAATTAGATAAACGGCCTTAATATAAAAAAGCGCATTTTTTTAATGCGCTTTTTTATGCTTTATTTGTTTAAATTGCTTTGAATATAATTTTCAATACTTACCGTTCCGGTCAGATCAATTTGTGTATCTGCCCAATCTAAGTATTCTTCTTCAGACTCTAAAATTTCTTGTATGAAATCACGAGTCACATAGTCTTGTTTTTCTTCAGCGATTTTCACACATTGTACTAAAGCTTCAATGTTTTCTTTTACTTTACGTACGTCGCACTGTAGTACTTCTAATGTATGTTGTCCGATATAAAGCTTTCCTAAATGTTGCAGATTAGGTAAACCCTCTAAAAATAGAATACGCGCAATGACTTTATCAGCATGTTTCATTTGACGAATTGATTCTTTGTATTCAGCAACCCCCAATTTTTCAATGCCCCAGTCATTAAACATGCGAGAGTGTAGAAAATACTGGTTTATTGCAGTGAGGTGATGATACAACACTTGATTAAGCTGATTAATAACGTCACGATTGCCTTTCATTTCACATACTCCACACAATTTTGGGCGCCTTATTTCAATACAAGGCAATCTATAGTGTCTATGCTAACGAAGCGAGGCAGGCAAAGCGAGTTGTTTTTTGAACAGCAAATGGAAATCATAATCAAAAACAATTATATACAGTATTTGATTTGAAGCGGTAAGTAGCAAAGCTCATGTTTTTTTGAGTTTAAGCTGCAACCGAGATACGTGCAGCAATTTCTGAAAGCTCTTCACGAAGAATACTTTTTGCTTCTGGTGCACAGCGACCACAGCATGTTGCAATATCAAGTTGATCACGTATTTCACGAAAAGTTTCTGCACCGTTTTGTACAGCATCTTTAATATCTTGGTCTGTGATGCCTCGGCACAAGCATACGTACATGAGATGAACTCACATTTATTTGAGAATGGTTATATTATTGATAATTATTATCGATTGTCAAGATCGTTTTTGTAGTTATATTCGTCCGTATCCAATGCAAAAAATGAAGTCTAGAAGTCAAGTTATTATTTCTACATGTGTAGCATAAATTTTAACTACGGCGTGAATGTAAAAGTCGAAAATTAATTGATATTTATCGAATTGAACAGGCGATAACCTGTTGTATCAAATAATCAATTAGCGTTTTTTGCTGACATAAGCCAATAAAATCACAGGCAGTAAGCCAACCAATACAATAAGTAGGGCTGCAATCGCACCATCTTCGTATGTGCCTCGAGAGGCTTCAGCATATAAAAAAGTGGCCAATGTATCTAAATTCATGGGGCGTAGTAATAAAGTTGCGGGAAGTTCTTTCATACAGTCAACAAAAATGAGTAGTGCTGCAGACATTAAAGCAGGTCGTAATAACGGAAGATGAATTTTTCCTAAAATAGTGATGGGTGAGCATTTTAGAGTACGTGCAGCATCGTCTAAGCTTGGGCTGATCCTGTCATAGCCGGCTTCTGTATTTCCAATAGCAATCGCTAAAAAACGAGTACTATAAGCATAAATCACGGTGAACGTTGTACCTAAAAAAAGTAAGCCAGTAGGAATCCCCATTTTAAATTCTAAAAAGTCACCGATTGTACGATCTATAAATCCAAGCGCCAGCATGAGGCCGATTGCTAATACTGTACCCGGTATGGCATAACCAAGACTTGCAATACGGCCAAGCATCATTTTTCCTGTAAATCGCATGGTACTGCTGAGAATGAAACCAATCACTAAAGTTACACATGTTGCAAGTAGAGATAAGGTGAGTGTGTTAAACGATACTTGTAGTAATTGATTTGAAAAGCCATTAAATTGTATGCGTTTAAATGCTTCGACAGCGAGATAGCTTGTAGGAATAATAAAGCCAAATAATATAGGAATAGAACCCATACAAAAAAAGATAAAACCTTTGTATGCGGTGAGTTTAATGGGTGTCATCACTTGACTGCGCTGTGAAGCGACATGGTAACGCTGTTTACGTCGACCTATCCGTTCGGACAATACAAGGCAGGTAATAATTACTAACATGAATATCGCAATTTGAGCAGCACCTGCCAAGTTGGATTGATTCACCCATGTTGAGTAAATTGAAAGCGTTAGTGTTTTTACCCCTAAAAATTCGGTTGCACCCACATCATTAATCGTTTCCATGAGTGCAAGACTTGCTCCTACAGCAATTGCAGGGCGAGCTAAAGGAATGGCGACCCGATAAAAAAGTCGAATGGGACCAAAGCCTAAGGTTCTAGATGCGTCTATAAAGCTTGCAGACTGCATCATAAATAATGCACGAGTACTGAGGTAAACATAAGGATAAAGGACAAAGCTGAGTAAGAATATACAGCCCCATAAGCTACGAATATTCGGAATAAAGGCATTGGCATGCTGAATATTAAACGTAACTTTAAGGAATGTTTGTACGGGTCCAATAGGATGCAAAAGATCAATGTAGCTATAGGCAATAATATAAGTGGGTACCGCAAGGGGGAGTAATAACGCCCAGTCTAGAATCCCTCGACCTTTAAAATCATAAGCAGTGACCAACCATGCAGTACTTGTACCCATAAAAATTGTAAGTACCCCAACCCCGAATAGTAAAATACAGGTATTTATGAGTGTGGGTGGAATTGTATATTGAATTAAATGTGACCAAATTTCAGGGTCCCCTTGCCATGCTGTCCACACTAACGCAATGACTGGCAAACAAGCGAGTAGTGCAAATAGGCAACTTAACCAAAAGCCAAACTTAAATTGAATAGTAGATGGGGAATGACTTTGCATAGGACACACTAAAATGAGCTAGATGAAAAAAAAGAACTTCGCTATGTCATATAGATCGTAGCGAAGTTGGTGCGTTTTGTTTAGTGATCAAATTGAACTTTTTCAACCAGGCGACTGGCAGCTTTGCGGTATTTAGCAATGTCATTTAAGCGAAGGTTATCAATTTTAAGTGGACCAAAACTTGCAATCATTGGGTCAATTTGTGCTGATACATTGACAGGGTATTCATAGCCACTTTGTGCATATATTGCTTGTCCACGTGTTGATGCAAGGAATTCAAGTAATTGCACAGCCTCTTTACGGTTTGGTGAATATTTTGCTAATACTGCGCCAGTGACATTAACGTGTGTACCGCCATTTTTAAAGGTAGGGAGTACAACATGAATAGCATTTGACCAACTTTTTTGACGATCATCACCGTTACGCATGGTGCCAACATAATAGGTATTTGCAATGCCAAGATCACAGATATTACCTAAAATGTCACGCGCAACATCACGGTCACCACCACTTGCGGAGCGAGCCAAATTCGCTTTGACGTCACGTAACCACTGTTCAGCTTTGGCTTCGCCATGATGCGCAATATAAGCTGCAATGAGTGCAGTATTGTAAGGGTGAGCACCTGAACGAATACAAAGTTTGCCTTTCCATTTTGGATCGGCAAGATCTTCGTAATTAATGGCAGTGATGTGCGTACGATCTTTTGATGCATATACAGCTCTTGCTCGCATAGATAAAGCATACCAATGACCATTTGCAGATCTTAATGTTGGAGGAATAGATGCATCTAAAACTTTAGAATTTACTTTCTGGCTCAAGTCATTTTCTACAAGGTCAATTAGATTACCAAAGTCTACGGTCATCAAAATATCTGCAGGTGAACGGCGACCTTCCACTTTTACACGCTCTACGAGACCTTCTTTCACAAACACTGTATTTACTTTTACACCTGTTGACTGAGTAAAGTCATTCAATAATGGCTGAATAAGCCCAGGTTCTCGGGTTGTATAAAGGTTGACCTCACTAGCCTGTAAGCCTGAACTTAAAGCCAAAGTAATGAAAGCAAGGTGACCTAGAGTGTAACGTTTAAGTGTATTTTTCATCTTTTTGCTCATATTGATGGCGGTGAAAAGGGAATTAAAGTTAAGGTGTTGCTGAATCTTTAGCAAAAATAAAGCTTTGCTGAGGTTGAATACACATAAAAAGTGCTTGTCCAACATGGGTTGGGCAGTGAAATATACCCTGTGCATGTATTATGTATGAGGTGCTATGGATCTGGACTTTAACTAACATTTGATGCCCTAAGTAATCGCTAGAAGTCACAGTGACAGGTATGCTGTCTTGGTTTTGTGGCTCTACACTGAGCGTCACATGATAAGGACGAAAACAGTAAAGATAGTTAGCGTTAGGCGATGTACTCTGATCTACACGTTGTTCAGGGTTGATAGATTTAAACTCTAATTGACCACATGCGCTTTTTAATACATTGTGATTTACAACACAGGGAATTTGGTTGATCGCTGAAAAATACTCTGCAGCAAATAAACTATTTGGTGTCTCATAAAGTTGCTGTGGTGTACCACTTTGAATAATTTGTCCTTCGTGCATTAAAATAATTTGATCTGCAATATGTAATGCTTCTTCTGGGTCATGTGTGACAATAATCGTGGTTGTACCAAGATCTCTTAAAATACTTAGCGTATCTTGGCGAATCCGATCTCTAAGTCTGCGATCTAAGTTTGAAAATGGCTCATCCATAAGTAAAACATCAGGCTTTGGCGCCAGTGCTCTTGCTAAAGCAATACGTTGTTGTTCTCCACCAGAAAGCATATGAGGATATTTTGTTGCATGTTGAGAAAGTGAAACGTGTTTGAGTACGTCATCTGCAATTTGTTTTTGTTGTTCTCTTTTAAAATGGTTGAGACCAAACTTAATATTTTCAAACACATTTAAATGTGGAAATAAAGCATAGTCTTGAAAAACAAGGCCAATGTTACGATGCTCGGCAGCAACATGGTGCGTATTGCTCCATAAAATGCGATCTCCAAACATAATCTGTCCTGCACTTGGTGATTCTAGCCCAGCAATCAGCCGTAGCATGGTTGTTTTTCCACAGCCAGAGTGTCCGAGCAGACACACAATTTCACCACGCTTGGCTTGCCAAGAGGTATCGTAGACTGCATTTTGTTGACCAAACTTTTTACTCAAATTTTGAATGTGCAAAGCAGACATATCAGACATACCATTGTGTAAATTGATAATCATTTTCATATTATCATTTTAAGATTCAGACTTCATTAATTTATTTTCCTTTAATTTTTTATTGTGTTTTTTTAAAATAAATTATTTATTATTAGTGACTTAAGTTAATTTAATTTTCTAGAAGGAGTTGGTTTTTAATATTTTTATTATTTATTTTTTTAAGTTTTATGTTTTATTTATTGTTTTTATGTCTAAGTTTGGTGTTCGGTCGTATTGCTCAATGTGACGTATCTTCATTAAATCTTGCATTGAAGATTTATATCTATGCCTATGTTAAGCCTAAACCTAGTGCAAAGCTGAGGGGAGGTTCTTCGTTTTATAAATGACATTTTTTGGGTGTAGTTTTATCGTTTTTTAATATGAGTAAGTGAAGTGTGATAACAGACTAAATAATAATTTAGAAAAACAAGATTTTTTCTTTTAGAATATAAAAGGCTTATAGGTCGTGACATTAAATGACAAAAGCAATCTGATTTCAGATTGCTTTCATTACCTATCATATTTTGGTAACCCAAATGGAATATTTAAGCAGATTGGGTTAGCCAATAATTACAATACCATCCATTTCAACCAATGCTCCTTTAGGTAGGCTTGCAACACCAAGGGCTGCACGGGCAGGGTATGGCTGAACAAAGTACTCGCCCATAATTTGATTAACCAATTGGAAGTGAGATAAATCAGTCAAAAAAATGTTGAGTTTGGCAATGTCAGCAAGGCTCCCTTGAGCCGCTTCGCAGACAGCTTTTACATTTTCAAATACTTGACGGATTTGTGCTTCAATGCCCTCTACAAGCACCATTGTTTTTGGGTCTAAGCCAATTTGTCCAGAAAGATAGAGTGTGTTTTCAACAAGGATAGCTTGTGAATACGTACCAATTGCAGCAGGCGCATTGTCACTATGAATCACTTTACGGCTCATGTTGAGCTCCTTTCAAATATTATGAGTGAGAGAGTGTACTGGTTTTTTGACCATCAAAAGCATTGAATGGTATATCTTGTCTGAGTATGCGTGGGAAGCCAAAGTGTATACGTAAATCTCGAATGACATGCGCAATTTCTTTTCGGTTATGTACCACAATATTGACGTAAGTTTTTTTATCTTGTGTGTGAACAAACTCAACCCCAATCTGAGATTTTCGGCATTGGTAAATTAATTCAGACACTTGCTCATCATTCATTTTTAAATGAATGCATAAAAATGCAGAAAAATTAATATCAGCACTTTTTTCTGTATTCCAATACAGAGACATCATACTTTCTGGGTGTAAGTGTTGTTCATGGAGTAGATTATTACAGCGTATACGATGCACGATGAGTCCTCTACGTGAAAGGTGTCCTTGAATAGGGTCACCAAGTACAGGATTACAACATCTGGCATATTTTACATCAACACCCTCAGTCCCTTGAATGAGACGAGATGACTCGCTGTAATTTTTAACCTCATCTGCAAACAAGTGATTTGCAACAAGTTGTGGTAGTAAGTCGCCAACTGCAATTTGCTCATATAAGCGGTCAGTTGAGTCAATATGTCGCCATTGTAATACGCTTTGCCACTGTTCTTGAGTAATATCCGATGTCGATTTATTAAATAACCGAAATGCACGTGTGAGTGCTTGCTGGCCTAACATGCGCTGTTCTTCAGTACTTTGTTCACGTAATATATTTTGAATGGCACGACGAGCTTTTTGTGTATTTACAAAACTGAGCCAATCTGGGTTTGGCGTTGCGAGTACGTCAGTAATAACTTCAATGACTTGACCACTGGTTAGTGCAGTTGAAAGCGGTTTTACTTCTCCATCGACTTTGGCACCAATCGCATGATTGCCTAGAAATAAACTGGCAGAATAAGCGAAGTCGACGACAGTTGCGCCTTGTGGTAACTCATGGAGTTGACCATGGGGTGTATAGACCCAAATTTTTTCTTGGTGTAGATAGTCAAGTAAATAATTAAATGTGGTTTTAGCACAGTCTGTGTCTATAAGGGTGTTTAAATTTTGCATAGATGCTTGAATGGCTGAGCGGCAGGCCTGTGGTGCACTTTCACCTAGAATTACGCCTAAACGAGCAGCTTTCTGCATCAGCTCTGTTTGTATCGTGAGCGATAGTGTGGTTTTTTCACCTTTAAGTTTCATCACTAAAGACTGATTGCCACCCGGTAGTGGTTTACGAATGTTGTCTTCGAAATGAACGACTTTAAAGTTGTCTGTTAAAATATCTGTTAGGCGGTCACAATCTGCAATTGAGCCTAATGTAATTTCAAAAGTGTGGCTTCGAGTGAGTTGGTCTAGGTTAATTTCATTTTTAAAGAAATGACGTAACAATTCAATATTATTGTTTTTCTTGCTAATTTGGCCTTGAATATGATGATCTTCTAGCAACAGATGTAAGTTTTTTTCCCATATTTTTTGGTATTCACAGCGTTGCGGACGTGTTTTCTCTAATGCTTGTTGAATTTGCTCAAAGGTATCTAAGTCTAAGTTTTGATAACATAGATGCTCTAGATGATCTGCAATTTCATTCATTCCCACAGTGCGAGCAATTGGCACAAAAACATCAAAGGTTTCTTGAGCAATACGGGCTCTTTTGTCTGGTCGTAATGCTTCAAGCGTGGTCATATTATGATAGCGGTCTGCCAATTTTATAATAATCACACGTGGATCTTGCAGCGTGGCTTGAATGATTTTACGAAAAGAAGCCGCTTTATTAAATTCTTTGTCGCTAGAGTGGGTGAGCTTAGTGACTCCATCAACCAATTCAGCGACAGTTCTACCGAAACGTGCAGTAATATCTTCTTTGGTAAAATGAGTATCCTCAATCACATCATGTAATAAAGATGCCATGAGGGTTTCACTGTCTAGGCGCATTCCTGCCAAAATACAGCATACAGCGATGGGGTGTAAAATGTAAGGTTCGCCACTTTTACGTGTTATACCATCGTGTGCAAGGTCAGCAAAGTCGCATGCAGCCAATATCTGTTCTACGTCAGATTCATCTAAATAGACATCAATGATTTCTTTGAGCTGTTGTCGGGCTTGGCTGACTTCTTTGCCTGGCATAAAACGTCCTTTGTGTAAGTAAATAAAAAAGTATGCAGGTCTTCTAATCAAAAGCATTCTGTTGCATTTGTCAAATTTTCTTGATTAAAAGCCAGTGTATTTTTCAATGGAAGCCATCTTTTTTAGCCATATTGGTTAAAAAGGTGAATAAAAAAAGCCTAGCATGACAGACTAGGCTTTGTTTTAAATTTAGATTTAGAATGAAAAATTATCTAAACCTAAATTGTTTGCAGATAAAGCGAGGTCTAAGTTCGAACGTTGATAGTCTTGATCACGTTGTTTTAAAATGTCTTTGGTCACATGGCCAAGTGCAATTTCACGTAGTGAAACCACAGTCGGTTTGTCATTGTCCCACTCAACAGTTGGTTCAAGACCTTGACGTGACAATTGGCGCGCACGTTTACTAGCTACAAGTACTAACTCAAAGCGGTTATCTACATGTTCTAAACAATCTTCAACGGTTACGCGTGCCATAATGTATCTCTAGTGTGAGTTAAAATTAACCAAGCCTTGCATTATAAGTCGCTTTTTAGTCAGACTCAAGCAACCTTACGGCTCAACACGTAATAATTTTTCAATGAGTGCCTGATGGCGTATGGCTTGTTGTTGCATACTTAAACGATTTGCACTCACAATAGATTCAAGATCATGTAATGCTTTGTTGAAGTCATCGTTAATAATCACGTAATCAAAATGTGTGTATTGTTGCATGTCTTCAACAGCACAGCTTAAACGATGCTCAATAATTTCTACACTGTCTGTGCCGCGGTTGGAAAGACGTTGACGTAAGTCGAATTGGCTTGGTGGTAAAATAAAAATTTGTTTAGCCTTGGGAAAAATATGACGGACTTGCTCTGCGCCTTGCCAATCAATTTCGAGTAGTACGTCATGGCCTTGCTCAAGTTGTTGGCGAACAGTGGTTTGAGACGTGCCATAGTAGTTGCCAAAAACTTCAGCATATTCAATAAACCCATCTTGTTTGACTTGGTTTAAAAAATCTTCTTTTGATGTAAAGTGGTAATGCACACCATTGAGCTCACCGGAACGCTGGCCACGGGTGGTATGTGATACAGATACGTGTAAGTTAGTCACACGCTCAAGCAGGGCTTTCACCAAAGAGGTTTTGCCTGTTCCTGATGCAGCAGAAACAACAAACAAGAGACCTGACATGATATTTTCCTGATATGATAAAATATCTTCTCTATTTTAAAGTAGACTGTAGCTAAACTGAATAGCTTATTTGATTTGAATGGCGTATAAAACGCAAAAAATCAGTTGTTTCGAGTGTGATTGAGGATTTTATGGAAATTGTATTGGCGAATCCACGAGGTTTCTGTGCAGGTGTTGATCGCGCCATTGCGATCGTGAATAGAGCACTTGAGTGTTTTGAGCATCCTATTTATGTACGTCATGAAGTGGTACATAATAAATTTGTCGTTGATGATTTGCGTCAGCGTGGTGCAATTTTTGTAGATGAGCTTGATCAGGTTCCTGACGACAATATTGTGATTTTTAGTGCGCATGGTGTGTCTAAAGCCGTGCAAGATGAAGCAAAACGCCGTGGCTTAAAGGTGTTTGATGCAACATGCCCATTGGTCACTAAAGTACATATTGAAGTGACTAAATATGCTAGAGAAGCCAGAGAGGCCATTTTAATTGGGCATCATGGTCATCCAGAAGTGGAAGGCACCATGGGACAATACGATTTACAATATGGTGGTCAAATTTATTTGGTTGAAGATGAGCAAGATGTAGCGCAACTGGAAGTGACCAATGCTGAACATTTGGCTTTTGTGACACAAACAACACTTTCAATTGATGATACTGCTAAAGTGATTGATGCCTTGCGAGATAAATTTCCCGAAATTAAAGGACCTCGTAAAGATGATATTTGCTATGCCACACAGAATCGTCAAGATGCTGTTCGTGATTTAGCACAGCAGTGTGATGTGGTTTTAGTGGTCGGTTCACCGAATTCATCAAACTCGAATCGCTTGAGAGAGCTCGCTGAGCGTATGGGGAAAACAGCATTTTTAGTGGATAACGCACAAGAATTGCAGTCTGATTGGTTTAAACCAGAGACTAAAATTGGTGTAACGGCAGGCGCATCTGCACCAGAAATTTTAATTAAACAAGTAATTCAGCGGTTAAAAGACTGGGGAGCACAGGCTCCACAAGAGTTAGATGGTCGTGAAGAAAATATTACGTTTAGTTTACCGAAAGAATTAAGAATACAAGTAGTACAATCTTAAAGAATTAAGAGTACGGGTAATACAATTTTAAAGAATTAAGAGTACAAGTAGTACAATCTTAACAAAAACAGCATACAATGGAAGCGGGCTTTAAAGTCCGCTTTTTTTTTACGGTTGTACTTGGGCTTGTTTTTTTGGGGAAGATTGGTGAAATTAATACGTGGTTTTACACTCATTGAGTTAATGGTCACAATCGTAATTATGGCGATTATTGCAACAATGGCTGTACCTTCATTCTCCAATATGATTAAACGGCAACGTTTGGATCGAGATACACAGAATTTAATTAGGCAATTTTCACAGGCACGTAGCCAAGCAGTTATTCTAAGGCGTGATGTTACTGTAAATTTAAATAGTCAAACCGCAGATACTACAACGGTCTTGAATTGGGCCCCATCTGGCTACAATGTGTTGAATTCACCGAGTTTAACCACTGTTAGATTAACTCCAATGGGAGTGACGAACTTAGCTGCTGATACTAGCTTTTCTGTGTGTGATAAGAACCTTAAAGTTAGTCGTAACTTTACTTTAACACGTTTTGGTACAGTGGTACTAACAGCAAGTGGGGGGTGTTAATGAACTTTTCTAAACGACAGAAAGGGGTGGGGATGATTGAGGTTTTGGTAGCACTACTCATTTTATCTGTTGCTGTTTTAGGTTTTGTTGGACTTCAGTTAAGGGCCGCTGAAGCAGGGCGAGAGGCATCAAACCGTATTTTAGCCATGAATGTTGCCCGTGATTTAGCTGAAAAAATAAGAATAAATAGTACACAAATCTCGACATATACAATGCAAATGGGAAGTGAAGAAAGTCAAAAGTCGAGTAGCACAAATTGTTTTGATACGTATTGTACTGCGGCTCAAAAAGCAGCTTTTGATGTGAATCAATCGTATTTAAATGCGCTTGCTTTGGGGATGTCAATAAATATGCAAACTTGTCCAAGTGGTTTAAATGGTAAACAATGTATTTATGTTGCATGGGGGAAAACTTTGCCGAGCAATAGTGCAACTGATGCTGATAATTTAAACTCTTGTACTGTCAGTAGCGATAATGGCTTTACCTATAGAAATAACTCGACATGTACCGTCATGGAGGTCTTTTAATGCATATGCAAAAGGGCTTTACAATGGTTGAACTGCTGATTGCTTTACTCTTAGGAACAATCATTTCTTCTATTGCACTCATGTTGTTTCTTTCTGGTCAACGTAGCCAAGCACTGCAGCAAGCTACTTCTGAAATTCAAGATGGGTCAAACTTCTCACTAGACTATATGGTTAAAAATATAAGAAAAGCAAACTTTGGTTCAGACGGAGAAACAGTGAATAATAATTCTCCTAATGGTGGGATTGTTTTGACTAGTACAAATTTAAGTGGTGTAAGTAATGGGTTTGTTACGTTAAATGCTGCAAGTGATAGCGCATCTAACCGTGTTAATGTAGGAAATAGTGATCAATTAACGATACAGTACCTTGTGCCTCAAGACCAAGTGAACCAAGGTTTTTTTGATTGTACCGGACAACAAGTCACACAAAGTAGATATGTTGTTGAACGCTATTTTGTTAGGCAAAATGGTGGTTTAGTTTGTACTTCAAATAGAGATGGGAATGTTGGTAGTTTAGGATCTAATGCTCAATTGATTATGCCAGGCGTAGATTACTTCCGTGTCTTGTTGTCGGTGCAAAGAAGTGGTGACAGTGCTTTACGTGATGTTTCAATTAATACGTATAACGGTGTGGATAACATTGTGGGTGTAAAGCTTGGTATATTAGTTACATCTAATCAAACAATAGGAACAAATATTGCTTTTAATCAAGGGCAAAGTATACGTGTTTTGGACCGTACGGTCGCACTTAATTCTACAAACACAACAACAAGTAATTTACGTGTTGTTTTAGAGCAAACGGTTGCTTTCCGTAATGCAATTGGTGGGGGAGCATCATGATGAATCGATTATCTACCCAAAAGGGTGCAACACTGATTATTGTACTGTGTGTGCTGATTTTAACGGCGATGATTGGTGCCATGATTGTTAGACAGAGTATGACTTCATTAAATATTGCAACCAATGCCCAGGCGAAACAACTTCTGTTCCAAAGTTCAGATGCTGCTTTAATGAAAGTACAAAATGCTTCAGAGTCGTTAATTCTCACTATTAGTGGGAGTTTGGGGCGTTCAATGAATAGTGTTTCTAAGTCACAAGAAATTGTATTTTGCTATCAAAAAAATAGTGCTGATTTTTTTAATGTCACTAGATACAGCACAATAGAGTGGCAAGATGGTGCCTCTGCCCCAAATGGCAGCATTTCCGGTACATTAGGATATTGCCAAGTGAGCCAAGCCAGCCGTAATTTTTTTACTAGTGGTCGAAATGCTATTTTAACGCAAGTTTCTATTCAAAATATTGGTACGTCTACTACCTCAACTGAATCCGGTGCTTTTACGGGGCATAGCTTAGGTACAGATGCACAATCACTGAATGCAACCGCTGGTGGTGGAAATAATACACAAAGTAACCAAGTGATTCGTGTCTATGCTGTCTCTCTCATGCCAAGTATGTCTACAGCATCTGGCGCGGCCATTAATACGTGTCTTAATTCTCATATGAATAATCCAGTTGTACCGACATCGTCAACGCCGACCGAAGATTCTTTAAAAACTATTTCAACCTGTTTAAATCAGTTAGGTGTTCCTTTTTCAACACAATACAGTGATTACAACTTAGTACAGAATGATCTTGAAGGCGTATAGGGGAAATATAATGGATCTGAGTTTAAATAAAAGCTTTCCTTTTGTCTTGAAACAATCTAGATGGATTAGCTGTGTTTGTATGATGTTAGGTATAGCACAAACGAGTTATGCTAGTGATATTGAAATATATCAAACAGGAACAACAACACCGCCTACACTAATGTTTCTTCTGGATATTTCAGGAAGCATGACATCAACATTTGGAATAAGGTTTGGTTATACATCTAGCTATTGTAGTAATAATCCATCAAATGCATATTGTAGTATTGGGATTTCTGCATGTGATATCCCTTCTGGTTATCAATTTACAGCGTTTGAGAGCGATGCATCGACGACCGACCGCCCTTATACAAGAAACTATTGTAGTGCAGTTTCAGCTAACAATATGACCTATTTTTTTAAAAGGTTGTATGTGCCTGGAGAGTGGCGCTGGAGTGGGCGACGCTGGTATTGGGTGAGTGACAGATATGATTATTATAGTTGTGGTAGTGCTGGTTCATCGAGCCAAGATGCATGTACAAGTATCGTGGGTGCACCTTCTGCTAATGTATTAGCCAGTTATAACTCGAGTTCAAATGGTAATGCAACTTATTATTTTAAATATAATGCGCAAAAATTTTATGACCGTATCACTAAAGTTAAAGATGGTATGTTCGATCTACTACAAGGTTCTTCAACTGTATCAAGACTTTCAAATGATAAAATAATTGGGTTATCTGCTTTTTCTTATAGATCGGATAATAGTACGGGTTATATTGTTGTGCCTGCGAGACCTTTGAATACAAGCGTAAGTAGTAATAAAGACCAAAGAGCAACTTTATTGGCAGAAATTGCAAATTTAACAGCAGGTGGTGGAACACCAACAGCACATGCTTATGCAGAAACAGCGGCTTATTTAATGGGAACAACCACTTTTGGAGCTACTTATAGTGGATTTAATAATTCCACTTCAACAGCTAAAAATAGTTCTACACAATATAGAAAGCCTGATTCACTCAATCAAGATAATGCACAATGTACTGGACAGGGCATATATGTATTAACTGACGGTCAGCCTAATGCGTCTAGCAGCAGTGCCGCAAGTAATATTATGCAAACCTCTTTGACCTCAAGTTATCGTTCAATGTTAAATTGTTCTGCAAGCCCGTTGGCTGCTGGATCGGATGATAGTGGTTGGGCGTGTATTGGTAGTTTTTCACAGTTATTATTGGATAAAAATAAAAATCCCTTGGGGCGCTCAATAAAAACGGCTGTGGTTGGTTTTGGTGGTGAATTTAGTGGTTTAACATCATATAGCCCGTCGCTCACACAACAACAAAATATTGATAATATTGATAACTCTAGTGCCAGTGTTAGTGTAAAAAATGCCGCAAAATGGGGAGTGTATGCTAAGGGAGGTTGGTATGCTGGGTCCAAGGCTTCAGATATTGTGAGCAGTGTAAATATGTTTATTACTAATACGAGTGGAGATATTCCACCTGTAACAACAGGCGCTGCAACAGTACCAATAGATAATTTAAACCCATTAGCACTAAGAAATAATGCTTACTTTTCACAGTTTCAGCCAACACCAGATAAAAACTATCAACTATGGTTAGGTAATTTAAAGAAATATGTGGTTGATGGTGGTTTCTTGAAAGATCAAAACAAAAATAACATTCAGAATGGTGCCGGTGAAATTATTAGTAATTATGATTTCTGGGCACGCAGTTCTAGTGACTTAGTGGGTGGAGTGACAGCCAGATTGCCACTAGGTGTGAAAAATGATAGTGAGTTTAATCGAGTTGTTTGGACTGATCGTAAATTAGATCTTTCGACAGATGGTGTTGGTCTAAGAAAACTGGGCTTAGATGATTTAAATAATGGATCCGATGCGGATAGAGGATATTTACTATCTTTACTTGGTTTTAATATAGATTTAAAGAATTTACCAAGAACCATGAATGATTTAAAAAATACAGCAGAGCTCAGACAAATGGGAGCGCTATTGCATTCATCACCATTATTACTCACCAATGAAGGGATTATCCAAGTTGATAATAATAAAGTCGTAACGAAAGAGCGTGCCGATTATATTGTTTTTGGTTCAACTCAAGGGTTATTGCATGTTGTAGATGCAACGACAGGTATTGAAAAATTTGCATTTATGCCGAATGAGCTCGCAAAAACACAGAAAGAAGCATTTGCTCGTTTTGATACGACCTCTGGAGGTGTCGGTAGTTTGTTTTATGGTATTGATGCACCGTGGACAAATTATACAGAATACGTTACAAAAGATAGCAGTACAGGTAAAGTGACTGTTGGCAATGGTGAAAATAGTACCACAGGTAAACAAATTATTTATGGTGGGCTACGTATGGGTGGACGCAGTTATTATGCGATTGATTTAAAGGATATGGATGCACCATCTATTTTGTTTCACATTAGTCCAGAAGATAAAAAAGTATTTTCTCAATCGCAAACTGTTTCGGATAAAACCTACCCTGAGTTAGATTTTATGGGGCAGAGTTGGGCGAAACCAACCACAGCGTGGGTAAATTGGCAAAATAAGAAACGATTAGTTATGTTTGTTAGTGGGGGGTATGATGCTGGAGGTGACGATGGAGATGGTGAGTTTGATTATTCAGCAGGAAAACGAGGCGTCTACTCAGGCTATGAGTCTGCAGAATATGAGCAAAGAACCAAAAAGGGTGCAGGCGTTTATATGTTTGATGCTCTAACCGGCGAGCTACTGTGGTGGGCTGGTGCGAATGCAACTGCAAATAATACCAGTTCAACTGTGAAATATAGTAATGTCCCAGATATGAAATACAGTGTGGTGAGCCAAATTAGAACAGTCGACCGTAATTTAGATGGTTTGGTGGATCACTTGTATTTTGGTGACTTAGGTGGACAAGTATGGCGTATAGATATAAATAATAATGCACCAGACAGTAATCTTTTTGCAAAACCACCTGTACGTCTAATGAATTTAAATAACGGAAAATATAGCCCACGTTTTTATGACATGCCAGCATTTTCAGTATATAAAAAAGATAATCAGCTGTTTACAGTGATTTCGATTGGTGCGGGTAATAGAAGTTCTCCAATGTTTAATACTGCGGATGGAAATTATAAAGATGATGCTATTTATAATATTTATGATAAAGACGTAGTTAAAAATAGATTGTTTAATCTAACTAAAAATAATGAAGGTAATTACGTTTATACCGATGTAGATGGATTGAACAGTCAAAATGCAACACTAACGAGTAGTAATATTGCCAGCAGAATTGTTCCTATGGGTGATACAAACGTACAAACAGCTGCAGGTTGGTTCTACGGGTTTAAAACAGCCTCGTTGAGTACTTTACAGACAGAGAAAGTGACTCAGATACCAATCGTTGTGAGTAATGATATGTATGTAACAACTTTTAATAATACTCAAAATGGTGTATCTGGGTTATGTGGCTCCGGCGTAAAGGGTAAAAGTTATGTGAGTTTATTTTGTATGCCGTATGGCCAATGTTCTGGTGGTGTTAAACGAAATGAAATTGGTGCTGGCTTGGTCTCTCCATCAGTTGCTTCTCCAACTGCAGATGGTTATGACCGCTCTTTGGTATCTACAGTGGCTTCAGTTCTAAATGGATCAACCGATAATCCATTTAGACAGTATAGAAACAACCAAAAAATTATCCCGAAAAATTGGGTTGAGGTTGGGCAGTGAGTGTTTTAGATGATCATAATGAGAAGTAAAGGATTCACTTTAATTGAGATGATGATTGTTGTTGTCATTGTTGCTATTTTAGTGGCGGTGGCAATACCAAGTTATCAATCATATGTCCGTACAGTAAATGAAGGTCGCGCTATACAAGCGATGCAAAATGAAAGTGTCTTGTTAGAACGCTATAAAGCACGGAACTTTAGTTATATTAACTATAGTTCTGCTTTAAGTGGCATTCAAGGCTATACCTTTACATTAACTGACCAGGCTGGAAATACGTTAACGAGTAATAATACAACGGGGTCTGACTGGTCTATTATTGCTCAAAATACGAGTGCAGATTCAAAACAGGCTTCATTTTTAATAACTAGTAACGGTACGCGCTGTAAAAATACCGCATTTAGTAACATCAGTAAAACAGACTGTGGTACAGGGGCAGAAACATGGTAAATGTACAGCAAAAAGGGTTTACATTGATTGAGTTAATGATTGTGGTCGCTATTATAGGTGTACTTTCAGCGATTGCTTATCCTTCGTATACTCGTTATGTCGTAAATACAAACAGGGCTGATGTACAAGGAGAAATGGTTAGGCTATCGTCAAGATTACAAAGTTATATTGCTGTTAACCGAACATACAGCGGAGCAACGCTTACAAATATTGGTGGTACCGCAAATTATCCAGATCAAGGCACTGCAAAATATACCATTGCTTTGGCTGTAGATGCAGACAATAGAGGTTATACGGTCACAGCAACACCCGTGAGTAACGGTACGCAAGACAGTAACGGTGTAGTCTGTTTAAACCAAGATGGACAAAAATTTTGGTCTAAAGGTGCAACGGTTTGTGCCTTGAGTGCAACATCTACCTGGACGAACTAGCGGGTTAAATTCAAATTTGTGAATAACTCAAACTTTGACCTTTCACTTTGGCTGAATATATCGTAAAATAACCGCCTTTTTAGGCTCAGCCGAGTTTAAAAAGTTTTATCAACATGTGAGAGTATTAACATGGTCGTAATTCGTCTAGCACGCGGTGGTGCTAAAAAACGTCCGTTTTATCAAGTGATCATTACAGATAGCCGTAATGCACGTGACGGTCGTTTCATCGAACGTATTGGTTTCTTTAACCCAACTGCTCAAGGTCAAGCGGAAAAACTTCGTTTAGATGTTGATCGTTATGCACATTGGGTTGCTCAAGGTGCTCAACCTTCAGAGCGTGTTGCTGCGTTAGCTGCTCAAGCTAAAAAAGCAACTGTTGCTGCATAAGTCGTAGGATAGCCCATGGAACCAACACAGAATGTACCTGAAAATCATATACAGATTGGACAGTTGCGTTCAGCATATGGCCTAAATGGGTGGCTCTGGGTGTATTCAAATACAGACCCCATGAGCAATGTGTTTGACTATCTTCCTTGGTTGGTTAAAACCAAAGAGGGCTGGCAAACAATGAGTGTAAAACGTTGGAAACCACATGGTAAAGGTCTTGTTGTTGCATTAAAAGGTGTGAGTGATCGCACTGCAGCAGATGCTTTAGTGGGTGCTGAAATTTGGGTTGATAAAGCACAACTTCCAAAAGCAGGCGTAGATGAATACTACTGGTCTGACTTAAAAGGGTTAACCGTTTTGAGTTTAGATGAGCAAGAGCAAGATATTAATCTTGGTCGCATCTATGAATTGTTTGAAACAGGGGCAAATGATGTCATGGTGGTTCACGCAACCCCAGATAGCATTGACTCGGAAGAACGCATGATTCCTTGGCATAAAGACGTTGTACAACACGTTGATCTAGAAGCTGGTCGTATTTACGTCAACTGGGGCGTAGATTATTAACCCTGTATGGGGTTGAAGCAGCAGGGAAATAGAGGAGTCTGTGATGTTTTTTGCAGTCATTACGCTTTTTCCTGAAATGTTTGAAGCGATTACAGCCTATGGTATTAGCGGCCGTGCAATAAAGCGAGACATTGTACACGTACATTGTATTAACCCTCGTGATTTTGCAGAGGGAAACTACAAGCGAGTGGATGAACGTCCATTTGGTGGTGGCCCTGGCATGGTTATGATGGCTGAGCCTTTGGCAAAAGCAATTCATCATGCCAAACAACTTGCAACGCAAGCAGGCTGTGAGCATGTACCTGTTGTGTATATGTCACCGCAAGGAAAAACACTTCATGAAAATGAAGTACACCAGCTCATCGATTATGATGGTTTGATTGTACTTTGTGGACGTTATGAAGGTGTAGATGAGCGTTTAATTCAGCGTTATATAGACCAAGAATGGTCTATTGGCGATTACGTTTTGTCTGGTGGTGAACTCCCTGCGATGGTTTTATTAGACACACTTATTCGGCGTCTGCCCAATACGATGTCTGATGAGTTGTCGGCAGTGCAAGACTCTTTTGTGGATGGTTTGCTCGATTGCCCACAATACACAAAGCCTGATCATTTTGAAGGTATTGCTGTGCCTGAAGTCCTCAAGTCTGGGCATCACGGTAATATTGAGAAATGGCGTTTTTTACAACGCTATCAGCGTACGCTTGAACGTCGTCCTGAATTGGTCGAACAAGCCACTCTGACAACGCTGCAAAAAAAATGGCTAAAAGAATTTAACGCTTAATGACTTAATTATTAAGCGAATCAGATAGGCTCTTTACCGTATGGTAAAGGGGAAGATAAACGGGTCGATACGCGTATTTAGCCTCTATCCCCAGCGGTTGTGAAGATTAAAACTTCGCCGCATTATTGGAGATTCCCACAATGAGTGGTAAACATCCTTTAGTTCAAGCTGTTGAAAATGCACAATTAAGATCAGATATTCCTGCATTTGCACCAGGTGACACTGTTATCGTTCAAGTAAAAGTAAAAGAGGGCGACCGTGAGCGTCTTCAGGCTTTTGAAGGCGTGGTTATTGCAAAGAAAAACCGTGGCTTGAACTCAGCGTTTACAGTACGTAAAATTTCTAGCGGTGTTGGTGTTGAGCGTGTATTCCAAACACATTCACCAATCGTTGCTAAAGTAGAAGTTAAACGCCGTGGTGATGTACGCCGTGCGAAACTTTACTACTTACGTGAATTGTCTGGTAAAGCTGCACGTATTCGTGAAAAGCTTCCTGCACGTAAAGCAAAATAAGAGATACTCAAAAATGCGCCAATTACGGCGCATTTTTTATGCTTTAATTTTCATTTAAACTCACCACTGTATTGTTATATATAGAAACTATTAAAAATTGTAGATTTCGTTAGATTGGTCTCTTGTAGTGATTTCTTTGATGATTAAATGGAAGATAAGGCTGATTGATAATTGCTGTTCATTTGTTGGAGAACAGAGGTTATTTTTATGGCCAAAATATGCTGAATTAATGTAAATAATCAAAAAAAACGAACGATATTTTATATAGCATTTTATTTTATAGTCTTAAGGACAATTTTCTTTCTACAATGTGGGTTATATAGCTAATAAAAATCAAAAAATCTGCTGATGACCCTAAAGTGCTTTGTTAATATAGCGGGTCATTTTCTGGTGGTGTAAATCATGTCTGTACAAAAGAAAAAAATTGCACGTCGTCATGTTCATGGCGTATTTTTGCTGAATAAACCCTTGGAAATCAGCTCAAATGCAGCATTACAAAAAGTACGTTGGTTATTTCGTGCAGAAAAAGCAGGTCATACAGGTGCATTAGATCCATTAGCTACTGGTCTTTTACCTATTTGTTTGGGAGAGGCGACGAAATTTTCTCATTATTTATTAGAGTCAGCTAAACGCTATCAAACGACTTTGAAATTGGGAGAAACGACAGCAACAGGTGACGTAGAAGGTGACGTTTTACACAGACGTTCTGTACCTGAGTTAACAGAAGAAAAAATTGAGCAAGTATTAGCAACATTTCGTGGCCATACACAGCAAATTCCACCCATGTATTCAGCATTAAAAAAACAGGGTCGCCCATTATATGAGTTGGCAAGACAGGGGATTACTGTAGAGCGAGAGCCACGACCAGTTTTTATAAAGCATTTACAGTTGTTAGCGTGGACTGAAAACTCCATTACTTTAGATGTAGTGTGTTCTAAAGGCACTTACATACGTGTGTTAGGTGAAGATATTGGTGAAGCCCTTGGGTGTGGAGCTCATTTGTCTGCATTGCATCGCACCGCCACGGGACATTTCCATATTATTCCAGAATATACTATTGAGTATTTGGAAAGCTTGACTGAACAACAGCGAGATGAGTTACTCCTTCCAGCTTTTGAAGCCGTATCTTATTTACCACAAGTACAAGTCCCTGAAGGTCGAGCTTCGTATTTTTGTAATGGTTTAGAAAGTAATATTGATGCAGAAGAAGCAGAAAAAGTATTGGTTTTTGATGGTGAAAATTGTTTAGGGCTTGCTGAAATTACCGATAAGAAACGTCTAGTACCCAAGCGCGTACTCAATTTAAATAAATAACAGGATTTGATATGGATATTGATGTATTTACAATCATTACTTTAATTGGCTTTGCTTTTACTGCAGGGGCAATTGATGCTGCAGTAGGGGGCGGAGGTCTCATTCAAATTCCCGGTTTAATGAGTACTTTTCCTCATATGTCTACAGCGACTGTGATTGGTACAAATAAATTATCCTCTATCTTTGGAACTGCATCGGCAGCGTATACTTTCGCAAAAAAAGTAAAGCTGCAATGGAAGTTATTAATTGTTATTGCAATATGTGCTTTGATTAGCTCATTTGCGGGCGCAGCTTGTTTGTCTATGATTCCACAATCAGTTTTACGCCCCTTTGTATTGGTCATGCTGATCGTGATAGCCATTTATACTTTTATGAAAAAAGACTTTGGTCAAGTACATACACAATTAGAAATGACCACAAAAGTATTAATTCTAGCTGCGATTGGCAGTTTATTGATTGGTTTTTATGATGGTATTTTTGGTCCAGGAACGGGTAGCTTTTTTATTTTCTTTTTCATTCGCTTTTTAGGAGTGGATTTCTTACATGCATCTGCATTGTCTAAAATTGGTAATTTTATGACCAATTTGGCTGCTTTAAGCTTTTTAGCACCGACAGGACATGTACTTTTAACGATTGGTTTAATGATGGCAGTGGCAAATGTGGTGGGTTCGGTGGTAGGTGTGCGTGTTGCACTTAAATATGGTAGTGGTTTTGTTCGTAAAATATTTCTAGTACTTGTGACTGTATTAATTTGTCGTATTGGTTATCAAACACTCACAATGTAATAAGTGATTTAAAAAATAGTTGAGCAGATTGGGTCAACTATTTTTTTCGTTTAACGTAACGCCTATAGCTGCAATCATAATGAGTAATAACGAGAACCACTGTGTTAAAGATAAAAATTCATTGAGAAAAACTAAGCCAGATAGCGCTGCTAAAACAGGAGAAAGACTAGAAAGTGTGCCATAACTGATACTCGATAATTGTTTTAATGCAAGTAAGTCAAGGGTATACGGAATAGCAGTTGCAAGTACAGCAATAATAATACCAGACAACCAAAATTCAGGGTGTGTGAATATAGGGCTATGTTGAAAAATAGTGACTGGAAGTAGCAAAAGCGTAGAGATGACTAGAGCAATACTGAGTGCATGCATACCAATATTGAGTTTAATGACACGTTGTCCATAATAAATATAAAAGGCCCAGCATAATCCTGCACCAAGTGAACAGGCTGCACCAACAAATGAGAATTTAAGGCTATTGAGTTGTGTCCAAGGGACCATAAGTGCAATACCAATAATGGTTAACATGACCCAAATAAAATCAGAGCGTTTTTTAATTGATAAAAATGCTAAACCAAGTGGGCCCAAAAATTCTAAGCCAACAGCAATACCTTGCGGTAGCCGACCTAAAGATAAATAAAACAATATATTCATGAGGCCCAAAGATAAGCTATAAATAAGTAAGTATCGCCATTTAAGTGTTTTTAATTGCGGAATAATTTTCCAAGAACGAAACATAATACAGACAATGATTGCAGCAAAAAACATACGTAATAACGTCACACTAATGGGGTCGAGTTGCTCCATGAGGTGTTTGGCAATCGATGCACTAATTTGATAGGAAACCATGGATAAAATCATATAAACCACGGCCATCATGTAAGTATTTGGCATAAGAGTCACTTTGTTGTATCAATTATTTAAAGTTGTTTTATCTCTGAGATTTGTTGTTTTTTACTCCGCTGTACTGAGTAGGTGCAACCAATAGAGGCACTAATAATCGTACATAGTGCAATCCACTGCGTAAATAGTAGTGTTTCATGTAAAAAGATAAAGCCAATCATCGCTGCAATAGCAGGTTCTAGACTGGTCATTGTACCAAAGACTAACGGAGGTAAGCGTTTGAGAACTATAATATCGAGTGAAAAGGGGAGTGCCCCAGAAAGTATAGCGACCACTAAAAAATAACCCAAAGCATGGATATTGAAAATACTATTGATAGTCCCTGTAAGAGATGCAAAAGGTAAAATAAGACATGCACCCAGCATCATTCCAATTGCTACAGTATGTTGATTAGATATTCCTGTATTTCTTTTGGCTGATAAAATATAAAAAGCCCAACCAGCGCCTGCACCTAGTGCATACAGGGCTCCAAGCCAATCAAAACTATGTTGTGTTTGTTTAAATGGAATTAATAATACAATGCCAATAACTGCGAGTCCCACCCAAATAAAATCTGTTTTTTGTTTGGCGTAATAGAGTGCAACACTTAAGGGCCCAAGAAACTCAATTGCAACAACAATACCAAGCGGTAAGCGTGCTAAGGCAAGGTAAAAGAGTGCATTCATGGCTGCTAGTGATGCGCCATATATCAGCATATTTTTCCAGACAATATGATGAAACTTCACTTGCCACAGTTTGCTAAAACAAGCCAAAATGATTGCACCAAAACCTAATCGCATCACTGCAACGACTAAGACATGGTGTGATTGAAATAAAACTTTAGCAAAAGAACTACCGAGTTGAATACTGAAAATAGCAATAATGAGTAGTACAACTGCACTTGCATAGTGATTATGTTGAGAATTTTGCATCTTGCACCGTTATGAGTGAAGAAAAAAGCCACAACAACGTTGTGGCTTTTTAGTCTAATATTGGTGTTTAGAATAAAACACGAATACGAATGGTGCCTTGTACTTGGTGTAGCATGTCTAGCGCTTCTTTTGACGCTGAGGCATCTACATCCATAATCAAGTAGCCTACATCACCTTTGGTCATGAGGGTTTGACTTGAGATGTTTACTTCTTGTTCAGCAAATAGCGTATTTACTTTAGACAGCACGCCCGGCACATTTTTATGAATGTGAAGTAAACGATGTTTGCCTTCAGTCAATGGTAAAGCAATTTCTGGGAAGTTGACTGCAGAAAGTGTCATTCCACGATCTGAATAAGCGACAAATTTTTCAGCCACTTCTAAGCCAATATTGGCTTGAGCTTCAACGGTTGAACCACCCACGTGAGGGGTTAAAATCACGTTGTCTAAGCCACGAAGTGGTGATTGGAATTCTTCGTTATTGCCTTTAGGTTCTTTAGGGAACACATCTACAGCAGCGCCTGCAATATGACCAGATTTCAACGCATCTGCAAGGTCTTCAATGACCACACATGTACCACGTGCAGCATTGATAAAAATTGAGCCCTGCTTCATTTTATCAAACTGTACTTTAGTGAAAAAGTTACGTGTTGATGCTAAATCTGGCACGTGTAACGTGACGACATCTGCAGTTTCTAGTAGTTCATCGAGTGAACCGACTTGACGTGCATTACCCATAGGTAGTTTGGTCACTGTGTCATAGTAAATGACATGCATGCCTAAGCTTTCAGCAAGAACAGACAATTGTGAACCAATTGAGCCATAGCCGACAATACCTAGCGTTTTACCACGAGCTTCATATGAGCCTACAGCATTTTTTTGCCAACCGCCACGGTGACAGCTCATGGATTTTTCAGGTACGCCACGAAGTAATAAAATTGTTTCTGCTAAAACGAGTTCAGCTACTGAACGTGTGTTTGAAAAAGGTGCATTAAATACAGGAATACCACGCTTCATGGCAGCATCAAGGTCAACTTGATTGGTACCAATACAAAAACAACCTACAGCAATTAATTTGTCTGCGACTGAGAAAACATCTTCAGTCAGTTGCGTGCGCGAACGTATACCAATAAAGTGAGCATCTTTTACTGCTTCTTTTAAAGCATCCCCTTCAAGGGCAGTTTTATGGTATTCAATGTTGGTATAACCAGCTGCATTTAACGTATTAATTGCATTTTGGTGTACACCTTCTAGTAATAAAAAACGAATTTTGTCTTTATCAAGAGAAAGAAGTTGGCTCATTACGGCTCCGCTAGAAAGGCCAAATGTTGGTCGCAGTATGATAACATAATGCGTAACAACTTGTTTATTTCTTGCTGGGTTTGCCTTGATGAATATTGCAGCACCATTATCGCCACAATTACTGACTGAACTAAGCGCTATTGTGGGCGAAAGCCGTATTAAGACAGATGATTTAAGTTTACAGACGTGGGGATGTGATTACACCAAACACTTTGATCCCAAACCTGCTGTCATTGTATTTCCAACGTCAACAGCGCAAGTACAACAGATTGTACAGTTGGCCAATACACATCAGTTGGCCATTACGCCATCGGGTGGGCGTACAGGATTATCTGCCGGTGCAGTGGCTGCCAATGGCGAAATTGTTATTAGCTTAGATAAAATGAATCAGGTTTTAGATTTTTTTCCAGCAGACCGTATGGTGCGTATTCAAGCAGGTATGGTGACTGAGCAATTACAACATTATGCCGAAGAGCAAGGTCTGTATTACCCAGTAGATTTTGCTTCTGCGGGTTCAAGCCAAATGGGTGGAAATATTGCCACCAATGCAGGCGGTATTAAAGTCATTAAATATGGTATGACACGTAACTGGGTTTTAGGGCTGACTGTTGTTACAGGTAAAGGTGATATTTTACGCATTAATAAAGGCATGATTAAAAATGCCACAGGCTATGCTTTACAGCATTTATTTATTGGTGGTGAAGGTACATTAGGTATTGTGACTGAAGCTGAAATTAAATTAGATCGCCAACCGCAAGACTTACAAGTGATGGTACTGGGTGTCCCTAATTTTGATGCAGTCATGCCAATCTTACATGCATTTCAAAGTAAAATAGATCTCACTGCATTTGAATTTTTTGGTGAAGTTGCCATGCAAAAGGTCTTAGATCATGGTCATGTGCAACGTCCATTCGATACCGAATGTCCATTTTATGTATTGCTTGAGTTTGAAGCGCCGTATGAACCGATTATGGACAAGGCGATGGAAATTTTTGAACACTGCATGGAAGAAGAGTGGGTGCTTGATGGCGTACTGAGTCAGAGCCTAGACCAAGTGGAAAGCCTATGGCGTTTACGTGAAGATATTTCTGAGTCGATTGCCCCATTTACGCCGTATAAAAATGATATTTCAGTGCTGGTAACACACGTACCTGCATTTATTAAAGATATTGATGCCATTGTACAAGAAAATTATCCAGACTTTGAAGTATGTTGGTTTGGTCATATCGGTGATGGGAATTTGCACTTAAATATTTTAAAACCACAAGATTTAAGCAAAGATGAGTTTTTTGCCAAATGCCAAGTGGTGAATCAACATGTATTTGATACTGTACAAAAGTATGATGGTTCAATTTCAGCTGAACACGGTGTAGGAATGACTAAAAAGCCATATTTGTCTTATACACGCAGTGCTGAAGAAATTGAATATATGAAAGCGCTTAAACAAGTATTTGATCCAAATACAGTGATGAACCCGGGTAAATTATTTGATTTATAAATGCAAATTATCTGTTGTGAAATGCTGAATTTCTCATTGACTAAATGATGTCACATAAAGACGCTTTCAAATGTACTGTTGAAAGCGTCTTTATATTTTATTTTTAATGCTTAAATGGCTTGAGTACGCTCGATTAACCATGCTTTAACGTCACCTTCAAGGTGTTCACCAAGCACAGCTCTTACCTGCTCATGGTACTGATTGAGCCAAGCTTTCTCAGGTACAGTAATGAGATCATCTTGAATACAACGGGTATCAATCGGGCAGAGTGTTAGTGTTTCAAACTTTAAAAATTGTCCATAGCCAAGATCTTCAGTACTGACCAACGTATTCGCGACAAGGTTTTCAATACGAATCCCCCATTGTTGCTCACGGTATAGGCCAGGTTCAATAGAAGTGATCATGCCTTCACGCATAGCGACATTTGTACTAATAGGTGTGTGATATGAAATACTTTGTGGGCCTTCATGTACATTCAGTGCGAAGCCTACGCCGTGGCCTGTACCGTGTCGGTAGTCAAGTTGGTGTTGCCATAGTGGTTGGCGTGCAATACTGTCAAGCAGTGGGGCAGCAAGTCCTTCTGGAAATACAGCTTGTGACAGTGCGATATTACTTTTTAGTACCAACGTATAGTCTTGGCATTGCTCTACTGAAGGTGTCCCAATCGGCACAACACGGGTAATGTCTGTTGTTCCTTCATGATATTGTGCACCAGAATCTATGAGTAACAAGCCATCACCTTGAATCTGTGAGAAAGATTCAGGTGTTGCACGATAGTGTGGTAAAGCACCATTTTCATTAAAGCCTGCAATGGTTGGGAAGCTTAACCCTGTAAAGCCTTCTTGTTGTGCTCTAAAGTGAGTAATTTTTTCATCAATCGTGAGTTCATTGATGGCATCATTATTTTTAAGTGCTTGCTCTAACCAGTAAAAGAAATGACACAGTGCTATTCCATCTTTCAACATGGCATGTTTGATGTGTTCAATTTCACTTTGTGCTTTACATGCTTTTAAAAATGTACTTGGATTCGTGGCTTGGATGACTTCGACACTGCTTGGAATCGCATGTGCGTGATATAGCGTCACTTTGTTTGGGTCAATTAATATTTTTGTAGTTTCGAGGTGTGCTAAAAAGCGAGCACTGTCTTCGTAATTGTGAATATGAATACGTTCTTGATCAAGAATATCTCTGACTTCAGCAGGTAATTTATCTTGATCAATAAATAGGGTCGTGGTTTTGTCGTGAGCAATATATAAATGTGCTAAAAAAATTGGGTTATATTCTACATCACTACCACGGCAATTGAGTAACCATGCAATATCATCAAGGCTAGAAATAAAATGGCCATCTATACCATGTTCGTTCAGATAACGGCAGACTTCAGCAATTTTATCTTTAAGCGAAAGTGCATTAAGACCTTCTTGCATTGCGTAAATGGGTTTTTTAGGTAACGCTGGACGGTCTGACCAAATTGGGTCAACTAAATCTTTAATGGTATGTAATGCAATATCTTTTTCTTTTAATGCTTTTGAAAGTTGTTCAAATTGTGCTAATGAAAGTATCCGGCCATCAATTGCTACAATTTGATTTGCGTCGAGTTTGTGAATGAGCCAAGGGGTATAGTGTGACTCTGGGTCTGCTGTTAATTTTTTAAGGTTAATCTCTGTATCTTGAAGTGCTTTTTCTGCCTGTGCCCAATATCTTGCATCAACCCATAATCCGGCCTCTTCTTGCGTGACGACCAATGTACCTACAGAGCCTGTAAAACCAGTAAGCCATTCCCTTGCTTGCCAGTGAGCAGGTAGGTATTCTGATAGATGTGGGTCTGCACTAGGTACAATATATGCATTGATATGGTGTAATTCCATATGCTGGCGTAACTGTTGTAATTTTTGATTGGGTGTAGACGAGTCTGTCATGAGTATCAACCTTCATTGCTTGAAAGATATTTAGGTTAAAAATATGGGTTATTTTTGAAGCATTCTTGTTTTAGTAAGATACACCGATCTGTTTGTTTCGTCTAATTTATCTGTATGGTTTGTATTGTTTTACGTGATTAACAAAGGGGATTTTTTAGTTTTTATTAAGCGCAAATATTATTTGAAAGCTAAAATTAGTTCAATTTGATGTAATGAAGTAGGGAAACTAATCCTATTTGATATGAGTATCACTTCTATTTATTTGACTTCAAACGAAATTCAGTATTTATAATAAAGATTGATATGATGATTTTTTAAAATTAAAAGTAATTAAATACGAGTAGCTTATTGTACATGTATCTTTCTATAGATAGATTTAGTTAGGAAAATAACGATTCACATAAGTTATTAATACTTTTAATGAATTCTAACTATCTGATTTAGATATTTTAAAAAAGAAAAGCCTAATTATTTAAGCTTTTCTTTTTTTATATTTATAAATTAGTATTTGTAAATATGATAGGTAGCAAATTTACCAACTTCAATATTAGATGACCAACTACCGGTTATCCTATTTGCATCCCAACGGTACATACTGTGTCGTTTAGGCCAAATTGCATGAGCCCAATCAGGTGCACCAGAACACATACCACCTGTTTGTACAAATGCACCTTTATATACACCACGCATCCAACGACGTTGAATTACTTGAATAGGTTCTGCAGAATAACCAGGTTGAACAGTTACGTTCCATCCAAATGTAGTTGTTATACTCTTATTTTTACTGTAGTTACCATTGATGCTGCCTGGTAAGAATGCACCAATTACGGGTATTTTGTCAGCATTAAAAGTACCACCAACAGCCCAGCTATAACCTGTAGTTTGAGCTTTACTCCACATATACATACAGCTTTGCGTACCAACAGATGGGCAACGGAATGGTTGACCATCTGATTGTCTACCGCGCCAAACCCAATCATCCCACGTATTACGTGCTTGTTGCCGTATAATTTTGATTGAACCATCACCTAAAAGAGCAGGTTCATTATGAGGATATTCACACTGATCAGCAAAAACTGGTGTAGAAATAAGGGTTAAAAGAGAAATTGCAATATGTTTAATCTTCATTTTTATCTCCTTTATAAACCAAATACATCATTTACAGTATTCGCTACTTTCGTATCGCCATTTGTAGATGCTTTAGATCCGAAAGCTGAAGATGAAATTGGGGTAACGTTATATCCTCCCTCCGGTTGGCTACTTTTTGAAATCATGATGGCTTCAGAGTTTATTGAAAAACCTGCAATGCTTTTTGCAACATTTTGTGCTGTAGCAGTACCCGCTTTGGCATCAACAATAATAGTTCCACCTTGATTTAGGTAGTTTTGTAGTTGGCTAATCTGACTCTTAGATAAGTTAACGCTACTGTCAACAAAGATCATTTCATAGCCTTGGCTATTAATTTGAGAGACTGGTTTGATTTGATTAAAAACAAATCCTGACGTGCCATTCATTGTATAAATGATACGTTTATCTGGTTGGCCGTATGGCACTTCATCGGCAGCAAAAATAGATGGAGAGATTACCAAAAGAGATAATGTGGACAATAAAATATTTCTAGCAAATTTAATCATTGCGACCTCCTTTAAAAGGTTTAAATGTATATTTAATAAATATTGGTTTCATTTGAGTGAAATTAATAATATAAATTAAATAAAATGTTAATTATTTAACCAATATTTATTTTTGTGTGACATATTTATCACGTATTTATTATTATATATATCTTATATGTTTGTAAATGTTAAAAATGCCCATCTTTTTTCACTAAATTGTGGGCATATTTGCCTACAATATAGATAATGTGTGATATTTGTCACATAAAATACATTTCGCATATTGTTGCAAAATTGTTCGACCTTTTTGTACATATATGCTAAGGTTCAGCCACTTTAAAACAGTCAAAACGGGCTGATGTAAGTTTTTACATTGTTGCTTTTATATGTTTAAAACAATAATCATCGTGCTTTAGATTTGAGTATATTCCAGTCATTTTAGTGCAGTAGTCACCCATGTTATTGAGATAGCATGCTGGTAAAAACTGTACCTCAGTTATTAGATAAACATGCAAAATGCTCCTACACGAACATTAAATCGAACGACTTTAATGTTTCCTCTCGCATTGGTTCTATTTGAGCTTGCGACATATATTGGTAATGATTTAATTCAGCCTGCGATGTTACCTATCACACAGTATTTTGGTGTGAGTACGACTTTAGCGCCATCGGCAATGTCACTTTATTTATTAGGTGGTGCCTGTGTAGCATGGTTATTCGGACCACTATCTGACCGTTATGGCCGAAAAAAAGTTCTTTTGGCAGGTGTATTGTTTTTTACAATAAGTTGCGTACTTATTCTGTTTACACAAAATATGTCGCAATTTTTAATACTGCGGTTTTTACAAGGCTCAGGTTTGACCATTGTTTCTGCAGTTGGTTATGCAGCTGTACAAGAGTCTTTTGAAGAAAAAGATGCAGTCAAAGTCATGGCACTGATGACGAATTTGTCACTCTTAGCACCGCTTTTAGGGCCAGTGTTGGGTGCATTTTTAATTAGTCATATTTCTTGGCATTGGGGTTTTGTATTTATTGCTTTGATTTCTTTAATCAGCTGGTTTGGTTTGAAACAGGCAATGCCTGAAATTAAGCCGACAGTACACGAGCAAAAAACATTACCTGAATTGTTTAAGGGCTTTAAAGCAGTTTATTCAGACAGGCATTTTTTAAGTCTGGCTGTAGCATTACCTTTGGTTGTATTGCCGTTAATGTTGTGGATTGCAATTTCTCCAATTATTTTGGTCGATGAACTTAAACTATCCAGCTTACAATATGGCCTTTTTCAAATTCCTGTTTTTGCAGGTCTTATTTTAGGAAATATTGTTTTAATTAAAGTTGTAGATCGTTATGAGTTAGGAAAAACCATCTTTGTTGGTTTTCCTATTATGTTGCTTGGTGCTGTAATTGCCAGCACAGCATTGATTTGGCCAGCATTGGTCATTCCCTTATTGCTTGTTGGCTTAACACTCGTAAGTTTTGGTGAGGGTATTGCTGTATCCGTAGTGTTTCGTTCGGCATTTGCATCATCTGAGCTACCTAAAGGTACAGTTGCAGCTTCTATGTCTATGTTGAATATGACATGCTTTTTTGTAGGAATTGAAGTCGTACGTATTTTATATAGTCATTTTCATATGGCAGCTTACTTGCTCATGAGTATTGTGGTTATTTTAATTTGGTTTACATTCCCACGCCGTGCTTTGATCAAAGAAATGCAAAAACGCAAAAAACAGGCTTAGTTTAAGTCATAAAAAAGAGGCCATGATTGGCCTCTTTTTTATTTAATATCACGTGTTAAAAGGTAGCTACGCAAGCTAATAAATTCGGGGAATGATTCTAGCAATAAGTTGATTTGTTTTAACACCAATTGTAAATGTTCGGAAAGTCGCTCTTGTTGAAAGAGTTGTTCTACTTCTAAAGTTTTCTCATTAATTTGTATTGTAGATAGCCCTTGTTCATTAAGTAAGACATTTTGCATGGTGTCATTACACCATTGGATGAGTGTGAGGACTTGGGTATCTGTGACTAAGTTGCGTTGAGCACCCAATGCGGAAATATAGCTGAGCTGGCTATGGCTATACACCAAATAGCGAAAAGCATGATGAATTAATTCGGTGTCTGGGTTGGGTTCTGCACTTAAACTAGAAATCATATTTGCCAATTCAGTTTGAGTATTATGCGCAAAACGTCGTGCTGTACGGTACTGCATGCTATTATTCTTTCCAGACTGATATTGCACTCTAATTTCTGTTAAATAGTTTACGGTTGCACGTTCACTATTTTTGATATTTTTTGAGATGTCTCTGCAGTGCCAATCAGGCCAAATAAAGCTCACAGCAACCCAAGCAATAAAACAACCGATGAGTGTATCGACAATTCTAGGAATAATAATTTCATAAGCAGCACCTTTAATACTAAAGATAAGTAATACCATGAGCGTTGCCATCAATGTGGCAATTGCATATTTTTTTACGCGTAAATAAAAAAACAATACTGCACAAATGACAGTCAGTACGAGCTGTGTAGGGGTGTCACGTATAAAATATAAAATAGGCAGACCAATAATTACACCTAAAATGGTTCCGAGTGTACGCATTTTTAAACGTGCTTTGGTCGCAAAATAGCTGACTTGGCAGACAAATAAACTGGTCAGTAAAATCCAATAACCATGTTTTGCAAAAGGTAACAATGAAATGAGATAGCCAACAAAAAAAACAAAAGCAATCCGAACCGCATGGCGAAATAAAGATGATTGTGGTGTTAGATGTTGTTTGAATTTTAAAATAAGATCTTGCCAGTCTTGAATGTCACCGTCTAGTAAATTGATATTGTCTGACGTTTGATGTTCTACAATATTTTGCTGTATGGTCAAGTCATTAAGATGCTTTAGTTGTTCGTAAATTCGACGTAAATTACCAGAGATAAGCTGTAAATTTTTAACTTCAATATTATACGGATGTTGATTAATCCAGTCATGTACAGCATGTTCAAGGTGTAAAAGTACGGTCGTGTGTTGTTCTGAGATATCGTAAGTTTGTTGTTGTAAAATACTTTGTGCAAGGTCTTCAAATGCATTCGCAGTTAAATGAATATTTTTTTGCATACGAAAAATCACATCACTTCGACTAAAGTGTAAACCCACTTTTTCATAGTTTAAGTAGTTTGAAGCGGCTTGCTCATGAATATCTTGTGCAAAAAAGTGTAGGTTTAACCAGTAAATTGTATTTTTATTGGCACGTGATGCTTTGAGTCTGGTCAGTAGAGCAGTTTTATTAATATCTAATTGTTGTACCAATTTTGAGTTATATCCAGAAAGCTCATAAAGTTGTTGTTCTATATCTTGTTTGGTATTGTCTGGGTCAAATAGCTTGGCTTTGTGGTGAAGGAGTTCTGATAGTAATGAAAATGTTTGTGATAAACTGTCTTGTACAAATAAAGTGGGTTTGAGTAAATAAAAAATAATTGAAGTCAAACTATACCAAATTGCACCTGCAACAAAACAGATGGGTTGAAAATACCAAGTAGTGTATTCACCAAAGCCAAACATGGTGTAAATTGACAATAAAATAGTGCCAAAAGAAATGGCTGCATAGCGTTGGCCTAAACTGCCCAGTAAAATAAAAAATGCACTAGATAAGGAGAGGTAGGTAATAAAAAAGATAGGCTGTGTTGCGAGTGTTTCTAGAATGCTGCTGGTAATAAAAAATAAACAACATACATAAATTAAGCTACGTAATCTTACACTTAATCGATCATCAAAGTCGGTAAGTGCTGTAGCAATTGCACCAAGTGTTACAGGTACAATATATTCTTCACAACCTATGTAGTAAAGTACTAAGGTCGTACCCAAAAAAACAATCAAGATTTGCCAGCAATACATGAAAATGGCATTTGAAGTATAGCGTTTGATACATTGTATAAGCCAGTGCATGGTTTTTTTATAAGCCAATCAAACAAGTTTTTAGAGTCTGCTTTTTAATATAAAAAGTCAAATATATTTATAATATCTAATGCGATTATAGATGGTAATTTATTTAAAAATAATATTTTAAGTCGTTTTAAAGAAAAACAATATATCGTCTATGACGTTTTTTGTTATTTGTGTCACAGCATTAGTAATATAATGACTGCCCACTTAGTATTAAAAAATAATTTTATTTGGTTGTTTGTTTTCATGGTTATAGTATAATAGAAATGTATTTTGTTATTTTTTTTGTGATGAATTTGTCACAATTTAACAGGAACGATTGTTTTTCTCCCAAATTGCACTTAATAAGTATAAATATATAAAGTCAACTGATGCAGTGAGTGAAGTTTTAGGTTGTTATTGTGACTTGAAAGGAGTTTTTGAGTAGCAATAACATGTTTTTGTGGATTAAATCCACGATCTTTAAAAGACATTTAGTTGATTGTTTTAATCTACAGTCTTTTAATTTTGGAGTAGTAAATCATGGCAATTAAGTTAGCAATATTAAGTGATGAGTTAGACGGCTTCATCGCAGCTTCTTTAGTTGATAGCGAAAGTGGAATGCCACTTGCCACTGAAGGTACAGGGCTAGATATAGATATTGCGTCTGCAGGTAATACTCAGGTGATACGTGCTAAGCGTGAGGTTGCAAAAGCTCTAGGCTTAGATGACTCAATTGAGGACATTTTAATTACCTTGGCTGAACAATATCATCTTATTCGTCCGCTCAAAGGTAATAAAGATTTGTTTTTATATATCGCTTTAGACCGTAAGAAAGCAAACCTTGCAATGGCACGTCATGTGTTAAAAAAATTCGATAATCAACTCGACTTTTCATAAGCTAGTTTTGAGTGAGAGAGAGGGAAGGAAGTTCAAGTAACTTCCTTTTTTTATAGATTATAGCCATTAATTTTTTCTATAGAATAATAAACACTGATTTTATTCATATTTAAGCTCAGTATTATTTAAAGATATGCTATAAAGTGATAAACATATTTTGCACACTGTCTAAAATAGGTATCTTTCATGGCTGATCAAACAACAGTATCTTTCAACCCAACCTCACTGTTAATGGTTAAATCTGAAATAGAGCGGTCTATTCAGCAAATTGAAATACTCGTAACCAGTTTGATTGAGGAACGTAAAGAACCTTTAGAGCTTGATGATGCCTTATTACATTTAAAACAGTGTGCACAGGTTCTATTGCTGCTTAAGCAATATAATTTATCAAAGGTCGTTGAATACAGTGCACTATTAATTATTGAAATGGCGAAAGAGCCAGAACATATTAAGCAGCGAAATGCATTTGTTGTCAGCCATGCATTACTTAGTGCGAAACGCTATATTGATTTTAGTTGTTTAGAAGAAAAAAGTATTCCCCAATTTTTATTATGTGATTTAAATGCATTAGAGCAACAACTTCATTTGCCGAAGACAACAGAGGCTGCTGCCTTAGAGCAAGTATTAGATCATATTCCAGAGGTTGCTTTTGATGGAGAGCAAATTACAGAGTCATCTGTGTATGTTCATCAGCTATATAAAATCTGTTTAAAGCAATTATTTCGTCAAAATACATCTACGCTGAATAGTCATGCATTGAAAGCAGTCGGTGAACATTTGGTTCATCTTTCAATGAATAAGCCAAGTAGTTCCTATTGGAAATTGGTATATCAGTTATTTGCACACATTAATGATGTTTTTTTAAATGTTACACGGTTACGAATATTTGTACAAATCGAAAAAAATATTGATAATTTTTTAACCAAATCAAATTTCAAGCCGAGTATGTCAGAAGTTGCCAATATTATTTATATTTGTTTGGCACAAGACTCAGCAGTCTCTGAGAAGTTACAAGAACAATTGGAATATAGTGGCCATATCATTGCTGATCGTGATTTGAGTGGGTTGCGCAAGAAATTATTTTCTGCAGATTATGAAACGGTGAGAACAATTACTCAATTGCTTACCGAAGAGATTACTGCAATTTATCAAGAGTTAGAAGTTAAGTATCAAAACTTAAGTACAGAACGTTTAGGTGTTTTACATCAGCAAGCACTCGCAATTAAGCAAATCTTAAGTGTTTTAAATATGCATGATATTGCAAGTGACTTAGAGCAGTACTTACCGTTATTGCAAAACCCTACTCAAATTAAACAAGAGTCACTTGTCAATCAGTTGATGCAAAGTTTATTGAGTGCCTTAAACCATTTGCGCCTTTATGCACGACAAAAAACACCTCGTTTACTACGCTATAAAGTTGTTAATCAAAATATTGCTTTAGATCGTTTAGACGATGCTTATGAAACCCTATCGCAAGAGTTACAATCTTTAATCGATGAGGGTTCAAATCAGTTGATGCAGTATGTAGTAACCCCTGAGCAAAATTTAATTGCGACACTACCAACGTTGTTAGATGAAATCGCAGGTGCAGCACGATTTGTTTTCGACAATGACTCTATTTATCAAGCTGCGCTTAATAGTGCTCGTTTTATTGAAACTTGTTTCGAAGAGCAAATCATCATTAAAGAAAATGACATTAAAACACTTTTGAGTGTCTATGCAAGTATTGATATTGCACTTAAAGAAATGAAAAACCATCAACCAATTATGCTAGATATGTTTACTGTTGCTCTAAATAATACACAACAGTTACAGGCGGTAGCTTAGTTCGGTTTTTTTAACACCATATAAAATATATATGGTGTTTGTCATTAAACATTTATATATATCATTTATAGTGGCACCATTATTGCTTATGTAAATTGATTATTACAGTTGCGTTTTAACAGTGTATTTTAATGATTGTAAATGGCATTTTTGATTTAAATCGAAGTGCTACTTGTGAGAAAGTTTCATGAGTATTTGATTTGTATTTTTATGTGAATTGAGTCTCGTTTTAAATGTCTTATTTTATTGAAAGGCAATTTACTCATTGAAGCCTATGCAAAATGCATATTTAATACATGATATGTAAAAGTCTAGTTTAAGAAACAGACAAACTATGCGTGAGTGAATGAGATCATTTAACTAAAGGGGAGACAAGATGAGCGGTCTTAAAGTAATGATCATCGATGATTCAAAAACAATTCGACGTACTGCTGAAACTTTATTGCAACGAGAAGGGTTTGAGGTTGTCACCGTTGTTGATGGCTTTGAAGCGTTGTCTAAAATTACTGAAAGTAATCCTGACATTATTTTTGTTGACATCATGATGCCCCGTTTAGATGGCTATCAAACTTGTGCATTAATTAAAAATTCAGAGCAATATCGCAATACACCTATTATTATGCTATCAAGTAAAGATAGTTTATTTGACCGTGCTAAAGGGCAAATTGTAGGTTCTGATGAGTATTTAACCAAACCATTTAGTAAAGATGAATTGCTTGATGCAATTCGTACACATGTAAAGTCGTAACATTTGTAATAACGCTTTTGATTTTAAGTTCGGGGATAACGTGAAACGTATTTTAATTATTGATGACTCACCAACAGAAGTATTTCGTTTTAAAGAAATTCTAGTTAAGCATGGTTATGATGTTCTAGAAGCAAGTAACGGTGCAGATGGGGTGACGCTTGCGACAGCAGAAATGCCAGATTTGATTTTGATGGATGTTGTCATGCCTGGTGTAAATGGTTTTCAAGCGACACGTCAAATTACACGTACTGAGCAAACTAAAGATATTCCTGTAGTCATTGTGAGTACTAAAAACCAAGAAACTGACCGAGTTTGGGGAAAGCGCCAAGGTGCTAAAGACTACTTGACTAAGCCAGTGGAAGAAGATGCACTCATTCGTGTGATTGAAGCTAACCTTGTTTAATTAAAAGATTAGGGCTTATATATCATGGCAGTAAGTGGATTTTTAGAATTACTTCGGCTGACTAAGCAGGGAAATAAGCGTCAACAAGCAGATGATATTAACAGATGGTCTGGAATTGCATTTGAAATGCAGGGACAGACATTTGTTATTCCCTTAGGCGAGGTCAATGAGGTTTTATATTGTCCGGAGCTGACATCAGTACCGAATGCAGAATCTTGGCTTAAAGGTCTTGCCAACGTACGTGGTCAATTGCTTACTGTAATTGATCTCTCAGAGTACTTTTCTGGCCCAGCCGTAAAGTTGACACGACAACACAAATTATTGTGCCTGCGTCACGAAGATTACTATATTGGATTTATTGTAGATCAAGTATTGGGGCTTCAGCATTTTCATACAACAAGTTTTGTTGCTTTAAATAAAGTACTTAAACAAGAGTTGCAAAAGTATTGTCATGGCTACTTTAAGCAAAAACAGACGCATTGGAATGTTTTCTTATTTAGTACATTACTGAAAGATTTTTACCAAGTGAATACCGTCTTAAATACATAGATATGAACTTGTTACGCGAATATTGAGATTTTTGGGGAGAGCTGTATGGGCTTAAAAAGTCTAGCAAGTGGTAAGAGTGGCATCATTAAACAACTAGATGCTCGCTTAAATCAACTAAGTCAGAGTTTTGGTGATAGTAAAGGTGTTAAGGCACTATTACTTGTGAGTATTCTCAGTATTATAGGTACTTTGCTGGTTCTATTCTTTATTTTCTATAGTACCGCAAAGCATAATGCAGTGACTCGAAGCCTTGCTGATCTTAAGCTTATCTCTCAAGTTATTCCTAAACAAGTGACCGAAGCCAATACAACAGGCGCTGATGCAGAGTTTCATGCATTAGAACAAAGCCGTGAAAGTTTTAATAAAAATTTATCTGTAGTTCAAGACTCCTTTGAAGTGAGTGGTGATGCTAGTAAAGTACAGGCAGAATGGAATAATACTGCAAAAAACTTAAATGTACTTCTTGAAAACAAACCTGTATTGAATAATTTGCGTAAAACAGTTGTAGAAATGGACCAAGCAGTTCCAAGTTTACAGTTTCAATATAATGCGCTCATTAAAGAAATGATTAAACGTGGTTTGCCAACCAGCCAAATTACGATTGCAAAAGATCAGGTAATTTTAGCTGAACGTATGTTACGTTCAATGCATAACGTGACACGTATTAGTCAGTCACAGTTAATCGATCCAATTAAAAGTATTTCACTTGATCGTGACGAACAGTCAACCCCAATAAGTGACTTTCAAGAAGCAAATGAAACATTTGCGAACTATATGAATGCACAAATTGATGGTGAAACCATTTTTGGTGTTGAGAAACTTGCTGATCCTGAACTACGTAGTAGCCTTTTAGAAATTAAAAAACGATATGATGATATTGTGCAAAAAGATGCACAAATTTTGATTGCTGATGGAAGTAAACTATTTAAAGTACAAACATCATCAAATGCAATTTTAACAGATTCGGATACTTTGCTAGAAAGCCTAGATCAGTTATCCGTATCTTCTATATTCACTGTATATATTCCACGTGTATTGTTGATCGTCGGCTTTCTTGCCTTTATTGTTGCATTGGCTAAGTTGTTTAGAATTCGTGCGGAAAATGACCAACTACGTATTACTGAATTAAAAAATGAGTACGATCAAAACCAGACGGCAATTTTACGACTACTCGATGAAATTGCTGACTTGGCAGATGGTGACTTGCGTCACTATGCAACAGTATCGGAAGACTTTACAGGGGCAATTGCTGACTCGATTAACTTCGCAATTGATCAGTTACGTGACTTGGTTTCTCGAATTAATGAAACGTCACAACAAGTATCGCAATACTCTCAAAATACGCAAAATGTAACAACCAACTTAACTGATGCATCTAAAAAACAATCTGATGAAATTTCAACTGCTTATATTGCAATTCGAGAGATCGTTTCTTCAATTGGTCAAGTTTCTAATAATGCCAACGAATCTACAGAAGTTGCACAACGTTCGGTGAAAATTGCATCAAATGGTGCAAATGTCGTCAACCGATCTATGGAAGGTATGGATACGATTCGTGAACAGATTCAAGAGACATCAAAACGAATCAAACGTCTTGGTGAATCATCACAAGAAATTGGTAACATTATTTCTTTGATTAATGATATTGCAGATCAAACTAACATCTTGGCATTGAATGCTGCAATTCAAGCATCGATGGCAGGTGAGGCTGGTCGAGGCTTTGCGGTAGTTGCCGACGAAGTACAGCGTCTCGCAGAGCGCTCAGCATCTGCAACCAAACAGATTGAAGGTCTTGTTCGTACGATTCAGTCTGATACCAATGAAGCAGTAATTTCAATGGAACATACCACCACAGAGGTTGTCCGTGGTGCAAATCTTGCAAAAGATGCAGGGGTAGCACTTGATGAAATTCAAACGGTATCTAATACTTTGGCACAGCTGATTGGTAACATTTCTCAAGCGTCACAACAGCAATCAGTTTCAGCAAGTAAAATTGAAAATACAATGACTGTTGTACAAAGCATTACGACACAAACAACAGCTGCAACATTTGATACGGCACGATCAGTTTCTGAACTTGCAAACATGGCTGAATCATTACGAGAGTCTGTAACAGACTTTAAGCTGCCAGAAAAGCCGTAATTTGCCTTACACGGTAGCCGTGTTATCTATATACCAGCTTCGATGTATTGATCTATTTTAAATGTCGGTCAATACATCGGCAAGCGCTAAACAGATAAAGTTTGAGCGAAATATGAATGAATTCGTACAGAGGCTAGTGCAAGATATTGCTGTACCAGCAGACACCTATTTACAACAAGATACAGAAATTGTTGAAATTTTTGCAGAAGAAGCCGAAGAAATTATTGTTGAACTGACTGAGTTATTTGTTCAATGGCAGCAAGATTTACATGCATTTGAAGCACTGACAGTCATCCGCCGACATTTCCATACTTTAAAAGGGTCTGGCCGAATGGTTGGGGCTAATCAAATGGGAGAGTTTGCTTGGGGTATTGAAGAATTATTAAATAGTGTGCTACAAGAACATATTTTATTAACCGAAGATATTAAACAATATACGTTAAGTAGTTTTGATTTCTATCAAAAACAGCTACTTCCAAGTATTCAGCATATTGAACCCTTAACCTGTGATATTCGCCCATTTTTATATGTTGCCAAAGCATTAAAAGAGCAACAAACGGTGGATGCACAAATATGGCAAATAATAACAGCATCTGATGTAAATACTGAAACGATACCAGGTGATGATCTTACTGCTGAAGAAATATCAACAGCGTTGCCTGAAACAGTAGAGGAAGATACTGTATCAAGTACCATATCTATCATGGTTGACATACCAAGTGTCTATTTAGATGAGATGGCAGAACATCTTGAAAAAGTAAGACATTACTTAAATAATAATGAACCTTCCATTAAAGATACAACAGGCTTAATCAGAGCAATTCATACCCTTAAAGGGAGCTCAAGCATGATGAATGTCGATGATTTAGTATTTGCAAGTGGTAATGTAGAGGTTTCACTTAACTTAGAGTTACAAGAAAAAGGGCAACTGGATCTCAGTCTAAATTTACTTGAACAGTTTGAAATATTTTTGAGTCAGTATTTACTTGGCTTAAGAGCCACAGATGCGTCTTTAATTACGAGCAGTTTAAAACAGTTTAAAACAGTATGGCAACAGTACGAAGAGTATATTAAACACTCAGAACAAGAACAAATTCGTATAAACGATATTATTGCACTAAATATTGATCACTTACTGGGTGTTGCAGACGATTTTGATCTAAAAGTATGGCGTGATGCTGAAAGTTATCTGACAGAATTAATTGATGAAAGCGAAATATTAATTCAATGGGCTGACAGTAAAAATCTGGTCGATTTAGCCGATTACGTAATCAAATTACGTCAAGCATATATGATCTTGCTTGCAGTGGCTTTTTCCGATTATGATGCATTAAAAATACAAAGTATTGCTTTTGATGATTTTCATAATGCATTAATGATTTATTTTGACTTTTTAGCATCAGGTCAAATTAACCCAGTATTGTTACAACATCAAGATGAGCTTGATGTGTTGATCAACACATTGTCTGAAATACGCAGCAATGCTGAACAGCCACTTGTTATACCTGCGCCAGATATTCCAGTTGCTCAAATTATCAAAAAAATAGAGTGTGATGAATTTAATTTATCACAATGCTCAGCCAACGTATTAGATGACACAGAACTGGTTGATATTTTTGTTGAAGAGGCTGAAGAAATTGTTGCACAAATGGACAGTGATCTCAGTGAGTTTGAAAGTAATCCAATACAGCTGATCACATTAAAAAAATTGATGCGAAATTTGCATACCCTAAAGGGCAGTGCAAATATGATTCAAGCCGTGAATTTAGGTACAATAGCCCATCACTTAGAATCAGTGTATGAGTTACTCATTCATCAAAAACGTGAAGCTACACCGTTACTTCTGGCAATTTTACGCTGTATTCACGATAAACTTGCAGGCCGTACGGATGCGATTCGAGATCAAGGTTTAGATTTTAACGCTACACATACTTTAGCTTTACTAGAGTCTTGTAAACAAATTGGTGAAAATTATGATTTCACTTTAGATACAACGTCTGAAGCAATCATAGAAGATCATGATAAAATATCTAAGTCATCAGATCAGGAAAATTTAGCCACAGAAAAACCTGCATATATCAGACATACCCCCCAAAGTATGGCCTTATTAGACGTGACTCAAAACGCTTTTCATGCGTGGTGTGAAGATCGTTCGAGCCGTAGCTTATTGCTTGCAGTGCAACGTGGTATGTATGCTTTGGATCACGATGCAAAGCAGATTGTTGATGCAAAACAGCTTCAAGATCTGACGGCTTTATTGGTTGATTTCTTTGAGCAATATACAATTTATCAAATACAAACGGATATCCATGATGATAACATCAACATGGCATTTGATCGTATATCTGCTTATTTTAATCAAAACATTGATTTATCTGCGCTTGAAAAAGTTCGACAAGCGATTGAGAAAATTAAATTCACAAGTTTTTCTTCTACAGGTAGAACTGAGTCTGTAGAACAAATGGCTCAAGCCGTAGATGATGTACAGGGGGATGGTGCAACACCGCCATCAATGCATGGTTTATGGCAAGATCAATCTGATGCAACCATAACCCAAGAAATGCTACGTGTTTCAGCCGTGACTATTGATAAAGTCACGAATTTAACTGCTGAAAGTGCGATTAACAGATCTCGTGTTGAAATGGGATTAAACCAATTTAGTACGACTTTATCTGAAATGGAACTCGCAATCGTACGACTATCTGAGCAGTTGCGACGCATGGAGGGTGAGCTTGAAACGCAGATTTTGGCAAAACATGGTACTGAACATGATTATCAAGATTTTGATCCATTGGAAATGGATCAATACTCTGCATTAAACCAATTGTCTAAGTCACTTGCAGAGTCAGCTTCTGATTTACTTGATTTTAAATCTACTCTAAGTGATAAAATTACGGATTCAGAAACCTTACTTCTTGAACAAGCACGTATGCAAACAGATGTACAGGATAATTTGTTACGTGTAAGGCAAGTTGGCTTTTCATTAATTGAGTCGAGGTTGCAGCGTTTGGTTCGGCAAACAGCTATGTCGGTAAACCGTTCGGTTGAGCTTGAGATTATTAATTCAAGACTTGAAATAGATCGAAGTATTTTAGACCGTTTAGTCTCACCACTTGAGCATATGCTACGAAACTCAATTGACCATGGGATTGAAAGCACGCGAGAACGCTTACAAAAAGAAAAACCCAAAGTAGGTAAAGTCAGTATTACCTTAACGCGTCAAGGTACAGATATTTTATTGGATATCAAAGACGATGGTCGAGGTATTGATGTTAATCAAATTCGACGCAAAGCAGAGGGACTCGGTCTTATTACAGAATATGAGAAAATGGCTGACGAAGATATACTTCAATTTATCTTTAGCTCAGGGTTTTCAACTGCTGAACAGCTTACACAGCTCTCAGGGCGTGGGGTTGGTTTAGATGTAGTAAAAAATGATATTCGTACTTTGGGTGGACACATTTCGGTGACATCCGTTAAGGGTCAAGGGGCACAATTTACCATACGTATTCCAACTATTATGACGGTGGCTGATGCGTTGATGGTTAAAGTGAGTGAACAACAATTTGCGATTCCTTTGTCACAAATTGACCGTATTACAATGATGCCGTCAGAGGCATTGCAAAATTACTTTAATAGCGATGAAGAGTCTCTACAAATAGATGGTCGAGATTGCCGTTTACGTTATTTATCAGAATTTTTGGGATATGCTAAAAAACCAAGTTTTGGTATTACAGAAAACTTCCCAATTATTATGGTGAGAGGGTATAACAATCAACTTGTAGCTTTATTGGTTGATCAGTTGGTGGGCTCACGTGTAGAAATTGTTGTGAAGCCACTGAATAATACGTTGAAGCATATTCAGACTCTAGGTGGTGCAACCATTTTGGGTGATGGTCGAGTCTGCTTTATTTTAGATGCACAAAATATTGCTCGAAGTGCACAAAATACAATGCGTTATAGCCCTGTTTCAGACCATCTCAATTACGATGATAAACAAGATTTACGTCATACAGTAATGATTGTTGATGACTCAGTCACTGTTCGAAAAGTGACTTCTCGTATATTAGAGCGTCATGGGTATGATATTGTGACTGCCAAAGATGGTCTTGATGCCATGGAAAAGCTTGAAACCTTTAACCCAGACATTATGTTACTCGATATTGAAATGCCACGTATGGATGGCTTCGAAGTGGCTAATTTGGTACGGAGTGATGCAGTGCATCACGGGTTGCCAATCATTATGATTACGTCTAGAACAGGTTTGAAACACAGAGAGAGAGCCATTAGCCTAGGTGTTAATCACTATATGGGGAAACCATTCCAAGAAGATAATTTATTGGCTCAAATTGAAAAAGTACTACACGATTTAAAGGGTGATTCACATGGTAGATAATCGATCAGGGTATACCTCAGAGGCATCTACAGTTACACCTCAACAAAACCTAAGTGAGCTGATGACCGTATCGGCGGGTTTTGTTGATGTATTTAAAATTCGTTGTGCGAATCAAGCGATTATTGTTTTGCCACAAAATTTGATTTTGTCGGTACAAACACATCAAAAAGGTATTAAGCAGATTCAATGGCATGATGTTGCACTGCCTATTTATGCTGTACATGGGTCAGAAGCTAAAGATGTGATTGCATTGATTATTGAAAATGAGCAGGTAGAGCAACGTTTTGCCATTTTATGTGATGATATGCCTGAAGCACATCGATTAAGAATTTCGGAAGTTGTTGATGTATACGGTATAGAGAAGGAAGTTGGTGTCTTTCAGTATGTCCGTATTCATCAAGAGCTATGCCAAATTCCCTTACTTCATGAAATTTATACTAAAATCACGAAAGATCGCACTTAAGGTTTTATATACCACACTAAATCACCATAGTTTGGGCATAAGTGTTCAAACTATGGTGATTTTTTATCTATCATATCTAAATCTTGAGTATCTTCTTTGAGTTCGTGAATCCATTCACGCCAAACTGCGAGTAGTACAGCTAAAATAACGGGGCCAATGAACAGTCCTATCAGACCAAAACTGGTGATGCCACCCAATACCCCAAACATAATTAGTAAAAATGGAATTTGTGTTGCACCTGAAATTACCAATGGTCGAATGACATTATCAGACGAACTCACAATACATACTCCCCAAACAAGTACCGCAATTGCACTGACCACATGACCTTGAGAAAGCAACCAAAGGGCTACGCTTCCATAAGACACTGGCGTACCAAATGGAATTAAAGCCAACACAAATGTGACTAAAGTCAGTAGTAATGGATTAGGTACATCTGCAACAAAATAGCTTAGACCCGCTAAAATGGCTTGCACTAAAGCAGTTAATCCTATGCCATATACAACAGCACGTGTTGTATCTGAAATTGTGGTCATATAATGATGAATACGGGAGCCAATCACTTTTTCTAGTGCAAAATGAAATTGTTTAAGTAGGGATGGACCATCACGGTAAAAAAAGAATAAAGACAGTAAAGTAAAGCTGAGTTTAACCAAGTTTCGTGTAATTTCACCAACAACTATGCGACCATAATTTAAATGATTTTGTAGCCATACGCTGATATTTCGAAAAATGAGATCAGGATTCGCATTCAATTCAGACAAAATACGAGTCGCTTCAGTACCAACAAAAGGGAGTTGCAACATAAAGCTCGGTAAAGTGAAATGACCTGCGTAGATTTGTTGCTGTATTTGTAAGAATAAATTTTGCCCTTCACGTTGTAAAATTACAATACCAAAACCTATTGGTAGCCCAATTGTAAGTAAAATAATCAGCAGCATACATATTGCGCCTAGATTACGTCGCTGTGTACCACATTTTTTTTGTACCCAAGTGTAGATAGGCCAAGTCATATACGCAATAATGATGGTCCAAATAACAGGGACGATAAAGTATTTTAATACATTAAAGCTTAAGTATAAAAAAATACCTAGTAGCCCCAAAAAAAAGGTTTTATGCAGCAAGCTAGGGATATATCGTTGCACGAACAACCTCACATTGTTTTACGTTATGGTGATTTAGATATTGAGAAATATGTTAAAACCACTGTGTTTTATCGTCAATAATTGCATCGAGTAGGGGCTGCCATTGTTTTTGAATGTCAATATAGCGTTTTTGTGTATGATCAAAAATGCTTAAACCTTGTGCGGCCAATTGACCATATACAGCTCGTTCAGAAATCCAAGCCACAGGTTCATGTTCTACTTTTTTGAAAAAATCTTGAAATGCTTGTGAGTTTACACTTTGTGGCTTTACTCGATTGGCCAACAGTAAAATGTCTACTTTGCCTTTGCGAATTCTCTTAATATCTTGTAATTGCTTTAAAAAACTTTTAGTACTATGTAAATCAAAAAAAGAGGGTTGTAATGGTGTGATAATGGCATGACTTTCACTAATCAGTTGCTCTGCAAGATCGCCAGAAACTGCACCAGGTGCATCAATCACTAAATAGTCTACATGTTTGGGGGTATCACCAATCGATTTTTCATTACGCCAATCTAAAGATAGAATATGTGCAACACGAGAAGAACGTTGTTTTAGCCAATGTAATGTTGATTTTTGAGTATCTGCATCGGCTAAAGCGACTGTATATCCTTTGACTGCCAACGCAGTTGCCACAGTAATTGCTGTATTAGTTTTACCACACCCACCTTTTTGATTTGCAATCAGAATTGTTTTCATAAGAAATATATAAGCTGTGACATTTTAAATACTGTAGCATTTTTAGCATGATAAAACATGACAATATGTGTGCTGAAATAGTTGACCAATAGAGGAATGAAATAAGATGCCAGCATGGATGATTTTAGTTATTGGAATAATATTAGGTGCAATATTAGCCAGTATGCTACTTGCACGAACACGGCAGGGTAAAATTCAAGCCGAATATGAGGCTTACATTTTAAAGCTTCAAGCGGAACATACGCTTGAACTTCAAGTTGCACAAAAGCGAAGTGTAAATACCAGTCGTGCTGTATTAAAAGGAAAAATGGCAGAACAATTTGCTCCAATATTACCCGAGTTTAATTACTTACCTGCAGATGCTAGATTTCTTGGTGATCCTATCGATTATGTTATTTTTGATGGATACACTGCGTTTAGAGATGGGGAAGGTCGTGCAGAAGATATTAAAGTCATTTTTATGGATATTAAAAGTGGTAAAGCACGACTCACTGCAGGGCAAAAAGCCATTGCTCAGTCGATTGATCAGAAAAAAGTACGTTTTGAAACACTATATATACAGTTTGATGAATAAGTCGCACAAAGCAAGTAAAACCATTACGAATGGCATGATGCCAATATGTCATTATGAGTGTAGCTTGGAACAAATGAGTGCGAAGTCATGAAAGGTATTATGTGTTGTATAGGATCAATTGCTTTAGCATGTAGCAGTGCGGTGTACAGTGCACAGACTTTTGATCATGAAGGAAAATATAATATTGCCAAAGGGTTTATGCCCACAGCACCTGAACAATCCATTCGAAGTTTGAAACCTTTTTTAGGTGACTTTCGCATTTTAAGTACGAAACAATATCGTCAAGATGAACAAGCAAAATTTTCGCCTGTAGATTTTGCAGTGAGTTGGGGTTTGTTTGCTAAACCAAATGTTGCACAGCACATACATGTTCAGCAATATGATCGCTTTTTAAATTGGAAAATGAACCCATTGCCGGTGTCACCACAAAGTGCGATGCAAATGGTCTCTAATATGCACATGATACCCGCTTCACCTGATGTACTTAAACAGCTCAATCAAGTCAAAAGAGGTGATTTAGTTCGCTTACAAGGTGACCTCGTGGAAGTGAAAGATGGTGATTTAGTGTGGACATCTTCTTTAACCAATACTGACGTAGGAGAAGGTGGGTGTGAGCTGTTTCGTGTCAAGCACGTGCAATGGTTACAAAAAGTGCAGATGTGAGGTTTTATCTGGTTGTGAAATATTATACATTGGAAAAAGGTATACTTTTAAATTGTCAGTGTAGAAATAGAATAAGTGAGCGAGATCATGATCAGTGCATTACGCATGGGCGTTGTCTGTGTTGCTTTAGCAGTGGTTGCTTGTCATGGCACAAGCCCAACTGTAGATGGTAAAACGCACGTATTTACCTTAAAGCAAAAATGCCCAGCACTCTTACAAATGAAAGTGGGGCAGAGTTTAATGTTTCATGCCCCTGAAAATATCAGCACAGGGTATAAATGGCAAATTGTACAGCCATTGCGTTACTTTAGCGTAGACCAGTCTGAGCAAAAGACTAAATCAGAGCAACCTGAAATGCTAGGACAGCCTACAGAAAAAATATTTCAATTTTCTGCACTTCAAGCAGGAGAGGAGGAAATTTCTTTACGCTATGTAAGGCCTTGGGAAGCCAATGATCCCAATGCTGAACGTTGGGCTTGCCGTATACGTATTTCATCTTAAAACTACAATCAGTTAGTCTAAAGCACGAAAGTGGTAAACGTGGGTAATATAGGGAAATGCAATTTCGTCTTGCCCCGACTTACCAAGCATATCTTGTACAATATCTTCTAAATCTTGTTTGAGCTGCGCTTGCGCTGTGCTAGACCATGTTTTAACAAAACTACTCGATAACAAGCGTTGGGTGACCACTTGATCGACTGTACCAACATGAGCGTAGTGAAACTGCTGTGTTGTTACTTCTTCAAATATACCTTGTTGAGCAAAGACCTGTTGCCATTGCTGTGTATAAAAGCGTGGCGCATCTTTTTCAAAGGGTTTTAAATGTTCAGAAAGTGCTTTAACCCATGCTTGATTATTATCTCTATCATTCCAGATTAAAATAAAATCACCTTTGGGTTTAAGTAAGCGTTTCATTTCATAAAGTGTTTCTATGTTTGCAAACCAATGAAAAGCTTGAGCACAAAAAATAGCATCAAAGTGTTGGTCAGGTAATTGAATTTGATGGCTTAAAGCATTTATGACATTAATGTGAGGATATTTTTCTTTAAAGATTGCTCGCATTGCATCAACGGGTTCAGCCGCTATAATTTTGGGTGTGAGCGGTATTAAGCGAGCTGTAAATTTACCCGTGCCTGCAGCCAAATCTAGGGCTGTAGAGTGTTCACTTAACTCTAAATGTTGTTGAAGCCATTGGCTCATTTCTTCTGGGTAGTCAGGTCGAGCATGTTGATAGTTTTGAGCATGTTGCGTGTTAGCAAAGCCTTGCTGTGCTGTAGGGTGTATGCTGTTTTTTAACATGACTTTGCCATTTCATAAATAACGTTAGTTTGTATTGATTGGCTTAAAATAATATTGATGTAATCTAGGTATTATTAAAATTTATAATGATTGCTGATAAAAACGCTGTAGTGCCTTAGTAAATTGTAATAGCTCAGTTTGTGACATTCGGCTTTCTTGTAATAGTGTAATGACAGTCATGTGGGAGCGTTTTAATTCTGCCACAGTCTGAGCCATTTCAATTTTCTTGGTATGTGCTCTACTCATTAAGCCACAATATTTGCCTAGCGTCGTAATCAGTAAATGTTTCATGTTGTCAAACGTGAGTTCGATCTGTTGATACTGTTCATAGCTTGGTTCAGTTACAGACTGCACTGGTGTTTCAGTCGCCTGCATAGGTACAGATTGAACCTCATTTTGTTGAGTAGGTGCTTCTTTTGCAGTCTGAGCCGGTGTAGTTACAGTATCTTGTACAAATGTGTCTAATTGGGACGACTCATCATGATCTTGCTTAGAGGGTAGGTTCTGTTTAACAAAGCCTAGACGAATTAAGCTGTCAAAAATGTCAGATGAATACATACGTTGTTTTGCATCATCAGAAAATTTATTAAAATCTTTACTACTTATTAAGATCAGCAACTGACGCTGTTTCACAGAGAGTATACGATCACGATTTTGTAACGCCGTAATAGCTTCGGCTGTTCTAATATAATTCATGCCTAAAATTCCAAAAGCACACTAAAGTGGTGATTTCATACTTTATACTTTGACAAAAATATATGACAAACTTATGAAGCTATTGAATTATATTGGCTTTTTTTGATGCTTATTTTATTGCTCAGACAGTATATAATATGACTTAACTTGACTACTTTTATAAGTTTTCTAGAGCGAATTATAATTTTAGTGTGATGAACTAACCATGATTTTCATTAAAATAATAATGTTTTAGATCAAACTTTTAACCTTTTGGTGTGTAATGGATAAACAAATTATTTTTGAAGATGACCATATTAGAGTTATTTTTTTAAAAGGACATTCTGAAGAGTTAATTTTTTCATTTGGTGATCTCATCACACGTGCGAAAGGCTTAAGCATTAATGCTGAGAAATCGCTACTTAAATACGATTATAATGTGATTGGCGTAATGCCAAAAGAGAAATCATGGTTTCCTACAGAAAGCATGCATCAAATGATGCATGCTGTACAGCCCTATTTAGCGCAATTTAAAACCATTGTTGGTTATGGCGGCTCTATGGGGGGATATGCTGTAATCAAATATTCGAAACTGTTACAGATGTCACGGGCGATTGCTTTTGTACCACAATACAGTATTAACCCACAACAAGTTGAAGACCGCCGTTACGCCGAGTTTTTTGATATTAACTTACATCGTGACATGGATATTTCTGCACAAGATATTTCTGCTGAAACAGATTATATTATCGTTTATGATCCATATTACAATGAAGACAAAGAGCATTACTTAAAAATAAAAGAGATGCTACCGCGCTTAATGACCTTCAATTTACCATTTACAGGACATGATGCATTGTCTGTTTTGGCCAGTTCAAGTTTACTCAATGATTTTATTCGTCATAAACTAGATCAAGACTATTTTTATGCACAAATTCGACAGGTAAAAAAGAATAGTAAGTTTTATTATCGCCAAGTCATTAGCCAATTGATGTCTAGACATAGCAAAGCACTGGGCCGTATTTTAAAAAATAATGATTTACAGCTAGATACGCAGTACTTTGATCCAGCGCTTAAACAGCTTATTACTCGTATTATGCTAAACCGTAGACAAGTCACCGAGCAAGATTTGCAGAAGCTTGGTATTAAAGTTAATCTACCTCAAGAGTCAAATTTAAAGTTACAAGATCATTTTGAGAGCTTCTTAATTTTTAATTTGATCAGCAGTAAAGTTGAAAGCTATACCCAAGAAGCAATAGATTTAAATGACAAATATCTAATTCCACTTTTGGCAAAAGCAAGCTGTTTAGTGAAAGTTGAAATTAATCGTGAGCGTTATATTGTAGCCATGAACGATCGTGGCGTGATGAAACTGGTTAAAGAAAACGATGCATTGTCGACTGATTTAAGCCCATTGGTTCTGAAAAAACATGATGGATATTATGTGATTAGTTATAAGGGTAAAAATTTAAGTACGGATGAATATGGGGTATGTACTTTTATTGACCCACCTTTAACAGATGTGACACGTTTTATTTTAGTTTAAGTATCAATGCCATATAAAAAAGCCCCCATATATTTGAGGGCTTTTTAAGTTTATGCTTGTAAAACAGAAATATCCGCAATGGCTGTAAAGAGCTGTCGTAGTTGATTGAGTAGGCGTAAACGATTGACCTTCAGAGCTTCATCATTTGCCATGACCATGACATTTTCAAAGAAATGGTCAATCGGGGTACGAAGCGTTGCCAGCGCTGAAAGTGCTTCAGTATACTGATGTGTTTTGAGTAAAGGTTCAACTTGAGGAACCAGCTGTTGAATGGCTTGATATAAACCTTTTTCAGCATCTTCCACCAGTATACTTTCAGATACTTGACCTTCGGTTGCCGGTTCTTTCGCTAAAATATTGGCCACACGTTTATTGGCAGCAGCAAGTGATGCGGCTTCTGGTAGGGTACGGAAGTGATTGACTGCGTTAATGCGTTGTTCAAAATCCAGTGGTGAGTTTGGTGATAAGGCTTGTACTGCCTGAATGACATCTACACTCACACCTTGATCTTCATATTTAGCACGGTAGCGACCTTCTAGAAACGCGGTTGCTTCACTCAACGTCTGTGAAGGGTTCTTAATAATATCTGCATAACCTTGTAAAGCCATTTCAATCAGGCGCTGAATCGATACTTCTAGCTTGTTTTCAATGATTAATCGTAAAATACCTATCGCAGAACGACGTAGAGCAAATGGGTCTTTTGAGCCTGTTGGGGCTTGACCAATGCCAAAAATACCTACCAAAGTATCTAAACGATCAGCCAGTGCCAGCGTTGTCCCTGTTTTTGTACTTGGGAGTACATCGCCTGCGAATTTAGGTAAATATTGCTCACCGAGTGCTTCAGAGATTTCGTAGTTTTGTCCTTCAAGGCGAGCGTAGTATGTTCCTGCAATGCCTTGTAGCTCTGGAAATTCACCGACAAGTTCTGATGTTAAGTCACATTTTGCAAGTTTGGCAGCTTGTGCAGCATCAGCTGGGTTTGCACCGGTGATTTCAGAAAGTGCGACTGCAAGTTTAGCAATACGCTCTGATTTGTCCCATAGTGTGCCAAGTTGTGCTTGGAATACCATATTGGCGAGTTTTTCTGAACGAGAAGCCAAAGGCTGTTTTTGATCTTGTAGAAAGAAAAATTCTGCATCGCTTAAGCGAGGGCGAACAACTTTTTCGTTACCCTCAATGATCTGTTGTGGGTCTTTTGATGCAATGTTAGATACCGTAATAAAGTAAGGCTGTAGCTTATGGTTGGCATCTACTAAACAAAAATATTTTTGGTTATCTTGCATGGTGGTAATGAGCGCTTCTTGCGGTACAGCTAAATAGCGATCTTCAAAAGTTGCACGCAATGCCACAGGCCATTCGACCAGCGCAGTTACTTCGTCCAGTAAATCTTTAGGTACAATGGCTGTCGCATTGACTTCATTTGCTAAATCTTTGACTTGATTTTGGATGATGTGTTGGCGTTTTTCAAAGTCAGCGATGACATACGCTTTTTCAAGTACGGAAAGGTAATCATTGGCATGCTGTAGAGTAATGGCCTCTGGTGCATGGAAACGATGACCATAGGTGGTATTTCCTGTTTTATGGTCTTGAATAACTGCATCAATTACTTGGTCATCCTTGAGTAACAGCACCCACTTCACAGGACGTACGAACTCAGTACGGCTTGCTGCAGAGCGCATTCTTTTAGCAATTGGTAACTGGTTGAGCGAGTGTTGTAAAATTTCAGGCAATAGGGTATCTATAGATTGCCCTTTGACTTCTTTGTAGTAGCAGACTTTTTCAACTTTACCTGCTTGGAACGTAGATACATCGGCTACAGTAATACCTTGACCACGCATAAAGCCTTCTAGGGCACGAGTCGGTTGACCATCAGTATCAAAAGCAGCTTGTTTTGCAGGACCATCAAAACGTTTCTGCGTATCAGCTTGAGCTGTATCTAGGCCTGTAATTTTAAGGGTTAAACGGCGTGGTGCAGCATATGCATTGATTTTTTCAAAATTTAAGCCTGCGCTGTTTAAGCCTTTTTCAGTTTCTTGCTGTAATGCATCACGCAGTTTTTTTAAACTTTTTGGAGGGAGTTCTTCACAGCCAAGCTCAAATAATACGGTGTGTTGATTCATTATTTTTTCTCCGCCTTGGCTTTTTCTAGGTCAAGCTGTGCTTGTATTGCAGCCAATGCTTCATCTCTCAGTTTTGGCTCTGCCATTGGAAAGCCCAGTTTTGCACGTGCATTAACATAACTTTGAGCAATCGCACGAGACAGCGTTCGAACACGTAATATAAAGCGTTGGCGCTCTGTCACAGAAATTGCACCACGTGCATCCAGTAAGTTGAATGAGTGAGAAGCTTTAATGACTTGCTCATAGGCAGGTAAAGGCAAGCCTGCTTCAGTTAAGCGATTGGCTTCTTGCTCATAAAAATCAAATAACTCAAAAAGTTTTTCTACAGGTGCATATTCAAAGTTATAAGTCGATTGCTCAACTTCATTTTGATGGAATACGTCGCCATAGGTTACTGTGCCAAACTGGCCTTTGGTCCAGACTAGATCATAGACAGAATCTACACCTTGTAAGTACATGGCTAAGCGTTCTAAACCGTAAGTGATTTCACCGGTAACAGGGTAGCACTCTAAACCACCGACTTGTTGGAAGTAAGTGAATTGTGTCACTTCCATACCATTTAGCCAAACCTCCCAACCAAGACCCCATGCACCAAGGGTTGGAGATTCCCAATTATCTTCGACAAAACGAATGTCGTGAACCAAAGGGTCAATGCCAATGGCTTTTAAAGAATCTAGATAAAGCTGTTGAATATTATCTGGGTTTGGCTTTAGTGCAACTTGGAACTGATAGTAATGCTGTAAACGGTTTGGGTTTTCACCGTAGCGCCCATCTTTTGGGCGACGTGATGGCTGTACATAAGCCGCATTCCAAGTTTCAGGGCCTAATGCACGTAAAAACGTAGCTGTATGATATGTACCTGCACCCATTTCCATATCGTAGGGTTGCAGTATTACACAGCCCTGTTCAGCCCAGTATGTTTGTAATGCCAGAATAAGGCCTTGGAAGGTATCAATGTGAGAGATGGCGCGACTCATGTAGCATCCCTAAAATTATAAGAAAATTGTGAGTAAGTATAAGGATTTTACCAATCTGTGGCAAAGACTATCTGTCGTGTCAAGCAGAACCCTAAGTAGAAAATATGGTGAGCTCTGCTTGATGAGATGCAAACTTATTTTGCATGTTCTTCATAAACAGTTTTCATGTTGTTGGGTTGTGTCATATTAGCGGTTTTATTTGCTTTAGGCATAACGAGCCACAGTATTAAATAGACCAAAATACCAGGGAAAGCAGCACTCATTACAGATACGATAACGAATATCAAGCGTAACAAATTAGCATTCCAACCAAATCTTTCAGCAATACCGCCCATGACGCCTGCAACCATATGTTGTTTTTGCGAACGATAAAGCCCTATTTTACGGTCAACCATGATCATTCTCCTATAGTCACCATCTTTGTCTAATAGATATATGGGTTACGGCATGTATTTTCTAGCATTAATCACGCATTAAAGCGTTAATTTATGTAAAAGATGATATGGCACATTAAAGTTTTAATTAGAATACAGCCATACATAAACAAGTGTTTGGCGTAGCTATAGACGGTCGTCTATTTAAATGGTTGCTATGATCGGCAAGTTTAGAGGGTAGTCAATGCGTGATGATCTGCGAGGTAAAAGCAAGGTTTACTGTGTACATGGCATACTTGTATTACTCAGTTTAACTTTACTTGGTTGCGATAGCCATATTGAACAAGCAGAGAAAGCCATCACACCTAAAACAACACATGTAGATGAAACTCCTGACGCTTCGCATCATACTAATCTATGGCAAGTGGCAGGGCAGGCCACTATGCCAAAAAAAATACAACAACATTCTCAAGCTACGGAGCAAAATAAAAAACTAACTGAAGAAGAAAAAGCAATTGTGGGACGTTACTCAGTAGTCGTTCCTTGTACAGATCCAATTGCGCGCTGTGGCGATGAAAAAGAGGATGCTGTAGAGTTTATTTTAAACCTTATGCCTGATGGTTCTGTCTATCGTTTGATTAAGCGATTAGGGAGCATTCAAGTTGACTCTAGATCTTCACAGAGTTACTACAAAGATCATTGGGAGTTAAAGCAGATTAATGCACAGCAGTACATAGTTACATTCTACTCAAGTAATGGTATGAAGTTTTTTTATCGTATTGATGACAATAAGCGATTGGTGATGGACTTAGGTCGAAATAAGCTGATTAACCTGCAAGCGTATCGAACAGGTTATCCATTTCCTGATCGGGCATATACTTTATCGAAATTACCAGACTAGAAAATAAAAAAGCCTCTTTTAAAAAGAGGCTTTTTTGAATCTTGGTGGGTCGTCCGCGACTCGAACGCGGGACCAATGGATTAAAAGTCCACTGCTCTACCAACTGAGCTAACGACCCAAAATGATCAAGGTTTAAGATAGTGGTGGGTCGTCCGCGACTCGAACGCGGGACCAATGGATTAAAAGTCCACTGCTCTACCAACTGAGCTAACGACCCGTATCTTCTTGATGGAGCGTATTGTAGCAACTTATTTATTGATGACAAGGGTTTTTTTAGAAAAAGTTGTACATTTGATTATAAAAGCTACAAATTGGTGACAATGTGTCAAAAATTAATCTGTAATAGATTCAAATGGCTAAGTGAAGTCGTTATTTTTTTAATGGATAAAAAATCAAGCCACCTATAACAGGTGGCTTGATGGGGCTAGATTAAGATTCTGGTGTAGCTGCTTTTTTAGGTGGTCTGCCACGTGGTCTACGAGGTCTAGCAGGTTTGTCTGCTGTTGCTGAAGAGGCCTTTTTCTTACTCTCAGCTTTGGCTTCTTTACTGACTGTATCTTCTGTCGCAATGGCCTCTTCGGGCTTTGCGACCACTTCAGTCTGCTCAGGTGCTGTTTCAGCGACTTCTACTTTAATGGTTGTTTCTGTTTGTACAGGTTGTTCAATCACTTGCTCAGTGGTTTCGTGGACAACAGGCACTTCAGGATTAGCCTGTGCTACAGATACATCATCTTCAGCTTTAGTTTCAGCAACCGCTTCTGCTTTATTCGCTTCTTCTTTCAAGTGCTGCGCTTTTGCTTGCTCTAATGCTTGTTCAGCTGCAAGTTTAGCTAAGCGTCTACGCTCACGTGGGTCATTTGCAACACGCAATTGTTTAGTTTGAGGTGGTGTGAGTGACAGTGCTTCAGCATTGATATCCGTTGCATTACTCTTTTTTTGCACCGTAACATCTCGTGTTACAGATTTTTTCTCTGTAGCAACGATAGGCTGATTTTGTAAAGCAATATAGCTTTCAGTAAATTTATTCAGTGCACGATTAAAGGTTGGAATCAGGCCAAACTGCTCAATTAACACTGTGCAATCTTCACCGTAAACAGTACGAATCAAACTCGCAACACTGTGCTGTTTTAGCGCAGGGTTTTGCGTTGCTGAAATTTGCGGTGTCGCTGCTGAACGTTGAGTTTGTACTTGTTTTTGACGGCGGCTTGAACGCGGGTCATTATTCGCACGTTTCGGCTTTTGCTCACTGGCTTGCTGCGTTGCCTCTGCTTTTTCTGGCTGAGTATTTACAACAGCTTCCACAGGTGTTGCTTTCTTTTCAGGTGCAACATGAACTTCTTTTGCTGGCGTGCTTGCTACTTCAGTACGAACAGTTTGAGGCGGTTGGTCTTTAGTAATCGCAACAATATCTTTGCTTGATTTGTCTAAATTAACGACTAATGCTGTTGGCATATCTTCGTGACGAGGAACATCAACAACATGAACCGTTGGTTTCTCATTTAAGTTGACCGTTTGAGTCACTTCCGTGGCAATTACAGGCTGCTGTTGTTCCAATACACTAGGATCTCGTTGACGATTTGGTCGTTGAGGGCGTTGTTGGTTGCGGTCACGGCGAGGCATAGGCTGTGTTGAGTGTGTTGAACTCTCATTTGGCTCACTTACTGCGTTGTGCTGTTGGTTGCTTTGAGCATGGTCTTGTTGCTGGCGTTTTTGTTGACGCTTTAAATCTCGCATTTCTTGACGAGAAAGTTGAGTTGTTTCTTCGTGAACATGACGTGGAACGACTTGTTCAGTCGGTTGCTCGCGCTGTTCTTTATACTTGTTGTTGCCATTGTTACGAGATTTTTTATTGTTATTACGAGGCTGACGATCTTCTCTTTCAGCTTCATTTTTTTCTACTTTTGCGGTCGTAGAGGTCGGGGTTTGTGGTGCAAGGTATGCATTGTTTGAAGGTTCAGTCACACTCTGTGGGGTGGTGGTTGGTTCAATTGAACCAAATTGTCCCTTGCTGACAGCACCACGGTTTACCATGGCTTCAATGGCTGTTGCGGCATGATTTGCTGTACGGGTTTGATCTACAGTTTGTGCTTGTTTTTGAGTAAACAAGTTCTCTAACCATGCACACGGACTGTGAGCTGTTGTCACTGCTTGAGTGGTTGTTTGCTCAGCTTTTATAGTCTGTTGTTGTGTTGACGGTGTTGCCGCTTTTAATGTTTTTTCTTTGGCTAAAGGCGTAACAACTGCTTTTTCACCTTCATCCAAGTGCCATTCAGCAGATTGGTAGCCTAGTTCAGCTTCACTTGAGCGAGTTGCTTCAGTACGCTCGTAACTGGTTGGCGCAAATCCTTCAGGGTTGTACTGGATTTGATAGTGTGGCGTTTCTAAATGAGGGTGTGGCAATACAGTAATACGTACATTTGAGCTTTGCTCTAAGTAGACTAACGTATGGCGTTTTTCATTGAGTAAGAACGCTGCAATTTCAACAGGTACTTCTATTTGTACTTCGCCTTGACGCTCTTGTAAGGCAATTTCCTCAACCTTACGCATAATAGACAATGACAATGAGCGAACATCACGCACCATGCCTGTACCGTGGCAGCGAGGGCAGACGTAGCCTGTAGACTCTTCTAAAGATGGGCGTAAACGCTGGCGACTCATTTCCATAAGGCCAAAACGTGACAATTGGCCAAACTGTATACGAGCACGGTCACTTTGAGTGGACTCTCTGAGTTTGGCTTCAACCATGCGTTGATTACGGTCTTTGCTCATGTCAATGAAGTCAATAACGACTAAGCCACCAATATCACGTAAACGAAGTTGGCGTGCAATTTCTTCAGCAGCTTCTAAGTTGGTGTTCAGTGCAGTTTCTTCAACATCTTGACCACGCGTCGATTTTGCTGAGTTAATGTCAATCGCAACCAAGGCTTCGGTTTGGTCAATTACAATTGAACCGCCTGATGGCAATTTAACTTCACGTTCGTAAGCTGTTTGAATTTGACTTTCTACACCAAAGTGCGCAAATAGTGGCTCGTGGTGAGTATAAGTTTTTAGCTTATCAAGCTGAGATGGCATCACTACTTTGACAAAGTTATAGGCTTCGTTAAAGGCTTGCTCATTATCAATTAAAATTTCTGTGACATCATCACGTAAATAGTCACGGATTGCACGAGTAACGACCCCAGCTTCTTGGTGAACAAGCATTGGTGATGGGCCAGAGTTTGCTGTACTTTGAATTTGTACCCAAAGGTCGAGCAAGTGTTGTAAATCTTGTTGCAGTTCTTCTTGACTGCGACCAATACCAGCAGTACGTACAATCACGCTCATACCACGAGGTGTTTGTAGTGATGCAAGTTTTTCTTTAAGTTCTTCACGTACAGCCCCAGAAATCTGGCGACTAATGCCACCACCTTTAGGGTTGTTCGGCATGAGTACAAGGTAACGACCTGCCAAAGAAATATAAGTAGAGAGCGCAGCGCCTTTGTTACCACGTTCTTCTTTTTCGACTTGAACTAAAAGCTCTGTACCTTCAGTTAATAGTTCGCGAATATTTGATGTTTCACGAGAGTCTGCACTAAAGTAATTACGTGAAATTTCACGCATTGATAAAAAGCCTTGGCGTTGTGCGCCATACTCAACAAAAACCGCTTCTAAAGACGGCTCAACGCGAGTGATATGGCCTTTATAAATATTAGACTTTTTTTGTTCTCTTGTTCTATTTTCAAGGTCAAAGTCATATAGACGTTGGCCAGTGACAAGTGCAACACGGACTTCTTCTGCATGTGTTGCATTAATCAGCATACGTTTCATGTGGGTTATACCTAATCGTTGAACAACAACGATAAGTCAGTCTACTGTATGTAAATAAAAGCGTTTCACGAGTCATATCTTGGTTGTAAATCAAGTCACGTTTTGCAGTTTATTTACATATAAACATATCATGTTTCTGTTTGACTAAATTCACCTAAAATCATCTCGGGCTGTATTGATGTAATGCAAAGAGAACTTTATTGCTTGTTCTGCTTGTGTGTAAAGTGACTCTCGCACGGAAAACTCATCGTGGCTGAGGTTCACTTATGGCATCTTTCAATACATCAAATGCTTAAGCCTGATTAAAGTGTCAGGGAATGACTTATTCGATGTGTTTCAGTTTACATTAATAAACCAATATAAATTGGCAACATATATTTTGGGGCAAACTGTTTTGTAGACAAACGCATTATTTTACGCAACAGTTTGCAATTTTGCCGATATAATAACGCCCTTGGCATCGGCATATTCTTTTAGGACCATTCCGAGTTGATGATGAGAATGTCTGTTCAATGCACAATATTTTATTAAATATTTGTACAGAATCTCATTTACGGTGGTATCCGAGCGCTGACTATAGCAAACCTTTGCGCATCTGCCTATGGGTAACGAGGTGATTTTTGCTGAAAAAAAGTAGTTAATTGGTTATATTTTATTCATTTTGTGGAAAATACAGTTTAGGGAACAGGTATGGATGAGAGTCAACAGTGGCAGAACGTGACATGGTTTGATGTTGATGAAAATCAGCTTGATCAAAGAATAGATAATTTTTTATTTTCTCGACTAAAAGGTGTACCAAAAAGCCGAATTTATCGTTTAATTCGCGAAAGTCAGGTGAGAGTGAATAAGAAGCGAGTGAAAGCAGAAACACGTTTAAAGATTGGTGATCAAGTTCGAGTCGCTCCGATTCGTTATGAGCAAAAACAAGAAGCAGATATTGCGATTAGCGATAGTGTTATACAAGGACTATTACAACGTGTTGTATATGAAGATGAAGGTTTGCTGGTCGTAAATAAACCATCGGGTATTGCGGTGCATGGTGGTAGTGGTATGGCGTATGGTTTGATAGAAGCTTTACGGGTTGCTACAGGTAAGAAGTATTTGGAATTGGTCCATCGGATTGACCGCGATACTTCAGGCTTGGTAATGATTAGTAAAAAGCGTAGTACTTTAAAATTGCTACAAGAATATTTAAGAGAACACAAAATACAAAAAACGTATGCAGCGATTGTAAAAGGGCAGGTGAGCTTAGATCGGCAATTGATTGATGCACCTTTATTGCGCTATGAGCTGTCCAATGGCGAGCGCCGTGTGAGAGTGTCTAAAGAGGGTAAAGTGAGTCAAACAGTGTGGCAGGTAGAAAAAAGATTTAAAGGGGCAACATTGGTGTATGCCTCCCCCTTATCTGGCCGTACGCATCAAATTCGTGTACATGGTTTAAGTATTGGGCACCCATTGTTGGGTGATGATAAGTATGGACATCAAATACAATATCACGGGGTTGAGCCTCATCGCTTATGTTTGCATGCCTTGCGCTTAGATATACCCGGTTATGTAACAATTGAGGCACCATTACCAGAAGATATGCAAAAAATCTTAAACAATTTAACTGTATGATGGCGTTTCATAGATTGGGGTATTTGGGATAATTATGCAAAATCATGCAGTAAAACTGGTTATTTTTGATTGGGATGGCACATTGTTTAATTCGGTCGGGCAAATTGTTGCAAGCCTTATGCATGCTGCTCAAAAGTATAATCAGCCATTAAATGCAGTAGATGCGAAAGATGTGATTGGTTTAGGTTTACCTGAAGTGATGCAACGTTTGTTTTCACAAGCACCTGAGTTACATGAGCAATTATTAACAGCATATTCGACCCATTATGTTGAAAATTCTGTACAAGACCAATGGTTTGATGGTGTTGCTGATATGCTAGACACTTTGAACACTAAGGGTATTTTATTGGCTGTAGCAACAGGGAAAAATCGTAAAGGTTTGGATCGTGTATTGGCTAAAACGAATAGTACAGATTTATTTGTTGTGACTCGTGCTGCCAGTGAAACAGCCTCTAAGCCAAACCCTCAAATGTTACAAGAAATTCTTGATTATACCGGCGTTGCGCCTGAGCATGCCTTGATGGTGGGCGATACGTGTTATGACCTAGACATGGCACAGCGTATTGGTATGCCAAGTGTGGGCGTAACCTATGGTGTACACTCAGAAGAAATTTTAAATCAATACTCTCCGATTGCAATTGCACATACCATTTCACAGTTAGATCAAATTTTAACAGTAGATGTACTTGGTATTTCTGCTTGATTTGAAGAAATAGATAAGCTGTCAATCATCTCTAAGAAGCATTGGAGTGCAGCTGAGGTATTTTGTTTTTTATAGCTCATAACAAGGTCTAGTGTCGGTAATTCTACATCTAAAGTGCGAAAGGCGAGGTTGGGTAGGCTACTAAAAGGGTCTACATATTTGGGCAAAATTGCACAGCCTCGCCCAGCATTAATTAAATTTAAAGTATCTACAATAGTTTGGGTTTTTACTTGTGATTTAAATGTAATGTGATGTTTTTCAATGAATTGTGTAACGGCCTGATTCAGTACCGCTAAACTACTTGAAGTGGGTGTAATAATATTCAAGCGAGTCAGTGTAGATCGTGGAATATGTTCAAGTGTAGATAACGGGTCTTGTTTGGGTAAAATTAAAGCCAAATCATCTTTAAATACAATATGATTTTCCACCTGATCGTGCGTTACGACTTGGCGTGTAAAAATAATATCTAGTTCATCTTTAATCAAAGCTTGGTGTTGCTCATGATCGTTTAGAATATTGAGTTCAATTTTAAAATTGGGGTGTTGAATACGAAAATTAGGCAAAATTCGTGGGAATATTCGTATTTCAGCAGCAGTAATAAATCCAATTCTAAGAATTTGTTGTTTAGATAAATATGCTTTTCTGACCAAATAAATTGATCGTTCTGCTTGAGCGATGGTGAGTCTTGCTTGCTCTAAAAAAATGATCCCTTCTTCGGTAAGCTCTACTTTTCTTTTTGTACGATTAAATAAACGAACACCAATTTCTTCTTCGAGGTCTTTAATTTGTTGGCTCAATGATGGCTGTGCAGTATAAAGGCGTAGTGCTGCTTTACTGAAGTTCAATTCTTCAGCAACAGCAATAAAGTATCGGAGGTGACGCAATTCCATAACAAAACACCTAATATATGTCAATATTATATTGATTTTTAAGTATAAAATAATTAATTTAAAGTGGTCATACTTTTAGTTATAGCATACATTTTTTTATCTGCGATAGTAATGAATATTTTTAAAATTGGTGTTATCTATCGTCTAATAGGATTTTATTTTTATGTTAATTTTCTTGAGTTGTATTGAAAGTGTAACTAGTGGCGTATGTAAAGATCGAACATGCTAAATAATAAAATAAGTTATATCTTTAAAGTGTAAATTGTTTTAAAAGACCTACATTATTGCAGAGCCAATCATATGACGCTAAAGCCGATGCATTATCAGCTTGTGACACAGCAAAGTTATCTACATTGTATACAAAAGCCACAATGGGATTATTCACAACTCGATTATTTTAAAAATGGGCGTTTTTATAATCAATATCCTGAAACAGTAGCTTTAACGAAAGGTAAGTTATTTAAATGGTTGCTTTCTCGTAAAGATAAAGCATGGTCTCAGCATGATGATTTTTCACAACAAGCACAGCAACGTTCAAAAACACAGATTGTAGATCAGGCTCCTGATGTAAAGACATGGCGTATTTGGTATGTTAATCACGCCACAATACTGATACAGATCGGAACTTTCAATTTACTCACTGACCCGATTTGGGCTGATTTTGCAGGGCCTAGACAAGGTCTTGGTCCACGCCGTGCCTGCTTAGCAGGCATTGCACTTGAAAATCTACCACGCATTGATGCGGTGTTACTGAGTCATAATCATTACGATCATATGGATTTGGCGACGTTGGCATGGCTACATGAGCGTTTTGCTATGCCAATTTATACAGGGGTGGGTAATTCGTATTACCTGCCTTCCAGTTGGCATGTCATTGAAATGCAGTGGGGGCAATCAATAGATGCTTTAGGGTTTAGCTTAACTTATACACCTGCACAACATGGTTCTGGGCGAGGGATTCGAGATCAAAATAAAGCACTTTGGGGTGGTTTTTGTATACATTATCAGGAGGATTACCTTTACTTTGCTGCAGACACGGGCTATTGCCCGCAATTTACAACATTGTATGAACAGTTTGGTGCACCTAAAGTTGCCTTATTACCTATAGGTGCATATGAGCCAAGAAAAATCATGAAGTATCTGCATATGAATCCTGAAGATGCAGTACAAGCACACCTTGACTTAAAATCATGTTGTTCAATTGCCATACACCATCATACATTTCAGCTGACTGATGAGGCACGTGATGCACCTGCAGACTGGTTAAGATCGTTGGTTGATGAGCATGAAACGATTCAACCATTTTATTGCTTATTAGAAGGGCAATATTTAGATGTATAAGCTTGTGTATTAGATATACTAAATGAAAGGTTTTATGGTTTGAAAATGAAATCGCCAACAGCTTATAAGGCATGTTGGCGATGAGCTACGATTTATATTGTATAAAGATTTACTATGCTTTACTCAGAGTGGCCACTGTTTTGCTCTTCAATGCGGCCATCTTGTTGCTGGTACGAACTGTGACCACTTGCGTGTAGTGCTTTACGTACACCGGCTTCATAGTCTGGGTGAACTCGGCCAAAATGTACCAGTTGTTTTTCGATAATTTCTTTAGGTACGCCTTGCATTGCATCTGCAATATTACTAAACAGTCGTGATTTCTCACCTTCATCAAATAGATTAAATAATGCAGTGACTTGAACGTAGTCGTTGTTTCCTTCGTCTTGACGATGGTCGAAACGATCTACAATGTTTGAGTCTAAGCGAAGCGGTGGCTCTTTTAATTCAGGATTGGCAATTGGGCCACCAAAAGAGTTTGGTTCATAATACGCATCTGGGTTTGGAAAGTGCTCTTGCACATTCATTGGACCATCTTTGTGGTAGTGGTGTACAGGACATTGTGGACGGTTTACTGGAATATTTTCGTAATGTGTGCCTAAGCGATAGCGGTGTGCATCTGCATAGCTGAAAATACGCGCCTGTAGTACTCGGTCTGGTGAAAAGCCAATGCCTGGAATAACATTTGATGGAGAAAATGCAGCTTGTTCTATTTGTGCAAAATAGTTTTCAGGATTTTTATTGAGTTCAAGTACACCAATTTCAATCGGTGGGTATTCACTATGTGGCCATACTTTAGTGAGATCAAATGGATTGTATGATGTTTTTTCTGCATCGAGTTCAGGCATAATTTGTACTTGTACTGACCATTTTGGAAAGTCACCATTTTCAATGCTGTAGTACAAATCTTCTTGCGTTGTTTCACGGCTTTCGCCTACTTTTTGTTGCCCTTCAGGGTTGGTCCAATGGCGGTGACCTTGTTGTGTTTTAAAGTGAAATTTCACCCAAAAACGCTCACCTTTTTTATTCCAAAAAGAAAATGTGTGAGAGCCATAACCATTCATATGGCGTACGTCAGTGGGTAAGCCACGGTCTGACATTAAAATAGTGACTTGATGTAAACTTTCTGGTGACAGTGACCAGTAGTCCCACATTGCGGTAGGTGAGCGTAAGTTGGTACGTGGATGTCTTTTTTGGGTATGAATAAAGTCTGGAAATTTGAGAGGGTCACGTAAAAAGAATACAGGTGTGTTATTGCCGACTAAATCCCAGTTGCCCTCTTCAGTATAAAATTTAAGTGAAAAACCACGAACGTCACGCTCAGCATCAGCAGCGCCATGTTCACCAGCAACGGTTGAAAAGCGCGCGAGCATTTTTGTTTGCTTGCCTTCGCCGTTAAAAACTTCTGCACGTGTATATTCAGATAGATCTTTTGTGAGTGTAAATGTACCAAATGCACCCCAACCTTTGGCATGTACTGTACGTTCTGGAATTCTTTCACGGTTTTGGTGTGCTAGCTTTTCGATCAGTTGCCAGTCTTGCATTAAAAGAGGACCACGTTGTCCAACGGTGACACTGTTTTGATTGTCTGCGATGGGTGATCCTGCAGTAGTTGTATGATACGGGCACTTACTCATGGCTTACTCCTAAATTACGGGCTTGCTATCGTTATTGCTAAAATTGCTTTTTTAATGGCTTAATAGTTGCGTTTTTGATTATGTTAATAATTATTTAACGGCTAAATTTTAGTCTAATAGTGGTATTTTTTGGTATGTTAAGTTGTGCTGGTTTTGTAACAGTGTGTATTTAAAAATTTAATCGTCACTATTTGTTCTTTATTTCACGATGAAATAGCAAAACGATCCGTACTTCGAATGTGAGGGTTTTGAATACAAGCCTTGAGTGTTTCAGGTTTTATTATTCATTCAATAGGGGTAACGATTGATTCTTTTACGTTGTTCAGATGAATATGACATTCTTATTAAAAAAGCGTTTTGACATCAATTGGGTTTCTCTATTACTTTCATTCATAAAAACGGATTCCATTTTGAATGAAAAGCTTCTAATTTATAGTCATAACCGATCAAGATTTTAAATAATACATTGGAGTTCTTTAAATGAGTCACGATACGCAAGCGAATTCAGGTAAGTGCCCATTTCACCAAAATGGTGCAAGCACAACTGTAGCCAGCTCAAATACAGACTGGTGGCCAAACGCACTTAACTTAGATATTTTATCTCAGCATGATCATAAAACCGATCCGATGGATCCTGATTTTGACTATGCTAAAGCATACAGTACGTTAGATCTAGATGCAGTGAAAGCAGATATTCGTGCATTGATCAATACAAGTCAAGACTGGTGGCCAGCGGACTGGGGTAGTTATGTGGGTATGTTTGTACGTACTGCATGGCACCTTGCAGGTACATACCGTAAGCAAGATGGTCGTGGTGGTTCAAATACAGGTAACCAACGTTTTGCACCATTGAACAGTTGGCCTGATAATGTAAACACCGACAAAGGTCGCCGTTTACTTTGGCCAATTAAGCAAAAGTATGGTAACAAAATCTCTTGGGGCGATTTAATTGTCTTGGCAGGTACAGTTGCGTATGAAGTTGCAGGTCTTAAAACATTTGGCTTTGCTGGCGGTCGTAAAGAAATTTGGCATCCAGAAAAAGATATTTACTGGGGTGAAGAGCGTCAGTGGTTAGATGCAACAGAAAACCGTTATGAAAATGACCAAGATCGTACTAGCCTAGAAAACCCATTGGCTGCAGTACAAATGGGCTTGATTTATGTAAACCCTGAAGGGGTAGACGGTAAATCTGATCCATTAAAAACTGCACAAGACATGCGTGAAACATTTGACCGTATGGCAATGAACGATGAAGAAACTGTTGCTTTGACTGCGGGTGGTCATACTGTAGGTAAATCGCATGGTAATGGTGATGCAAGTGTTCTTGGTGCAGATACCGAAGGTGCAGATGTTGAATTTCAAGGCTTAGGTTGGCATAACCCACAAGGTAATGGTAACGGCGCCAATACGATGGTGAGTGGTATTGAAGGTGCATGGACCACGAATCCAACAAAATGGGATAATGAATTCTTCTATTTATTGTTTACGTACGATTGGGCATTGACTAAAAGCCCGGCAGGTGCAACGCAGTGGGAGCCTGTAAACATTAAAGAAGAAGATATGCCAATAGATGCGCATGATCCAAGCGTTCGTCGTAATCCAATTATGACTGATGCAGATATGGCATTAAAAATTGATCCTGAATACCGTAAAATTTCTGAGCGTTTCTATAAAGATCCAGCGTATTTCTCAGAAGTCTTTGCTCGTGCATGGTTTAAGTTAACCCACAGAGATTTAGGGCCAAAATCAAGATACTTAGGCGATCAAGTACCTAACGAAGATTTAATTTGGCAAGATCCTGTTCCTGCTGTTGACTACACATTAACAGATGCCGAAATAGCAACGCTAAAAGAAAAATTGTTAAATAGTGGTTTAACAACGACTGAACTCATTAATACAGCATGGGACAGTGCCCGTACGTATCGTGGTTCAGACTTCCGTGGTGGTGCAAATGGTGCTCGTATTCGTTTAGCACCACAAAAAGACTGGGCTGGTAATGAGCCTGAGCGTTTGGCAAAAGTACTTGCAACACTTGAACAGGTACAAGCCTCTTTAGACAAAAAAGTAAGTATTGCTGACTTAATTGTACTTGGTGGTACGGCTGCTGTTGAAAAAGCAGCACATGACGCGGGTGTAAAAGTGATTGTACCGTTTGCTGCGGGTCGTGGTGATGCAGCGCAAGAGCAAACAGATGAGTATTCATTTAAAGATCTTGAGCCAAAACATGACGGTTTCCGTAACTGGTTAAAAGCAGATTATGCGGTACAACCTGAAGAAATGTTGCTTGATCGCGCACAATTGCTTGGTTTAACAGCACCTGAAATGACAGTGTTGATTGGTGGTATGCGTGTACTTGGTACCAACTATGCAGGAAGTAAACATGGTGTGTTTACTGATAAAGAAGGTGTATTGAGCAATGACTTCTTTGTGAACTTAACTGACATGCGTAATACATGGAAACCGGTCGGCAAAAACCTTTACGAAATTCGTGATCGTGCGACAGGTGCTGTGAAATGGACAGCAACTCGTGTAGATCTTGTGTTTGGTTCAAACTCAATCTTACGTTCGTATGCAGAAGTATACGGTCAGTTTGATAACCAAGAAAAATTTGTACGTGACTTTATTAAAGCATGGACAAAAGTGATGAATGCAGACCGCTTTGATCTAGAAGCGTAAGCGCTAAAACTTAAAAAGCCGCCTTGAGTATCTACTCAAGGCGGCTTTTTTATGTAAACTATATTTTTTAAATGGAACGGCTTAGACGTTGAATATAATATTCAATATCTGCGTCATCATAACCGAGTAGTTGACCAATTTCTCGCTCTAAAGGGACCGAAAACCCCACAGTAAATGTCATTTTGATGACTTCAATTAAACGCTGTACATTCGGGGTGTTTGGCGCATGTGAAATAATGGAATAAACAATTTCATGCGGTTCATCTTTAAACATAAATTGGCGCGCGAATTGGGTACAATGTAGTCGACCACTTGCTAAGTGTGGTGTAAATTCTTCCGGCATTTCTGAGTCTGTATAGAATAATGCCAATGGTTTTTTATTGGCCAGCATGAGTGATAATTCTTTGTACTCGTGTGGGCCTAAAGATGGGTGCATTGGCATATTATGCATCATGTGACTCACTCGTGTTAACTAGTAATTAAGCGATTGGTGATGACCATGTCTGATAAGCCGTTGGTTTTGAAATAGTTTTCTACCCAACTTTTAATCATGAGTGGATTATCTAAGGTGAGCACATGTGCCAAGAGTGCTTGCGCATCTTGCATAGGTATATGGCAAATGGCTTTACGGACTCTTAAAATATTGCTTGAGCTCATGGAGAGGGTATTAAACCCCATGGCCATGAGTAAAATAGCAGATAGCGGATCACCTGCCATTTCACCACAAATACTAATTGGTTTATTGTATTGGTGGCAGTCTTGTACTAAGCGATTCAGGGCACGTAATACAGCAGGGTGAAAGTGAGAGTACACACCTGAGACATGTGGATTATTACGATCTACTGCCAATAAGTATTGAGTTAAATCATTTGAACCCACAGAGAAAAAATCAACTAGACCTGAAAACTCACGAATTTGAAACAGTACGCTTGGTACTTCAACCATAATACCTAATTTGGGTTTGGTAATATTGACCTGTTCTTCTTCTTGAATGGCTTTGCAATCTCTTTCTAGTAAATACAGTACTTCTTCCACTTCACTAATGCTGGTGACCATCGGTAATAAGATATGTAAGTTATTTAAACCAATATTTGCTTTAAGCATGGCCCGAATTTGCGATGAAAAAATTTCTGGATGATCCAATGTAAAGCGTAGTCCACGCCAACCCAATGCAGAGTTGGCCTCCTTAATGCTAAAGTAAGGCAGTTCTTTATCTGCACCAATATCTAAAGTACGCATGGTGACAGGTTTACCCGCAAAGTGACTCAGTTGTTGGCGGTAAATAACGCGTTGTTCTTCTTCGCCAGGAAAGCGGTCACGAAGCATAAACGGAATTTCACTACGATATAACCCAACCCCTTTTGCCCCACGTTGTACACCACGGACAACGTCAATCATCAGTCCAGTATTGACCAATAGTTGCATGGCAATACCATCTGGAGTGATGGCATCTTTAGTTTCATATTGCTTTAAGTCTTTGGCAATTTGTTCTTCTTCTTTTTGAATTTCTTTATAACGCTGGCGTAATCTACGGGGTGGATTAATGGTGACTTTGCCTTGGTAAGCATCCACAATCATTTCCACGTCATCGAGAGTATTAATTGGCAGTTCAGTCACACCAACAACGGTTGGAATGCCTAAAGCACGTGCCACGATGACCATGTGTGAGTTAGCGGCACCTTCTGTTGTAACAATAGCGGCAATTTTATCAAGCGGTAATTCAACTAAGGCTGCGGTACTAATTTCATCTCCGATTAAAATACTGTCTGAGCTTAACTCTTTGTGGCTTGCATCAGCTTCTTGTAGTGACGCTAAAATTCGTCGCCCTAAGTCTTTTAAATCAGACACTCGCTCACGTAAATAGTCATCTTCCATCTGTGCAAAATGAGCAATGTGGCGTTCTAGTACAATACGCACAGCGCCTTGAGCCCAATGGCCTGTGCGAATTTCTTCTTTAATTTCTTGAGGGAGAGCGTAGTCATCAAGCATACGTAAGAAAATACTAAACAGAGCCCGCTCATCAGACATGAGAGAGTCTTTCATTTTTTCATCTAGGCGTTTGATGTCTTCACGGACTGCAATGACTGCTTGGTCGAGTAATCCAAGCTGTTCACTAATGTCTTCAGCTTCTCGCTCTGGTACAGCCGAAATATCAGAGGGAGGGTAGAGAACAATAGCACGGCCTAAAGCAATCCCTCCAGAGCCTGCAGCACCCTGAAAGATTTTGTAATTGGAAATATTGGTGACTTTTCGAAAGAGATCTGCACTACTGACCGCATGAGCATGCGCAATGACCCCTGAGAGCTGTGCGCACAGCGTAACCAAAAATGATTCAGCTGCTTCACTAAAGTCTTGACGTTCTTTATTTTGCACCACCAAAACGCCCATCACTTTACGGCGATACATGACAGGTACACCCATAAATGAGTTGTAAATTTCTTCACCCGTTTCTGGGAAATACGCATATTGTTCGTGTTCTGATGCGCGTTCAAGATTGACAATTTCTTCTCTTTGTCCGACTAAACCGACTAAACCTTCGCCGAACTGTAGTGAAACGTGGCCAACGGACTCAACATTTAGTCCTTTACTCGCCATCAGTAAATAGCATTGATTTCGCTCGTCGAGTAAGTAAATCGAACATACATCAACGTCCATAGCTTCAGACACTTGTTTGACCATAATATCTAACGATTCAGATAAATCGTTAGAGGCATTGATTTTTTGTACAATGCGCCTTAATGTGTCTAGTTGCATATTCGACATAAATGCATACTCCTGAGCAATTTATCGCTTTAGTTATAACAGTATCATTAAGAATAATCACTCACTAAAAATGCCTCTTTTGATTTATTTTTAGTGTAAAAACTGTACCGAAAGTTCAACCATAGCCTTTCGGTAAACATCTCTCTTAAAGTTGACTACTTGCCCAAGTGGGTACCAATAACTGACCCATTGCCACTGATCAAACTCTGGTGGCTGAGATAAATTCAGCTGTATGTACTTGGTTGGTGCGATGAGTCGTAATAAAAACCATTTTTGTTTCTGTCCAATACAAATCGGTTCAGAGCCTGAACGAATGTATCGGTGTGGCAAACGATAGCGTAACCAACCTTTGGTTTGTGCAATCATTTGGACGTGTTCGGGAAGCAGGCCAACTTCTTCTCTAAGCTCTCTATAAAGTGCTTGTTCAGGGGTTTCACCTTGTTGTATACCACCTTGTGGAAATTGCCAAGCATTGTGTCCAATGCGTTTTGCCCATAACACTTGTCCATTATCGTTTGCCAAAATGATCCCGACATTGGGTCGGAAACCTTCGGAGTCGATCATCTGGCTACCTATATATTGTGCTGATTTTTATAGATCTCAATTAAATAAAAGTATTTAGCATACGCTTGTAAAAAAAAGATCGTAGAATCTTATTAAAAATTGCTATGATCTTAACGAATTTCTGACCTTAATCGGTGATTGATTTACATTTTTTTTCTTTATTATTTAAATTAAATGAGAGTTTTCATGAAATTGGCTTTATTTGACTTAGATCACACCTTATTAAATATCGACTCAGATCATTCTTGGGGAGAGTTTTTGATTCAAGAGGGTTTGGTTGATGAAAAACGTCATCGTGAAATGAATGATCAATTTTATGAAGATTATAAAACAGGTCAACTGGATGTCATTGCTTATAATGAATTTGTTTTTGAGTTTTTAACACAACATGATCAAGTTACACTTGCAAAGGTTCACACGTGTTTTATGCAAAAAGTGATTGCACCACAAATGCGACCTGAAGGTTTAGAGCAAGTGAAATACCATCAATCGCTTGGTCATGAAATCGTGGGCATTACGGCAACAAATGATTTTATCACAACGCCTATTTTTAATGCTTTTGGTATTACGCAGGTGATTGCGACACAAGCTGAGCAAAAAAATGGTTGCTACACAGGGCATGTGGTAGGCACACCTTGCTTTCAAGCGGGGAAATTGGTGCGTTTAGAGCAGTGGCTAAAGGGTCGGAATGTTGAAGAAAGCTGGGCATATTCAGATTCATTTAATGATCGTTTTTTACTTGAATATGCCACCCATGCATTTGCTGTAGTGCCTGATGAGCGGTTAAGTCATCTTGCAACTGAAAAAGGTTGGCCGATTTTAGATTGGTCTATTATTTAAAGTTTATTTGGTGTAAAGCAACCTTACGAAAGTAATGAAATTTTAATTTATACTTTTGTAAGGTTTTATTTTATATACTTATTTTCTTTTTAAAAGTAGGTAGTCAGTTGATTTATCTTTTATTATATAATCTTGGTTGATTTTTTTAAATTCAGAACTACGAGTAATTAAAAATAATATACCAAGAATAAATACAACAGTAGTACTCGTCACAATAAGTATTGTAGCGAATTCTATACCAGAATAGATCATGGCGATAACAGAGATGATCATACCCAAAAGTACATTTTTCACCATACTTGGCATAATATTTTTTCTTCTAGCGACATCGTTGGCAAAAGAACCTCTTACTTCAATTGTCTGTTGATTATTTTCAAGCGCTACATTTAATTGATCTTCATTACTGACAAAGTTTGACATATTAATTACTTTTAAATTAAAAATGATAAATATAACACTAAATTATTGCAGAAAAACGAATTGCCAAGCATCAAAGTAGCACTCATCTATTTCTAATATGTTAGAGCATATAAAGTGCATCATGCTTTGGTAGCAAATATACCGAATATTAAACCCTTAGGTATTTTTAATTTGGTGCTTGCATAAACTTAATCAAGGTTTGATTAGCTGTTATAGCGATTCAATATTTATTTTAGGACGATGTGTATGCCTAAAAAATTTATTATGAGTAAGATCTGTTGAAAGCACCTATACAAATTTATGATAATCAGAATATTAATCGACTATCAATGGGTATTGTTTAATGTGACATGTATGTTATTTATCTTCTATACATTTTTGCAGTACATCTAAAGGTATCCATCCTTTATCTAGTGTTGATTGATTTACACCCCATATCCATTCGTTAAGTTCCACTATTTTTTCGATAAGATCACCTTTCTTAGCATCTAATTCTTTTGCAGTGTAGTCTTTTATAATCAAACCTTCGGTATCGCTTTTGAAGTCTATGACTTGCTTAGGAATCCAGCCACGATTGTCATGTGTCTTACAAAAAAACCAACCTTTCCATTGCTCATCTTCTAAACCTATTTCTATTTTTGTGCCGCATGTGACCACAATTGGTTTTTTGTACTGGCTCTCGTATTTTTTTATGACTTTAAATTTCATTTTAAATGAGTCCATAGATAATACGTTGAAAATCTAAGCATAAGATTGTTGCGATTGCATAAAACGAATCAATGCTTGATTGGCTTTAGATTGGCTACGGTTTGGGTGCCATACCATACCAAGGGTTCTTTTTAATTCAATATCGAGATCTAAGCGAACCAACTCATCATTGAGTAAGGTTTGTGGTAGAACAGACCACCCCAAACCAATAGCAGCAAGCATTCGAATAGATTCTAAAGGATTATTGGTCATGCTTACTTTAGGGCGTAAATTTTGTTTTTCAAACTCGGCTAACGTAATTTGACTGGTATAGGTTTTGGCCGCAGGGAGTAAACTTGGGTATGTTATTAATTGTTCAAGGCTTAGTTGCTTGACTGTTGCAAGTGGATGAAACGGCGCTGCGACAAAAATAAGTGGATCTTCCCAAAGTGAGATGTAGTTTAGGCGTTCATCAAGTTTTGGCGGTAAAGTCAAAAAGGCAATTTCTAAATCACCGGCAAGAACATGTTCATGTGCTTGTTCTGAATCTACAAATTTCACGTCGAGTATGACTTGAGGGTACTGTTGTACATAGTGTTTTAAATATTGAGGTAAATGATGTAGTCCAATGTGGTGACTTGTACCGAGTTTAAGTAGCCCTTGAACAGATTCATGTTCATGGCTTAGTGTATGTTGAATACTTCCAAGTTCGTTTAACCACGTTTTAACTTGTGGTAGTAGGCTATGGGCCACTTGAGTTGGTTGAATCCCACGACCGGCAGATTCAAAAAGTCGGACGTTAAAATAAGACTCGACATTGTGAATGCGTTTAGTTACAGCAGGTTGTGTGATAAATAATAAATCAGCGGCTAGAGAAATAGAGCCTGTTTCCATGACTTTGACAAATGCTTCAAAAGCAGCAAGATTCATGGTTTACCCCATAGATTAAAAAAATAATTTATACAATATTATATATCTTATTATTTTTTTTTATGCAAATTCCGAACGATATAGATTCTGTTCAATGGTTTATATCACGTAAAAGAATGTATTAGAATTATTCCAAAAAGTTTAATGATATATAAAAATGATAAATTAGATTTATGATAGACTCGAGTTATAATACGCTATAAGCAACCTAAAACGCACCCAGTCCAATGGAGTACAACGACATGGCAGGCAAAACGTTATACGATAAATTATGGGATGATCATTTAGTTAAACAACGCGATGATGGCTCAAGTTTAATCTATATTGACCGACAACTTTTACATGAAGTGACCTCACCACAAGCTTTCGAAGGTCTTGTATTGGCAGGTCGTCAGCCGTGGCGTTTAGGGGCAAATGTTGCAACACCAGACCATAATGTACCCACTTCGAAAAAAGAACGTGAGCAAGGCATCGCAGGGATTGAAGACAATACTTCTCGAATTCAAGTGCAGACTTTAGATGATAACTGTAAAAGCTTTAATGTTGTACAGTTTGGTATTAACGATATTCGTCAGGGTATTGTGCATGTCGTTGGTCCAGAGCAAGGTTTAACATTGCCGGGTATGACGGTTGTATGTGGTGATTCACACACGGCAACACATGGTGCATTTGGCTGTTTGGCACACGGTATTGGTACATCAGAAGTTGAGCATGTCCTTGCAACGCAGTGTCTAGTACAGAAAAAAATGAAAAACATGCTTGTACGTGTTGATGGCAAGTTGGGTCAGGGCGTGACATCTAAAGATGTCGTATTGGCCATTATTGGTAAAATTGGTACTGCTGGTGGTACAGGGCATGCCATTGAGTTTGGTGGTCAAGTCTTCCGTGATATGTCTATAGAAGGGCGTATGACTGTGTGTAATATGGCCATTGAAGGCGGTGCACGTGTTGGTTTAGTGGCTGTTGATGAAAAGACCATTGAATATGTAAAAAACCGACCATATGCACCAAAAGACCAAGATTGGAACCAAGCTGTTGAATATTGGAATACATTGCATTCAGATGATGATGCACATTTCGATACGGTTGTTGTGCTACAAGGTGAAGAGATTGAGCCGCAAGTGTCTTGGGGCACATCGCCTGAAATGGTCATTCCAGTATCTAAAATGGTGCCAACCCTTGCAGAAGCCAAAGATGATGTTCAGCGTAACGATTGGATTCGTTCATACCAATATATGGGGTTAACTGAAGGGCAAGCATTACAAGATATTCGTCTTGACCGTGTGTTTATTGGCTCATGTACCAACTCACGTATTGAAGATATTCGTGCAGCAGCAGAAGTGGTGAAAGGCCGTAAAGTAGCTGCTACGATCAAGCAAGCAATGGTTGTTCCTGGTTCTGGTTTAGTGAAGTCACAGGCAGAAAATGAAGGTTTAGATCAAGTATTTATTGATGCAGGTTTTGAGTGGCGTGAACCGGGTTGTTCAATGTGTTTGGCCATGAATGCAGATAAATTACAGTCAGGTGAGCACTGTGCTTCAACTTCAAACCGTAATTTTGAAGGGCGTCAAGGCAATGGCGGGCGTACCCACTTGGTGAGTCCAGCAATGGCGGCTGCAGCAGCAATCGCTGGCCATTTTGTTGATGTTCGTACATTTTAAGGAGTAACACTGTGGAAGCATATATCGTTGAAACTGGACTTGTTGCACCTTTAGACCGTGCTAATGTAGATACAGATCTCATTATTCCTAAGCAGTTTTTAAAATCAATTAAACGCACCGGCTTTGGTGACAATTTATTTGATGAACTTCGTTATTTAGACGAAGGTTATCTTGGTCAAGACATTAATAAACGCCCTAAAAACCCAGATTTTGTGCTAAACCAAGCACGTTATCAAGGTGCAACTATTTTAGTGACACGTAAAAACTTTGGTTGTGGTTCAAGCCGTGAACATGCGCCTTGGGCACTCAATGAATATGGTTTTCGTACTGTTATTGCACCAAGTTATGCAGACATTTTTTTTAACAATAGTTTTAAAAATGGCATGTTACCCGTGATTTTGTCAGAAGATGAAGTGGATTTTATTATTAAATCTTGTCAAGCCAATGAAGGGTATACAATCACTGTTGATCTTGCATCGCAAGAAGTTCGTTTAACAAGCGGTGAAGTATTTCAATTTGAAGTTGATCCATTTCGTAAACATTGTTTGCTGAATGGTTTGGATGATATTGGTTTAACTTTACAAGATGATGATCTTATACACGCTTATGAAGATGAAATTAAAAAACGTAAACCTTGGATTTTTAATTCACTTTCATCTTAACCTCATGATATTCGTGGTGTGTTAAACAAACTCTTGTTAATATAAGTCATCTTTTGAATATACGCCGTCAGGTTGGCTTAAATCCATGAAAAACGTGATTGCTAAAATGATGATGATTGGCATGTGTTGCTTGAGTTTCAGCGCATGTCAAACAACACCAAAGCATTTGGTTTCAAAACAAGTGTTACCTAATAATAGTACTGTGAAAATTTTTTGTGATGGCGCAAAAACATGTGAGTTTGAGCGTGTGAATCACGTTCGTATTGTGAATGAAAACACGCATTTGGCTGACTATGACGCTATTCAAAAAGGTTATGTTCGATTGCAATTGAGCTCAACTTTAGAATCAAACCATTTGTATTTAACAATACCTGCACAACAACAAGAAATTGTGATTCGGTTTTACCCAATTTCGCTAGATCGTGCTGAAAAAATTAATGTTATTCATCAGTTTAAAGCAAATCAGACCTACACATTTAGTATGTATAGAGATCGAATTAAACGAGATAATAATTTGCTAAGCTTATCTACACCAGACCCGTTATGTGTGAAACTTTTAGAGGGGCAACGTGTAATTCGCCGTTTTTGTAAACCTTATAATGTTTTAACGGGTTTAGGCGAATTTGTAGAGCAAAAAAATGACTTTAAATCATTGAAAGACAACTAATAAATTTATTTTATAAAACATGATCGTGGAACATGCTATGTCAAAACAAATTCTTATTTTAGCGGGCGATGGTATTGGCCCTGAAATTGTCAAAGTGGCAGAAACGGTATTGGCCCAAGTGAATCAAAAGTTTGATTTAGGTTTAACTTGGCAACACGGTTTACTTGGCGGTGCTGCAATTGATGCGCATGGTAGCCCTTATCCTGAAGTGACCAGTCAGCAGGCGCAAGCGGCTGATGCAATTTTATTGGGGGCAGTGGGTGGCCCAAAATGGGATACGATTGAGCGTTCGATTCGTCCGGAGCGTGGTTTACTTAAAATTAGAAGTGAACTGAACTTATTTGCTAATTTACGCCCAGCAATTTTGTATCCTCAACTGGCAGATGCATCGAGTCTAAAGCCTGAAGTCGTTTCTGGTTTAGATATTTTGATTGTACGTGAACTCACAGGTGGTATTTACTTTGGTCAACCTCGTGGCATTCGTGAATTAGAAAATGGCGAAAAGCAAGGCTATAACACAGACGTTTATGCTGAATCTGAAATTAAGCGTATTGCAAAAGTTGCTTTCGAAATGGCGCAGTTACGTGGTGGTAAAGTATGTTCGGTAGATAAAGCCAATGTACTTGAAGTGACTGAACTTTGGAAACAAACAGTGACTCAAGTACAAAAGGACAATTATCCAGAGATTAATTTGTCACATATGTATGTAGACAATGCAGCGATGCAACTTGTACGTGCACCAAAACAGTTTGATGTCATTGTAACGGGTAATCTGTTTGGTGATATTTTATCTGATGAAGCGGCAATGCTTACAGGCTCTATCGGCATGTTGCCATCAGCATCATTGGATGAGCAGGGTAAAGGCATGTACGAGCCGTGTCATGGTTCAGCACCGGATATTGCAGGGCAAGATGTTGCGAACCCACTAGCAACCATTTTATCTGTAGCAATGATGCTTCGTTATACATTTAGAGAAGAAGCTGCAGCCGTTGCTATTGAGCAAGCTGTAGGCAACGTGTTAGATCAAGGTTTACGTACTGCTGACATTATGTCTGAAGGTATGACTAAAGTGGGCACACGTGCGATGGGTCAGGCTGTTGTAAACGCTTTATAAGACTATTTTTTTTGTGTACCAATGCATGGCTATATTTAAGTATAGCCATGCATTTTTTATTTATTTTTGGGGTGTAATTTTGATGTTAAATAAAAAATTGTCAGGTTTTCATTTGGGGTTGGGTATTTTTTATCTCATTATGTTTGTGATGATTGTTGTGCTTTCATTTGGTGTAAATCAATCGTTAGATAAGGTGGCAATAGGTTATATTTGTTTTTTACTATTTCTTATTGCACTGCATTTGAAAGCGTACTATGAAGTACGTAAGAGTACACAGCTTGGTAAAATCTTATCAAGAGTTTTGGCCTGCTTTTTGTTGCTTGGGTTTCCTATTGGTACGTTATTGGCGCTTCTTATTTTTTCTTATACGAAAGAGTCAAATTGGCAAACATCAAATATTTAAAATAAAACGTGTAAAAAAAGCCACGCTGTAGAGGTGGCTTTTTCGCTTCGACTAATGACTAGCGTGCACGGTAAGTGATACGACCTTTGCTTAAATCGTAAGGCGTCATTTCGACCTTTACGCTATCGCCAGTTAAAATACGGATATAGTGCTTACGCATTTTACCAGAAATGTGCGCAATCACTTCATGTCCATTTTCTAAACGAACGCGAAACATAGTATTAGGAAGCGTCTCGGTGACAACGCCTTCGAACTCTATCAGTTCCTCTTTATTGGCCATAGCCTACCTAAATGAATAAAATGACAAGGCGCAAATTATATACAAATTACAATAAGAACACAAGCAAGCAACGGGTTGCGATTTATAAAATGAGTATTGTATTTACGTTGGCCAATTTAACCACTGTGGTCCAAGCGTCACTTGAGGTAGATTAAAAATCTCATCATAGCCTGCTTGAATAAAATATAAGCCATCAGCAGGTGCAGTCATACCTGCTGCTTTACGGTCTTGTGCTGCAAAAATGGTGTCAATATGTGCTTCATTATGTACGTGTTGTCCAATATCTAATAAACAACCGACAATATTTCTAACCATGTGATGTAAAAACCCATCTGCTTGAATGTCTAAGACCATAAATGGCCCATGCTGACTGAGTTTACAGTGTGAAATATGTCTGACCGGTTGATTTGACTGACATGCTGCAGCACGAAAGCTTTCAAAGTTATGTGTACCTTCAAATTTTTTAGCTGCCTGTTGCATGGCTAAAAAATCGAGAAGAGGCTGTATATGTGTAACTTGTTTATACAATAAAGCAGGACGCTGAGCAGCATTATAAATCACATAACGATAACGCCGTGAACTGGCTTTAAAGCGCGCATGAAAGTCATTACTGACACGTTTAATCCATTGTATGGAAATATCTTTAGGTAGTTGGCTATTTGTTCCTCGAATCCAACCATAGTCACTTCGTTCGGCAGGGCTGTCGAAGTGTGCAACCATATTAGTCGCATGTACGCCCGCATCTGTACGGCCTGCACCATGTAACATGACAGGGTGGTTTGCGACTTTACTCAGTACCTGTTCAATCGTTTCTTGTACACTGACCACACCTGCTTGCTGAGTTTGCCAACCTCGATAGTGTGTACCACAATATTCTATGCCTATGGCGTAACGTTGCATGTAAACCTCAAACTATGTTGCGTCAGCCCAGTGTTGTTGATATTGGCTGATGTGCTGATATGTTAAGTATAATTTTAAAATTTTGGCATATAAATCGGCATGGCCAATACAATCTGATACGAGAATATCTGCATCTTTGACCCACTGACTAATGGCATATCGTTGGTCTATACAACCAAAGGTAACTTGCGTGGTCAGTACGGCTAAACAGCCTTGTTGCTGTAGTTGTTTAAGTTGCTGAACAATCTGAGCATTCGTTGCAATATTGCCTGTACCGAAGCCCTGTAAAATTAAAAAGTCAGGGGCCTGTGTACTTATAAGATTTAGAAAATTACTGAATTGTTCTTGTTCTGTAGGTTGGAACATTAAGTTGATAAGGTTGAGTGTTTGTGCACGAGAAATATCTGTATCTGAGACGGTATAACTTGTTTGAGGAGTGCGAATGTATTCTTGACTAGAAATACCTCTAAACGCATCTAGTGCAGTTGTATGATACTTAATAACACTATGACCATGATACAACTGACCATCAAAGCTTAAGTGTACTCCTGTAGACACTTGAGATATATGATCGATTGCATGATGCAAGTTATTCAAAGCATCTGTCTCAACACGTACTTCAGTACCTTCAATGTTGAGTAAAGGGTACTGACTGCCTGTTAAAATGACAGTACAACTTTGTGCTAAAAAATGGGAAAGTACTGCGCTTGCGTAGCTTAAAGTATCTGTACCATGAATAATAATAAATTTTTGAATGTGCTGAGTTTGCTTTAATTGCTGAATAAATTGAATCAAGCGTAACCATGTTTTGGCTGTACATGCACTGCTATCAATAATATCTGGTGCAGGGTAGCAGTCAACATCTGTAAGATGAGGATGAATTATTGCATGAAGTTTAGGCAGGAACTGGCAATGAGACATTGGACTGAGTGGAGATCCGACACAGCCGAATGTTCCACCCATATAAATGACAGCAACTTTTGACATAAGACAATGTAATCATGAGCAAAAGTCTATGATAAAACGAACTGCGTTAAGATGCCATTTTATTTAATAGCTGTTCTACTTTGACTTTCTGTGTTTCTGAAAATTCAATATGTGATGCAGATAAAAGTTGTTGTGCACGCTCATATTCGCCAATCGTGACATATTCTGTGGCTAAATCAATATTTAGCTTTGCTTCGTCTAGGTGTTTTAATTCATCAAATTGATTTAGCAACACGTCTGTAGAAGCACTTTCTTCAATAATTTGATCGGGCACAGGTGTGATAGACGGTACTGTTTCATGTACTTCTGGTTCAAAAGTAAAGTCCAGAGGAATATCTGTATCCGGTTTTTCGACAGGTTTTTCTTGAGCATGGTGTGAAGCTGCTGAATCATCGAATACAGGCATTGTATCGAGTTGAATCGATTCAAGTGTTCCTACTGATCTGCTTTGTGTGCTGTAGTTAAATGAACGATTTGACTCGGTATCAGTCGTTTCATCTGTATGCTGTGTTGGCTTATTTGTTTGAGTTTCTGGTTCTAAAACAAAGTCTAAATGCGTCCCATCTTGTGAATCTTGTACGACGGGTTTAGTCTCTGTATGTTCTTCATTAAAATTGAAATCTAAGTCTAGATCTTGAGTTTTAGCTTGAGTGGGTTTTGGTGTGTAATCTACTTCTTCATTTGAAAGATTAGCAGAAAATTCAAAATCAGCTAAGTCTGTTTCATGATTCTGTACTGAATCTGTTTGGGATGTTTTTATCTCGTGCGTTTTTTCAGGTGTTTGATCTGATACAGAGGGTTGAGAATGGTTTTGATGCTCTACTTCATTTGTTGTAGGACTTGATTTTTCATGCTCTTCATCTGTGGTATAAAATTCTAGCGCACTAAAATCTTTTTCCGAATTTGTTTCGTTCTGTTGATTTTTTACATCATCTTGAGAAATCGTTTCATTCACCTGATGATGTGTCGTCGGTTCTTTTTCTTCTAGATTTATTGTTGATTCGACATGCTGTTGAGTATCTTGAGTTGTTTCTTTAGTAGTCTGAGTAGTATGTTCAGCTTCAGAGGCTTTATTCTCTTTTGCAGTCGTAGGCTCATCATTGTTTAACGCAGTGGTTGCTACGGTAGCAGTCGCAGCTGCTAAAGCAATACGTTTTTCAGCCTCTTCTTTTTTCTGACGTTGGGCAGCAGCATATTCATTTTCAATATTTTCGACAATATCAAAAAGTTTTAGCTGTTTAAGGTGCCCTATAAGTTGTTTCGTTGCAATTTCATCATCTTGTTCGCGGTAAACTTGAGCAAGCAAAAGGTAAAGCTGATGTTGTTCAGGGTTTTTATTGAGCTCTTGGTTAATTTGTGCTTCAGCGACAGAAAAGTTTTTAGCATCAATTAATGCTTGAATTTTAGCAAATGTCGCACTGAAGTTTTCCTGTTGTTTTTTAGTGATTTGAGTCACATCGTCTACAGGCGTTTTTTCTGTAACTTCTGCTGTTTTTACTGTTTCTTTTTTTACTTTTGAAGGTTTTTCTTTCACCTTTCTACTTTTGTTGTCAGCACTATCGTCTTTATTCGCTTGCTCTCGCTTTTTAAGAAATAGAGCAACGGCCAGTAAAATGATACATGGAATAATATATATGAGCATACCTATACCTTAAGTTGTTATCGCTTATGGAGTCTGAGTCGATTTGAGTGATTTAACGTACTATGAACGAGCATTTTTTTCATTCAGTTGTTTGATCTGTTGTCTTAGATCGTTAATTTTGCCATTAATCACATCAAATTTAGCATTTCTTTGTTTCATTTCACGCTGTAAGCGAGAAATTTCATGTTCTAAAGCACGAATCCGCGCTTTGGTTTGTAACAGTTCTTTTTGAATATCTTCTGACAATTGGTCATTTCGCTCAGTCGCTTTATTTGCTACTGGTATCATGGTACTTTTTTGTAAGACTTCTTTAATTTGCTCTGGCCCCCAAATGTTAATTCTTACGCCAGATTTGATGTGATTCATATTTTGTCGAGTAAAAGCAGTTGGATTATCCGCTTTTATTTTTTTTGCAATATCATCTAGCTTCTCGCCAGTTTGTGTCGCAATTTTTGCAGAAATAGACCATAGCGTATCTTGTGGTTTTACTCTATATATAAACTTTACGTCATTACTATGATCTACATTGACACTGTTGACGTTGTCAGGATCTGTATTTTTCGACGCTACTTTATTTTCATTGGTGTTAAGTGCGATAGGGGAAAGCGTTTTTTCTTCGTTATGAGGGTCTGTAGTTGTATTTGTGCCACTCACTTTAAATGGAATATTAATGCGTTTTAAGTAAGGCATGTCAGATTCTGTGACTTTGAGTACAAAATTGATACGTGGTGAGCGAATGGGTTTATTCGATGTCACGACAATGATGCCAAAATTAGCCCCATTTTTACGGACAACAAAGCCCATATCTTTACTGTTAATGCCTAACTTAGATATCTCGTCATCATCTTCAATATTCACACGAATAGATTTGATATTGGTCGCTTCACTATAAGGAACTTCCATATAAAGAAGTTGCTCTTTAGTAGACTGAATAACAGGTTGACCTAAAACAAGCGCATAGCTTGTTTTTGCCAAAAAGCATGTTAACAGTAAGGTCAGACAAAACTTTTGAGGTAAGGCCATAGCATCAATCATAATATTTTAAATGGGCGCAACTGATAATGTAGCGATAAGTTTTACATTTGTAAAATTTTTATACAAAAGCCAATCATTAGATTGGCTTTTTAGACAAATATGTGCGTTATTTGGCCTTATACTCAAGTAAAATTCTAAGCATACGGCGTAACGGCTCTGCTGCACCCCAAAGTAGTTGGTCACCCACAGTAAATGCACCTAGGTATTCTTTACCCATGTTGAGCTTGCGTAAACGCCCTACAGGAATGTTGAGTGTACCTGTTACTGCAACAGGTGAAAGTTCATGCATAGAGGCTTCACGTGTATTTGGAATGACTTTAGCCCATGCATTTGATTGACTAATCATGTCTTCAATTTCATTGAGTGGCACATCCTTGCGTAGTTTAATGGTGAGCGCTTGAGAGTGGCAACGCATCGCACCAATACGTACACAATGACCATCAATTGGTACAATGCTTGAACGACCTAAAATTTTGTTGGTTTCAGCTTGTGCTTTCCATTCTTCTTTCGACTGACCATTTTCAAGCTGTTTGTCGATATACGGAATTAAAGAACCTGCAAGTGGTACACCGAAGTTTGCTTTTGGAAAGTCAGCACCACGCTGTAGCTGAGCTACTTCACGATCAATATCTAAAATGGCTGATTTGGGGTCATCAAGTAATGTTTTGGTGTTGTTGTATAGGTAGCCCATACTGGTAATGAGTTCACGCATGTTCTGCGCACCTGCGCCAGAAGCAGCCTGATAGGTCATCGCACTCATCCATTCAACCAAGTTGTTTTGGAATAAAGAGCCTAAACCCATCAGCATAAGTGACACGGTACAGTTACCACCTACAAATGTAGTGGTTCCTTGGGTCAGTGCGTTTTGAATGACATTAGCATTGACAGGGTCAAGTACGATCACAGCATCATCTTTCATACGTAGAGTAGATGCGGCATCAATCCAGTAACCATTCCAACCAGTCGCTTTCAGTGGGCCATATACTTCGGTCGTATAGTCACCACCTTGGCAGGTAATAATGACGTCCATCTGTTTTAGACGTTCAATATCTGTTGCGTCCATAAGTGCTGGGGCGGTTTTACCGCCAAAAGCAGGCGCTTCGCCACCTGCGTTACTGGTAGAAAAATAAAATGGCTCAATGTGAGCAAAATCATTTTCTTCAACCATACGTTGCATTAGAACAGAACCAACCATTCCACGCCAACCGACCAGACCTACTTTCATGTCATTGTGCCTCGGTAGTGTATCAAAATAAAAAAGGACTTCCGAGTGTATCAAACCTAGTTTGAACTGCAACAGTTACTTGTACTGAAATACATGATTTTTTTAAGGGTTTAGCGATCTTTATTGGTAAATGTTTGGATAGCCTTCAGGTCTAGTTTTAAATCGTCTGTGAAACCACATGTATTGGGTGGGTGCAATGCGTAGTTGTTGCTCAATAATTTTGTTTACTCGAGTCGCATCTTCAAGCTCATTGTTTGAGGGCATTTGATCAAGCAGAGGTTCAATTAAAATTTTGTAACGAGGGTTCTTATCATCGCCATCACGGTAAAAATATAGCGGAATGGCGACCGCTTTAGAAATCTTTAGTAATCTGCGATGTGCGGTCACTGTTGCGGCAGGCTCACCAAAAAAAGGGGCCATGATACCTTGTTTTAGGCCAAAGTCCTGGTCTGGGCTATACCAAATGGCATCACCTGCTTTGAGGTGTTTAATCAGCCCTCGCATATCATCATGGTCAATTTGTGTTTTGTAGATGGTGGCACGACAACGATAAATTAACATGTCGAGCAGTGGGTTGTTTTGTGGTCTGTAGACGACATCGGGGCTAAAGTATTTTGAGCAAATATAGCCACCTGCATCAAGTAGGGTACTGTGTGTACCAAGGAGTAAAATACCTTGTCCATTTTTTTGTGCGTTTTCGATATGTTCTAAGCCTTCAATACTGACGCGACCTTTAAACCAATGGGGTTTATACCATGCATTAAGTGTTTCAAAAACGCCAAGCATCATGTCATGAAAGACCTGTTTGCTCTGCGCATACACTTGTTTTTCTGACCATTCAGGAAAGCATACTTTTAAATTGGTGATTGTCGTTTTTTTACGTGACTTAAGCAGACCCCAGCATAGATTTGCCAAAGTATGTGCAATGGAGCGTTGTATGAACCATGGTAAAATAGCAAGGAGCATGAGCAGTATAATAGATAACCAATTTAGCCAGTATTTGGGCTGTAAAAACTGGTAGTAAAATTTGCCAGGAATATACTGTGGACTAGGATTACTCATACGTAAAAAGGTCGATCTTTAGATAAAAACGATTGTAGTTTAACATGCCATCTTTGGGTTTTAATATGTTCGCTATCTATTCTAGATGGACCGTATAGTTTAACTGTAATTCATCAGCCACTTTGCCTCGAATGCCCCAATGTGAACGTGGGGTCTCAAAAATGGTGATTTCAATGTCTTGCGGTGAGATACCACATTGTTGTTGTATGTTATGAAAAATTGTTTTGATGAGTTGTTTTTTATGTACTTCGCTCCGTCCTTCAAACATAGATATTTCAATGATGGTGTAGTGCGATGAACGGTCATTTGGATAAATAAAGTTTTCACGACTCAGTGTAATAAAGCGTTGAAAGCGTTTGTCTTCTGGTAAGTTTAAACAACTCACTAAGGCATCATGAATGGCTTCAGAAAGCTTGTCTCTAAATTGGGTAATTGTATATTGTTCTGCATATATTTTAATGTGTGACATGTTAGACCTATTATTTTTATAGTGAATAACCCCAAACCATCATGTGTTGGTTTGGGGTAAATATTGCTTATTTATTATCTAAAGTGTCCCAACGCTCAATTTTTTCAAGCAGTTGTTCTTCAATTTCTGCAAGACGTTGGCTCGCAAGTGTTGCTGCGCCTGCATCTTTTACAAACCAAGAACCATCAGCCAATTTATCGGTCAATTCGGTTTGCTCTTTCTCTAGCTTCTCAATCTCTTGTGGTAGTTGTTCAAGCTCACGTTGATCTTTATAGCTCAGCTTGGTTTTTGGTGTCGTATTCGTTTTTTCAGCTTTCGGACTTTCTTTTTTTACTGCTGTTGGCGTCGTGCTTGGGCGCTGCGCCAAATAGTCTTGATAGCCACCAATGTATTCTTCAATACCGCCTTTACCATCAAAGACCCATGTTGATGTCACCACATTGTCCATAAATGCACGGTCATGGCTAATCAGAAGCAGTGTGCCTTTGTATTCACCTAACATGTCTTCAAGTAGCTCTAAAGTCACCATATCTAGGTCGTTGGTGGGTTCGTCCATTACAATCAAGTTAGATGGTTTTAGTAGTAGTTTTGCCAGTAAAACACGGTTTCTTTCACCACCTGAGAGTGCTTTTACAGGCGTGCGGGCACGTTCTGGTAGAAACAAAAAGTCTTGTAAGTAGCTTAAAATATGACGGCGTTGTCCGTTAACATCCACGAAGTCAGAGCCTTCCGACACGTTGTTAGCAACAGTGTTTTCTAGATCAAGTTGGTTACGTAGCTGATCGAAGTATGCAATTTCTAATTGCGTTCCAATTTTCACTTCACCTGTATGTGGTAAATCACCCAAAATAGCCTTAATGAGCGTTGTTTTACCTACACCATTGTCACCCACAAGGCCAATACGGTCGCCACGCATGACGACTGTTGAGAAGTTTTTAATTAGTGGTGTGTCATCATAGCTCACACTAATGTTGTCAATTTCAAAGACCAGTTTGCCTGAACGTTGGGCAGTTTGTACGCCCATATTGACTTTACCTTGCTGTGAACGTCTGGCTTTTGACTCATCTCGCAGTGCTTTGAGTGCACGTACACGACCTTCATTACGGGTACGTCGGGCTTTAACGCCTTGACGAATCCACGCTTCTTCTTCCGCTAATTTTTTATCAAATAAAGCATTTTGCTTTTCTTCTGCTTCCATTTGTTGTGCTTTGAGTTCGAGATAGCGTGTGTAGTTGCCTTCATAACTACGCAATGTACCACGGTCTAGCTCTACAATACGTGTGGCTAAGCGGTCTACAAATGAACGGTCATGTGAAATGAACAGGAGTGTAAGGTTGTTTTGTTCGAGTAAAAATTTCTCTAACCATTCAATACTTTCCACATCTAAGTGGTTGGTTGGCTCATCAAGGAGTAAAATATCTGGTTGCATGAGTAAGGCTCTTGCCAATAACACACGGCGTTTTCGTCCCCCAGATAAGTCAGCAAGGTCAGCTTCTGGGTCTAAGCCCATTTTTGCTAAAATGGTATTGACTTTGGTTTCTAATGACCAGCCGTCAAGCTGATCCATTTGATGTTGTAAATCTCCCATTCTTTCACATGCTTGCATGTCGCCAAGAACACACGCATCGCTCGCTTCATTGTATTTTCTTAAAATTTGAGCGACTTCACCTGCACCATCTGCCACAATGTCGGCCACTCGACCACTGTCCATAGGTACGTCTTGGGTGAGCATAGATACGGTCAGGCTGTTTTGTACTAAAACTTCGCCTTTATCAGGTTGCAAAGTACCTTCAATCAGTTTAAGTAAAGTAGATTTACCTTCACCATTACGACCAATTAAACATACTCGCTCGCCACGTTCTAAAGTAAAATGCGCGCCATCGAGGAGGGCAGGGCCACCAAATGCAAGTTGGACGTCCCTTAGTGTAATATAGGCCATAATGTTTCCTAAAGTTTTAAAATACAGGAGTGTGAAATGACAACACCAGTAAATGATGATTTTGGTTTATTGTCTGCACCCATTGAAGATTTGCAAGTGCGTATTGCATTTTTAGATGATTTGGTTGAGCAGTTAAATCAGCAGTTAGTCTGCCAGCATCAAGAAATCAGTGTGTTAAAAAAGCAAATGCAATTGTTGTATCAGCGTGTAGAAAATGCAGATTTATCGGAAGGGGTTGCGACATTTGACCCATTTACCAATAAACCACCGCACTACTAAATGCTGTTGCAAACTTGGCTATATTAGCATAGATATAGAGGTGTACTTTTTATAATAGATGAATAATTGGTAATGAATAAAATTTTACTCATCGATATTGAAAATTGTGGTCGAGCATTACATCAGTTACAGCATCAATTAAATGATTATGCGCAAGTTTATGTGGTATATGCCACGTCTAATGTCAATTTTTCTTTAGATGAGTTACATGATTTTTTGCCCTTTATACAAGCAGGTCGTTTTCATTTATTAAAAATGTCAAAGGCCGGTAAAGATGCTGCTGACTTTGGTTTAGCCTTTTGGGCGGGTAAATTGAGTCAGCAATATCATGCACAAGATGTTGTATTTGATATTGTATCGCACGATCATGCGATGTGTTATGTGTCGGAACTTTTACAGCGTCAAGGATTTGATGTAAACATTAAACATCAATTGGTTGAGCATGTGGAAGATGTGTTGTGGGTGAAACTATTACACACGTGGTCTAAAGTACAAAATAAACCAACCACATCTGAAGCATGTATAAACGCAATTTGTTCTTGGCTTAAAGTGGATCGCTTGCAGGCCGCGCAATTATTAAAACGATTGGTTACAGAAAAGTATTTTGTTCAATCACAAAAGGTTTCTCAAGTAAACGTGAAACCACATCTGCAATTTTTATATGAATATAGTTGTTATTTGGCCAAGCAAAAAAGTAAACCAGCAACAAAAACTGCACTACTCAATTCAATTAAAAACGTGATGAAAATAGATAAAGAGCAGACACTCATCGATCGGTTTAATTTGTTATGTAAGTATTGTATTGTGAATACAAATGATAAAAATAATAAAGTGCAGTACAACACAGATGTCATTTGTCGTTATGTACAACAAGAATTGTAATATTTTTCTGTTTAGATCAATACACATTATAAAAATATAAATAGGTATTGAAAATCTATCATTCAAGATTACTATACAGCACTATTGATTGCTGAAAGTTGTGTAAATGTGCACAATGCTTGCCTTTTTCATTCAGATTATGTAAACCTAATAGCAAGGTTTGTGGGAGATGGTTACGACCATGGGTCTTTGGATTACCTTAATTATTGTAGTATTTGTTGTAGGTTCAATATTTGGTGCACGTGTGAACCCGAGAGAAAAAGCATTGGGTGAGACGCGTGATAAGGCACGAAAAATGGGTCTTTACCCTCGGTTACTGCCTGCACCTGCATGGACAAAGATTGAAAAAGCAGCAGAAAATCGAGCCAGTATGGTAGCTTACTATAATGTATTGCTCCCACAAGCGAGATTACCGCTCATGCGGGCTTGTGTTGAAAATGGCATGTTTGTTGTGGTGCATGGCGCGGACAAATTTAAAGACCACCCCGTTCCATTAACAGGTGTTTATGCAGTAGATATGCAAGCCAACAGTATCGGGTTGTACTGGAACGAAGAGGCTGATCTGCATGGTACACAATTAGAACAGATGAAAACCTTTTTAATGTCTTTAGCAGACGTTTAATTTAGTAATAGGATACAAACAACACATGGCGAATGCTTCTACAACCACAGTGAAATCCACCACAGCAAAGACAGGCACCGTGGCTAAAAAACGTGCCTTAGTGATTGTGGAATCGCCTGCTAAAGCTAAAACTATTAATAAATATTTAGGTTCAGAATATATCGTTCGCTCATCTGTTGGGCATGTACGTGATTTACCGACAGGTGGTTCAGCAAAAACGACAGAGAAAAAACCTGCAACACGTACCAAGTTGACCGATGCACAAAAGCAAAAAAAAGCACAATTGGCGCTGGTTAATCGTATGGGAATCGACCCAGAGCATGATTGGAAAGCCCATTACGAAGTGCTACCGGGTAAAGAAAATGTAGTGTCTGAGCTTAAAAAACTCGCTGCACAGGCCGATGAAATCTATCTCGCAACCGATTTGGACCGTGAAGGTGAAGCGATCGCATGGCATTTAAGAGAAGTCATTGGTGGTGATGCATCGCGTTATCACCGCGTGGTCTTTAATGAAATTACTAAAAATGCCATTCAGGATGCTTTTAAAAAACCAACACGTTTAGACATAGACCGAGTGAATGCACAACAAGCACGTCGATTTTTAGACCGTGTGGTTGGTTTTATGATTTCGCCACTTTTGTGGGAGAAAATTGCCAGAGGACTTTCAGCAGGGCGTGTGCAATCGGTGGCTGTAAAATTGGTTGTAGAGCGTGAACGAGAAATTCGTGCATTTATTCCAGAAGAATATTGGCAAATTTTTGCAGATACGCAGTCTAAGAAAGACCCGATTCGTTTAGAAGCAGTGAAACACTTGGGTAAAACACTCAAGCTAAAAAATAAAGCAGATACAGATGCCATTTTAGACATACTTAAAACGGCAGATTTTACTGTTGCACAGCGTGAAGATAAACCCACTAAAGTTAATCCGAGTGCGCCTTATATCACCTCTACGTTACAGCAAGCAGCCAGTACACGACTTGGCTTTTCTGTAAAGAAAACCATGACCTTAGCACAGCGCTTGTATGAAGCGGGTTTCATTACCTATATGCGTACTGACTCGACTTTTTTAAGTGACGATGCGGTAAATATGGTACGTGGCCATATTACCGAACAATATGGTGATCAATATTTACCTGCACAGCCTAACCGTTATGGTAATAAAGCGGGGGCACAAGAAGCCCACGAAGCCATTCGTCCATCGAATGTAGCTTTAAAAGGTGATCAGTTAGCAGGTGCAGAGCGTGACGCACAGCGTTTATATGATTTAATTTGGCGTCAATTTGTAGCTTGTCAGATGACACCTGCACAATATCTATCGTCAACATTACACGTGAAAGCAGGTGATGTCGATTTAAAAGCCAAAGGCCGTACTTTGGTGTTTGATGGCTTCACTCGTGTACGTGGTGCCAATAAATCTGACGACGATATTTTATTGCCTGCGGTACAAGTGGGTGAAACACTTAAACTCGAACAACTTGATCCGAGCCAGCATTTTACGAAGCCACCTGCACGTTTTACTGAAGCTTCTTTGGTGAAAGAGCTTGAGAAAAAAGGCATTGGTCGACCATCAACTTATGCAGCTATTATTTCGACCATTCAAGATAGAGGATATGTCAAGCTTGAAAATCGTCGTCTGTTTGCTGAAAAAATGGGTGAGATTGTTACCGAACGATTGGGTGAAAGCTTTAGTAACCTCATGAACTATGCCTTTACAGCAGACTTAGAGGGTCAGCTTGATAAAGTTGCTGTGGGTGATCGTGACTGGAAAGAGCTACTGAATAGCTTTTACGGTGACTTTAAAACACGCCTAACTACAGCTCAGGGTGAAGAAGGCATGCGCCGTAATCAGCCTGTTGAAGTCGCAGAAGTACATTGTCCCGAGTGTGAACGTGCTATGCAAATTCGTACAGGAACAACGGGGGTGTTTTTAGGCTGTTCAGGCTATAACTTGCCACCGAAAGAACGTTGCAAAGGTACACTCAACCTTACACCTGTCGAGTCTTTGGCAATACTGTCTGATGATGAAGGGGCTGAAACAGCCGACCTCATGTCAAAAAGACGTTGTCCAAAGTGTAGTACAGCCATGGACAGCTATGTGGTCGATGGTGGACGTAAATTACATGTGTGTGGTAATAACCCAGACTGTGATGGTTTTGAAGTTGAAGAAGGCGAATTTAAAATCAAGGGTTACGATGGGCCAACCATTCCTTGTGATAAATGTGATGCTGAAATGCAACTCAAAACAGGCCGTTTTGGGCCATATTTTGCCTGTTTAAGTTGTGATAATACGCGCAAAGTGCTTAAAAATGGTCAACCCGCACCACCACGTGTAGACCCAATTAAAATGGAACATGTTCGTTCAGCCAAGCACGATGACTTTTTTGTACTGAGAGATGGTGCTGCAGGATTGTTTTTAGCAGCCAGTAAGTTTCCCAAAATACGCGAAACACGCACACCTAAAGTCAGTGAATTACGTACCGTTGCAGATCAGCTCGATGCTAAGTATCAATACCTTTTAGAAGCGCCTGATCAAGATCCAGAAGGCCAAGCGACAATTGTTCGTTTTAGTCGTAAAAATCAGACCCAATACATTGGTTCTGAGAATGCAGAAGGCAAATCAACAAAATGGAGCTTGATTTATAAAGACGGTCGTTGGGTTGAAGAGTAAGTGTCTTAAATAACATATTGAGAATAAGATCGTATGTGGAAAAAAGCTAGAATTGCGATCTTATTAGCAATTTTATTATATGTAGTGGTAGATGCATGGCGAGATCAAAATCAAAATTGGACTCGCCCTATTGCTGTATTGTTACATCCAATAAATGCTGATGGTACAGCAGAAACTCAAGCCTATATTCAGCAGTTACAACAGTATCAGTTTGGAGAAATTTCGAGTTACCTCAGACAAAGTGCGCAGCAATATGGGCAAAATACACATTTTTTAATGTTACTCGGACGACCATTGCAAGTGTTGCCGCCTACTGTACCGACACAGGGTGGTATTTGGCAAAGTATATGGTGGAGTCTGAAATTTCGTTACTATGCATGGCAACAACAGTCATCTGTAGACCCTACAGCGACAGTCGTACTATATTTAAATTATTACTCACCAAAAACACGGCAACGACTTGTGCACTCCACTGCTTTAGAGCGAGGGCGTATTGGTAGTGTGAATTTATTTTCAGATCCGCAGCAAAATGCACAAAATGAAGTCGTGATTGCACACGAGTTACTGCATGCATTTGGTGCAACAGATAAATATGATTTAAGTACAGGGCAACCGATTTACCCCAATGGTTATGCTGATTTACAACAACAGCCATTATTGCCACAACATATGGCAGAGCTCATGGCAGGTTATATTCCAATCACACCTCAGCAAAGTAAAATGCCACAAAATTTAGAGCAAACCAAAGTGGGTGCAGTGACTGCAAAAGAAATTGGCTGGGCTAAGTAAGTCACTGCTGTACAGCCCTCAGTAAGGAATACTACATGACATTAGAGCAGTTGTTGTCCGAATTAAATGAGCAACAGCGTATGGCTGTTACAACAGATCAAGCTCACTGTTTAGTATTGGCTGGTGCAGGCTGCGGTAAAACAAAAACGATTATTTCACGTGCAGCATATTTAATTGCTCAAGGCTTACCTGCAAGAAATGTACAAATTTTGACATTTACTCGTAGAGCAGCCAGTGAAATTGTCACACGTGTTGAGCAATATTTAGGGGAGAGTGCTCAAGGACTACGAGCTTCTACTTTTCATACATTTTGTATTTCCTTATTACGCCGTCATAGTAAAGCATTAGGTTTGGGGCAATTTACAGTGATTGACCGCGATGACCAAGTGATGATATTTCGTTTACTGCGTGGTAAAGGAAAAGATAATGCACTGCCCAAAGCTGCGCAGCTGTGTGATATTTATTCTTTTGCTCGGAATACACGCTGTAAGCTTTCAGAAGCCATTGAAAAATTATTACCAGAAGTCATCAATCAGAAACAACAGATTGCTGAAGTAATGAAAGCATATGAAGTGCGTAAGCATCGTAGTGGTTTTTTTGATTATGATGATATTTTGGCAGTGGTTGCCACACACTTACATCAGTCACCTGCATTTTTAGCATCGGTTGTACAACAGCATCATGTGTTTTTAGTGGATGAAATGCAAGATACCAACCCCTTACAATGGGCGATACTGGAGCCTTTGATTAGCCATTCTCAAATTTTTTGTGTGGGTGATGATGCTCAGTCTATTTATGGCTTTAGAGGTGCAGATTTTGAAAATATTCATCGATTTAAAAGCCATGTCCCCAATGCTACGGTGTATAAACTCGAAAAGAACTATCGTTCCACACAACAAATTTTAGATGTTTCAAATTGGTTGTTAGGGCAAAGTGAGATTGCATATAATAAATCTTTAGTTGCCCATCGCAAAACTCAGAGTACGCCACAATTTCATTTATTTAGTAACGAATTTGAAGAAGCCAGTTGGATTGCTCAAGATATCTATACACGACATCATGATAATAATACATCATGGCATGAGCACATGGTACTTGTGCGTTCAGCATATGCGGCACGCCATATTGAACGTGCTTTCATTGCTATGTCTATTCCTTATCGATTTATTGGTGGGGCAAAGTTATTAGAGTCGGCACATGTTAAAGATGTATTGAGTATGCTCAGAGTGGTAATTAATGTTAAAGATGATATTGCTTGGATGCGCTTTTTAACTTTATGGAATGGTATTGGTGATGTTGGTGCGAGTAAAATTGCGCTACACATGAACACGTATACGAGTTTAACCGAATGTTGCGACTATCTTGCCTCTAAGGTTAACAAAATTCCGACTCAAGCGGTTGATGGTTTAAGGCAACTAGCAGATCTCACTACGCAGGTTGAAACTTGTATGGTTTTGGCTGTAGGGTTATTAACGGCGCAACTTGAAGAAAAATATCAACAAGATTGGTCAAAACGCCAAAAAGACTTTAAGTTAGTAGAGCAACTGGCAAGCAAGCATCAACATCTCGCCCAGTTTTTAGAAGAATATGTACTTGAGCCAATTTCTATTGCAGATGTAAAGCAAGCCATTGTTGAAGATATTGTGACACTTACCACGATCCATTCAGCCAAAGGCTTAGAAGAAAATGTATGTTATGTGCCTCATTTATCAGTGGGTTTTTATCCACATGCGCGGACACAGGGTGATTTTGATGCCGTTGAAGAAGAGCGCCGTGTTTTGTATGTTGCTCTAACACGTGCAAGACATGAGCTGATTTTGACTAAACATGAATCTGTGAGTTGGAGTTATGATCTGCAAGATGATCAAGGTCGTCATGTGAGTGGTTATTTTTTAAATGATTTTCCGAGTGATTTGGTTGATGTTAAAGTGCATCAACGAACATCTATGAATCATGGTTTGCAAAAAGCATCTGCAAATGGTGTAAAAAAAATCTCATTTGACTTAGATTTAGATTAAACTGCACCGCTATTTTTCGAGATCTGCTTTGTCAGTCTCAAGCAAATTGAGTGAATGATATGAAAATTTTAGTACGTAATTTAGAACGATCAGTGACAGAAGCTGAGCTTCGTGAGTTATTTCTTCCTTTTGGTGAAGTAGAAGCATGCGCTGTGGTCTTAGATCAAGCCACTGGAAAATCAAAAGGCTTTGGTTTTGTAGAAATGCCTCATGGTCGTGATGCTGTAAAAGCCATTAAAGGCTTGAATACTTTAAGAGTGAAAGGCATTGGTATACGTGTAAAGGCTGCTACTGAATAACATTTGCACAAATTATACGTATTTGAGGAGTAGTTATGTCTAGAGTGGCACGTTATCATGCAGACCGTACCAACCAAAAATTGTATTTTGCACGGTTAGGCTGTGTGCAGGCAGAAACACTATGTGACAATATACAGCAAGCCCAAGGCCATAAAGAAGCTGTTGTATTCCATTTGCAAGGTGCTGTTTTAGCATTTTTGCAAGAGTTGGTGCGTTATTATCGTTTACCAGACATACAACCTACACTCCAATCTATTGAACAAAAAATGGCTGAAAAAGGGCAGGTATCTCCTGAAATCTCAGTACTCAAACAACTTTCAAAAGATGGTTTCTTGGCTGAATTAAATCATGCTTATCGTATGTGTCAATATAGTCCAGAGCCAACTCAGCCACAGGCAGAGCAAGATACATCATCACATTTGATTATTAAAGTTACCCAAGGTCCGCAATCTTGGTTGCCCGATACGACAATCTTAAGGGATTGGTATCAGCAATTGATGCATCTGATTAATGGCTTTCGAGATGAAATGGTTGAGTTCTAATCATAAAATAATGCAAATACGCACTTGAAATTTTACTTTTGATCCCAGATATAGGTTAGTCTAAGGCTTAAGCAATGCACCGGTAATCACGGTGTACTAGGAGGTGAAATGTCTATTCAACAGCAACTCAAAGAACTTTTTGGTAGTCAAGAGGCTGTGCTTGAGTTAGTACAACTTGAAAGCGGAGAGCTTGCGTTACGTAATGCAGACTCGGAAAAAGCGCCTCTGATGACAATTCAATTTAATGACGAAGTTAAAGCTATACTTGGCGATCAAGCAGGTAGTGTGGCGCAAAATATGGTGCAAGCTGCGCTCTTTAGTTTGCTTGAAAAACAAATGAATCAAATCAATGCTGAAATTGTCGATGAACAACCACAATACTTTAGCTAATGATGTAAAAAATGCGCCTTTATAGCGCATTTTTTACATGCTTATATTAAATTTTAATGGCCTTTTTGGTGGGCTGCATCAATATGTTTTAAAATATATTGGCTCATATTTATTGCCATTTGCTCTTTTGCATAAAACACCTGACCTACATCATCTGTACGAATGACTTCAGCTTCTTCTTTATTTTCAGCACATAATAGTACTTCAATTGCTGGATTCAACTGTTTTGAAATATCTACAATACGGTGAATATCTAAAATATCCATGGGTGAAATGACTACTAATCGTGCATGTTGAATGTGTGCTTGAATGAGTACACTTGGTTCGGTTGCAACACCACACACAGCAGCAATATCTTTATCTCGTAAGTCTTCAACAATCTCTCGATTCTCTTCAGCAATCACGACTTTAATATGTTGCTCTATCAATTTTTGTGTAATACGGCGCCCAACTTCACCATAACCAATCATGACCACTTGATCACGTAAATAGTTTTGATCAACGGCATCTGGCAACATTGCGAGAGGATCGCTGCTGCGTTCAAGTAAGCGAGCTAAAGATGAACGGCCACGAATCCATTGTTGCACAGGTTCTATCGCAGTAAACATAAATGAGTTGAGTGTAATTGAAAACAATGCACCTGCTAAAATCAAGTTTTGTGCTTCAGTCGTGAGTAGACCTAAAGAGATACCAAGGGCGGCCAAAATAAAAGAAAACTCTCCAATTTGTGCCAAACTTGCTCCGACGGTGAGTGCTGTATTGAGTGGATAGCGAAAAAATAACACCAATGCCATGGCCGCAATTGTTTTTCCCGCCACAATAATGGCAACAACAGCTAAAATATGTAGTGGTTTTTCAATTAAAATATGTGGGTCAAAGAGCATACCAACAGAAACAAAGAATAAAATGGCAAAAATTTCACGTAATGGTAGGGTTTCCTCTTCAGCACGATGACAAAAGTCAGACTCTTTTACTACCATACCCGCGAAAAATGCTCCAAGTGCCATAGATACACCAAATACAGCGTAAGCACCGTAAGCGATTGATACAGCACAAGCCACCACTGTGAGGGTAAATAACTCTCTTGAACCAAGTCGTGCTACAAATTGCATAATTGCAGGAATTAAACGTTTACCAATAATGAGCATGAACGCAATAAAGCCACTGACTTTAAGTAGTGTGATTAAAATCGTGAGCCAAATGGCATGTTGAGGTCCGTGGGTATCTATATGTTTACCACCGAGTAAAACTGAAATTGCAGGGAGTAATACCAACACAATAACCATCATGAGGTCTTCGACCAATAACCAACCGACCGCAATTTTGCCATTGACTGAAGAAAGTAATCCTTTATCGCCTAGCGCTTTGAGTAACACCACTGTACTTGCACAAGATAAACATAACCCGAAGACTAATGCGCTTCCAAATGGCCATCCCCACAACATAGAAACTGTAATGCCAAGTAAAGTGGCCACAGTAATTTGCAAGATGGCACCAGGTAAAGCAATTCTTTTGACTTCAAGTAAATCTTTTAATGAAAAGTGCATACCTACACCAAACATTAGAAACATCACACCAAGCTCAGCCAATTGGTTGGCAAGTGATACATCTCCAACCATACCCGGTGTATTAGGGCTAATAATAATCCCTGCAATTAAATAACCAACCAAAGGGGGTAGCCTTAGCCGTGCAGCAAGATATCCAAAAACAAGTGCAAGACCAAAACCAATCGCGAGTAATATAATTAGATCAACATCATGTGGCACAAGCTGACTCCCCAAAAACTGACACAATAAAAAGCTAAAAATGATGATATATAGAAGTGTAATATAAAAGGCAAAAAAAACGACCCCAAAAGGAGTCGTTTTTAAAAAAACTAAAATTATTTGATTTTAGCTTCTTTGAAAATTACGTGTTGACGGATTTTTGGATCAAACTTTTTGATTTCCATTTTTTCCGGCATTGTACGTTTGTTCTTCGTAGTCGTGTAGAAATAACCTGTACCCGCAGAAGAAACTAGGCGAATTTTGTCACGCATTGCAATGACTCCTTAGATCTTTTGGCCTTGAGCACGAAGATCTGCTACAACCTTTTCAATGCCCTTTTTGTCGATAATACGCATACCTTTAGTGGTTAAACGAAGACGTACGAAACGCTTTTCGCTTTCTAACCAAAAACGGTGGTGATGCAGGTTCGGCTCGAACCGGCGCTTGGTTTTGTTGTTTGCGTGTGAGACGTTGTTACCAACGACTGGACGCTTGCCGGTAACTTGGCAAACCTTAGACATGGTGGAACTCCATTGATTTAGCCAACAGCAAACCTGTGGCCAGTCATAAAACAAACAGATTGAATTTATTCAAGGGGCGTTTTATATCAAAAATGCGATTAAAAGACAAGCATATTTGTATAAAATGGCAGATTATCTAGTGCAATAGCTCATGCCTTAACCATTTTAAAATGGTGAGCAGTAAGAAAATTAAATCTAGATATATCTGTCTACATGTATGGGAGATATTTTGTATAAAAAATAAACGAAAAGCCATACTTAACCCGATTTGGGGGTCATTTTAAATAGAAATGCACAATTGGAGCAAGTATATTTTATTGAGAAATCAATAATTGTAGCAAAATCAAACTATTCTTATACGATCTTTATGAGATCATTTGGGTTGGTGGTTTACTGTATTATATTTTAGAGTAAATATTCTAGATAAAACTATGAAAATTGACCATAATAGACCATCTGCTTTTAACGTGTGTGGTTTGGGTTGTGTTGAAGAAAAAAACATCAAAAACAAAACAACGTATCTTAGATACTAGCTTAGTATTATTTAACGAGCAAGGTGAGCGAGCAGTCACGACGAATCATATTGCAGCTGCTTTGCAAATGAGTCCTGGTAACTTATATTATCACTATAATAATAAACAAGAAATTATTAAAGCACTCACAGAGCAATATCAGCAACAGACCCTAGCAATGCTTGCATTGCCAACAGACCGTGCTGTGACTGCAAATGATAAAATTATTTATTTCAAAGCATTGAGTGAGCAGTTGTGGAGTTATCGTTTCTTACATCGAGATGTTTATGGTCTAGTAGAGAAAGATCAGCATTTTAATCAAGAGTATGCGCAATTTGCGAGTAATATTATGCAACGAGTGCAGGTGTTATATCAGGCATTTATTCATGAAGGCCTTATGAAAATGTCAGCGACAGAAATGGAAGCTTTAATTATTAATGTTTGGATTATTTTAACCAATTGGACTAACTTTTTATTTATGTCTGGACATTTAAATGGCCATAACCACTCGCAAGAAAAATGGTCTTTATTTGCTTTACGTCAGTTGGTTTTACTAGAGTCTCCTTACTTGATTGGAGAGAGTAGACAAACCTATGAACATCTATTGGTATCAATGGAAGAATCAAATCTATTTGCGAAGGTCTCTCAATCTTCATGAAAATGCTATGCGTGCGAAAATCAGATGCGTATAATCAGTGCAATTTTAAATTGAAGAAGTGATATATCACCCTATGAATACGACCACGACAAATACAGCCCGTTTATTGATTACCTGTGAAGATAAGGCCGGTATTGTTCAGGCTGTATCTAGTTTTTTATATCATCAAGGTGCAAATATTACTGCGTTAGATCAATATGCAACAGAGGCTCAAGGTGGCCGCTACTTCATGCGTGTTGAATTTGAGATTGAACATTTGCAGACCAAAAAAGATGGCCTTGTAGAAACTTTTCAAGCGAATGTTGCAGGGCGTTATGACATGCAGTGGCGTTTGGCCTGTGTAAGTGATCTTAAAAAAGTAGGTATTTTGGTTTCACGTGTAGATCATGCTTTACTTGAATTGTTATGGCGCCATGCACGTGGCTTGCTTCCATGTGAAATTACTCATGTTGTTTCAAATCATGACACATTAAAAGTTGCAGTAGAGCAGTTTGGTATTCCTTTTACAGTTGTAGCTGTAAATAAAGACAATAAAGTCGAAGCAGAAGCAGAAATTCACAAAATTATGCAAGGGAATGATTTGCTTGTATTGGCACGTTATATGCAGATTTTAAGTGCCGACTTTGTCGAAAAGTGGCCAATGCAGGTCATTAACATTCATCATTCATTTTTACCTGCATTTGTGGGTGCAAATCCATATAAACAAGCCTATGAAAAAGGCGTGAAGCTGATTGGTGCAACAGCACATTATGTCACTGCTGATTTAGATCAAGGGCCAATTATTGAGCAAGATGTCGAACGTGTAAGCCATGAGTACAGCGTAGAACAGTTGCGTGAATTGGGTCAAGATGTCGAGCGTAATGTGCTTGCTAGAGCGGTAAGAAGTCACTTAGAAGATCGAATCATTGTCGATGGGCACAAAACGGTAGTATTTTAAGCCAGCATTTAATAAAAAAGCCTATATTCAGTACTTATGAATATAGGCTTTTTTTAATCTTCAATATCTTTTTCAGAGACTTCAGGAATCTCAGAGACATCAATGTCTTCTGTTTTTTGCTCAAGCGTGAAGTGCAGACGACCCGCCATTACAGATGCAAGCTCTTCTAATCCTTGTTTATTTAAAGATGAGAACAGTTGAATAGAGAAATCAAGCTTCATTTTCTTTAAATGATTTTTAACCTCAATAAGTACTTTATTTGCTGGGCCGCGATTCAGTTTATCTGCTTTTGTGAGTAAAATATGTACAAAGAGATGGCGTGAATATGCCCATTCAAGCATCATTAAATCAAAGTGCTGTAACGGGTGTCGAATATCCATAAGAAGCACTAGGCCTTGTAAGCTTTGTCGCTCAATCAGATAGTGTTCTAACTCTTTTTGCCAAACTCTTTTCATTTCTTCAGGGACGGCAGCATAACCGTAACCAGGTAAATCGACTAGGCGCTGATCGGGGTTACCTAAACTAAAGAAGTTAAGCATTTGTGTGCGACCAGGTCGTTTAGAGGCACGAGCCAATTGACGCTGATTGGTGAGTGCATTAATTGCACTTGATTTTCCAGCATTAGAACGCCCTGCAAACGCAATTTCATAGCCTGTATCTTCAACGCATAAGCTGAGTTTAGGTGCGCTCATTAAGAAAGTGGCTTTGCGTAACCAATTTAAGCTTTGTGTTGCATATACTGTTAATGCCGGATCTACCTCTTTTTCGTAACTAATTTTTTGCTTAGGTGCAAGTTTCGCTTTAGTGTCTTTAGATTTGGCATAACGATGCATATGTATTTCACAGCAAATAACAATTTAGTCATTAGTATAAACAAATAAATGATGCACTGCGAATTTCATTCAATACAACGATAGAAATTGTTCATGTAAGTGATTACGATGATCCTGTAATGATTTATACCATATTATTTAAGTTGGCTTTATTTTTGCAGTTAGATTTTTAACAATCTATTTTATGTATATGAGAACAACAATGAAGCAAAATTTGAGAGTACACTGCTTTCAACATACTGCTTGTGATAATTTAAACAGCTGTCGTGAGTTATTGCTTACGCACCACGCTCAAGTCAGTACCACAGAGTTTTTTGCACTACCCACTGAAATTGCTTTAGATATAGAAGCCTTGCCTAACATTCAAGATGTTGATTTACTTATTGTTATGGGAGGTAAGATTCATGCTGAAGATGAAGCAAATTACCCTTGGTTGAAGATTGAAAAGCGTTGGATTCGTCGTTATATTGCTTTAAAAAAGCCAGTGTTGGGTTTGTGTGTTGGTGGGCAAATTATTGCCAGTGCGCTAGGCGCACCTGTATTAAAGAATGAAAGGTATACAATGAGTTGGAATAGGGTGCAAAGTGTTGCTAATTTACCCAATGATTGCTTTAAAATGCCCCAAGAAATGCATGTCATGTCATTGAGTCAAGATATTTCTGCCTTACCTAAGGGTGCAATTTCTTTAGCAACAAACGAAAATTTTCAGAATTCGTGTTACCAAATTGGTCGAAATATTTTGGGTTTTCAGTTCTCTTTAGAAATCACTCAAGATGGTTTGACTGAGTTTTTGGACGAAGCAGAGAATATCTTTGATACGGAACAGTCATTTATTCAGCTTAAAAATGCACCTAAAGATTATTTTTTGAACAGTCATCGTGTTTTAGAGCAAGCAATAGAATATGTGTTGCAACCGTAGTCCAGTTTTTGGCATGACTATACATAAAAGAGTAATCTATCCTAAAAATAATTTGCTTAATCTGTAAACAGTCGTTATAATAAAGCACCTTCAATTCGAAGGGCAGTGTCTTAATTTAGATTACTGTATCGTTACAGTCATGGCATCGATCATGACCTTAGTGATTTTCACTACCCTTGACACTTACCAATAGGTGAGGTGCGTCATGGGTGATTCTTTATATATTTTGGCTTGGAGTTTACTGGTATGTCTAACCAGAGAATCCGTATCCGTCTTAAGTCTTTTGATCATCGTCTGATTGATCAATCTGCTCAAGAGATCGTAGAAACAGCTAAGCGTACTGGTGCACAAGTGTGTGGTCCAATCCCGATGCCTACTCGCATCGAACGCTTCAACGTTCTGACTTCACCGCATGTGAATAAAGATGCGCGTGATCAATACGAAATACGCACCTACAAACGTTTGATCGACATCGTTCAACCAACAGACAAAACTGTTGATGCATTGATGAAATTAGATCTTGCAGCTGGTGTTGATGTTCAGATCGCATTGGGATAAGGCTTGTCGGTTGATTAACTTAAGTTAATTAAGCCGCATTTTAAGAGGTTTACACACATGGCTATTGGTTTAGTCGGTCGTAAATGCGGTATGACCCGTATTTTTACAGAAGCCGGTGTTTCTGTGCCTGTTACAGTGATTGAAGTGGATGCGAACCGCATTACTCAAATCAAAACACTTGAAACTGATGGTTATCAAGCTGTTCAAGTAACAACTGGCGAACGCCGTGAGTCGCGCGTAACAAAGGCTCAAAAAGGTCATTTTGCAAAAGCTGGTGTTTCAGCTGGTCGTTTAGTGAAAGAATTCCGTGCTACGGAAGCTGAACTAGAAGGTCGTGAAGTTGGTGGAACAATCGGTGTGGATTTGTTTACAGTAGGTCAAGTTGTTGACATTACTGGACAATCTAAAGGTAAAGGTTTCCAAGGTGGTGTTAAGCGTTGGAACTTCCGTACGCAAGATGCAACACACGGTAACTCACTATCTCACCGTGCACTTGGTTCAACAGGTCAAAACCAAACACCTGGACGCGTATTTAAAGGCAAGAAAATGCCTGGTCACTTAGGTGATGCTCGCGTAACAGTTCAAGGTCTTGAAGTTGTTTCAATCGATGCAGAGCGTTCAATTCTTGTTGTTAAGGGTGCAATTCCTGGTTCAACAGGTGGTGACGTTGTTGTTCGTCCTACGATCAAGGCTTGAGGGGAAATAACGTGAATTTAAAAACTGTTTCCGGTTCTGCTGTTGAATTGTCTGAAGTTGCTTTTGGTCGTGAATTTAACGAAGCACTTGTACACCAAGTTGTTACTGCTTATTTAGCAGGTGGTCGTCAAGGTTCTCGCGCTCAAAAATCACGTGGTGAAGTATCTGGTGGTGGTATTAAACCATTCCGTCAAAAAGGTACTGGCCGTGCACGTGCAGGCTCAATTCGTAGCCCAATCTGGGTTGGTGGTGGTAAGACTTTTGCTGCTCGTCCACAAGATTGGTCTCAAAAAGTTAACCGTAAAATGTATCGCGGTGCGATGCAATGTATTCTTGCTGAGTTAGTTCGTCAAGAGCGCTTAGTACTTGTTGAAGACGTTCAGGTTTCTGCGCCTAAAACAAAAGAATTACTTGCAAAGCTAAACGAATTAAATGCACCACGTGCATTAATCGTTACTGATGCTGTAGATGAGAACTTGTATCTTGCAGCACGCAACTTGCCACATGTAGATGTGATTGATTCAGCGACAATTGATCCTGTAAGTCTAATCGCTTTTGATAAAGTTGTGATGTCTGTAGCTGCTGCTAAGAAAATTGAGGTAGAACTCGGATGAATAACGAACGTATCTATCAAATCCTTCGTGGACCAGTATTCTCAGAGAAAGCACAAGTTTTAGGCGAAACAGCAGGCGTTCAAGTATTTAAAGTAGATATTAATGCTACTAAACTTGAAGTTAAAAAAGCTGTAGAGCAACTATTTGGTGTTGAAGTTGTGAAAGTAAATACAACGATCACTAAAGGTAAAACAAAACGCTTTGGTAAAACATTAGGACGTCGTTCTGATGTTAAAAAAGCATACGTCACCCTGAAAGCTGGCCAAGATGTTGAAATGGCTGACTTGGGCGATACCGCTGAAACCACAGCGGAATAAGGACGAGAATTATGCCTATTCAAAAATGTAAGCCAACGTCTCCAGGACGTCGCTTTGTAGAAAAAGTGGTTCATGACCACCTATACAAAGGTCGCCCTTTTGCCGCATTGGTAGAAAGTAAAAAAAGAACAGGTGGTCGTAATAATAACGGTCATATTACTACTCGCCATGTTGGTGGTGGTCATAAACAAAACTATCGTATTGTTGACTTTAAGCGCAATAAAGATAGTGTTCCTGCAACTGTAGAACGTATTGAATACGATCCTAACCGTACAGCGCATATTGCTTTGTTAGTATATGCTGATGGTGAGCGTCGTTATATCATTGCACCTAAAGGCCTACGCGCTGGTGATAAAGTACAATCTGGTAACGATGCTCCAATTCGTCCAGGTAACTGCTTGCCACTTCGCAACATGCCAATCGGTTCAACGCTACACAATATTGAACTTAAAATCGGTAAAGGTGCTCAGTTAGCACGTTCTGCTGGTACTTCTGTTCAGTTATTGGGTCGTGACGGTTCTTATGCAATCCTTCGTCTACGTTCAGGTGAAATGCGTAAAGTTCATGTTGAATGTCGTGCTGTAATCGGTGAAGTGTCTAACCAAGAAAGTAACTTACGTTCACTTGGTAAAGCTGGTGCTTCTCGTTGGCGTGGTGTTCGTCCTACCGTACGTGGTATGGCTATGAACCCAGTAGATCACCCACACGGTGGTGGTGAAGGGCGTAACAAGGGTATTCAACCTGTGAGCCCATGGGGTCAAAAAGCTAAAGGGTACAAAACACGTACCAATAAGCGTACGACTAAGATGATTATTCGCGACCGTCGCGTTAAGTAACAAGTAAAGGAATCTGACAAATGCCTCGTTCATTGAAAAAAGGCCCATTCGTCGATGCGCACTTGTTCGCTAAGATTGAAGTGGCTGTTGCAAGTAATTCACGCAAGCCGATCAAAACTTGGTCTCGTCGTTCGATGATCCTCCCAGACTTTGTTGGTTTAACAATTTCTGTTCACAATGGTCGTAACCATGTTCCAGTGATTGTCTCTGAGCATATGGTTGGTCATAAACTCGGTGAATTTGCGCCAACTCGTACCTATCGTGGTCACGGTGTTGACAAGAAGTCTAAACGTTAAGGGTGCTATGATGGAAGTTACTGCAAAATTACGCGGTGCCGCTATCTCGGCACAAAAAACACGTTTGGTTGCTGATCAAGTCCGTGGTAAATCGATTGCTCGTGCATTAGATATCTTAAACTTTAGCAATAAAAAAGCTGCTGTTTTTGTTAAAAAAGCACTAGAATCTGCGATTGCAAATGCTGAACACAATAACAATTTAGATGTTGATGACCTTAAAGTTTCAACAATCTATGTTGATGAAGGTGTGAGCTTGAAGCGTATTATGCCACGTGCGAAAGGTCGTGCAGATCGCATTACTAAGCGTACTTGTCACATCACTGTTAAGGTAGGAGTTTGATATGGGTCAGAAGGTTCATCCAATCGGTATCCGCCTAGGTGTTGTGAAACGTCATAACGCTAACTGGTATGCGAGTCCGAAACAATATTCTGAATATTTACTAAAAGATCTTCAAGTTCGTGAGTTTTTAACGAAGAAGTTGAAGAGTGCAATGGTAAGTAATATTCTTATCGAACGTCCAACGGGTGCAGCTAAAATAACAATTAGCACAGCTCGTCCTGGTATCGTTATTGGTAAGAAAGGCGAAGACATTGAGAAATTACAACGTGAGCTTACCTCAATCATGGGTATGCCAGCACAAGTAAGTATCAATGAAATCGAACGCCCAGACTTAGATGCGAAACTTGTTGCTGAAGCGATTGCTTCTCAGTTAGAAAAGCGTGTGATGTTCCGTCGTGCAATGAAGCGTGCGGTACAAAACTCTATGCGTGCTGGTGCTAAGGGTATCAAAGTCGAAGTTTCTGGCCGTCTTGGTGGTGCAGAAATTGCACGTACTGAATGGTATCGTGAGGGTCGTGTGCCTTTACATACACTTCGTGCGGATATTGACTATGCATCTGTACGTGCTGAAACAACTTACGGTACGATCGGCGTTAAAGTATGGGTCTTCCGTGGTGAGATTCTAGGTGGCATGAAACAAGTCATGAACCCTGCACCACAAGAAGAGCGTCCAGCGAAACGTGGTCGCGGTCGTGAAGGTCAAGAGCGTCGTGGTCGTCGCAATGATCGTTCTGCTGCTAAGGGAGAATAATTCATGTTGCAACCTAAACGTACAAAATTTCGTAAAGTGCAAAAAGGCCGTAACACTGGTCTAGCACATCGCGGTAGTACTGTATCTTTTGGTACAATTGCGCTTAAGTCAGTTGAACGTGGTCGTATGACTGCACGTCAAATTGAAGCTGCTCGTCGTACTATTAGCCGTCGTGTTAAACGTGGTGGTAAAATCTTCATTCGTGTATTCCCAGACAAACCAATTACTCAAAAGCCTCTTGAAGTGCGTATGGGTAAAGGTAAAGGTAGTGTGGAATACTGGGTTTGTGAAATCAAACCAGGTAAGATTCTTTACGAGATGGAAGGTGTAAGCGAAGAATTAGCGCGTGAAGCATTTGCTTTAGCTGCTGCTAAACTTCCGTTTAAAACTGCTATCGTGAATCGGACGGTAATGTAATGAAAACTAAAGATCTACGTGAAAAATCGGTAGAAGAGTTGAAAGCTGTGCTTGATGAAACTCAGCTAAACCAATTCCGTCTTCGTATGGCTAAAGCAACTGGTCAATTGGGTAAAACGCACGAAGTGCCTGTTACTCGTAAAACTATTGCTCGTATTAAGACACTCCTTACCGAAAAAGAGGGGAACGGACAATGAATGAAAAAACAGTCCGCACGTTGACTGGTAAAGTCGTAAGCGACAAAATGGAAAAATCTATTGTTGTGCTTATTGAACGCCAAGTTCAACACCCGTTGTATGGCAAATCAATCCGCCGTTCAACAAAATTACACGCTCATGATGAGAACAATGTTGCTAAGATTGGCGACACTGTGACCATTAAAGAAAGCCGCCCAGTATCTAAAACTAAAGCTTGGGCTTTAGTTGAAGTTGTTGAAGCAGCTGCTGAGTAATTAGACGTTCTTGTTGCATCATCGGTTGATTTCGAGTACGCTATGCGTCTTTCGAAATTGTGACCGGTGATGCTCGGTTTTGGAGTAGGGCAATGATTCAAACCGAAACGATGCTTGACGTAGCAGACAACAGTGGTGCACGCCGCGTACAGTGTATTAAAGTACTGGGTGGTTCACACCGTCGTTATGCTTCAGTTGGCGATATTATTAAAGTTACTGTAAAAGAAGCAATCCCGCGTGGCCGTGTTAAAAAAGGTGACGTGATGAATGCAGTTGTTGTGCGTACAAAATTTGGTACTCGTCGTCCAGATGGATCAGTGATCCGTTTTGATGATAATGCTGCAGTTTTGTTAAACAATAACAAAGCACCGATTGCAACTCGTATCTTTGGACCAGTGACTCGTGAACTTCGTACTGAACAGTTTATGAAAATTATTTCATTAGCTCCAGAAGTTCTATAAAGAGGCGATCATGGCTAAAATCAGAAAAGGCGATCAAATTATTGTGATCGCAGGTAAAGAGAAAGGCAAACAAGGTACTGTTTTGTCTGTTTCTAATGACCGTATTAAGGTTGAAGGCCTTAATTTGGTGAAGAAGCACCAAAAACCTAATAAAGCAACAGGCGCCGAAGGCGGTATTGTTACTCAAGAGGCGGCGCTTCATATCTCTAATGTGGCAATTTTAAATGCTACAACCCAAAAAGCTGACCGTATTGGTTACCAATTTGATGAAAACAACACAAAAACTCGTGTATATAAATCAAATGGTGAATCAGTGGCGGTAGCAAAGTAATAGGTTGAAAAAGGCAATGGCCAGACTTAAAACACGTTACAACGAAGAGCTCAAGGCAAAGTTAAGAGAAGAACTTGGTCTAGCAAACGTAATGCAAATTCCACGCATTACAAAAATTACACTGAATATGGGTGTTGGTGCTGCAGCAGCTGATAAGAAATTATTAGATGGTGCACTTTCTGATATGCAACTTATTGCTGGTCAGAAGCCTGTACTTACACTTGCTCGTAAATCAATCGCTGGTTTTAAAATCCGTGATGGTTGGCCAATCGGATGTAAAGTTACATTACGTGGCGAGCAAATGTATGAGTTCTTAGACCGTTTGATCTCTATTGCAATCCCTCGTATCCGTGACTTCCGTGGTTTTTCTTCAAAATCATTTGATGGTCGTGGTAACTATTCAATGGGTTTGAAAGAGCAAATCGTTTTTCCTGAAATCGATTTTGATAAGATTGATCGTATTCGTGGTATGGATATTACTATTACTACGACTGCTCGCACCGATGACGAAGGCCGTGCGCTTATGCGTACATTCGGCTTCCCGTTCAAATAAGAGGTCGATATGGCTAAGAAAGGTATGATTAATCGCGAATTAAAGCGCGAAAAAACAGTTACTAAATTTGCTGCAAAACGTGCTGAATTAAAAGCAGTGATTGCAAATGCAAATGCAAGTGACGAAGAACGTTTCGAGGCAATGCTAAAATTACAAGCGTTGCCACGTAATGCATCTCCTGTACGTCTTCGCAACCGTTGTGGTTTAACTGGTCGCCCTCATGGTTACTTCCGTAAATTCGGCTTAAGCCGTAATAAATTACGTGAAACAGTAATGCAAGGTGATGTACCGGGCGTTGTGAAAGCTAGCTGGTAAGGGGCGACTATATGAGTATGCAAGATACCGTTGCCGACATGCTAACACGTGTTCGTAACGCACAAATGGCAAAAAAACAAACTGTTTCTATGCCAAGTTCTAATCTAAAAGTTGCAATTGCAAACGTTTTAGAACAAGAAGGTTATATTTCAAATGTAGAAGTTGCTGATCTTGAAGGCAAAGCTACTTTGACTATTACTTTAAAATATTTCGAAGGCAAACCAGTTATCGAAACTGTGAAACGTGTAAGCCGTCCAGGTTTACGTCAGTATCGCGGTAAAGATAAACTTCCAAGCGTTAAGCAAGGTTTGGGTATTGCAATTGTTTCTACAAGCAAAGGCATCATGACTGATCGCGCTGCACGTGCTGCAGGCATCGGTGGTGAAGTTATTGCTTTTGTTTCTTAATAGGTGATTCCTCATGTCTCGTGTGGCTAAAGCCCCAGTAACTGTACCAAATGGTGTATCAGTTACTCAGAACGGCCGGCAGGTCGAAGTGAAAGGCACGAAAGGTACATTGTCTTTCAACCTGCATGCGCTGGTCGAGCTAAAACAGGAAGAAGGTCAACTTCAACTTGCTCCAGTTAAAAACTCGCAAGATGCTTGGATGCAAGCTGGTACTGCTCGCGCTGTATTAAATAATCTTGTTAAAGGCGTAAACGAAGGCTTTGAACGTAAACTCCAACTTGTTGGCGTTGGTTATAAAGCTGCAGTAAAAGGAAGTGTAGTAAATCTTAACCTAGGTTTCTCACATCCAATTGATTACGCATTACCTGAAGGTGTAACTGCAGAAACTCCGACTGCAACTGAAATTGTGCTGAAATCAGCAAACAAACAGTTGTTAGGCCAAGTGGCTGCAAATATTCGTGCTTATCGTTCTCCTGAGCCATATAAAGGTAAAGGTGTTCGTTATTCGGATGAAGTTATTCTTCGTAAAGAAGCTAAGAAGAAATAAGGCGCGAGGTTCTTATGAACGAAAAGAAACAATCCCGTTTGCGTCGTGCAAAAAGCACACGCTTGCACATTCGTGCATTGGGTGCGACTCGTTTGTGCGTCAACCGCACACCGCGTCACATCTATGCTCAAATTATCTCTGCAGATGGTGGCAAAGTATTAGCTCAAGCTTCTACTTTAGATACATCACTACGTAGCGATGGCACTGGTAACGTTGCAGCTGCAACTAAAGTGGGTGCATTAATCGCAGAACGTGCAAAAGCTGCTGGTGTTACAAAAGTTGCATTTGATCGTTCTGGTTTTAAATATCATGGTCGTATCAAAGCTTTAGCTGATGCTGCCCGTGAAGCTGGCTTGGAGTTCTAATCATGGCGAAAGTTGAACAAAACGAAGGTCTCGTTGAGAAACTGGTTGCCGTTGATCGTGTAGCCAAGGTTGTAAAAGGTGGTCGTATTTTCTCTTTCACAGCATTGACTGTGGTAGGTGATGGTAACGGTCGTGTTGGTTTTGGTCGCGGTAAAGCGCGTGAAGTTCCTGCTGCTATTTCTAAAGCACTTGAAGCAGCACGTCGCAACATGATTACTGTTGACCTAAGCGGAAACACTTTACAACACCCTGTGAATGGCCGTCATGGTGCAAGCCGTGTGTATATGCAGCCTGCTTCAGAAGGTACTGGTGTAATTGCTGGTGGTGCGATGCGTGCTGTTTTAGAAGCAGCAGGTGTGCATAACGTACTTGCTAAATGTTATGGTTCTACAAATGCTGCTAACGTAGTTAACGCGACTTTTAAAGGTTTGCGTGATATGACTTCTCCTGAGAAAGTCGCTGCGAAACGTGGTAAAACTGTAGCAGAAATTCAAGGGTAAATAGATCATGAAAACGATTAAAGTTACCCAGATCAAATCTTCTTCGCACCGTTTGAAAAATCATAAACTGTGCCTACAAGGTTTAGGTCTGCGTCGCATCGGTCATACTGTAGAAGTGCAAGATACACCTTCTAACCGTGGTATGATCAATAAAGTCTACTATATGGTTAGTGTAGAGGGGTAAGGCTATGACTCTGCGTTTAAATGAACTATCACCTGCAGAAGGTGCAAAGCGCGAACACCGTCGTCTTGGCCGTGGTATCGGTTCTGGTGTCGGTAAGACTGGTGGTCGTGGTGTTAAAGGGCAAAAATCACGTAAAAGCGGTGGCGTTCGTCCCGGCTTTGAAGGTGGTCAAACAGCACTTTATCGTCGTTTGCCTAAGTTTGGTTTCACAAGTCAGTTAGCGTTAAAAACTGCTGAAGTACGTGTTTCTGAATTAAATAAAGTTGAAGGCGATATTGTTAGCCTTGAAACTTTAAAGGCTGCAAACGTTGTGCGTCGTGACCAAATACGTGCTCGTATTGTGCTTTCAGGCGAAGTAACTCGTGCATTCACTGTTAAAGGTGTTGTGTTGACTAAAGGCGCTAAAGTTGCAATTGAAGCTGCTGGCGGTAAAGTCGAGGAGTAATACGAGTGTCTATGTCTCCTAGTTCTTCAAGTCATGTTCACATGATGAAAGCTCAGCCTTTCCACGTAAAATACCGTGAAATTATACGTCGCATGGTGTTTTTAATCTGTGCATTATTGGTGTTTAGACTAGGATCGCATATTCCCGTACCAGGCATAAATAATGCAGCACTAGAGCATTTGTTTAATGCAAATCAAGGAACAATTCTTGGTTTGTTTAACATGTTCTCTGGTGGTGCATTACAACGTATGTCTATTCTAGCACTAGGAATCATGCCTTATATTTCTGCCTCGATTATTGTGCAGTTAATGTCAACAGTGATTCCTTCTTTAGAAGCTTTGAAAAAAGAAGGCGAGCAAGGTAAACGTAAAATTAATCAATATACCCGACAAGGGACTTTGATTTTAGCAATAGTCCAAGCTACAGGTATGTGTGCAGGGTTAATCTCTCAAGGCATTACTTTAAACTCGGGCTTGGCATTTTACATTCCTGCAGTAACATCTTTGATTGCTGGAACAATGTTTTTAATGTGGTTGGGAGAGCAAATTACCGAACGTGGTATTGGTAATGGTATCTCTATGATCATATTTGCAGGCATTGTTGCAAATCTACCTAATTTAGTTTTACAGTCGTTCTCTGCAGTAGAAAATGGCCAAACAAGTATAATTGGCTTGGTAGTGCTTGCATTGCTTGCACTTGCTGTTTTAATTGCGATTGTATTTATTGAAAAAGCACAACGTAGAATTACTGTAAACTATGCACAAAAACAACAAGGACGTCGAATTTTTACTGCGCAACAAACACATTTGCCATTAAAAATTAATATGGCTGGTGTTATTCCAGCAATTTTTGCAAGCTCACTCCTATTGTTCCCGGCAAGTCTTGGGCAGTGGGTAGGTAGTACAGATCCTAATGCTGGTTTTATTAAGCGTGGTTTGCAAGATTTGGCGCTCGTGTTGTCGCCTGGACATACGTTGTACTTGGTGTTGTTCGCTGCGCTAATTATATTTTTCTGTTATTTCTATACGGCATTGGTATTTAGTCCCAAAGAAGTTGCAGAAAATTTAAAACGTAGTGGTGCTTATGTGCCTGGTATACGCCCAGGAGAGCAAACAGCTCGTTACTTAGATCATATTCTCAATCGTTTGACGTTTATTGGTGCGATATATATTACCTTTATTTGTTTAATGCCAATGATACTGCAAAGTACATTTAGTATGACAATGAATGTTGGTGGTACATCATTGTTAATTGTTGTAGTTGTCGTAATGGATTTTATGGCCCAACTACAGTCACACTTGACATCACATCAATATGATAATCAAACATTGATGAAAAAAACGACAGCTCATCCTAAGGGATAAGCGCACTTAGAGGTTTTCATCATGAAAGTACAAGCTTCTGTAAAGAAAATTTGTGGTAGCTGTAAAGTTATCCGTCGTAATGGGGTTATTCGCGTGATTTGTAACGCAGAACCTCGTCATAAACAGCGTCAAGGTTAATAAAATAACTTAGACTGTTGATTTCAGTAGGTGAATTGAGTTAATATCCGCTCCTTAAGAATTTTAATGGGTGGTCTGTTAACTCAACTGCCTTTTTGGAGAAAGTGAATGGCTCGTATTGCCGGTGTAAACATTCCGGATAACAAGCATGCTGTTATCTCCCTCACTTACATTTTTGGTGTAGGTCGTCACACTGCAGAGAATATTCTTGCAGCTGCTGGCATTGGCTTCACTACAAAAGTACGTGAATTGGATGATGCTCAGCTTGATGCGATTCGCGCAGAAGTTGCTAAGGTTCCAACCGAAGGTGATTTGCGTCGCGAAATTTCCATGAACATTAAACGTTTAATGGATTTAGGTTGCTATCGTGGCCTTCGTCATCGTCGTAGCTTGCCTGTCCGCGGTCAACGCACAAAAACTAACGCACGTACCCGCAAAGGTCCGCGCAAACCGATTAAAAAGTAAGATTTTCTGGAAGCTAAAAGATGGCTAAAGATACTCGCGCACGCAAGAAGGTCACTCGTACCGTCTCTGAAGGTGTTGCACACATTCACGCTTCTTTTAATAACACCATTGTAACGATTACCGATCGTCAAGGTAATGCATTGGCTTGGGCTACCTCTGGTGGACAAGGCTTCCGTGGTTCACGTAAATCAACTCCGTTTGCTGCTCAGGTAGCTGCTGAAGTTGCTGGTAAAGCTGCTTTAGATTACGGTTTGAAAAACTTGGAAGTCCTTGTGAAAGGTCCTGGTCCAGGTCGTGAGTCCGCGGTTCGTGCATTAGGAGCAGTGGGTTATAAGATTAGCAGCATTACCGATGTGACACCAATTCCTCACAACGGTTGTCGTCCACCTAAAAAACGTCGCGTCTAAGGAGAAACATTCATGGCTCGTTATATTGGTCCAAAATGCAAACTCTCTCGTCGTGAAGGGACTGACCTGCAACTTAAATCTGGCGTTAAACCATTTGACGTCAAAACTAAAAAACATGCTAAAGCACCTGGTCAACATGGCCAGTCACGTGCAAAGCAATCAGAGTACTCACTACAATTACGTGAAAAACAAAAAGTACGTCGTATGTACGGTGTTTTAGAGCGTCAGTTTAGTAATTACTATAAAGAAGCTGCTCGTGTTAAAGGCGCAACAGGTGAAAACTTATTAAAGTTACTTGAAAGCCGTCTTGATAACGTTGTTTATCGCATGGGTTTTGGTTCTACACGTGCAGAAGCGCGTCAATTAGTAAGTCACCGTTCTATTACTTTAAATGGTCGTCGTGTAAACATTGCGTCTATTCAAGTAAAAGCTGGTGATGTAATTGCCGTACACGAAGGTGCTAAACAACAACTACGTATTAAAAGCGCAGTTGAATTAGCGACTCAACGTGGTCTTCCTACTTGGATTGAGATTGATCATTCTAAATTTGAAGGTACGTTTAAAGCTGCACCAGATCGTTCTGATCTACCTGCTGAAATCAATGAAAGCTTGATTGTAGAATTGTATTCTAAATAATCCTTGAGGTAGCAATAATGACGCGTACTGCAAACGAGTTTCTTACTCCGCAAGCGATCAAGGTCGAAGCGGCAAGCGGGACCTCGGCAAAAGTGATTCTTGAACCATTAGAGCGTGGCTTTGGTCATACTCTTGGTAATGCTTTACGTCGCATTCTATTGTCTTCTTTGCCTGGCGCTGCTGTGGTAGAAGTTGAAATAGAAGGCGTCGAGCACGAGTACAGTACTTTAGAAGGCTTGCAGCAGGACATCGTCGAGCTCTTGCTGAACCTTAAAGGATTGTCGATTAAGCTGTTCGATCAAAATGAAGCATATTTAACATTAGAAAAACAAGGTCCAGGCGATGTTACAGCTGCTGACCTTCGTTTGCCACATAATGTTGAATTGGTTAACCCTGAGCATGTGATCGGTACTTTGAGTACATCTGGTTCATTAAAGATGCGCCTTAAAGTTGCTCAAGGTCGTGGCTATGAAACATCTGATTCACGTTTTCCTGAAGGCGAAACTCGCCCAGTTGGACGTTTACAGTTAGATGCAAGCTATAGCCCAATCAAACGTATTTCTTACACTGTTGAAAATGCACGTGTAGAACAACGTACAGACCTTGATAAGTTGATCATTGATCTTGAAACAAATGGTACTGTTGATCCTGAAGAAGCAATTCGTAAGGCAGCAACAATCTTGCAACAGCAAATCGCAATATTTGTTGACTTGCAAAAAGATCAAACACCAGTTGCTCAAGAACCTCGCGAAGAAGTTGATCCAATCTTGCTTCGTCCAGTAGATGATCTAGAGCTTACTGTTCGTTCTGCGAATTGTTTAAAAGCAGAAAATATTTATTACATTGGTGATCTTGTTCAGCGTACTGAAGTAGAGTTGTTAAAAACTCCAAACTTGGGTAAAAAATCGTTGACTGAGATTAAAGATGTGTTGGCATCGAAAGGTTTACAACTAGGTATGCGTCTAGAGAACTGGCCACCAGCTAGTCTTCGTATGGACGACCGTTTTGCCTATCGTAGCCGTTAATTAAGTAGGACTATCACCATGCGTCATCGTAATAGTGGTGTGAAATTAGGCCGTACAAGCAGCCACCGTAAGGCGTTGTTTCAAAATTTAGCAAATGCTCTAGTTGAGCATGAGTTAATTAAAACGACTTTACCTAAGGCGAAAGAGCTTCGTCGTGTTGCTGAGCCTTTAATCACTTTAGCTAAAAACGACACTGTAGCAAACCGTCGTATCGCGTTTGCTCGTACTCGTAATGCAGCAACTGTTGGTAAGTTATTTACCGTTCTAGGCCCTCGCTACAAAGAGCGTAACGGCGGCTATCTACGCGTGCTTAAAGCAGGCTTCCGTGCTGGAGATGCAGCACCGATGGCTTATATCGAGCTTGTAGATCGTGAAGTAAATACTTCAGCAGAGTAATTGCTTAAGTAATAATAAAAAAGGTCAGATTATCTGGCCTTTTTTATTACATATAACTTCTTTAATCTATAGTAACTCGAATTCTTTTTGAGCTGAAGCCTTCATAACTTGAATGGTCTGCTTATTAACATTGCACATAAAGACGCATAAATTCTAGATAAATACCCTTGAACACTTCTCGCTTTATTTGTCTAAGTTGTATTTTCCTTTAAGTAAACTGAATAAGGTCTCAATCTTATTTCTTTTTTTTAAATGGTGCTGATCTATCTTAAGTGTTTGAATAATATTTATATTTCTTTGGTGGTAAGTCACTAAATCAATACTTTGCAACTTCAGTCTCTCTTTCAGGATTTGGCTAATATAGCCATGATCTGCATAAACTGTCGCTTTAAAAGCTTTGACTAAATCTTCTACTATTTTAATATTGAGAATATGTCCATTTGATAAAGTTGTACTGACCATATCTCCATCAGCATTATTGCCACATGTAACTTACAGCCAAAGAACTATCCCATAGAAATTTTACCTATAGTCAAACAATCAAAAATATAAGAATGAGTTATTTAGAACATTTTAGACGAAAAGTCATAGCGAAGCTTGAGGAAGGATATTCCATACGAGTGGTATCTGCATCATTTGAAATTGATAAAAATACAATTTTGAGTTGGAAAAACGGATTGACGTTAAAAGAACTTGACCACGGAAAAATTTTAAAATTGACGATGACGAACTCCATGCAGATATTAAAAAGTATCCTGATGATTATCAGTATGAGCGTGCTGTACGTCTTTTCTGCTCAGCAGAATCTTATTGGTTATGCATTAAAACGTTTAGGAATTACAGTGGAAAAAAGACCTTACAGCACTCACAAGCAAAAGAATCCCTCAGATCAGCATTCACCAAAGTTTTAGATCAACTTCAACAAAAAACACCCCATTGTTTATCTTGATGGAAGTGGGTTCAAATCACACGATCATCGATCTCATGGTTATTCTCCCAAAGGAACACCATGTTATGGTTGATTTAACTGGCAATCAAAGAACCAAACCAATCCGATTGGTGCATTATATCAAGGTCAACTATTTTGTAGTCGGCTTATTCTAGTGCAAAATTAATTCAGATGTATTTCATTTCTGGGTAGAGCATTTTCTTATTTCTGAATTACCTACACACTGTGTCATCGTGATGGATAATGCGACCCGCCATGAACGAATAGATATACAGGAATTATTAGAACAACCTAGGCATTAAATTTTATGGCTTCCCTTGTATAGCCCAGATTTACATTTTATTGAAAAGATATGGGCATGAATTAAGAAAAAGAGAAAATAATGGCGGGAAGATTGTATTGATCAACTCTTTCAGATATTTTTCACTTCTGTGTGAATAATTAGATTATTTGATTATAGTTACTCAACTTATAGTTATAATTTTGTCCTTTTTTAGCGAAATACTTAAACAGAATTCTTGTTATAATTATATAAAATATGGAATAAAAATGATGAATTTACAACAACGCAAAACTATTTATAGAGCAAGACGAGGTTTAAAAGAATTAGATATTTATTTTGACCCTTATGTAAGGCAATATTATTTAAATGCATCTGAAACAGAACAAAAGCTCTTTGAAGAATTAATCGAATGTGAAGATCCAGATTTACTCGATTGGTTTATGAATGAAGATAAATCACCGTCTGAAGAAATAAAAGTATTTATTCAAAAACTAAAGTGTTATATACATGGGTGATCTCTATTTTCCAATTTCTAAAAGCCGTTTAAAGTATTGGTTCCAATTCATTTTATTTGTTTTAATGGTAATCTTTATATATCAATCAGTTGGACTTACTTATACTATTTTACTAGTAGGTTTTTTAACTTGGAATTTATATGTTTTTTTTAAGAAAACACCCAAATTATACTCATTGGCATGGTTAGATAAAAATATATGGACGTTTGAGTACATAGATGGTGTAGTAACGAAAGAAGTGTGTTCAATTTTAGATCATCAATTATATTTTGCTTTTTGTTTTGCTAAAAAAGAGAAATGGTCTACCCAAATTGTTTGGAGAGACCAATTGACAGGTAAAGATTATAAAAAAATGAAAATCTTAGCAAAGATTTATGGTAAGTCATTAAATTAAAAAGATAATATTCAACCTTTAGGTCTGAATTTAATAACACCAACCTCATCTACTTGACTTAATTTACTTGAGTTTATTTGTTGTGGACGTGTATCACGATAATCACACGAAATACATTCGATATGTTCTTCACCTAAGTGATTGGTGAGCATAATAATACGATCTAAAGCCTGACATTTAGGGCAGACAGCACCTGCAATAAATCTTTTTTTCATAAAATTATACTCACCATATATTACTCAATTTATGAAGATACGGTTGCTTCAGTCCAACCTTGGTGTTTTAACAGGGCATCTATTTTTGGTTCACGACCCCTAAATTGGATGAAAGCATCAAGAGCATCGTTTTTGCCCCCTACAGCTAGAATAGCAGATCTGAATTCATGGCCAGTGGCTTGGTTAAATAGCCCTTCTTCTTCAAAGCGCTCAAATGCATCACTTGCTAATACTTCTGCCCATTTATAAGAATAGTAACCTGCAGCATAGCCGCCAGCAAAAATATGACTAAAGCTATGTTGAAAACGATTATATTTAATCGTTGGTAATACTGAGATTTTAGCACGAAGTTCGTCAAGCATATGCTGTACTTCTGGAGCATTTAAGGCTTTATTTTGCATATGAATACTGAGGTCAAATAAAGCAAATTCAATTTGACGTAAGGTTTGCATACCTGACTGGAAGAAGCGTGCATTGAGTAATGCATCAAGCAAGTGTTGAGGAAGCGTTTCTTTTGTATTTACGTGCCCTGTAAGTTGGTCAAGTGCAGTTTTATCCCAAGTCCAAAACTCCATAAATTGGCTTGGAAGCTCAACAGCATCCCATGCTACGCCATTGGTTCCCGCTACAGATATGTTATCTACCTCGGTAAGCATATGATGTAGGCCATGTCCAAACTCATGGAATAGCGTAAGTACTTCATCATGGGTAATGAGAGCAGGTTGATCTGCGACAGGCGGTGTAAAGTTGCATACCATGTAACAGATTGGCTTTTGTAAGCCATTTGAGGTTTGCATTCTAGAGTGTGCGCCATTCATCCATGCACCGCCTCGTTTACCTTGGCGAGCGTATAGGTCGAAATAAAAGCCAGCAATTACTTCGCCTTGATCTTCAATTTCAAAATACTGTACATCTTTATGCCATACAGGTGCTTTTCGTTCAATAATATCTATTTTATAGAGCTGTTTAATAATACCAAATAAACCTTCAATCACTTTTGGTGCGGGGAAGTAAGGCTTGAGCTCTTCTTGTGACAAGTTAAATAGTTGTTGTTTGAGCTTTTCTGAATAAAAAGTCGCATCCCATGGTTGAATTTGGGTGATGCCATCTTTTGTTGCAATCTCTTTGAGAGCTTGAATTTCTTCAGATGCTGGTTTTTTTGCATGTTCTGCAAGGTTGAGTAAAAACTCATGTACCGTATTTACATCAGGTGCCATTTTTGCTGCAATTGAAAATTCTGCATAGTTATTAAAACCGAGTAACTCCGATTTTTCTTGGCGAAGTTGCAAGATTTCTTCAATGATTGCTGTATTATCTAGCGAAGGATCAGAACCTTGGTCCGATGCTTTAGTGCAGTAGGCTTTATAGAGTGCTTCTCGCAATTCGCGATCTTCAGCATACGTCATAATCGCAATATATGATGGAAAATCAAGTGTTGCAGCAGCTTGTTCTAGTTGATGTTGCTGTCCATATTGTTTCAGTAGCTCTACCGCACTGTCTGGTAAGCCTTTTAGTTCTGCTTCTGTCAGTGGTTTGACATAAGCTTGGGTTGCGTCAAGTACATGGTTAGAGAAATCTGAAGATAGTTGTGATAAGCGTGCTGAAATTTCTGCAAAACGAGTTTTCTTTTCTCCTTCTAATGCAACGCCTGAACGTTTGAAATTATCGAGTGATAGACGAATGGCACTTTGTTGTGCTTCATCAAGTTGTTTAAATGCATCACTATCATGCAGTGCCTGGTAGGTTTGATATAAAGCGGTATGTTGTCCAATGTGCGTTGAAAACTGACTTAATTGAGGAAGCACAGCTTGATAGGCTTCACGTGTTTCTGCATCACTCATTACAGTATTGAGGTGAGAGAGAGTGCCCCATGTTGCATCAATTTGGTTAGATAACTCATCTAAGTTATTAATGGTATCCATCTGTGCTTCAACAGTATGTGGCACCGTTTTAAGCTCATCTAAAAAAGATTGTCCTTTTAAAATAACGTCTTCTACGTTTTTTTTGAGTTGAGTAATAGTAATATTTGAAAAATCGGATACTGGCAAGGTTGCCGTAGAGAGTGTCATTACATGATTGCCTAATTGGGTGTATATTTATAGGTTTATGCGTTTCCCCTATTAAAATCAAGGGTTATTTACGTTTTATTAACTATATTTTATGGTTTTGTGTGGCATTCTTTGATAGAAGTAGATCAAGCCAAGACAATGCTTGGCTTGATCTTTAGACGGGCTCGCTATTTAGTCTTGTTTTATTTTCGCATTAGATTTTTTCTTCTTCTTAGACTTTTTAATTTTCTCTTTACTCCCTGTTTTTTTCTGATCTGTGTCTGCTTTGTAGCTACTTGATTTTTTAGAGCTACGTTTTTTCTTTTTCACAGGTTCTGCAGGTTTTTCTTCGCTTACAGGGTTAGATTTACTGACTTTCTTTGCAATAGGTACAAAGCCATCTTCAGTGGGCACTGGTCTTTGTGTACGTGGTGCTCGCTCACGAACAGCACGGCCCGCATGAGTTACCTGTTTAGTTAAAGAAAAATCGATTTTACGTTCTTCTAAGTTTACGCCAGCCACTTGAATTTTGACTTCATCGCCTAACCCAAAAACTTGCCCACGGTTTTGCCCGATTAATGTCTGACTTGATGCATCGTATACAAAGAAATCATCACCCAATTGGCTAATATGAATCATACCATCAACATATAAATCTTTAAGCGTGATGAATAAGCCAAATTCTGTAACAGTCGTAATGTGTCCGATAAACTCATCACCTAAATGCTGTTGCATATAGTGGCATTTAAGCCAAGATGTTACGCTACGAGATGCCTCATCTGCACGTCGTTCAGTCCGTGAAAAATGCTCACCCGCATCATTTAGGGCTTGACCTGAAATAGGCGATAGTTTTTCGCTGAGTTTGGCTTTAATTGCGCGATGTAGCAGTAAATCTGGATAACGACGAATCGGTGAAGTGAAATGTGTATATGCATCGTATGCTAAGCCAAAGTGCCCCGCATTTTTAGCACCATAGTATGCTTGCATCATTGAACGTAACAAGACTGCGTGAATAGTTTGCGCATCTACACGGTCTTTTGTGGCTTCAATAATAGCTTGATAATCTGCTTGTGTCGGCTGTTCTGGAAAATGAAAACCAAGAAGCTTTACAAAGTCACGTACTTTTTGAGTACGAGAAAATTCAGGTGGCTCATGTACACGGTATAGCATATCTACATCATTGGTGAGTGCATATTCAGCCGCAGCGACGTTGGCCAATAACATGCATTCTTCAATCAGTTTATGGGCTTCATTACGAGATCTTGGTAAGATTTCTTTAATGCCTCCTAACTCATCAAAGGTCATATACGTTTCTGTCGTTTCGAATTCCATCGCATGGCGTTCGCTACGTAAGCCTTTCAAAATTTGATACAGTTGGAATAAGGTATTGAGCGATTTATGGATGCTTTTGTCTTCTGGAATAGCTTTCGTTTCGCCATCAAAAAACTGACCCACTTGGGTATACGTTAAGCGTGCTTTAGAATGCATAACACTTGGATAAAACTTGTACCCTGTAACACGGCCTAAACGAGATAAAGTTAAATCACAGACCATACACAATCGGTCGACATGTGGGTTAAGTGAACATAGCCCATTAGACAAAGCTTCAGGGAGCATTGGAAGTACATAGTGAGGGAAGTAAACCGATGTACCTCGCTCTTGTGCTTCATCATCTAAAGGCTTGCCTAAACGCACATAGTGGCTGACATCGGCAATTGCCACAACAACACGATAACCACCCCCTGGGCGTTTTTCAGCATAGACTGCGTCGTCAAAATCTCGGGCATCTTCACCATCAATGGTGACCAATGGCAAATCTCTTAAATCAATACGGTCAGCTCGGTCTTTAGCGGTAGGTTCTTTGAAACGCTCAGCTTCAGCAACCACTTCTTCTGGAAATTCGTAGGGTAGGCCAAACTCTAAAATGGTTTGTGGAATAATAATTTCAGTGTCTGCTTTATCCGCCATAGATTGTACAACATGCCCTGTGGCAAAGCTGTCACGGGTTGGATAATCATCTATAGCTATACGAACTGAATCACCAAGTTTTATTTGTGCATGCGCAACAAGCTCTTTTTCAAGTGTAATCGGCTGATGTTGGTTTGGCATGGCTGGTTGAATAAAATATTCACCTTCGTGTTGGCACAGTTTACCAATGAGTTGTTTAACACGGTGCTGTTTAATTTCTTCAATACGCCCCCATGTTTTTCCTTTGCGATCTATAGATGTTTTACGCACAGCAACTCTATCGCCGTTAAATGCCAATCTAAGTTCACGTTCAGCAAGTTGTAGTTTTTCTTCACCATCAATTTGTGCAACACCAAAACCTTTACTATTAATGTAAACCGTAGCGTCTTGCGTTGGTTCAGGTGCTAGTATAAAAAACTTAATGCCTTCTTTGCCTAATTGGCCGTCTCTAATCATCGCATTTAAACGATGTCCAAGTGCTTCTATACTTTTTTGGTCTTGTATTTGAAAGTGATCTACTAATTCTGCATGAGAGAGGGCAGTATTGGCTTGTTGAATCGTATCTGAAATAAGCGTACGACTTGGAATTGGGTTGTCGTAGCGTTCTGATTCGGACTTTGCTTCGGGGTCGACCCAGTTTTTATCCATGGTGTCACTTCTTATATGTACATAAATGATGGTCTTACTTTAGCATAAGTCATAGATTGGCACACGGAACATCATTTATAGATGCATTTATTTACTAACTTGTGGTGTGATCATTGCGTGATTTGAAATAACAGACCACATTAGGCAGTCAAATAAATGGGTTATGAAAAATAATTGTGTATAAAAAGAACAAATTAGCTAAAATTGTTTAAAAATTAATTAATCAATGCATTATTTTTAAAATAATTGCTTTCATCCCTTGCGTAAGGGACATGAAGTTTGTATTATGGCGTCTCGTTACGGTGAGATGGGTGAGTGGCTGAAACCACATCCCTGCTAAGGATGCATACGGGTAACTGTATCGAGGGTTCGAATCCCTCTCTCACCGCCACGATTTAATGCGCTCATAGCTCAGCTGGATAGAGCACTTGGCTACGAACTAAGGGGTCGGGAGTTCGAATCTCTCTGAGCGCACCAAATCAAATACAAGTAACGACACGCCAATATGGCAACTGATGCGCTCATAGCTCAGCTGGATAGAGCACTTGGCTACGAACTAAGGGGTCGGGAGTTCGAATCTCTCTGAGCGCACCATATTAAAATTACCGCTAAATGATAGCGGTTTTTTTATGTCTGTAATTTATAGATTTAACAACTTTTTTATATCTGCTGTGGCATCTTGTTTTCAAAAGAAATTATATTGATGGCTTAACTCGTAAAACTCTATATATTGCATAAATAAGCAACATCTGTGCTTTAATCTATGAAAAAAGCTATGCAATTGATTAAAACTGCGTATAATGCGCAACATTGAAAAACAATGCGCTCATAGCTCAGCTGGATAGAGCACTTGGCTACGAACTAAGGGGTCGGGAGTTCGAATCTCTCTGAGCGCACCAATTTTTAAGAAACCGCTAAATATAGCGGTTTTTTTGTATGTTTATTTTCTGTGTTGATTAAAACAAGCCATACTAAAAAAAAGTACTTTATGCTCTAATAGGTCATATTTTTATGTCCTGTAAAGTGAATTATGTCTGAAGCAAACGTTGCGCTCTCGATCAGTTATTTATTAAATCTTGAAGAATCGCAAGATGGGTTTAAACACATCACACTGGGTAAAAAACAAGTGACTCAATTTATTACGCCCCTCATTAGTATTGGCTTAATTATTTGGGGTTTTTATTTGGGAGTTACTGGTTTAGGCCGAGATTATGTGATTTTAGGTGCAATTTTTTTACTGGTACAATCTGCAGTGCGTTATATATTACTGCCACAAATTTTTAAGCGTCAATTTGTGAAATATCAAATGGGTAAAAATCAGCAAACTTTAGCGTTATCTCAAAACACCTTTAAAGTGATGAGCGAAACGCACGAAAGAACGTATGCTTATTCGGAAGTAAAACGCTTTGTTGAAGGGCGATTGACTTATGTGGTAGAGCTCAAAAGTCGTGTAGTTATTATTGTACCTAAACGGGCATTAACAGAGCCACAGCAAAAAATACTTTTAGAAAATACATTTAAACGTGTTTAATAGAAATACATTTTTATAAGCTAGAACATAATGAACATTAAACCTTCAAAAATTATATGTATTGGCCGTAGTTATGCGGCACATGCGAAAGAGTTAGGGAATGCAATTCCAACACGACCTGTACTATTCATTAAACCTCCGAGTAGTTTAACAACGACAGCAAGAGGGGTGACGTGGAATCGTGCATTAGGAAGTTGTCATTATGAGTGTGAGCTCAGTTTAAGACTAGACCGCCCGCTCAGTGGCGTTATAGATCCTCAACAGGCTTTAGAGGCCATTGGTGCGGTCACTTTAGGTTTGGACTTAACACTTAGAGACTTACAAACTGAATTAAAAGGTAAAGGCGAGCCGTGGGAACGAGCAAAAGCATTTGATGGCTCTTGTATTCTTGGTGATTGGATAGATGTATCTGAAGTTAACTTAAATCATGTTCAATATGAATTTAGTTTAAATGGCGAAGTTCGTCAGCAGGGCGACACAGCACTATTACTGGTTTCAATTGCAGATATGTTGTGTGATATGAGCCAAGCATTTACGCTTGAAGCAGGTGATGTTGTTATGACAGGTACACCAGCAGGCGTAGGTGCGTTGGCAACCGGTGACGTATTACGTATGACTTTGTTTACTTCAAAGGAAAATATTGTGTGGCAAACACAAGTTCACTAAATTTCTCATAAATTAGGCATGCGATTTGATGGCACTGCATGCCTATTAAATCAAAGATTAGCGTTTATTTTCTGAAGAGAGTTGGTCTTCAAATAAACTGGATAATGGTACCGAGAGTTGCTCTGCTAAGTAATTGTTTGAGCTGACCAGAAGTGGACCAATACGCTTCATCCATTCATCGTCTGGGTGAATATGACCAATGTCCTGATTACTTGGTAAAGCGAAAGGCATTTCATTATAGAATTCCCAAAAATCAACATGCATTAAGTTCCTAACCAATACATATTCATCTTGGCTTGTGCGCTTGATGAGTTGCTGTTGTTCAAGAAGCTCTATATATGCAGGCCAGCGACCAACTTCACCACGACCTAATATTTTTAAGCCTTCTTTTTCAGTGACAGCTTCACCTAGCATTTGTTTTTTATAAAAGAGTTCTAAAATATCTAGCATCATTACCATAGGATGGCGTTTTTGTATTTTACCAGAACTAAAAGAGGTAATAGCAAAGCTTACTTCAACACCAAGTAAAATAATGTTCCAAGATAGAAATATCCATAACAGAAAAATAGGTACGGCTGCAAATGCACCATAAATGAGCTCATAACTGGTAAAGTTTGACATGATGTAGCCAAAAAAGGCTTTTAAAAGTTGAAAAACTGTACCGCTAAAGAGTCCTGCAATGAGTGCAGATTTAAGTGGAATGGTGCGATTTGGAATGGTCCAATAAATAAAGAAAAAGCCAGTGATTGTTAAACCATAAGAAATAATCGCTAAAAAGAATGTGCTGTCTATTTCATAACCAGTAAAGTTGTTGTTTAATACATTAAGAGATGCAACTGCAGAAGAAATTGCAAAGGCACTCCCGAGTAAAATTGGCCCAAGCGAAATAATGGTCCAATAGCGCATAAAGCCCATAATACCACTACGTTTGTCTTTAATACGCCATATTCGATTGAATACATCTTCAATACTATTAAGCATCATAACTGATGTAACAAATAAGAATAAAATACCAATGACTGTAAGATTGCTTGATTTATCAGCAAAAGAGCTTAGTGCTTTATCGAATGCAATTGAACTTTTAGGTAAGAAGTTACTATAAATCAGTTGCTGTAATTGTTGGCGTGCCGGTTCGAGTGCTTTGATTGAAGATATAATCACTAAAAACACGGTTAACATGGGTACCACTGCAAAAAGTGTGGTGTAAGTTAGAGAAGCTGATTTATCACGGCAACGATCTGATTCGAAACGTGAGATAACAAACATGATAAATTGGAACCATGTTTTCTCATAAAAAGGAAGTTTTTTTAAATATTGAAGCATTAATAGGGTGCCTCTTTGTTTTGATCAGTGTGTTGGTTCAACATCAGAGTATCAATTTCATCTGTTGATTGGCGTGGTTGAAATATAGATGAGCCACGATGACAATATATTATTGTCGGTATTATAGTCAAAATAACTAGAGAAAAGAAAGGCGAGTATTTGAGAGTACCGCCACAATCAAAAAGAGGTCATCTATATGACCTCTCAGTTTGCTTATTTAATAAAAGTGACTTTTTCATTGTCAAGTGAGGCAATACGAGCTAAAGATTCGACTCTATAGCCTTTATTAAGCAGTAAATCACGTCCAGTTTGGAATGATTTTTCAATCACAATCCCAATACCAACCACTTCGGCATTTGCTTGATGAATCAGGTCTGCGAGTCCCAATGCGGCTTGGCCATTGGCTAAAAAGTCATCAATAACTAAAACTTTGTCTGTGGCATGTATATGTTTGTTAGAGATGGCAATGGTGCTTTCAGTTTGTTTAGTAAATGAATACACTTTTGCACGGTACAAGTCATCTTTGAGTGTTAAAGACTGGTATTTGCGTGCAAAAATGACTTGTACACCAAGCTCTAGACCTGCCATAACTGCAGGAGCAATGCCCGAAGCTTCAATGGTAATAATTTTGGTAATGCCGGCATCTTTAAAGCGTGCTGCAAACTCTTTCCCAATTTGCTGCATCAGTACAGGATCAATTTGGTGATTTAAAAAGGCATCAACTTTTAAAACATTGTTTGATAGAACGATACCTTCGTTTAAGATTTTCTGTTCTAGTGCATGCACGATGAAAGACCTCTAGTGTGGGAGTGCTAAGAAAGCGGATATGTATTTTAAAAAGCAGGCTAAAAATTGCAAGTTTAAAATATCGAAAATCCATAACTTTATTGGTTTTTATAACTTATAAGAGTAATTCCGTAAGAATTTCCTTCATCGTTATGTGCAACTTTCACAGGTAAATAGCCAAATTGTGGTGCAAGCCAAAACATGGTATTTCGCTCTGGTTTATTATATTCAAGTTTAAATTTGACGGTATTGAGTGTGCCATAAGGGGTTTGAATAGTTTCTTCCCCCATATTTACAAACTTACGTGCATCTACGCCTTTCGCATCGGTAATGTAATAAGTTGATTTGAGTTTTTTATTTAATAGATCTTCACGAATTTGAATTTCAGCGTTGAGTTCATCAAGTGGGTTGTATTCGAGTTTAAAGCTACGCTTAGTGTCATTTTTTTGTGTATAAATGGTGTTTTTTGCATGATTAAAATCGATGCTTAACTTGTCGGAGATCCCAATATATTTGGTAGTGCGATTAAAATTGTTTGAAATGAGCTGACCATTTTTAATACTAAATTGGCTACTTTCAGACGCAGATGCAATAAACCCTGCTTTGGCTGAAAACTTATAGTTCCACGTGTCATTATTGACTTGGCTTAAACTGCGTGTTGCAGTACTAATATTTTTTCCATTGTATGAGAACTGATAGGTCGCTTCAAACGGTGTGATTGCAAAAGCAGACACAGACATTAGTACACAACTGCTTACTGCCAAGCGAAGAGTCGCAATTTTTAAATTTATCATGTCATTGATCAATCAATACTTTGTTATGACTATGATTTCATAGTTTGAATACTTTTTTTATAGTAAATCTGTATGTAAGCTGGCAGATTTGACTTTTATTGTACCTCTTGTGGTTTTGCAACCTTATTCATCATTGCTGCAAGATTTAAGTTTCCTTTGAGCACCAATTCTGTTTCACGCAGGACAGCATGGTTAATTCGAACTTTATTCAAAGTTTCTAAAATAGATTGGTTTTTTCCGAGCCACTGATTAAGGTCTAAGTGTAGTAGTTCGTCTTTTACGGTGAGTACATTAAAGTGTTGTAAAATTTTACCGAGAGGGTCTTTTTTTAATACTTTCTGGTAGAAAAATAGCGCAGTTTGTACAACCCATTGCTGTAATTTGTTTTTATAGGTGGCATCTAAGATTTGAGTTTGACTGATTTGCTCAAAAACTATGAGCTGTGTGGTTTTATTTAATTCCATTTGTAATAGCTTTAAATCTACAAATAATGTGGTATGTAAGCCTTGCACGTCAATTGTGGCATATAAACGTAGCCAATCGTCATGTAAGTCTGCATGTAAATCTTTGAGAAGTCCGACATTGTCTGTCACAAATTTTTTTAACGTTGCATTGAGAAACACTTGTGATACTGCAAATTCACGCTGTTCTTCAATAAACCCGCCAGCTTTTTGATATACGCGTTGTACATAATGAGAGAGGTTGTCTATAAGCGCTTGCATAAATCTTTCCAATGAATGGCGATGTTTTTGTGATATTGCTTTGAATTAGACCAAAAAATGATGTGTTAATCCATGCTTTTGCCTTGATTATCAGCAAAAAAGCAATTTTTGAGCTAATCAAGGGGCTAATTCGGCTTATATACTGCAATTACTGTATTTTACTTAGTCGCCGTTACTGTGTGATAGGGGTTGTCTATATGAAGTTTTTGCAAAATCTCAATTTCAAGTTGTTCCATTTCTTCAGCATCTGCTTCGCTAATTTCGTGGTCATAACCAAGTAAATGTAAGACACCGTGTACAAGCATGTGGGTGAAATGATGAATTGCAGTTTTCTTTTGGTTTTTTGCTTCTTCCAATACCACAGGAATACAAATCACCAAATCACCCAGTGGCATACAATCCAGTTGTTCTAAAACTTCTTCAGGAACTTCACTTGGGAAAGACAATACATTGGTTGGCTTATCTTTTTGTCGGTATTGTAAATTGAGCTCGTGGCTTTCATCTAAATCCACACAAGCAATGCCGATATCACAATCTTGTTTTAAAGACAGGTGACGTAAAGCTGTTTCAATAACTTTTTTAATATAAATTCGTTTTAGCACCAATTCAGGTGCTAAAACGTGTTGTTGTAGTGTGAGATCAAGCTTCAATGATAATCCTTAATAAGGTAATAGAATTAGTGTTGTTGATCCGCTGCAGAGTCATTTTCAGCAGTCAGTGCTTCTTGACGTGCTTTGCGTTCAGCACGTTCAGTGGCATTGAATCGCTGTTGTTCTGAGTCCCAACCTTCGTAAGCCTCAACGATTTTTTGTACCAATTGATGGCGTACAACGTCACGCGAGTGGAAACGAGTGATATGAATTTCTTTCACAGGTTCTAATACACGTAAAGCGTGAGCAAGACCAGATTGGTGGCCACGAGGTAAATCAACTTGAGTAATGTCACCTGTAATAACAGCACGTGAGCCAAATCCCAAGCGAGTTAGAAACATTTTCATTTGTTCAGGTGTCGTGTTTTGTGCTTCGTCTAAAATCACAAAAGAGTGATTGAGCGTACGACCACGCATGTAAGCTAGCGGTGCAACTTCAATGACTTGGCGTTCAATCAGTTTGGCTACTTTTTCAAAGCCTAACATTTCATAGAGCGCATCATATAAAGGGCGTAGGTAAGGGTCAATCTTTTGGCTTAAATCACCCGGTAAAAAGCCCAGTTTTTCACCTGCTTCAACTGCGGGACGCACCAATAAAATACGCTGAATTTCATTTCTTTCAAGCATATCTGTTGCTGCAGCAACAGCCAAGTAGGTTTTACCTGTACCTGCAGGGCCAATACCAAATGAAATATCGCTTTGTAAAATACGCTGTACATAGCGTTTTTGGTTTGCCCCACGTGGGTTGATTCGACCTTTGCGTGTTTGTAGCCACACATCGTCTAAACCGGTATGTTCTTGTCCATCATCATTCATAAGGTCTTGGTCAGTTTGACTGCCTTGAATCATTAAATGAATTTGTTCTGCTGTGACTTGTTTTGAGAGTTCAGACTCTTCATATAATTTATTGAGTAATGACTCGGCACGTGCCACAGTATCGAGGTCGCCGTCAACGTAAAATGAATCGCCTCGGTGAATGATATTGACATCTAGGCGTTGTTCGATTTGTTTTAAATGACTATTGTAAGCACCTAACATAATTTTTAGGTGCTCCATAGAAATACCTGGAAAAGCAACTGTACGTCTTATAGATGTAGTCAAGTGTATCCCTTTTTAGTGGTTGTTTATCTACCCTTCTACATTACGCCACGTCAGCCTCAACATTCAAGAGGTGACCGAAAACAAAATTCAAGGTTTTGATTTCAGTGACTTCTACCTCTACAAAACGCCCAATTAAACTGGCATCGCCAATAAAGCTCACTAAACGGGTGTTATCTGCTGTACCGACCAAAATATTTTCATCTTTTTGAGAAACATTTTCGACTAAAACACGTTGTACTGTACCGAGCATAGCATCTGTTTTATCAATACTTGATTTTTTAATCACTTGTTGCACTTGAGCAAGGCGTGCTTTTTTTACAAGGTCTGGAATCGTATCTTCAAGTTCTGCTGCAGGCGTACCTGGACGTTTTGAATAAATAAAGCTATAGGAGTGATCGAAGTCAAGCGCTTTAATAAATTGCATTGTTTCATTAAAGTGTTGGTCTGTTTCACCCGGGAAACCAATAATAAAATCACTTGATAAGTGCATATCGGGGCGAATCTGACGTAACTTGGCAATTTTATCGGTGTAAACATCAATTTTATGGTTGCGTTTCATGGCTTGTAGTACATCGTTTGAACCACTTTGTACAGGCAAGTGTAGGTGAGACACCATTTGTGGTAAATCACGGTAGCACTCTATGAGCTCTTCTGAAAATTCAAGGGGGTGAGATGTGGTATAGCGTAAGCGTCCAATACCTGGAATGGCCGCAACTAAACGAAGTAATTCAGCAAATGTGCAAATACCACCATCAAATGTTTCGCCACGGTAGCCATTTACGTTTTGTCCAAGTAAAGAAATTTCTCTCACACCTTTTTCAGCCAGTGTTGCAATTTCTTCAATCACGTCATCTAGTGGGCGAGATACTTCCTCTCCACGGGTATACGGCACAACGCAGAATGAACAATATTTAGAACAGCCTTCCATAATGGAAACAAATGCTTTGTGTCCTTCAACACGTGGCTCAGGTAAAAAGTCGAACTTTTCAATGTCTGGAAATGAAATATCGACCAGTTTAATTTTGTCTTTTTTAGGCGTAGTAATTTGCGTTTCATGCTGATCAAGCATTTGCGGTAAACGGTGCAGGGTTTGTGGGCCAAAAACCATATCTACATACGGTGCACGTTTTTGTATGTTGTCACCTTCTTGCGAAGCAACACAGCCACCCACCCCAATAATCAGATCTGGGTTGTTTTGTTTAATCTTTCGCCATCTGCCTAATTCGCTAAATACTTTTTCTTGTGCTTTTTCACGAATTGAGCAAGTATTCATAAGTAGAATATCTGCATCGTTAGGATTGTCTGTGAGCACGTAGCCGTGAGAGTCTCCGAGTAAGTCTGCCATACGGTGACTGTCGTATTCATTCATTTGACACCCTTGCGTTTCGATATACAGTTTTTTAACTGTCGTTGAAATAGAGCTGGGGTGCGAATGCTGGGTAACAGTGTTTTCTGAGGCAGCGTGAGTACCGTTGGCACGAGAAGGAATGAATGTTTGAACCGTCATGTAGGCTCCTAAGACAAAAGGTTAAGCATGGAAGCACATGGCTTCACACAACAGTAAAAAAGGTGGCGTATTCTAGCATTTTTATTGCGTTGCGAGTAGCTTTTGATAAAGACGCTTTATGATCATTTTTTGAATTACACAACATAACAGCTTATTGGTGCTTGAACGATTAAAATCACCATTTATTAATAATGAGATTAGTTTATTTTATGCGTGATTTATGGGTGCAGTATAAGCAAAAAACTTTTCGATACGTTGGTTTGACGGTAATCGCTTTGTCTGCAAATGACCTGTATGCATCGAATGAACAGTTTAATGATGCATTAAATGCAAGTAATCGCGGTAATAGTGCATTGCTAGATCAATATACTGCAAGTATGCAATCAGACGTACTTGGCTATTACCCGCAATACTTTCAGCTCAATATGGATTTGGTGACGCAATCTCCAACCAGTATCTTACAATTTATTCAAAGCTATCCTAACTCGGCTATGGCAGAAAAGCTGGCTGCTGACTATGTTGAAGAAAAAGTAAAAATTTCCGATTTTCCGAGTGCTCAACAGATTATTCACTATGTATCAAACCCAGATCCCGCAGAAAAATGTGCCATTGCACAAGTGCGGGCACAATCTGGAGATGCTCTTGTTTTTGCTGAATTTAAAGATTTATGGCTAAGCACAAGCACTCAGCCAGACAGTTGTTTGGGTCTGATTCGTATGATGCTCAATAGTTCAATGATTACCGCAACAGATAAAAAACAGCGCGTATGGGCTCAGTTACGTGCAGGGCAAATTGGGCTTGCTGTATCCAGTGCACAAGGTCTAGGCTTGAATTTGACCATCAATCAACTCATGCAAATTCAAACCAATCCTTTGGGATATTTATGGTCAGCACCTAAAAATAACGACACAGATTATGCTTATCTTATTTTTGCATTGGGTCGTCTAGCAGATTCAGATTTGACGACAGCATTAAGTAGTGTTGGGCGTACTGTAGAAACTACACCGCCAGATGTGCAAAAGTATTTGTATAGAACTGTGGCTTATATTGGCGGTACAAGTGTATTAAAGAACAATTTTAATCGTATTATTTTAGATGATTTCGATGCCAGCTATGGTTTGCCATTTAGCCCTGAAGAAGCTGAAATTTATGCAAGACAAGCGATTCGTTTTAGTGCATGGGATAGTTTGATTCGTGCAATTTCTGTGATGAGTGTTACCCAGCAACAAGAAGATCGCTGGCAGTATTGGCTCGCACGTGCAGATGAACAAAGAAACGATCAAGCATCAAAACAACAAGCACAAGACATTTATCAAAACTTAGCCCAAAGTGGAGATGACTATCATAACTTGTTGGCACAAGAACGAATAGGTAAAAGATATAACCGTATTGATCAAGCAACTGCATCAGAAAGTGATCAGCAGCGTTTGACTCAAGATTTGAATTTTAATCGAGCATTTACTTTAAAACAGATTTCAGCACCTGCAAGCTTTAGTATTAGAGAATGGAATTGGGCAGTTCGCCAAGCGTATTTAAAACAAGATGACGGATTGCTTTTAGCGGCAGCACAAAGAGCGGCATTAATGGGTTGGTATGATCGCGCGATTTATGCGGCTGACCGTACAGTCAATGTTCATAATTATAATCTGCGTTATCTCACGCCTAATCAAAACGCCGTTTTGATGCACAGTGCAAATGTTGGCCTAGATCCTGCATGGGCGTACGGCTTAATGCGACAAGAAAGTCGTTTTGTAACGACAGCTCGCTCTAATGTAGGTGCTGGCGGTCTTATGCAAATTATGCCAAATACGGCTAAATTAGTCGCTAAACAAATGGGCGAAACCTATACCCCTTTAGCACTGAGTGATATGAACACCAATGTCCGTTACGGCACCTATTATCTTTCGATGATACAGGGCCAATTGAGCGGTAACCCTGTACTTGCGACAGCAGGCTATAACGCAGGACCAAATCGTGCATTAAGATGGCAACCAACAGATCAAGCATTGGTGGCAGATCAGTATGTTGAAACGATTCCAATTGATGAAACGCGTAACTATGTCAAAAATGTAATGACCAATACCATTCATTATGGTGCTATTTTAGGGCAAGGTAATCAATATATGAGTAAGTGGATGAAACCTATTCCGTTACGTAGTACCAATTAAGTTATATTAGGGATGATATTTAATGTTAGATTTTATTGTGCAACCTAAAGTGAAAAGGTCAGTGGTGATGTAATGGCTTGGGCACAACAGTCAAGATCTCGCATATTTTATGTGGTTGTTTTATTTAGTGGCGCATGGGTTTACTTTACTGCAACGCCAGTTTTTGCCAGCAAAAGTAATGTCAATACAGGTTATATTTTACATATTCAAATGACACCTGCAATTTGTGCACTTGATATTAATCAGAAAAAACAACGAAAATGTTTAGAAGGGTACTCTTTAACGATCGCAAGTTTAATCCCAGAAACTTTTGATAATAACTGTGCAACAGATTCATCTGCAAATTTACCACCTTTACAGGCCAAAGTTGTCGCACGAGTAATTCCAGATGAAGCTTATCGTGTGCAACTATGGCGTACAATTGGTGGTTGTACACAAATGACAGCATCACAATATTTTAGAACGATTATTAACTATGCACAAAACCTGAAAATTCCAATGGTACTTACAGACACAAGTTCAAATAATGTACAAAAAATAGCATTAGAAGGGCAGTTCTTTGCCTTAAATAAGGGGTTGCCCGAGCGAAGTGTGGTTTTGAATTGCCAAAAAGAAGGTCGCACTGCATATTTAACGCACGTAAGCATCTGTTATAAAAATAATGGTCAGTTTAAATCGTGTCCGACCAGCATGGTGTCTAATTGCCCAAATAATATAATGATTCAAGGAACATACTAAATCTAATTTTTGTGTTGTGAAATGATCATGATAATGCATGATTAAATATGCATCTTTCGCAAGATTAAAGTACAATCTTGAGCATTTCATATCAACAGAATCGTGGTTCAAAGACGATCTAATGATATTTACAACACCCAAATGGAGAAAAGGACAATGAAGCAACCCGTTCGCGTTACTGTTACTGGAGCAGCAGGTCAAATCGGATACAGCTTACTATTCCGTATTGCAAGTGGTGAAATGCTAGGGAAAGATCAACCAGTCATCTTACAACTACTAGAAATTCCGGTTGAAAAAGCACAACAAGCTCTACAAGGCGTAAAAATGGAGCTCGATGATTGTGCATTTCCATTATTAAATGAAATTATCTGTACAGATGACCCAAATGTAGCTTTTAAAGATACCGATTATGCGTTGCTTGTTGGTGCACGTCCACGTGGTCCGGGTATGGAGCGTGCTGATCTGTTGCAGGAAAATGCAAAAATCTTCACTGTACAAGGCAAAGCGCTGAATGATCATGCAAGCCGTGATGTAAAAGTATTGGTGGTAGGTAATCCTGCAAATACCAATGCTTATATTGCAATGAAATCTGCGCCAGATCTACCTGCAAAAAACTTTACTGCAATGTTACGTTTAGACCATAACCGTGCATTAACGCAATTGGCCCAAAAAGCCAATATCGCTGTGGCAGACATTAAAAAATTAACGGTATGGGGCAACCATTCACCAACCATGTATGCAGATTATCGTTTTGCAACAGTAAATGGTCAAAGCCTTAAAGACAAAATTAACGATAACGCTTGGAATAAAGACGAGTTCTTGCCAACGGTTGGAAAACGCGGTGCAGCAATTATCAACGCGCGCGGTTTATCTTCAGCAGCATCAGCTGCCAATGCGGCAATTGACCACATGCATGATTGGGCACTGGGTACATCTGGTGAGTGGGTAACAATGGGTATTCCATCAGATGGATCATACGGTATTCCAGAAGGTGTGATGTACGGTGTGCCTGTGACTTGTGAGAATGGTGAATATACGCGCGTGGAAGGCTTAGAAATAGATGCCTTTAGCCGTGAGCGTATGGATTTTACTTTACAAGAGCTAGAAGAAGAGCGAGCAGCGATTTCGCACTTACTATAATAGTCAGTTATTAGTAAAAAACACCGCTTTTATGGCGGTGTTTTTTTGATTAAGATAAATGTTCGTGTATGAGTTCTTTAAACCAAATTTCGTCTTTCAATACTTGAAATGCAGAATGTTGTAAGAGCATCTCTAAGTCTTTATTTGTACAAGCCAAATATTTACTGAGCCAATGTCGTGTTAAAGCCAACTCTTTTTTACACTTACAAGCATATGCAAGTATCAAGTAAACATTCGCTTGTTTTAAATGCGCTAAAGGCTTTAAAATTTGTTGCGTAATGGTAGCGAATTTTATGTCATGTGTTAGTTCATAATACAGCATGTAGGCATGCGCTAAAGCCAAAGATAAATCCACATACAATGAAGTATCTATGTCTTCAAACTCTATACGAGCTTGCTCTAATAGCGCAATTGCTTCATGTAAAAAATGTATTTTTTCTGACTTATGCTGACTTAATTCAACCAAAGTTAAGCGTAATTGACCACGCTCTAACGCTAATTCAGCAGAATTTGCTTCTAAATACATTTGGTCTGTTTCACCAATGCGTTGAATGACTGATTTACTCATAGCATAACCTATATAAAGTACTTATATTGCCCATACATACTATCACCAAGTTTGACGATCATGTCTTAGCCATGCGGTAATAGACAAGCGTTGTTGTTTAGAAATTTGAACCTCATGTAGCAAGTTACTGTCAAAAATGACCATTCTATTTGGTTTTGGAATAATGACATGCCAAGCGTCATGCTTATCTTGTAAGCGCAGTTCACCGCCCCAGTTATCTTGCCAAGCATTGTGCATATAAAACACAGTTGAAATGATTCGATCATTTTTTTGTTGAGGGTTATCTCTATGTAAAGCATAGGCTTCACCAATGCCATAACGTGCAAAATGTGCTTCAACATGATTAATACCCATAAAAAAAGCCTGATTAAACACCTTTCCTAGAGCCAATAAATTTGCACGATGTTGTTGTGCAAGCACTTGAGCATCATCAAGCCATAAAATGTGGTCACTACGAATATGGCTGACGACACCATTTTGAATACCTGCTGCGCGAAACTCATTTAGATGAGATAAGCACTCTATATTTAACGCCGTGAAATAGTCATTATTATAGACTCGATCAACAATACAAAAACCATAAGAATCAAGCTGATCTAAGATTAAACCAGTATCCCAATGAGCTGGAAAAGAGGCATTAAGCATAATTAAATCGTAACAAAAGCGAAGAATAGATCTATTAGAACAGTTTTACGCACAGCATGGAAAAAAAAATTCGTGTTAAGATGTAGCTTGAAATGAGGGAAATACACACCTATGAACTATCGTCACCACTTCCATGCGGGTAATTTTGCTGATGTAATGAAGCATGTTTTACTGCTTCAACTACTCAATCGCTTAAACCAAAAAGATAAACCATACTGTTATATCGACACACATGGTGGTGCGGGTAAGTACGACCTTTCAAAGGCACCTTCACAAAAATCAGGTGAGTTTCTATCGGGAATTCATCGTCTTATTCAATTAACAGCACAAGAAAAAAAGACTGCTCCAGAAACAGTCAAACATTACTTAAAACTTGTAGAAGAACTTAGAACACAAGATGGACAGGGTGCATACCCCGGTTCCCCTTGGTTTGCACTCAAAGGAATGAGAGAAGTAGACCGTGCAACAATCTTTGAAATGCAACCGGACGTTTTTCAACTATTAGATCATCATATCTATGACAAACGTGCAGGATTACATCAACGAGATGCTTACGAAGGCCTTTTAGGTGTTATTCCACCAAAAGAAAAACGTGGTTTAGTCATGATTGATCCACCGTATGAAATAGAGCGTCAAGACTTTCCACAACTCATAGAACTGTTGAAAAATGCATATGCAAAATGGCCCACAGGTGTATTTGCAGTATGGTATCCGATTAAAGATCGTGTCATGGTCGATCGTTTTCTTAAAAAAATGGCAAACACCGGTATTCGCCGTCAATTGGTTTGTGAAATTTGCGTGTGGCCAGATGACACACCAGTGGGTTTAAATGGCTGTGGTCTACTTGTGATTAATCCACCTTGGAAATTTGCAGAGCAAGCGAGAGAATCATTAAAATGGTTAGCACCTTACTTAAAAATGCATGAGCTCGGTGGTTCGGTTGTTGTAAAAACCACTGTTGGTGAATAATTGCAGTAAATCAGGATATTTAGGAAACCCACAAATGACTAAGACACCAAAGCCAAATGATGAATATTCTGATGAAAACCATGATGGCTTTACATTCGAGGTGATCGAAGAAGAAGACACCAATGAGGGGCAAAGAGTGAAACGCCGTGGTATTTATCTTTGGCCAAACTTGATTACAACAGCAGCGATGCTGTGTGGTTTCTACTCTATTATTGCCAGTATGGAAAGCCATTATTTACATGCATTATATGCAATTTTTCTTGCAGCATTTCTAGATGGGTTAGATGGTCGCGTTGCAAGAGCAATAGGGGCGCAAAGTGCGTTTGGCGAACAGCTTGACTCGCTGTCAGATCTTATTGCATTTGGTTTAGCACCTGCAGTACTCATGTACAGTTGGAGTTTACACAGTTTAGGTCGCATAGGATTGGCTTGTTGTTTTATTTACGCTGCTTGTGCTGCTTTTCGCCTAGCGAGATTTAATGTACAAATAGGCTCTGTTGATAAACGCTACTTTATTGGTATTGCAAGCCCATTGGGTGCAATATTGGTTGTTTCATTGGTTTGGGTGAGTAGAGACTATCCACATCTTTTTGATGTAAAAGATAAAACCATACAAATTATATATGCTGCATTTATGGTTATTGTTGGTATTCTCATGGTATCTAACATGAAATACTACTCATTTAAGCAAGTAGACCGCAGTCGAGTTCCTTTCATTGTTATGTTACCTGTTGTCATGATTCTTGCAGCAATGACCTACAATATTCCCGTTGGTATTTTAGTTGTATCCCTACTTTATGTACTCTCTGGATTTATCACTACATTCTTTGCTAAAGAAAAAGCACAGTAAAATTGATAAGTTGATCAGCCAAATTGGTGCTTTTGCGATATAAAAAAGTAACAATTTGGCTTTTTTTATAAGATATATTCCTTTTTAGCTTAAAAACCGAGCACCTGAATGAGATAATTAAAGAAAGGTATTGCGTTAGGAGATTATTGATCTATAATGCGTATCCATCGGCGGTGCTGTTGAGAGAAACTTCTTGATA
>NZ_FMYL01000011.1 GCF_900096955.1 Acinetobacter boissieri | reverse complement strand
CGCTAAAATCAATGTGTTATATGCAAATGCCAATAACAAATGTAGTGTATTCAAACGCCTCATTCTTGAACTCGTTATCGATACATCCGCTGTCTGCGAGGCTGTCCCGATTACATAGCTAAAATAAATGAAATCTGAGTACGTAGGTTTAGCAGTTTTAGGAAATTCTAATCCAGTTTCTTCTTGTTTTTGATAAGCAACATAAAAGTCATGTGCATAGTGGATTGCAAAGATAGTATGTACAAAAAACCATGTGCTCACAATTGTAAAAATAGACAGTGCAACACGAGCATATTTAATATTTGCTTGATTAGGAATGTGTGATAAATTCACTAATATTGCACATAAGCACATGATTAATGCAATAAATACCAGTAATAAAATGGTCCACTTACCTTCATCTTGTTTTTTAGCACGACGAACAATATGTTCTTGTTGATCTCCTTTAAGTTGAATAAAACTACAAATCAAATAGAAAATTACAGCAGTATTCCAACTAATTAGAGTTACTGTAGACCATTTCCAATTTGTAACCAGATTTAAGATCAAAGCGATCGTTAAACCAACAGGAATCATGGTGTAAAAGCGAGGGTGGTGGATAATACTAAAATAACTTCTTCTCAGATAATTCATAAATACTCCTTGTTATTATTGTTTAGTGTGTGGTGGTCAAGCTTAAATGAAGATGAATTGTTCCATAACTATATAATATTCTGCTTAGTTGGATTATTTTGTTCTAAAATAATTATCATAAAGTTTTTGTATTTAGGTTAATCGATGTCCATAAACTCAAAAGAAACACAGATGATAAGCACACAAGATTATTTGCATTGGTTTCGTCATTCTGCTCCTTACATTAATGCACATCGTAGTAAAACCTTTGTTATTTTGTTTGAAGGTGCGGCATTAAAACAAGATGGGTTCCACCATATTATTCATGATATTGCTTTGTTGCACTCATTAGGTATTCGCTTAGTTTTAGTACATGGTGCTAGAGAGCAAATTGATGATGCGATTGCAAAACAGGGAATTGAAACGCCTACATATTTGAATCGTAGAGTCACGACTAGAGAAGCACTTCCAGAAGTCATGAGTGCAGTAGGTGCATCTCGCTTATATATTGAAGCATTATTGTCGATGGGCCTTGCTAACTCCCCAATGTTTGGTGCAAAAATTGATGTAGTTTCTGGTAATTTTATTACCGCAAAGCCTTTTGGTATTCATGACGGTATAGATTTTCATTTAAGCGGAGAGGTTCGTGCTGTAGATACAGTATGTATAAATAGTTTATTAGAACAAAATAATATTATTTTACTTGGCCCTACGGGATATTCAACGACAGGTGAGGTTTTTAATTTACTTTCTCAAGAAGTGGCAACTAAAACAGCAATTGCATTAAATGCAGACAAGCTAATTTTTCTATGTCATCAAGAGGGTTTGAAAAATACAGCAGGTCAGTTGTTAAGAGAGATTTCTCCACATCAATTAGATGAATATATTGTGCATGAACGTGATGTAGATCTGCAACTGTCATTACTGTTGCAAAGCGCTAAAGAAGCATCTTTAAATGGGGTACAACGTGTACATTTACTGCCTTTTTCTTATGATGGTGCATTAATTCAAGAATTGTTTACCCGAGATGGCATGGGAACAATGATTACAGATGCACATTATGAGCAGGTACGTACTGCTACAATTCACGATGTCGGTGGATTAATGGAGTTACTTAAACCTTTAGAAGAGCAGGGTATTTTGGTCTATCGTTCTAGAGAGCGTTTAGAGCATGAAATTGATCAATTTGCAGTAATTGAGCGAGATGGGACAATTTTGGCCTGTGCTGCATTATACCCGATGGAGATTCAACAAAATGAAGTGAGAAGTGCTGAAATAGCATGTGTTGCTGTGCACTCTGGTTATCGAAAGTCGAACAGAGGGCAACAAATTTTAGATTTTCTTGAACAAAAAGCGAAGCATTTAGGAATTGAATATATATTTGTATTAACGACAAGAACAGCACATTGGTTTTTAGAGCAAGGTTTTGTACAGGCGAGTGTCGATGATTTACCGAGTAGTCGACAACAGCTGTATAATTATCAGCGTAACTCACAAGTATTTAAAAAAAATGTATGTGTGAGTTGAATAGATAAAATCGATTATGCTTACTTGATTTTTTCATAAAAAATCAAGTAAATTCAATGCACAAATAAAACTAATTGATCTAAAATCAGTTATTCAAATTCTCTGATAGATCGCCATTATGGAACTTAAAAAAAGTACGCAAAAGCGTCATCAGCTTTTAAATGCAGCTTTGGATGTTTTTTGTGTATACGGGTTTACTGGTGCAAGCTTGGATGAAATTGCTAAGCGTTCAGATATGCATAAATCAAATATTTTCTATTATTTTTCAAATAAAGAAGCATTGTATATTGAAGTGCTGACTTCTGTGCTACAAAAATGGCTAGAGTCTATGCAAATGTTGGATGTTGATGAAAATCCTGAAGAAATGCTTACTCAGTATATTGAGAGTAAATTGGAGTTTTCTCGCTTAAATCCGAAAGCATCTAAGTTATTTGCTTTAGAGATTATTCAAGGAGCACCTTATATTCAAACTATTTTAAAAGGTTCGATTAAAAAATATTTTAAACGTAAGGTAAAAGTGATTGCTGAATGGCAGGCTCAAGGAAAAATAGCAAAAGATATTGAACCTGAACTATTTATTATGAATTTGTGGTCAGTGACGCAAAGCTATGCTGATTTTGATACACAATTTGAAGTGCTTACAGGAAAAACGTTACGTAATCGTTCTTTCAATCAAGCAGCGATTAAAAATAATGTTCAGTTATTGTTGCATGGCGCACTTGCTAGATAGTGTAGGGGAAAGGTACATGCGTGCTATAAGTGAAAGGTCCGTCCCTCATGTTTTGATGTAAGCCAATAAGTATATGCCGTTGAAGCTATTTTACTTAAGATTTGTTATGTATTAAAAAATAGGACAGATATTTTTGACCAGATTTAAATGGGTTATATTAGAAACTGTAATCTATTCAATGCACTGAAAGTAATTATTTTTTTATGACTTTAACTGTTGAAAATCAGTTGCATTGATTACTCGCTCCATGACTACAATAGGTGCGACAAATTTTTCTGATTCTTTACGATAAATTTCGATAAAACCTTCTCTTAACCAAAATGCAAGTGCCTTTACATTCGATGCAACAACAGCAATACGTAATTGATGACAATTCCATTGGATTGCTTGTTGAATAATAAATTCTAGTGATTGAGGTCCATAGCCTAAACCTTGGCGAGTGGTTATAAATAATAGTAACCCAATAAATATAGTGTTTTCGTTGGGGTAGCCACGAATCAAATCTATGCATCCAATCATTTGTGTTTTTTCATAGATCCCATAAAAGAACTTTGCATCAAGTGAGCAGCCTTGTGGTACGGCAAGTAAATCTTGATGTGTTGCATCATTGTTGGGTAAATGTCCTAAAACAATTTGAAAATAATCTGTAGATGCATTGTAAACCGATTGAAGTTGCGCAATATCGGTACTTTTTTCAGCAAATAACTGACGGTAAGAAAGTGTCATGAATAAAAACCTAAAGTATTAAAGTATGTCGCCATTTACGATAGACCAATGATATGGCATAAGCTCACGAAGTGGTTTAAAGAGTAAGATATTGTCAGATGTACTTACAGCCACTTGAACATGTCCCCCCCAATGCGCCAGTCTTTCTTGGCAAATACCACAAGGGGTTAAAAATAAAATTTGAGAATGTTCAGATTCTCTGTAAATACACAAAGAGTGTGTCACTTTTTCATTGATTTTATGAGCTTCTAAACAAGCCCCCATTTCCATACATACAGATAACGCATCATTTTTTACATCAGGTGCGATACTGGTAAGAATTTTACCACTTTCAGTTGCAAGTACAGCGACACCACCTGAGCCTTGAGGGTAGCGTAATGACATGAAGTCTAGAGCTGTCTGAAGTAATTTCTGCTGCATAATGTCTTTTACCTTTTTAATTTTTGCCAAATATTTAAATGTGATGGTCAGGGATTTATGACTGTATTGGGGGTATGAAATAAATGCTTATGTTTAGATCAAATTTAAATTAAGTCGATTAACCAAATGTGATACGACCAACGAATCTATATTAAATGGTATTTAGCAGGTACGCTTTTATTTCTTGGGTAATTGATCTACTGATGAAGGGTTACTTTTTTATCTTGAATGTTTTAAACGTATTTTTACTCTTAAAGAGGCTATATTGATATCAAGTGGCGATACTTAAAAATTCATATGTCCATTTAGCCATCAATCATCAGCTCTTTTATCGATGTTGTAATCTAGATAAAACCAGATTTTACGTAAACAACAATAACACCCATGATTGAGAATATGGCAAAATAGTCACTTAAACAGATAAGCATTATTGACTGATCTATGAAATTACTTCGCTTAAATGCAGCAACACAGCAACTCAATTTGCCTAAGACCGCCGTGACGATTGGTAACTTTGATGGTGTGCATTTAGGGCATCAGGCCATGATTGCGCAATTAAAAGCTGTCGCTCAAGAGAATCACCTAAAAACCCTCGTTATGCTGTTTGAGCCACAACCGCTTGAAGTATTTTACGCAGATGATGCACCACCTAGAATTTCCTCTTTACGTGAAAAAGTAACGTATTTACATGAATTAGGGATAGATTATATTATTGTTGCTCGATTTGATGATTTTTTACGCCATCAAACGGCAACTGATTTTACTTTGGTTTTAAAGGAAAAACTCAATACAACCACTTTGGTTTTAGGTGACGATTTTCATTTTGGTAAAAACCGCCAAGGGAATACTAATTTTTTACGCCAGCAAGGTTTTGTTGTAGATAACCTTGAAACAGTGGTTTTAAATGGTGAGCGAGTCAGTTCTACGCGTATTCGTGAAACCCTACAAGCAGGCAATTTACCACTGGCTGCACAGTTGTTGGGTCGACCTTATAGTATGATTGGGCGAGTACAGCACGGTGATAAACTCGGTCGTACTTTAGATTTTCCAACCATTAATGTCGCATTAAAACGTCATAAACCGTGTTTAAAAGGAATTTATGGCGTTGATGTGAGCTGTGAAACACAATCTTTGCCTGAAAAAGTATATAAAGCGGGTGGAACTCAAGGCATACTAGGCTATCAGCCACATACATTATTTGGGGCCGCGAATTTAGGTACACGCCCTGCTATTCAGCAAAAAAAGCCACAATGGCGGTTAGAGGTACACTTTCCTGATGTTTCTGCTAATCTGTATGGCTTACTGATGCGTGTCACTTTTTTGCACTATTTACATGGTGAGCGGAAATATCCGTCATTTGAAGCATTAAAAGCAGGAATTCATGATGATGTTTTGCAGTTACGACAATATCGTACTCAGAACACACGTTTTCCTTTTCACTAATTTTTTATTTTGAAATACAAAGAGTTTAAATACTCTGAAAATACTGGAAGTCACTTGCATGAGCGATAAGCAAAATCCTGAAAATGTCGTGGACTATAAAGCCACATTAAACTTACCGGGCACAGAGTTTGCAATGAAAGCGAACCTTGCGGTACGTGAAATAAAATGGTTGCAAGAGTGGTATGCAGACAACATTTATCAGCGAATTCGCGAGTCCCGTATAGGCAAGAAAAAGTATATTTTGCATGACGGCCCGCCGTATGCAAATGGTCAAATTCATTTAGGCCATGTAGTGAATAAAGTTTTAAAAGATATTATTGTGAAAAGTAAAACTTTAGATGGTTTTGATGCGCCGTATGTGCCTGGTTGGGACTGTCATGGTTTACCGATTGAACTAAAAGTTGAAGAAAAAGTAGGTAAAGTAGGTCAAAAGGTAGACGCTGCTACGTTCCGTAAACATTGCCGTGAATATGCTTTGAAACAAGTAGACATACAGCGTAATGACTTTAAACGTTTAGGTATATTGGGTGATTGGGATAATCCATATTTGACCATGGACTTTAAGCAAGAAGCTAATATTGTACGTGCAGTGGGTGCGATTCAAAAGAATGGTCATATTCAACCCGGCTTAAAACCAGTCAACTGGTGTTTAGATTGTGGTTCTGCATTGGCAGAAGCAGAAGTTGAGTATGAAGACAAAAAATCAGATGCAATAGATGTTGGTTTTGGCATTGTTGATTTAGCAGCTTTGTCTGAACGTTTAGGTGTAACCGTAACAAATTCAACCGATATGGTGATTTGGACAACAACACCATGGACTATGCCAGCAAACCAAGCAGTGGCAGTGCATGCACAAATTGAATACCAATTGGTTCAAGTACAAACAGAACGTGGTTTACACAATTTAATCTTGGCCAAAGATCTTGTTGAGTCTGCATGTGAGCGTTATGGGTTAGAAAACCCTGTTGTCTTGGCAAACTTTCTGGGTGATAAACTCGAAAAATTACTGTTACAGCATCCATTAATTGCGACACGTCAAGTGCCCGTTATTTTAGGCGAACACGTAATTGCAACCAGTGGTACAGGTGCAGTACATACCGCCCCTGGTCACGGTGTAGACGATTACAAAGTCGGTTTGCAGTATGGGTTACCTGTAGATAACCCTGTGGGTGGAAATGGTGTGTATCTACCAACTTCACCACTGTTTGCCGGTGAACATATTTATAAAGCCAACCCAAAAATTATAGCGGCTTTGGCTGAAAACTATCGCTTGTGGGCACATGTTCCAATTCGTCACAGCTACCCACATTGCTGGCGTCATAAAACCCCAATTATTTTCCGTGCTACACCACAATGGTTTATTAGCATGGATCAGCAAGGGTTACGCCAAGCTGCATTAAACTCAATTGAAAATGAGATTGAGTTTATTCCAAACTGGGGTAAAAACCGTATTGAGTCGATGATTGATGGTCGCCCAGATTGGTGTATTTCTAGACAGCGTACATGGGGTGTGCCAATTCCATTTTTTGTGCATAAAGACAGCAATGAATTGCACCCACGTACAGCTGAACTGATTGAAGAAGTGGCACAGTTGATTGAAAAAGAGGGCATTGATGCATGGTTTAACCGTGAACCAAAGGATTTCTTAGGTGATGAAGCTACGCAGTACAACGCAGTGCGAGACACACTTGATGTATGGTTTGACTCAGGTACAACGCATTATGCAGTGCTTGATCAGCGTGCTGAACTAGAAAGCCCTGCGGATTTATACTTAGAAGGCTCAGATCAACACCGTGGTTGGTTCCAATCTTCACTACTGACTTCTATGGCGATTCATGGTCGTGCACCGTATAAAACGCTATTGACGCATGGTTTCACAGTCGATGAAAAAGGGCGTAAATTGTCTAAATCACTGGGTAATTATATTCCTTTAGAGGAAATTACCAAGCAATTGGGTGCAGATGGTTTACGTTTATATGTTGCTTCAAGCGACTACCGCTATGAAATTGCAGCCTCTAAAGAAGTCTTTAATCGTGTAAGCGACAGCTATCGCCGTATTCGTAATACATTACGTTTCTTGTTGGCGAACCTTAAAGGTTTTCAACCAAGTACTGACTTATTACCAACAGAACAGCTGATTTCATTAGATCAATATATTTTACAGCGTGCCAATGAAGTACAAAATACAATTGTAGCCTCATATGCTGAAATGAATTTTCATGCTGTATGTAGTGCGTTAACGAATTTCTGTATTAACGACTTAGGTGGTTTTTATTTAGATATTATTAAAGACCGTCAATACACGACCAAAGAAGATTCACAAGCGCGCCATTCAGCACAAACTGCGCTATATCATATTGTACAAGCGTTTGTACGTTGGATCAGTCCAATTTTGAGCTTTACTGCCCAAGAAGCATGGCCGTTGATTCCTGAGCAAACTGAAAAATATGTCTTTACAACACAGTGGTATGACTTACCAAACGTGGTATCGAATGTATTGTCTGAGCAAGATTGGCAACAACTGATTGCAGTGAAGTCTGCAGTGAATAAGCAAATTGAAGTGGCACGTAATGCTAAAGCTGTGGGTGGTAATTTGTCTGCTAAAGTCACTTTGTGGGCAACACCTGAGTTAGAAACACTATTGAATCGTTTAGAAAATGAATTACGTTTTGTTTTAATTACCTCGCAAGTAGACGTACAGGCATGGTCAGAAAATGAAGGTGATACAACTGAATTACAAGGCTTACGTGTTGCAGTGACCAGTGCAGATGGTGAAAAGTGTGCACGTTGTTGGCATGTATTACCAGATGTAAATACACATGCAGGTCATGTTGGCTTATGTTCTCGTTGTATTGTCAATATTGATGGTGCTGGTGAAGAGAGAAAATATGCCTAACTCACATGTGAAGCCAAAAACAAAATTTCATGTGTCAAATATGCTATGGCTTGGACTATCTGTCCTTGCCATTGTTATAGACCAGTGGACAAAATCAATTGCGAGTCAGCACTTAAACTATGCTGACCCGCAACATGTTGTGCCTTTACTGAACTGGACGTTATTGCATAACTATGGAGCTGCTTTTAGCTTTTTATCAGATGCAGGTGGTTGGCAACGTTATATTTTTACGGGTTTAGCTGGACTGGTTTCAGTCGTGTTTGTCTATTGGCTCATGCGCATGCCTAAAGGGATCTATATACTGCCTGCTGCCATTGCGTTAATTTTAGGTGGTGCAATTGGTAATTTAATTGATCGTGTAACGTTAGGTTATGTGGTTGATTTTATTCATGTGTACTATGAAAGCTATAATTTTCCTGCATTTAACATTGCAGATAGCGCCATTACTTTGGGCACAATTTTATTATTGGTAGACACTTTCTTTTTAGAAAAAAAGCGTCAAGCAGGCCATAAAAATGACTGATATTGTTTACCCCAACGAAGAGATACGTATTGAACAGGGAAGTGCTGTAAGGTTACATTTTTCTGTCGCACTCGAAAATGGTGTCGAGATTGATAATACACGGCAACATGATGCGCCTGTGCAGTTGGTGATGGGTGATGGCAATTTACTACCGGGTTTTGAAAAAGCACTTTTAGGCCTAAAAGCAGGGGATCGCCGTACAGTACATTTGCCGCCAGAAGATGCTTTTGGTCCGTGGAATCCAGACAATATACAGCGCTTTGATACGGTGAAATTTGAAGATATGCCTGCCGAAGGACATATTATAGAGTTTGAAGATAAAGCTAAAGCCAGTGTCTTTGGTGTGGTGAAATCTGTAAATACGGATATTACAGAAATAGATTTTAATCACCCGCTCGCAGGAAAAAATATTACGTTTGCAGTTGAAGTATTTAAGGTTATACCTAGTGGTCAACAGGCGGTGAACTTGCTTGAGTGATTGATGTTTTAGCGTACATCTACAATGGTATTTTTAGCATCGACAAGTACAAAGTCACTGTTAATTTTATACCATTGTTGCGTTGTTTGAGGTTGAGGTAGGTTGTACGCTAGAGCACTGACTTTGTAACGGTCACTTTGGTAATGCTGAGGAATGGTATAACCCGTTTTCCATTTTAGTTGTTTTAAACGTTGAAATCCTCGTTCTTCTCTAGCGCGTCTGCGCTCTTGTAAGTCATCAAATAAATCGTCATTGTTACTGTAGTTTGCCCCCATATTATTCATACTACGCCCACCAGACATGCGTTCACCGCCACCCGGCATGCCTCCACCAAATCCACCACCACCGCCAGACATACCGCCCCCACCAGGTCCTGCAAAAACTAGTGTAGTGACGCATAAGTTTAAGGTACACGTGACTAAAATACGCTTTTTCATCGGGCACGCTCAAAAAAGAGATGATTTATTAAACACTAGTGTAGTGTATTACGCCTATCGAATTACTAAGAAATTGTGAAGATCATAACGTGGTTTATTTAACAAACTAAACAATTTATGAATTTTTAGTCATAATTGTGCATTTATACTTTGACCATTCATATTTTGACTGTCTTTGCCCATCAGATATAAATAGCTTGGCATGATTTTTTCTGCTGTTGGTAAACTTAGAGGGTCTTCATGTGGAAAGGCTTTCGCTCGCATTGCAGTACGTGTTGCGCCTGGATTAATACAGTTAAAACGAATATTCGGGTAGGTATTTTCCTGTGCAAAAATTTGGCTGAGTGCTTCTATACCAAACTTAGATACCGAGTAAGCACCCCATAAACCTCGTGCTTCACGTCCCACACCTGAACTGGTAAAAATCACAGAGGCATCTTCTGATTTTGCCAATAAAGGCAATAAAGTTTGCGTTAGTGCAAATGGTGCTTTGAGATTGACGGCCATGACTTCTTCCCATGTTTCTAAGTCATAATTGGCTAAAGGAACACGTTCACCCAATAGTCCTGCACTGTGTAAAATGCCATCTAATCGGCCAAACTGTTGTTCTAGTGTGTTGAAAAGTGCTTCGTAATCACGTACAGATGCACTCGATAGTTGCAGTGGTAAAATGGCAGGCTGTGGCGCACCTAAGTTTTCAATGTCATCATAAATCACTTCAAGTTTATTAAGTGTGCGACCATGCAATACCACGGTTGCACCGTGTAAAGCGTAACTAATGGCAGCCGTACGGCCAATGCCGTCGCTTGCACCTGTGACTAAAATAATTTTACCTTTGAGTAAGTCGGGTGCGGCTTGATATGTTGTGTTTGGCATAAAAAGATCTCCCTGTTCAATTTTAAATTTGCTTGAGAATACTGTGCTGTAGTGAGGGTACATCATGAACAATACTATCTGCTTGCCATACGGTCAGGTCATCTTTATGGGCATGTGGTAAATAGCCATACGCTGCAAGTATGGTATACATATGTGCTGCTCGTCCTGCATCGATATCTCTTGGATGATCTCCAACATAGATAATGTCTTGAGCATCAATATCAATGTTTTGAGCTGCTAGAAACATAGGCTCTGGGTCAGGCTTAGTATTTTTTACATCTTCTGGGCAAACTAAAACAGCACATCTCTGATCTAAGTGAAGTGCTTTAAGTAGACGCTCAGATAAATATCTAGGTTTATTCGTTACAATACCCCAAGGAATTTTTTTTTCTTCAAGCAGACTGAGTAGCTCAGGCATACCCTGAAATAAACGACTTTCTACCGCAATATTATTTTCATATTCAGTTAAAAATAGTTGTCGATAGTGCGTGAATTTTTCATCTTGTGGTGATATATCTGGGTAGGCCAATTGCAACATGGCTCTAGCCCCTTCAGACACTTGTGCACGTATGGCATCTGCATCAATTATCGGTTTATTTTCAGCTTTGCACATGGCTTGTATGATGCGAATAAAGTCAGCTGCTGTATCAATAAGCGTACCATCTAGGTCAAATAAAACCGCTTTTTTCATGATCATGCCTCACGTTGTGTATGTATCATATAGTTCACATCAACATTTGGTGCGAGCCAATAATGCTTAGTGAGCGGATTGTAGTGCAGTCCTATACTATGCTTAAAGGTTAAATTGGCTGCTTGAATATCTTGTTTGAGTTCACTTGGACGAATGAATTTATGGTAGTCATGTGTGCCTTTTGGCAGTAATCTTAAAATGTACTCAGCACCAATAATTGCAAATAAGTAAGACTTCGGATTACGGTTAATGGTTGAAAAGAAGACGTGCCCGCCTGGTTTGACCAATTGCTGGCATGCTTTAATAATTGATGCAGGGTCTGGTACATGCTCTAGCATTTCCATACATGTCACGACATCATATTGCCCTGCATGTTCTTTAGCCAATTCTTCTACTGGAATTTGTTGATATTGGATATTATGAACAGATTCTTTTTCAGCGTGTAAACGAGCCACATTGAGTGGTGCTTCACCCATGTCTATACCGAGTACTTCTGCCCCGAGTCGAGCCATACTTTCAGATAAAATACCACCACCACAACCAACATCGAGTACTTTTTTACCCTGTAAGCCTTGTGCATGTTGGTTAATCCAATTTAAACGTAATGGATTGATTTCATGGAGTGGGCGAAATTCTGAAGTTTGGTCCCACCATTTTTCTGCAAGCGCTTCAAATTTAGCAATTTCTTGTTGGTCTACATTGAGTACTGACATATTGATACCGATCCGTCGCTTTTATTTTGTATTTTCTAGTGTAGCTTGTATTGATGAAAAGTGATAATAGATAAAAAAAACTTCACACAAACAAGACGTTTTAAGCATGAATATTTTTCAATAAGGAGGTACTCTATAGGTTGAGAATATGACTTGAGTAGGATTTATAGGACATTATGAAAAAATTTATTATTCATGGAATTGCGGCAACAGTGATGGCTTTCTCTGTACAGGCAATGGCTGCAGAACCATTTGTTGCAGGTAAAGATTATACGGTATTAAAAAATCCAAGCCCTGCCACAGGTAATAAAATCTTAGTTCGTGAGTTTTTTTGGTATGGTTGCCCGCATTGTTTTAAATTAGAGCCATATATGCAAACATGGTTGAAAGCCATGCCAAAAGATGTAAATTTCCTCCGTACGCCTGCAGCGATGAACCCTGTTTGGGAGTCTGGTGCTCGTACTTATTATGCATCTGAGCTATTAAATGTCCGTCAAAAAACGCATTTACCACTGATGCATGCCATCCATGTAGATAATCAACAAATTTTTGATCAAGCATCGGCTGCAAAATTTTTTACGAAGTACGGCGTGCCTGAAAGCCAATTTAATAGTGCCTATAATTCTTTTGCTGTGAGTACTCAGGTTGCCGAGTCGAATAAGTTAGCACAGCAGTATCAAATTACAGGTGTGCCCGCTATTATTGTAAATGGCAAATATATGATTCAAGGTGAAGATGGGAAAGTGACACAAGTCTTAAACTATCTTTTAGAAAAAGAACGTAAAGCAAAATAGATTCAAAGCCATGGGCGTATCTTTTATAGATTGAAGGTGCGTCCTTTTAGGTTGTTAGACAACAATTGCACGCTTTAAAAATACAAGCTTTTTGAAGCTTGCACGTAAGAAAACTACTTTTTCAGGACTCATCTGCGTATCTATTTTATGGAGTTTGATCCACTGTTTTGACCATACCATAGAGAGTTGTAATAAAAGGTCGGCATAAGTTCTGAGTGTGCTCTCTTCACACAGTTGATAATACTCAAGACGTCTAACATCAAGCATGAGGTCATTTGCTAAATCATCTACATCATGCTCAATACTATTTTCTAAAATGGGATAACCGCCCCAGCGTTCTGATACAAAAAAATGCCAATAAAGAGCATGTTCTTCTACCGATTTAAAGAACATAGCTAAACGTACTTCAGAGTCTTCTTCAGCATGTGTTGTAAATCTTGCACGAGATTGAAATAAACCACTTTTAATAAATACACCAACTTGGTCAACTGTTGCTTGAGCAAGTAAATCTTTATTGGGGAAATAGCGATAAATTGCACTAGGGACTAAGCCGACTTCACTGGCAATTTGTCTAAAACTAATGTTATAAAATGGTTGGCCGTGATAACTGAGTAACAGCACTTTATCAATAATATTTTGTCTATTTTGAATTTTTCGTTCAGCACGTATCGACATATTGCATTAATCCATCGTTTACTTTCAATCGTAAAATGTAAAAATGTAAGTGTCCTTACATGAAACGGCATAAGGCTTAAATAGAGTATGACCCTTGTTTATGACAAAGGCCATAATAAAATTGAATTATTTTTGTGCTAAATAAGCTTTAGCAACATTGAGCACGTAGTCTTGGCAAGCTGCTCCTGTTCCTGGATTGTAGTTACCATTGTTAGTTAAGTTATTTGAAAGTACTCGAATACCTAAAAATGGAACTTTGTAAAGAGATGCAACTTGTGCTGCTGATGCTGTTTCCATTTCCTCTACAGAGGTTTTGTAGTTTTGGTGAAAGTATTGAATACGGTCTAACTCGTTGTTCCAAACATCTGCTGAACCAATTACACCTTCAACGACTTTACCTTGTGTATATGTAGATTTAAGGCTGTTTGCAGCCGCTAAGAGTTTAGAATCACCCTCAAAGCGTAGGTGACGTATTTCTTCTTCAGGGGTGTTGTTTTTTGGCAATAAGTTAAATGATTTATGCCATGTGAGTGAGTTAGATCCTTCACCAAGTACTTTTTTATCAGTAATAAATGCCCCAATATTTTCTGACTCTTTACCCAATACAATATCAAATACTTTTAATTCAGGGTCATGGCCACCCGCTGTACCTTGGTTAATAATGGCTTTTGGGTGGTAGTGCTCAATGGCTAAAGTAGTTGCAGCTGCAGCATTTGACATCCCCATCAGTGTGCGGGAAATTACAATAGGGTAGCCTTGATACGTTCCTTCCCAAAACTGCCAACCACCATAGGTTTTTGTTTTTACACCTTTTAATTGGCTGATCATACGGTCAGTTTCAATATCTAATGCACCTTGAATTACAACAGGGGCTTGTTTTGTAGTTGCAGCATGTAACTGGACAGCAGCAATGAGTGCGCTTGAAAGTACAACTGACTTAAATACAGTTTTAAACATCAGGAAAGCTCCTAAAAGTAAGTTATTGTAAAGCTTTTACGTATTGAATCACGAGTTGAGATGAGTTTTTTGCGGCCAATGCAAAGAATGTCCCTTCTTCATTTTCACCAGCACCACCACCTGCAAGGTCAGAGACTGAACGGAATACAATAAATGGTACGCTATTCACATATGCTACGTGACCAATGGCTGCAGATTCCATATCTACCACATTGGCTTTAAAGGTATCTGATGCAAATTGACGAAGTGCTGCATTATCCATGAAAGATTGCCCTGAAACCCCATTTCCACCAAAAATGATTTTAGGGTTATGGCTAAGGCAATGTTTGTCTGCAGTACAGCGGTCTAGCGCTGGCTTAGCCAAAATAGTTTTTGCTTGAGCCAATAAATTTGCATCGACCTTGAACCAGAATTTTTCTTCAGGGTTCGCTGTACCATTGGCAATTTGTACATCTTGTGGGTAAATCATACCAAAATTAGGGTAAGGTGTTTTTAAAAAGCCCGGTGCAACAAATTTGCCGTTTACTTCACGTGCCATAATACTTTCTAAATATTGACCCCATTGATCTGGTACAGACACATCACCAATACTGAGCGCAGGGTTTACACCACCTGCAATGCCAGAGAATACAATATTTTTAACATTAAAATGATCTAAAGCCATTTGTGTGGTCATGGCAGCATTCACCATAGACATGCCAGATAAGAATAAAACAACATCTTTATCGCCAATTTTACCTGTATAAAATACGGTGCGATTAACAATGTGTTGTTTAGAGTCTTTGAGTGCGGCTAAAAGCTCAGGAATTTCAGGTTGAAATGCACAGACAATGGCTGTGCGTGATGTTGCATCAATTTTATGTGCAAATACGCTACTGCAGAGTATACAGGCCATAAAAAACGTGAGTATTCTTTTCATATTATCTACCATCATTAATATATAAATGTATTACTTTAAAGCAAGCAATGTGCCAAAGTGAATGTTTTATAGGGATATTATATTCAGTTAAAGCAGGAGTTTTAAAATTTTTATTGAAATATAAATTAAATTTTATCAATTTTAACAAATGATATATTTGGTTATTTCTACCCCAATATCATCTAAAACTCAGTCATAAAATTAACATTTTTTAATATAAATGAAATAAAATAGACACTTAAATTTAACATTAATCTGATTGTACATTTATCTGAGTTCATTACTAGTGGCATATAAATTGCTTGCTAAAATGAGAGCGGTTCTATTTGATATTTATCGATTTGCAATAATAATTCTGATTTAGGAGAGCATTATATAATGTCAACCAAATTAATGAGCTGTGTTTTAGCAGCGACAGCAACATTTTGTGGCATGGGGCAAGCAACGGCAGGTATGGATGCAACGCTTTGGGGGATTTATAGTAATGATACTAAATTCAACCCTAAAAAAGTTGAGAATGCTTACCTAGAACTTGAGTACTCGGGTCAAACAGGTCCAATCGATTGGTATGGTTATTTTGATGCGCCAAAGTATTTTGGTGGTAATGATAATATTACGGGTGTATGGGATAAAGATAAAAATACGTCATTTATGTTTATGGAACATGAGCCAAAACTATCATTTAACCGTTTAACAGGTAAAGACTTATCTGTTGGACCATTTAAAGATTGGTTTATTGCAACAGATTATATTTTAGATGCCGGCAATGATGTGTCTACACGCCAACATACGTTGTACTATGGTGTAGGTACATCAATTGATACACATACCAAATTAGGTATGAATGTGAATATTTATAAAAAACAACAGTGGGAAAACTACGGTGCGCCGAATGCTTATACGTCGAATGACGGCGGTCGTTTACAAGTACAATTCTTTTACCCAATTTATAGCTTTGCAAATGGTGGTAGCGTAAATTACTTCACTTTTTCTAATTATGACTTTGGTTCTAAGTTAGGCGATCAAACGTTACAAGCAACAGGTAAAGCAACACGTACCAATGAAGCATTTGTATCTACACATATTTTTTCTTATAACTTGAAAAGTTTCCGTGCATATACTGCCGCACGTTATTTCCATAATGGTAGCCAGTTTAAAGATGGCGCTATCACCAATTGGGGCAGTGGTGATTTTGCACAAGACAGTACAGGTTGGGGCTATTACATTGGTCTAGGTTATAAATTTTAAGTGATGGTTTCTAAAATAGTGCGGTATAAACCGCACTATTTTTATGAATGATTACAAAATAAAAATAGTATTTAAAGTGTTCTGAATAATTATTAGCTTTTAGGCTCTTCATTTTTATATAAAAGGTAATCAATAGATATTCCAATATTTTAAAAACTACATTTATGGTGAATTAAATGACACATACAACTGATAATAATAGTACTATGACACCTGCAGAATGTTTGCAAGATATTAATTTCACTGCTCAATTTCTATTAGAGAACGATGCAGGTATAAAAGCGAAGAATTGGGTAGTCTATCCTGAAAATATTCAAAAAATTTTAGAGGCTCAAAAAGAAAAAGTAGTTGATGTTAAAACGGTCAGAGATTGTATAGCGCTAGTAAGACCTTTTTTAAATGCAATTCGTAAAGCTCATATTGGATTACAAAGTGAATCTTTACTGAGCTTATTCTTAAAAACTTCAGAACCTAATAAAGAAGAGTCAGTTACAACTCAAAAACTATCAGAGCTCACTTCTTATATTGCAGTTCCTTCTTTTGGGCTTTCTGTGAAAAAACAATTAGAAAGCTTAATTGAAAATAACCAAGATAATATTCTACATGCAAAATACTTAATTCTAGATTTACGGAAAAATGGAGGTGGTTTTGATGATGCAGCTGAGCCATTGTTTAAGCTTTTGGGTGAGGCAGAGTATTGGAGTGAAATACCCCAAATTTACATCTCACCTGCCAATATTCAAGCATACAAAGACCTTCAAAACAGAATTCCAGATGAGGAATTAAAAGCACAGCTCGCTGCCATTATTAAAAAAATGCAATCTAAAAAAAATGGTTGGGCTTATACGACAGAAGATAATACTGCCTTACAGTCAAAGAAAATTACTAAAAAGGATGTATTGGCAAACCCTGTAAAAGTTGTAGTTTTAATTGATGAAAATTGCGGTAGTTCAGGGGAGGAATTTGTTAAGTCTGTAAGGCAAAATCCAAGAGTAGTGACCATGGGACAAAATACTTATGGCGCACTCGATGCTTCTAACGTGAGAGAAAAACAAACACCGTCTAAAAAGTTGTATATATGGTATGCAACAACGTATGTACACCGCCGTGCAGGCCAAGAAATTGATAATATTGGTATTCCACCTAGTATTAAACTACCAAAACCAGTAGACCAACAAGCCTATGACAATGAAGTAAAATTGGCTCAAAATTACTTAGAAAATGTGAAAGATAAATAAATATATAAAATAGGAAAAACTGATGTTTAAAAAGAACCATATTTTTAAAACTGTATTCTTGATGACAACGACTGCCTTGATGATGAATCAAATGACGCATGCAACCGATGCATCTACGACCATGACACCTGCAGAATGTCTACAAGATCTTAATTTCACTGCTCAATTCTTATTAGATAATGATGCGGGTATTAAAGGGCAACGTTGGGAGTCGTATCCTGAAAATATTCAAAAAATTTTAGAAGCTCAAAAAGAGAAGGTAGTTGATGTTAAAACGATAAAAGAGTGTAGAAATATTGCAAACCCCTTTTTAAATGCAATTCGTAAAGGGCATATTGGTTTAAATGGCCTATCTATCAAAAATGAACTCCCAAAAACCTTAGTACCTGAAAAAGAAGAGATCGTGACTACTCAAAAACTATCAGAGCTCACTTCTTATATTGCAGTTCCTTCTTTTGGGCTTTCTGTGAAAAAACAATTAGAAAGCTTAATTGCAAATAACCAAGATAATATTCTACATGCAAAATACTTAATTCTAGATTTACGGAAAAATGGAGGTGGTTTTGATGATGCAGCTGAGCCATTGTATAAGCTTTTGGGTGAGGCAGAGTATTGGAGTGAAGTGCCTCAAATTTATATCTCACCTGCAAATATTCAAGCATACAAAGACCTTCGAAACAGTATTCCAAATGCTGAATTGAAAGCACAGCTCGCTGCCATTATTAAAAAAATGCAATCTAAAAAAAATGGGTGGACCTATATGACAGAAGATGATACTGCCTTATTTTCAGAGAAAATTACTAAAAAGGATGTATTGGCAAGCCCTGTAAAAGTTGTAGTTTTAACTGATGAAAATTGCGGTAGTTCAGGGGAGGAATTTGTTAAGTCTGTAAGGCAAAATCCAAGAGTAGTGACCATGGGGCAAAATACTTATGGCACACTCGATGCTTCTAACGTGAGAGAAAAACAAACACCATCTAAAAAGTTGTATGTATGGTATGCAACAACGTATGTACACCGCCGTGCAGGCCAAGAAATTGATAATATTGGTATTCCACCTAGTATTAAACTACCAAAACCAGTAGACCAACAAGCCTATGACAATGAAGTAAAATTGGCTCAAAATTACTTAGAAAATGTGAAATAAAAGTATAGAAAGGTGGAGAAGAAAGGCTTACTTCGCTCAGCGATAAGTGAAGACCACTTGATCATATAGTATATTGAATCGTGTGTTGACTGGTTTATATGTTATTTAAATTTTAGTTTAACGGCTTTAAGCACTTTATTGTGTTGTCAAATGATGATTTATAAGGTGTTTACAATAATAAACATCTGTATACATTCATGAAATTTTCTAACGTCAAATATATGCTGAGGTTTGGTCTGTACTATTTGGAGAATATTTATGGCATAAAAATGCCATAAATATCTGTTACAATCTCACGCAATTGATTTTTATATATTGAATAAGGATACTTGGTTATGCGTATTGACCAACGAACAGCAGATCAGCTACGTGATGTTAAAATTACTCGTCAGTATACCCGTTATGCAGAAGGTTCTGTACTTATTGAGTTTGGTCATACCAAAGTGCTATGTACTGCAAGTGTTGAACACAGTGTGCCACGATTTTTAAAAGGTAAAGGCCAAGGCTGGGTGACTGCTGAATATGGTATGTTACCTCGTTCAACACATACACGTTCAGACCGTGAAGCGGCACGTGGTAAACAAAGTGGCCGCACACAAGAAATTCAGCGACTTATTGGCCGTAGCTTACGTGCCATGGTTGATTTGAAAAAACTAGGTGAAAATACAATTACGATTGACTGTGACGTTATTCAAGCAGATGGTGGTACCCGTACAGCAGCTATTACAGGTGCTGCAATTGCACTTGTAGATGCAGTGAATACACTGATTGAAAACAAAAGAATTAAGCAAGATCCACTTAAAGGACTTATTGCTGCAATTTCTGTAGGTATTTATCAAGATCAAGCATTGTTAGATTTATGTTATGAAGAAGATTCAAATTGCCAGACAGATTTAAATGTAGTAATGACCCAAAGTGGGGAGTTTATTGAAATTCAAGGTACTGCTGAAGATAAGCCTTTTACCCGTGAGCAATCAAATCAGATGCTCGAGCTTGCAGAGCAAGGGATTCAAAATTTAATTAAAAAACAACAAGAAGCATTAGGTTGGTAATACAATTTAATGGGCATTTTAAAAACCAGTGTGATGACACTGGTTTTTTTATGTGGATGTATTGGCTTATTTTTATTTGATTGCACTAAAATATATACGTACAAATGAATTTTGTGCTAATTTAACGAGGCATAGTAAACAGCTGTCTAAGTTGTAAAAGCGCAACAGAGCCATCTAACTTAAATATGTATACTAATGTCGTATTTGATTTAGAGCGGTGAGTCAATAAGGTACTTTAAACGTGATTGATATGTGTAGTTTTTAAATAATATTGATTTAAACATTACGCTACTTGGAAAAGGAAATGGAGTCGGGCATGTCATATTATACGATTATGTTTGAAACAGATGATGCAAACTTTGGACGTGTAGAAGATGCAATTCACATTGTTTCTAAAGGGCATTGCCAAAAAATTGCACATAATTTTTGGGTTGTAAACACGATTCATCCCGATGCCAAGAAAGTACGTGACTACATCAAAAATTATCTAAAACTAGACTTTGATGATAAAGTCTTTGTTGTTGCAGTCAAAGAAGACGAGTCTCCTTGGGCATCTTGGGGCTTGGACAAACAGGTTGTAGATTGGTTAACATCTAGACCTTAAATTGCTGTATCGAACTATCAAATATATTAAAGAAGATGGAATTTTACTTTAAAAAGGTGAGTGTAAAATGATTAATGTTGCTATTAACGGATTTGGCCGTATCGGACGTAGTTTTGTGCGTGCGCTACAAGCAAAGCAAAATGAAATTAACGTCGTTGCCATTAACGATCTTGGATCTGTAAAACAATTAGCACATCTATTAAAATATGATACAGCATTTGGTAACTTCCCAGCGGAAATACGCTTTGAAGAAAATGCAATTTTTATTGGCGACAAAAAGATCGCTGTATATCAAGAAAGAGATCCAGAAAATCTACCTTGGAAAGAATTAGAAATTGATGTTGTTTTAGAGTCTACAGGTGTATTTGTAAGTGGTCCTGCTGCGTCAAAACACTTAAAAGCAGGTGCGAAAAAAGTCGTTATTTCTGCGCCAGCATCTGACGTAGATTTGACGATTGTTCATGGTGTAAACCAGCACTTATATGATTCAGAAAAACACAACATTGTGTCAAATGCATCATGTACAACAAACTGCCTTGCACCACTTGCAAAAGTATTGAATGACAATTTTGGTATTGAAAGTGGTTTAATGACGACTATTCATGCATACACGCAAGACCAAAATTTACAAGATTCACCGCATAAAGATATGCGCCGTGCACGTTGTGCAGCACAAAACATGGTACCTACATCTACAGGTGCTGCAAAAGCGATTGGTCTTGTTATTCCTGAACTTAAAGGCAAACTTGACGGTTATGCAGTACGTGTACCAGTAATTACAGGTTCTATGGTTGACTTAACATTGAACCTGAAAAAAGAAACAACACTTGAAGAAGTGAAAGCAGTTGTTAAAAAAGCAGCTGAAAATGAAATGAAAGGTGTACTTCAATATACAGAAGACGAAATTGTATCTTCTGATATTATCAAAAACCCTTCATCTTCAATTTTTGATGCAGAATTGACAAACCTTATGGGTGGTAAATTCCTTAAAGTAACAAGCTGGTACGATAACGAATGGGGCTTCTCTAACCGTTTGATCGATACAATTCAGGTTGTTGCAAAATAATCTAAACTGAAAAGTTTAAAAGCCAGTATCACGTTGTGTGTACTGGCTTTTTTATTTACCTTTATTCAAGGTCTAGTACTATAAAAAAACAATAATAACCCAAGTTACCGCAATAATTATTAAAGCGACAAATTGCGCAGCACTGCCCATATCTTTGGCAATTTTTGCTAAAGGGTGTTGATCTAAAGAAATTCGGTCTACTACAGCTTCTATGGCAGAGTTGAATAATTCAACAATAATTGCCAATAAGCCGACAATAAGCAGTAGAACATGCTCTATTTTAGAGATATGTAACATACAACTGATTGGAATTAATACTAAATTCAGACAAATGATTTGTCTAAAAGCAGCTTCATTTTTAAAAGCAGATTTAAAACCAGACATAGAGTATTTAAATGCATTGAAAATACGTTTTAGCCCTGTTTGGCCTTTAAGAGGAGAGTACTGACTCATAATAAACACAATTGTCGGCAGTAAAGTAAGTGCTGAGTATGATACCGTGTTCAGTATGAAGTCAAAATGAAATTAGAGATAAAATTCCACTGTCATAGAATATAGTATGTATCTAACGACAAAACTTGCTATGCTCATTTTTTTGTTTTAGTCACACATTTAAAATGTCCCAAAATGCCCATGATTTTTTTATCAAAGACGGTTATCTTACTGGTGTAAGACAAGTGAGCTCACCTAATTTTAATATGAGGCCGAGTGAAGCTGAGATTCAACTTATTGTAATACATAATATTAGTTTGCCTCCTGCACAATTTGGTGGAGGTTATATTGAAGCGTTCTTTCAAAACCGTTTAGATCATAGTCAACACCCCTATTTTAAGCAGATTGAAGGATTACAAGTCTCTGCACACCTCGTGATTTTGCGTACAGGTGAAGTGATTCAGTGTGTAAATTTCAATGATCGTGCTTGGCATGCAGGGCGTTCAAGTTACTTAGGCTTAGAAGAATGTAACGATTATTCAATTGGTATTGAATTAGAGGGGTGTGATGATTTACCGTTTGAATCAGTACAATACGTGGTACTTGCACAAGTCGTGGTATCTTTACAGCGTACTTATCCAAAAATTCAGCAACACTTGGCAGGGCACTCAGATATTGCGCCTATACGCAAAACTGATCCTGGCCCATGTTTTGATTGGGTACATTTTCGTGACTTGGTTGCAAAAGAAAATCAGGCTATTGCTAATTTATAACTGAAAAACTTTTTTTTTTGATTAAAATAGCGACTTTAAAAATAACGAATTAGGAATCACGCATGGCGCTTTGGCGATCGACATTTGTCGTAAGTGCAATGACGATGCTGTCACGTATTTTGGGTTTAGTCCGTGACATGGTGTTGTTAAATGTATTTGGGGCGGGAAAAGAGTTTGATGTATTTGTAGTCGCTTTTCGGATTCCTAACTTTTTTAGGCGACTTTTTGCTGAAGGCGCATTTTCTCAAGCATTTATTCCTGTACTGACGGAATATAAAACTGAACGTTTGCATGCAGAAGTACAAATACTGATTAGTCGGGTTTTTGGTTGCTTGTTGATGCTCATGTCAAGCATTACTTTATTGGCCATGATCATTGCACCTGCAATTATTTATGTATATGCACCGGGGTTTCATGAGCACCCTGAAAAATTTGCGCATGCTGTAGAAATGTTTCGTTTAACTATTCCGTACTTACTATTTATGTCACTGACTGCATTTGCGAGCAGTATTTTAAATAGCTACGATTCTTTTTTTAGTCCTGCCTTCTCACCCGTTTTACTAAACGTGGCCATGATTGCAGGGGCGTGGTGGTTAGCGCCATATATGGAAACACCCATTATGTCCTTGGGGTGGGCTGTGATTGTGGCTGGTATGATACAGCTTGCAATACAGATTCCAGAGTTGTGGCGTAAAAAATTATTGATTACACCTAAAATAGATTTTAAACATGAAGGTGTAAGAAAAATTTTAAAGCTCATGTTACCTGCACTGTTTGGTGTATCTGTGACTCAAATTAATCTTTTACTCAATACCATTTGGGCATCTTTCATGCAAGATGGTTCTGTGTCTTGGTTGTATAGTGCAGAGCGTATGACTGAGTTACCTTTAGGCTTGATTGGGGTTGCGATTGGCACCGTTATTTTGCCATCACTGTCTGCAAGACATGCAGAACAAGACACTGAAAAGTTTAAGGGTATGATTGATTGGGCCGCTCGTGTGATTATTTTGGTGGGTGTGCCTGCAAGTTTGGCACTCTTTATGTTGTCTACCCCGATAATTCAATCCCTTTTTCAACATGGTGAATTTACCCCAAGAGATACGCATATGACTGCACTGGCATTGCAGTCGATGAGTGGTGGGGTATTGGCTTTCATGCTCATTAAGGTATTTGCACCGGGGTTTTATGCGCAACAAGATACGAAAACGCCTGTACGGGTCGGCTTAATTGCAGTGGCGACCAATGCTTTAAGTAATGTTATTTTTATTAGTCTATTTAAATACTTAGATTGGAATGCACCACACATGGCATTGGGTATCTCATCTTCCTTGTCTGCACTGACAAATGCAGGGTTACTGTATTACTTTTTACATACTCGTGGCATTTTCCGTTTTGGTACGCACTGGAAAAAAATTGCCGTGCAGTATGCCATTGCAAATGTTGCTATGGTGGTGGCATTGCTGTGTGGATTACATTTTTACGATGGCACGCTATCGCAGTGGGTACGCATTGCTCAAGTACTGGGTTTATGTATAGTTGGTGTAGTTGCGTATAGTGTGGCTTTATTACTGAGTGGTTTTAGACCAAGACACTTACGCCCATAGCCTTTTGTTATCAGTATGTGTACTGCCCTAAACATATTTGCGGGCAGTATATATTTCATTAATCTGCGACTTTAATCAGTTCAACATCAAAAATAAGTGTGCTGTCTGGGCCAATCGCATCACCTGCGCCAATTGCACCATAACCAAGTTTTGCAGGAATGAAAAAGCGTGATTTGCCACCTTCTTTCATGGTACTCAAGCCTTGAGCGAGTCCTGTAATCACTTCATTCATTTTGAGTGTGACAGGTTGCTGACGTGCAATTGAGCTATCGAATATTGTGCCGTCAATTAAACGACCTTCATAGTTAATAGTCACAGTGCTGTCTTTACTTGGGCTCTTGCCTGTACCTGTGGCGATGGTCATGTATTGGAGGCCAGTTTCAGTTGTAGAAACGCCGGCTTTTTGTGCATTGTCTGCTAAAAAGCGTTCGCCTTCACGCCCATTTTTTTCTGCAGCACGTTGTAGTGTATTTAATTCTTTGGCTTCGGATTGTTTTTTATAACGATTAAGAATTTGAGCCATATCTTGTTCTGATAATACAGGTTGCTTCCCTTTGGCTGCAGTACTTAGACCTTGAATGAATGCATCAAGATTAATGCCTTGTAGGGCCTCAGCATTATTTTTACCCAACAGATAGCCCAAACTATAGCCCGCTTGATCATTTTGAGAGCTATGAGAGGTGATGCTACTATTATTGGTGTTTGCCCAGAGTGCACTAGATACACTGGCAATGGCACATAAGACTAAAATTTTCTTCATGATTGAATGACCCCTAAATTAAAAATGGAGAGCAAAAAAGCTCTCCATCATCTGATTATTTGACTGAGATGAGGTCAACTTTAAAAATCAACACACTATTGGCAGGAATACTACCTACGCTGTGTTCACCGTAGCCAAGTTTTGCAGGCACATAAAGCATAATGCTACCACCTTCTTTAATCAGTGGTAACCCTTCAACCCAACCTGGAATGGTTGATGTTAATGGTAAATCTACAGGCTCTTTACGCTTAAATGAGCTGTCAAATACAGTACCATCAACCAACTTACCTTCATAGTTGACTTTCACTGTAGAGGTTGCTGTTGGTGCTTTGCCTGTACCTTCTTTTAAGATTTGGTACTGTAGGCCAGATGCAGTGGTTTTGATATCAGGTTTTTTTGCATTATCAGCTAAAAATGTCGCATTTTTTGTATTGAGAGATTGTGCTTTTTCTTCTAATGTTTTTTGATAGGCAGCAATGGCATTTTTGATGTCTTCTTCACTATAACGTGCAGGTTTATGTGATTTGCCATCTTCAATTCCTTTCGCCAATTGTTTGCTATCAATTTCTTCAGGGAGCTGTGAACCAAGCTGGTAACCTTGTGTATAGCTAAGAACTTTAATTGGGTCAGTGGTTTTTGCCACTTTTGGTTTTTTGTCTGCTTCGTCATGTTTTGAACAAGCGACAGGTAACAGCGCCATGCCAGTTAGAAGAACTGCAACAGAAACAGGTAAAATCTTACTCATAGTGATATCCTAACATCTACATTTTTATCACACCATTCGATGTGAATTGACTTATGAAACCAAGCATATAACGTATTGTATCGAAACGATATGCTTTTTATGTGAAACCGAGGTAGATAAGTGAAAAAAGCTGTTTGAAAACTGTAAAAAATCTTCAATATTTGAGCCTTTTTTAGCTACATATTTCAAAAACAAGAACTGCAAATTCTGCTATATTAGCGCCTTTGACCATGACATGTTTGGTCATAAAAAAACAAGATTGATATTTAGGACAACCTCATATGTTGCAACACCATCATCTTCACATTGCTGTAGTTGGTTTAGGCTATGTTGGCCTGCCTTTGGCTGTTGAATTTGGTAAACAGGTGGCAACTGTTGGATTCGATATTCAAGAAAAAAGAATTGTCGCATTACGCCAAGGCCATGACCATACGCTAGAAACTTCAAAAGACGAATTGGCAGATGCAAAATACTTACGCTATACCACGCAAATTACAGATTTAACCCTGTGTAACTTTTTTATTGTCACTGTGCCTACACCAATCGATGAGTATAAACAGCCTGATTTAACGCCATTGATTAAAGCCTCTGAAAGCATTGCTACAGTACTCAAAAAAGGTGATGTAGTGGTGTATGAGTCAACCGTGTATCCTGGGGCAACAGAAGAAGTATGTATACCTATTTTAGAGAAAATCTCTGGTTTACGTTTTAACCATGACTTTTTTGCAGGTTATAGCCCTGAACGGATAAACCCTGGCGATAAACAGCACCGTGTCACTAATATTTTAAAAGTGACATCTGGCTCAACTCCAGAGATTGCAGATTATGTAGACTCAGTGTATCAGTTGATTATTACTGCAGGTACGTATAAAGCCACCAGTATTAAAGTGGCGGAAGCGGCCAAAGTGATTGAAAATACGCAACGAGATGTCAATATAGCTTTAATTAATGAGCTGGCCCTGATCTTTAATAAAATGGGTATAGACACCGAAGAAGTGTTACAAGCTGCAGGGACAAAATGGAACTTCTTACCATTTCGCCCGGGACTTGTAGGTGGGCATTGTATTGGGGTTGACCCGTATTACTTGACCCATAAAGCACAGGCGATTGGCTATCACCCTGAAATTATTTTAGCAGGGCGACGCTTAAATGATGGTATGGCAGGCTATGTGGTCACGCAATTGGTCAAAACCATGATAAAAAAACGCATACAAGTTGAAGAAGCGAAAGTATTGGTGTTGGGCTTGAGCTTTAAAGAAAACTGTCCGGACGTCAGAAATACCAAAGTAGTTGATATTGTCAAAGAATTACAAGAATATCATATAGAAGTCGATATTTATGACCCATGGGTTGATGCCAATGATGTGATGCATGAATACGAATTAAGTTTAATTGATATACCAAAACAGCAGTATTATGATGCGGTGGTCTTGGCTGTGGCGCATGATCAGTTTAAAACTCTGACGCAACCACAGATTGCACAGATGGCAAAAGCCAACTTTGTGTTGTACGACTTAAAATATGTGTTGCCAAAGCATGTTGTTGATATTCGTTTGTAGCCATTTATGAAAAAAGTCTACCGTAACTCTCTGTGGATGATGTCTGAAAAGCTATTGTCTATCGTGGGGCTAATTTTTGTGACCTCATTTGTAGCTCGTTATATTGGCCCTGAAAATTTTGGTAAGTTGACTTTTGCTACGTCTATTTTTGCTATTGTGCAAACATTGGCTATGTTTGGCTCGGACAATATTATTTTTCAAAAGACCAGTAAGCGACAGCAAACAGGTGAGCGTATTATTTATGCCACCAAACAAACCCGTAATGTGCTGTATACCCTATTTGCCAGTGTTGTTTTAGCTTACCTATATTTTTCTGTAGATCAGCTAACGTTTATCTTTTCATTGGCCTCTTGTGTAGCGGTATATTTTGCCTTACACGATGTATATAGCATTTACTTTAATGCTACTTTGCAATCGCATTTAAACACCTTGTGCAATGTCACAGCCATTATTGTGAGTCTTGCGGTACGTTATGCGATTGCCGAATGGCAGTTGCCTGTAGCATATTTGAGTATTCCCATTGTATTGGTGGCGTTTATTCCATTTATGATGCGCCGTGTGTTGTTTGAAAAGTACAAAGTGATGCAATCTGGTTTATTGCAACAGCATGCGAAGCAATACCGCCACTATATGCTGGGTGTAGGTAAAAAGTTGGTATTGTATAGTTTATCGATTGCGATTTTTACTAAAACATCGCAGTTATTTTTAGGATTGTCATCACAACATGATTTAGGTATTTACACCGTAGCCATGACGTTGGGGGCAAGTTTTTACTTTGTGTTAAATGCTCTGATTTCATCATTCTTAACGCAAATTTATGCGGAAAAATCATTTGAACGTAGCCAAAATAAAGTAGCACGTTTAAATAGTCTGGTGGCAGGTGTGGCGTTATCTGCACTGTTATTTTTTACATTATTTGGACACTTCATTATTAATTGGCTATACGGCCCAGCCTATGCCGAAGTGAACCATATTTTATTGCCTGCTGTGGTGGTGACCTTATTTTCTGGGCTCTCTACCGTTGCTGAAAAGTATTTGATGAAGTTTAATGCCTATGATTATTTGCATAAAAAAACCATGCTATTGGTGTTGTTTAATGTGTGCGTGACCTATAGTTTTATTCATTTGTATGGTTTAAATGGGGCTATTTTTGCCATTCTTATTACTGAATTAATGTCTCTCACTGTCTTTAATTATTTTTATCGAGGTGGCATGATTTTCAATACGCATGTGCGTATGTTTAAACCCTCGACTTATCTGCATTCGTAGGCACTTTCATGCAACTGAGCTTAATTATTCCTATTTATAAGGTTGAAGCCTACATTGAGGCATGCCTACATAGCGTGTGTATGCAGTTACCATTACACGGCGTTGAAGTGCTACTTGTGAATGATGGCACACCCGATCAGTCGATGCAGTTGGCACGTGCGTATTTGGCACAGCAACAGCATGCAGTACAGCAACGCTTTCAGTGTATAGATCAGCACAATATGGGGCTGAGTGGGGCGCGTAATACAGGGCTTGCACACGCTACGGGGCAGTATGTGGCTTTTCTAGACTCAGATGATTTACTCAAAGCCAACTATTTTGACGAGATCTTAGCAATTTTAAGCCATCATTCAAACCTTGATATTGTGCAGTTTCAAGCGGAGCGTATTAATGATAATGGGGTAGTTTCTCCTTTTTTAACCGCAATGCCTTATACAGGACAACATACGTTAACTGATGATGTATATTTGAGTATATTTAACCGCTCGGCATGGTTTTCTTGGCTTCGTGTGTATAAGCGTGATTTGTTTGATGGAATTTCATTTCCCGTGGGGCGGAACTATGAAGATGCTTACACCACACCATTTTTATTTTTTAAAGCACAGCAGGTGTATTTTAGCTCTGAGATCTTGTTGCAATACCGTATCAACTTACATGGCATTACTGCCACCAAGTCTGAAAAAAATATTAACGATTTAGGGCAGGGGGCAATGCATTATTTGGCACATCTAAAACAATACCCTGTGCTTGCACCCACATTGGTTTCCATTAGTCAGTCGTACATTAATGACAGTATTTCAGCCGAAGGCTACCGCCGTGCGTATGCTCGTTGGTCAACACTGAAACCACAAATTTCTCAAGCCAAGCTAGAGCATACTTTCATACTGAACCGTGGTAATCGTTTGTTTTTGCGTTTTGGGGTGGGTTTTTTAATGTTTGATCGTACTTTGCGTGCTTTGGGTTTAAAATAATGACCAGACAAAAGATCTGTTTTTTGATTGGTAATTTGAATCTGTCAGGGGGTACAGAGCGTGTGACCACGCTATTGGCCAATGCACTGGCACAGCAGGCCAATACAGAGGTACATATTTTAAATATTTATGCAGGTGATCAACCATTTTTCGACTTGTCTGCACGGGTAAAAAACCATGCCTTATTTACCCAAAAAGTGTCGATGAAAAAGCATGCAATCGCGAGCATGTGGAATATTCGCCATTATGTAAAAACACATCAGATTGATACTTTGGTGGTCGTCGATAGTATTTCTTGTGTCTTTACGGTGCCTGCGTTATTCGGTTTAAAGGTCAAACATATTTGCTGGGAGCATTTTAGTTTTCATATTGATCTCAATCAAAAGTTTCGCCGTTGGGGGCGTGTATTGGCCTCACGTTACTGTGATGCCGTGGTCACACTTACCCAACATGACTTAGCCCAGTGGCAACAGCACTTGCCAAAGTATAAGGCATATCTGTGTTGTATTTATAATCCACTGCCATTTGCAGTACAGACCATCACTGCAACTCAGCAACATAAAACAGTACTGAGTGTAGGGCGTTTACGGCATGAAAAAGGCTTTGATTTATTGCTTGAAGCTTGGCGTCTAGTACAAAAAAAATATCCAGATTGGCGGTTACAGATTGTGGGTTCTGGCGTAGAAGAAGCGAACCTATCTGTACAGCGAGAACAGTTGGATTTATCTGGTTCAGTTGAGTTGCATCCTGCCACAGCAGACCTGACGCCGTATTACCAACAGACCTCTATCTATGCATTAAGCTCTCGCTCAGAGGGGTTTGGTATGGTTTTGCTTGAAGCCATGGCTTTTGGTATCCCCATTGTGGCCTTTGATTGTCCTGTAGGGCCGAAAGAAATTTTAAAAACGACGCACAATAGTGTAGTAGAGCCTGAAAATCATATTGCTTTGGCGGAGGGTCTCATGCAATTGATGCAAAACAGCAAACATTATCAAACGTGTGCAGATGCGAACTTAAAAGACGTATCTGTGTATGAAATTGGTCAGATCGTTACACAGTGGCAACGTTTATTTGCTCGGAAAAATTAGCATGAAAATACTACTGCTGATTACAGGGCTTGGCTTAGGTGGTGCGGAACATGTGGTGCTGAGCTTAGCCACGCAACTGATTCAGCGTGGACATGATGTGAAAATTGCCTACTTAAAAGGTCAAGTCACGGCACAGGTTCCTAAACATATAGAATTGTGTGCATTGGGTTTAGATTCTATGTTGGCATTGCCAAAAGTGGTACGCCGTTTTAAACACATTCTTAAAGATTTTCAACCAGATGTGGTACATGCACATTTATTTCATGCCATTATTTTTTCCCGTATGATGAGAAAAGTGAGTGCAATACCTCGCTTGATTTGTACCGCCCATAGTAAAGCCATTGGTGGAACAGCACGGTGTATGTTGTACCGTTATACCAATACGTTGGCCGATTTAAATAGCAATGTCAGCCATGAGGCGACGCAACATTTTATTGCGCAAAGTGCTTTTTCTGCACAGCGTAGTGAGACAGTAACCAATGGTATAGACACGGGTAAGTTTCGGTATAATCATGCATACCGCACACAGTATAGACAGCAGTATGGCGTATCTGAACAAGATGTCGTTTTTATGGCAATTGGGCGTTTTAATGTGGCGAAAGACTACGCCAACCTGATTCATGCTTTTGCCAAATGTACAGCGCTAAAACATAAAAAGCTCTTTATTATTGGTGATGGTGAATTGCGTGAGCAGATCAGCGACTTAATCATGCAACAACAACTGAGTGAACAGGTGATCTTACTGGGTAGGCAGTTCCACGTGGAACACTGGTTGCCTATGGCTGATGTTTTCGTATTGTCTTCAGCATGGGAAGGCTTTGGTTTAGTGGTGGCTGAAGCCATGAGTTGTGAACGCGTGGTGGTGGCAACAGATTGCGGTGGGGTCAAAGAAGTTTTAGCATCGCCACATTGGTTAGTGCCACCAAAAAATAGCCAAGCCTTAGCCGACAAGTTGCTTGAAGCCAGTGCGTTAAGTGGGCATGAAAAGCAGAGGCTTGGGCAACAGCACCGTCAGCAGATTGAAACGAATTACAGCCTTGCACGTATGTGTGATGATTGGCTGGCTATTTATCAAAAGAATGAAGGATAAACAATGACAACCGCGTATCAAGCACAGTGCGAGCAACTACAGCAACAGGCGAAAACATGGCTGATTACAGGTGTAGCAGGGTTTATTGGCTCAAATCTATTAGAAAAACTACTTAAACTTGACCAAATTGTGGTGGGCTTAGATAACTTTGCTACAGGCTTTCAGCATAACTTAGACCAAGTACGGCAGGCGGTTACACCAACGCAGTGGCAACGATTTTCATTCATTCAGGGTGATATTTGCTGTTTGGCTGACTGTGAAGAAGCTTGTACAGGGGTAGATTATGTATTGCACCAAGCCGCCTTGGGTTCAGTACCTCGCTCAATTGAAAATCCGATCGCGACCAATGCGACCAATATAGATGGTTTTTTAAATATGTTGGTGGCGGCTAAAAATGCGCAGGTGAAAAACTTTGTCTATGCGGCCAGTAGCTCAACCTATGGCGACCATGCCGCATTACCTAAGCAAGAAGATGTGATTGGTAATCCGTTGTCGCCTTATGCCGTGACCAAGTATGTGAATGAGCTGTATGCCAGTGTGTTTAAACGCAGTTATGATTTTAACTCGGTGGGGTTACGCTACTTTAATGTATTCGGTCCAAGACAAACCCCCGAAGGAGCATATGCAGCAGTCATTCCAAAATGGACTGCTGCTATGATTGCACAGCACACGTTATTTATTAATGGTGATGGTGAAACCAGCCGAGACTTTAATTTTGTAGATAACGCCGTGCAGGCCAATATTTTGGCTGCCTGTAGCACAGACCCCAATGCCCTGAATCAGATTTATAATGTGGCGGTAGGTGGGCGTACCACTTTAAATGAATTGGTTGAACTACTGAAACAAACTTTGGCGAAGCACGGTGTAAACCATGCACATGCTGTAGTGTATCGAGATTTTCGTGCGGGTGATGTCAAACACTCACAGGCAGATATTAGTAAAATACAGCAACGCTTGGGCTATGTCGCTGAGTTTGATTTGGCACAAGGCATTGAGCGTGCCATGCCTTGGTATATTTCACATTTGCAAGGTTCATCGACGTGAAAAAGTTTTGTATTATTTCTAATGACTTATACACAGTGCGAAACTTAAGGGCAGATTTGCTTTTGGCTTTGGCCGAGCAAGGCAATGAGATTCACATTTTAGCGCCCAATGTGGCTGAGTGCCCGAATGAGCAAGGCTATTTTCAAGGGCTTGGCTTTCATGTGCATGGGTACTTTTTAAAAAAGACAGGCACGAACCCTGTGCACGACAGTAAAGCCATATTTAGTCTATATCAACAGCTTAAGCAAATTCAGCCCAATAAAATTTTAAGTTACACCATTAAACCGGCCATGTATGGCACATTGGCTGCTTATATGGCGGGTATTGGTGAGCGTTATGTACTACTTAGCGGTTTAGGTTTTGCCTTTCAAGAGACCCACACAGGCTACTTTAAATATATTAAAAAAATCTTTGATACTATTTTTTCTTTTGCAATATCTAAAGCCACACGAGTCATTTTTCAAAACCCAGATGACTTAAAATTGATTGCACAATTGGGGTATCTCAAGGGTGTTGCTACAGGGGTAGTGAGTGGTTCAGGGGTAAATATGCAACATTTTCAACGTTGCCCCTTGGTTCAAGATCAAAACAAAAACAACCGTCCCATTTTTGTCATGATTGCACGCTTACTGCGAGATAAAGGCATTTACGAATATATTGATGCCATTCGGCAGGTTAAAAAAAATCACCCCGAGGCTGAGTTTCATTTGGTCGGTTGGATTGATCAAAATCCAGAAGCCATTCCACAGGCTTTACTCGATGATTGGATCAATGAGGGTCTGGTTAAATATTGGGGAAAACTTGACGATGTAAGGCCTGCATTGGCACAAAGCAATATTATGGTTTTGCCATCGTATAGAGAAGGCACGCCACGCTCCGTCTTAGAGGCCATGGCGATGGGTAGAGTGGTCATTACCACCAATGCACCGGGTTGCAAAGAAACCATTGTGGATGGTGTAAATGGCTATCAAGTTTATGTTGCTTCGGCTGATGAGTTAGCAAATGCCATGTTTAAACTGATTGCTCAGCCTCAAGATATGACCCGTATGGGACAGGCTTCATTTGATATCGTCAAAGCACGTTACGATGTCCATTTGGTAAATCAGCAAATGATCACATTCATGCAAGGGACATTTTAATTTGTGTAACATGATTAATCTTTATCTCAATATCGGGTAAAATATCCATCAAAATCCGTCATTTTATTGTAGTAAGACATCATTTATTCACTTTAATGTGTTTAATGAATGGTTGGGGTCATCACCATGTGTAAACGCTTTATTGATATTGTCATTGCATCTATTGCATTGGTGTTGTTGTCCCCTTTATTTTTATATGTGATGTGGAAAGTAAAAAAAAATATGGGCTCCCCCGTGTTTTTTTATCAAGAGCGTCCGGGAAAAAATGGCAAGCTCTTTAAAATGATGAAATTTCGCTCGATGAAAGATGCATATGATCGCAATGGTCAAGCACTCCCCGATGGTGAACGGATCACGCCTTTTGGGCAAAAATTACGTTCAACAAGTCTAGATGAAATGCCACAACTGTTAAATGTAATTAAAGGGGATATGAGTGTTGTGGGGCCACGCCCCATGCTGAAAGAGTTTATAACGCTATATTCACCTGAACAAGCCCGCCGTTTATTGGTACGTCCAGGGATGACAGGGTTGGCTCAAATTAGTGGGCGTAATGAATTAGATTATGACGCACGTTTTAAACTCGATGTGTGGTATGTTGATCACAAAAATATATTGATTGATTTCAAAATTATGTTTAAAACAGTATGGGTGATGCTAAAAAAAGAAGGTGTGAACGCACCAGGTCATGTAGGGCCTTCGTTGTTTAAAGGAAATGCCTCAGATGAGTCAAAAAAAGAGCGTTAATACAGTCACCTTAAATATTATTAATGAAGCAAAGTAGAGTTGTTATGATTACAAAAGCCATTCTTCCTGTTGCCGGTTTAGGAACACGTTTTTTACCTGCCAGTAAATCAATTCCAAAAGAAATGGTTACGGTGGTTGATCGCCCTGCTATTGAATATGTAGTTAAAGAAGCAGTTGCCGCAGGAATCAAGCAAATTATTTTAGTGACACATTCATCAAAAGCATCTATCGAAAATTATTTCGATCGTAATTTTGAGCTAGAAACTTCACTTGAAAATAAGAAAAAATATGACCTATTGGCTGAAATTAAAAATATTGTGCCCAGTGATGTGTCTATTGTGAGCGTGAGACAACCACAGCCACTGGGTTTAGGCCATGCGGTGCTGTGTGCTAAAGATATTGTGGGTGGGGAGGATTTTGCAGTACTTCTACCAGATGTATTGGTGAAAGATAAAACCGAGCACAGTGACCTTGCACAAATGGTTGAACGCTTTAAGCAAACTCATGCTGCACAAATTATGGTTGAAGCTGTACCTGATCATTTGGTTAATCAATATGGTATTGTTGATGTCGCTCAGTCACCTGCAGTGGGCCAAAGTGTAAAAATGAAAGGTATTGTTGAAAAGCCAGCCATTGATCAAGCACCCAGTAATTTGTCAGTCATTGGCCGTTACGTACTACCAGCTAAAGTCATGAAAATTTTAGAAACGACACCAAAAGGTGCAGGTAATGAAATTCAGTTGACAGATGCGATTGCTCAGCTACAAACTGAAGAAACCGTAGAAGCATTTCGTATGCAAGGTCAAACCTTTGACTGTGGTAGTAAACTGGGGTACTTAAAAGCGGTTTTACACTATGGTGTATCTCACCCAAAATTGGGTGCAGACTTTCAACACATGATTAAAGAACTTCAATTATAATAAAAGGTGAGTCATGAAAATTGCTGTTTATGGCACAACATTACATGCAGGCGTCATGGCGAGCTTATTTGCAGAGTATGGGCACCAAGTTTTTTGGTGTCAGTACCCCACAGATAAAGACTTCTGTTCGGTAGTTTATCAAGATAAAGCCGTCAATGAGCTAATTAATAAACAAATCATTCGAAAAAGTCTACAGATTTGTGTGGCTTGCGATATTCCCATGTCAGTAGATGTGTACTTTTTTGCATTTAATTCGAATGAATACACATTGGCTCAACAAGTACTAAAAGATATTCAAAATAAACCGGTGATTCATCCTAAACTCATGGTGAATGGATCCAGTTTTGGTTTAGAAGGCACTAAAAAACTACAAGCGATTGCGACGAAAGACGATTGGTGCTATTTACCAGATATGGTACAAGAAGGTAATACTTTAGACAGCGTGACTAAAGTTGAGCATATTGTGATTGGTATCGATGGTGATATCGCAAAACAAAAAATAAAAGAAGTGTTACGCCCCTTTTATAATGCCAATCATCATTACTTATTTATGCCTATTTTAGATGCTGAATTTACGAAACTCAGCGTGTCAGGCATGCTAGCAACACGTATTAGTTACATGAATGATTTGGCACAAGTGGCTGAAAAGCTTAATGTTGATATTGCCAATGTTCGTTTGGGGCTTGGTGCTGACTCTCGAATTGGCTCATCATATATTGCCCCTGGTGTGGGTTTTGGTGGAGAAAATTTTTCTCAAGATATACTTACACTTACGCAAACCATTGAAGAAACAGGCATTAAAAGCGATTTGCTAGAGCAAGTGTGGGCCATTAATGAACAACAAAAAGAACTGTTATTTCGAAAATTGTGGCGATACTACCAATGCGATTTAAAAGGAAAAACGGTTGCAATTTGGGGCGCATCATTTAAAGAAAATACACCACGTATTAATTTTTCACCGATTCATACCATGCTAGAGGCATTATGGGCGCAGGGGGTGACGGTACAATTACATGACCCTGAAGCATTACCACTGATTGCAAAAAAATATGGGCCACGTAGCGATTTAATATTATGTGAATCTCGCTATGAAGCTGTAGAAAATGCCGATGCCTTATGTTTACTGACGGCATGGAAACAATATTTAAGCCTAGACTACGCGCGTCTACATCAGCTCATGAAGCATCCACTGATTCTTGATGGCCGTAATGTTTATGATGCAGCTTATGTGAAATCGCAAGGCTTTGCATATGAAGGAGTTGGAAGAATATGAGCGATCAAATTACCCGCTTTCCAAAAGAAGCCATTAACACACCCTATAATCATTTAAAAAAACGTGCAGATGAACTTGCCTCTATACATTTAACAGATTTATTTCAACAAGATCACCAACGATTTGACCATTTTTCTCTAGCACTTGAAGGTTTAACATTAGATTATAGTAAGCAACGTGTTGATCAGTCGGTTATGGATCAATTGATGGCATTTGCTAGACAACAAAAGTTAGATGTTTGGATTAAAAAATTATTTTCTGATGAAAAAATTAATTATACCGAACAGCGTGCAGTCATGCATTGGGCACTGCGGTTGCCTAAAAATACGGTAGCGCATACTGCTGTTGCGACACAAGTACACGAACAGCTAGAGCGGATGTATAAGCTTGTTGATAAAATTCATGCAGGCCAATACCGTGGTGTGACGGGTGAAGTGATTCAAGATGTGGTCAATATTGGTGTGGGAGGTTCAGATCTTGGCCCGCTCATGGTCAGTCATGCTTTATCTGATTTTAAAGTGAATACAAAAAATGCGTTAAAAATGCATTTTGTTTCAACGATGGATGGCACACAACTTTCTGATATTTTGCATCAAATACGCCCTGAAACCACACTGTTTATTGTGTCATCGAAGTCATTTGGTACTATTGATACACTGTCCAATGCACAAACTGCACGTTTGTGGCTACAAAAAGCGTTAGGCGATGATGATAAAGTGGTGAAGAGTCACTTTGTTGGTGTATCTACTAAACCTGAAAAAATGACTGCATGGGGCATTGCGCCGCATTGTCAATTTAAACTATGGGACTGGGTCGGTGGTCGTTACTCATTGTGGTCTTGTATTGGTTTACCAATTGCTCTGACTATTGGAGTAGAGGGCTTTAAAAGCTTTCTATCTGGGGCTTATGCAGTAGATCAGCATTTTCAAAATGCGCCTTTTGAGCAAAATATGCCTGTGATTTTGGCACTATTAGGTGTTTGGAATACGAATTTCTTAAGTATTCCAACGCATGCAGTTTTGCCCTACGATGGACGTTTAAAGTACTTTACATCGTACTTGCAACAGCTGGAAATGGAATCAAATGGTAAAACTATCCAAAGAGATGGCAAAAAAATAAAACAAAATACCTGTCCAATTATATGGGGTGAAGTGGGACCAAATGCACAACATGCATTTTATCAATTGCTACATCAGGGCACACACTCTGTCAGTTGTGATTTTATTGCCCCTGTACAACGCTATAATGCAAAACAATTTACCTATGCAGACAATGCTGAAGCCTTAGTTACACAGCATCATTTAGCACTTTCAAATTGTTTGGCACAAGCTCGACTATTGGCTTTTGGCAATGATGTTTTGGCCAAGGATGAAATGGATCATTTACCTGACTATCAGCAATATGAAGGTAATCGACCAAGTAGCACCATGCTCATGAATGAGTTAAACCCATATAGTTTGGGTATGATGATTGCGCTGTATGAGCACAAAGTGTTTGTGCAATCTGTGATTTGGAACATTAATGCTTTTGACCAATGGGGGGTTGAAAAAGGCAAAGAAATTGCCAATCAGCTCTTGCCAGTGCTCAATGGCGACTCAACTGATTTATCACAATTTGATGCTTCTACCCGTGGCTTGTTGGAAATATTACTAGGAAAAAGTCATGGCTAATATTTTAGTGACAGGTGGTGCAGGTTTTATTGGTTCGCATACCTGTTTAGCATTGCTCGAAGCGGGGCATGACGTAGTTGTTATTGATAACTTAAGCAACAGTTCTGTGAATGCATTACAGCGGGTAGAACAGTTGGCAACACGTTCGCTGATTTTTGTCGAAGGCGATATTCGTGATGAGGTGGTGTTAGATCAGATTTTTACACAGCACAAAATTGATGCCGTCATTCATTTTGCTGGGTTAAAAGCTGTTGGGGAAAGCCAACAATTTCCATTGTCTTATTTCGAGCACAATATCGCAGGCAGTATTTGCTTATTTAAGGCTATGGAAAAAGCAGGTGTTTTTCGTATTGTCTTTAGCTCATCGGCAACAGTGTATGGTGACCAACACCCATCACCACTCAATGAGTCTATGCCAACAGCCATGCCAAATAATAACTATGGCTATACCAAATTAGTGGTTGAGCAGTTACTAGAAAAACTTGCGATTGCAGATTCACGTTGGTCGGTTGCTTTACTGCGTTATTTTAATCCAGTTGGAGCACATGCCAGTGGTCAAATTGGTGAAGATCCACAAGGTATACCGAATAACCTCATGCCGTATGTGACTCAAGTTGCTGTAGGTAAGCGAGATAAGTTAGCTATTTTTGGAAATGATTACAACACACCTGATGGTACAGGTGTACGTGATTATATTCATGTGGTGGACTTAGCGAGTGCTCATTTATGTGCTTTAGATTATCGCTTAAAAACGACAGGCTGTAGAGCATGGAACATTGGTACGGGGGAGGGAGTCTCTGTATTAGAGATTAAAAATACTTTTGAGCAAGTCAATGGTATTGATATTCCTTTTACATTTTCACCGCGTAGAGCCGGTGATGTTGCCGTGTGTTTTGCAGATAATCAACGTGCATTAGATGAGTTAGGCTGGATTCCAAAACATAACTTACAAGATATGCTTAAAGACAGTTGGCATTGGCAAAAGCAAAATCCTAAAGGATATAACTCGTAATTTGAACCATAAAAAAACGCAGCCAAAGCTGCGTTTTTTATTGCTGCTTCATTTTAAGCAGTAATTAATGCGGTTACTTCGTCTACATAAGACTCTACAGAGCGACCCGCTGCTTCTGCACGAACTTCAATATTGAGGCGCAGAAGTGGTTCCGTATTTGATGCACGAATATTTAAACGCCATGTGCCAAAATCTAAACTTACACCATCTGTTTTATCAATACTTGGCTGTGCTACTGCATAATGATCGAAAATACGCTGAATGACAGTTTGGGTATCTGACACTTTAAAGTTAATTTCACCACTGCATGGAAATTTCGCAATCATGTTTTCAACTAACGAAGACAATGATTGCTGTGTTTCAGATAACAGCGCAGATACGAGTAACCAAGGAATCATACCGCTGTCGCAGTAAGCAAAGTCACGGAAGTAGTGGTGAGCACTCATTTCACCGCCATACACTGCATTTTGCTCACGCATGACTTGCTTAATAAATGCATGGCCTGATTTAGACTGTACAGCTACGCCTTCATATTTTTCAACAATATCGAGTGTATTCCAGACTAAACGTGGGTCATGTACAATTTTTTCACCACTTTTTTGTAGTAAAAAGGCTTGTGCTAATAGACCGACAATATAGTAGCCTTCAATAAACTGACCTTTTTCATCAAATAAGAAACAGCGGTCAAAGTCGCCGTCCCATGCGATCCCCATATCTGCTTTATGCTTGAGCACGGCTTCAGACGTGCTCGCACGATTTTCAACCAATATAGGGTTAGGAATTCCATTTGGGAATGTACCATCTGCTTCGTGATGAATTTTTATAAATTCAATCGGAATATTTTTTGTTTGAAATTGTGTTTCTAAAGCATCAATCACATGGCCTGCAGCACCGTTACCTGCATTGACCACCAATTTAAGTGGTCGAATTTTTTCAGGCTCAATATAGGTCAGTAAGTGTTCAACAAATTCAGGCAAAATGTTATATGTTGTCGTGATGCCTTTGTGAGCCACCTCTTCAAAGGTATTTGACTCTGCTAAGGCTTGAATCTCTTTTAAGCCTGTATCTGCACTAATTGGGCGAGAGTTTTCTCGAACCAATTTCATACCGTTATAGTCCATTGGGTTGTGGCTGGCAGTCACTTCAATACCACCTTGTACATCTAGGTGAAATGCACCGAAGTAGACTTCTTCAGTCCCTGTCATGCCTAGGTCTAGTACATTTACCCCTGCATCATTGAGCCCTTGAATAGTGGCTTGCTTTAGGCTTTCACTGCTTAGACGGACATCGCAACCGACAACAATTTGTTTTGGCTTATAAATTTGACCGTATGCACGGCCGACTTTGTACGCAACATCTTCATTAAGTTCAGTTTCTAGTTTGCCTCGAATATCATAGGCTTTAAAACAGGTCAGTTTTGTCATGGCTTTTTCTGTTGGTTATGATCTGTACATAGAGCCTTGATTATAACGAGCATTGAGTCACTTGTAAGTATAAAAAATCTACACTTTATAAAAGTTCAACATAATATTGCAGTATTAGACAATACTATGAATTATCAGTAAATATTTTCGGCTTGAAAAGGGTGTGAGTCATATTAGGTAGGTTAAAATGATGTGTTAACACCTCGGTTTTATAAAAATTAAAAGTACTTAGAAAAGCATAAGTGACTCAGATGTTGGTTGCTCTGATCTTGGGTGCCAAAAAATTAACCTGTAGTTGCTATCATCATGCATAAAATCTCAAGCAAATTCACCTTTAGAAATTGCTTTAAAGACACTCCAGTTTTAAATAAAACTTAGGTGACTCAACAGGAATTATTACTTTTTTAATGAGTGACATAATGCATCATTTAGATTCCTTGTAAAATTTAGGTATAATTTATTTTTATTGAAAATCTAAATTTTAGTCAAATTATCCATAATATATAAATTAATCTAACTAATTGATAAAAAAGTAATTAAATTAATCTTTGTGATTCTATTAACTAATTGTGTAATTTTTTGTTGACCTATTCACAGCCCATGAGTACATTAACCCACGTTTTAAATGGGCATATCAAAAAATTGTCATAATAACTGATGTGCTTGATCTTTCCATTTCTAAGGAATAGTGTGCGAATTCGTGCAATATTGCTTAGACAAAGTAAGTAAGGTTTTGAGTCTATGAAAAAAATAAAGATTAGTCTGGCATGGCAGATCTTAATTGCTCTGGTGTTGGGCGTGATTGTTGGTGCAATTTTGCATGATCAACCCGACATAAAAGACTACATTATAACTAACTTTCTCAAGCCTGCAGGCCAAATTTTTATTAGCCTGATTAAAATGATTGTAGTACCTATTGTAATTTCTACACTCATTTTAGGAATTGCTGGGGTAGGCGATTCAAAGAAATTAGGAACATTAGGCTTAAAAACTATTCTTTACTTTGAAGTGATTACGACTGTTGCAATTATTTTAGGTATTTTTCTTGCAAACACGTTCCAGCCTGGTCACGGTGTGGATATGTCGCTACTTCATAAAGTCGATATTTCACAATATGAACATACCACAGAGCAAGTTCAGTCTGGTACGCATAGTTTTGTGCAAACGATTTTATCTTTAATTCCTTCAAATATTTTTAGTGCGATGGCAAATGCACAAATGTTACCGATTATTTTCTTTTCGGTAATTTTTGGTGTGGGTTTATCTGCGCTACCAAATGAAACAAAGCAACCTTTACTTGATGTTATGAAGTCGGTTTCTGAAGCAATGTTTCGTGTGACACACATTGTAATGATGTATGCCCCGATCGGTGTGTTTGCATTGATTGGTGTGACTGTAGCAAGCTTCGGCTTTTCATCATTGGTACCATTGGCAAAATTAGTGATTTTGGTCTATGCCGCAATTTTAATTTTTGGTTTAGGTATTCTTGGCCTTGTCGCAAAATTCTGTGGCCTAAATATCTTCACAATTATTAAAATTTTAAAAGACGAGCTGATTTTGGCATTTTCAACTGCCAGTTCAGAAACAGTACTGCCGCGTATTATGCAAAAAATGGAAGCATACGGTGCACCAAAAGCAATTTCTAGCTTTGTTGTACCGACAGGTTATTCATTTAATTTAGATGGTTCTACGCTGTACCAAAGTATTGCTGCAATCTTTATTGCACAGCTATACGGTATTGATTTATCTCTGACACAAGAAATTGTTTTAGTACTGACTCTCATGGTGACTTCTAAAGGCATTGCAGGTGTACCTGGTGTATCTTTTGTTGTATTACTTGCGACCCTTGGTTCAGTCGGTATCCCTCTTGAAGGTCTTGCATTTATTGCGGGTGTTGACCGTATTTTAGATATGGCACGTACTGCATTAAATGTGATTGGTAATGCACTTGCTGTGCTAGTAATTAGTAAGTGGGAAAAACAGTTCGATGCTGAAAAAGCAAAAGCATATGAGCTTTCAATGAAATAATAATAGCGCTTAACGGTGTAAAAAAACGGTTCATTATGAACCGTTTTTTTATGCTTTATATTTCACTGAGTTTGCGTTTATGTTTAATATAACTATAAAAGAAAATAATTAAACCGAATGCATATAAAAGACCTGACAGCATGAGTAGCGACAGACCTGCAGCGTAAATGAGCCAAGATGCATACAGTGTGGCTATAGATGCAATAAAGATATGTTTGGTATGTCCTGATTTAAGTGATGTTTTGAGATAAAACGCAGAGACTAAAAAGTAAGGTAATAAAATCATGACAGATGAAATGAGCAGTAGATTATTATAGTTTTTATCAAAAAAGCACACAGCAATTAACGATATTTGAACAACAATAGAGGTCAACCACAGCGAAGCAATAGGTACATTGTTTGTATTGGTCTTTAAAAATATGGCAGGGAAAGCCCCATTTTTTGCAGCAAGAAATGGAATTTCTGTCGCAAATAATGTCCAACTTAAATAAGATGATGCAACAGAAATCATGAGACCAACAGTAATAATAATGGTGCCCGGTAAACCAATCAAATGCGTTAAAATGGTTGCCATAGAAGGGTTATGTAAGCCTGCAATTTCAGTCCTACTGAGTACGCCGTAAGACAGTACAGTGACCATAATATAAAATACCAATGCCACAACGACCCCAAGTACAGTGGCTTTACCAATATCATTACGGTTTTTTGCACGAGAAGACAGTACGACAGCACCTTCAATCCCCGTAAATACCCATAAAGTAATGAGCATTAAATCTTTCACTTGTTGCCATACAGGCACTTGTAGTGAAAGATCAGAAAAGTTGAATTTAAATAAGTCTAATTTAAATGCGATAAAGCTAAAAATAATAAAGACCACCATGGGTACAATTTTAGCAATGGTTGCAATTAAATTCACAATAGCGGCTTCTTTAATGCCTTTGCTGACCAATAAGTGAATGAGCCAAACAAAAATTGACGAACCAATCATGGCATATAAAGTATTTCCTTCACCGAAAATAATATGTTCTTTACTGTCTACAAACATACCCAGTGCAGAAAATGCAATCACGACATAGCCCACAATTCCAATGGTGGTACACAGCCAATACCCCCAAGCTGAACAAAACCCAATCAGCTCACCAAAGCCCTCACGTGCATAGTTATAAATACCACCTTCAAGTGTTGGAAATTGACGAGATAAATACAGCAGTGAAAAAGCTAAAAATAAAATTCCTACCCCCGTGATTGCCCATGCAATGACGAGTGCAGAGCCATTGGCGACTTGAGCCATATTTTGCGGTAGGCTAAATACCCCAGAGCCAACCATTGAGCTAAATACAAGTGCGGTTAGCGCGACTAAACCAATTTTACGAGAAGACATAAGTATTATTCTTTAAGATGGCTAGAAAGTTGTTTTATATGTGCTGGACTAATGCCACAACACCCACCAATGAGGCTCGCTCCTGCATGTTGCCACTGTTTGGCAAAATTTAAATACATGTTTGGATCGAGATCTGCTCGTACGTCATCTAGGCCATCATTTGCCGTTGCAGTTTCATCTTGGGGTGCAAAAGCATTGGCATATGCCCCAATTTGAATGTGTGGCACAAGCTGTTTTATTTCGTGAATGGCTTGTAAAATAACTTCGGGTTGGCAACAATTAAATAAAACGGCATCAATATTCAGTTTTTTTAGAAGTACAGCTGCTTCAGCTAAAGTTTCACCTGAACGTAAGTGACTTTGCGCTAAATTTATATTGTCTTGTAGCGTAAAAGACACCCAATATAGTCGGTGATCTTTCGGAACGAGAGCATGTACCATTTCAACTTCTTGTAAGCATGATTGAGTTTCTGCAAGCCACAGATCAACGTCAGGACTTAAAGTTTCAATGATTGGTAAGGCAATCTCTGATACATGGTTTTGGTCAAATAAATCTGCACGGTAAGAGCCAAATAAAGGCGGAATACAGCCTGCAATGAGCGTATTTTTTTGAGTATCTTGGACGGCAAGTTTTGCTTGCTGTACTGCAGTAGAGATCAGTTGTCTAGCATCTTGCTCAAATCGTTCTTGGCCAATATGAAACGGTACAACAGCGTAGTTATTGGTCGTAATAACTTCTGCACCTGCTTGAATAAAATCGATATGTACTTGTTTTACAATCTCTGGTGCTTCCCATAATGCAAGAGCAGACCATTCAGGTTGGCGAAAAGGTGCGCCACGGCGTTCAAGTTCTCTACCTACACCGCCATCTAAAATTTTCATTTATCCACCTCATTTATTTTTAGTCAGCAGTATACTGAAAACCTTAGTTTTTCGTTAATCAAGTTTTAAATAAACTTATTCAAAAAATATGAAATAAATTCTAGTTATTATTTAGTCGAGTGAATTTTATATGAAGCATAAAAAAGCCAAGTACAATGACTTGGCTTTTAATGAGCGTCTATCAGCTATGCTTTTTCAGCAATCACTTCAGGTTGCTTTTGTTTGAGTAGGGCATATGTAACGCCTGTAAGCAAACTACCTGCACAAATGGCCAGTAAATATAGTCCTGCATGGTTGATTGCATTTGGGATGAGGAGTACAAAGAGACCGCCATGTGGTGCTCTAAGTTCGCAGTGGAAGTATGCGACCAATGCACCTGTAAGCGCACCGCCTAAAATACAGCTTGGTACAACACGTGCAGCATCTTTGGCTGCAAATGAAATTGCACCTTCTGAAATAAAGCATAGGCCGAGTACAAAAGAGGCTTTACCTGCATCACGTTCAGCTTGCTCAAATTTCGCTTTCGCTAAAAAGGTTGCAATTGCCATACCTAGAGGTGGCACCATACCACCTGCCATTGCTGCAGCCATTGGCATAAAAGTATTGGTGGTGAGTAATCCGACTGTAAATGCATAAGCAGCTTTGTTAATTGGGCCACCTAAATCGATACACATCATACCTGCAAGTACCATACCCATGAGTACAGCATTGGTCGTGCCCATACCATTTAAGAAGTTTTTCATCATCTCAAATAAATAGGCGACAGGTGTTCCCACCACATAGACCATCAGTAAGCCTGTTACTAAACTTGCCAATAATGGAATAATTAAAATCGGCTTTAATGATTCAACACTTTGCGGTAGTTTGAGTTTTTTGGCTAAAAATAGTGCAAGGTATCCTGCAATAAAACCTGATGCAATACCTCCTAAGAAGCCTGCACCTAAAGGACCAGATGCAAGTAGGCCACCAATCAAACCTGGTGTTAAACCTGGGCGGTCAGCAATCGAGTAAGCAATATAACCTGAAAGCATAGGCACCATGAGCATCATGGCTGTTTTACCAATCATGGCAAGGTTTGCACCTAAAGTATGATCGGCAGGGGTGAGTCCGAAGACCAAAGAGATGGCTAAAATAAGACCACCTGCAACCACCATAGGCAACATGAAAGAGATACCTGTGAGTAAGTGCTTATATAAGCCGACTTTCTCTTTTTTATCTGCTTGTGCTGTTGTAGATTGTTTAGCAGAATCTAAAATAGTGGCTTCTTTGACTGCATTTTCAAAGGCTTTATCGGTTTGTTTGAGCGCAAAACCTGTTGCACAGCGGTATACACGCTTACCGACAAAACGATCGGTATTGACTTCAATGTCTGTGGCTAAAATGACAATATCTGCTTGAGCAATACTTTCGGCCGTTAAAATATTTTTTGCACCCACAGAACCTTGGGTTTCAATTTGAATATCATAGCCGTGTTTTTTTGCACCTTGTTGCAAGGCTTCAGCAGCCATAAATGTATGTGCAACACCTGTTGGACATGCAGTAATGGCTACAAAGCGGGTTGCAGCTGTTGTTGTGCTAGCCAATTGATCGGCTGTTGTTGCTGTACTTAGTGCATGTGCCAAAATATCTTTGGCATGACTTTGTGCAACATCAAGGCTCACAATAGATACTATTTTGTCCGCAAGCACTTGCGTGTTGTTAGGTTTGTCACCAACAATAATCACTTGTTGTACTGTGTGAATCGCATCATCTTCAAGAGACTGAGCAATTGTAGCCGTATAACCTTGTTGTATTGCAGCTTGTGCCAGCTTACGCGCTAAAATTGATGCATTAACGGGTTTTTCTACACTATTTGGCACAAGTAGAATGTGTTTAGTATCTTCCATGTTATTCACCTAGCTCAAAGAATCAACAGTGATTTGTTGTTTTAGATTGTCAATCGCTGATAAGTCTTCTATTGCAAATCCAATTTGAGTCACTGCATTGCTACCAATTGCAGTGGCTGTTTTGAGTGTTTCTTCAGGTGAGTATTGGCTTAAAAAACCATGAATCATACCCGCGACTAAAGAGTCACCTGCACCAACTGTACTTTTTACTTGTACTCTTGGTGCCTTTGCGTGTAATGGATGTACAGGGTGTACCCAATTTACGCCGTGTTCACCCATAGAAATCACAACATTTTCAATATCAATGTTGTTATCTTGAATCAATTGTTTTTGTTGCGCAAAGGTTTCCGCTGGCTGATGAAACGCTTCAGTTAACTCGTCTGTATTGGGTTTAATGAGCCAAGGATTGGCTTTAATGGCTGCACTGAGTGCAGGGCCACTGGTATCCACTACGACCTTTTTCCCTTTGGTTTTTAGCCACTCAATCAGTTCAACCAATTCAGTGGTACTAAAACCTTGTGGTAAACTGCCTGAAACGACCACAATTTCTACAGGCTCAAGTAAACGCTCAATGGTGGCATGTAGGGCTTTTTTGTCTTCTTCAGTGATTGCAAAGCCTTTACCGTTAATGTCGGTCATGCGGCCAGATTGTTCACCCACTTTAATATTTTGGCGTGTTTCACCATCAATATAAATAAAGTGGTTATCAAAGCCTTCATGTGCGAAATGCTTATCAAAAATTTGACGGTTTTCTTTACCCAAAAAGCCGGTCACAATGGCTCTATGGCCTAAGTCTTTCAGCACTTGGGCAACGTTTAAGCCTTTACCTGCAGCAAGACTTTGAGCAGATTGCTGGCGATTGACATGCCCAACATTTAAAGTGTCAATTTGAATCGTGACATCAATTGCAGGGTTGAGTGTTACGGTTAATACTTTGGCCATAGCTATTCACCTAATTCTCGTACGGCTGTTGCACTGTCACAGAGCAACGCTTTTTGTGCAATCTGTTGGCATTCAGCAAAATTTAACTGACGAATTTGTGCTTTCACCAGTGGAATACTAGTACTTGACATACTTAATTCATCTACACCAAGACCCATAAGTACAGGCACTGCTTTTGGATCTGCAGCCAATTCGCCACAGATACCGACCCATTTACCATGTTTGTGTGCAGCACGTACCGTTTGATCAATCAGTAGTAGTACGCTTGGGTGTAAGCCATCTGCTTCTGCAGATAACACAGGGTGTCCACGGTCAATGGCCATGGTGTACTGTGTTAAGTCATTGGTACCAATACTAAAGAAATCTACTTCTTGCGCCAAAATTGGCGACAATAATGCAGCTGACGGTACTTCAATCATAATTCCCACTTCAAGGTTGTCACATGGGTATTCGGCACGTAGTTCATCTAAAATAACTTTTGCATCTCGCCACTCTTCTACACGCCCAATCATTGGGAACATAATACGCAGTGGACGATTATCTGAAGCTTTTAGTAAAGCAATTAACTGTTTACGTAGTAAGTCAGGCTTACGCAACGTTAAACGGATACCACGTATACCTAAAAATGGGTTTTCTTCTTCAGGAATAGGTACGTATGGGAGTGGTTTATCACCACCAACATCTAGTGTACGTACAACCAATGGACGACCTGCTAAATCATCTAAAATAACGCGATATTCAGCTTCTTGTGTTGCTTCGTCAGGCGCACTGTTGTGTGCCATGAATACCAATTCGGTACGCAGTAGACCAATGGCTTCAGCACCATCTTTTACAGCTTTTTGACCTGCATTGACTTTACCAATATTGGCTGCAATTTCAACTTGATGACCATCTAAGGTCATGGCAGGTTCTTGACAGTGTTTTTCTGCTTCAATGCGAATTTGGCGTTGACGTTCACGTTCAGCAATAGCGTGTTCAATCAGTGATGCTTCAGGGCTAATTACAAAGTCGCCGTTGTCACCATTAATCAGTACAGTTGCATTACTTTCGATGTTGAGTACGCCAGCACCTGCGCCGACAATGGCAGGAATACCAAGCGCACGAGCAACAATAGCACTGTGCGCACTTGCACCGCCTACTGCGGTTAGAATGCCTGCAACACGTTCTTTATCTAAACGTGCGACATCGCTTGGCCCAACGTCATGCATAATTAAAATATACGGTTCTTTGGGTTCAATGATATCAGGTGCATTACACAGTACAGCCAGTACACGTTCACCAATGTCACGTAAGTCGGCTGCACGTTCTGCAAGTAAGTGGTCTTTGAGCGATGCTTGAGCAGTCGCAGCTGCTTCAATATGCTCATGCCATGCAGCAGGTGCAGAGAGATTTTGTTTTAGCTTTTGATGTACGCCTTGAATGAGGTCTGGGTCATCAAGCATGGCCAAATGTGCTGTAAAAATTTGCTTGATGGCTTCAATTTTTGACTCTGCAATAAAGTCTTTAATATTGCTTTGTACTTGTTGAATGGCCTGTTCAAGTTTTTCAGTTTCTGCTTTGATATTTTTGCTTTGACGCTCGTAGTTAAACTGGCGTGGTTTAATCACGTGTGCAGGGCCAAAAGCCAGACCACTCGATGCGGGTATACCCGAGGTTTGATCTTCGGTACTTTCATCAAAACGTAGAACTTCAACTTTTTCTACGGCTTGAACACTATTTTCTTCAATGGGTTCAACGTCTTCACCTAAGCCATTTTTAACGGCTTGAATGACATCGTTTAGACCATTCACTGCATCTGTGTCAGGTTCTGCAATAAATGTCAGTACTTGACCACGTTTACAGCCGAGCGATAACAGTTTGGTTAAGCTTTTTGCCGAAATAAACTGACCGTCATCTACAGATACTTGTATGTCGCCAGTAAACTGTTTAGTCACATTGACCAATTGGGTGGCAGGTCGGGCATGTAAACCGTGTGAGTTAGCTAACGTCACATGTAGTGATGGCCAATCTGGAATAATGTCTGCACCAATAATTTGTGCAATTTCATGACTGTCATTTTCATGAGTCAGTTTTTCGAGTTGTTCAGGATCAAATAAAATGTCCATCAAACGGTTAAACTGAGGCATGTCTAGTTGGTCATTGCTTGCAACACAAAGCAAGGTATTGAGGACTTCACCGTGGTATTCAAGTGCAGTTTCAGGTTTCACAATACTTACAGCAGGGTTAAGTACATGCTGGTTGGCTGTAATGGACCAAGTGCCTTCACCTAAGTGAATCATTTGCTTGGTATCAAGTGCAGTAATAAAGCCTGCTTCAACCGCTTTTTGTTGTTTTAGGCGTTGTGCCGCATGCCAAAATAAGTCATCTATATCTATAGCAGGGACTTGAGTTTCAATCAAGTTTTCGTGGAGCGCTAAAGACAGTGGTTGTGCTTGTAGGAGTTCAATAATTTGTTCTGCTGAAGTCGCATTTTTTACACGATCAGATACATCATTAATGAGTGCTTTTGTAAGTATTTGTAGTACTTGTAAGTGTTCGTCAGATTTTGCAGCGATAACAACCGCAAGGTATATTTTATTTTCTCCATCCCAAACGACCCCTTCAGGGAAGTGAGCGAGGCGGACACCTGTTTGTAAAATATATTGTCTGGACTGTGGCGTGCCATGTGGAATTGCGATGCCTTGACCTAGGTAGGTTGCACTTTGTTGTTCCCGTGCTTTTAAACCATCTAAGTATTCAGGGGTAACGAGTTGGTCTTCAACTAAAATGTTGACTAGACACTGTAACGCCTGAGCTTTATCAACAGCATGCTGATTCATTCTAACATGTTGTATATCTAGCGCTAACATAAAAAATCCTTGAAAAACATCATAAATCGAGTTAAGGCGCTGCCTTTCCGGGAAAAATTAAAAGGCAAATTCTACTACGCTTTGTCTGTAAAAGCAGTTCTTTTGATCACAAGACATGGCGACAAATTTATCTTTGAAAGTTTACTTGAATTTACTTTCAATAGGTTGAGAATTTTTTCATTTTTAAAAACCCTATATAAATCATAAGTATGTGTTTTTAATACTTTATCGGTTATTAGATTCATCATACAATAAGTCCTTTTATTGTGCTAAAAAAAGAAAGTGAAATCATGACACCTGCATGTAAGCTGTTAAAACAAAAAAATATTGCCTATACGTTACATGAGTATATCCATGATGCAAATTCGACCAATAGCTATGGTTTAGAAGCCGTGGAAAAACTTGCATTGCCAGCACACGAGGTGTTTAAAACCCTATTGGTGAGTGATGGTAAAAACTATTATGTGGCTATTTTACCCGTAAGTCATCAACTGAATTTAAAAAAAATTGCGGCAGCATTGGGTTGTAAAAAACTTGTCCTTGCTGAGGCTAAAGACGCTGAACGTTTAACGGGTTTTGTGGTGGGTGGAATCAGCCCACTTGGACAAAAAAAGCATTTAAAAACAATTATAGATTTGACTGCACAGTCTCTTGAAAAAGTATATGTCAGTGGTGGTCGTAGAGGGTTAGATATTGGCTTAAGTCCAAATGATTTATCTGTATTACTTGCTGCACGTTTTATAGATATTATTGATGAAAAAAAGGTTTAAATATTTGTTATTTAAGTTGTGACTGCTAATGTTGAATTTAAAGAGAGAAATAGGCCAATACTTCATACATTTGAGTAAAGTCACTTGAATAATTCATTTGATTTAGCTTAGATAAAAAACGTCACAAAGATTGTTACGTTCGTTTGAATTTTGATGTGAGCAAGCATGGATTGAACAATGTCACTGTATTTAATTAGATGTCTTATGATTTGATCATGTTTTTTCGATATTCAGAGATATGAAGTTTATTAAAATGGCCAGTAATAAAATATAAAGCAAAAATAGAACGAAAGGTCTTACATATGAATCAGGCCCATGAAAAAACGCCCTCAAAACTCACATTGTTAGCAATTTTAAGTGCATTAATGGCATTTACATCGCTATCTATAGACATCTATTTACCTGCTATGCCCGCCATGCAGAGCGACTTACAAGGCCATGTTGAACTTACAATCACCAGTTTTTTGATTGGATTTTCAATTGCACAATTAATTTGGGGCCCTATAAGTGACCGTATTGGCCGAAAAAAACCACTCTTTATTGGTATGGTTTTGTTTGTTATTGGTTCAGTCGGCTGTGCACTTTCACAAACGATTGATCAAATTATATTTTGGCGTGTTTTTCAGGCATTAGGGGCATGTACTGCACCCATGCTTGCAAGAGCGATGGTCAGAGATTTGTATCAGCGAATAGAAGCTGCACAGATGCTTTCAACACTCATGTTAATTATGGCTGTTGCTCCTATCTTAGGGCCACTGATTGGTGGGCAAATTCTGAAACTGAGTTCTTGGCATGTGATCTTTTGGTTGTTGGCCGTCATTGGTATGATTATGTTTGTGTGTATCTTTAGGTTGCCTGAAACACATAACCCAAAAATACAACAACAAGATCAACCGATTAAACATGCTTTTCTAAATTATGGGGCGCTATTAAAAAACTGGCAATTTATGCGTTACGTTTTAGCATTAACTGCCTTTTATGTTGCAGCATATACGTTTATTGTGGGTTCACCCTTAGTTTATATTTCTTATTATCATATTGACTCACAACATTATGGCTGGCTGTTTGGGTTAAATATTATGGGTGTCATGATGATCAGTTTAATCAACAAAAAACTGGTACGCCGTATAGCACTGTATAAGTTACTTAAATGGGCAACTACGGTGTCTATGTGTGCCATGCTGACTTTGGTCTATTTGTTTTATACGCAGCATTTGAATCTAGTACATTTAGTGATTTTCTTACTCATATTTTTTTCAATGAATGGCATTGTTGCGGCAACATCTGTTGCGGCTGCATTAGACATTGTTCCCCAAATGGCAGGATCAGCTTCAGCACTGATTGGTTCAATGCAGTATGGTAGTGGCATTATTTCTTCATTGTTACTGACCTTTGGAAAGACCAACTCTCCAGAAGCAATGATTATGATTATGGCAATCTTTGCAGCCTTGAGTGCAATCGTTTCATGGGTGCCACACCGTGAACCCAAATAAGTATTGAATGGGGTAGTTGTAAATATATAATTGATGTAACGTTTTAAAACCAATTGCATGTCTAAATTAAAGAGATGCAACTGGTTGTATGAATGACATGGTTTTATGCTACAAAAGTTAAATTAATTTAGAAAATAACCAATATAAGGTTGCAGATAGTAGCATTGCACAAGGCAAGGTCAGTACCCAAGCTAAAATAATACTTTTAATGGTGTTCCATTGTAGCCCTGATTTATTTGCCGTCATGGTACCTGCTACAGCACTGTTTAAGACATGTGTCGTACTCACAGGTAGACCAAATTTGTCAGCAGCAAGAATTGTTCCCATGGCCACAAATTCAGCCGACATTCCTTGGCTGTAAGTAAGATGTGTTTTACCAATACGCTCACCGACAGTGACAACAATTCGTTTCCAACCGACCATCGTGCCTAGCCCTAATGCGAGCGCAACAGCTACTTTGACCCAAGTGGGAATGTATTGCGTCGCTTGATCTAAATCTTTTTGATATTCGCCAATAGTTGCCTTATCTACACTCGTAAGTTGAGGTGGCATTTGATTGGTTTTCTCTAATGTTTTTAATGCTGTACTGCTTAAGTACATATCATTACGTAAGTTGATTGTGGCACTTTCTGGAATATTGGCCATGGTTTTATAGTCAGCAACCAATTTTCCTAAATTATTTGAAAGTGTAGCAACAGCAACGATTGTTTCTGGGGTGATTTGCTTGTCTTGAATATATTGCGTTAGATTTTGGCGTGCGGTGACTGTATCCATGTGTGATGGGTTGGCTGCTAAAATGTGAGCTGATTTTTCAGACAGTGCAGCAAAGGCTTGGACTTCATTGCTGTCCATGGTTTTGTTAAGAGAATAGGCCAGCGGTACAATACCAATTAAAATAAGCATAATCAGGCCCATACCTTTTTGCCCATCATTTGAGCCATGTGCAAAACTTACGCCAGTACAGGTACAAATGAGTAATAAGCGTGTAAGAAATGATGGCGGCTTATTACTTTCGGGTGCATTAAAAAGTTCTGTTTTTTTATTTTTTAAAGTGATTTTTAAGAGTAAGAAAGCAATTGCTGCAAGACCAAAGCCAATCAAAGGGGAAAATAGTAATGCTTTAACCACTTTCATGACTTGAGTAACATCTATACCACTCAAACCACTACTAAAGCCTGAGTGAAGTATTTGATTCATGAGGCCAACCCCTAAAATTGAACCAATCATGGTATGAGAACTCGATGCTGGCAAACCCAGTAGCCATGTACTTAAATTCCAAATGATTGCGGCAATAAGTAGTGCAAAAACCATGGCAAAACCGGCACTGCTACTCACATGTAAAATAAGTTCAACGGGTAATAGGGCAATAATTCCGTAAGCAACAGCACCACTGGCACTGAGTACACCTAGAAAATTAAAAAAACCAGACCAAATCACAGCCACAGGTGCGGGCATAGCATTGGTATAGATGACCGTTGCAACGGCGTTGGCTGTATCATGAAAACCATTGACAAACTCAAAACCCAAAGCGGTAATGAGTGCTAATCCAAGCATAAAAAATGAAAATGAGCTTAAAGCAGGTACACTTGATAAATCTCCCATTAAATGTAAGGCAATATATGCGCAAGCGATAACAATCACTGTAGTAAATGCATATTTAAACCATTTGGGTGATGTTTGATGTACATTGCTATTTGATGGTGTGTTGGGTACTACACGATGCGGTACAGAGGCAGAGTCTTGCATTAAACATACTCATTTTTATGGGGCATCATTAGTGTGAAATTAGATTGTGACAGTTTGATTGCAGGGTGATTTTTATATTTAATCGCAATCTGATTAGGTATAGATTTTAACCATTGTTAAAATTGTGATTATTAAGCTTAAAATAATATTGCTTTGATTTAAATGCTAAAGAGTCAAAGACAGATCCTTTGTTGACGAGATATGACTTAGTGATTGTGATCGGTACAGTGATCTAGAAATGAGAGATGTTTTGCCTAAATTATACGTATTACAGGGGTGAGCACCGGTACAGATATTGTACTTTAAAGCATAGTTGAGGGTATTGGGGTGATGTAATGTGTCCTTTCGAGATAAACGAAATGCATTTTTTTATGTGTGTTACATGCACATAAAAAAAGCCTAAACCCTTTAGATTTAAGCTTTTTAATACGGCATGGTTTTTATAAGAATAAAATATGGCGGTGAGAGAGGGATTCGAACCCTCGATACGCGCAAACGTATACACACTTTCCAGGCGTGCTCCTTAAGCCACTCGGACACCTCACCAATGAGGGGCGATCATACCCAAAAAAATGTAGGCTGCCAAGATAAAACGCATGCAGTTACAGTAAAAAGCATTATATAGTGATAAAATCTCGTTTAAGTGCAGAGTAAACGTAGTTTTTTTATGCAAAATTCAAATTATAAACCATCTAAATATGCGATCACACTGGCTGCCTTAGGCGTAGTGTTCGGTGATATTGGAACAAGTCCATTATATGCAATAAAACAATGCTTTATCGAGGCTCATATCGCTTTAAGTGAAGCGACCATTATGGGTATTTTGTCATTGGTGTTTTGGTCAATGATGCTCACAATTAGTATAAAATATGTCACTTTTATTATGCGGGCAGACAACAATGGCGAAGGCGGTATTATGTCGCTATTGGCGCTAAATTTACGCCCTAACCAAATGAATCGACATAAGAAAATACTACTTATTGTGATCGGTTTTATTGGTGCATCTTTATTTTTTGGTGATGGTATTATCACGCCAGCGATTTCAGTACTGTCTGCTGTTGAAGGCTTAAGTATTGCAACCCCTGCATTTAATAAATGGCTTATGCCAATTGCACTGGGTATTTTAACAGCATTATTTTTGGTACAGCGACATGGTACGGCAACCATGGGTAAGTTCTTTGGCCCGATTACCCTTACATGGTTTATTTCTATTGGTGTGTTAGGCGTTGTGAGTATTATCAAAACGCCGTTTGTTTTAGAGCTCATCAATCCATACTGGGCAATTCACTTTATTTTACAAGAACCAGGTGTGGCTTTTTTAGCCATGGGTGCTGTAGTGCTTACCCTTACAGGTGGTGAAGCACTCTATGCAGATATGGGGCATTTTGGTCGTAGTCCCATTCGTTTGGCGTGGTTTGTGGTGGTTTGTCCTTGCTTAATGATTAACTATGCAGGGCAGGGTGCTTTATTACTGCGTGATCCAACTGCTATTTCAAACCCGTTTTATATGCTTGTACCAGATTGGGGTTTATACCCCATGATTGCATTGGCAACAGCCGCTGCTGTTATTGCATCACAGGCTGTGATTACGGGTGTGTTTTCCATGGCAAATCAAGCCATACAATTACGTTACTTGCCACGCTTGACTGTGCACCACACCTCAGATATAGAACAAGGTCAAATTTACCTACCGTTTATTAACTGGGTTTTGTATATTTCAGTCGTTATTTTAATTTTACTCTTTCATAACAGTGCGAATTTGGCCAGTGCCTACGGTGTGGCTGTAACAATGACTATGCTGTGTAGTACCATTTTAGTCACAGCGTATGCTCGGACTGGTTGGAAATGGCCTATATGGAAATTGGCATTATTTACTGTACCATTTTTATTGATGGATATCGTTTTTGTCTCATCAACATCATTAAAAATTCTAGCGGGTGGTTGGGTGCCTTTAGCGATTGGTATTGTGGTATTTACAGTGCTGATTACATGGAAAAATGGTCGTGAAATTGTTATTCAACGCTTAGAAAAAGATGCACTACCGCTTGAGCTATTTATTAAAAGCGTAAGCATGAGTGATGACACCAAGTATGTGCCCGGTGAGGCAGTTTTTCTAACCGGTACGCCAAATATTGTACCGCATGCCATGCTCCACAATATTAAGCATAATAAAGTACTTCACGAACGCAATATTATGATTACTGTGGTCACGCAAGATGTACCTTTTGTGTCCGATCAAGACCGTATGTATATTGAAAAATTAGATGAACGTTTTTATCGTATCTTTTTATATTATGGTTTTAAAGACCAGCCTAATGTGCCAGAAGCACTAGAAAAAGCATATCATGAGCTTGGTTTTGAATTTGACATGATGCATGTTAGTTTCTTTATTTCACGAGACAGACTGATACATACAGTCGGTCAAGGCATGGCGCCGTGGCGAGAAAAATTATTTATTTCTATGTATCGTAATACAAGCCCTGTGAGTGACTTCTACCAAATACCGACCAATCGTGTGGTGGAAATGGGTAGCCAAATCGAAATTTAAATAAAAAAACCGAGCGCACAGCGCTCGGTTTTTTTACCGCTTACACATTTTATTGTGAGCGTACAGCTGCATTATCTGTATTAGCAGATGGTGCATTGGTATTAATTGGATCAGGCGAAATCAGTTGATACTCCCCACTTTGTAACAACTTAGCCAAAGAACCTGGCTGATCATTAACCGTCGTAGATACTGTAACCTTTGACAGACTTTCTAGTGTTTGTCCAGGCTGTACAGCAGGTTCTGCAAATGCAGAATGAAGCGATGAGAAACCGACCAATAGGCCAGTGGCGAAAAAAATATGACGCATTGTTCGACTCCAGAGCTTTGAAATCATGATATAGCAACAGTTAGACTTCTATTTTACACCCTTCAAAAGATGCTTTATACAAAAGTACGTGTATCTTTACAGACTATTGTAAGCAAATAAAAGGTGATGCTCGTAAACTGTCCAATCTATAAACAATTAACGCATCACTAATATACTTTATAAAGTGAGATTGTTAATCTCGTCTTAAATTATTTTGTTTGAAAAAAATATGAAGTCTGAGACTGCTTTAAATTGCTTTAAAACCTATGTTATGAGTAAAAAAGCAACAATTTCTAGTGGTATTTACTTGAGTATAGTACTTGGTGTATTACTGCCACATACTGCAATTGCAGGTACAACAGATAGTCTTTGGTCGAAAACATCGTGTACCAGCCAGTTTTATAACCACGCACCACCTTATTTAGTCAAAGACAGCTTAAAGAAAAATACAACACCGATTTGTTTTCATGGTTTTAATGTGATGTATTCTGGGGTGTCTAAAACGCCTTTTTGGAGTGCAGAATATTTAACCCCTGAACGTTTGAGTCAAAAGATTAAGCGCCAAGATAGCTTTCATGAAGAAGATCGGGTCAGTTCAATATATAGATCGACTTTAAGAGATTATAAAGGTTCGGGTTACGATCGAGGGCATATGTCACCTAATGGTGATATGCCAGATGAACTGTCTCAATATGATAGTTTTTCATTGGCCAATATGGTGCCACAAGCTCCTAAAAATAATCAAGAAATATGGCGTATGCTTGAAGAAGCGACCAGAGGAATGGTCACAAAACAAAAGCAAGATGTATATGTGGTAACAGGGCCTATTTTTGCTGGACAAAAAATTCAAACCATCGGTAATGGTGTTTTTGTACCATCTGTCGTGTTTAAAGCAGTCTATTATCCAAAAACAGGGGTGATTGGTGCATATTACGCACCAAATAATAATTCTTTGCAGGTGAATGTGGTGAGTGTTTGCCAAATTGAAGCACTTACAGGTATAAATATTTTTCCAACATTAAGTGAAGCCACGAAAAGAAAAGTTTACGATTTACCAGAATCAACTGCAGATGTAAAAGCCAATCGAACACCTGCATATTTATCTACAGATACAAAAAGTAATTGTGCACAAGAAGTAACTCCTGAAGAATTAACCGCATTGAAGAAACAATTTACTGCACCTAATCGTCCATCAGGAGAGGGTGACGTTGTATCAAAAGACGCCACACACAGTAGCTTAGTTCTATTCTTAAAAAGAATATTGATGGATTTACTTGAGTTTTTTGTGAAGATGATGGCTAAATCATAATCAATACATCGCACACAATAACATAGAGGATAACAACATGTTTAAACCCTTTGAAACAGATGAGTCATCTGCAATATATGACTTAACCTTGGAAAATGGCGAAGATCGGGTCAATATTTATGGCAACTTGCAAGTCAGTAAAGATCAAGATGGATTAAAAACAGCAAAAGCACTTCAATCCTTTGTGAATAGTTTGGTCACTGCTTTAGAAGAAACAAAAGACTTACCCGAAAAAGTTAAGATTCAAGATAAGCAAGAGGTTGAAAATCCATTCTTGTAGTCTTTAGTGTTTAATGATCTTTTGCAGTGTGAAAATACTAAAAAACAATATTGCCATGGTCAGTACAATACTTAAGCCCGTGGCAATATTGAGCAGTGCACTTGACCATAGCCCAATAGATAAAGCGACTTGACCCAATATAAATGCAAACAATACCATTTGCTTAGGTGAGTGCGCCAAAAGTCGTGCAGTTAATGCAGGAATAACGAGCAGCGCACCCATGAGCAATGAACCTACTGCACGTAGAGCTAAGACAGTAAACATTGCTAACAACAACATAAAGACCAGACGTTGTAACTTTGCGTTTACACCTTCACTGATTGCAATATCTGTATCTATGGCAATTTGAACTTGAGGTCTCCAAAAAATATATAAAATGCTGATAGCAACGACAATCACAGCAGAAAATAATGGCAAATCAGACCAGTTAATGGTGAGTAAATCACCAAATAAATAGCTTTGTAGTTCTGGTCTTAATAGGGGGAGCTGTTGAATTAAAAGAAGCCCACTACATAGCAGTGTTGCAGAGCATAAAGCCAAGAGGGCGTCATTAGGCAAACGGCGGTCGTGTAAAAACCATAAAATGGCGACCAGTAATAATGCTAAAAAAGACACACCTAGCCATAAAGGCAGTGCGAGTAGTCCTGCAATTGCAACTCCAAGTAGAGTACCATGTGCCATCGTGTCTGCAAAAAAAGACATACGACGCCACAGCATTAAACACCCCAATGGGGCTGTTAAGAAGATAAGTAAGCTGCCCATCACCCATGCAGGGAGTAGTAATTGTAACCATTCCATCACGATTTATACGTCCGCTTCAGGGTGAATATGAGGAGTAGACTCATGCTGACATGTAGTTGGCGTATCGCCGTGAGCACAGTGGTCATGATGATGCTGATAAAACGTGCGTTGTGTACCAAAAATAGCCAAATATTCAGGATGTTGTTGTACATTTTCAGGTGAGCCACTACAGCAAATATGTTTATTTAAACAAATCACTCTGTGCGTACCTTGCATAACCCACTGTAAGTCATGTGAAACCATAATCACAGCACAACCGTAGCGTTCAGGTAGTGTACGAACATATGCATACAGCTCTGCTTCAGACTGAATATCAAGCCCTTGCATGGGTTCATCAAGAACTAACACTTGAGGTTGTCTAAGCAATGCCCTTGCCAAGAGTACACGTTGGCGTTCACCACCAGATAACAGTTGCACTTTAGCGTCAAGTAGTTTGTAAATACCTGTTTCTTCAATAATTTGCTGTTTGATTTTTTTACTACATTGTTCTAAGTCGAGTAAATCTTTGACGCGTAGAGGTAAACTTAACGAGGGGTGAAATTTTTGTGGCACATAAGACAGCTTTAAGCCACTCGATTTTTGAATACGACCTTGGCTGGGTTTTACAATCCCAAGTAATACTTTAATTAAAGTGGATTTCCCCGCACCATTTGGGCCAATGAGAGTCACAATTTCATTTTTATGTAGTGTGAAGTCTATACCTGTCAAAATACGACGTTCATCAAGTTGAACATGAATATTATCGAGTGAAATCAGTTCAGGGGTTAAGCTTGGTTGCACTGGTTACATGTTCCTGAAATTTCAATCGTGGTATGGTGAATCTTAAATTGATCTGAATCTGCTAACGTATAGAGTTGGTTCAGTGCAGAGTCAGCGGAAGCTTCTTTGACTGCTTTACAGTTTGAGCAAATTAAAAACGCAGCTTGATGACCTTCTCTAGGATGGCAACATGGAATAAACGCATTAATTGAACTGAGTCTATGAATGAGACCCATATCGAGCAAAAAGTCTAGACTACGATAAACAGTGGGTGGGGCTGCTGGTTTATCGGAGGTGTTTTTAATTTGTGCGAGAATATCGTAGGCGCCAATTGGGCCTTGGGCCTGTAAAATTAAAGACAATACTTCTTTTCTAAGAGGCGTAAGGCGAGCATGATGACTGCTACATAGGCTTTCAGCTTCAAGTAGTCGTGTATTGAGATCTGCATGATCATGTACGCCATGCACTGTATTATCATGTGAATGAGTACATGATGCCATATAATTTACCTGACTTAAAAAATAAGATATTTTGAGTGTGTATTTTCAAGCCTATATTAGCATATTTCTGATATATGTTACAGTATAACGTAAAATGTTATATTATAACGATCAAGAGAGCATGTTTGGCAGAAATGAGATAGCACATGGCACGTTTAGTTGCAGTATTGATGTTGGTTTTTTACAGTCACAGTCTATGGGCGAAAGGGCTAGTCGTTTCCATCCACCCACTGTATTTGATTGCCCAAGAGGTCACGAAAGGTATTGAGCAACCAGAATTATTATTAGGCAACCAATCTGGGCATGACATACAACTAACACCAGAGAACCGTAAAAGTATACAAGATGCAGAACTTATTATTTGGTTGGGTAAAGCACATGAAGCACCTTTGAATAAACTGTTGGCCGATAACTCTAAAGCATTTTCTTTACTGTCATCTGGTGTGCTAAATACATTGCCTTTAAGAGATGTTCAAGGGAATGATATTGCACAGTCAGTTGATACTCACGTATGGCTTGAGCCAAATAATGCAGTCAGAATAGCATTTTTTATTGCAGCAACGCGCTCAAAGCAACACCCTGAATATAAAGCACAATATTGGGCGAATGCTCGTGCATTTTCGCAAAAATTCCTATTGGCTACACGTCAATTTGGCCAACATAAAGCACCACTTAAATATTGGTCTTATCATGATGCGTACCAATATATTGAGCGGCCATTAAATATTAAAATTGCAGGTACACTCACCAGTGACCCGCATGTACCACCGACAGTTTCGCAAATTAAATACCTAAATGACACTAGACCCTATCCAAGCATGTGTTTACTTGCAGAAGGGCAGGCGAACCGCAGTCAATATCAGAAGTTGCAACCCATCCAATTTCAACCTGTTGATGAAAGTTTAAAAGGGGAAAATGATTTTATTAAAGCATGGACAGATCTTGCGCAAAAAATTCATCAATGCGTACAAACATCCATCAAATCTTAAAAAACAGGCTTAACTTAAGCTTAAATTAAAAAAAAAACTGTTTTTACCAAAAAGGTGACGCTAACTGTCGGAAAAGATTGCATGTTGAGGGGGGGGCCTCTATAATGCCTGCGACTAAAAACGATCATGAGTTAAACTTTTGAACATTCATGTTAGGTGTCAGCCAAAATGGCTCAAGTAAAGCGCATGATTGATCTACGCTTTGCCAAAGCTCAGGTCTGTTTACAAGCATTAATGATTCCAGTTTCAGCCTTTATTGCATGGCTTTTGAAAGATGGGACAGCGGCAAAAAGTATTGCACTTGGTGCATTGGTTTGTTGGCTCGCATGTAGCTATTTTTCATGGCAGTCTTTTCGTACTGCAGGAGCACGTGCCTCAAGGCAAGTGCTTTTAAATATGTATAAAGGAATGATGGGTAAGTTTGCGATTGTTATGATTGGATTTGCTTTAATTTTAAACAATGTTAAACCGTTGTCACCAGTTGCATTGTTTTGTGGTTTTATACTTGTTCAGATGATGTCATGGGTTGCACCTTTTTTGGTGTCTAGACGAACACGATAAACAAGTATAAGCACATAAAATTGAATATTATTGGAGAGACACGAGATACATTTGCAGTACGCAGTATTCGTTTCTCTTTTTCGTAATTGACATTGACCAGGTGTGATTTATGGCTGCTGAAGAACATGCCCTGACTTCGACCGAGTATATTAAGCATCACTTAACCAATATGACCTATGGCAAAACGCCAGATGGGACATGGAAATTGGCTGAGAATGCACAAGAAGCTCAAGAGATGGGGTTTTCTGCTATTCACTTGGACTCAATGGGTTGGTCAATTGGCCTTGGCGTTATTTTCTGCTTTATTTTTTGGTTGGTTGCAAGAGCTGCAAATGCTGGCGTACCTACAAAATTGCAAGCTGCAGTAGAAATGATCGTTGAGTTCGTTGATTCTAACGTTCGAGATACCTTTCATGGTAAATCTCGCCTGATCGCCCCACTTGCACTGACCATTTTCGTGTGGATTTTCCTCATGAACTTAATGGATTTGATCCCTGTTGACTTTATTCCATATCTAGCGCAGGCCATCGGTGCAAATGTATTTGATATGGACCCGCACCATGTTTACTTTAAAGTTGTTCCAACGACAGATATCAACGTAACTTTAGGTATGTCGTTGTCTGTATTTGCACTGACAATTTTTTATGGTTTACGTGAAAAAGGCGTGGGTGGTTTTGTTGGCGAGTTTGCACTCAACCCATTTAACCCAAGTAATTTGTTTTTTAAAGTATTGCTTATTCCGGTAAACTTAGTTTTAGAATTGGCAACTTTCCTAGCACGACCAGTTTCATTGGCGCTACGACTATTTGGTAACATGTATGCAGGTGAGTTAATCTTCATTCTGATCGCATTACTACCATGGTGGGCACAATGGGCGCTGTCTGTGCCTTGGGCAATCTTCCACATTCTTGTAATTACGCTGCAAGCTTTTGTATTTATGATGCTTACAATCGTTTACTTGAGTATGGCAAGCGAAAAACATTAATGGTATTGCCTAACTGTATTAATAGAGTTAGGCGTAATTTATATTTTAATTTGGTATAACCTAACCTCTGAGGGTTTTTTCATGGAATTAGTAGTTGGATTATCTGCGATTGCAGTCGCTCTTTTAATTGCACTTGCAGCACTAGGTACTGGTATTGGCTTTGCATTGTTAGGCGGTCGTTTTTTAGAAGCTGTTTCACGTCAACCTGAACTTGCACCACAACTTCAAACACGTATGTTTATTGTTGCAGGTCTTCTTGATGCGATCCCAATGATCAGCGTTGGTATTGGTCTATTCATTCTTTTTGCTAATCCGTTTGTTGGCTTAGTAGGTTAATTCGTATATTCCAAAATTATGTGATTGAGGAATTGCAATGAATATCAACTACACATTATTTGGTCAAGCAATTGCATTTTTAGTTTTCGTCATATTTTGCATGAAGTTTGTTTGGCCACCGCTAATCAATGCGATTAGTGAACGTCAACGTCGAATCGCTGATGGCTTAAATGCTGCAGAAAAAGCAAAAGCAGATCTTGCTGATGCTCAAGCTCAAGTGAAAAATGAACTTGATGCGGCAAAAGTTCAAGCAGCACAATTGATTGAACAGGCAAATCGTCGTGCCAGTCAACTCGTTGAAGAAGCACGTACACAGGCAACAGCTGAAGGTGAACGTATTCGTCAACAGGCTCAAGATACTGCTGATCAAGAAATCAATGCTGCTCGCGAAGAATTACGTCAACAAGTTGCTGCTTTGGCAGTAGATGGTGCAGAAAAAATTCTTAACCAAAATGTTGATGCAGAAGCTCACAATGCCATGCTGACTCAGCTGGCTGCGAAACTCTAAGAGAGGCGAGATATGGCTGAACTCTTGACGTTGGCACGCCCGTACGCTAAAGCAGCTTTTTCTTATGCTGCTGAGCAAGGTGTAACTGACAATTGGTCAAATGCATTACAAATGCTCAGTGCTGCGGTGCAAGACGAAGCATTTTCCGCTTATTTGAACCGTCCTGAGATTACTCCGGAAGGGCAATTAAAGCTTTTTACGCACGTTTTAGGTGAAGCACAATCAGAGTCACTATCAAAATTCATTTTACTTTTGGCTGAAAATGACCGTTTGTCATTACTTCCACAAGTATTAAGTGAATATGAAGAGCTCAAATCACGACTTAACAAAATTGTTGATATCACCATTGAATCAGCATTTCCGTTAACAGCAGTACAAGAACAGTTACTGACTAAAGCGTTAGAAACACGCTTTAACAGTGGTGTTAAAGTCTCTGTAAGCGTTAATCCTGCACTTATTGCAGGTGTTGTGATTCGTGCAGGCGATCAAGTGATAGATGACTCTGCGTTGAGTAAGCTTGAGAAAATGCGGACTCGTCTTCTTGCCTAAAGCAAAAGACTGAACTAATAAAAGATTGAGGAATAGCGCAATGCAACAACTGAATCCATCCGAGATCAGTGCGCTCATTAAACAGCGTATCAGCGATCTGGACACTAGCGCAACTGCGAAAACTGAAGGTACCATTGTTATGGTATCTGATGGTATCGTGCGTATTCACGGCCTTGCTGATGCAATGTACGGTGAGATGATCGAATTTGACGGCGGCTTATTTGGTATGGCACTGAACCTAGAACAGGATTCAGTGGGTGCCGTTGTCTTAGGCAACTACCTTAGCCTTCAAGAAGGTCAAAAGGCACGTTGTACAGGTCGTGTATTAGAAGTTCCGGTAGGTCCTGAACTTCTAGGCCGCGTTGTCGATGCTTTGGGTAACCCAATTGATGGGAAAGGCCCAATTGATGCAAAATTAACAGATGCTGTTGAAAAAGTAGCACCTGGTGTAATTTGGCGTCAAAGCGTAGACGAGCCAGTACAAACTGGCTATAAATCAGTAGATACAATGATTCCTGTAGGTCGTGGTCAACGTGAGTTGATTATTGGTGACCGTCAAACAGGTAAGACAGCAATGGCAATCGATGCCATTATTGCTCAAAAAGAATCTGGTATTAAATGCGTATATGTTGCTGTTGGTCAAAAACAGTCAACAATCGCAAACGTTGTACGTAAGTTAGAAGAAACGGGTGCAATGGCATATACAACTGTTGTTGCTGCTGCCGCTGCTGATCCTGCTGCTATGCAGTATCTTGCTCCGTATGCTGGCTGTACAATGGGTGAATACTTCCGTGACCGCGGTGAAGATGCGTTAATTATTTATGATGATTTGTCTAAGCAAGCCGTTGCTTACCGTCAAATCTCATTACTATTACGTCGTCCACCAGGTCGTGAAGCGTATCCTGGTGATGTTTTCTATCTTCACTCGCGTCTGTTAGAGCGTGCATCTCGTGTATCTGCAGACTATGTCGAGCAATTCACTAAAGGTGAAGTGAAAGGTCAAACAGGTTCATTGACTGCACTACCAATTATTGAAACACAAGCAGGTGACGTATCTGCATTTGTACCAACAAACGTGATTTCAATTACCGATGGTCAGATCTTCCTAGAAACATCATTATTTAATGCGGGTATTCGTCCTGCAGTAAATGCGGGTATTTCTGTATCACGTGTTGGTGGTGCCGCACAAACGAAAATCATTAAGAAACTTTCTGGTGGTATTCGTACAGCATTAGCGCAGTACCGTGAACTTGCAGCATTTGCTCAGTTTGCTTCTGATCTTGATGAAGCAACACGTAAGCAGTTAGAGCACGGTCAACGTGTAACTGAATTAATGAAGCAAAAGCAGTATGCACCATATTCAATTGCTGACCAAGCAGTCTCAATCTATGCTTCAAACGAAGGCTATATGTCTGATGTTGAAGTGAAAAAGATTGTAGATTTTGATACAGCATTGATTGCATATTTCCGCTCAGAACGTGCTGATTTAATGAAAGACATCGATGCTACTGGTAAATATGACAAAGACATCGAAGCTCAAATTAAAGCAGGTATTGAGAACTTCAAAGCGACTCAAACTTACTAAGTTTTCACGGATCAATGTTCGAAAGTGGTAAAAAACTTTCGAACAGTAGGTTAAGCATATGGCAAATTTAAAAGAAATTCGCGCCAAAGTAGCCAGCATTAAAAACACGCAGAAAATTACGCGTGCAATGCAAATGGTCGCTGCTTCAAAAATGCGTCGTGCGCAAGAGCGTATGGCGGTAGGGCGCCCTTATGCCGAAAATATGCACCGTGTTATTGCTCATTTAGTTCAAGCGAATCCTGAATACAAACACCGTTACATGGTAGATCGTCCTGTAAAGCGCGTTGGTTATATCATCGTGTCTTCAGATCGTGGTCTAGCAGGTGGTTTAAACATTAACTTGTTTAAAAAAGTTGTTCAGCACGTTAAGCAACAAAAAGAGCAGTCAATTGAAGTTCAATTTGCTTTAATTGGTCAAAAAGCGGTGTCGTTTTTTAAAAGCTACGGCGGCAAAGTGCTTGGTGCAAATACTCAAATTGGTGATGCACCAACGCTCAATCAGCTTTCTGGTTCAGTACAAATCATGCTTGATGCTTTCGACAAAGGCGAGTTAGATCGTATCTATCTTGTGTCGAATGGTTTTGTCAATGCGATGACACAAAAGCCAAAAGTTGAGCAGCTTGTTCCTTTAGCACAAGCAGATGAAGGCGAAGACCTAGACCGTAACTATGGTTGGGACTATATCTATGAACCAAATGCAGAAGAACTGCTGAATGGTTTATTGGTTCGCTATATTGAGTCAATGGTTTACCAAGGTGTGATTGAAAATATCGCATGTGAGCAGTCTGCACGTATGGTTGCGATGAAAGCAGCAACAGATAATGCAGGTCAGCTAATCAAAGACTTACAACTCGTTTATAACAAGCTGCGTCAAGCCGCGATTACTCAGGAAATTTCTGAAATCGTTGGTGGTGCCGCTGCCGTTTAATAATATTGAAATTTGAATTGAGGAGACAGCAATGAGTAGCGGTCATATCATTCAGATCATCGGCGCGGTTATCGACGTCGAGTTTGAACGAAACAGTGTTCCTAAAATCTATGATGCGCTTCATGTTGATGGTACTGAAACTACTTTAGAAGTTCAGCAGCAACTTGGTGATGGCATCGTACGTACAATTGCAATGGGATCAACAGAAGGCCTTAAACGTGGTCTACCTGTAACCAATACTAAGGGCCCAATTTCTGTACCAGTAGGTGACGGAACTTTAGGTCGTATTATGGACGTTCTAGGCCGTCCTATCGATGAAGCGGGCCCAGTTGAGGCATCGTCTCATCTACCAATTCACCGTCCTGCACCATCATATGCAGAACAAGCTGCATCAACTGATTTACTAGAAACTGGTATTAAAATCATTGACTTACTTTGCCCATTTGCAAAAGGTGGTAAAGTTGGTCTGTTTGGTGGTGCCGGTGTTGGTAAAACTGTAAACATGATGGAGTTAATCAACAACATCGCTAAAGCACATGCAGGCTTGTCTGTTTTTGCTGGTGTTGGTGAGCGTACACGTGAAGGTAATGACTTTTATCACGAGATGAAAGATTCTAACGTCCTTGACAAAGTAGCGATGGTTTATGGCCAAATGAATGAGCCACCAGGTAACCGTTTACGTGTTGCTTTGACTGGTTTGACCATGGCTGAATATTTCCGTGATCAAAAAGATGAAAACGGTAAAGGTCGTGACGTATTGTTATTTGTAGATAACATTTACCGTTACACGCTTGCGGGTACTGAAGTATCTGCATTACTTGGTCGTATGCCATCTGCAGTAGGTTATCAACCAACACTTGCAGAAGAAATGGGTGTACTACAAGAGCGTATTACATCGACTAAGTCTGGTTCGATTACATCGATTCAAGCAGTATATGTACCTGCCGATGACTTAACAGATCCATCGCCTGCAACAACATTTGCTCACTTAGATGCAACAGTTGTATTGAGTCGTGATATTGCGTCTCAGGGTATTTATCCTGCGATTGATCCACTGGACTCGACATCTCGTCAATTAGATCCATTGGTTGTTGGTCAAGAGCACTATAGCATTGCACGTGAAGTACAAAACATCTTGCAACGTTACAAAGAGCTAAAAGACATTATCGCAATTTTGGGTATGGATGAATTGGCTGAAGAAGATAAATTGGTTGTTTACCGTGCACGTAAAATCCAACGTTTCTTCTCTCAACCATTCCACGTTGCAGAAGTGTTTACGGGTGCTCCTGGTAAACTAGTATCGCTTAAAGAAACGATTCGTGGCTTTAAAGGTCTTCTCGCTGGTGAATACGATCATATTCCAGAACAAGCGTTCTATATGGTTGGTGGCATTGACGAAGTGATTGCTAAGGCTGAGAAACTCTAATTTAAGGAGATCATCTCATGGCAACGATGCAATGTGATGTCGTAAGTGTTGGTGAGTCGTTATTCTCTGGCACAGTGACTATGTTGATTGCTAAAGGTGTGGGTGGTGAGTTAGGTATTATGCCAAGTCACGCTCCACTGGTAACTTTGCTAAAACCTGGTCCAATACGTGTTGTGCTTGAAAATGGTACAGAAGAAGTAATATATGTGTCAGGTGGTGTACTTGAAGTGCAGCCTCATGTAGTTACTGTACTTGCTGATACTGCTGTACGTGCAGAAAACTTAGATGAAGTCGCAATTGTAGAAGCACGTAAACATGCTGAACAATTATTAGCGAATCAAAAAAGTGATTTGGACACTGCAGCGGCGCTTGCATCTCTTTCAGAGGTTGCAGGACAGCTCGAAACCATTCGTAAAATGAAGCATCGTGCAAAATAAATTGTTGATGTAGAAAAAGCCACCCTTAAGGGTGGCTTTTTTATTTCTCTTTATTTTATGATAATGCCCATGATATGTATTTAGAAAAAAATAAGAGAATAATATGCCAGATTTAAAATCGATCTACGGTATGAAATATACAGTTTTATCTGAAAGCCAACTTGAAATTATTGAGATTCAAAATCAATTTTGTAGTGCTGTCATTTCGTTACAAGGTGCTCAAATTTTAAAATTTCAGTCTAAAACAAACCAAACTAAAGAGGATTTACTTTGGTTGTCCGAGCTGAATCAGTACAAACCAGGTAAAGCAATTCGTGGCGGTATTCCACTATGTTTTCCTTGGTTTGGTGGACATAAAATAGATTCAACATACCCTGCACATGGTTTTGCTCGTTACCTTCCATGGCAGTTAATTGATGCGATTTATTCAGAAAGTACAGGCCACGAGTTAGTATTCCAATTAAAAGATACAGCCCATACACGCAGTTTATGGAATCATTCATTTCAAATACAAATAAAGATACGTTGTCAGAAGAATTTGACATTACATTTTGAAGTAGTAAATACAGGTGATGCAAGTTTTGAATATGAATTTGCTTGGCACAGCTATTTCCCTACAGATATTGCTTCAGCAAAGATAAAAGGGCTTCGTCATACGGAATATATTGACCAGTTACAAGATATGCAGTGTTTTACACAAGCAGAAGAATATATTGAAATTAAACAAGAAATAGATAGAATTTATTTAAAGACACAAGGAATATTTGAAATCTCTTCGTTACAAAAGCCACTCATCTATGTAGAGAGCGATGCCAGTGGCGCTGTAGTATGGAACCCTTGGATAGATAAAACCCAGCGTTTAGCTGATGTAGATGATCATGCTTGGCAAAAATTTTTATGTTTAGAGTGTGGTCAATTAAAAGGTGCTAGTGTGAAACTAGCACCTCATCAGTCTAAAATATATAAGTTAATGATTTCTCATTAAAATAACCTATTATTTTGCTAATTCAGCATGAATACATTCTAAAAATTCTGGGTCAGTTGCAAGTGTGTCTGGCGAAAAGCGAGCAACAACATCGCCATTTTTGCCAATCACAAATTTTTCAAAGTTCCATAAGACTTCTGGTTCATCTGCCACAGGAATAGATGCACTTTTAAGCTTCTCTGTAAACTCTTTTCCACCTATACGTTGTGGTTGAGCGCTAGTTAGGTATTGATATAACGGATGTTTGTCTTCACCTAATACAGAAACCTTTGCAAATAAAGGAAAATCTACCTGATAATTTAAAGAACAAAATTGTTCAATCTCATCGTTAGATGCAGGTTCTTGTTGTAAAAAGTTATTCGCTGGAAAACCTAATACACTGAGTCCGTGTGACTTGTTATCATGATATAACTTTTGCAGACCCTCATATTGTGGTGTGAGACCACATTTAGATGCTGTATTTACGACTACAAGTACTTGACCTTGATAACTTTTTAAGTCGCTATCTTGTCCTTTAATATTTTGAACAGGAATATCATAAATCTTCGCCATTGTATTACCCTTTCATTGAGATCACATGAATCAAATATCTTACTTTATTATTATGGTGATTACACATGCGCTTTAATGTAGAGGCTATGTAAATTGTGTGATGTTCGATATTTAAATTAAAAAATGAAACTACTTTTATGGCTATATCTCTGAAATTACAAAAATAATGACATGAATGTGTCATAAAATTAAGTTTTAATACCATTTTAATTTTTATAAATATCAATATAGGGGTAAGTATCTCATGATACATAAGAAAAAAGTACTTTCCACACTCATGGCACTGGTGAGCTGTTCAGTATTATCAATTACAACATATGCAGATAATCGTGATTTAATTGCACCTCAAGTAAAAGGTGATGTTACTCAATTTTCAGGTGCAACGCGTTTAAAAGAAGAGCGTAGCCAAGCATTAAAAGCTGCAATTAATAACCGTCATGTTAAAAATATCATTTTAATTATTGGTGATGGCACAAGCGATTCTGAAATTACCAGTGCACGTAACTATATTAAAGGTGCAAGTGGTTATTTCCCTGGTATAGATGCCTTACCGTTCACAGGTAGTTATACAACATACGCTTTAAATAAAGATAAAAGTATTGAATATGTGACAGATTCCGCCGCTTCTGCTTCTGCGTGGGCAACAGGTGTTAAAACATATAATGGTGCCCTAGGTGTAGATATTTATGATAAACCACAAACATCTATTTTAGCTTTGGCAAAAAAAGCAGGCTATGCAACTGGTAATGTCACAACCTCTGAACTACAAGATGCAACACCTGCTGCACTTGTGTCACATGTACCAAAACGCAAATGTTATTCACCATCATCTACAACTAAGCTATGTCCAAAAGAGGCTTTAGAAAATGGTGGTTTGGGTTCAATTTCTGAACAGTTATTAGATGCGCGTGCTGATGTTACTTTTGGTGGGGGTATGAAATCCTTCCAAGAGAAAGCAACTGCAGGGAAGTTTCAGGGTAAAACTTTATTAGAGCAGGCTCAAACTGAAAACTATCAGGTGGTTACAGATAAATCAGAGCTAGATAAAATCACTATAGCAAATCAAAAACAGCCCGTACTTGGTTTATTTGCATCAGGTAATTTAGCAGTGAGATGGTTGGGTCCCGAAGCAGTACATGGGGGTAATGAAAAAGTAGCAGAGCGTTGCCAACCGAATCCAGAGTATAAAGCGTCTACGCCTAGCTTAAAAGAAATGACGGATAAAGCGATTAATCTACTAAAAATGAATCCAAAGGGTTTTTTCCTACAAGTTGAAAGTGCATCTATTGATAAACGTAACCATGAAGCAGATGCATGTGGTCAAATTGGTGAAACGTTGGCTTTAGACGAAGCGGTTCAATCGGCATTGGCTTTTGCTAAAACAAACCCAGATACGCTTATTATTTTAACGGGAGATCATGCGCATACGAGCCAAATTGTACCGCTAGATTCACCAAGCCCTGGTAAAACAGTGAAGTTGTTGACTCAAGATAATGCGCCAATGGTTCTAAACTATGCAACATCTGATAAAGGTAGCCAAGAGCATACGGGTTCACAAGTCCGTGTTGCTGCGTATGGCCCGAGAGCTGCAAATATTGTTGGTCTAACTGACCAAACAGATTTATTCTTTATTATGAAAGACGCGCTTAAAATTAAATAGTCGTTATATATTTAAGGACTTGTCAAACATCTACCCTGTTTGACAAGTCCTTTGTTATTTAGATTTAAAATGAAAATTAATTCATAATTTAAAATATTTAGTGATCTCAAGAGAAAATTATCTAATAAATGAGATGTAATCATATAAATTGTTATAAAATGTTATAAAATGTTTTAAATTGTTATAATATGCCAACCATTGGGTAGATCATTGGGGCTATATTTAATGTTCATATGTGACATGTATGTATAAAATATTTTCAAATGATTAAATAAAAAGCGTTATTTTTCGTGATGTATAGCGAAGCATGCTTTTAATAATTTTATATCTTCTGGAGGTTTATGTCAGATGCCTCTAAGTATAAGGAGTTTTATAAATGACATTTTTAAAAAACACGTTGCGATGCTCAATATTTATGTGTTGCACATTTGGTTTAGTCGGTGTAGTACATGCAGCAGATACTCTACAAAAAATAAAAACAAGCGGTAAAATGACTATTGGCTATTCTGAATCTTCAGAACCTGTGTCATATGCAATCAATGGTAAGCCTTTAGGATATGCAATTGATACATGTGATGATATTGCGACTGAAATTAAAAAAGAATTACAGTTACCTAACTTAAAAGTAGAATATAAAAAGGTGAGTGCAGAACAGCGTATTCCAGAAGTACAATCAGGAAATATTGATTTAGTCTGTGACACCACCACAAACACCAAAGATCGTCAAAAAGAAGTAGGTTTTTCTATTAACTATTTTGCTGCTGAAGTGCGTTTTGCAGTGAAGAAAGATGCTGCTATTAAAGACATTCAAGATTTAAATGGTAAATCTGTGTCTACAACAAAAGGTACAACGTCTGAAAAACATATTTTACAAGCTAAAAAACTAAAAAATATTGAAATTACAACTGTTTATGGAAAAAATCATGCGGAAGCATTTGCAATGCTTGAGTCTGGCCGAGTTGTCGCTTTTGTACAAAATGAAGCAGTGTTGAATAATTTAATTGCTAAGTCTGCTCACCCTAAAGATTATAAGGTGGTGACTACTGGGCAACCTTTTGCAGTAGAACCATATGCCATTATGTTTGCTAAAGATGATACAAAAATAAAAACAGTTGCTGATAAGGTCATTTTAAATATGTGGGATTCTGGAAAAATGGATCATTTGTATAAAAAATGGCTGCAGTCACCAATTCCACCACATAATATTAATTTAAATATGCCACAAAGTCAGATTTTTAAATACTTAAAAACACATCCAAATAGCAGTGGTATTATGTTATAGGTGCCTAAAATTTTACTTTTAGTCACTTAATCTTTATTCAATTTTACATAAAAACCTCTGAATATATGCAATCACTTAGCGCGTATCAGGGGTTTTTATTTGTGTGATATTTTGAATCATATACAATATTTATTTATAGTTTTTAACTATGATAGTCATTGGTTTTTACACTAAAATGAGTACGATATAGATTAAAAATATAGCCTAATAGTATTTAGCTATAGTTGTTTGTATTTTTTTTTATACAATGGTACTTAGACTAATGGTGAGTAAAATGTAGACTGATCGATGTTTTTTGTATAAAAAATCCATATATAGCGAATATATTGGATTGTTAAAGCACAGATTGAATTAAATTAGTTATAGTTTAAAACTATTTTTAAAATGTGAGCTTTTTGCAGATAATGGAATCCATAGTGATTAAGTCGGATATCACTTACCAGTTAACCCTCTGATGTGTATTAACACACATCATTTTCAAGCCCAGCTAACTCATTTTCAGCTGGGCTTTTTTTTATTCACGAATAATCAACCCTGTGCTTGCATCAATAATACGACTTGGTTCAGGAGATAATCCTAATGATCCATCTAAATAAGTGATTTGATCATTAAAATACTGTTTGGCACTTTTTAAACATTTTGCAGGTAAAGCCCCTGCTGGATTAGCACTGGTTGAAACAATAAAGCCACCAAAAGACTCGCACAAAGATTGGCATAATAAATGGTTCGTAACACGTACAGCGACACTATGGTGCTTGCCCGTAATCCATTTTGGAACAGTACTATCAGATGGTAATAACCATGTGGTTGCTTTCGCGTGAGGATTTTGTTTATACCAGCTTGAAATAATCTTTTGTTGAATGTTGCTATTTAAGCTTTTAAATAAATGTTCGACCTGAGCAATTTCACTGGCCAGTAAAATGACCCCCTTTTCAATCGGGCGTTTTTTTAAGGCGAGTAATTGTTGAAAAGCACTTTCATTAAATGGATCACAGCCAAGCCCCCAAACTGCTTCTGTTGGGTAGGCAATCACTTTTCCCGCATGCAAGTCCTCTGTAGCTTGAATAATAGAGACGAGGGTCATGGGCGTTCCTTAGAGAGATGAAGTCGTATGTCTAGAATACAAACCAAACTGCTGTATACAAAGACCTTCTAATTCAAGTTCCATGAGATGTGCAATAAGCATACTGGTTGGTATTTGTATTTTGTTGGAAAGCTCATCAATATCTTGGCCTTGCCATGAGAGTATGTTGTAAGTAGTAACTAAGTGCTCTGCAATATTGACACTGTTGGGAGACTCTTGCTGTATTTCAGATTGTTTAATGTGCCAATGTGTTGGTAAAGCAATATCTTCTAAAATTTGTTCGGGGTGATCAACTAAAGTTGCACCTTCACGAATGAGCTGATGACAACCTTGATATGTGCTGTCATAAATATGCCCAGGTGTTGCAAAAATAAGTTTACCTTGTTCAGCAGCAGCTTTTGCAGTAATTAAAGAGCCACTACCTAAAGACGCTTGTGTCACCAATACAGCTAGGCTGAGACCACTTACAATTCGATTACGGCGAGGAAAATGATATTGCAATGGTGGTGTGAATGGCAAAAACTCGGTAATAACTGTGCCACCATGTTTAATAATATTCGATCTGAGTAAATGGTTGGTTTTAGGGTAGGTGTTATCTATGCCTGTTCCCATGACAGCAATGGTTCTACAATGTTTTAATGCTGCATCATGTGCTGCTTGATCTATACCATTTGCAAGCCCACTGGTAATTGTAAAGCCTGCTTCTGCTAAAAAATATGCAAAATCATAACTGATTTGAAGCCCTGCTTTAGATGCTTTACGACTGCCTACAATTGAAATTTGCGGTGCGTTTAATAGTTCAATATTACCTTGCCCAAATAGGATGGGTGGATGATCTGAGTAATGTAGAAGTTGCTTGGGATACTGTGGATCTAATGGTGTGCAAACAAAATCACATTCGCGACAAATCAAATCTATCAAACTTTGAAAATGTCGTTGTTGCTCAGGTTGTTTGAAGTTTTTAGCACGTTCAATATGAGTTTTATGTATTTTTAGTGTTGACCACGTAGAAAGAGACTTCTGATGAAGTACAGATTCTAGGTCACCGAAATGATCTAGAAGTTTATGGTAACTCGCCAAAGAATGCTGGACGAGATACCATAAGGTAATCACTTGACATTGGTGTGTAGAGAGTTGGGTAGACATAAATCGATCTTAATTACTCAGGCGCTTGTATTTTAGCACCGAGTTGAATTGGGATACGACTTTCTAAAATATACCCATAGCTGACTTGGTTAAATGTTCTAAAGATCATAAGTTGACCCACTTTTTCAGTTGGTAACTGCACAACACGTTTGTCTAAATCGCTATAAGTCACAGCATTTTGTGTAATATCGAAAACCTGACCAACTTCAACCCCTTGAGCGCTTCCTTGATCAATCGTTACAACGCTATGTTTAGCTGCATTGGATACTGCACCAGCAATACGAATAATATTGCCACTACTAATTGATGCGGGTGTTGGTGTGAAAAGCCCTGGTAGACTATTCGTCTGCTCTGGCAGTACTAAGTCTTTTTGCTTTACTTCTTCATTATAGCTTTTAGTCAGCTCAAGGGTTGCAATACCTTTTTGAACGTCTGTCACAATTCCCGAAGCTGTTTGAACTAATTCAGTTCCTGCATTTACTGTTGTTTTATCTTGGCGGCGCAAAATGTAAGGTTGCATGGTTTTATACACTGCGTAACGCTGACCAACATCTAACCCTTGTCCAGACACATAGACTTTTTGTCCAATAGCAGATGCTAAGCGGCCATTTTCAGCCCCAATAACATAAGGAGTGCTTTTAATCGAGGTTGCAGGAATAATTGTCGCGTGATTCAACCAAACTTGAATGTTTTTCAAAGGAATGAGTGGAATAGAATCAGGCAGTGACTGCACGCGTATTCTAGGGAGTATTTCAGCAGTTTGTAGACCAGATGCACGAGAAATAACACCTGTACAGCCATCGCCTTCATCTTTACCAATGAGTGTATTCTTTTGGTCTTTACAGATTAAAATACGATCATTCGGATAAATTAAATTGGGGTTTTTGATATAACTATTCTTTACCCAAATTTGTGGCCATAGCCAAGGTTTTTGTAAAAACAAACCTGCAATATGCCATAAAGTATCCCCCTTTTTAACCACATATACATTTGGCGCTGCTGTATTCAACTGAACAGGTGCTGCAATGCTCGCATTTGATGTCAGAACTAGGCTGCTTAAAACTAAAGATGAAACCAATGTTTTTGCAGTCATGTTTTGAATCAGTTGCTTCTTTTTATATTGAAAAACTGCCCCAATATGATCAAATTTTTTTTTCATCTGTGTAATGCTCAAAACGATAGTGGTGAGATTCAGTTATAATAGCTAAAATTATGGTTAATATTCTAGCAATAAACGATTTATTGTGATGATTTATACAAATTTAAGGAGGGCATATGGCCTTACTACCAATTCTTAGCTTTCCAGACCCACGTTTACGCATTATTGCCAAGCCAGTAGAGCAAGTAACGGCAGATATTCGAACGTTGGCGCAAGACATGTTTGATACTATGTATGATGCACCGGGTATTGGCCTTGCTGCAACGCAAATAGACCAGCACATTCAGCTGATTGTCATGGATTTATCTGAAAATAAAGACCAACCGATGGTATTTATTAATCCAAAAGTTACGCCGTTGACTGATGAAATGCAACAATATGAAGAAGGTTGTTTATCTATTCCGCAAGTGTATGACAAAGTGGAGCGTCCAGCACGTGTGCGCATAGAATACACTGACCTAGACGGTCAACATATAGATGTTGAAGCAGAAGGTTTACTTGCTGTTTGTATTCAACATGAAATGGATCATTTAAATGGTAAATTATTTGTCGATTATTTGTCTCCATTAAAACGTCAACGTGCACGTGAAAAAGTGGAAAAATATGTGCGTCAGTGCGAAAAAAAGGGCTCTAGTAAAGCCTAAGTACTTAGCAATAGCCGTATGGTCTCTAAAATCTAATCTTGTATTAGAGGCCATTTAAAACTTAGACAGTAACAACCTTGTCAGAACAATGAAACGTCAAAATAAAACCTTAATAATAGATATTGCTTTATTAAATAATAATCATTAACATTATCTTTTTTATTACAGTAATGTTGCACTTTGGGTATTCGAAAGCAGTTTTATAGCATACAGCCAGTTGCAATATTTTTAGTTTGCCTCATTACGCACATATTTTTCATATACTTAATATTTATTGAAAGTATTTTTTTGGCAAAAATAAAACCTGTATCTACATCTAGTGCGTATGCATCATCGCATCGTATCCAAGTGAAGTGGCAATCTGAGCCCGATCGTGTATCTGCTCAAGCACCTGCTGTATCTGTAAACCCAATACAAGTGAATTCATCGTCAAAAATACAGCACGCTGTTAAGCAACAAAAACGGATACCTACACCTGAAAAAAATATCACAGCTGTTGTTCCTGTTGTAGAAAAGCAACGGACTAACCCGCAGTCAATCCCTGCAAACAGTACTCATTCAGCGAAGACCCATTCAACAGTGCTTGCTGAAAGCGCAATAGCTACCTCACAAACACAGCAGCTGCATGAACATGAAACTGTCTCAACGCAAAGTACAGCAGTACAAGCACCAATAACAGAAAAAATAGTGCAATCCGTTTCAACATCAGAAAGTGACATACAAGCGATTAGTCGCAGAGTGAATTACCCAAGTCGTGCACGTGCCTTGGGGGTAGAGGGGCGTGTCAAAGTGCAATTTGATATCTCTGAAAATGGTGCAGTAAGAAATATTCAGATTATTGAAGAAACGCCTAAAGGTGTTTTTGTCAATGGTTTGATGCAAGACATGGCACGCTGGCGTTATCGCGTTGTATATGTAGTAAAAAACCAAGTCGTTCATATTGTCTTTCGTTTAGACGGGCGAGTGGTGGTTGAAAATCAATAAATGGTTATTTTTGTCAGTAGGGGAATGAGCATACACATGAATAGACGCATATATACCTTTTTCGTTTTTTGCGCATTGGTCAATGCCGCATATGCCGAAGAGAAATTGAATACAGCAGAAGAAGATACGATTGTTGTTCGATCGACACCCACCAGCCAAAGTATGGGTACACAAATTATTACAGCGGCACAAATTGCAAAAATGCCCACACGTAATGGTTCTGTGACTGAGTTACTCAAAAATAATCCCAATGTGCAGTTTTCAAATCAAGCTGACAATGGCAATACACCGGGTGAATTACAGCCCGAAAATGTGTCATTCCATGGTGAAAAGTTCTATCAAAATAGCTATTTAATTGATGGCCTATCAAACAATAATACCATTAACCCCGGGGCAAATAATGGTGAATTAACAACAACACCCGATGGTTATTCACCAACTGATTTGCCTGCGGGAGGTACGCAAAGCTTTTGGATTAATTCTGAATTAATTGCTTCAGCAGAAGTGTTTGATTCAAATATTTCTGCCAAATATGGCGGTTTTACAGGGGGGGTGGTTGATGCCAAACTGAAAGATCCTGATTTAAATAAACCTTCTGGCCGTATTTCTTTTCGTACCACCAACGATCATTTAACTGAATATCATGTCGATGATCGTATTAGTGAAGCATTTGAGCAAGCATCAAACTTATATTATCAGCCTAAGTTTAATAAAAAATTCTACACTGCCACTATTAATCAGCCACTCTCTGATCAAGCTGGTCTTATTTTTTCATATAACCGTCAAGAATCTGATATTCCTTTTTATCACAGTGGGTTGGGAAAGTGGGAAGATCAAAATAGAAGCTCTGAAACCTATTTACTGAAAGGCAGTTATTTACTCACCAATGGTGACACGTTGCGTGCAACTGCAATGTATTCACCACATGAATCTACTTACATTAAAAAAGACATACAGGATGGAGCATTTACAAATACGGGTGGGGGATATCGCTTTAACTTCGAATGGGAGCATTTAGCACACTGGGGTAAAGTGAATAGCTTAATTGGCTATCAATTTGAAGAAAATGATATTCAACATGCTGCAGACTATTATGCTCGTTGGTATAGTCGTTATCTTAATACAGCATCTAAAGCCATAAACTGGAATTCAACAGAAGTGTCTAAAGTAGGTACAGCTTTTGGTGAATATGGGGGGTATGGGCATTTTGCCACTAAAAAAGGTAGCTTAACAGCGAAACAGGACTATCAACTCAATCCAATGCAGTGGGGACAAATTCAGCATCAAATTGACTTGGGGTTGGATGTAAACAACTATAGCGCTCGCTATCAGCGTTTTAATGATGTTGTGGTCAGCCGTGGGACACCAACGTGGAGCACAGCAACAGTATGCCAATCTGGTGATGTATTGTGTATTGATGGTGAGCAATATTTTAAAAGCCGAACGTTATACCCTGCACGTGTAGTGAAAGGAAATTACACCAACTATGCAGGATATTTACAAGACAGCATGTTGTGGAAAAATTTAGAAGTCACAGCAGGTGTGCGTTTATCTTACGATGACTATTTGAGTAATCTAAATATCTCACCACGATTATCTGGTTCTTTAGATGTATTTGGTGATCACACAACACGTTTATTTGCAGGCGCAAACCGTTATCATGCACAAAGCCTCTTGGCATATAAATTACGTCAAGGCATTAGCGAATATTATGTTCAAACACGTACGAGCGCCAGTAGTGCATGGACCACAGGTTCACTCACTAAAGCATCATATGATTATGATATTTCAAATCTGAAAACACCGTATAGCGATGAATTAAATTTAGGTATTGCACAGCGTATTGCAGATACAATTTGGACATTAAAATATGTCAATCGACAAGGCCGTGATCAATTTGGGCGTGGCAGTACAACAGCTAGCGATGGGCAAAAATATTATTACTTGACTAATGATGGTAAAACTAAAGGCAATACAGTATCTCTCACCATTGAACCAATCAGTCCATATCAATTTAAATATGTCGATTTAACATGGAACTTTGCTGCAAACTACAGCAACAATAAATCAAGTTCACAGACTTACTACGATGTGAGCAATACTGATGAAAATATGGTGGTATTTGACAATAAACTTATGCAACGCGGTGATATGGATGCATTAAATTACAATACGCCGTGGAACGCATTTTTTAACATTGATATGACGGTACCTCGTTGGAATTTTAACTGGACACAACGTCTTGGTTATACATCTGGTTATAAATCATATTCAACATCAACCCTCAGCTGTGACGGCACAGGAGGTGTGTGTGGAAGCTATGTTGGAAATGCAACGCTCTATACGCCTGTAAAATATAAAAACTATGTCTCTTATGACTGGCGTTTTAGTTATACCAAACCGATGTTTAAAAACCAAAGTCTTGAGCTGACGTTAGATGTGATGAATGTCTTTAATACCGCAATAGAAAGTTATAAATCAACGACTTTAAATAGCGCAATCACCTATAAAACAGGTCGTCAAATTTGGCTAGGTGCGGCTTGGAATTGGTAACCCTTTAAATTGTCAAAAAAGCCGATGAAAATCGTAATTTCATCGGCTTTTATATTCACAGAAATATAAAGAGATTAAAAAATATGTTGAAACCTTTGCCATATATTACAGCAGTTGTTGTACTGGTTTTAAGCACAGTGAACCATGCGAGTCTAACTCCACAAAGTCCACTGCCAAAAATGAGTACAGGTACGCTTGAAAATGGGCTTCGCTATACTATTGTGCCACTGACGAATCAGGGAAATCGTATAGATATACGCTTACAAGTCAATGCAGGTGCATTAGAGCAAACCCCAGAACAAAATGGTGTGGCACATATGGTTGAACACATGGTATTTCACCATAGTACCTTATTAAATATGGGCGTTGCTAAATACTTACAACAACAGGGTTGGCAAAGAGGGAAGCATTATAACGCTGTGACCAACCATGAACGCACCATGTTTATGATGAGCCCACCGAATGGAAAAGCATCACTTGATTTAAGTTTGAAAGCACTGAGCGAAATGGCCTATGCCAGTCAATTTAATCAACAAGAGCTTGACCAAGAACGTGCGATTATTCTTGAAGAATGGCGAGGTAAACTCGGTGTTGCTGATCGTATGAATGAACAACGTATGCAAGCCATTCGTAAAGATTCGCTCTATACAGAGCGCTCAGTGATTGGTACAGAGCAATCCATTAAAAACATGCCACTTGTACAGTTACAGCAGTTCTATCACACATGGTATATCCCTCAAAACATGCAAATTTTAGTCATGGGAGATGTCAATTTCGAGCAGGTTCGAGTGAAAATTAAACAGTACTTTGCGGTGGGATCTACAAAAAAACCTGCTGAAAAACCAAGTTATGATGTTGCACTGAAAAAACAACTCAGAATTGTGCAACTACAAGACAGTGAAAGTGGAAGTAGTCAAATTTCATATATTTATCGTTTTACAGATCATTTAGCCAAAGAAAATAATTTACGAGGTTTACGTCAACGACTATTACAACAAATTGCGTTAGATGTTCTAACACAACAAGTCAGACAACAAGCCAAAGCACTATCTGGTCCGATCAGTAATTTAGTGGTTAGAAAATCAGATATTGGACCGAACAGTTTTGCCGTGGGTATTTTTGCAGATGTTGTGCCTCAAGAGCATCAACAGGCGTTGCCAATCTTACTCGAGGAAATTGCGCGCTTACAGCAAAATCAATTTCCAGATTCACTTATCGCTAATATTAAACAAGACATACGAAATACTGCAGAAAATATGCTAAAACAGCCTGAACAGCGAGAGTTTTCTGACTGGGTTCGAAAAATTGTACCTTTATGGCAACAAAACCAAGACTATTTAGGTAGTGTTTATATTGGTCAACAGGCTTTGCAACTTCTACCAAGCATTACTTCTCAAGAAGTAAACCAGAAAATACAGATATGGCTTCAATCACCAGACCAACTTTTACAATACAGCGCACCGGGTATGACCCATTTGACATTGCCACAAGTGGATGACGTTTTACAATTACAACAACATTACCAGCAACAACCGTTAGTATTTACAAGCCCTAACACAAGTGTTACCCCACAACTCACCATCAAAACCTACCATGGGAACATCCAAACACAAAGTAAAGATGAACAGTTACCATCTAGCCAAGTATGGACGTTAAGTAATGGTGACCGTATTGTTTGGCTCAAGACAGATCTAGCAAAAGACAAAGTCTATTTCACAGCACAATCAAATGCTGGTTTTTTACGTCAAGACTTAAATCCATGGCAAGCACAAATTACGACACAACTTTTATCACAAACAGGGCCAGAACAATGGCAGCCTGAGCAATTCCAAGCATGGAAAAAACAGTACAACACACAATTTTCAATCGAACAGCAACCCCAACAACTCATATTTTCAGGGCAAGCTGCCGCAAATCACATTAAACCATTACTACAAATATATACTGCAACACAGCAAAATCTCTTATTTAATGAACAAGCACTCACTTCAAGTGCAAGTACACTTATGCGTAAAAAAGCGTTAGCGCATACGTCTGTTTCAGCAAAAAAAAATCAAGATATTCAGCAGCTCAGATTTGAGCAACATATGGTTGAGCCGAGTTTAGATGAACTAAAGCAGTTGAAACCCAGTGCTTTAACGCAGCAGTGGAATAAAATGCGTATAGCACCTGTAACATTTTATATTTTAACAGCCCAAGACCCACAAAATTATCAGGCAGACATAGAAAGATACCTTGCGGGAATTGAACGCCAAAAAAATGCTGTACAAACGCCGTATCCAATACAAAAGCATGGCGTACTAAAAAAAGTGGCTGCAATTAATATTGAACCTCGCGCTGAGATTAAAGCGTGGAGTCAAAGCCAACAGATATGGAAGCCAGAAATAGCAATGCAAATCAGTATTGTGCGAAATTTGGCAGATAAATATCTTAAACAAGCACTCAGAGACCAAATGCAGGGCATTTATCGTATGAGAGTCAACAGTGAGCTTGACGATAAAAATAACCTGATAAAAACCGACATCAGTTTTACCACAGCACCGGAGCGAGCAGATGAGCTTTGGCAACAAACTTTAATGACGCTAAAGCAACTGCCTCATTTGATTAGTCAACAAGATATTCAAGAACAAATCAAAACCTTTCAAGACAGTGAAAAAATGAAAGCAGTTGATATCAATACCTTACAAAAGAGATTGATTTTAAGTCATGAGCATTTTGAAAATGGTCATTATGTTGAACAAGCGAGTCAGCTGACCCAATATATTGATGAAAATACTATTCGACACTTGGCCGAACAAATATTTAATCAACAAAACTATGCTTTATATATCACAACCCCTCAGATAGAAGATTCAAAAAGCCAAAAAGGGCTTGCATATACGCATGAATAAATAATTAACATCATATTTATTTCAATTTATATGTAAAAATGCCTAATAATTATTCATGCGAGGTTAAATCGAGTAAAAACCGAGCACCTGAATGAGATAATTAAAGAAAGGTATTGCGTTAGGAGATTATTGATCTATAATGCGTATCCATCGGCGGTGCTGTTGAGAGAAACTTCTTGATAAACAATGGCTTAGTTGATTGGTTTGGGGTTTAGGTCTTGAATTGATTGGTTAAGGGGGTTTAGTTGGGTAGTGAAAAAAACTTTCAAAAAGCATTTGACAAACTTTGGAAACGGAGTAGAATGGCCGACCTAGCTTACTGATGACGAATCAGTTAGACGATCATTAATAGAATTGAAGAACAACTTGTGTGGATTTTTACTAAGTTTTATCACTGATATGAAATAAA
>NZ_FMYL01000001.1 GCF_900096955.1 Acinetobacter boissieri | reverse complement strand
CGCTAAAATCAATGTGTTATATGCAAATGCCAATAACAAATGTAGTGTATTCAAACGCCTCATTCTTGAACTCGTTATCGATACATCCGCTGTCTGCGAGGCTGTCCCGATTACATAGCTAAAATAAATGAAATCTGATATAAGTGTTTAATACTTTATTTTCAGGAGATTCTTCCATATGGTTGATCATAATGTATTTATTGCATTTATGTTAACGATTGCCGCTAGTCTAGCTACAGTTATCGGCGGTATTATTGTTTGTTTTTTTAAGCAACCAAGTGCACGCTTATTATCATTTGGTTTAGCATTTGCCGCAGGTGCAATGGTTTACGTATCTTTAACTGAAATACTTAATAAATCTATTTCTTCTTTTTCGTCAGTATATCCAGAAAATATAGGATATAGCTTTGCAACATTTGCATTTTTAAGTGGTATGGTTTTAGTGTTAATTTTGGATCGATTGGTGCCGAATCCACATGATACTTTAGAAAAAAATACAGTATCTGAAATGAATCATCAGCAAATTATGAGAACAGGGTTACTGACCATGTTTGCAATTACAGCACATAATTTACCTGAAGGTTTAGCTACATTTTTTGCAACTCTTGATAGTCCCATTGTTGGCGCACCTTTAGCGATTGCAATTGCAATTCATAATATTCCAGAGGGAATTGCAATTGCTTTACCTGTATATATTGCAACTCGTAATAAATGGTATGCCGTTGGAGCAAGTTTTCTCTCTGGTTTAGCAGAACCTTTAGGTGCAGTGATAGGTTATTTCTTTTTAGCTCCTTATTTGAATGATGTAATTTACGGTATAGTCTTTGGATTAATTTCTGGTGTTATGGTTTATTTAGCTTTGGATGAGTTATTACCTACTGCGAAAAAGTATTCCAAAGGCCATGAAACTGTGTATGGCCTTGTTGTGGGTATGAGTGCTTTAGCAATTAGTTTAGTTGCATTTAAATTTGCTTAATACCTTATAAAAGTGGCTAAAATTAAGCCACTTTTTTTATAAGACAATAATAAAATCCATCTCCTACGTTTTGTATTGGTAGTAATTGACGTCCATAAGTTTGTTCGATACCCCAAGTTTTTGGTAATTTTTCTTCTTTAGCATTTTTGTTTTTTTCAAAGAAATTAACCATTTGATCTACATTCTCTGCTTTTAAAATTGAGCAGGTAATGTAAAGTAAGTACCCACCTATTTTAATTTGAGGCCATAAATTCTCTAATATTCTTTGTTGCAAATGAACTGTTTTTTCAATATCCGAAGGTTTTCTGAGTAGTTTAATGTCTGGATGTTTGCGTATTACGCCAGTAGCGGAACAAGGTGCATCTAAAATAATTAAATCTACATCTTGGTTGTTTTTCCAAGTCGTTGCATCATCACAAATAATTTTAAAATTTTGTTTGTCAAGTTGTAGTCGCTGTAAATTTTCTGTGACTCTAAGTAGTCTGGATTGGCTATCATCTACAGCAATGAGCTGTTGGGGTGTAAATCTCTCTAATATATGTGTAGTTTTACCACCAGGTGCTGCACATGCATCTATAACAATTTTATGATCAATGTTAGGTAGGATTTGTCCACATAATTGTGCATGTTCATCTTGAACTGAAAAAAAACCCTCCTTGAATCCTGGCAGGGATTGAATAGATACAGCACTCTTTAAGTAGATAGCTTGTTCTGAAAGTTCACCATAACTCGCATTGATTTGCTGTTCTTTTAATTGCTTAATATAGTCTGATCGAGTTATTTTACGTGGATTTATTCGCAAAGTAATCGAGCTACTGCATCTTAACTGCTGTGTTAAGTCATCTAAATATTCAGGCCAGTTATTTTTAAGTCGCTTGTATAGCCAACTTGGTAAGGCATGGGCTTGTTGAACAGCAGTAGTTAATTCATCTGGTGCACGAGTGTATTGTCTTAAAATAGCATTGACGAGCGCACTAAATTGACCAAGTTCTAGTTGTTTAATGGCATTGACTGTTTCAGAAATTGCTGCGTGTGCTGGAATGCGAGTATATATAAGCTGATATAGTCCTAAATATAGTGTTGCATGCAATGTGTTGTTATCTATGGGGGTCTTTATGAGTGGTAAGCAAGCGGATTTAAGCGCATACCACTGACGCAGTGTACCAAGCGCAAGTTCATGAAATAATGCTTTATCACGATCTGGAATTTGATTGAGATATTGGTCAAGTTGTGTTGATAATGATTCACCTTCTTGTATTTTAACCAATAAATCAATAATTTTTGCTCTTAAATTGAGAGTTTGATATTTATTGTAATTCATTATAACACCTGCCCAACGTGTAGTTTATTGGCTTGCATAATTTGTTGTGGAGTAAATGGTTTTGCATTTGGCCATTGTAAAGAGGTAATACAAATCACACTATTTTGACCACAGCAGATGTAAACACCATCTGTATTTATTTCTAAGATTTCCCCATGGCTTGCTAAATGTGCTGAAGTTGGAGTATCTGGGCTAATCTCAGCTGACCATACACGTAAGTTATATTGTTCTGTTTCAATAAATGCAATAGGCCACGCATTGAATGCTCTAATATTGGCACAGATTTGAGCTGCGCTGAGCTGCCAGTCAATTTTTGCTTCTGCTTTTACCAGTTTATGAGCATATGTTGCATCGGACTCTTTCTGTACTTGTCTATTTTGTAAATAATCGAATAAAGTTTGTTCTGTTTCAAGAACCTGACAAATAGCAGCTGCGCCTTGTAGTGCGAGTTTTTCGTAAAGTGAGGTTGATGTATCTTGTACTGTAATTGGACAAGATGTTTTGAGTAGCATATCGCCTGTATCTAGGCCGAGATCCATTTTCATAATGGTGATGCCTGTCTCGTTATCTTGCGCTGCTACGGCTCTTTGAATAGGAGCTGCACCTCTCCAACGTGGTAGTAATGAGCCATGAATATTTAAACAACCATACTTAGGCGCATCTAAAACTTCTTGTGGCAGAATGAGTCCATATGCAGCGACGACCATTACATCAATATCTAATTCCAATAACTCTTTTTGTGCAATAAGACCATCATTTGTACTCTTTTTGAAACTATTTGGTTGGTAAATAGTCAGATTATGTAATAATGCTAATTGTTTAACTTCTGAACAATGTACTTTTTGGCCTCTACCTGACTTGCGATCAGGTTGCGTATAAACTGCAATAATATTGTGAGATGTATTGTTGATAAGTGCTTTAAGTGCAATGGCTGCAAACTCAGGCGTTCCAGCAAATAAAATATTCAAAACGTCGGTCCGTATGATTTGGCTATCTCTAATTATAACATTATGAGATTTTACAATATAACTTTTAAAGCAAATCATGCTCGTTTGTATACAAAGATAATTTTATAAAAATATGTGCTATTTTTGACGCCCAAAATGAGTTTTACTTTACATTTAATAATATTTTTATATTTGTGTTTAATTAAATGATATTTATTATGTACAAGAGTGTGTTTTTTTATTAAGAATAAGTAGTTATACCATATTGCGTTGTAATTATGTTAATTAGATTACTGGTAGGGTTCAAAACATGAATAAAGTTTATAAAATAGTTTGGAATGCAACACTAAATAGTTGGGTTGTTGTATCAGAATTAGGTAAGTCTAAGAAAAAGTCAGCACGAACAGCACTTGTCGCTACATCTGTGGCTTTATTGACATTTTCATCTTCTATAAATGCAGAAGTTAATACAGGTGGTGGAACTGGAAGTGGGACAGCTATTTCAGGTACAACTGCAAACTGTGGTACACAGGCAAACAGTGGCTCAAATACAAATAATATAGCGATTGGTTGTGCCTCAACAACAGCAGGATCATCGCGTTCTGTGGCTATAGGAGATAATAGCTCTACTGCAAGCTCTGGTAATTCTCAGTCGGTTGCAATAGGTAGCGTTGCTGTAGCTAGAGGTGATCAGTCAGTTGCTCTTGGTAATAATGTCAATGCCAACGGTAACTCAAGTATAGCGATTGGTGGAGATGATATTGATAAAGTCAGATCTTCTTCAAATAGTGTTTATAAAACAATTACAGGTATAGATTTACCCTCAGGATATCCTGAAACAACTGCAACGGGAGGAGGAGCTGTTGTTGTTGGAGTTGCAGCTAAAGCTGTTGGTGTTTTTTCAAGCGCCTTTGGTATGGCTGCTAATGCAGTTGGTGATGCATCGGTTGCATTAGGTACAACAGCAAATGCTGGCGGCCAAGGGGCTTTAGCAATTGGTGCAGTGTCTAGTGCATCAAATAGTGGTTCAGTGGCTATAGGGATTAACTCTCTATCTTCTGGTGTAAATTCAACAGCTATTGGTTCAGGTAGTTCAAGTGGCGCTGGTGCCGAAGCTACAGGTGCAGGTGCAACAGCAATTGGTGCAAATACAAGTGCTGCTGCGAATGCAACAGCGCTTGGAATTAACTCCACAGCATCTCAAGCTGGAGGTGTTGCTATTGGTTCAGACTCTAACGCATCGACAGCGTCTGGTGTGGCGGGTTATGATCCAATTACAGGTACAGGCTCAACTACAAATACAGGTGTGTGGAAATCAACCAATGCAGCAGTTGCTGTTGGTAATGGATCAACTGTTACACGTCAAATTAATGGTTTGGCTGCAGGAACTGCAGATACAGATGCAGTTAATATCGCACAGTTGAAGTTGACAAAAACGTATACTGATAATGTTGCTAAAAGTACCGCAAGTGCTTTAGGCGGTGGATCTGCATTAAACACTTCTGATGGTACTGTTAGTGCACCTACCTATACAATTAGTAGAGTAGACGGTACAACAACAACTGCAAATAATGTTGGAACTGCATTATCAGCATTATCTACAGACATTATTAAGCCAATCACTTTTTCTGCCGATACAGGAACAAATGTTGCCCGTAAATTAGGTCAAACTATAAGTATCAAAGGTGGTGTGACCGACAGCAGTAAGCTAACCAGTAACAACATTGGTGTGGTGAGCAACGGTTCAGATGGTTTGACTGTTCAATTGGCCAAAGCGGTAGACTTGGGTAGTGATGGCAGTGTGAAAGCAGGCAATAGCACGCTGAATAATACCGGTTTAACCATTAGTGGTGGTCCAAGCGTCACCACAACAGGCATAAACGCAGCGAACATGAAAGTCACTAATGTTGCAGATGGAACGATCTCTGCGACATCTAAAGATGCGATTAATGGCAGTCAGTTAAATACGGTTGCAACGAATCTAACCAACAGTGGTTTTAATATTACAGCCAATGGTGCCAATTCAGACAACGTGAAGTTGGGTGAAACAGTTAACTTCACCAATACCGATGGTAACTTGGTGGCATCTAACAGCGACAATCAAGTAGTTTATAATTTAGCCAATAAAGTGACGGTGGGTTCAGGCACAGGATCTAAACCTGTAGTGATTGATGGGACGGCAGGGACCGTTACCGGTTTAACTAACACTACATGGAACGGTACAGCGACAACAGGTCGAGCAGCTACAGAAGATCAACTTAAAAGTGCTTCCGATAGCTTGAGTAGTACATTAACGAGTAAGGGCCTTAGTTTCGCAGCAGACAGTGGGAGTAATGTTGCACGTAAACTCGGTGATACGTTAAGTATTAAAGGTGGTGTGACCGACAGCAGTAAGCTAACCAGTAACAACATTGGTGTGGTCAGCAATGGCACAGATGGTTTGACCGTTCAATTGGCCAAAGCTGTGGACTTGGGCAGTGATGGCAGTGTGAAAGCAGGTAACAGCACGATCAACAATGATGGTTTAACCATTAGTGGTGGTCCAAGCGTCACCACAACAGGCATAAACGCAGCGAACATGAAAGTCACTAATGTTGCAGATGGAACGATCTCTGCAACATCTAAAGATGCGATTAATGGCAGTCAGTTAAATACGGTTGCAACGAATCTAACTAACAGTGGTTTTAATATTACAGCCAATGGTGCCAATTCAGACAACGTGAAGCTGGGTGAAACGGTTAACTTTACTAATACTGATGGTAATTTGGTGGCGTCGAACAGCGACAACCAAGTGGTTTATAATCTTGCAAAAAATATCAATCTTGATAGTGTCACAACAGGTAATACTGTATTAAACACCAATGGTCTGACAGTAAAAGATGCAGCAGGAAATACTGCAGTTTATGGTCCAGTTAGAACAACGATAACAGATACTAATGGTAATAAATCAATAAGTAATGCAACAGGAACAACTTTTTCTGATGGTTTAAGTGCAACACAGATTACTTTAGATGGTCTAACCATTAGTGGTGGTCCAAGCGTCACCACAACAGGTGTGAATGCCGCTGATATGAAAATCACTAATGTTGCAGATGGAACGATCTCTGCAACATCTAAAGATGCGATTAATGGCAGTCAGTTAAATACGGTTGCAACAAATCTAACCAACAGTGGTTTTAATATTACAGCCAATGGTGCCAATTCAGACAACGTGAAGTTGGGTGAAACAGTTAACTTCACCAATACCGATGGTAACTTGGTGGCGTCGAACAGCGACAATCAAGTAGTTTATAATTTGGCCAATAAAGTGACGGTGGGTTCAGGTACGGGATCTAAACCTGTAGTGATTGATGGGACGGCAGGGACCGTTACTGGTTTAACTAACACCAATTGGGATGGTACAGCGACAACAGGTAGAGCAGCCACAGAAGACCAACTCAAAACGGCCTCAGATAATGTTAGCAACAGTTTGACCAATGCAGGCTTAAGCTTTGCGGCAGACAGTGGCAATAATGTTGCACGTAAGTTGGGTGAGACGTTAAGTATTAAGGGTGGTGTGACAGATACAGGTAAACTCACTAATGGCAACATTGGTGTGGTGAGCAATGGCACAGACGGTTTGACAGTTCAATTGGCCAAAGCTGTGGACTTGGGCAGTGATGGCAGTGTGAAAGCAGGTAACAGCACGATCAACAATGATGGTTTAACCATTAGTGGTGGCCCAAGTGTGACGAAAGACGGGGTGAATGCAGCAGGTACAACCATCAGTAACGTAAAAGATGGTGTTAATGCCAGTGATGCAACGACCAAAGGTCAGTTAGATGCGGTGAGTAATAGTCTAACCAATGCCGGCTTAAACTTTGCAGCGAACAGTGGTGACACGGTCAGCAAGAAGTTAGGAGAAACGCTGACCATTAAAGGCACGGGAAGCAAAGCGGACAGCGAATACAGCACAGCGAACGTGAAGACCAGCACAGACAGTGCGGGTAACTTACTGGTAGGTATTGATAAAAATGCCAGCTTTGACAGCGTGACTGCGGGCAATACTGTGCTGAACAATGCAGGTGTGACCACAACAGATGCTGCTGGGAATGTGGCGAGTTTGACAGGTTCAGGCACAAGCATCACCTCAAAAGATGGGAATACCACAGCCAACTATGGCCTCGATGGCACAAATCTGAAAGACAGTGCAGGCAACACTACCAATACCACTGCGGCAGGTAACACGATCAAAGACAGTGCAGGCAACAGCACCAATACCACTGCAGCGGGTAACACTGTGACAGCCGTGGATAGCAACGGGAACACCACAGCCCAAACTAATTATGGTGCTAACGGCTTTAGTATTAAAGACGGCCCAAGTGTGACGAAAGACGGGGTGAATGCAGCAGGTACAACCATCAGTAACGTAAAAGATGGTGTTAATGCCAGTGATGCAACGACCAAAGGTCAGTTAGATGCGGTGAGTAATAGTCTAACCAATGCCGGCTTAAACTTTGCAGCGAACAGTGGTGACACGGTCAGCAAGAAGTTAGGAGAAACGCTGACCATTAAAGGCACGGGAAGCAAAGCGGACAGCGAATACAGCACAGCGAACGTGAAGACCAGCACAGACAGTGCGGGTAACTTACTGGTAGGTATTGATAAAAATGCCAGCTTTGACAGCGTGACTGCAGGCAATACATCTATTGGAAATACTGGATTAACCATTTTAAATGGGCCAAGTATTACGACTTCTGGAATTAATGCTGCAGGAACAAAAGTGACCAATGTTGCAGATGCAACAGATGCTCAAGATGCAGTAAATAAAAGTCAACTAGATGCAGTGATTAAAAATAATATTACCAATGTGACAGATGGTGCTGGTAATAGTGTGAATATTGCAGACCAAGTTGTAAATCATAGTGTCAATAATAGTAATACTGAGTCACTCTTTTTGACGTATGACAAAAATGGACAAGAAACAACTGATCGTTTATCGATTGCTCAGACTGTTCAGAAAATGAATACAGAAGGAGTAAAATACTCACATACCAATGGAGACAGTACAAAAGGCTCTCTTGGCTCTACAGATGACTCAAGTGCGGGTGGTGTAGCATCTACAGCGATGGGGGTGAATGCTATTGTGGCCGATGGTGCAAATAGTACGATTGCACTTGGGCACAATACTTTAGCCAACAGTACAGCTACTAATTCTGTTGTGATTGGTAATGGCTCTAACGTAAGTGGCGCATCATCTGTAGCGATTGGTGATGGCGCAACAGCATCAGGGACACAATCTATTAGTATTGGTACAGGAAATAATGTATCTGGTAACAACTCAGGTGCATTTGGTGACCCAAGTACAGTCAGTGGTAACGAAAGTTATGTACTGGGTAATAACAATACTGTATCCACAGATAATACCTTTGTTGTTGGTAATAATGTGACTAAAACTACAGCCGGCTCGGTGGTGCTAGGAACAGGTTCAGCTGCTCGTACTGCTGAAAAGGTTGCAGGTTTTGTACCAGCAAAAGCATCAACTGCTGATGCAAGTGCAATAGCAGCTACTACATCAACCACAGGTGCAGTTGCTGTGGGTGATGCAGAAAATAATATATACCGTCAAATTACAGGTGTTGCAGCAGGTACAGCCAATAGTGATGCAGTGAATGTAGCACAGCTTAAAACGGTAGATAATAAAGTCGATGCAGGTACAGCCTCTGTTGCCAATATTTTAGGTGCAGGTGCAACCGTTAATGGTGATGGTTCAATTAGTAATCCAACCTATAACGTGGGCGGGACAACATCAAATACACTTGCAGGTGCATTAGGTGCTTTAGATACTGCTGTACAAAATGCAGGTGGTTCAGCGGTTAAAGCGAAAACAAGTGTTTCTGCTGGGCAAAATGTAACGATAGATCCGACAACAAACAGTGATGGCAGCACGAATTATCAAGTCTCTACTGCAAAAGACTTGGTTGCAGATAGCCTAACGGCAGGGAATACAGTTGTGAATAACAGCGGTGTTCAAGTCGGCTCGAATGTGTCATTGACTTCAAATGGTTTAACTATTGTAAATGGCCCGAGTGTCACTACGAGTGGTATTAATGCCGCAGGTACACAAATTACAGGTGTAGCTGCAGGTACAGCTTCTACAGATGCAGTAAATAAAGGACAACTTGATACAGCAATCAGTGGTGTTGCAAGTAATGTAAGTAACTTAACCAGTAATGCAGTGCAGTATGATAAAAATGCAGATGGTTCAGTGAATAAAGACAAGATCACTTTAGGTGGTGGTAGCAATGGCACAACTATTACCAATGTTGCCAATGGTGCTGTAGCCACGGGTTCTAAAGATGCTGTCAATGGCGGCCAACTTGCAGGTGTATCTAATAGTGTGGCGAATGTTGTTGGTGGTAATGCAACAGTCAATGCTGATGGTACCGTCAGTACCAGTAATATTGGTGGTACAGGTAAAAACACCATTAACGATGCGATTGCAAGTGTAAACAGTGCAGCAACACAGGCTAAATCTACTGTTAGTTCTGGCAATAATGTTGTGGTGACCAGTAGTAAAAATACTGACGGCAGTACCAATTATCAAGTAGCAACAGCAGATAACCTAAATGTAAGCAGTGTAAAAACAGATCAATTAAATGTGGGTAGTGTATCTGTAGGCAACACAGGCATTAATGCAGGTAGCCAAAAAGTGACTAACGTTGCATCGGGTACAGTGGCTGCAAGTTCTACTGATGCAGTCAATGCAGGTCAGTTGTATACAGCGAATAGTAATCTTGCAAGTTACCTTGGTGGAGGCTCAACTGTAGACAGTAATGGTCAAGTCACTGCACCAAGCTATAGCGTTGCAGGCAGTGCTTACAATAATTTAGGTGATGCACTGACAGCAGTAGATAACCGTGTAGGTAATGTTGAAAATAATTTAAATCAAGCTTTCACATATACGAATAACCGTATAAACAAACTTGAAGATAAATTATCTGCAGGTATTGCAGCTTCAGCTGCGCTTGAACAAGCGCCATTTGTACCAGGTAAATGGACGTATGCAGCAGGTGCATCTTACTACAATAACCAAGGTGCAGTGGGTGCAACACTCAGACGCACTGCTGATAATGGTCGTTGGTCTATGACAGGTGGTGTGGCTGGTGGTAACACAGGCTCACCGTTGTTCCGTGTTGGTATTAGTGGTGTGATTGATTAATTTCAAACCCATATGTTCGAGGAAGATTCATGTAGTGTCTTCCTCTTCATTCAACATTTTGAGAGTGATATAAATGAAAATGACATCAAAAAAACAATGCGGTTTGATACTTGGGCTTAGCTGTATGCTTGCCACTATAAACACTTATGCAGATACTGCTGAGATTAGCTTTCCAGACATCAGCAAAAGCTACTTAAAACAAGTACAGCGTTATAGTTATACGACTGTTGCTAATTTAGATGTAGGTTTAACCAAAGATCAATATCGTCATATTTTAGGTAACCCTCAATTTAATGAAGGAATATTTTTTGTAAAAACATGGAATTATGTTTTAGATATACATAAACCAAATAGCGATGAATACAAACGTTGTCAGCTTAGAATTGATTTCGATAAACACAATATTGGCGAACGTTTATCATGGAAAGGTGAAGAGTGCCAAGGGTTAATGGATTGGGGCGTCAATAATACTGTTGTACCCGTACCGGTTATTGCTCCTGTGGTAAAAGCACCACAACAGGCGTATGTACTCTTTGCTTATGATAAATCAGATGTTCAATCTATAGAGCAAACATCACTGTCACTACAAGACATTGCTACAAAGATTAAACAGGCCTCTGCACAAGAGGTAAAAATAACAGGCTATACAGATCCAACGGGTAGCTACAGTTATAATCAGAAACTTTCTGAGCAACGTGCTTATACTGTTGCCAAACAACTGGTTAGCCTTGGTGTGAGTCAAAATGTGATTGATGTTACAGCAGCCAATAAAACTACGAGTTTTGAGCAATGTAAAGGCGAGCAAAGACAACATCAAAGTGTAAGTTGTAATGCACCTAACCGCCGAGTTGTGATTGACTGGAAATAAAATATTTATAAAAAGAGAAAGCGCTCAAATCATGAGCGCTTTTTTCATATAAAAAAGATTCATAGTACTGAAAAGAAATATTCATATAAGTTTTGCGTAGTATTGAGGCACTATATCTGTTTTTAGCTTTTAGAAAATCTAACTGTTCTATAGAATGGAACATAAGAGATTAAATCGAACATATGAGAATATCGGCACTTTATCCGAGATTACCGCAACTCATTGATGATTCGATTTTGAGAATACGCCTTTAAGTTTAACCGACTTAAAGTTGGTTTTAATGATGAAAGCTCACCCGACCTATACTTTAGGTATTGCTTCTTCCAATATGCGTGATTTTCAATATCGACCATGATAAGCCAATGCATACGATACAAGACACTGTAAACTGAGTGTAGTCAACATATTGTAAATGCATTGTGCATGACAGATATTTATTCTGATATACATTCACTTCACCGTATGATGGTGCAATAATTGACTATCTTTCATACTTATCGAAGTATTATTTAGCCAGAGATTGTGACCATCTCAAGCATACATTTGGAAAAAACACATGCCAGATTATCGTTCAAAAACATCGACACACGGAAGAAATATGGCCGGAGCACGTGGCTTATGGCGTGCAACAGGCATGAAAGACGACGATTTTGGTAAACCTATTATTGCCGTTGTTAACTCATTTACTCAATTTGTACCAGGTCATGTTCATTTAAAAGACTTAGGTCAATTGGTTGCTAGACAAATTGAAGCCTCTGGTGGTGTTGCAAAAGAATTTAACACCATTGCTGTGGATGATGGTATTGCAATGGGACACGACGGCATGCTGTATTCATTGCCATCACGTGATTTGATTGCAGACTCAGTTGAATATATGGTGAGTGCGCACTGTGCTGATGCCATGGTCTGTATTTCGAACTGCGACAAAATCACCCCAGGTATGCTCATGGCCGCGATGCGTCTGAATATTCCTGTGGTATTTGTATCTGGCGGACCAATGGAAGCGGGTAAAGTGAAATTCCGTGGCAATGAAAAAGCCATTGACCTTGTTGATGCGATGATTGTAGCCGCTGATGAAAGCTATACAGATGAAGAAGTCAAAGAGTTTGAACGCTCTGCATGTCCAACATGTGGTTCATGTTCAGGTATGTTTACTGCAAACTCGATGAACTGTTTAACCGAAGCATTAGGTTTGTCTTTACCGGGTAATGGCTCGATTGTCGCAACTCATGCCAATCGTGAAAAATTATTTTTACGTGCTGGTGAGTTGATTGTTGAGGTGGCAAAGCGCCACTACGAGCAAAATGACTACAGTGTGTTACCACGTTCGATTGCAACGAAGGCTGCTTTTGAAAATGCGATGACTCTTGATGTGTCGATGGGTGGGTCAACCAATACGGTATTACATTTATTGGCTGCAGCAAGCGAAGCAGGTGTCGACTTTACCATGGAAGACATTGACCGTATTTCTCGCCACGTGCCTGTATTGTGTAAAGTGGCCCCTGCAAAACAAGATGTACACATGGAAGACATACACCGTGCAGGCGGTATTATGGCGATTTTAGGTGAGCTTGCACGTGCCAACTTATTAGATACAAGTGTTAGTACGGTACATGAAAAAACACTCGCTGATGCCATTAATAAGTGGGATATTATTTCTACCGAAGATGCAGATATTTATGAATTTTATCGCTCATCACCCGGTGGTATACCTACTCAAACGGCTTTTTCACAAAACCGTTACTACCCAACACTTGATGGCAATCGTGAAACGGGTGTGATTCGTAATGCAGCCAATGCCTTCTCACAAGATGGTGGCCTTGCTGTGCTGTTTGGTAATATTGCCCTCGATGGCTGTATTGTAAAAACAGCAGGGGTTGATGATTCAATCTTGAAATTTACAGGGCAAGCTCGTGTATTTGAAAGCCAAGATGCAGCTGTAGATGCCATTTTAAACTTGCGTATTAAAGCAGGCGATATTGTGGTGATTCGCTACGAAGGCCCACGTGGTGGACCAGGTATGCAAGAAATGCTTTATCCGACCAGTTACTTAAAATCGAAAGGTTTGGGTAAAGAGTGTGCATTGATTACAGATGGTCGTTTTTCTGGTGGATCTTCTGGACTCTCGATTGGCCATATTTCCCCTGAAGCTGCTGAAGGTGGTGCAATTGGTCTGGTTGAAGATGGCGATATTATTGATATTGATATTCCAAACCGTACCATTAACGTGCGTGTTGATGATGAAACATTGGCTGCACGCCGTGTGATTCAAGAACAACACGGTTGGCACCCTAAAGAGGACCGCCCACGTAAAGTGTCTAAAGCCCTTAAAATTTATGCACAACATACGACAAGTGCAGCAAAAGGTGCGGTACGTATTTTATAAAGTATGATTGATTTGTGCCATGACGTTACAATGTTGACGTCATGGTACGTTAAAATATATGTATGATTCGATTTAGTAAAAAAACTAAATAAAAAATGATAATTTAGCGTGAAATCACGTAAAGCCCTGCTTATTTTTTGTTAAACTGATACAACATCAGTTGTTAACCATTTTTGCGCATAACAACACAATACCGTTTTCTCAATAGAGGCTTAAGTAATGTCTTTTTTCCGCCGATGGTTTGACCCCGTTAGATCAAGGCTATTTTATCAACAGCCCAAACGCCAAGATGTGCTACCGATAGAACAAGGATTAAGCATACACTTACGCCTAGACGACGTTTATAGTTACTTAATTGTACAGCAACTGACACAGCTCAATGAAATTTTAAGTGACCGTATTAAGCCATTAAAAATTATTATTTCGAGTCAGGTGGGTGAACCACCCAATGGCATGAGCCAAGAAAAATGGCAGAAATATGCATTAAATGATGCGAAGATTTTAGCCAAGCAACATGGCTTTGGTTATGATGATCAGCCTGAACTACCAAATATAACTGCATTACAGCAAGCAAAGACCATCTTAGAAAATACACCTTTACGTGATGATCATTTTTTATATTTGCTTGAAGATGTATTTCATATGTTATGGCAACAGCAGTCTGGTAAGTTACGGACACTGTATGCCATGGCAAGTAGACAGCACCAAGCACAGCAATTTCCAGAACGTATTTTTAATGATGAACCACTTTTAGTCAGCTATTTTGAATTTGGTGGTCGCCAATACAATGCGGTAGACAATTTATTACGCTTGACGCGCCGTTTAAAACAACAAAAACTGCTGACAGATAATCCTATTTTTCTGATTAACCATATTGAGTGGCGAGAGCATTTAATGGGTGATGCGGAAGATTTGGCCAATATACAAGCCATGCATCCTACACTCGATTTATATTTAGCATTAGAAGACCCGATTAGTTGGCTCTTACTGGCCTATATTAAAGAAGATTTGGCAGACTATTATAATATTCAATTAAAGATACACCCTTTAACTTATCATGGCCGTGACCAGTTTGATTGGGCTTTGGCAACACGGTTATCTAAGCGTGCTGAAGTTGCATTTACTCCTTTTTGTCGTCCTACAGAAAAATCTGTCATGAATATGGCAAAGCTTTACTATAGTGTTGCTGAAGAAGACCGTGTAGACGCTATGTATCGTATATTGAAATCGGTATGGGCCAGAGGAAAAGACTTATCTTATACGCCACATTTTCAGCGCATGAAGAAAAAGCTGGCGATTAAACACCTTACTGACTTAGACATTACACAACAATTAAAAGACAACGATACTGTATGTGCATCAAAAGATCAGCCAGAATTTCCTGTATTGGTACTTGCTGTAGATGGTCGAACCTATACGTTCAATAGTTTGTATCGGGTGTGGATGATTGAAAGCATTTTTAATAATATTCTAGAGCAAAAGTATAGAGCCACACCCCTGAAGTACTAAGGACTTTAGGGTGCAAACCTTATTTAAATTCGCCATGGCTTAAATTATCTACACTGTTACCACGAGCATCTTTCATTTGGGTATTGGCGCCATTTTTAATTAAATCATCTAAGATTTCTTTTCTTTGAAAAAGTGCTGCATACATGCTCGCAGTTTGTCCAGACAGATTTTGTTGGTTTGGAGAGCATGCCGTTTTCATAAGTATTCTAGCAATTTTTAATTCACCCTTAAAAATTGCACCCATGAGGGCGGTATTGCCAGAGTGATCTTGACTACAAGGATCTGCACCTGCGCCAATGAGTCGTTCTACCATGGCTTTGTGCCCATGATATGCTGCTAAGGTCAGTGCAGTATAGCCTTTACTGTCTTGAGTATTTAAGTCAAAACCTGCTTGAATGAACTCGTTTAGCATGGGTATATTACCAGTACGAGCTGCATCGAAATAGTACTGTCGTAATGTTTCTTGAGTGCTCATAGGGACTGCTTCTTGCGTAGATGCTATAGCATATTGCGGCACAGCCATGGCAATACTCAGTAATAATCCATAAAAATATTTCATACATCACCTACTGGTCTTAGAAAAAAATGATATGCCCAACAAAGGGCATATCACTGAATTGGCGACTGATAGAAAAATTAATCTTCTAACTGTGCAGCCATTGTTTTCACACGATTCACATCTGCTTTGGCAACTTTTGCTACGCCTGTACCGTATTCAGGGTCTGCTTTATATAAGAATGAAGCAATCTTATATTTCGCTTGTTCATCTGCACCTGCTAAAGCACCACCAAAGTTTTGGATCAGGTCTTTACGGTCTGCTGTAGAGAATGAGCGGTATAATTCGCCCGCTTGTTTGAAGTTTTGCTCTTTTTGAATTTTAACTTGCTGCGTTGTGCCTGAAAGTGGCGTGATACTGTAACGCGCATGTTGTGCTTGTGGGCGAGGCTCACGTGCACTTGGTTCATAGTTTACATCTGATGTCGTATGGTTAATATTCATTGAACCATCTTGGTTGCCATTATTCACTTTAACGACAGGTCGGTTGATTGGTAGGCTCAAACCATTGGTGCCAATGCGATACATTTGTGTATCTGCATATGAGAATAAACGCCCTTGGAGCAAACGGTCTTCAGATGGCTCAATACCTGGTACGATATTTGAAGGTGCCATAGCAACTTGTTCAGTTTCTTGGAAGAAGTTATCTACATTTTTATTCAGCACCATTTGACCAATTTTTTGCTCGGGAACATTTGGCCAAATTTTAGTAGCATCTAGTGGGTTAAAGTCAAATTTGTTGAGATCTTCAGGTGTAATCACTTGAATGTATAAATCCCACTTTGGAAATTCACCACGGTTAATGCTGTTCACCAAGTCGGTGGTCATGTGGCTAAAGTCTTGTCCTTGCACCACAGGCACTTCTTTTGGTGTGAGGTTTTTAATCCCTTGTAGGCTCTTCCAGTGGAATTTCACATAGTGGACTTGACCTTGTGCATTCACAAATTTGTAAGCGTGTACGCCGTTACCATCCATAAAACGGTAGCTTACAGGTGTACCGTTATTTGATAATAATTCAGTAAGTGTACGTGTTGCTTCAGGAATGTGTTGGAAAAAGTCAAATGTACGTGACATGTCACCAAGGTTGGTTTTTGGACTTGGTTTGAATGCATGTACCATGTCTGGGAATTTAATCGCATCACGAATGAAGAATGTTGGGAAGTTATTACCAACTAAGTCCCAGTTGCCTTCTTGTGTATAAAACTTGGTTGCAAAACCACGTGGATCACGTAACGTTTCTGGAGAGTGATTACCATGTACTACAGAAGAAAATCTAACAAATACAGGTGTTTGAGTTCCTGGTTTAAAGAGTTCTGCAATGGTTAAGTTGGAAATATCGACTGATGGTGTAAATACACCATGTGCACCTGTACCACGTGCGTGCACAACACGTTCAGGAATACGCTCACGATCAAAACGTTGTAACTTTTGAATGAGCTGCACATCTTGTAGTAATGTTGGCCCGTTTGGCCCCGCAGTTTGCGAGTTTTGATTGTCACCTACGGGTGCACCACTATCACGGGTAAGTACTTCAGCAGCCATAAGCTGTGATGAAAATAAGCTTGGCGTAATGATTATTGCGGCGGCAATGGCATTCTTCAAATACATGTTTTTCCTGACATATCTGCTGGGTAAGCTCATGATTCTAAGAGATTTTTAACAATCTTTAAACTAGATTAATTCGATACTTGTAATTGACTTAAACGATCGTTGAAATAATGCTATATTGTTGAACTATAAGTGTTGCATGATTGCATGTAATTTTATAATACAGGGGCGAGTTTTATGGTGAAATGACTTAATTATTTATACAGTAAATATGCCTAAAGACCGATTGATCTCGGTCTCGTATTTCATCATATACACAAATATAGTGAGTGTTTATACCATGATTGTGGCACTTTTTAGTGGTAATTAATTTCAATACTACTATGAACAATCGCATGATATTTTGAAATCAATGACTTCACATCTTTTGGTGTAATAGCATGGTTTTTTGTCTCTAAGGAGATAATACAGGCATATTTTTGTGCACCTACTTGCCAGATGTGTAAATCACTCATATTAAAATTGTGTTTTTGTAATTCTTCAATCACTTGAGTGGTTAAAGGAGAATCCATTTCTGCGTCTAGCAGTGTTTTTGAGGTTTGTTTTAATAGCCCCCATGCCCATTTTGCGACAACAACTGCACCAACAATTCCAAGTATTGCATCTAGAAAATCCCATCCTAAATATTTACCAGAAAAAAGCGCAATAATTGCAAAAACAGAGGTCGCAGCATCAGCAATGACGTGCAAAAAGGCTGCTTTTTGGTTTAAATCTTCGTGACCGTGACCGTGACCGTGACCGTGACCGTGACCGTGACCGTGACCGTGACCGTGACCGTGACCGTGACCGTGACCGTGACCGTGACCGTCGTGGTGTTGTTCTTTCAACAACCAAGCACAAATGAGGTTAACAATTAAACCAATAACAGCCACCATGATTGCATCATTATATTCAATAGCAACAGGGTTAAATAAACGTTCTATAGAACTAAATGCCATAATGACGGCAACAATCATTAAAATAATTGCACTACTATACGCTGCTAAAATTTCAATTTTCCAAGAGCCAAAACAGAATCGTGGGTCTTTGGCGTAATGTTTTGCGGCACGGTAAGCAAAATAAGCCAATCCAAGCGCAACCATATGAGAACTCATATGCCAGCCATCTGCCAATAGAGCCATTGAATTAAATAAAATACCCGTCATAATTTCAATGACCATCATGATTGCTGTAAAGACTGTAGCAATTAATATTTTTTTCTGAGCAAGTGGGTTACCGTGATCAAATACATGCTCATGCTGAGATAACCACAATGTGGTTGATGAAGGTTTTTTCATTGTTTAAACTATACCAATATATTATACCCCCTATGGTATATATTTTTTTAAAAGGTGTCTACTGTATGAGCCATTTACATAATGACCGAAAAATTATTAACCGTATTAATCGCTTGCAAGGTCAAGTCAGTGCAGTGCATAAAACGGTACTTGATCAGGATAAAGTGTGTCTTGATGTAATACAGCAAGTTGCTGCAGTGAAAGGTGCGGTGAATGGTTTAATGAATGAGCTTATAGAAGCCCACTTACGTAATCATGTGCTTCAGCCCGACACCTATGATGCAAATGAAGTGGAAGAATTTTTTAAACTGCTAAAAAAATATCGGGAATAACAAGATTCCCGATATTTTTACATATACGACCTAAACACACATTAACCCGTATTGCGTAAGCCTGCTGCAATACCTGTAATGCTTACCATGAGTGCATGGTCTACAGGGCTATGTTCTGCTTGGTGATGGTTTAAGTAGTCTCTACGGCGACGCATAAGCTCAGCTTGTAACAAGTGCAGTGGCATGAGGTAGGTTTTACGCACACGCATGGCCTGATCTAATACTTCATTTTGGCTGAGTAATTCAGACTCACCAATTAAACGTAATAACGTGTCAATTGCATCTTGCAAGCGTTGGCGAAGTTCTTGCCCGAGCGTATGTAGATTTGGGTTATCTGTTAAACGCATTTCGTAGTACTGTGCCACTTCTGCATCTGATTTAGACAACACCATTTCGAGCATATCAATGAGCGTTTTAAAGTACGGCCATTGTTGTAACATTTCATCAAGCTGTGCTTTTTTGTTTTCATCAAGCACTTCATCTAATGCAGCACCTGTACCTAACCATGCAGGAAGCATTAAACGAATTTGTGTCCATGCAAACACCCAAGGAATCGCACGGAGTGATTCAATACCACCGCTCACTTTACGTTTTGCAGGGCGTGAACCCAGCGGGAGCATTTGCAGTTCAAGCTCTGGTGTGACTGTGCGTAAATACTCTACAAAGTATGGATTTTCTCGGACTGTTTGGCGGTATAGCTTGACTGATGTTTCAGTCATTTGATCCATTAAATCACGCCATTCTTGTTTGGGCACAGGTGGTGGAAGTAGCGTCGCTTCAAGTGTTGCTGCCGTGTAAATTTCTAAATTTTGCAAAGCAATATCTTCTACACCAAACTTAAAGCGAATCATTTCTCCTTGTTCAGTGACTCGGATTGCACCAGAAATAGACCCTGGTGGTTGTGAGTACAATGCTTGCTGTGTTGGCGCACCGCCACGACTGATTGAACCACCACGACCATGAAATAGTGTTAAGCGAACATCGTGTGCTTTAGCCACATCGGTCAGCTCTTCTTGTGCGCGGTATTGTGCCCAGTTTGCAGACATAAACCCTGCATCTTTAGCCGAGTCAGAATAGCCAATCATGACTTCATGTTTACCGTGAATATGCTGTTTATACCACTGCATATTAAAGAGGGCATCCATGGTTTCGGCAGCACCGTCTAAATCTTTGAGTGTTTCAAATAACGGTACAACACGTAAAGGATCTTCAATGCCTGATTCTTTTTGTAAAAGTAGTACAGCCAGTACATCACTTGGGTATTCAGCCATTGAAATAATATAGGCACCCAAGGAATCTTTTGGCTGTTCTGCCAAAGTACGCATGGTGGCAAATACTTCTTTGACATCTGGGTGATTAATTAAATCATTTTCAGAAGCTTGAATGATTTTTGGTAATAATGGACGTTTACTTTGTAGTTCATTGAGTAAAAAGTTTTGTCGAGCCTGCTCTGACCATGTATCAAAATGACCAAGACCTAAATATTCGGTAATGGCTGAAATGGCTTGACGGTGGCGTCCTGACTCTTGGCGAATATCAAGTCTGAGCAGTTCAATACCGAAGCAATGCACTCGATGAATAAAGTCGAGCAAATTGCCATTGGCAATTTCAGCCAAGTTGCACTCATGAAGTGAGCGATAGCAGAGCATGAGTGGGTCAAGTAATGCACTTTTATGATGAATTAAACGGGCATCGTCATCGGCTGTTTTTTTGCCTTGCATTTTATCTGCAAGCCATTGTCTTGTGACCAATAGACGTTCACGTGTCGCACGTAAATATTCACGGTAAGGTTCTGCATGTTCATTGCCTAAAGCACTGCGTAATTCAGGCGTACATTCTTGAATAGAGAGTTCCCAACGTAAGCTTTCTAAATCACGTAAATACAGGTCTGTGGCTTGCCAACGTGAAAACCAGAGGACTTGTTGGGTCACTTTATGGGTTACATTTGGATTGCCATCGCGGTCACCGCCCATCCAAGATGCAAATCGAATAGGCGTTGCATCCATGGGTAAGCGTTGGCCACATTTTTCTTCAACAAGATCACCGAGTTCACGAATGAAGCGAGGTACTGCTTTCCATAGCGTTTGCTCAATGACTGCAAAACCCCATTTTGCCTCATCTAAAGGCGTTGGTTTTTGTTGGCGAATTTCATCGGTATGCCATGCTGAACAAATTAGATGCTTCAAGTTTTCAATGGTTTTAGTACGCTGGCTAGGTGTTAATTTTTTTTGGTCAAGTGTTTCTAAACAACGGTTAATATTGTCATATTTTTGAATAAGCGTACGGCGGCTGACTTCAGTCGGGTGAGCGGTGAGTACCAGCTCTATATTTAGATCACATACTTGTTGAAACAGTTGTTCTTGGCTAATGTCATGCTGTTTCAACTTATCAAACAAAGGCTGTAGCGGGTTGGCATGATTGGTTTCAATTTCTGCTTCACGACGACTGCGAACCACATGATACTGTTCAGCAATATTGGCAAAATTTAAAAAGTGCGTAAATGCACGCGTAATAGGCAGAAATGCATCGTCATCTAGATTTAAAAACAGGGCTTCAAGTTGTTTTTCAGCTTCGACTTGCCCATCGCTTGCATCCTTGGCAAGGGCTCGAATTTGTTCAACTTGATTAAATAAATCTTCTCCGACATGTTTTTTGATGGTTTCCCCAAGTAAGTTACCCAGAAGGCGTACATCTTCACGAAGTGGAGTATCAACATTTTGTGCCATAACACATTCCTTTATTGGAGTTTGATTTTTTATTGACTAGAACGTCTGCTTCAATCCTTGAATTTACCATAGCAAATTTGGTGATAAAAACCTTTAGCTATTGGTCTAGCATAGACGATCGATAGGGGCTTTTCCCCTTTCAATTTAGCATAGCTTAAATCCTCTTGAATAGGCGATATAATTATTTACATTTTGTAGGTCTACATATGAATTTTTATGACATTTTTTGTGATTTTTAGATGATAAATTAATAAAACTGTCCTATAGTAAACGGTAATCGATTGTGTTTAAAAAGAAAGAAGCTCGCGAATCGGCTAAACAAAAATCAAGCGTGAAAAATAAGGTTTAAAAGACATGGGGCAAAAAACGATTCAACAACAACGCCGTTTAATGACTTTGGCGTATGCATGTATGTTTCTTGCTTTATTTACTGTAATTACAGCAGTATTGGCATATATTTTCGCATCTAAAGTTGCAGACAACAGCGCAGAAGTGTGGATCCAAACGCAAGCACTGTGGGTAATGCGTAGTATTACTTTATTTATTGTGGTCGCAATCTTTGGGGCACTGTGGTTTAGCCCATTGTATTTTTATACATGGGATGCATATCAATGGGTGACTGGTGTAAGCATTGTCGGTGTTATTTTTTGTTTTATTGCGTGGATGTTGCTACTCAATGCCTTTTGTAAAGGTTTTTTTAAATACTTAAAACATAAAGCTGTTTTTTAGAAATTTATTTTTTTATCTCATTTTGCCCTTTAAAAATATCAAGATGCCCCAAACATACAAAGCAACTTTTGTATTTATTTTGAATTCCGTAAGGAGCGTCGCCGATTATGGCTAAGCGTGATTATTATGAAGTTTTAGCTGTGGCTAAAACTGCAAGTGATGATGAAATTAAAAAAGCCTACCGCAAGTTGGCGATGAAGTATCATCCAGACCGTAACCCAGACAACCCAGAAGCTGAAGATAAATTTAAAGAAGCGACTGAAGCATACGAAGTGCTGTCTAATACTGAAAAGCGTAGCATGTATGACCGTATGGGACACAATGCGTTTGAAGGTGGTGGCGCAGGTGGCGGCGGTTTTGGTGGCTTCGGCGGTGGTGGTTTTAGCGCAGAGGATATTTTTAGCCAATTTGGCGATATCTTTGGCGGCGGACGCCGTCAACAACAGCGTCAACGTACAGGATCAGATTTGCGTTATGTACTCGAACTGTCTTTAGAAGAAGCAGTGAAAGGCATTAAAAAGACGATTACGTTCACTGCGCCTGCACCATGCGGTGCGTGTGATGGTAAAGGGTCTGAAAATCCAAATGACGTTCAAACCTGTCCGACTTGCCATGGTGCGGGTCAAGTACGTATACAGCAAGGATTTTTTGCAGTACAGCAAACGTGTAGTACCTGTCATGGTTTGGGTAAAATCATTAAAAATCCATGTAAAACCTGTCATGGTGCTGGTGTGAAAGACCGCCAACAAACGCTTGAAGTGACGATTCCTGCAGGCGTAGACAATGGTGACCGTGTACGTTTAACAGGTAAAGGCGAAGCGATTCGTGACGGTCAAGCAGGTGATTTGTACGTTGAAGTGGCTGTGCGTGAGCACAATGTATTTCAACGTGATGGCGCTGACTTATACATGGATGTACCTGTGAATGTTGTGGATGCAGCACTGGGTAAAGAGATTGAAATACCGACACTTGACGGTCGTTTGAGTCTTAAAATTCCAGAAGGTACGCAAAGTGGTAAAGTGTTCCGTTTACGTGGAAAAGGTGTTCGACCTGTCCGTGCAAGTATGGTCGGTGACTTACTTTGCCGTATTGTGGTTGAAACCCCAGTGAATCTCACAAGCCGTCAGCGTGAGCTATTTAAAGAGCTACAAGCGACAATGGAAAGTAGTAGTTCAGATAAACACGAAGGCGAAAAGAAAAAATCATTTATTGATCGTTTATTTGACTAAAATGATTGAATAAAAAAAACCTGTCTAAAATGGCAGGTTTTTTTTGTGATCAGAACATACAAGGCATGAGTTTTGTTATAGTAAAGCGCATTAAAAATAGATCATTTAGGAAAAGATGATGTCTGATTTACCCCGTATTGGTGTTTTAGGTGCAGGCGGTCGCATGGGCCGTATTTTAATTCAAGCAGTACAACAGGCAGGCTATGTGTTAGCTGCTGCAGTTGAACGTCCTGAAAGCTCATTAATTGGTACAGATGCAGGCGAGTTAGCAGGTGTTGGTTCACTTGGTGTAAACGTTGTGGGTCAACTGGTAGATGTTTTACCACAACTCGATGTGGTGATTGATTTTACAGCACCAGCAGCCACCGAACAGCATTTAAAACTCTGCCGTGAAGCAGGTGTAGCAATGGTGATTGGTACAACGGGTTTTTCAGATCAGCAAAAGCAGTTATTGAGTGAGACTGCACAGTATATTCCTGTCGTTTATGCAGCGAATTACTCTGTGGGTGTAAATGTATCAATTAAATTATTAGAGCTTGCAGCAAAAGTGTTTGCTGACACTGTGGATATTGAAGTGATTGAAGCACATCACCGCCATAAAGTAGATGCGCCGTCAGGTACAGCACTGATGATGGGTGAAGCCATTGCAGACACTTTAGGGCGTGATTTGAAAAAAGTGGCTGTATATGGCCGAGAGGGTTATACAGGGCCACGTGACCGCCAGACCATTGGCTTTGAAACCATTCGTGGTGGTGATATTGTTGGTGAGCATACAGTGATGTTTATTGGTGAAGGTGAGCGGGTAGAAGTAACCCACAAAGCGACGAACCGTATGAATTTTGCATCTGGTGCTGTGCGTGCAGCAGCATGGGTAGTTGGCCGTGATGCCAAGCAATATGATATGAAAGATGTACTTGATTTAAATAAGCCGCTGCTTTAATGGTTTTTGCCTTGTACTTTAGAGTGCAAGGTATGTTATTTTTTATACAATTTTTATTTATAAATGTACTCGTCAATTCGTTGTCACAGTTGGTGGTTAAGCTAACGCCTAATATAAAACCAGCTTGAACAACAATCATGATCTTAAGAAACAATGTAGAGATTATCTCTGAGCAAGTGATACTGCGTGTGTTCACTGAATATGATGCAGAAGAAGCATTCGAAGCAATTACCCCTAACTTGGCTAAGTTTATGAGTTGGGAGCCACCTAAAGACCTCTATGATTTTGAAAAAGTATGGCGTGCATGGGCTGATCATTTAAAAAAGGGTTCAGAAATTGTATTTGCTGTGCGTGACCGTAAAAATAATGAGTTTTTAGGTTTAGTTGGACTACACCGTATTTTAATCGACCCACGTATAGGCGTGTGGATTAAAGAAAAACGCCATAGCCAAGGTTACGGGACTGCAGCTGTACAAGCTTTAATGGAGTGGGCATCTTTAGAGTTAGAAATAGATCAGTTTACCTACCTTGTGGCAGATGAAAACATTGCCAGTCAAAAAATTGTGATTGCTCTTGGTGGTATTAAAAATGGCTACACCTTATGTTCAAAATATAATGCACAAATTTATAAAATTATTTACCCGGCAACCCGTGTCTGCGCTTAGTGACGTGATGTAAATACTAAGCTTAAAATAGAATATGAGATTTGAGATCGGCAATTTTATTGCAATAGGTTCGTTTTTTTACAATATTAAAAAACAGGTGCACTTTACGATAAGTTTTTTTATTCGTATTGGACGTGAACATGAAAGCTGTTTTTGTATTTTTAACAGTAGATCATATTGAAGATGTAGATAACTTTAAAAGTATTACCACGCAGTCTATGACCCTGACGACAGTAGGTGTAACCACATATGAAGATGCAGTGAAGCAAATAGAAAAACTGATTGCACAAGGTTATACCACCATTGAGTTATGTGCTGGTTTTGGTACTAAAGGTGTTGCAATGATTCAAAATATTATTCCAAAGGGTGTATATTTAGGCGTAGTTCGGTTTGATATACATCCGCAACTGCACATGCAAAGTGGAGATGCATTTTTCTAAATGTCACGTGATGGGTAATTTTTTGAACAGACCTTATTTCTTTTACCCGTCTACTGAGTTTGCTAAATATATTAGTCGGTATTGGTATTGCCAGCATATTTACTTTATGCCTGTACTCCCACCAGGTTCAGGTTGTGAATTATTTATGTTTAGCAAAAAAGTAATGGTTTTTGATGAGTCAGAGCCATATAAAGCTGAATATGTCGATAGTGTCTTGGTCAGACCAAGGCATGCACCTATTCGATTTGTATGTGATGAGCCGATTAGCTTCATTTCCATCCGTTTTCGTTTAGGCAGTATTAATTATTTTACGCATTATTTAGAAAGTGACTATCAAACATTAATGAGCCCCTATGATCTTTGGGGTCAATCTTTTTATCGGTTGCGTGAAAGTATATTAAATACAAATATAATGTCTGAAAAAACAAGAATGATTGAAGATTTTTTACGACATGCGATGACATCTTTTTTTACCGCTAAGGTTGATTTAGCAAAGTTTTTTTTAGATGAAATGTACTATAACCCTAATCATTTATCATTGTCAGATATCGTACATCATAGTGGCTATAGTGATAGACATTTACAAAAAACGGTCAAGCTTGTTACAGGTCTAACATTAATACAAGCCAAAAAACTGATCCGATTTGAGCATGCAGTTAAGAAATTATTTTTTGGAGGCATGTGTGATACAAGTAAGACATATCTAGATGATTACTATGATCAATCGCACTTTATTAAAGACTTTAATGGTTTTACAGGGATGTCTCCAAAAAGCTTTCTGGCAGACCATCAAGACAGTGCGATGTTTTATAAAAAAATGGCTTTAAACCACGAAAAATAAGACCGATTTATGAGCTAGACACATTTTATAGCGATTAATAAGTGAGTTCGTATTTTTACAATACACGTCTTTATTAGATCTACTATATTTTCATCTTATAATTCACTCTGAGATATGCCATGAAAATAGGCTCTGTTGCAAAAGGTTTAACCTTATTTATAGCGATGGGTATGACTCATATTGCGTCCGCGCATGAAAATACCGAATCTGCCAAAGTAGATGTTTTGATAAAAACACAGCATGCTTGGGACGGTTCAGCGTATAAAGAATACCCGCATGGTCAGCCTGAAGTATCAGTACTCAAATTTAATTTAAAGCCTAACTCTGTACTTCCATGGCACGAGCATCCGTACCCAAATGCAGGGTATGTGCTCAGTGGCACGCTCACCATCCAAGACAAGTCAGGACATAGCCAAACATACCAACAAGGTCAAGGGTTTGCTGAGTCGGTAAACCATGTACATCGAGGTATTACGGGGCCTGATGGTGCAGTATTAATTGTGGTGTATTCAGGGGTTAAGGATGTACCCCCTTCAATATCGGAACCTGGCGAAAAACCTGAGTTTTAATGTTATAAAAATAGGAGAAGTTGTATGAGTTTAGTCAATATATTAGCAACAATTAAATTTCCTGAGCATAAAAAAGATCAAGCAAAGCAAAAGCTTACAGATATTTTACAGCCATCAAGAGATGAGGCTGGAAATATTTCATATGTGCTTTTTGAATACAAAACACAACCAAATTGTTTTGTTTTTCAAGAAGTTTGGGAAAGTGAACATGCCTTTGAAATACATCAAAAAACAGCACATTTTTTATCACTTTTAGATTATTTAAAAGCACATGCCGAATCAGTTGATATTCAACAACTTCATAGTATAGATACTGAATAATATAGGTGTAGCAATGAGTAAAATTTATCAGTTTTCTTCGATTGGTGCTTTAATGTCTGGTTATTTTCAGCCAGATAAAGATGTGTATGCGGTCTGTAATTGCTCAAGTATAGGTTTAGGGTGCTCAGAGCAACTTAATGCTGAAGTCACTATTTTGGATGGTCTTGTATATACTGCCACAGCAGGGCAACCGATTACACAGCAAGCATCGCCCTTTTATACTCCATTTTATCAGGTCACAGATTTTACTCAATTTAAAGAGCATGCATTACTGAGTGTGACTCAAGATACATTAGAGCAAGCACTTAAAAGCCTTATAGTACTGAATAATCACTTTGTTGCTATTCGTATTTTAGGCACATTTAAAAATGTGACTTTAAGACGACCACAAGCTTCTGAAACACAGCGAAGTATTCAAGAGGTTTCAGAAAATCAGCAAGTTGATACATATCACAATCTAAATGGCAGTTTAATTGGATTTTGGACACCAGAAATCTTTGGTAGAATTTCTGTACCTGGCTTCCATTTGCACTTTTTAAGTCATGATCAATCGATGAGTGGGCACGTACTTTCGTATGAAACATCATCTGTGACTTTGCAATTTGAAGAAAAATATAATATAGAGATTACTCATCCAAAAAGTCATGAGTTTTCTCATTTAGACATTGACTTAAAGTCTTTAGATCAGATGATTGAGCAGGTTGAGAAGTAAGTGTTTTGAGTAAATTATTTTCAAAAAGGCTTAGGCATATTAAAAAGTGCTAAGCCTTTTTTTAATATAGATTAGATCGTTTTTTGCATGACATAAGCACATGGTTTTTGATGTTCGTATAGGGTTTCTGTACAGACAAAACCAGAATTTTTATAAAAATTGGCAGCTGTTAGGGTAGATTCAACATGTAATGTATTAATCTGTAAGGTATTTAAATGTGTAGTTGCTGTATGAAGTAAGGCTGAACCAATGCCATGTCCTTGATGCTTGGGTGATACGTAATTTAAAAAAATGTAGCCTGATGCTGAAAATAGAATAAAACCTTGCACGCGATTATCTATTTTATAGCTGTAGCCAATATGTTGTTGTAGCCACATTTTAAGTTGGTCTGAGGTTTTATTACTGAGCCATGCTTCAATCTTTTTAGGCTCATTTTGATGGTCTGCCACACACGATAAAATACTCTGTTCAATCACAGCTAAAATGTCTTGGTGGTCTTTAAAATCTGCAAGTTCAATCATAGTATTTATATTTGTAGTCTGTGGTTTGATTGAATGTAGCAAAGATAGATTTTATTTGTCTAGAGATTGTTGTGCCAACCAACAATGTTGATCATGACTACTGACCATGCCAGTGGCTTGCATAAATGCATAACAAATGGTTGGTCCTACAAATTTAAAGCCCTGTTTTTTGAGTGCTTTAGACATTTTATGACTGTGTTCAGAGACACTTATTGGCTGGTTGATATATTGCGTTTGATGATCAACAAAAGACCATAGCCATGCAGAAACATTGGCTTCTGTACGTTTGAGCTGTTGCCATGCAATGGCATTGTCTCGAATGGCTTTAAGTTTCCCCAAGTGACGAATGAGCCCAACGTCAGTACATTTTTGTAGAATTTCTTGGTCGCTCAATGTAGCGATATGAGCAATAGGATACTGGAAAAAATGTGCTCTATAGCAGGCGCGTTTTTTTAATACCGTGAACCAAGATAATCCCGCTTGTTGTCCTTCTAAGCATAATTGCTCAAAGAGGGCATGTTCGTCATGTATCGGCTTTCCCCATTCAACATCATGGTAATGCATATAGAATGGGTCTGCTGTACACCATGCGCAGCGGGTTTTATCTGTCATTGTTTAAGCCAATGGTTCAAAGAGTTGCCATGCATCATGTTTGGTATCCCAAAAAAACAGTTGCGCTTGTTTGAGTTCAGGGATAGACAGAGAAACGTCTTTACCCACTTTGTCATTATAGCCTGTGCTAATCACTAAACCATCTTCTGATACTTCCATAACCCAACCTTGATAGGTCATATGTTCAAGTTGGATTTTTTGCTGGTTTCCTGCTTCTGCAAAAGAAATCAGGTGTTGTAAAAATTGATCTGACATTAGCGTCTACCATATAAATAAAAGTAAGGGTTTACAGCGCCACGGCCTTTTCCATCGAGGTAAATGCCGTAGTGTAGGTGACTCACAGTATGTTTTGCATTGCCCGTATTGCCTACAGTACCAATACGTTGACCTACTTTAATTTGTTGCCCGACATAGAGGCCACGTGCAAGTGTATCTAAGTGTGCATAGTAATGCCATGAACCTGCCGGACCAATGATCCAAACTACAGTACCACCCAGTGTATTTGGTTTTAAACTTGCAATAACGCCGTTGGTGGTACTACTGACAGATGTTCCACGTGGAGCAATAATATCAATACCATCATGTTTGCGTCCATGACTCCGAGCAACGCCCCATGTATCAGACAATTGTTTTTGACTGATGCCCTGAACTGGAATGGGAAGCATAGGGCCGAGTGGTTGTGCTTTAAGTTGAGTAATGATAGGTGTTGGTAAAGGTGTTATTTTCTGATGCGTGCTACACGATGCCAATGTAAAACTGATAAAAACACAGCTCATGCTAAATAAAATGTTTGAAAGTAACTTTTTATTTAGCATGAGTTTTGTTCCTGATAACAATCGATCAGTTTTTGCATGGCGGTGGGTATGCCTTTGCTGATGGCTTCTGCTTGCGACAGCCATTCACCTTGTAAAGTATTTAAGTTTTGAGCTTGTGTAGTATCAACAATATAAGCCTGTAGATGCCATGTAAAATGTGTAAACTGATGTTTTATTTTCAATGGTGTGCTGAGATTCGCTGTAAGTCCCATGGTATTTAACTGAGCGGTGAGGATATCTTCAGTATCAAAAATAGGTAAACACCATAAGCCACCCCAAAGGCCTGTATTGTCACGTTGTTGCCAGAACCAATCGTCATTTTGTTTTAAACAGAGTACAAACCCTGTTCTTTCTGGGACTGCCTTTTTCGGTTTTTTAAATGGAATATAAGCCTGAGTGCCTTGCGTATATGCTTGGCAATGGGGTTGCATGGGGCAGTATAAACACAGTGGTTTTTTTGGGGTACAAATGGTTGCCCCTAAGTCCATAATGGCTTGCGTGTAGTCATGGTTACGCTCTGTTGGGCATAACTTAGTTGCAATGTGCCACATGTTTTTATCGTGCACAGATTTGGTTAAATCATCAGTAATTGCAAAGAAGCGTGCAAGTACTCGTTTCACATTGCCATCTAAAATCACGCCATATTTGCGCAACCCCAAAGACATGAGTGCCCCTGCAGTAGAAGGGCCAATGCCGGGCAGTTCAATCCAACCCTCTAGTGTTTGTGGAAAATTTCCGCCGTGTTGAACGATTTGAATGGCAGCTTTATGTAAATTTCTTGCCCGTGCGTAGTAACCAAGCCCTGCCCAATAGGGAGCAACATCGTCCCAATTGGCTTGCCCAAGGCTGTTTACATTGGGAAAACGTGTAATGAAACGATCAAAATATTTGAGTACTGTTTTGACTTGGGTCTGCTGTAGCATGATTTCAGATACCCATACTTTGTATGGGTCATCTGCAACTTGCCACGGCAAATCGTGGCGACCATGTTGGTCAAACCATGTAAGAAGTGCATCTGAAAACTGGAATGATGGCATAGTGGCTGTCATTAAAAATCTATACAGATTATAAAGCAATTTACCACTGTGTTACATCACCAGTAGATTATCTAGGACCACCATGTGGGGCATACAGTGCGCCCATTAATATAGAAGTAATCACACCTGTAGCGACAGATGTCAGTACATAATTACCATCTATGTAGTGCCAGCGATGCCCTCTAGGTGGTGGCGGTAAGCCTCGCTCGTGCCAGTCTTGTACCATGTCATCATTGTGCTGAAAACGTGGTGGGAGGGGCTGACCTCGTTGCCAATCTTGAGATGGCATTTGATGTGGAGGCATGGGTCTTTCTTGGTACATAGGTGGTGGCTCTGGTGGGCCATCGTACTCACCAAATGGCTCGGCATGGCTGGTAATACTTACACTGGCTAAAATGAGTATGCTACTAATAAATGCAGTTTTTTTCATACTATGCCACTCTTCAAAAAATATAGATCTATTAAAGGATATAGCCATATAAAAATCATGAATGCTGTGTAAGGCTTAATTTATGTTTTGATGCTGATCTGTAGCGAGACTGGTTTAATTTTATTTTAAATTGCGAGGTTTATATATTAGACCTGACCATCAAGCTGTGATGAATCTATAGATGACGATAAAAAAGATAGGCTTTGTTTTGACGTTACTTGGGCTATGTTTACCGACACTGACTCAGGCAATGGATTGTGCAGTCATGCCATATATTCAATATAGTGCGCTTGTTTCAAGCGTGAGTCATAATGCACAGCGCCAGCCACATGCATTGTCTTATTTACATACCGAAGGTACTTTGCCCAATGCACCACATTACCATGACTATATCGAAAGTCGCTTTGATCTGACTCTTATGCATCATGCTGCTTTGGCGTGGACGTTAGGTATACAACCCAAAGCAACCTTAGCCATGGCAAAAGCTTATATTTTGACATGGGTGGATACTTATCAGCCCTCTTATAACCCGATTGATGAAAGTAGTTTTGCTTTACTTATCGATAGCTATGGCATGTTGCGTCAGCAATTTACAGTCAGTGAGAAACAGCATATAGATGAGTATTTAAATCGTTGGGCGCAAGGCTATATTGAGCGTATGGCTAAATCATCTGTAAAAGGCACATGGATTAACAATTGGAACAGTTACCGTGTCGAGCTTGTGACCATGATTGCTTTTGTATTGCAAGATCCACAATTAATACTGCAAGCAAAAAGCCACTATCAACAACAGATTGAGCATAATATTGATGCTCAAGGTATCACCATTGACTATAAAAACAGAGATGCGATTCATTATGTGACTTATGATTTACAGCCACTACTCGTGAGTGCCTATATTGCACAGCGTTATGGGCAAAACTGGTATGACTGGCAAGCCCTAAATGGTGCATCATTGAAAAAAGCTATACAGTGGGCAGAGCCGTATACTTCTGGGAAAATACACCACCAAGAGTTTGCTCAAACACAGGTTAAATTTGACCAACAACGTGCAGCGTATGGCCTAGCCAATTATAGTGGTATGTACAACCCCAAAGAGTCTACCAATTATTATTGGCAACTGAGTTTAATCCAACCACAAGCATTGACACAGGCACAGCAGTTGAGTGTGTATGCACCGTTTAATTTAGTTTATGGTTGCTACGGCAGATCATAAAGCAATTTGCCATGGTGTATGTTGTAGCTTAAGAGCGGTTATCTATCTTTGCTATTGAGGGTTTATCAAACCTACTAGATATACTGCTTTAACTTATGCATAGTTTCAGAGAAGGTATATTTTTACGAATAACAGAAATAAGACAGCTTAAACTAACGCTGCCAAGGAACGACTTTTGTATTATCTTCATTTAGATCATATTCTGATCTAGCATCATCAATAGCACGAATATTTTCATTGGCCCATCGACCAAGGCCAGTCACTGACTCGGTAAGCGAATACCCTAATGTTGTTAACTCATACTCTACATGAGGTGGCATTACCGCAATTACTGTTCTTTTGACTAGACCATCACGCTCAAGTCCTCTTAAACAAAGCGTTAGCATTCTTTGTGATATTCCATTAATTGTACGTTTTATTTCAGAAAAACGTCGGGGTTTCTCTGATAAAAACATGATGATAAGAATACTCCACTTGTCACCAACACGAGCCAATACCTGACTTATTTTTTTGCAATCTGCTGTCTGTAGATCATACCCATTCGCTACATTTTTAATCTCTAGTTTCATGTATGTGCCTTATTGTACGTCATGTGTTTTGCAGTTAAATTGATATACCTAGTCACATTATTATACCTAAACGATAGCTTATTAATATGTGAATATATAATTTTATTTGATGTATTACGCATACTGATTATTTTACTAAAAATGAATTTAGGAGTACTCATACAATGAATCATGACGTGGTTTCTCTACATTTAGTCCCTGAGGGTAAGGTTAAAATTTTTGCTTGGTTTTTACGAATTTTTCTGGCACTTGCTTTCATATCGGCTGGCTGTGCCAAGCTTGCTGGTGTGCCAATGATGATCAGTGTTTTTGATCAAATTGGAATAGGTCAATGGTTTCGTTTTTTCACAGGTACCATTGAAATTATATGTGGTATAGGCCTTTTCATACAAAGGACAACTGCTTTTGCGAGTACATTGCTGGCGATAACGATGATATGTGCAGTTTTCACACATTTGTTTTTGATAGGAGGCAATCCTGCTCCAGCGGTAATATTACTTATGATTGCGATCTCAATATCTTGGTTATACCGACATAGCTTTAAAAAACTAATTTAGGAGCACTAAAATGTCTAATCAGCGTTTTTCTCAGCGTTCTATTATACAACGTACATTTGGTTCTACACATGGTTATATCACTCGACTAATGAGTCCTTCTGACTTGGGTCAAATCGTCAAACCTTTTGTATTTTTAGATATTTTTTCCCTAAATTTACGTGATGGAAACCCTTTGGATAATATGCCCTTACATCCTCATTCTGGTATAGCAACAATAACTGTGATTACAGAGGGGAAAGTACACTATGATGACCCTCATAGTGGTTCTGGGTCATTAACATATGGTGGTGTTGAGTGGTCATGTGCTGGTGGAGGCATGTGGCATGGTAAGGAGTTGTCGGTAAATACGGGTGTCCCGTATATTCAAGGCTTTCAGCTTTGGATTGCTTTGCCAAGAGAAGTCGAAAATGGTCTTTCTGAAAGTCACTATATTGAAGCCAAGAATATGCACAGAACTGGTCCAGCATTCATTATATTAGGGAGTTATGAGGGTGTGCAAAGCCCAGTTCCAGCGCCTAAAGGTATGAACTATTTACTGGTTACATTATCTGCTGGTGAGATTTGGACCTATCAGCCACCTTTAGGACATAGTGTCGCGTGGCTGGCTGTTGCCACAGGACAACTGTCTACAGGTGAGGATTCTCTAGTAAATGCTGGTGAAATGGTCATATTTGAACAAGGAGAAACACCTCTTACACTGAAAACTTCCGGAAATGAAAAGGTCATTTTTGTATTAGGCTCTGCTGTCCCTCATCCTTATACATTACATTTGGGTAATTATTCAGTACATACATCTGCTCAAGCACTAAAATCAGGTGAGCAACGTATTTCGGAACTGGGTAAAAATTTACGTGAGGCAGAGCGTAAGAAGACTGCTTTGGGGATAATTCCTGTTTTTCGTTAACCAATAAGTGACTCATTTTTTGTGATATATGTGGTGCTAATGATTATAAAGTAATATGTTGATCGTTTGCTTTATATCATTGGCACGTGTTAAATCGAAACCATCGACCAAAAAACGGCTAATCAGACCTTCAATGAGCGTATAGATGAGCTCATATAAATGTGGTTGTTTTGCAATCAAGCAATGTTTTTCAATGAGTTGTTTAATCCATTGTTTATGCGCAATCGCAATTGTAAGAATGTCTTGCTCGTTACTTGATTCTGCAACTGCTCTCACAAATAAACAGCCTTTGAAATCTTGTTTTTGAAACCAAGAGATATGCCATTCAAAAATTTTATCAATTGCATCAATCCCTTCTGCAATGCCGATGTATTCAAATAAGCTGTGTTTGAATCTTTGATCTCGTGTTTGCAGTACAGATATGATTAACTGATTCTTATTTTTGAAATAGGTATACATGGTTGTTTTTGAACAACCTGATTCATCACGAATACAATCAACCCCAACACCGACAAAATTATTTTTATTAAATAGTCTTTCTGCTGTATCTAAAATTTTTAAAGCGGATTTTGACAAGCGTATGACTCCTTAAAATAAATAGTACAGATCTGTACTGATTTGAGCTTTGTATGTATTATAGGCTGAAAATAATAGGTCAAAGGATAAAATAATGCATACAATACTCAGTATAAAAGAAAAAATGAGGGCATCTCTTCAAATTGGTGACATGCTTACGGGACTCATTGGTGGAACGTGTAGTATTTTTACGTTGCTTTTATTATCGAAGACCGTTGGTCATCTTTATATTATGGCACCCTTTGGTGCGACCTGCGTACTTTTATATGCTGCATCAAAATCCCCACTTGCACAGCCAAAAAATATTATATTGGGTCATCTGATTTCTGCATTGATTGGCTTATTATTTTTAAAGTTTTTACCTATCTCAATGTTGAGTATTGCAATATCGGTCGGGTGTGCCATTGCTTTCATGCAATTGTTTAAATGTGTGCATCCACCAGCAGGAGCAAACCCATTAGTAATTTTATTGACTGCGCATACAACGCATTATGATTGGTTGTTTCTTATTTTTCCTGTGTTATCAGGCAGTGTGATATTGGTCATTATTTCTATGGCAATACATAAAGTGAAATACTATATAAAATGATAAAACTTTAATGAGATATTTTATAAAAATATAAGCTCATTAACTGATAATGATTATTGTTAAGATTTATTTAAGGTATTGTGTGTATTTTGTAATCAATTTTATAGCTTTGACAGTAAGTCATTATTTTTTATGAAAAAGACAATTTTATTTATTTCCATACTATCTTCACTTTCAGGGGCAGGGTATGCGGCACAAGTTGAATCATTGCCGACTATTCAAACAAAGGCTGATAAGCTCACGTTAAAGCAACAGATGACACAATCATCTACCGCCACTAAAGGTACATTGCCACTTAAAGATGTACCTCAAACAGTCAATGTGATTCCACAAGAGGTTTTAAAAGAGCAGGGTGTAACATCTATGCAAGGTGCTTTGCAAAATGTACCGGGTGTAGGCTTTAGTACTGGTGATGGCCAGCGTGATCAAGTATCTATTCGTGGTTTTAACTCTGTGTATGATAGTTATGTAGATGGATTCCGCGATGATGCAATGTACTATCGTGATTTATCAAATACAGACCGTATTGAAGTAGTAAAAGGCCCTGCATCGGTGTTATATGGCCGTGGTTCAGCAGGTGGTCTAATTAACCGTGTAACAAAAAAGCCAACGGCACAAACTGTACGTGAAGTGGCTTTGATAGGAAATACACTTGGCCAAAGACGTGCACAGATTGATATTAATCAACCTATTACCGACACAGTTAAAGCAAGACTGACAGGCGCCGTTGAGAATTCAGGTGGTTATCGTGATCATGCCTTTTTAGAGCGTCAAGCTGTTGCACCCTCTATATTGTGGGATATTTCAGATAAAACAAAACTGTTAGTACAAGCAGATTATTTACATGATAATCGTTTGGCTGATCAGGGTTTTCCACGTAATCCTGGTACAAATCAACCGCTAGCATTAAACCCTAAAGTTTATTTAGGACCTGCAAATGTAAAAGAAGCAGCCAATACGGATACAGAAGTAAAAAGTGCAACTGTTACTTTAGACCATCAATTTGATGATGTTTGGAAGTATCATGGTGTTGTACATGCATATACATACTCTTTAGACCGTCAATTGCCTGATTCAAAGTATGATAATAAAACGAATACACTCTCAATAAGCCAGAATCGTCGTTTTCGTAATGAAAAAGGGGTAGCTACACAACAAGAGATTTCTGGAAAGTTTAATACGGCAAGCATTGAACATAATGTCTTGGTCGGTGTAGAACTCAGTCATCAAAATAAAAATGATAAAGTTTTTGCCAGCTCTGTTTCATCTAACCTAGATATCAACAATATTGTTTTACCTGTATGGACGCCAGTGTCAACGGTCACGCCATCAACAATTAGCCAAAACAATAGCACCAATAAGGCACTTTATGTACAAGATCTAATGAGTTTGAGTGAGCAACTCAAAATGCTCGTTGGTGCAAGATATGATATTTTGGATCAGAAGCGTTCGACATTTGTTCAGAAAACAAACAAAATGACACCTTATAATCGTACTGATTATAAAGTTTCACCACGTATTGGCCTTGTTTATGAGCCAGTTGATAACTTATCTTTATATGCTTCTTATAATCAATCATTTCAACCATTATCAGATGCACTTGCTGTATATAATAATTTATCTAGCTTACAACCTACGCAAACGAAGAGTTATGAAGTGGGTGCAAAATGGGACATCACACCAGATTATAATGTGTCATTGTCTATATTTAATACAACACAAAATAATATATTACAAGCAGACCCATCTAACTCTCAAGTCGCTGTTGTTGCAGGTGAACAACGTACAAAAGGTTTTGAGATATCAACTGTTGGGCAAATTACCAATAAATTATCGGTGTTGGCGGGTTACGCATATCTTGATTCTAAAATTACGAAGTCTGTATTATCAGCAGTGCCTGTTGGTAATACAGCAGCATTATCTCCAACAAGTGCAGCGAATATATGGGTTAAATATACGTTCGATGATAATTGGTATGCTGCAATTGGTGGTCGAGCGCAAACGAGTCAATATGCATCTTCTGCAAATAAGTTAAAATTACCGGGTTATACTGTTGCGAATGCCTCTGTTGGCTATAACACTGAGCATTATGATATTGGCTTAAATATTAATAATATTTTTGATCGTCATTATTTTGCATCAGCACATGGTTTATCTGATCAAGGTGCATTGATTGGTAACCCAGTAAATGCACAGTTGAGCTTACGTTACCGTTTTTAATTCGTGCGATTGAGCTGTAAAAGAACAGGTTAAAATCATTTTAACCTGTTCTTATTTATATAAATATATGGTTTATTCTGAGTCAAAACGTTTTTTAAGCAGTTGCATGAGTACATCAAGGCTTTGTTGTTCGGCTATTGCATTATAGGCTAGATCTACGCCTGTTTTGACATGGCGCTCGTCTGATTTAGGGTTAGTAAAACCATGTTTTGCACCCTCTAAACGTAAAATTTGATAATCAACGTCAGCACCTTTTAACTCTTGCTCAATTGTATCAACATCTTCAGCAGGAATCATACTATCATCTATACCATGGCATACTAAAACATCTCCTTTAATCAAGCCAGCTTGAGCAGGATTTTCTGTTTTAAGCGTACCGTGAAAAGAGGCAATCACTTCAAGTGGTGCACCAATTCGAGCAAGTTCTAAAGCAACTTTTCCACCAAAGCAAAAACCAATCGCTGCAAGTTTTTTAGGGTCAACTTCAGGTTGGGCTGCAAGAGTAGCTAAAGCAGCCTGTGCACGATCAATTAAAGTATTGGGTTTTTCAAACACTTCATTCATATACGCACTGGCTTCTGTCGCTGACTCAGTCGATGCTTGGTTACCGTACATATCTATAGCTAAACAGGCATAACCTTGTGCAGCAAATTGCTTTGCACGATTGATCATATAGTCATCAAGTCCCCACCATTCGGGTCCAAGAATGAGGCCCGGCAGTGCTTGTGTCATTTCTGGTGCTGCAAAAAAACCAATCAGTGTTTTACCATCGTGTGCAGTATATTGAATCTCTCGAGTAATAATGTTTTGCATTTTTTTGCCTATGATAATGTGAAGTATAATGTGCTCAAATAATCGAGTTAGGTGCTCTATATAAAGACTCGCTTTGATCAAATCATAACTGAAAAAAATGAAGTACGTTGTAGGTGATGTTTTCTTGATGTAAAAAATTGTAAGGATTAAATTGAGACCTGATTTAGATGATCAATTTATGATGAAAACTACATGTTGTTTTGATATTATTTTGTGTATGTTTTGCGCTCTCAGTTCTGACCAAAATACCCATTAGATGCATGCTTTTGGGGCTGAATAAATATCATGAAAAATTTGTGATGTATTTGGTATAAATAAATTGATATCTAAAAATATTGATCCCATCTTTGTTGAATAATAAATCTCTTTCAGTATCCTTAAAATTTTTTCTCATTACCTTTATGTCTTACATCATCATGTCCAATTCAAAGAAAAATATCTTTTGAAATTGCCCATCAAATTACGAGTTATTTTCTATCAAAATTTGATACATATGAAATATTAATACCTAATGATATTTATCCAAATACAAATATGCTTAAGAAGTAGATATTGTTCTTTCTTGTTTAATTAATAAACTTTATAAGAATTATGAGTATTTTTATCGATTTATATAATAATTTCTTATTAAATAATGTTATTTATGTTAATTGTTTCACATAAATTTTATTATATGTATAATGTTTTGCTTTATTGGTATTTTTTGTACTATAATAGTGCATTTATAGAAAAATGTAATCTTTTGACAACTCTAAATATATTTTCTAAAGATATTAAAATATCATTTAATATAATTTAAATATTTTATAAGTATAATGATTCTTAATACTATTTGTTTTTTTTTAAATATCTTAGTGTTTGATAAATAATGATATAAAAATACAATTACACAATAAAAGTATAAGATTAAAATACAAATAATTATTTTTATATTTAATTTTTTTAAGAATAAATTAATATTTATGGCGGTTGTTGTTAATTTTTTTTCAAAAAAAATAACATATTATTAATTTAGAAAGAGATTATTTTTCAAACTCTTATCTAAAACTTAATTATTATGGAGAATACTAAATTGTTAAAGAAGAGCAAAATAACACTCATTTTAGTTTCAGCTTTTTTATTGGGGAGTACTACAACTTTTGCAGAAGATTTGGTTAATTATGATGGGAAACCAGCACAAAAAATAATTTATCCAATCAATGGAAAGTCTGGTTTTGTATTTAATCAACTCAGTCAAGTTTTTACAGTAAATTCTCAAGGGTATAATACAATTATTGTAGACAGTAGCACTGCATTATCTAATGCTCAAATTTCACAAATTAAAAGTGCTTTAGAACAAGGTATTACAATTATTATTGATGCAAAAGCTCAGATGGGCACAGCACAGGCTGTAGCACAAAAAATTGCCGGATTTTCAGTAAATGCAGAAGCAATTATGATTAAAAAAAGTACGGATAGTTCAGGTGGCTATGATGTAACTCCAGTCTCAAGTGCCTACAGTAGTTCTAAGACAAGTACGGATGATGGGACTACTCGAGTATCCAATACAGTTAATAATGTGTTCGGTCTATAATAAGGAAATAAAAATGAAGATTAAACATATTGTATTATCTGTTTTAGCAATCACTTCTACACACATTTTTGCTGATGAATGTAAATATCCAAATAATGAACCACTATTAATAGACGATGGGTCACAAAGAATTATACAACAACAAGCTCGTAATACTTGGGATGACTGGATTTGGCGTGGTCAAGCATTTAAATGCCCATCTACTGGTACACAGAGCTGTATGTATCAATGGAGTCAAGCTCAAACAACAGGCTATAGTTGGGCTGTAGGCGGAACTCTTAATTTTGATAAAATTCCTGTAATTGGAAAGTATATGCCTGCTAGTATTAATGGTAGTTATACTAGGAATAAAAGTTTGACCACAACATTTGGTTGGAATGTTACTTTACAGCCAGGTTATTCTGCAGAACCGATTCAGGTTGTGACACGTCGTTGGATGAAGGGGGTATACAAAGGTGTTTGGGTAAATGATGGCGGGCAATGTAATGGTGAAAGCAAATGGGCACCAAGTGTTCGTCCAAATCGAACAAGTATGTATAACTGGGATTCAAATCGTATTGCAACAAGTTGGTCCACTAATGCTGTAGTAAATACTTATGCAACTTACCATGTATATAAATAATATTTGTTTTTAAAAGCTGATTTAAAACCTTCTAATAGATTAATATTAGAAGGTTTTAAAATATTAAATTTAATTTTGGAAAAATAATAAACACAAATTTTCTTTTTAATTATCATGAGACAGCTTAAGACCCCTATCAAATCATTAAAAATACAATTTGAGAATAAGTTATTCAAAATTTTTGTAGTTAAGTTTAAGCAAGGATGTTCTATACGAGCGGTATAGTAGCCACGGGGCTTGGGATAAAAATACAATTTTAAATTAGAAAGAACGTATTGAAGTTCAATGAACCTGCCTACTGAAACCTTTTAAAATTGATAATGCTGCTATCGTGAAATCATCTAATTATTCATGCAGTTAAAAATACTAAGGGCTTATCTATGTTTGTTCTGTAATTTTTACTTGTATGTACTTTTTGCTAATATAAAAAACTATAAGAACTAAATTGAGATACTATCAATTCATGATAAAAACCATATGTTGTTTTGATATTAATTTAGGCATGTTTTTACGCCCTCATTTAATAATATACCTTTTTTCATTGGCCTTATGATTTGCATCATCAAGCATGAGCATTTCACCCTTACAGACTAAAAAATTGGTCATTTTATAGTTGTAGCAATTCTTTACCCCAATAAGACTAAGTCGATAAAATAGTATCAAAAGATACTTGTGCGAGTACTAGATACGTAAGCTTTAAAATGTTTCCTAACTGCTTTAACGTTGGTTTATTACTCATCGACAAAAGTTTATTTCTTCTAAAGGCTTATTCGCTTTTTTTGATTCTATACCCTCACTATTTATGGTTTAAATATCTAGTTTTGATTTTTTAAATTTTATTGATTTAATTATCTAAAAATATATAAAAGTGCAAACCAATTAACAAAAATATGTATAATATGTTTTTTGTTTTACTTAATATTAGACATGATATTTGAAGTTGATAATTTCTTAGAAAAAATAGGGTTTGGTTTTCAAAAAAGAGCCATTCATGCTCAATTTTCTAGTCCAATTTTAAATCCACAGCTTTTTATACAACGTATCGATGGCCACCATGAAATTAATAAAGGCCTGAGTTGTGAACTGATTTGTTTATCTATCAATCCTGCAATTGCATTAAAAGACTTTATTGGATGTCGTGTTGCAGTTGATCAAATTACAGATTTAGGTCAACTCTTTAGAACCACAGGAATTGTTGTTGAAGCCTCACAAGGACAACATGATGGCTCACTGAGTGTCTACAAACTAAAACTACAAGATGCGACTTCCCTGTGGCATAAGCGTCGCAATAGTCGCGTATTTATGAATAAATCTGTGCTAGATATTACACAGATCCTTTTTAAAGAATGGCAAGACAAGAGCCCGCTCTTTGCATCGAGTTTAATGCTTGATCTCAGTGTTTTGAGAAAAACCTATGATGTTCGCCCATTTACCATGCAAACATCGGTAGAAACAGAGTACGAGTTTCTGACCCGTTTGTGGCGTAGTGAAGCGATTAACTGGTTGATTGATGAAAGCCAAACCTTTGTATTACATAACAAAGACCCCATCCAAGCGCAGGTTCTACGCTTAATTGATGCCAATCCCCGGTTTAAATCCTTAGATCGTAAAATAATTCGTTTTCATCGTAGCGATGCGACAGAAACATTGGATACCATCACCAGTTTCACTGCATGCCGTCAGCTTCAACCCAGTAGTGTGCATGTGCAAAGATGGCAGCCTCAACATTTAGAACAAGAAGATGGGGCAGGATCTGTTTTATCTTTAGATGAACAAAGTGGTCAATATGACAATGCTACATTAAGTTTAGAAGATGCTTGGCAGATTAGCCCAGCATGGGTCGGTGACTTAAAGCAAGAAGATGGAGTAACACCAGCAAGCCATCAACAAGTAGATACATTAAATAGTCATTTATCTGACCAGAACAGATTAAAGTCAAAATACTTTACTGCACATAGCACTGTACGAGATGCACAGGTGGGCTATTGGTTTAAGCTGAATAATCATACTGAAATAGACTTACACAGAGATTCAGCGCAAGAGTTCTTGATTTTAAGTAAACACTTTTATAACCAAAATAACCTACCCAAAGATATTCAAAATCAAGCAAAAGAACTGCTTACATCGAGTCGTTGGCACAATAAAAATATAAAAGAAGATGAGCAGCGCCAAGGCAATACTTTAACACTCATCAGACGTGAGATTACCGTTGTTCCAGAATATCACCCAGAACAGCACAAACCGACAGTGCATGTGCAACGTGCTCAAGTTGTGGGCATTGAAGGTGAAGAGATTCATGTTGATGAATGGGGTCGGATTAAAGTTCGTTTTCTATTTAGTCGTGCCGAGGACAACGGCCATGACAGTGGTGCAGGAAGTAATCAGAATGATACCGACTCTGCATGGGTAGATGTGCTTACCCCTTGGGCAGGCGAGGGCTATGGTGCAAGATTTTTACCTCGTGTTGGTGAAATGGTGGTGATTGACTTCTTTGATGGCAATATTGACCGTCCATTTGTGACAGGACGACTGCATGAAGCACACCGTACACCGACTCAATTTGATCAGACAGGACAACTTCCAGACACTAAAAGTCTGAGTGGTATACGATCACAAGAGATTAACGGCTCGGGCTATAACCAACTTCGTTTTGATGATACACATGGACAAGTGAGCGCACAGCTTCAAAGTAGTCACGGGGTAAGCCAACTCAACCTTGGAAAATTGAGTGACCCTAAACAGAAAGCGAAGAGTAAAGATCGTGGCGAAGGATTTGAACTCAGAACCGATCACTGGGGGGCTGTACGCGCAGGAGAAGGGCTTTTAATTTCCACCTATAAACAACCACAAGCCATGGGCGATCATCTAGATGCGCAAGTGGTTAAACACCAAATTCATCAGAGTAAAGAACGCAGTCAGGAACTGAGCTCAACTGCAAAAAAACAGGAAACTGATGAAATTGAAACGATTGACCAATTAAAAGCATTTGCAGATCAGCTCGAAAAAGACGTTGCAAAATTTAATAAAGCCCTACTGGTTTTGAGTTCCCCTGACGGTATTAGACTCAGCACAGCACAAGATATACATCTGTGTGCCGATACCCAAATTAGCCAAACTGCTGGCGACAGCATCAATATGAGTACGCAAAATAATTTGATTGCACAGGCCCAAAATAAAATCAGTATGTTTGCCTGTGCACAGGGTATCAGTGCAAAAGCGGCGAAAGGCAACATTGATATTCATGCGCAAGATGGCATGCTTGAGCTGATTGCCAGAAAAATGATCAAGATGATTTCTACGGAAGATATTTTAGAGCTCATAAGTCCTAAGGGCATCTCATTAAAATCAGGTGGTTCAGAAGTTTCAATTTCCCCCAATGGCATTACTCTTAAAAGCGCACAAGTGATGAGGTATCACGCCATACAACATGATTTTAAGCCAAGCGAAAAAGTAGATACACAAATTCCTGAATTGCCAAAACAAGGACCACATGCCATTAACTTCTTATTTTCAGACTTAATGGGACGTGCACAACCCAATGCCAAAGTTGAGATTGTCAGTACCAAAACAAAAGAACCGATGTGGAAAGGTAAAACAGATGCCTCAGGGACAACCCCTCTTTCTGTGTTAGATGAAAAGCAAACGTATAAAGCGTTAGTTGGTTTTGATTATTGGGCAAGCGAGTTTGAGAGTGAAGAGCAGTATGTTGAAGATATAAAAGAGGACAATATTGAACTTGGTGAACATGAAGCACCTCAAATTGAAGAAAAAAATGATGAGATGATCGCCAATAAAGGACATAAAAATGACTGAATTCTATGCGGTAAAAAAAGGCGATACGCTTTGGGGCATTGCAAAACACTATAATATTCATGTCAGTGATTTAGCATCGATTAACCATTTGCAAGGCAATGCGGTTCATTATTTAAGATTAGGACAAAAAATTTATTTAAAAGCACACCCCAAAGACATCGCAACCTATGAAACGAAACTGGTCATTAAACTTCTTGATTTGGCCTTTAACCCCATTAATAAAGCGATATTAAGACTTGAATATGATAGTAAACAAGAAACCATTGAAGTACATGATGGGATCAGCAATGACATTTTTATTGAAGACCATTCAAAAGGTTTAAAAGTCTACTTTAAAAACTTAACAGGCGAATTTGACCTTGTTGCAAATCATAAAAAACTGAGTATTGGCAATAAAGTACTAAAGCTGACCTCTAGAAAAGTGCTTGTGGAGGGGAGTTACTATCCGAAAGAGGGCGTAGAGCATAAGTCTATAGGTTTAATTAACAACCACATTCGTAGAGCTGGGCGTGAGCTTGCGAAACATAACCACCATGCCCAAAAAAATACGCAGGCACCCACACCTCAAACACCACCTGTACAAACAGATGCAAAAATAGAGCCAAACGCAAATAAAAAACCAGAAGTGGCCAAAGCGCCCATTAAAATAGCACCGCCACCTAAACCCCCATTAGAAGCCCCTAAAATAGCAACGCCGTCACCGGTCAATGAACAAAAAAGAACAGATCAGGGCAACAGTACGCACGTGGTTGCGGTTCATTTTTCTGAAGGTAATTTTATTATTATTCCTGAAAATGAAAAATACCGAGGCTATATTTTTGCAGCAGCAAAGCGACACAACTTAACCCCACATTCTTTGGCGGCATTAATTAATGCTGAAGCTGCTAAATTAAATGATAGAGGAGAGTGGAATCCAAAATCCAAAGCACCGCCTCCGGGTACAGCAGCCGGTTTAACCCAGTTTTTAAGCGCGAGCTGGTTAGGCATGGCGGCCGATACCAATGCATTGGTTGGGCAATATGTTGCAGCGAAGTACCCAAATGTAAAACCCAAAGATTTATCAACGTTCTTTTCAAAGAACAGCCATATAAAACAAGAGGTTTTAGATTTAAGGTTTAACCCAGAGATGTCGATTGATGCTGCAGGGGCGTATGCCCGTGCCAATTTAAAGGGGCTACAAAAAGATGTACCTAGTGTGAGTCAACTACAAGATGCTGAAGCATTGGCAAAATTGGCTTACCTGTTACACCATGAAGGGTTAGCAGGTGCAAAAACGATTATTAAAGATAATCTGACTGAAAAAAGAGCGTACGAATTACTCAATACACAACTTGTATATAAGAATAAAAAAACGAAAGAGTTGGTGACTGAACGCAGAGATATTCTATTAAAGCGTTACCATAATGACCCCATTAAAGCCTATAAGTCATGGCTGATGGGGTATGTGAATGAGCATATCAATGTATATAAATTTTATCCAAAAGATGAAAATAATCAAATTATTTCTAGTTATTTAGATTGTGAAGAGGTGTTGGTACAGTTAAATCCACAGTACCAACGTGTGGGTGAGGCTGCGCCTTTACAACAAGCCAAAAGCACAGCGCAGGCTCAACCACACAGTCAGCCTACCGAGCCACCAAAGCAAGCCATACAGCCACAATCTACACAACCGAGTGGTGCAGTGGGCGGGGAGAATGGTTGGTTTGACCCTGTTAGTATGTGTAAATTAAGAACTAAACTTTTAAGCAGTGTTAAAGGCTCAACCTTTGGCATGGTGCGTAATGGCGGTAAACGAGCGCACCAAGGCATCGATTTAGAAGCAGAACCCGGCACAGATATTTTTGCGGTTTGTGGTGGTAGCATCCTAATGGCTGGGGACTCCGGTGGTGCTTATGGCAAAGTGATTGTTTTAAAAGTCAATGTGGCAGATTTACCGCCTAAGCATCAAGCGTATGCAAAAAAGATCGTAGGTAATCAGGAACAAATTTACTTTTTTTATGCGCATTTATCCAAAATAGATGTAGATACAACTAAAACTGTGCAAGCAGGGCAAAAACTCGGTCAAACCGGCTGTACAGGCAATGCGTCGAACATGCAACACATTGCAACAGGTGCGCATTTACATTTTGAAGTACGTATTACAAAAGAAAAGATGGGTGGATTAAACGGACGTATTGATCCGTTACCGTTTATCTCAAGCAAATTATTGTAAGGAATTTTTTATGAAATATTTAAAAGTACTGGCATTACTGTGTGGTGGCTTGTTCACCAATTTAAGTTATGCAGAGGACCCTGAATGGGATGATATTATGATTGATAGTATTCAATATAATAATCCTGTTGACTATTTAAGTAGTCGTAAATTTAATTTTTACTCGCGATATAGTGATAATTTAAAAGTTAAAATTGTAGATTATGGAACTAGCGATGAATCTACAGGTAAAGAGAATTATCAACTAAAAAAATATGGTGTGGAGATTCTAAACAAGAATAAAATTTATCAGCTATTTAAAACTACAGCACCATATAACAATACTTTTGGAGTACGTATAGATAATATTTGGTTAAATGAAGAAACTGGTTATCTGGCACTCACGGTGCGGACAAATTATTACATCAATTATGGATCATCACCTGAAAGAAACAATGATGTCACCACCTATGTCTATAACTTAAAAAATAATAAATTTATGAGGTTAAATTCAATATCGGTGAGTAGTAACGTCGACTCCAAGGGGGATGCGATTAAACCACTTGATTGTACAGTAGGGGTGAAGTTAAGTTATAACGAAAAAACCAAGCTGTTTACCTATACAGATCGTATTCATAAAGGCTGTACTGGGCCAATCAATGCGCAAACCATCAAAAAAATGCCAGTCTATAGAGTGACGTTTGACCGTAATTTTAAATGTATTTCGACCAATCAATTAGCCGGTGGTTGCAGTAACGAAGATAATATAAATGAAAGCATCGGTAATTATACTGCTGAGTTTATCCGTATGAAAAAAAAATAAAGTAGTCACTTTAAAGCCAATATGAGGAGTCATATTGGCTTTTTTATGGGGAATAGAATGAAATATTTAAAAGTACTGGCACTACTGTGTGGTGGCTTATTCGCCAATTTAAGTTATGCAGACGACCCTGATTGGGATGATATTATGGTTGAAAGTGAACAACTTAAAAATCCTGTTGATTATTTAAGTAATGATGATTTAAATTACTATGCACGTTATAGCAGTACTTTAAAAGTAAGGATTGCTGATTATGGGCTTACTGATGAATCCACAGGTAAAGAAAATTATCAGTTGCAAGAGTATGGCGTAGAAATTCTCAATAAGAATAAAATTTATCAGCTATTTAAAACCACAGCGCCATATAATAATGCTTTTGGAGTGCGTATAGATAATATTTGGCTGGATGAAGAAACTGGTTATCTTGCCCTCACCGTACGGACAAATGATTATGTCAATTATCGGTCATTACCTCAAAGAACAAATGACGTCACCACCTATGTATATAACTTAAAAAACAATAAAGTGATAAGTTTAAATTCAATATCTGTGAGTAGTGAAGTTGATGCGAAGGGTGATGCTATTGAACCATTGGACTGCACAGTAGGGGTGAAGTTAAGTTATAACGAAAAAACCAAGCTGTTTACCTATACAGACCGTATTCAAAAAGGTTGTGATGGCCCCATCAATGCACAAACCATAAAAAAAATGCCAGTCTATAAAGTGATGTTTGACCGTAATTTAGAATGTGTTTCGACCAATAAGTTAGCCGGTGGTTGTACTGATGGTGATGATATTAATGATGGTATTAGTACTTATCCAGCTGAATTTCTTAGTATGAAGAAAAAATAAAGTAGTCACTTTAAAGCCAATATGAGCGCTCATATTGGCTTTTTTATGGGGAAAGAATGAAATATTTAAAAATGTAGTGCAACCATCTCCTTTCCTTATTCATACAGCCAAAAGACTGACTTACATCTACTCTGTAATTTTTACGTGTATATATTTTTTGTTGATGTAAAAATTATAAGGACTAAATTCATGCATGATCTAGATGTAGACGATTAATTTATAATGAAAGGCATGCTACACTAATCATGTTATGTTGATATTGGTTTAGGCATGTCTTTACGCCCTCAGTTTTGGCAAAAATACCCATTAGATGCGTTAAATGCCCAAGAGTGGGAAGCATTGTGTGATGGTTGTGGTTTATGTTGTTTGATTAAACTTGAAGACGATGACACGCAAGAAGTGGCATACACCAAGGTGGCATGTCATCTACTCGACTGCTCAACAGGACATTGCTCAGACTATGTCCATCGAAAAAACTTTGTTCCAGATTGTATTCAACTCAACATACAAACGATTGATCAAATTGCGTATTGGTTGCCATCAAGTTGTGCCTATAAACGTAGGCATGAGGGTAAAAAATTACCCCCATGGCACTACTTAAATACAGGCTCTAGAGAAAGTGTGATTACGGCCAAAAAGTCTGTGGCAGGGCGTTGTATTTCAGAATATGATATCCCTGAACAAGACATTGACCAATATATTGTACGTTGGGTGCGTTAAAGTTTACTTTCAGTGTACAGGCGTGTAACGGACTTTTCGGCGTTCAGCACGAGCTTGCTTAATAATTTGTAAACCACCAGAAAACCCAAGTACTGCCATAATAGAGGCCACCAATAAGTCAGGTAATGCACTTTGTGTACCAAATACACCTAAAGCTGCAAGTAATACGGCCACATTACCAATCGCATCGTTACGGCTACATAACCACACCGAACGCATATTTGAGTCACCATCTCTAAAAGTATAGAGTACCAAAGCACTAATAATATTGGCCACCAATGCCAATACACCAATAAAGCCCATGGTCATGGCTTCGGGTGGTTGACCGTTGCTATAAGACCAAACCACTTTTGCCACTACAAAAATGGCAAACAAAATCATCATACTGCCTTTAAGGAGTGCAGCATTGGCACGCCAATACAGGCTCATACCCAAAGCAATTAAAGAAATAATATAGTTAAATGAATCACCAGCAAAGTCGAGTGAGTCTGCCCAAAGCGAGGCTGAGCCAGATTGCATACCCCCAATCACTTCAATTAAAAATAAAGAGAGATTGAGCACCAATGCAATCCATAATGCATTACGGAATTTTTTTGAATGCGTTTTTGTTGGTGCTTCGTGATGACAATGACAACCAGCCATTTGAAAATCTCCTCTAACAGATTTAAACTGATTAAAAAGCTTGGTGTAGCTCTAAGGTCAAGGAGATTTTTATGCAATTTACCATTGGTGAGTTGGCTAAAAAAGCCAAACTCAGTGCAGATACCATTCGGTTTTACGAAAAAAAGCAGTTGATTCATCCACCACGCCGTGCCGACAATAACTACAGATACTATGATCAAGACAGTTTAACTGGACTGATTTTTATTCGGCATTGCCGTGAGTTGGGTATGTCACTCAAAGAAATTCAAGCTTTGCATGAGCAGTTGCAACAGCCTGAGCAAAATTGTGGTCATGTGAATGATGTAATTAGTGAGCACTTACAGCATGTGACTGAAAAAATTCAACAGTTAGAGCAATTTAAAGTACAGTTAGAGCAGTTAAAAAACTCTTGTCATGCCAATGCATCAGTCAAAGACTGTGAAATTATACAAGCGCTACAGCGTCCTGATGAGAGTAAAGACAGCATGCCAGTGAATCGTTTCGATTTACACTAATATATGCCACACGTTGGTTTGATCTACAGTAAAAATAGAAGGCCTTATGAGCGATAGCAGTAATATTCCACTCCCAGAACGTTTACGCCCGCGCGACCTATCGGAAATTTTAGGACAAGGGCATTTATTAAATGCAGATGCACCCTTTCGTCAAATGATTGATCAGGGACATTTACCTTCCATTATTTTTTGGGGCCCACCCGGAGTGGGGAAAACCACATTAGCTTCTCTTCTTGCACAAGCGGTAGACCGTCCATTTTTAAGTTTGTCTGCTTTAAATACGGGCGTAAAAGAGCTGAGAGAAGTGATTGCTGAAAGCGGTGATTTACTGACACCTGTGGTTTTTATTGATGAAATTCATCGTTTTAATAAGTCACAACAAGATGCACTACTCGGGGCAGTAGAAAAAGGTAAAATTACTTTGGTGGGGGCAACCACAGAAAACCCGTCATTTGAAGTCAATAGTGCACTGTTGTCTCGTTGTCAGGTCTATACACTCAATGTATTAGACAGTGATGCGATCAAAGCATTATTGGATCAAGCCATTGCCCGAGACTCTATTTTACAACAGCGTCATATTTATATCGATGAGTACGAAGCACTCGTTCAGTTTTCAGGGGGGGATGCCAGAAAGGCACTTAATTTGCTCGATTTGGTCGCCAATACCTTTGATACAGAGCAAGATGAGAATCATATTAATAATGGCTTGGTGGTTAAAGTTGCTCAGCAAACCACTGCACGTTATGACAAAACAGGCGAACAACACTACGATTTGGCATCGGCTTTAATTAAATCTATTCGTGGTAGTGACCCAGATGCAGCACTGTATTGGCTAGCCCGTATGCTCAAAGGTGGTGAAGACCCTGTATTTATTGCTCGCCGTTTGTTGATCTCAGCCTCGGAAGATATAGGTAATTCTAATCCCAATGCTTTATTGCTTGCAGGTGAAAGTATGCGTGCAGTACAAGCGGTTGGTATGCCTGAAGCTCGTATTATTTTAGGCCAATGTGTGGTGTACTTAGCAACCAGTGCAAAAAGTAACAGTACGTATTTAGCCATTAATAAAGCCATGGCTTTGGCGGAAAAAACGGCTAATTTAGCTGTGCCATTGCATTTGCGTAATGCACCTACAGGCTTAATGAAAGCAGAAGGTTATGGCGTGGATTATTTATATCCACATGATTATCCAGAAAACTTTGTTAAACAAAATTATTTACCCGATGAGCTTATGGGTACAAAACTGTATGAATCTGCACGTAACAAACGTGAAGTTGAAGGCGAAAAGCTACAGCAACGCCGTTGGCAAGAGACTCAGTCTTGAAACTGTTGTTGTTGCCAATGTAAAAATAACGCAGGCCATTGCTTGGTTTGGGGATTATTGCCTAAGCCCCAACCATGTCCGCCGTGGTCAAATAAAATGAATTCATTGCTAATCTGTTGTTGTTGTAGAGCTTGATGTAGAAGCTGGCTATTGGCGACAGGTGAAATATTATCGTCAATGGCATGTGCAATAAACATGGGTGGTGTGTTATGCGTAATGTTCTGGTTTATGCTGTATTGGCGTAGTAATGTATCGTTACTATTTGCATCAAACAAGACTTTATAGGCATGTGTTTCATTGAGCGGGGGCTGCATGCTGACAACAGGGTAGAGTAATACGGCAAAATCAGGTCGGGCTGAGAATGTATCTGTTGCATCTAAGGGCTTATAAAATGTCTTAGTCCACTGTGTTGCTAACATGCCTGCCACATGCCCACCAGCAGAGAATCCCATGACCCCAATGTGTTGAAATTGTCCTGTTGCCTTAATTAATCTTAGGGCTCGTTGAGCATCTGCAAAAGGCAAGTCACGTGTGTTGGCTTGTTCAGGCATTGGTAAACGGTACACCAATTCAAATACAGTAAAGCCATGTTGTTGTAACCATAAAGAAGTGGGTGTTCCTTCTTTATTGAGTACTTCATGGGCATAGCCACCACCACTCATGACTAAAATAGCGGTATGGTTCGATTGTGCAGGGGAGTACACGGCCATAAATGGCGTTACGACCGTTTTTATATTTTTTTTGAGTTGATGTTTGGGGTTTTCGGGTGGCTTATCATTTGACCAAAGTGAAATAATCTCAAGAGATTTTGCTTGAATTGTGGTACTGATACAGAAGATTATCGTAAAGATATAGTGTTTTTTTCTGTTCATAATGTGTACCACAATAAAATAATGACCTTAGCTTATAATAAAAAACCGAGCCTTTTGGCTCGGTTTTTGTAACAGATCTAAAGCTTAGATGCTGTCTAGGTTAATGCCTAAACGTGTTGCAACTTCTTCGTATGCTTCAACTACATCGCCTAAACCTTGGCGGAAGCGGTCTTTATCTAATTTCTTCTTAGTTTCTTTGTCCCATAGACGGCAGCCATCTGGTGAGAACTCATCGCCAAGTACAATGCGGTCATGGAATACACCAAACTCAAGTTTGAAGTCGACCAACAACATACCGCCTTGTTCAAATAAATCAGTCAATACTTGATTTACTTGATAGGTGAGTACTTTCATTTGCTCAAGTTGTTCAGCTGTTGCCCAACCTAAAGCGATGGATTGTGACTCGTTGACCATTGGGTCACCAAGAGAATCATCTTTAAAGAAAAGTTCAAATGTAGGCGGAGTCAGTACTTTACCTTCTTCGACACCTAAACGGCGACATAGTGAGCCTGCAGCATAGTTACGAATCACGCATTCTACTGGAATCATGTCTAAGCGCTTAACTAAAACTTCACTTGGATTCAGTAGTTTTTCAAAATGCGTTTCAATGCCCGCTTCAGCCAGTTTTTCCATAATAAACGCATTGAACAGGTTATTTACCTTGCCCTTACGGTCTAACTGTGCAATTTTTTCACCATTAAATGCCGAAGCATCGTCACGAAACACTAAGATTAAAAGGTCTGGATTATCTGTGGTGTAGACAGACTTTGCTTTACCGGTATAGAGCAGGGTGTTTTTTAACATGGGGCTAACCTGTTTTTAAAAATAAAGCCTAGGGTACTAGGCTGGCCAATTTTGAGCGATTTGACCTAAAAGTTCTTCCGCTTGAGTTTGATCGGCAAAACTGTTGTCAGGGTTAAATACAACTAAAGTGTTTTCTTTGCCAACAGCAGAGAGTTTTAACACATAGGTTTTTTGGTTCACCTGAATGGTCGCTTCGTAGCGTGTTGGGTTTTGCCCCTTAACGCTATAGTTTAGACTGCTGAGCGTTGCCAATGTGTACTGCCAAATAGTATCAGATTTACCGCTTACTTTCAGCAGTGGATTGCGTTTTGCATCAAATAAAACCACAGGGCGAAGGTATTGATTTTGTGCTTTTTTAGCTTGTGTACGGTTTTGGACTTGCTCAAATGGGCGAGGCATTGCAAAACGATTGCCTTTTTGATTTTCAAAGTCAGGTGCTTTTTCTAGTGCAACAGGGTTAATAATTGGTGCAGGGTACAACGGTGTTGCTGCACGCGCATCAATCCCTTGAGGATATTTTAATGGTTCAACGTTTTCAGCTTTTTTATAGTTTAACGAGCCATTGTTGACCGCAAGTTTGGTACTTAGGGTGCTACACCCTGTCATGGCAAGCGCAGAAAGTAATGCCACACTCATGCTTACACGTAATTGCATCATAAAAAGTACCCTTAAATAAGTTTTGCAGACTTGAGCGCGTCACGTACATCTGCATGATATTGTTCTGCCAAAGGGGTGAGTGGTAAGCGAATACCACTACAGATCATACCCATTTCACACAGTGCCCATTTGACAGGAATTGGGTTAGATTCACAAAATAAAATATTGTTTAGATTTGCAACGTTTTGTGCAAGTTTTCTCGTGTTTTCAGCATCGCCTGATAAAGCATATTGGCAAATTTGACTCACTGTTTTTGGTGCAATGTTTGCAGTCACCGAAATATTACCTTGAGCACCAACAAGGATAAGCTCAGCAGCGGTATCATCATCGCCTGAATACACTGCAATTTTTCCTTGTAGGCGTTCAATGAGATCTTGGCCACGAGGTACGTCACCTGTAGCATCTTTAATACCAATAATGTTATCTATATCTGCTAAACGTAATACGGTGTCGTTGCTTAAATCGGCAATTGTACGGCTAGGTACGTTATATAAAATGACTGGAATATCGGCCGAGGCTGCAATGGCTTTAAAGTGTTGGTATAAGCCTTCTTGGCTCGGTTTATTATAATAGGGCACCACAGACAATACTGCATCTGCACCAAATGCATGAGCCTCTTTGGTGAGCTTAATGGCTTCATGGGTAGAATTTGCCCCAGTACCTGCAATAATTGGAATACGTTTATTGGCAATACGAATCACTTCTTGAATGACTTTGGCATGTTCTTGCATCGTGAGCGTAGATGATTCGCCCGATGTCCCTACTGCAACAATGGCATTTGTTCCTTCTTGGATATGCCACTCAACGAGCTTCTCTAGGCCTTTCCAATCTACGTTACCATCTTCAAGCATAGGGGTGACGAGTGCGACGATTGAGCCTTGAATGTTCTGAGCTAGCTGAGTCATTTTAAAAAAATATCCTGTTGGGCCATCGCTATTTTATTTGAGTCAATAAAGCAAATGGTTCATATTTAGAATTTAGAAAACCGTTGATTCGGTGTGAATCATGGTATGTTGGTCTATCTGTATTATGGTAGCGTAAATTCTCGCTGATGGCATAATTTAAGAGATACCTAATCAACTTTATAGACATTTTTTGCTATTTTTTCAACCATATTTGCTGTGATTGTTCGATACAGTGTCTTTAATGCTAAGCTTTTTTAAAAACAATATGCGAATTGGCTTGAAAAGGCGAGTTTAAAAGAAACTCACATTTTGTTGGAGTGATATTATGTTAGATAAACAGTCAGTCTTGATTGTGGTTGATGTACAAAATGGGTTTACTCCCGGTGGACAATTGGCTGTTGCACATGCAGACCAGATTATTCCGTTGATTAATCAGTTGGCAGGCCAGTTTCACAATGTGGTTTTAACGCAGGACTGGCATACGACAGATCATATTTCTTTTGCTGATCAACATCTGCATAAACAGCCATTTGATGTTATTACCTTAGATTATGGCCCACAGGTGCTATGGCCTAGACATTGCGTTCAAGGCACGCACGATGCTGAGTTTCATCCTTTATTAAATATACCTACAGCACAGTTGATTGTACGTAAAGGGTTTCATGCGCATATAGACAGTTATTCTGCTTTTTTAGAAGCAGATCATATAACTTCTACAGGATTGGCTGGCTATTTAAAAGCGCGCGATATAGATACTGTGTATGTGGTAGGTATTGCAACAGATTTTTGCGTGGCATGGACAGCAATTGATGCGACACAATTAGGATTTAAAACTTACGTGATTGAAGATGCAACTGCAGCAATTAATTTAAATGGCTCTTTGGCACAAGCATGGCAAAAGATGAAAGAGAGTGGTGTTATTAAAATACAATCGATTGATGTATCATAAAAAAAACAGCAGTTACTGGAGTTGAGCAACGTGCTGTTAGTCGGTGGTTTGAGTAAAATGACGGTTTTTTACTCAGACCGATTGCAGTCATTCACTGCATTTTCTTAGTATTTTATGCCAATATACGGCATCATGGTGGTTCATCTTCATTTAGAGATTCATGTGACATCATGTCTCATTAAAACTCAAAAATGCTTGATAGTTTTTACTGATAATGATTATCTACTAATTTATATAAAATAGATAGACTGTTATGTGGAATTGGTAGAAAATGATAACTTATCATATATTTAGTTATATTTTTTAAATATGATAACGTACATTATTGTAGGTACCTTAATGGTTGTAGATGGTTTAAATCACATTCGTGCTACTTAGGTGTGTGCGACTAATTAATATAAAAGGTCAATAGTTGATGCCATAATTTTATTTATATGTGCATAGAATGTAAGATTTTTGAAAATAAACCAAAGCGTGAGTGTGTATTTAATATATTAAAAATTACCAATACGAGACGTTTACAGCATTTTATATCAGAGATTGATTATTTTAAGTGAAATATAGAGTATGAAATGAATTGGTTAGAACTATTAACATACATGTTGACGGTCATTGTTATGATTGCAACACCTGGGCCAGTCATGTTGTTAGTGGCTAGTGCTGGATTGAAAGGGGGATACAAAAAAGCACTGCAAACTATTTTTGGCACAAATTTGGCTTCGTTGTGTCTTATTGCCATTTCTGTGTTGGTTCTGAAAGGGTTACTCAGTATCAATGAGCAAGTTTTTATTGTTATAAAAATTTTGGGTTGTTTGTATATTTTACATCTGGCTGTGCAATTGTTTCGTGATGCATTGGCACATCAAAATGATGTGATGACTGCATCTGCATCTCAGCAAGGTGGCTTTAAAAAAGGCTTTTTAGTCGGTATTTCTAACCCGAAAGATATCATTTTCTTTTCAGCATTTTTCCCACAGTTTATTCATGTTACGTCTGATTTAAATCTGAGTTTATTGGTACTCACACTGGCATGGATTATTTTAGATTTTATGACGTTATCTGCGGTGTATGTAGGGTTTAATCGTTTATCTAAAAGCCGCCACTACGGTAAAATGTTGATGTTGTGTGCAATCATTTTAATGTTGGTGGCAGTGTACGGTATTGGTCTTTCGATTGTGCATTTGATATAGATCTACCCATATAGTATTGAAAATTAGCTTATATATTGAAATATACAAAATGGTATGTATCTAGCCTGAATGATTTAGCTTACGGGTGGTGAGGGGTGCATTGGTAGAAAGTAAAGTCTTGTATGACAACAATACTTTATTGCTAATCTTTTATGGATTTAATCTGTGAGTTTATTTAATCTATTTTTTGCCTCTACATCGCCTTGATTAGCTGCTTTTTGATACCAGTGTTTGGCAAGCTGAATACTTTCAGGTACACCTGAACCAAACTCATACAAAACACCTAAGTTATATTGAGCATTAGTATTGCCTTGCTCAGCTGCTTTTTTATACCACATGGCTGCTGTAACACAGTTCTGGGGTACGCCTAGACCATCGACATAGGAAACCCCTAAGTTGTATTGAGCATCGGAGTCTCCTTGCTCAGCAGCTTTATGCCACCACATGGCTGCAATTGTGTAGTCTTGGGGTACACCCCGACCATTTGCATATAAAGTTCCCAAATTGTATTGAGCCACTGCATTGCCTTGATCGGCTGCTTTTTTGTACCACATGATGGCAGTGGTATAGTTTAGAGGTACACCCCGACCATTGGCATATGCAACCCCTAAATTATATTGGGCAGGAATGTCGCCTTGTTTAGCAGCTTTATGCCACCATACGATTGCCATGCTATAGTCTTGAGGTACGCCTCGCCCGTTAGCATATAAAATACCTAAATTATATTGAGCATCAATATTGCCTTGTTCGGCAGATTTTTGATACCACATGGCTGCAGAGGTATAGTTTTGAGGTATTTCCTGACCTTTGTCATATGTCAAACCTAAACGATATTGAGCGTCAGCATGACCTTGCTCAGCGAACTGTTGCATTTCTTGTAATGTTTGTGCATAACTATTCGGTATAATAAATGTACTTGTAGCTAAAATAACCAAGGTATGAAGAAAGCGTTTTAATATCATATAAAACCTAAACTTTATTTTTAGATAATCATACATATAATTAAAAAATAATATCATCTTTAAATATAAAAACTATTTTGAAAGTGAAAGCGTATTTATACACATTAAGAAAGCATAGGCAAAAGTATAAAAATATCTTACAAGAGTGTTTCTATGCATTATCTTGGGAAAGATAGATAGATACTTTTTGCCAATATGATCATGCACAACAACGTTTATGATCAGAGCTATAGATTTTATGCTAGGAAAATATATGCTTTGTCCTAAATGCCATGCTTCAGAGGTTGAAGCAAGAGATCATGAGCAGAGACTTAAAACAGTTGGTGGTGTGATGCTTGGTTCTGCAGGCGTTGCAGCAGGTGCTGTAGGTGGTGCGGCTGCGGGTGCATCTACTGGTGCAGCTATTGGTACATTGGCAGGGCCATTGGGCATTATTACTTGTGCAACGATAGGTACTTTTGTAGGTGCGATTAGCGCAGGAGTAACAGGTGGCTTTTTAGGTCGCCGTGTAGGGCATAAAGCGGGTACAGTGGTCGATAAAAATGTGTTTTTTGATTATAAATGCTTACAGTGTGGACATCGATTTAATGCTGCTTAGCGATTAAAAAAGCGAGCCATTCGGCTCGCTTTTTTGAGGTTTAAGCTGAAATATCGATGCAGAGGTATTTCATTTCTAAGTATTCTTCAATTCCTTCTTGTGAGCCTTCACGACCAAGACCAGATTGTTTAACACCACCAAATGGTGCAACTTCATTAGAAATCGCCCCTGTATTTACGCCAACCATACCGTATTCGAGCTGCTCTGCAACACGCCATTGTCTCGCTGTACTTTGAGTAAATAAGTAAGCGGCTAAGCCAAACTCAGTGTCATTTGCCAAGCGAATTGCCTCGTCTTCATGCTCAAAACAAAACAGTGGAGCAAGTGGGCCAAAAGTTTCTTCTTTTGCCACTTTCATGTTTTGAGTGACGCCTGCAAGTACCGTGGGTTGAAAGAACCGATTACCTTGCTCAGTTGATGTACCACCAATTAAAACACGTGCGCCTTTATCGGTTGCATCACTGATATGAGACAGTACTTTGTCTACCGCAGACTGTGCAATGAGTGGTCCTTGAGTTGTACCCTGCTCACGTCCATCACCAACTTTAAGTGTTTTGACTGCCTCTACTAACTTTTGGCTCAGTTGTTCATAAATGCCGGCTTGTACATAAATACGGTTGGCACAGACACAGGTTTGCCCACTGTTACGGAATTTACTCGCCATAATGCCTTGTACCGCTTGTTCGAGGTTGGCATCGTCAAAAATAATCACAGGGGCATTACCACCTAACTCCAAAGAGAGTTTCTTGATGGTGGGTGCACATTGTTGCATGAGTATACGACCCACTTGGGTTGATCCTGTGAAACTCAGTTTGCGTACGATGTCGCTTTCACATAAGGTTTGTCCGACTTCAGCGGCTTCACCATTAATGTTAATTAGTAAGTCTTTTGGCAGACCTGCTTGTACAGCGATTACTTCTAAAGCGTAGGCGGTTAGTGGTGTAAGTTCTGCAGGCTTAACAATCATAGAGCAACCTGCTGCAAGAGCAGGCGCTGCTTTACGTGTAATCATCGCTGCCGGAAAGTTCCACGGCGTAATGGCTGCAGTGACACCAATCGGTTGCTTGAGTACTAAAAGGCGTTGCTGGTTTTGAGTGGGTGCAATAATATTGCCTTCCACACGGCGAGCTTGTTCTGCAAACCAACGAATAAATGAGGCAGCATAGCCAATTTCACCTTGTGCTTCTGCTAATGGTTTGCCTTGTTCTGCAGTTAAAATTTCTGCCAATTCTGACTTATTCGCCAGCATGGCGTTGTACCAAGCCCATAAAATATCGGCACGTTCTAATGCTGTTTTTTGCTTCCATGCAGACTGAGCAGTTTGCGAGCGAGCAATGGCCTGTTCGACTTCTGCTTGGTCATGTTTTTTGACCCATGCCAAAGGTGTTTCTGTTGAAGCATCAGTTACTTCAATTGCAGGATAAGTCGGTGCAGCAAAGCAAATATCTGGGTGTTTAAGTAAAGGGTGTAAATGTGCTGAAATCATGCAGACTGCTCCGAGTGGTTGCTCAGGTTTTGAGGTAAATCAATTGAGCTGAAGCCTTGTTTTAAAATATGAAGGGCTTGCTCAAATTGTGCTGTTGGAATGGTCAACGGGTATAAAAAGCGAATGACATTACCATGTTTACCACAAGTCAGTAGCAATAACCCATGCTGCATTGCATAGTCTTGTACGGCTTTTGCAAGTGCAGCGGTTTCAACTTCTACTGCAATCATAGAACCCAGCGCACGGATATCTTTAATCAGGCTCGGTTGTGCTTGTGCAATCTCTTTTAATGTTGTTACGAGGGTTTGGCCTAGAGAATTGGCACGTTCACACAGTTTTTCTTCTTCAATGGCATCAATGACGGCGTGTGCGGCAGCGACTGCAATTGGGTTCCCTGCATATGTGCCACCAAGACCACCTGGGTTTGGTGCATCCATGACTTCAGCACGACCAACCACGCCAGAAATTGGGAAGCCACCACCTAAGCTTTTTGCCATCGTAATCAGGTCAGCTTTGGTATTGTAGTGGTGCATAGCAAATAGTTGTCCTGTACGTGCAAAGCCAGACTGAACTTCATCTGCAATGAGTAAAATACCGTGTGTATCACATAGCACACGTAAGCGTGCTAAAAACTCGCTAGGCACAATATGAAAACCACCTTCACCTTGTACAGGTTCAAGCACAATGGCTGCTACATCATGTGCAGCAATGTCTTCGCTAAAAATATCTTCAATACTAGAGAGAGCCGCATCTACACTAATGCCTTGTTGCGGTACAGGATAGCGTGCATGAAACACCCCTGCAGGCATGACTCCAAAGTCACGTTTGTACGGCGCTGTTTTACCTGTCATGGCCATGGTCATAAATGAGCGACCATGAAAACCATTGCCAAAAGTAATAATGCCGTGACGACCAGTGTATGAACGCGCAATTTTTACCGCATTTTCGACCGCTTCTGCACCTGTGGTAAAAAATGCAGTTTTTGCAACGCCGTCAATAGGTGCACGTGCATTAATTTTTTCAGCCAAAGTGACATAGCTTTCATAAGGCGTGACTTGATATGCTGTATGAGTAAATTGTTCTAACTGTGCTTTTACAGCCGCAATCACTTTAGGATGACGATGACCTGTATTGAGTACTGCAATACCGCCTGCAAAGTCGGTATATGCATTGCCTTGTTTGTCCCAAATAGTCGCATTTTCAGCTTTTTCTGCATACCATTGACACATGACACCTACGCCACGAGGGGTTGCTTGTTGTTTACGCTGGTTTAAATCATTGTATTGTGTGTTCATGTTTTAGCCTTTTTATGGTGTGAATATGGGGGTGATTGTAGAGAGATACTGTATGTATCATCCGATGCTTTACAATGCCTATCATCTAACTACTGTGTTGTATTCACAAATTTTTTACGAGAGCCACTTTTGATGTCTAGGAGAGAGCCAATTGCGTAGTTTATTGGGCGATTATGTGTTGCAAAGATTACAGCAAGAGCAGGTTGGCACATTACAACAGCGCTTATTTCGGTGTTTACGCCATGCCATGTTAGAGGGCATATTGGCTCCCAAAATACGCTTGCCTGCATCTAGAGATTTGGCTCAAGAAGTTAAAGTGTCTCGTAATACCGTGCTAGGTGCTTATGATCAATTACAAGCAGAAGGTTATGTAGAAGCACGTACAGGCCGTGGTACATGGGTTGTAGAGCAGTTGCCAGACACTTATTTATCTTTACCTAAAGCGATATTTACACAGCCAGAGCAAGCTGTGCAGTCTTATTGTCAACTGTCACAAAGAGGCAGTCAATTGGTCGGTTATGCAGCAGCATCGCCACATCAATGGGGGGCTTTTGTACCGGGTGCACCCGATGTGACTGAATTTCCACACCATATTTTTAGTCGTATTCAAGCAAAACTTAGCAAGTCACCACAAGTTGAACAACTCATTTATAGCAATGCCGGGGGGTGTGCATTACTGCGTCAAGCTTTGGCAGAGCATTTGCGAGTGGCGAGATCGGTACAATGTAACCCAGACCAAATTATTATTACTGAAGGGATTCATCAAGCGATTGATTTGGTCACTCGAACTTTGAGTGATGTGGGAGATCGGGTCTGGATTGAGGATCCTGCCTATTGGGGCGTTCGCAATAATTTAAGAGTCAATGGGGCTGATATTTATCCATTGCCTGTCGATGCTGAAGGCATTGTACCCGAAGAAAATCCGACTCAAAGTCCGAAGCTAATTTTTGTGACACCATCGCATCAGTACCCATTAGGTGTACATTTAAGCCTGTCTCGGCGTAAGCAGTTATTACAGATTGCACAGCAACATGGCAGTTGGATTGTAGAAGATGATTATGACAGTGAATTTCGTTTTTCAGGCTTGCCGTATCCGTCATTACAAGGGTTAGAAAAAGACAGCCGTGTGATTTATATGGGGACGTTTAGTAAAACAATATATCCTGCACTGCGTATTGGTTATGTGGTTGTGCCTCAAGCTTTATGCACCCCATTACGCACAGCGGCTGCCGAGCTTTACCGTGGCGGACATTTACTGATTCAAAGAGCTTTGGCTGAGTTTATTAAAGAAGGGCATTATGAAGCACATATACGACGTATGCGTCTATTGTATGCCAAACGGCGGAACTATTTAATTGAATTGATTCGCCGTTATTTGGGCGATGCCTTTTTACATGAATTTGACGATGCTTCAGGCTTGCATTTGGTTTTAAAATTACCCGTGTACATTGATGACGTGGCTTTGGCGCAACAGGCTTTATCACGCGGTATTAAAGTGAGAGCCTTGTCTCAATACTATATGTATAGCCATGCATCTGTACAGCGTGGTTTGTTGTTAGGTTTTGCCTGTGTGGAAGCATCTGAAATGATGTCTGCTTTTGCAGTGTTATTGGCGTGTTTACGTGAAGTCGTTTATTTAAAAGACAGTAGTGATTTAACGTACTAGACCTTCTAGTGAATTGATTTTGTGGTAAGCTATAAATGCGCCAAATAAAGATAAAGCACTATAACTAATATGCTTTAAAAAAACTAAAATATTTGAGTCTATACTATGAAAAATTCTGGCATATGGGCTGTATTGGCCGTAGTTATTGGAATACAAGGCTGTCAGCTACATCAAAGTAATGAACAAAAACAGGCTTTAGCAAGTCAGCAAAATCAAAGTTTTGCGATGACTCCTGAGCAATTTCGTACCGCATTGAATCAACAAATCACACTTGATCAACCGACAGTGTTGACGACTTTTAAACCCTTTGTGATCAACAGTCAGTTTTTTATGGTAGATCACATTGAGGGTCAGCAAATTACACTTGAGGGGAAAGTGAATTCAGATGGACAGTTAACGCTAGTTCGTTATCGAAGTCATTTAGTCGATGAAAAAAGTTTAATGGTTGCCATGACTTTAATTAAAGATACCGCAAAAATTTTACCTACAACGTTAGCCACCAAAGACAAAGAATATTGGATTGAGCAGGTCATGGAAGAAGCAGTCGCAAGTCCAGAAAGTTTTGCTGAAAAAGAGGTACAGCGTGGTATTGTTTACTCGGCGTCCAGTCTACCAAATGGTGTGTTTGAGGTATCTTATCGGGTATTAAACTAGTTCTGTTGCAAGCAGATGCGAGCATGTTCTTGTACTTTATCTGTTAGTTTTTTTATTTGCTCTGATTGTTGTTGCCAATGGTGCCAATACAGCTCAATATCAGTACTGAGTGCTGTTGAAAGCGTGACTAAATTGGTCCCTTGAATCTGTAAGTCTGGAAGCATACCGTAGCCAAAACCCATCTCAATGGCATGTAAAAACGACTCTGAAGATGGAATAAGGTGGTATGGATAGACTGCTTTGGCAAGTCCGAAGTGCTGTAATAAAATTTTGACATGCATTTCATCTTTGCGGTTAAAAATGACAGCAGGTGCTTGTCGTAGTGCTTGTCGAGTGATCCCTTTAGGAAACCATTGTTGGATAAATGATGGACATGCCACCATATGGTAGCGAATTTTTCCTAAATAAACGGCATTACACCCTTGCTGTGCATGTGCAATACTAGAAATACAGGCATTGACTTGCCCTGATGTGAGCAAATGGTGCGTATGGTCTTGGTCATCTAAATACATTTTTAGAATAATTTTTTCTTTAAGGATCGTATCTTTTAATGCAGGTAAAAACCATGTCGCAAGGCTATCTGCATTCATTGCAATATGTGCTTGATAAAATGCGCTATCTTGATGTTTTCCTGTCAATTGATGAAATAAATCTTGCTCAAGTAATGTGACTTTATTGAGATATTGCAATAAATCTTGCCCTGTCTGTGTTGGTCGACACGGCCGTTCTCGAATAATTAAAATATGTCCAAGAGATTGCTCAAGTGCTTTTACACGTAACGTCACTGCTGAAGCGGTGACATTCAGTTGTAATGCTGCATGCTCAAAACTTCCTGTTTCTATCACGGCTAAAAATGCTTGGCATTGTTTATGGTCTAACATAGCATCACCTAAGAAAAATTTAGTTTAACTTATTCTTTATTAGTTTTATTTAATTGTACAGTGAATTATGAATAATACACAGCATGAAAAGATAGAACGGTTGGAGAAAGTGATGTTGTGGGCAAGTTTTGCACAGGGTCTTGGGGTCGGTGCGGGTCTAATTATTGCAATTGGTGCACAAAATGCGCATGTGCTACGTATGGCAATTAAAAAACAGCATGTTTGGCTCACTGTATTTGGTTGTATTTTATGTGATGCGATTGCAATTATGGTTGGTGTTGCAGGTCTTGGGCAGTCTTTACAGCAGTCGAGTCTATTGATGTCTATTGCACGTTGGGGTGGCATTATTTTTTTGCTGTGGTACGCCGTGCAGGCATTAAAGCGCAGTCTGTTTGCACAACATGCATTGCAGGTAGAGCAATTAAGTGGACAACAAATGCACCTGATGGTGGCTGTGCGTTTGGTCTTGGCCGTGTCACTACTTAACCCTCACTTTTATTTAGATACAATTATATTATTGGGTTCTATTGGCAGTCAGCAGCCTACGTCTATGTTGCAATATGCGTTTGCAACTGGAGCAATCTGTGCATCTATGGCATGGTTTATCTTACTGGGTGGTACAGCCAAATGGCTTGCACCGTGGTTAAATAATGCGACAGCATGGCGTTGTATTGATGCCTTAATTGCTGTAATGATGTTTACTGTTGCTTACTTATTATTTAGAGGTCATTAATCGGGCATAAGCAATACAGGTCTTACAGATAAACTTATTGTAAAATAAACAGCAATGTGAACGAAAATAAACAGATAGCAACAGGGTAGTTATGCTATAGATACATGCGCTAGGGAAGGGGACTTGCCTAGCTTTGATATATCTAGCAGTGCGGTGTTCGACTTATTTGAATGAAGTGATATTTTAAGTGTTCACCTTACTATTTTGTGTTCAGCCGTCAAACTTTATGTCTGAGTCTGATTGATTTACTTTTTAAAGAGATCTGCATGCTGTTTTATTCTTTAGTCTTTTTGAAGTTCTTTGTTGGTTTTGTGATTGTGATTATTCACTTAAACATCTCAGGAAAAACGCAGTTATCTCAAATGACGCCTGTCGACTTTATTGGTAACTTTGTGCTTGGTGGTATTATTGGGGGAGTCATTTATAGTCGTGCAATTCCATTTCATGAGTATATTTTGGTATTAATGATAGGTGTTTTCCTGATCTCATCATTAAATTATATTTCTAAGCATGTGTATTTACTTCGAAACTTTACGATTGGTGAACCCATTCCAATTATAAAAAAACGCCAATTTTTAATGGAAAATATTTTAGCGAAACAAAATAAAATAGATATTATTAATATTGTATCGCAGTTACATTCACAAGGTATTTATTCTTTCGAAGAAGTCTATTATGCGCAAATTGAGCCGAACGGAGAGCTCACAGTGATTTGTGATCCAGCAGAAATGCCATCAGTCATTTTAATTAAAGAAGGTTCACTGCGTGGTAATGAGCTTAAACACATTAAGCGCGATGAAGAATGGCTACAACAAAAATTAATTGATTTAGATATTAATTTAGAAGATGTGTTTATTGCTGAATTTTGGAAAAATAAACTGCGCTTTATACTCAGAAGTGGTGAGCTCATCGAACAAGAAAATGCATTTGATAAGTTGTAAACTGTTTGATTTGATTAAATTCTAAGGCCTATGCTTTGGTTACAATATTCTGTCTAGTGTATGTTATTTTCTTGTTTGAAAAATGTATGCTTGGTGCTATATTTGCCGCCTGAATATAATAGTAAAAAAGTGTTGTATGTTCTCATTTTTGTCCATTGAATTTGCATTGTGTTTTATCGTATTTTTTTGTTTATATTGGGCGTGTCGTTTTAGCCCTCGATTGCAAAATATACTGTTAATTATTGCAAGTTATGCTTTGATTTATTTAATGGCCAGTGAAACAGCACTGCTATGTATCTTTGCATTTAGTATCATCATTTTTGTATTGTCTAATTTGATGCATAAATTTGAAAAATATAAGAAAAATTTAATGCTGGTCGGTGTTTTTCTAACAGTGGCTCAGTTATTTGTATTTAAATTTTATGACTTTTTTAGACCGTATGTGGCACAAAGTTTAGATCAATTACAGCTAGATAGTTCAGGTCTTGCAGCTAATATTTTACTGCCCTTAGGTTTGTCTTATTATTCGTTTCAAGCCATTAGTTATTTGGTGACTTGTTATAAAGCAAATACAGAAACTAAGCCATTGACCTTTGATGCATTATTACTGCATTTTTCATTTTTTTGTACCATTACGGCAGGGCCAATTGCTCGTGTTGAACAGACAAAAGGTTTGACAGACATTCATCAACAGCCTTGTGGTATGCATGAACAAATTTGTACCACACAAAAGCGTCATATTTTATGGCCGAGTTTGGCTTTTTTATTGTTAGCACTCGCGTTACTCAAAAAATGGTGGCTGGCCAGTTGGTTGGCCGACAGCTGGGTGAACCCTGTTTTTGCCAACCCTATGCAGTATCATAGCTTAGAAATTTTGGCTGCAATTTATGGCTATACCGTACAGCTGTTTTTAGACTTTTCGAGCTATAGCGAAATGATGATTGCTTTTGCTTTATTGTTTGGTTTTCGTTTGCCTGTCAATTTTAGAGCCCCGTTAATTGCACACAATATTCGAGAATTTTGGAACCGCTGGCATATTAGCTTGTCTACATGGATACGTGACTATATTTATATTCCATTGGGAGGAAGCCGCGGAGGGTTTGTAAAAACTCAAATTAATTTGCTCAGTGCCATGGTATTGTCTGGTATTTGGCATGGTTCGGGGTGGAATTTTTTATTGTGGGGGCTTTTTCATGGCTTTGCTTTAGTATTTTTAAATACTGCAGATTTACTGTATGCAAAAGTATTTAAAGTCACTGCAAAAGATGCTCAAAATTCACTGTATCGTTTGGGGTGGTTTGGTAAAGTATTGGGTACATTTATCACCATTCATTTTGTATGTTTTTGCTTTGTATTTTTTAGAGCAAAAACATTCGATGAAGCCATCAATGTTTTTCAAGCATTATTTTATAATACCAATAATGTACAATGGTCTACTAATCCACTGTATTTAATCACTTTATTATTACTTAGTTGGATTGCTTACCCTTTTGTAAGCGCTTTTGTTTTACGTGCGCAGTTCAATGGTGAGCAACTTCCTAAATATCGTTTGTTTGTACCCTTATTACTTGTTTTTGTTTTGATTTTAGTCTGTGCACCGTCTGGAATTCCGGGATTTATTTATGCAAATTTTTAAGCCAACACTCCCTGAAGTGACTCAACCTAGTACGGTTTGCTTTTCTGTCGATCAAACACACTATATGAATGTGCTGTATAGCGTCATTTTTTTAATGACTTGTGCAATTACAGGGTTATGGTTGCTGCAAAATTCAGTCAATGCGTATTATGAACAAACGTACCATAAAGAAAGCCCATTGCATGTGTTAGACCAGTACAGTGTGTGGACACAAGGAGCACAGTGGGGTGATCTACTGTATGGTGAGCGTGATGTGATTGGGCAAAATATTACACAGCATAATCAAATCATTACTGCGTTATTCAACCAAGATTATGCCTATACACCTGAATATAAAGCCCTGCTGACGAAAAAAATGGCGTTAGAGCAACAGCAAAAACAACAGTGGTTGCTGGCAGAAGCACAGCACAAAGCAGAAGAAAGTCTAAGCCAGAAATTTACTTTAAATGCAGATGATCAGGTGTTTTTTGCGGGTGATTCAATGATGCAGGGCGTTGCGCCGTATGTACAAAAAGCATTACTTGACCAGTTTAAAATTAAAACTGTGAATTTGAGTAAGCAAAGTACGGGGCTGGCTTATCCTAAGTTTTTTGACTGGCCAAAAACCATTAAAGATACGCTGGTATCGAATCCACGTATTAAAATCTTAGTGGTTTTTTTAGGGCCGAATGATCCGTGGGATATGCCGAACCCTCAAGGCGGTCATTATTTAAAATATGAATCTGCTGAATGGGAAGCACTATATCGCTCACGTGTTGCAGACATTATTCAAACGGCAAATCAGCATCATGTGAGTGTGATGTGGATTACACCGCCAAATATGAAAAAACCAACATTAAACAAACAAATGGTTTATTTAAGTCATGTTGTTGCAGATGAAGTACAAAAAAACAAAGCTTTCTCTATCGATTCTCGGGAAATACTTGGCAGTATAAATAATATTTATAGTGACTACTTTCAAGAAAATGGCCAAGCGGTCAAAGCACGTAGTGCAGATGGTATTCACTTTTCTCCAGATGGTCAAAAACGTATTGCAAATACCATTTTGCATTATTTAAAAGTCAGCTAATTGAGCGATATATAATGAAAGCATTTTTAAACATGGCATTGGCTTTAACAGTGACTTCAACGGCATATGCCGATGCTTTGAATAATTTTGCTGAGCCAAATGTGGCTAAGTTACAACATGCTTTACAGGCCAAAACTGCCAATATTATACAATTAGGTGATTCGCATACTGCAGCCGATGTAATGACCGGCAGTTTACGTGAACGCTTACAACAGCAATTGGCTGATGGTGGTATGGGTTGGGGCATGCCTATGTATTTTTCAGGCCAACGCCTGGCTTTATATGGGTATGAAAATACGGGTTGGCAAGCGGTGTCTAGCCGTACTGAACATGGTGCAAATTACAGTTTAGGTGGTTTATTGGCTGTCGCTAAGGCTAATGGTGTGACACTTACCATTAAGGCAAAACGTCCTGAACCCGAACAGCGTTTGATGGTAAGCATACGTCAAAGTGAAACAGATTCACCCCTGACAGTCACTGATGCTATGGGAAAAACTTTTACCTTAGAAGCACCAGTTAAAAATAATACTTGGCAGTTTGCCTATTTTAATGCCACGTTACCTTTTACCGTGACAGCCCGTAATACCACAGATACTGCAATTGCAGGGTGGTGGGCAAAAAATGCCAATGGGCAAGGTATAGTGGTTTCTGCTTTAGGAATTAATGGCTCTGAGCTTTCGCAGTGGGATCGTTGGAATACCCTTGCATGGCAACATGAGTTGAAAGAAATTGCACCTGATCTTATTATTTTAGCCTATGGCACAAATGAAGCCTATAACGATCGTTTAGATGTTGCTCAGGCAAAAAATGTATTGGTTGAACGTATTCAAAAAATTCGTCAAGCCAGTCCAAATACAGCCATTATCATTATTTCTGCACCTGAAAGTTTAAAAAGCACGGCTGGTACGTGTGGTGTTCGCCCAATCAATTTAACGGCTGTGCAAGAGATGCAAAAACAAGTTGCTATGACTGAACACACCTTATTTTGGGATTGGCAGCAGGCGATGGGCGGTCATTGCAGTATGAAAAAATGGATTGCACAAGGTCTAGGGCGCGGTGATGGTGTACATTTTACTTCCACAGGATATCAGCAGTTAGGGCAGGCATTGGCACAAGATATTTTAAATCTTGCTTCTATCTCTACCATAAATACTACAGCGGCTACTGCAGTAAAAACGACACCAAGCACGGCAGGTAAAATGAGTATTTCATGGTCTAGTGAGCAATGAAAATGCAATGAATGGGTGTTTAATTAAATGCTTTAATGTACTAGATGTATATGGTGAGATTATGTGCCTAACAATAGGCCAAGCACATATTTTAAATAGACTTAATCCGTTTTATATAATTGCTCACCCACAGCATGAAATACTCGGTCTAAGTCACTTACTTTGCTGTTAAACATTGGGCCAAATTGTAGTGTGTCACCACCAAAGCGAACGTAAAAACCTGCTTTCCACAGTGCAATGCCTGCTTCAAATGGACGAATGGTTGGGTCGCCGTCTCTTGCGTGTAATTGAATGGCACCGACTAGACCACAGTTGCGAATATCTACCACATGAGGACAGTCTTTGAGTCCGTGAATGAGTTGTTCAAACTGTGGGGCGAGTGCTTTAGATTGTTCAATCAATTGCTCTTGTTTGAGTAGTTCAAGCGTGGCTAAACCTGCAGCACAAGCGACAGGGTGCGCTGAATACGTATAGCCATGTGCAAATTCAATGGCATGCTCTGGCAGATCTTGTTGCATAAAGGTTTGATAAATTTCAGAGGTTGCGACCACGCCACCCAATGGTATGTTGCCATTGGTAATCTGTTTAGCAAAATTTAAAATGTCTGGTGTCACGCCAAAATACTCAGCCCCTGTCCATGTACCTAAGCGACCAAAGCCTGTAATCACTTCATCAAAAATAAGTAAGATGTCGTGTTGGTCGCAAATTTCACGCAAGCGTTGTAAGTAGCCTTTGGGTGGAATAATTGCTCCTGCTGAACCAGACAGTGGTTCTACAATGACAGCAGCAATATTTGATGCATCATGTAGTTCAATGAGTTTTAGCATCTCGTTGGCAAGTTCAATCCCGCCATCTTCTGCCATACCTTTGGTAAATGTATGACCTGCTTGTAGAGTATGTGACAAATGATCTACATCTAGAAATTGTCCGAAGGTTTTTCGGTTACCTCCAATGCCACCCAAGCTTGTTCCTGCAAGGTTTACACCGTGATAACCTTTCATGCGCCCAATAAACTTGGTTTTAGAGGCTTTACCTTTAATACGCCAATAGGCTTTGGCTAACTTTACAGCAGTATCTGCACACTCAGAGCCAGAGCCTGTAAATAAAACATGATTGAGTCCTTTTGGCATAAGCTCAACAATTTTATCTGCCAATTCAAAAGACAGTGTATGTGCATATTGAAATGCAGGTGAGTAATCGAGGGTAGCGAGCTGTTTCGTTACGGCTTGACCAATCGCACTACGGGTATGTCCTGCACCACATGTCCATAAACCAGACAAGGAGTCATAAATTTGTCGACCATGATCATCGACTAAATGGTGATGGTGAGCAGAAACAACAATACGTGGGTCTTTGTGAAAACTACGGTTCGCACTAAATGCGAGCCAATGGGCATCTGAGTAGGTTTGAGTGGTCATGTATTCCTCGATTATAAAGATATTTTTAGCGTCAATTTATTGTTTTATTTGAAGTGAACGCAACTGTAAACAGTTGCGTCTTTATTTTTTGTATGTTGTTAAGCGTGTGTTTTACGATTTAAAATTAAATTAAGTACAATCGCTGCAAATGTTGCTGTACCAATACCGCCTAAGTCTAGGCTTCCAATATGTAAAGCGTAGTTACCTGCGCCCATAATAATAGTAACTGCTGCAACAAACATATTGCCATTTTGGCTAAAATCGACCTTGTTGTTCATCCAAATACGAATACCTGAAATAGTAATTAAACCAAACACCACAATCGATGCACCGCCTAAAATTGCACTTGGGATGGTACTAATTAAAGCACCAAATTTAGGTGATAACCCTAAAGCAATGGCAAAGACACCTGCAATTACAAAAACAATTGTAGAGTAAATTTTAGTCGCAGCCATTACCCCAATATTTTCAGCATACGTGGTCATACCTGTACCACCAATCATGCCTGAAATACTTGTACAGACACCATCGGCCAAAAAAGCACGTCCCATGTAAGGTGAAATATTTTGACCTGTCATGGCACTCACAGCTTTAAAGTGACCTAGATTTTCTGCCACTAAAATAATCACGACAGGAATGATCAGGAGTGCTGCATTCATGGTAAATACAGGGCTGTGAAAGGTCGGTAAACCGAACCAAGCGGCTTGTTGAATGGGTGCAAAATCAATGGGCTTACCAAAACCAAGTAGGTTAGATAGCACAAAATAAATCACATAAGACAGCACTAAGCCCACAAGTAGCAGTAAACGGCGTAGTAGACCTGTCGTAAATACAGCCACCGAGCCAATACATAATACCGTCACAAAGGCTAACCAACTGTCAAAAGCATTGCCAGATACGCCTTTAATGGTTACAGGTGCAAGGTTTAAACCAATGATCATGACAATGGAACCTGTCACAACAGGAGGAAGTAGGTTTTCAATCCACCGAGTCCCTGTTTTCATGACCAGTAGACCAATAACAGCATAGACTAAGCCACACAGTACAATACCACCGAGTGCAATCTCAATATTGGGGTTTGCACCTACGCCGTTATAACCTGTCGCAGCAGCGACAGCACCAATAAAAGCAAAGCTTGAGCCTAAATAGCTCGGAACACGCCCACCGGTAATGAGGAAAAATAAAATTGTACCAATGCCCGTCATGAGCATGGTTAAACTTGGGTTAAAACCCATGAGTAACGGTGCTAAGATGGTTGCACCAAACATGGCAAAGGCATGTTGTGCGCCCAAGACAATCGATTGTCCTGCAGGTAGATATTCATTCATTGCTACAGGTGTTTTTTCTAAATCACCACGAAATGGTTTCCATGTATTAAACCAACGTTCACTCATTTTATTAAATCCCCTTGAAGTACACGGTGTGGGTGATGAATTTAAGGGTGACGATTAAGGCCATGATAAGCACGGTCAAAGTAAATCAGGCCATGTCCTGTACCCAGTTTAGTTTCGAGTACTTCACAAAATAAAACGTCATGCGTACCCACACTTGAAATGTCTGTGATTTTACAGTCAAAAGCCACAACAGCATCATCTAATACTGGAGATGATGTGCATAAATAATGCCAAGTTGCTTTTTCAAAGCGTTCTACCATGGGTGTTTTGCCACCAAAGGTATTTGAAAGCGTGGTGTGGTGTTGCCCTAATGTATTTACGCATAACACTTTATTGGTTTTAAAGGTGTCATAGACAGATGCATTCCGATTTAAACAGACGAGTAAAGTTGGTGGATGATCAGTCACACTACATACCGCAGAAGCAGTAAAGCCTGCTTTTCCTGCAGGGCCATCGGTTGTAATCACGTTTACAGCAGCGGCCAGTTGACTCATGGCATTACGGAAGTTTTGTTGTGCTTCTGATAGTACGGGTTTATTCATAAAGATGGCCATTGTTAAGACTAGAGTGTGTTGTGACTGATCCGAACAGATTTAAGGTATGGCCTTTATGGCTAAAATGCCTAATCATTTGAAGAGATACAGTCATCATGCATGACGATATGGTACTACTGTATGCGAAACAGTCTATAAAAGATTAGTTTTACACGTGGGCAATTGATGATATTTCAATCAAGGCATCGGGTTTAACTAAACCACATTGAATACAGTAACGTGCAGGTTTATCTCCAGGGAAGTATTCTGCATAGACTGCATTAACCGCTGCATAGTCTGCCCAGTCTTTAATAAAAATAGAGTTAAAGGTCACGTCATCCATTGTGCCACCTGCAGTTTCAATGACTGTTTTAATGGTGCTGAGTACGTGGTGGGTTTGTGCGGCTGCATCGCCGATATGTACGACTTCCGCATTTTGATCTAGTGGGAGTGTGCCTGAAACATAGACGATATTGTCTGCTTGTGTTGCAGGTACATAGGGTGCCAGTGGTTTTCCTGTGCCTTCTGGTAAAATAATTTTCTTTGGCATGGTGTTGTTATCCTTTATATATGCGTTGAGTGATCAGCTTATGCTTTTGGGGTAAAAGTTTCGACAAAGTTTTGGGTATTGGATACCCAACCAAAAAAGGTTTTGACATTAAACAATGTGGCGTCATGTGCAGACTTAGGCCCAGCTTGGTAGCATGCATCATCTAGAAGTACACCAAAATACTCTAAAAAGAAGCCATCTCTTAGAGTAGATTCAACGCAGACATTGGTGGCAATCCCTGTAAAAACGAGGTTGCGAATCCCTTGAGCACGTAAAATGCTGTCAAATTGCGTATTGAAAAAACCGCTATAGCGTGGCTTTGGAATCACAATATCTTGTGGCTGAGGGACTAATTGGTCGACCAATTCATAATCCCAACCACCTTTGGCAAGTAATGTGCCTTGTAATTCTGGGCGTTTACGCATGGTTTTAAGCGCATTTGATTTATGAAAATTCGGTGAACCTGCACCTCCTGCTTCTACGTACTGATTGTCCCAGCCATTTTTAAAGAAAATGACCTGAATACCTGCTTTATGAGCAGCATCAATGGCCTGTTGGATTTTTTCAATAACAGGTGTTGTGGTCGAGACATCAAAGCCTGCCAAATCTAAGTAACCGCCAATGGTTGAATAGGCATTTTGCATATCAACCACAATGAGTGCAGTTTGTTTTGGGTCAAGGCGAATAGATTCGGGTTCAGCATTCAATACAGGGCTAGTCTCTGCAGTAAAGTCGGCAGAAATGATGGTTTTTTCGCTCATACAGTTGCATCCTCTTTAACGTCTTTTACTTTGCTTGCGACAGGGCTATCGACATGAATACGGCTTTTCATCAGGGGTTGAATTTTTTCGCCAAAGTCATTTACGCCTTGTATAAAATCATCAAAAGTAAGCAAAATGCCTTCAGTGCCTTTCACTTCTGCAATTTCATCGAGCATACCTGCCACTTTTTCAAATGAACCAACCAGTGTGCCCATGTTAATATTGACAGGGGAAACACTTGAAGTCATGCTTCTGATATTGGTGTCTGCACCAGAGGTTTTGTCTTTTGAACCTTGGTCTTGTAACCATGCAATGGCATCTAGGTCTGCACCTTCGTTGTAACTGGTCCATTTTTCCATGGCTTCTTCATTTGTTTCTGCAGCAATCACCATAAATAAAGCCAATGTCGCAACATTTCGGCCTGTTTGGTCTGTATATACTTTCAGACGGTCATTAATTGGGGCAAATGCAGTGGGGGTGTTAAAGCCTTTACCAAAAACAAAATTGTAAGTGGCATATTTTGCTGAGAATTCTAAGCCTGCATCTGACTGACCTGCACAGATAATACTTAACTCTTTTGATGGTGTGGGTTTGACTTGGCAGTCATCCATTTTAAAGAAATCACCTTTAAAGTCAGATGTGCCAGTGCGCCACAAATCTTTGAGGACGTGTACGTATTCGGAAAGGTATTGATAGCGTTTGCCAAAGAATTCATCGCCCGGCCACAGACCCATTTGGCTATATTCTGGGCGTTGCCAACCTGTGACGACGTTTAAACCAAAACGCCCATTTGAAATAGAGTCAAGTGTCACGGCCATACGTGCCACAATGGCAGGAGGCATGACTAAGGTTGCAGATGTGGCAAAAATCTTAATTTTAGAGGTGACTGCTGCCAAACCCGACATGAGCGTAAAGCTTTCTAAATTATAGTCCCAAAACTCTGTTTCACCACCGAAACCACGCAGTTTGATCATAGACAGCGCAAAGTCGAAGCCGTATTTTTCGGCACTCAGTACAACTTCTTTATTGAGTTCAAATGTGGGCTTATACTGAGGCGAATTTTTTGAAATTAGCCAGCCATTGTTTCCAATCGGACAAAAAACACCTACTTGCATGTGACACCTCATTGATGATGTGGTTCATAATGTATAATTTTTAAAATGCATAATATGTGCCAATATTTTTTATAAATAAAAAACATAAACTTAATTAATTTTTATGGCTTAAATGGTTGGACTAAATAGTCCAATATTTGCACTTAAATAAAACATGCACTATTTTTTGCACAGATTTTATGCAAAAAGTGGTAGTGTGTGATGAGGTTGAATATCCTCAGCTCAAATATTTGTAGTTAAGACAATTTGGTGATGTGAGTAGAAATGGGTCGTGGTCAAAAAGTAGATTTAATTGAATCTAAAGAGCAGCATATTGTTGTGTCTGCATTGTCTGTATTTTCGCAATATGGCTTGCAAGGGGCAAGCATGGAAAAGATTGCAGAAGTCGCAGGGGTATCTAAATCTAACTTATTTTATTATTTTAAAAACAAAGAACATTTATATATAGAAGTCCTGTCTTATGTATTGACTGAGTGGTTAGAGCCCCTCAATTATTTTTCTGAACAAAGCGACCCGCGGCAGGTTTTAGAAAGTTATATTGAGTTGAAATATGAAATGTCTAAGAAGAATCCACAAGCTTCTCGTTTATATGCTTTAGAGATGATTCAAGGTTCGCCATATTTAATGCACGTATTAAAAACGGCTTTAAAACCCTTGGTGATGAAAAAGGTACAGATTATTGAATATTGGATTACACAAAAGAAAATTAAACCTGTGTCGCCGATTCATCTCATTTTTCATATTTGGGCGGTAACACAGCACTATGCAGATTTTGCCACGCAAGTACAGGCAGTGACAGGTAAAACACTCAGCAACAAAGCATTTAAACAAGAAGCGATTGCCACCACAAAGCAACTATTACTCGACAGTATTTTATTTGACGCTGTGTAAATTATATTATTGTCGTTTCAATTGAATATTTAATTGAAACGACGTGACTGTTTAAGTTAAGGCTGAGTGGGCGTTGCTTTTTTTAACTCTATTTTTTGTAAAGTCGACAGCAAATAGTGTTGATCTGATAAAGTAAAGTGCTTGAACTGAACTTGATGCATAAAGCTTTTTTCATCAAAAGTATGGTGAGTATGCATCTTTAGAGAGATTGCAATTTCTTTCATCATCTCTACGGTTAAACTTGAAATATGATCTCGTACATTATTTAACGTGTCTGGTTGCAGTTGAACATTCGGTTCAGAAAGCCAGTCGGCAATATAACGATACTGTATTGCTTTCGCAACATTCATTTGTGCAACGATAAATGGTTTTACGCTGTTGGGATCTAAACCCTCTGCATCTGCAATATTGAGTGTTTTTTCAAGCACTTTTTGTTCTTGCTCTAGGACCTCTACAGGTTGGTGGTTGAGATATTTATTGGCAGCAACATCCGGCATCAATGCCAAACGTTGGTTTATGCGTTCAAATACAGGAGATGGTGTGGTATGTGCAAAAATATTCATAGAAAATAAAAAAGAGCAGAAAAAAATTAAATGTTTAGGCATGATAAAAAGTCCAAAAATAAAATTTGAATAAAATAGTGTTTCTCAAATATAGCGCATACGTACTCTTCATTCCTATGGCTATACTCTGCAATTTTTTAAGCCCATCATCATAGAGCTGAAGTATTGCTAGGCTCACTGTATTTGTTGTGGTATTTCGTTTTTATTGAGTCTGGTTAATATTTGTTATTACCCTTGTCTAGGGTGTATTAACCAAAAAATTAAGCAGTGTTGAGTTGATCTGTGCCGTTTCTGTGACGGTAGATGCATGTGCGCCTGTTTTAAATAGCTCAAATTGACTATGAGTAATCGCTTTAGACAGCGCTAAACCTCGTTGCCAAGGCACTAAGAAGTCATCTTCATTGCTAATAATTAAACAGGGCATATCTATCGCACTTACAGCATGCAGCGGTTCATAGCATTTTAATGCATGTAACCGAGTTTTAATGTTTGTTGCTGTACACGCATGCTCAATCATGTGCTGTTCTTGTTGTTTGAGTTGCTGGTCGTGTGCTGAAATCCACGCAGGTGGGTAGAGAAAAAGGGCTTGTGCTTGAATATATGCTGCAGTTCCTGCATGCTCAAGTAGTGCTAAACGTGTTGTAAAGCAACGTAATGTATGTGGGTCTAATTGATCCCATGGGTTAATCATAATGATTTTTTCAACGCACTGAGGCGCAAGCTTTATAAGTTCCATCCCAATAAATGCACCGAGCGCATGGCCAATAAAATAGCATTGATCAATCTGTGCGTTTTGTATGATCTGATATAATTCATTCGCCATATCAGTTAATGTATAGCCATTAGGTAAGTCATCGCTTTCTTTGTGAATACCGACATGGTCGTAGGTTAGTACATGAAAATGTGTGGTCAATGCATCAATTTGTGGTTTCCAAAATTGAGCATGACCGCCTAGACCGGAGCTAAGTACAATTGTTTTTGCATGTGTGCGTTGACTTGGATAAATTGTATATGTCATGGTTTAACCAAAAATAAATAGAGTTTTCTTGATCAAAGCAAAAACTATACCTATTAACAACCCAAGTATCGTAACAATGATCGATTAAGTGAATTTTAATGGCTTTATGGCAATGTAGTAAGTATGCAATTCTTAATTGCAATATTATTTTATAAGTATTTGATTTTTAAATTTAATGTATTGCCTTGATGGCAAAATGGTCTTTTATGTTACTCAATTATCAAAAACAATGGTTTGGTCATATCCGTAAAGATATTTTGGCGGGTCTTGTGGTTGGGCTGGCTTTAATTCCAGAAGCCATTTCTTTTTCAGTGATTGCAGGGGTTGATCCCTCTGTGGGTTTATATGCTGCTTTTTCTATGGCAGTTGTGATTGCTTTTGTGGGTGGCCGTCCTGCCATGATTTCTGCAGCAACAGGAGCGATGGCGCTACTCATGGTGACATTGGTCAAAGAGCATGGGCTGCAATACTTGTTTGCTACCACTATTTTAACGGGTTTACTACAGATCACGATTGGTAAAATTCGTTTGGCTCGGTTGATGCGTTTTGTACCTAAGCCTGTTGTGATTGGTTTTGTAAACTCATTGGCAATTGTGACTTTTATGGCACAGTTACCACAACTGATTCATGTACCTTATGCTGTCTATGGATTGGTTGCATTAGGACTTTTGATTATTTATTTATTTCCCAAAATTCCAAAAATAGGTCAGATGTTACCCCCCTCATTGGTCTGTATTATTGTACTGACTGTAATTACTCTTTTCTTAGGTGTGTCTGTAAAAACAGTCGGTGATATGGGGCATTTACCACATAGTTTACCCGTATTTCTATTACCAGATATTCCACTTACCTTGCAAACGCTTTGGATTATTTTACCGTATGCAGTGGCGATGGCTTTTGTAGGACTGCTTGAATCAGTCATGACGGCAAAGCTGATAGATCAAATTACGCATACTGAAAGTAATAAGCATCAAGAATGTATTGGGCAAGGTATTGCCAATATTGTGACGGGTTTTTTAGGAGGTATGGCGGGTTGCGCTATTATTGGTCAGTCAATGATTAATGTGAAATCTGGAGCGAGAGGCAGATTATCTACATTTATTGCAGGTGCTTTTTTACTGACACTGGTACTATTTTTAACAGGGTGGTTAAAAGTTATTCCTATGGCAGCTTTAGTCGCAGTGATGATTGTTGTGTGTATACATACCTTTAATTGGCAATCGATTACACAGTTTAAAAAACAACCTGTCAGCAATAATGTAGTGATGATTGTGACTGTTGCTGTTGTACTGTATAGCCACAATTTAGCCTTAGGTGTATTGGCAGGTGTATTGGTGTCTGCACTAAGTTTAGTGGCGCAACTTGAACAAAGTATTGAGGTCGAGGCATTGCCAATCTCTGAGCATACCCAAACCTATAAAGTCAGAGGACAGCTGTTTTTTAGTTCTTCTGACATATTTCTTAAAGCCTTTGATTTTAATATAGAAGCTGTTCATCATGTCGTGATTGATTTAACAGCAACAGATGTATGGGATATTAATGCGGTAGATACATTAGATTTGGTAGTTCAGCAATATCAGCACCATCAAATTAAGTGCAGTGTGATTGGACTCAATGAAAGAAGTTTAATGATGATGCAGCGTTACGGTCGTGATAGTGCACTTGCTTAATAACAGGTGACTAAAGCGGTAATAGATTGATAAAATTGTCATGGGCCAATGGGTTGTATAGGAAAGATATGCTAAACCACATGTTTAAAAAAACGCGCCGCAGTTGTATTGCTATGGCAATACTTGCCTCAACTGCAACCACACTTTATGCACAAACACCGTTAAATACAGCAGATCCATTAACGGTTATTGGTTACCATGAAGTGACCGATGCTTCTAATGAGGCAGTGATTCCATTATATGCAGTCACCACGACCAACTTTGAAGCGCAAATTAACTATTTGAAGAATAATGGATTCCATTTTGTTTCTACGGATCAGTTAATCAAAGCACATGCAGGTCAAATCACTTTGCCTGCTAAACCTGTATTACTCACCGTAGATGACGGCTACGAGTCGTTTTATAGTAGTATTTACCCTTTTGTGAAAGCCAATAAAATTCCTGTAGTCCTCGCAATTGTTGGTTCTTGGGTGGATACGCCAAGTAGTCAAGAAGTACACTTTGGTGACAGTGAGGTTGCACGTAATAAAATTTTGACGTGGGCTCAAATTAAAGAAATGAGTGACAGCGGCTATGTGGAAATTGCAAGCCATAGTTATGATTTACATCATGGCGTATTGGGTAATCCGCAAGGGAACTCACAACCTGCGGCTACTACACGTATATATAACCCAACAACGAAAGGTTATGAAAATGACCAACAGTATGCACAGCGTATTTTTCAAGATCTGAAAAAAAACAATGAGCGTATGAAAGCCAACGGCATACCATCACCTCGTGTTATGGTTTGGCCTTATGGTCGCTACAATGCACAAACAGTGTCTGTTGCAAAAAAACTGGGTATGCCAATTACGGTGAGTTTGGATGATGGCCCTGTATATGTAAATCAGCCTTTAAGTGCGATTAATCGTATTTTAATTGAAAACAAAATGACGGTAGATGATTTAGGAAAAGAGATCTACAACCGTCAACATGACTTAGGCGACAACTACCGTGCACAAAAAATTATGCATGTAGACCTCGACTATATTTATGACAAAGATGAAAAACAAGAAGAAAAGAACCTCGGTTTACTGTTAGACCGTATTCAGCAAATGAACGTAAATACAGTCTATTTACAAGCATTTTCTGACAGTGATGCCAATGGCTCAGCAGACATGGTGTATTTCCCAAACCGTTATATTCCAATGCGTCAAGATTTGTTTAACCGTGTGGCATGGCAAATTGAAAAACGTACGCAAGTGAAGCGCATTTATGCGTGGATGCCATTATTGGCGTGGGAGTTACCAAAATCAAATCCAGTGTCTAAAGATTTGGTGAAAACAGAGCAACCCAAAGCCAGTGACCATTTAAATATGGGTTACATTCGTTTGTCGCCGTATTCGGCACCGGCACGTAAAGTCATTGAGGGTATTTTTGAAGACTTAGGGAAATCTGCAACGTTTGATGGCGTATTGTTTCATGACGATACCACATTGTCTGACTATGAAGACGCAAGCCCTGCAGCATTAAAAGCCTATGCGAAAGCAGGTTTGTCGACCAACCTAGATGTCGTTCGTAATAATGATCAACAACTCCAAAAGTGGACAGCATTTAAAACCAAAACCATTGATGACTTGGCCATGCAAGTGGCACAAGATGTTAGACAGTATCAGCCTGCATTATTAACGGCACGTAATATGTATGCACAAGTGGTCTTAAATCCATATGCAGAAAACTGGTATTCACAGTCATTGGAACAATCGCTGAATCGTTACGATTTTACCGCGATTATGGCCATGCCTTATATGGAACAAGCCAAAGATAAAGATCAGTTTTATGCAGATATTGTGAACCGTTTAAAACAGTATCCAAATGGGTTGCGTAAAGCAGTAGTTGAGCTACAAGCAGTGAACTGGCGTAAAGACAATGCTCCAATTCCATCGCAAGAGTTAGCAGATACAATTACATCTTTATATAATCAAGGTGTGGTTCATGTTGGATATTATCCAGATGATCCAATTAAGGGTCATCCAGATCCTGCGGTGTTGCGTAAGGTATTTGATCTCAAACCAAACCGTGTTGAACCATAGTCTTATTTTTGAAATTTAAACAAGCGAGGAGATCCTCGCTTGTTTTGTCTCACATATGTATTAGTTGTGCATCAGCTGTTCAAGTAGATATGAGCCGATTACGTGAAAGCAAAAATTACGCTGACTCCGCAACAATAATAAAAATTAAATATGTATAGGCTTTAGAGCAGTATTTAAAATACTGCTCTAAAGCTTTTAAAACTTAAGCATTTTTTTGTTGTTCGACTGACTGTTGAATAGATGTTGTTTTACGTCCGATCAGCGTCTCTAAATCGGTTGATTCGCTATACATTGCGCCATGCGTAGTTTGTGCATCTGCATCGACAATCACATCGACCAAACCTTGTGGTAGACCTGCTGCACTTAATGCTTGGCTATAATCTGCAGGTGTTAAATTGATATATTCTACTTGGGTGTGATAGACCGTAGAAATGGTGCTTGCCAATTCACTGAGTGTGAATGCATCAGAGCCAGCAAGTTCATAAACAGGGTTGTTTGACGGTGCACTGATCAATACATTAGCTGCTGCTTGAGCATAGTCTTGGCGAGATGCCGCACTAATTTTCCCAGTTTCGGCTGCACCATACAATTTGCCTTCAGAAACAGTATATGCAAGGTTGCCTAAATAGTTTTCTATGTACCAATTGTTTCGTAACAAGGCATAAGAAAGGCCACTGTGTTTAATCAGTGATTCAGTCTCTTTATGTTCAGCAGCTAAACTGAGTGGATTTGTGTCTGCGTTTAATATGCTGGTATAGGCAATAAAAGGTACAGATGTTTTCACAGCAGCATCGATAACGGCTTGATGCTGTGGCACACGTTGCCCAACTTCACTCCCAGAAATAAGTAATAAACGGTCTACGCCTGACAATGCAGGTTGTAAACTCTCTGCTTGGCTGTAATCAAAAAAACGTACTTCAATACCTTGATCTAAAAAATGTTGTGCTTTTTTAGGATCACGAACTAAAGCAATAATATTTTCAGGTGCAGTCTGTTGAATTAATGCTTGAATAACCAAATGGCCGAGTTGACCTGTTGCGCCTGTAATTGCAATTTTCATGTAAAACCTCTTATAAGATGATGGGTGTTATGTACTGAACGATATTTATGCTATGCTAATTACTAACTAAATGTAAGTACTTACCTAAAAGTAAGTATGAAGAAAAAAGGAAAAACAATGTCTGATATGCCACTGAAAGGTTATGTTTTGTCTAGTAAATGTCCATCTAGACAAATTTTGGAGCATTTAACCAGTAAGTGGTCTGTACTGATTCTACGTTGTTTAAGTCAACACAGTGTGTTGCGATTTAGTGAATTAAAGCAACAGATTGATGGTGTCAGTGAAAAAATGCTTTCGCAAACGCTTAAAATGTTGGAACAAGATGATTTTGTTTCACGTAAAGTCTATGCAGAAATCCCACCTAAAGTGGAATATCGTTTAACATCACTTGGAAAGCAAGCAGCAGAAAAAATCGATTATTTGGTTTTTTGGATTGAGGACAATCTAGATGAAATTTTGGCGCACCGCCATGTCATACAATAATGCACTATTACAGTGAGTGTTATGTCCGTGTTTTGCTAAATCGCACTTTCTCAGATGCGCATTGTCGGGTTTAATTTTTTTAGTTCAATTTTAGTGCACTGCAATTGAGATATATTGCACCTTTTTAATATAAATAGAAATTTCTTGAGATCGACAACCTCTACGTTTAAATACTTTTCAACGTACCAATGATTATTACGATAAAGTATTTGCTTTAATCTGTTTATTATTATTTAAATATCAGCTACTTATTTTTATTACGATAGACCTTTTCGTTCATGGCATAGTTATTGCTCGTAAGAGCATATATCTTTTTTCACTGCCATGTACGCTCGGGGTCATTATGCTTAAACCTTCTTCTTTGCTGTTAGCACTTTCCGTTTTCACATCAGCGGCAGTGATTCCAACATTTGCCAATGCAGATGCACTTGCAGACATTAAAAAATCTGGAGTCATTAAAGTCGCTATTCCGCAGGACTATCCTCCATTTGGCTCTGTCAGTAAAGACTTACAAGCTCAGGGCTATGATATAGATGTTGCCAAACTTATTGCTCAGTCTTTGGGAGTGAAACTGGTTTTAGTACCTGTGACCAGTGCTAACCGTATTCCTTTTTTAACAACGAAAAAAGTTGATCTTGTGATTTCTAGCTTAGGAAAAACCCCTGAACGTGAGCAAGTTATTGACTTTGTTGGGCCGTATGCACCATTTTATTTAGGTGTTTTTGGTCAAAAAAGTGAACAAGCAAAATCTGTAGCAGAGCTTGCAGGTAAAACAGTGGGTGTAACACGTGGCGCAATTGAAGACATTGAACTAACAAAAATTGCCCCTGCTTCAACAACCATAAAGCGTTTTGAAGACAATAATTCAACAATTTCATCATTTTATTCAGGTCAAGTGAATCTAATTGCAACAGGTAATGTGGTTGCAGGTACGCTAAGCAAAAACTTTACTAAAAAACCACTCGATACTAAGTTTATTATTAAAAACTCACCATGCTACATTGGTTTAAATAAAGGTGAGGCACAGTTACATAGTAAAATTAATGCAATTATTACTACAGCAAAAAGTAATGGTCAGATGAACCGTATTTCTGTGCAATGGCTTAATGCACCCCTACCAAAACAATTCTAATGACTGCTGTGCTATAGCGCAAAAGAGGGTGTGATGTCGTATCAGTTTGATTTTTCCAGTGTATTGCCTTATAGCGGTATGATTGCTGAAGGCTTAGGGCGAACATTGGTACTCACAATTGTGGGTACAATATTTGGTTTGGCTTTAGGCATTTTTGCAGGGGCATGCCGTGCATGGAAAGTACAGCCTTTAAGTACTATTTTTCGTGTATATATTGAGCTAATTCGTAATACACCCTTTTTAGTCCAGCTATTTTTTATCTTTTTTGGTTTACCTGCCATTGGTGTAACCATGAATGCATGGACGGCTTCAATTTTAGCCATGATTATTAACTTGGGTGCATACAGTGCAGAAATTGTACGTGCAGGTATACAAGCCACAGCCAAAGGGCAAATTGAAGCTGCTGAATCTTTAGCGATGACTCGTTTCCAAGTCTTACGTTATGTGGTTTTGCCACCATCTTTAGGTAGAGTATGGCCTGCTTTATGCAGTCAAATTATTATTGTAATGCTTGGGTCATCTGTATGTTCGCAGATTTCAATGGAAGACTTAACATTTGCTGCCAATTTTATTCAGTCACGTAATTTCCGTAGCTTTGAAATTTACATTGTGATTGCAGTCCTGTACTTAATCCTGTCTGTGGTGATTCGTGCCTTACTATTACGTTTAGGTCGCATCTGTTTTAAAGGGAGTGACCGTGTATGATGATGCAAGAATTTACCCTTTGGGATATTATTCATAACCTACTCAATGGATTTGGATGGTCATTACTTTTATCTTTAATTGTATTTGTACTTGGCGGAATATGTGGCTTACTCATATTGATGCTACGCATTAGCAAAGACCCAATTTTACAAAAGATAGCGATTGTTTATATTGAGTTTTTTCAGGGTACGCCGTTACTTGTACAGCTATTTATGACCTTTTTTGGTTTGGCTTTACTTGGCTTTGATACTTCTGCTTGGGTTGCTGCCTCGTTTTCCTTAACAGCATACGCTGCTGCATACTTTGCTGAAATTTGGCGGGGCTGTGTGCAGTCTGTACCTGTGGGCCAATGGGAAGCTGCAGGAAGTTTAGCACTGAGTCGCTTTCAACAATTTCGCTACGTGATCTTGCCACAAGCATTACGCATTGCAATTGCACCGACTGTAGGCTTTTCAGTACAAATTGTAAAAGCGACAGCAGTCACCTCTATTATTGGTTTTACAGAACTCACAAAAACAGGGTCTATTTTAGCCAATGCAACATTTGAACCTTTTTTAGTCTTTGGCTTAGTGGCTGTGGGTTATTTTATTTTATGTTTCCCACTGTCTGCACTTGCATCTTATCTTGAGAAAAAACTTCATGGCACTACTTCACATACATAATTTACATAAACACTTTGGTGAAAACCATGTTTTAAAAGGCATAGACCTTGATGTAGAAGCTGGGTCTGTCGTGTCAATTATTGGGCGTAGTGGTTCTGGAAAAAGTACGTTATTACGTTCAATTAATGGCTTAGAAACGATTGATAAAGGCTATATTCAAGTCGATGGTACTGTTTTAGATGTAGATCGTACCGACTTACGTGCATTACGCTTAAAAGTCGGCATGATTTTTCAGCAATTTAACTTATTTCCACACTTGAGTGTGGTTCAAAATGTCATGCTTGCAGTACAAGTCGTAAAAAAAGTAGACAAAGCCACCACACATGCTTTGGCACTCAATATGCTCGATAAAGTCGGGTTAAAAGCCAAAGCAGATGCGATGCCAAGCCAATTGTCTGGTGGGCAACAACAGCGTGTAGCTATTGCTCGGGCACTTGCCATGTCACCTAAAATTTTACTCTGTGATGAAATTACTTCAGCACTTGATCCAGAATTGGTGAATGAAGTATTGGCTGTTGTACGTGATTTAGCGCATGAGGGCATGACATTAATTATGGTTACACATGAAATGCGTTTTGCACGAGATGTTGGAGACTATTTACTCTTTATGCATGAAGGGCGAGTGCATGAATATGGTCCTGCGAAAACGTTATTTGCAGAACCACAAACAGAAGAATTACGTTCATTTATTCGAATGACTCAAGCTTAATTTAATATTTTGAAAAAGCCTCATATTTTCAGATATGGGGCTTTTTGTGTTTAGGTCTTAGCTCAAACTCAAGTGAAAGAAATTAAATATTTACGATAGATTGTCGTATAACACAATAAAAGTACTCGTAAAATAAAAGGAAAAAACAGTGCGCCGTGATCGTGGTCAATATTTTATTTTAGTGACAGTTTTTCTAGATGTATTTGGGGGCAGTATCGTGATCCCTGTTCTGCCATCTCTAGTCGGCATGCTTTCATCGTCTGTGGAATCAAAAGTTCAATGGATTGGTGTTTTAGCTGCGAGTTATGCGTTGATGCAATTTTTGTTTTCTCCTTTTCTTGGCATCCTGAGCGATAAATATGGAAGGAGACCAATATTACTTATTTCAACACTTATTTTAGCGATCACTGAGCTCCTCCATGCAGTTGCGTCATCAGTATTATTATTACTACTTTGTCGTATTTTAAGTGGTATGACGGGTGCAACAATGTCTGTAGCCAATGCATACACTGCAGATTCGACCATTCCAAGTCAACGATCAGTTGCATTTGGTAGAATTGGTGCAGCAGCCGGGGTAGGCTTTATTTTAGGACCAATGTTGGGTGGTATTCTTGGTGGTATTGATATTCGATTTCCTTTTTATATTGCTGCTATTTTATCATTTTTAAATTTTATTTATGGTTGGTTTGTATTGCCTCGTATGAAACCAGTCAATCCCACAGCAACATTATCATTGACGAATGTGAGTCCTTTTCATGCGATCCGTGATCTTGTACGTATCAGTGGAGATATTGCAGGCCTTGTTTATATTATTGGCTTAAATGTTCTGGCCCAAGTGATGCTTCAGAGCATTTGGGTAGCGTATACCCAATTCAAATTTGGTTGGCAACCTGAAGCAAATGGGATGATGTTACTTTTTATGGGAGTATTCGGTTTTGTGATCAGTGGTTTTCTCATGTCCAAACTACAAAACTATTTTGGAATAAAGACACTCGCTATGCTTGGACTCATTTCATCTGCAATTGCTTTTTTAATGTATGGCCTGTCTGACAATGGTATTGAATTATATTTTATTGCTACATTTACATGTCTTTCGGCAGTTTCAATGCCTGTTTTAATGGGTGCATTATCATCTAAGGTACATCCTGACCGTCAAGGTACCGTTATGGGCACAGTTGCCTCAATCAATAGTCTAGCAATGATTATTGCGCCACTGATTGCAACAACAACTTTTAGTTTTGTGACTGATTTTTCTCCTTCAGACTGGCGTGTCGGTATGACTTTTTATATGTGTTTTGCTATACAGATCATCGTAATTATTTGGGCGATCAGGTATTTTTTTGGCAATAAAGAGTCTATGAATATTTAAATAGAATTAATATATTGAGATCATTTTGAATAGATGATTTTTTGCATAAATATGAGATTACTTTTTGACTTAATCACGGATTTAATACAAGTTTGATATGTTTTTAAATCAGCTTTGTATTTGTTTTTTATGTAAAGCACTTGATTATATGAGCTGTCAGAATCAGTAAAAAAGACCCACTTTAAAGTGGGTCTTTTAAAAATCATAGATAGATGGTGTTCTACAATCTCAGTTTAATTCGTTGCTTTTTTAGCACCGAATCGACCAGCAAAGATACTGACTAATGCACCAAGGAAAAGCCCGATAAATGCCCATAATGCTGTTTTGGCAGCAACTTGAGTCGCAATTGCTGCTTTCTCTTTAGCATCTTGTTTAAGAGCTTGATATTTTACTTTTGCATCATTAATGCTCGTTTGAGCTTTTTCAAATGCTTGATTCAGCTTTTGAACAGCAAGCTCTCTTTCTTTCAAGAAATTTTCTACGGCTTGATCTGCTTCTTTGCTTGTCATATTACTGTTTTTAGTAATAGCTGTTTTTATTTCATCTTTACTAATCGAGTTATTAATAGATTGAACACGGTTTTTTAAAGAACCGATTAAATCATTAACAATTTCATCACTTTTTTGTGGGTTCACTGCAATATCTTTAATAGATGATTCTATTTTGTTCTTCGCCCAATCTAATTGGCTATTTAAGTAGTTTGGTTGTAATTCAGGTATTCCACTTTTTTCTAAAGCGGCCATTACATTTTTGTTTCCATTATTTAATACATCAGATGAGTTTGGCAGGACTTCATTGATATTGCTATTTTCAAATACTTGTACGACACCTTTACCCAATGACGAGGTAATATTTCCAGTTGCTGATGTCACTGAACCAACGATATTTCCAGTGATATTTAATGTACTTTTTAGTGCGGAAACACTAATAAAAAGGCCAAAGATAAGTGCTAAACACCATACTAGAAATCCATGGACGCTCCCATGAATACCTGCAATTTTTCCAGCAAAGAAACTTCCGATCCCTAAACTTAATAAAAGTGAAATACCAGTCCAGATACCCAGCGTGGTTCCTGAACCATTGGTGACGTCTGTATTAGATAATGGATCTAACATTGAAAATCCAAGAGCAATACCTAAGATTGAAAGCAAGAAAGAGACTGCTAAAACAATTAGTGTTCCAGCAAAAATACTTGCCCAAGAAATTCTTTGTTGAAGTGATTTTTCTACAGTAATACTCATATTTTTTTCCTATTATTTTACTTAAGTTATATTTAGCACTAAGAATGATATAACAAAAAAACCATCACTTTAAATATGTAACATTTATTAACAGATTGACGTAAATAAAAATAAAAAATTTTCTATTTTTAATAAAAGTGAACCAAACGATTAATCATGTATATATTAAAAATTCTATGATTATGCTGCTGATGTTTATATAAAAAATGAGGGGGAATGCATCAATATTGTGGTTATTTATAAAGTAATAATACTTATACATAAATCACGGTGAAAAAATTAAACATAAGTCTGTTTTTATTTTTGTATTGATATTTAAGCGAATGATTTGAATGATGAAAAGTAAATTTTTATCATTGGTGATCAGATTAGACCATTACTTTGGCTTAAACGGTTTATCTCTTATTTTGAGTATTCAATAGATATACGTCTTATCTTATTTAAAAGCGTATATGACCTGAACAATAAAATATGCTTTCATCTAAAAAGAGTAATTTACATATTGTGGCTTCTATTTTTATTTCGTATACGATATATTAAAATAAAGATCAAATAAGGACACAACAATGAATAATATCTTTACAGGTACCATTCCTGCACTCATGACGCCATGTACAAAAGACCGCCAACCAGATTTTGATGCTTTGGTAAAAAAAGCCAAACAACTGATTGATGCAGGCATGAGCGCAGTGGTGTATTGCGGTTCGATGGGCGATTGGCCACTTTTAACAGAACAACAACGCCAGGAAGGGGTTGCTCGTTTGGTTGAAGCAGGTATTCCGACCATTGTGGGGACTGGTGCAATTAATAGTAAAGAAGCAGTTTCACATGCGGCCCATGCACAAAAAGTAGGAGCACATGGCTTGATGGTGATTCCTCGTGTGTTGTCACGTGGTAGTTCACCTACAGCACAAAAAGCTCACTTTTCATCCATTTTGGCAGCTGCTCCCAAGATTCCTGCGGTGATTTACAATAGCCCATATTATGGCTTTGCAACACGTGCAGATTTATTTTTTGATTTACGGGCAAGCTTTCCAAACCTGATTGGATTTAAAGAGTTTGGTGGGGCGGCAGACATGCGTTATGCCTCAGAATTTATTACCTCACAAGAGGATGTCACACTCATGGCAGGTGTAGACACGCAAGTGTTTCATGGCTTTGTGAATTGTAATGCGACAGGTGCAATTACAGGTATTGGTAACGCGTTACCAAAAGAAGTTTTACATTTGGTTGAGTTAAGTAAAAAAGCTGCTGAAGGTGATGCGTTAAGCTACAGATTAGGGCAAGAATTATCTGTCGCTTTAAATGTGCTTTCATCTTTTGATGAAGGCCCAGATTTGGTTTTATATTATAAATATTTATTGGTACTCAATGGCGATACAGAGTACGAATTACACTTTAATGAAACAGATCGGTTAAGTGAGTCACAGCGTAAATATGCTGAGCAACAATATAAGCAATTCCGCGCTTGGTACAAAAATTGGATTGCAGAACAATAAACATATCTCATACTTTAAAGGTATGTATATGTATACACGCATATCTTTAAAGTGAACGTCTTTTATCTTCAATATTTAAAAATACAGGTGTGACATGACTTTAACGGGTGAAATGCAAATTGGTCAGCAATGTGTTGCAGGTACAGGTGAAGCAATTCAAGCAGTTAATCCAGCAAATAATCAAAGACTTGAGCCTATTTATTTGGGGGGGAATAAAGATCATGTACACCAAGCATGTACTTTAGCATGGCAAGCGTTTGATGATTACCGTACCAGACCCTTTGAGCAACGTGCTGTTTTTTTAGAAACCATTGCCTTAGAAATAGAAGCTCTTGGTGATGTACTCATTGAACGAGCAATGCTTGAGTCGGGATTGCCTCGTGCCAGATTAGAAGGCGAGCGTGGGCGTACCTGTGGGCAATTACGTTTGTTTGCAAAAACAGTGCGTGATGGCAACTGGTTAGATGTACGTATTGACCATGCATTACCTGAGCGTGTGCCATTGCCTCGAGCAGACTTACGCCAACAACATATTGCGCTTGGTCCTGTTGCTGTATTTGGTGCAAGTAACTTTCCTTTAGCATTTTCTGTGGCAGGGGGTGACACTGCATCTGCACTCGCGGCAGGTTGCCCTGTGGTTGTCAAAGCCCATAGTGCCCACCCTGGTACCAGTGAGCTTGTAGGAAAAGCCATTCAAAATGCTGTAAAAATCTGTGCTTTGCCTGAAGGCGTATTTTCACTATTGTTTGGTACAGGTAAGACTGTGGGCGCTAGTTTGGTTGAACATCCTGCCATTAAAGCAGTGGGTTTTACCGGCTCGCGCCAAGGCGGTATGGCATTGGTAAAACTTGCTCAGCAACGTAAAGAGCCGATTCCTGTCTATGCAGAAATGAGTTCAATTAACCCAGTCTATTTATTGCCAAACGTATTAAATACAGATCCTGTAAAAATGGCTCAAGCCTTTGTCGCATCATTGGCAATGGGTGCAGGTCAGTTCTGTACCAATCCGGGGTTAGTGATTGCGCTAGAAAGTGATGCATTAACGCAGTTTAAAGAAACTGCAAAACAAAGTTTGGCAAAGACACCATCACAAACGATGCTGACCGCAGGTATTTGCACAGCATTTGAGAAAAATATTGCCTTGGTGACAGCGCAAAGCAATGCAGAATTGTTGGCAACAGGTGCAACACAAAGTGAAAACCAAAATCAGTGTGTTGGACATTTATTTGCAGTCAATGCAGATGAGTTTTTAAGTAATGATGTGCTACAGACTGAAATGTTTGGCGTGGCTTCAATTGTGGTGAGTTGTGACAGTCTGGAGCAAGTGAAACAGGTGACGGAGAACTTAGAAGGGCAGTTGACAGCAACCTTACATATGCAACCACAAGACCGTGCTTTTGCACAGGAATTATTACCTATTTTAGAGCGTAAAGTCGGCCGTATTTTGGTCAACGGTTGGCCAACAGGGGTAGAGGTATGTGATGCCATGGTGCATGGTGGGCCATATCCATCAACTTCAGATACTCGAACAACGTCAGTCGGTACTGAGGCAATATCTCGCTTTTTAAGACCTGTGTGCTATCAAAACTTTCCAGAAGATTTGTTACCTACGGCTATGCAGTCAGACAATCCGCTTGGCGTTCTACGCATGATTGATGGTAAAAAAGCATAATAAAGTCATGTGTATAGAACCTATGTCTTTTTGAGGCATAGGTGTTTTTTTATGTTTTATTTATTTGAGATGACTTATCTAAAGAGTGACTATTTAAAATCTAAAAATAGATCAAATGGTAAAAGTATTTTTTAAGACTTAAGTCTATAGTAAAAATGATTGGCACATAATTTGCTCAGTTGTCTGTATAAATCGAACATATACAAGTACTGGAGTAGCCACATGCGCCTGACGCACAATATTTTTTCTAAAAGCTTATTTGCAGCAACAATTCTTGGGGGCATGGTATTAACAGGCTGTTCAAAACCTGCTGAAGCACCTGCAGAAACGAAGCCTACACCTGCATCAGATACTAAAACCACGGCACCAAGTAGCGATACCATTAAAGTGGGTATTTTACATTCACTTTCAGGCACGATGGCTATTTCTGAGACGTCTTTAAAAGATACAGCCCTTATGGCAATTAATGAAATTAATGCCAAAGGTGGTGTATTAGGTAAGAAATTAGAGCCTGTAGTGGTCGACCCTGCATCGAACTGGCCATTATTTGCTGAAAAAACCCGTCAGCTTATTACTCAAGATAAAGTCGCAGTCATTTTTGGGTGTTGGACATCGGTATCTCGTAAGTCGGTATTGCCTGTGGTTGAAGAGCTCAATGGTTTACTGTTTTACCCTGTGCAGTATGAAGGCCAAGAGCAGTCAAAAAATATTTTCTATACAGGTGCTGCACCAAACCAACAAGCCATTCCTGCGGTGGAATACCTTATGAGCGATGAAGGGGGTAAAGCGCAGCGCTTTGTTTTATTGGGTACAGATTATGTTTACCCACGCACCACCAACAAAATTTTACGTGCATTCTTAAAGTCTAAAGGTGTGGCTGATGCAGACATTATGGAAGAATACACGCCGTTTGGTCATAGCAATTATCAAACCATTGTAGGGAACATTAAAAAATTCTCAGCAGGTAAAAAGACGGCAGTCATTTCAACCATTAATGGTGACTCAAACGTACCGTTCTACCGTGAATTAGGCAACCAAGGCATTAAAGCGTCAGATATTCCTGTGATGGCATTTTCTGTCGGTGAAGAAGAATTACGCGGTATAGATACCAAGCCATTGGTTGGGCATTTGGCGTCTTGGAACTATTTCATGTCGGTGAAAAATCCAGTCAATACTGACTTTATTGGCAAAATGAAGCAATATGCTGTGCAGTATAAATTGCCAAATGCAGACAAAATGGTGACCAATGACCCAATGGAAGCGACTTATGTGGGCATTAATATGTGGAAGCAAGCGGTTGAAAAAGCGGGTACAACCGATGTAGATAAAGTGCGTGATGCTATGGCAGGTCAAACCTTTAATGCACCATCTGGCTACACATTAAAAATGGATGAAAAGAACCACCATTTATATAAACCCGTCATGATTGGTCAGATTCGTGCAGATGGTCAGTTTGATGTGGTGTATAAGACTCCAACGACCATCGAAGCTCAGCCTTGGAGCACTTACATTCCTAAGTGAGTTTGCCTAATAAAGCCCATGACCCACCGTGTCGTGGGCTTTTTTATCGTGATTTGATTGTTTGATGAATATAAAAATAGGAGTATCGCTGATGTCGGTGAGAACGCGCATTGCAACCCTGTTACTGCTGGTCGCACAACTGTGTTGTTTTCAGTATGTGTACGCTGAAGCGACAGCCAATACAACCACGGGGCAACAGGTTGCCACCACTGACGATGTGATTGAAAAATTTGTTAAATCCAATTTTTCTGAACGCCGTAATATGTTGAATCAATGGCCAGCAAGTACAGAACAACTCGAAAAACTTGCCAACTATTTAGAAAAAGAACAGTTGTATACAGACAGTGCAGGGCATACCTACATTATGAAGTCTGCAGATGACGTGTTTAGCTATCCGCAAGATCAGCAAGTGAAACCTATACCCGCGGATTTAAACCAAGTGACTTTGGTTAATACCTTACAAAAAGCATTAAATTTTGGTTTAGCCAAAGCAAAATTAAAATCGGACAGTACATCACAACGTTTAAAAGCCATTGATATTTTAGAGTCTAATGTGAGTGAACTTGACCCCAATATGGTTAATCAATTATATGCACATGAGTCAAGTGATCAGGTGAAAAACCGTTTGTTGCTGCTGAAAGCCAGAATGGATTTATCGAGCACAGACGTAAAAACTAAAATACAGGCTGCAGACACACTTAAAGCTTCTAATCGCCCCGATGTATTGGCAGATATTGACCAACAGTTAAGTCAAACGCCGTTAGATGCACAATTAAAACAATCTCTTGAGCAAGCGAAAAAAGACATCGCATGGCGTTTAAAAATGAGTGAGTGGAGTGGCTATGTGTTCTCTGGGTTCAGTACCGCCAGTATTTTATTGCTTGCAGCGTTAGGCCTTGCCATTACCTATGGTTTGCTTGGGGTGATTAATATGGCACATGGCGAGCTGATCATGATTGGTGCATATACCACTTATGTGGTGCAGGGCTTGTTTAAAACCTATTTGTCGCATTATATGGATTGGTACTTAATCGCTGCGATTCCTGCCGCATTTTTAGTCAGTGCCTTTATTGGGATGCTTATTGAACGCACGGTGATTCGTCCACTGTATGGTCGTCAGCTTGAAACGTTATTGGCCACCTTTGGGGTGAGCCTGATTTTAATGCAGTTGGTGCGTATGGTTTTTGGCGCACAAAATGTCGAAATTTCTAATATCTCGTGGTTGTCTGGCGGTTGGTCTATCACACCATCACTGATTTTACCGTATAACCGTATTGCTATTATTGGCTTTACAGTCGCTATTTTACTGTTGCTTTTATATGTACTGAATAAAACCCGCTTTGGTTTGTTTATTCGTGCTGTAACACAAAACCGCCAAATGGCACGTGCTGTGGGTATTCGGTCAGCACGTATAGACATGATGGCCTTTGGGTTAGGCTCTGGCTTGGCAGGCCTTGCAGGTTGTGCTTTGGCACAGGTGGGTAATGTTGGCCCAGATTTGGGGCAAAACTATATTATCGATGCCTTTTTAGTGGTCGTTGTGGGAGGTGTTGGTCAAGTCTGGGGTGCCGTGTTGGCAGCACTTGGTTTAGGTGTAAGTGGTACGGTGCTTGAAATTGGCTTGGGTGCAGTATTGGCAAAAATTATTTTATTGGTGCTTGTTGTGTTGTTTATCCAAAAACGTCCACAAGGTTTATTTGCCATCAAAGGCCGTTTTGTGGAGTAGTTTATGAAAATTCAAGCATTACTTTCAGACCGACCAATCAGTGCAATGCTCATTGCTCTATGTTTTGCCGTGTTACTACTTTTGCCATGGTTGCATTTATTGGCGCCAACGTCAGGTTTTTACCTGTCTGCGTATTGGGTCACGTTACTTGGCAAAATAATGTGTTTGGCCTTGGTCGCTTTAGCACTCGATTTGGTGTGGGGTTATGCAGGCATACTCAGCTTAGGGCACGGTTTATATTTTGCTTTGGGTGGGTATGCGTTTGGTATGTATCTTATGCGCCAGTCATCGGGCGATCAGTTGCCTGACTTTATGCGTTTTTTGAGTTGGACAGAGCTACCATGGTATTGGGTGGGTACAAATCATTTTTTATGGGCACTGGTTTTGGTGGTAGCAATTCCTGGACTTGTGGCACTCATTTTTGGCTTTTTTGCTTTTCGCTCAAAAATTAAAGGCGTGTATTTTTCCATTATTACCCAAGCCATGACATTTGCCGCTGCGTTACTATTTTTTCGTAATGAAACAGGGTTTGGTGGTAACAACGGTTTTACTGGTTTTAAAACCATCTTAGGTTTTGATATTACTTCTGCACCTATGCGTGCAACCTTATGCTCACTCACCGCATTGGTATTGTTGCTGTGTTTTATTGGACTACGTAGCTTGATGAACCGACCGTATGGCCGTGTGTTGGGTGCGATTCGTGATAGCGAAAACCGCTTGCAGTATTTGGGCTATCGTACCTTATGGTACAAGTTGTCTGCTTGGATTTTATCGGCAGTCATTGCAGGTGTTGCAGGGGCATTGTATGTACCACAAGTGGGCATTATTAACCCGAGTGAAATGAGCCCTGTGAACTCGATTGAAATTGCTGTATGGGTTGCGTCGGGTGGTCGTGGCACACTCATTGGGCCAATTTTAGGTGCAGGTATGATTAACGGTATGAAAACCTACTTTACCGTGGCATATCCCGAAGCATGGCTACTCATTTTAGGTGCACTATTTATTGTGGTTACGATCTTTTTACCCAAAGGCATTATTGGTGTATTTGAGCGTTTTAAAAAGGGAGACCGCTAATGTCAAATATAGAAAAAGACATTGAACACGGTGGTCAAGTAGGTGAGCAGTACGCTCGCCCGAAACAAACAGGGCCTGATTTTACTCATGGCGTGGCGTTATATTTAGAAAATGTCAGCGTGTGGTTTGATGCTTTCCGGGCTTTAAATGACTTATCGCTATACATTCAAGAAGGTGAGTTACGCTGTATTATTGGCCCCAATGGCGCAGGAAAAACCACACTGATGGACGTGATTACCGGAAAAACACGTCCCACTGAAGGTACTGCTTTTTTTGGACAAAATTATAACTTAGCTAAAATGAGTACAGAACAAATTGCAGAGTCTGGCATTGGGCGTAAATTTCAAAAGCCAACGGTCTTTGAAAATTTTACTGTCATGGAAAATTTACTCTTAGCCGCACCTAAAGATAAGCGCGTGAAAAAAAGCTTATTTCGTAAACTGAGTGCAGATGCACAATTGGCCTTAGATGAGTCATTACAGCAAATTCGTTTGCAAGAGTTTATTCATAAGCCGGCAGGACTATTGTCACATGGTCAAAAACAATGGTTAGAAATTGGCATGTTGTTAATGCAACGCCCAAAACTGATTTTGCTCGATGAGCCTGTGGCAGGTATGACCGATGCCGAAACAGAGCGTACTGCAGAGTTGTGTTTAGAGCTGAAAAAGAATCACACCTTGGTGGTGGTTGAACATGACATGAGTTTTATTGACACCATTAGTGAAAAAGTGACGGTACTTGCACAAGGGGCAATCCTTGCCGAAGGCACGTTGGCTGAAGTTCAAGCCAATGAAGAGGTCATTGAAAAGTACTTAGGGCGTTAGGAGAGATCATGCTAGAAGTAAAACAAATTAACCAGTTTTATGGTGGTAGTCATATTTTAAGAGATGTCTCTTTTACTGCCCAGATTGGTGCGTGTTCTGTAGTTTTGGGACGAAATGGCGTAGGTAAAACCACTTTTTTGAAGTGCTTGATGGGTATTTTACCCATTAAGTCGGGTGAGATTTTGCTCAATGGTAAAGATATTTCTAAAATGAGTCCTGAACAGCGTGTACGAGCAGGGATGGCATATGTACCACAAGGGCGTGATATTTTTTCAACGCTTACGGTAGAAGAAAATATTTTAATTGGCATGGCTAAATTTTCAGGGGCGAAAACTAAAAAAGTACCTAGCCATTTGTACGAAATTTTCCCTGTATTAGATGAAATGAAGCACCGCCGTGGAGGAGATTTATCAGGTGGGCAACAGCAACAACTGGCCATTGCTCGAGCGTTGGCTTCTGAACCGAGTGTGCTGATTTTAGATGAACCGACCGAGGGGATTCAGCCATCCATTATTAAAGACATTGGCCGAGTAATTCGTAAACTGGCAGACAATGGCGATATGGCAATTGTATTGGTAGAGCAATTTTATGATTTTGCTGAAGAAATTGCAGACCACTATACCGTCATGTCACGTGGGCAAGTGGTTGCAGAAGGTTTGGGTGCAGACATGCCAGCTAAGGGAATTAAAGATTTAGTGGCGATTTAACGGGTGTATGTATAACCCTTTAAGAGAATGGTTTTTGGTTGAATTGATTACGCCAATACTGTGCTTTTATGGGGTCTTTACTGCCACCATAACCTTGTTCATACATCTGTGCTAAATAAGCTTGAGCATCTGGATTGCCTTTTTCAGCTGCTTTTTCTAGCCATTGGCGAGCAAGACTAGGGTCTTGTTTAATGTGAGTACCTGTTGAATACTGACCTGCTAATAGAATTTGAGCGTTAACACAACCTTGCTCAGCAGAACGTTTTAGCCATTGCATAGCAAGGCTTAAATTTTGTGGTACGCCGCTACCTTTCATATATGCTATTGATAGATTAAATTGGGCTTCTGCAAGACCTTGCACGGCTGCTTTTTCAAATAGTTGTGAGGCTTTTTCTTCATCTTTTGTAACCACTGATCCATTTGAATATATGATTCCTAAATTAAACTGTGCATCTGCAAGACCTTGCGCGGCAGATTTTTCTAACCATTGCACAGCAATAGCATCATTTTGTGTAACACCCTGACCATGTTGATACATTAAGGCAAGGTTGAACTGTGCTAAATCATCATTTTGCTCGGCAGCTTTTTCGTACCAATACACTGCTTTGGATTGATTCTTTTCTACCCCATGCCCTAAAGCATATGCAACTCCCATAGCATACTGTGCTTCTGAGTCATTTTGTAATGCTGCTTTTTCTATCCAATAGATAGCAGTTTGGTTGCTTTGAACGACACCATCACCGTGAAGATATGCAGTACCTACCATATATTGTGCTTTTGCAATGCCGTACTCTGCTGCCTGAGTGAGAAATATCATCGCTTTTTGTTTATCTACTGCAACGCCACGACCACCCAAATAGTTTAAGCCGGATATATATGCAGATGATGCTTGATCTGAATAAGCAAGGTTATTTTTTGAGTTGTTTATACTGTTTTGAGCATGGCCTATAGCCCAAAAATAAGAAATATTGATGATGAGGAAGTACAGTAATACACGCTGTTTTTTTTGCATAATAAAAGTAACTGAAATGATTTAAGTAGAGATATGTACCTAAATATAAATGATTTTAACTATGCGTGGACGTTTTTTAGATAAGCCATCACTCATTTTTAAATTGTCTTATATTTTTAATTTTTTAATTATATATAAGTACAGCAACTTTTAAGTAGCGTATTTAAAAAGTACCCACATAACTTTGTAGGATTAAAAGACAAGATACCTAATAAAGGGTTTTAGTTTTTTAACCTGAATTTTGCTTAAGGAGGGTTATCGGCTTCTCTTAAGCAAAAAACTTGGCATAAAAATGCTTTAGTTTGATCTAAGCACATTTTCTTGTATCAGCATATTTTTCATCTCTTCAAAATGGGCTTCACTAAAGTCTTCAATACTTTCCCAATCGAGGGCAGTTTTTTCGGCCACATCATCACTGAGTATTTTAAGGGGTTGTTGTGTTGCATAAGCAATAGATAAAATTTGGCAAGCACGTTCTATCGTGTACATATCATCAAAAGCCACACCAATGGAGTGTGAGCCAATCAGTACACCATGATTGCCCATCATTAAGCGTTTTTTATCTTTGAGTAATTGGGCGAGGCGATGTCCTTCCGCTTTTGAATCTGCCATACCACCGTAGTGTTCGTCATAGGCAACACGATTAAAATAACGGGCTGTATTTTGGTCAATAGGTAAAATCTGAGGATTTTCAAGACAAGCAATTGCCGTGGTGTAAATAGGGTGGAGATGTAACACCACGCGAATATCTGGGCGTAACTGATGAATTTGACCATGTATGGCCAATGCAGTGGTATCAATATGTGGATGATCAAAAAGCGTTTCATTATCAGCATTGACTAAAATTAAATCATTCGGCTGAATGGTTGAAAAATGCTTCCATTTTGGATTAATTAGAAATTTTTTACCATCTTTTGATACAGCAGCACTAAAGTGATTGGCAACGGCTTCATGCATACCGAGTTTGGCAAATAATTGAAAGCACGCAGCCAAATCAATTCGTATTTGTTTTTCGTCCATTTTTTTATTCCGTTTCGTATTGTTTATTATTTTATGTGCTTTTTGATAAAAGTTTGCATCGGATTTTTAGTAACCCTACATAAGAATTTCAAAATTACTTTTTTAGTTTAAGTTCCGTATAAATTAAGTCATGAAGTGCGGTATTAAATCAAATTATTACTCGGAGAGTCTTTATGCATGTCTTAACGAAACGTTTAAGTCCGTTGTTGGCCATGTTATTGGTCAGTGGGTTGACTGCATGTGGGAAAACAGAAGTTTCGGCACCAAAAGATACGAAGTCTGACGTAGCACAAGTCATTAAAGTCGGCTCAGATATGACGTTTCCTCCATTTGAGTATATGTTAGATAATAAGCCTGCAGGCTTTGATATTGATTTGATGAGTGAAATTTTTAAGACATCAAATGCCACTGTAGATTTTGTAGATACACGTTTTTCTAATCTTATTCCTGGTTTAGAGGGAAATAAATTTGATGCAGTCATTTCAGGTATGTACATTACCCCCGAGCGACTGATGAAAGTAGATATGATCCCTTATTTTAAGTCGACAGAATCGGTTGTTGTATTGAGTGACTCTGCCTATAAACCGAAAGTCCGTGATGATTTATGTGGTAAAACCATTGCAACACAAAAAGGCTCACTGTTTCCAGATCAGTTGAATAAGATCTCTAAAGAAAGTTGTATTGCAAAAGGAAAAGCGGCGATTACAGTACGAGAGTTTGATACGTCGCCACAAGCGATTCAAGCTGTGCTTGCTAAAGCCGCAGATGCGCAATATGACGACACCAGTGTGGCCAAAACGGCAGTTAAAAAACTCAATAATCGTGTAGAAATTACATCGACCGAGCAATTCTTTCCATTTATTGGTGGCATTGTGGTGCGTAAAGGGGATACCGCCACATATAACCGTATTCAAGATGGCTTAGAAAAAATGAAAGCCTCTGGAGAGTATGATGCGCTCATTAAAAAGTATGACTTGATTGCACCCACAGCTGATGAAATTAAAACATTTATGGCGCAAGCTCAGAAAAAATCCTAATTAAACCTGAATCTTGTTTAAGCCGAAGCATTCACTCTTTGAATGCTTCGGCTTATTTCTATAGAAGATCTGATATGTACATAAAGAGGTATAGATTCCAGACAAATATCCTTGAATACCTCTATTCAGTTGTATTGACCTTTTAGTAAACTGAATAGTATTTCGATCTTATTTCATTGCCTCAAATAGTGTTGATCTGTCTTAGATAATTGCATTGTTATTGTTTTCATATTTTTTTGATAGTAGGTGACTAAATCAATTTCTTGCAACTTCATTTTCTCTATGAGGCTTTGGCTAATCTAGCTAAGATTTGTATAGATTCTTGCTTTAAACCTCTCAACTAGTGCTTCTACTATTTTTTAATATTAGCGATATGCCTATTCGATAATGCTGTACTCACCATATCTCATGATGTGTTCATTACCACATGTAACTTACAGCCAAAGAACCACCCCGTAGAACATTTACCGTAAGTTGCATTTGCAAATAAAAACTTATGCTTGGAAATACGTTAGTTTTTACCTACAGCTAGCGTGGCTGAATTTATTCATAAGTACTGGCGCTTATTGTCTGTCATAAGCACTAATGCAAATTGCTGAATACTCATCAAATAGATCATTCACTGGTGATAGGATAAACCCTTAAAGCATTGTCTTTGATGGTTTTTTAGTACAGAGAAAAGTTATTAAAGTGGTAGTTTTATAGTAGATTGAGATAAAATTGTAAAAGACTTTTATTAACTATCGTTTTTTTGTCTATCCAATAGATATGAAAGAATAACAAACCAACCTAAAGTAAATTTGGATTAGCCTTAAATTTGATGTAATAAAATGCGATTTAATTTTCATTTAATAGCTTTGAAGTGGTGAGCCCAAACTTTCGTTTAAAAACAAAATAAAAATGAGATATGTTTTCAAAACCTAAGTCGAGATAAAAGTCTATAGGCTTCTCTTTTTTATATTTAATACGATAAAAAGCTTCTTTTAAGCGTCTTTCTTTTAACCATCTTTTGGGTGTTGTATTAAAAATTTTTGCAAAATCACGTTTAAATCCAGAAATGCTTCTACCCGTTAATTTGGCAAAAGCTTCCACCGACACATTAAACATATAGTTTTGATTCATAAATTTTTCAAGATCAATTTTAAATGGTTCCGAGAAGTCAAATAAAGCGTATTTTAGATTAGGGTTAATTTGAAGGAGAATCTCAATAGCTTCTTTAATTTTTAATTCTGCTAATCTGGGAGTGGCCTTTTTACTCTTATTAATATATGGACTTAAGGAAAGAAAGTACGAGTGAAGGAAGTCATTCTGTTTTAAAAAGAATATTTGTTGTATTTCATGCTGACTTTCTAGTACTACTTTATTTTCAATTGCGTATTGGCGAAGAGCCTCTTGATCTAAAATGATGGAAACAAATTGATATTTACCTGATAAAGAAGGATACTTTATAGTCCGTATCAGTTGATTTTTTTTCACGAAGACAATGGAATTTTCTTGAATGACTGTGTGTTTCCCATCAGCATCAAAAGCATGTGTCTCGCCTGAGAGCTGCAGCCCTAAGAAATGTTCGGATATAAATTCTTCGAACCCCCTATGCTGTTGAAATGCACAGGAGTATACAAGCTTATCAAATATAATCTCTACTTTTGTTTCCATCTTAATAAGCATTTTGGTTAGTTTAAAAATGTGCACCAGCAAGCGCAATTTCTTTGTCTTGTTCAGGAGTGCCACCAGATGAAGCAATTGCGCCGATAATCTTTCCTGTTTCGTCTTTAATTATTACACCACCGGCAACGGTAAAGAGCCCACCGTTACTGTTAAGCATACCATAACCATGTACTTCTGCGTGACTAATAATAGTGCCCATAGTCTCACTATCCACACCAAACATGATTGCTGTTTTTGCTTTTTTTATTGCAAAGTCAACAACCCCGTATACACTATCTAGGCGCGCTAATGCCAATAAATGCCCTCCAAGATCAACTACCGCAATAGTGACAGGTATCTCGAGCTCGTTTGCCTTTGCTTTTGCCCTATTTAATGCATTCAAAGCTTCATTATAGGTCATGTTTATTATTCCCATTTGTATAAATTGTCAAGCACAGATCTAATATCTGTGCTCTGAATGGATTAATTTAGCTTTTCGCAATCCAAGCATCGGCTTGTAGTTGTTTAATGTAGTCTTCAGTTTCCTTTGGATGTACATTTCTAAAGTTGGAGTTATCGTCTAGAGCCACATTGACAATAGCATCCGCCATAGCTTGAGGGTCTAATTGGTTACTCAGTGATTCTGCTGTTTCGTCAAAAACTGAAGGCGGAGTAAAGTTTTTCTCAGGATTATACCAACGAAAAATCGTATCAACGCCGCGGTCATTAAATCCTGTCTCAAACACACCTGGATTACAAGTTGCGATTTTAATATTAAATGGAGTGAGTTCAGTTTTCATGCCTTCTGCGATAGATTCCATGGCATGCTTAGAAGCGCAATAAGCTGCAACATAAGGTACGGTCCAAAGTCCACCCATTGATGTTGTAAATACAATTTTAGCTGCTTTTTTTTGCTCGACCCACTTTTTGATAAAGCCCTGCGAGAGTTGCAATCCACCAAACACATTAACGTCAAACATATAACGAATTAAGTCTAAAGGTTGCTCAGCAATTGGCCCACCCTCCATAATTCCTGCATTGCTAATCAGAATATCGACATCATATTTATCTACAATATAATCAATATCACGCTTATCAGTTACATTTAATTTGTCTACAATTAATTTTATGCCCAACTTTTTAGCTTCACGAATGAGATCACTTACCTGAGGATAAACTTCCGCAGTTGCAATCACTTTGTGCCCTTTTTTTGCCAAATCAAATGCAACAATCTTTCCAAAACCACTTGCAGCACCTGTAATTAGAATTGATTTACTCATATTTTGGACTTCCTAGTATGATATTAAGATGATTGAACATATCGTTAATAATAATCTCATAAAAAATATTTTTTTATATTCTTCTAATGTTCAAATGTTTATTACTGAAAAGTTCAAGTAACAGATATTTGAGCTAATGAACTTAACAACATGAAGTACAAAAATTAGAATGTATTATTGTATTCTGAAGTCTTCAACAAGCACATGAATTGTCACAGCAACGTTGCTACAGTAAAACAGCACCTTGTGTGACTTCGCTTATGCATATATTTCTTATCTCATTTTACAAAACTGGTCACCCGAACAAATTCATAGTGCTTTAATTGAGCATGGTTGGGCAGATGTGTATTCCTATGATGGATTTATCACTTATTATTAGAACAGTGTACGTCATTTGGATATCAAAAACCTATGGATAACTAAGGTTTAAGAACAATAATCGACGTGGTCAAATGCCCAATAGATGTAGTGCAAGCGAGATATCATCATTGAGTAATCCTAAAATCATCATCATTCGAGCAGATGGCCAAAACATAAATTTAAAATATTGAGAACGAATTGAACAGTCGTCTTGAAAGAGTCTAGGGTAGCGAACCCAAGTAAAGTCATGGCAGTTTTATACTGTTGTACTTACTGCTTGAATCCACCTGTTATAAAAATCATCGACTGTAGAAATAAAGCGGTAATATTGGTCTTAAGGATTAGAATTGTTAGTCGTGTACCGTAATTCAACTTCAGATTCTAATCACTTATTTTTCAACCGATACTTTTATCCGAAATTTAGATTAATTTTAAATGAACTATTTATTCAACTTATTGTATGAAATACTGCAATACGTTGAATTAAAAAAAGATGAGCGGATGCTGTTATGGATGGTTTGAAAATTACTTGTGTAGAAAAAGATGTTTTATTAAAGCAAGACTTTAGCTTTGATTTTCCTGTTGAATATACAGAGTATGGTTGTTTAACACAGCAAGAACTCTATGACAAAGTACATGACCAAGATGTGATTATTGTCAGTGATTTAACTGTAGATGCTCACGTTTTAAAGAACAACCCACATTTAAAATTGGTGGCGTTGTGTTCTACAGGCTTTGATCATATTGATGTATCTTTACTCAAATCGAAAAATATAAAAGTGTGTAATATTCGTGGTTATGCAGGCGATGCAGTTGCCGAACATGCTTTTTTAATGATGATGAATTTAATTAAAAACTTTTCATCACAAGTCAACGCCGTACGTGCGGGAGATTGGTCTAAAGGTCAAACGTCATTTTATTTAGCAGCACCCATTCGTGAGCTCAAAGGTAAAACGTTAGTCATTTTAGGAAAGGGTGAAATTGGCCTTGCTCTCGCCGAAAAAGCACAAGCATTTGGTATGCAGGTGGTTTTTAGTGAGCGTCAGGGGGCAGAAGTATGCCGTGAAGGCTATGTGCCTTTTGAGCAGGCAATCACTCAGGCAGATATTTTGTCACTGCACTGTGAGTTAAATGCCCAAACGATAGGTTTAATCAATCGTGAGGTACTCAGCCAGCTAAAAAAAGGCTGTATTTTAGTGAATGTTGGGCGTGGTGGTTTAATCAATAACCAAGATGTGATTGACGCATTAAATAACAATACACTCGGTGGTCTAGGGGTAGATGTATTAGAGGTGGAGCCACCACCTGAGCATCACCCATTGCTTACATTAGCGCACCCAAATGTAATGGTAACAGCACATATTGCATGGGCAACAGATGAAGCACAACAGCGTTTATTTGCCATTTTACAAGACAATATCAATTCAAATATTGCAGGCATTGCTAAAAATTTACTGTAGCGTAATTTATACTTTTAAGGCGTGATGATCTTATCACGTCTTTTTTATGTTAATGATTCATTAGTGATTACAATCAGGTCATGTATGGAAAACCAGCAGGAAAATAAACCGCAAACACGTTTACTCTCAGAAGGTATTTTAGGGGCTGTTCTTGATGGTATTTTGAGTGGCTTATTTTTGGGTTCGGTATATGGCATCTATTTTATTATCAGTATGGGAATGGTGTGGTTGTTGTTCCCATACTTGTTTTTAATCTATTTGGGCTATAAAAAAGTTAAAAAGCATTAAAAAAATAAAGATCAATCATCAGACCAAACTAAGCGCATGTAGGTTTGTACGCTTAGTCTATGTGCTGAGGTTGGTACTGTAAGTAGCTTTTTTGAATGGCAATATGGTCTGCAATGCGTTTGGCATCATGCCAGACTCCCCAAATAAAGCTAGAGCCTCGACCTGTTAGGTAAGGTAAGCCTAGAAAGTACACCCCTGCCATATCTGTGACGCCATTGCGATGTTTTGGGCGTGATGATTCATCTAAGATTTCTAAGTCCAACCAATGATAATCATAACTAAATCCCGATGCCCAAATAATACTTCCAATATTTTCATGAGCTAAGTCGAGCGACAAAATAGGGTCTGTGATACATGTAGGGTCATCTAAAATCACACGTGCTTCAGGGTCTTCAGGTAGAGAAAGGCCATTGTTTTGAATAAATAGGTCAGCCTGATCGAGTAATTTTAAATAGCACTTTTCACCTTCATGAATGTTATCTGCTAAGTCTTTTTGGAAAGTAACGCTATTGTTTGAAAATTCCTTAGTCATTCCTACAAGGGTAATGCCTTGCTGTACTAATTTTTTAAAGTCGATGGTATGCCCACCATGTGCACCACTGACAGCAAAGCCTTTTAACGGCCCATTGTTGGGTTTTTCTACGTCCCACCCACCGAGTACACCTAACCACCATACATTGTCACGCCCACGATAACGGCGAGGGGGACGTTCATGTTTTCCCACAGATAAAAATACTTTTTTACCTGCGCGGTTTAACTCATCGGCAATTTGCACCCCAGATGACCCTGCACCCACTACCAATACTGCACCTTCAGGCAATTGCTCGGAATTTTTGTATTGGTCAGAGTGAATTTGGTATAGCGCTGAATCTTTTGGTGCGATTGGTGGAATATTAGCTTTTTGAAATGGGCCAGTGGCAATCACAATACGCTGTGCAGTGAGTGAACCTTGCGATGTTTTTATGTTGTATTCTAGCTGATTGTTTATTTTTGAAACGTTTAATACTTCAATATTGGTGAAAACAGGCGCATCAATGTGTTTGGCATAGGCTTCAAAATAATCAGCAACTTGGTTGTGAGGCACAAAATCATCGGGTGCATTGGGAAAGTCTAAATTGGGAAATCGGTCATGCCAACATGGGCCATTGGCTACTAAAGAGTCCCAACGGCGACTGCGCCATGCTTCGGCAATACGTGCTTTTTCTAGCACAATGTGCGCTGTACCTGATGCAGTGAGATGCTCGCTCATGGCAATACCAGCTTGCCCAGCACCAATCACAACCGTGTCTATACTTTTGGGTAGTTGCATCCGTCGATCCTCAATAACTTATTTCTATTTTCTTTGATACTGATATTAGAAATTTGTGGCATAAAATGAAAATCACATATCCAAAACAGTTGCATCAAAAAAAACGAATCGAAAGCATGCGGCTGAAATAGAATGCTAATACGGATTAACCGAAGTATAGGCACGGAAAATATAAATTGTCTTATGGTGACAGCATTGCATACTAAGAAAAATTGTCTTGCGAATAAAAGGATTACTCTATGAAACATACACGGATTCGCCCATTTAATACAAAAAAAACCTATCCAGAGCAAAATTTAGACAATGACCTGTGCCAAGCCGTGGTTGCAAGAGGAAGCATGGTGTTTTTAAGAGGACAAATCGGGCAAAACTTAGATACCTCCGAAAGTGTCTGCATTGGCGATGTTGAAGGACAAGCTGAGCAGGCGATGTATAACATAGACATGTTGCTTAAAGAGGCAGGTGGAGAATTAGAAGATATTTGTAAAATTACCATTTATATTATTGACCCACGCTACCGTGAAGCTGTGTATGGCGTGGTTGGAAAATGGTTAAAAGGGGTTTTTCCTGTATCTACGGGCATTGTGGTATCTGCTTTAGCACGTCCTGAATGGCTCGTTGAAATTGATGCTACAGCCGTAATTCCTGACTAATTTGGACATAAATATATGACATTTTCAATTGTTGCACGTTGCCAAAAGACAGGCCAGATGGGCGCTGCTGTAAGCTCCTCATCGCCTGCTGTGGCAGCCAGATGTATTCGAGCCAAAGCAGGGGTTGGCGTTGCTGTCAGCCAAAATATTACCGACCCTAATTTATCCGAAGTGCTACTGAATTTAGTCCGTTTTGATGTTGCTCCCCAAGATGCCATACATGAGTTGGTCGCAAATACTGAATTTATTATCTATCGTCAATTGATGGTTCTCGATACGCAAGGACAAGTTGCCACCTACAGTGGTGAACATACTTTAGGTGTTTATGCCACACACACAGGTAATCAAGTGGCTTGTGCAGGTAATATGTTAAAACACACACAAATTCCTGAAGTGATGTGTCAAGCTTTTGAACACAGTGAAGGGTGTTTGGCTGAACGACTGCTATTGGCCATGCAAGCAGGAATAAATGCAGGTGGTGAAGCAGGGCCTGTGCATTCGGCGGGTCTATTGGTGGTTGATAAAATGGATTGGCCAATTATAGATTTAAGGGTAGATTGGTGTGAGAAAGACCCGATTGCAGAACTCTACCAAATCTGGAAAGCCTATGAGCCACAAGTCGATGATTATATTGTGCGTGCTTTAGACCCATCATCGGCAATTAGCTTTGGAGTACCCGGCAATCTATAAACTCTAATTTTTGGATATTACTGTGCTAAATCGTATTTCATTGCGTCAAATTGAGTATTTTGTAGCGACTGCAGAAAGTGGCAGTATTATTATTGCTTCTGAGCGGATCCATGTATCTTCGCCGTCTATTTCTGCAGCAATTGCACATATTGAGTCTGAATTACAAGTACAGCTTTTTATACGCCAACATGCGAAAGGGCTCATTTTAACCAATGTCGGTGAGCACTTAATGAAAGAGTGCCAAGAAATTTTAGCCCGTGCAGGTAATTTATATGCATTGGCAGCCAATTATTCAGGTTCAATCCGTGGGCCGTTAAAACTGGGCTGTTTTTCTGCTTTTGCACCCATGCTCTATGCCGAAATTATTCATGGGTTTGCTCATTTATATAAAAGCGTTCATTTAGATGTGTGTGAAGGTGACCAAGAAGTTTTACTTAGTGGCTTACTGCGTAATGTGTTAGATGTCGTACTCACTTACGATTTAAACATAGATCATGACCTAATCCATTTTGAGCCTTTGGCCAGTCTGCCACCTTATGCGTTGTTTAGTAAAGAGCATCCTTTAGCCGATGCATCGGCAGTGACCATGGAAGAGTTGGCGACCTATCCCATGGTGTTGTTAGATATGCCGTATAGTAATGACTACTTTATCTCTTTATTTAAACAGAAAAAACTTAGCCCAAATGTGGTTAAGGTATCTAAAAATTCAGAAGTCATTCGTGCCATGGTAGCAAATAATATTGGTTACAGTATTTTAAATGTTAGACCTAAGGTTAATTATTCTTTAGATGGTAAGCAACTGGTACGTATGCGTATTTCTGGTGAACAACGCCCTATGCAAATTGGCCTTGCCACAGCAAAAAATGCAGTACTAAATACGGTCGCTCAGGCCTTTATTAGCAGATGTCGGGCATTTATTTCTGACCAATATATTCCGGGTATGGGTGCCCCCCACTTTTATGACCCACATATTCGTGTAAAGGACAGCTAGCCATGTCAAATACAGCATCTAAAGCTTTATTAAAACAATTGATTGCCTTTGATACGACATCTTATAAAAGTAATCTTGAACTCATTTATTTTGTGCAACAGCAGTTTGAGCAACATGGTATTCCTGTTTCTATAAAGCTCAATGCGCAAGGTAATAAAGCTTGCCTATTTGCCAGTATAGGCCCACAAGATGTGGCAGGTGTGTTGTTATCTTCACACAGTGATGTTGTACCTGTAGATGGTCAAGATTGGCATAGTCCACCATTTACTGCTTTAGAAAAAGAAGGCCATATTTATGGTCGTGGTACAGCAGATATGAAAGGCTTTATTGCCTGTGCGATGTCTAGCATGTTATTGGCACAAAAAGAGCAACTTAAAAGACCACTGCATTTGTGTATTTCTTATGATGAAGAAATTGGTTGTATTGGGGTGCGTGATATTTTACCGCAACTTGCTGAATACGTAATTACGCCGTTATTGTGTATTGTGGGTGAGCCGACTTTAATGCAAATCGCTTTAGGACATAAAGGTAAGTCTGTATTTAAGGCCATGTGCCATGGAGAAGAAGGACATTCTGCATTGGCACCGCATTTTAGTAATGCCATACATGCAGCCAATGCATTAATGAATGCTATTATACAAGTTCAGCACGACATTACACAGCAACATCCTCAAGATGTGGACTATGACATTCCTTATACTACATTACACATGGGTAAAATTCAGGGGGGGCAGGCACTAAATATTGTACCGAATGAATGTATTATCGATTATGAAATTCGTCATATTGCACAAGACAGTAGTCAGGATATTCAGCAAAAAATATTTTCATTGTTAGAACATAGTGTATTTAAAAATTTTATTCATATTGATGAAATGAATCACTACCCAGGACTGAATACAGCACTCAAAATTCCAATCGTGCAACAGATTCAAAACTTACTTCCGAAAGATACTTCAATTGGAAAAATATCATTTGGTACGGAGGGTGGTTTGTTTGTTGAGGCTTTAGATTGCCCTGTACTGGTATGTGGCCCCGGTTCAATTGATGTTGCACATAAACCCAATGAATATATTGCACTTAGTCAATTACATGAGTGTGATGTATTTTTAGAAAGGTTGGTCAGTTTTTTGCAATAATCTTAAAAGTAGAGTGACATTAAATATGATTAACTGTTCGTAAAGCTATTTATTTTAAAGGACTTTTTAAATAGTAGGAGATATGATTTATGGATGTAGGCGCAGTTTTAATCAAATTAAAACCAAATACTTTATCGAACGTAAATGAATGGAAAGAAAACATTCAAGCAAGGAAAGAAGAAGCAGTACAAACGCTTAAAGCCGAAGGTGTATGTGTAGAATCTTGGTTTCATATTGAACTAGATGGACAAGATTATTTACTGGCGTATATGAGAGCAAATGATATTGCTCAAGCTCAAAACGTAGCGAAAACCAGTACTTTTGACATTGATCAAATGCATAAAAAATTTAAAGATTGTTGGGAAAGAAAATATACTGCAACGCTACTCATTGATTTAGAAAATAATTAATACATTCTTATGTCGAAGCAAAATATATATATAGCAAAAGATAAGCCTATATACATTCTCTTTTATGACATTACAGAGTGGTGCAGGGGCCAAATTCATTTTTTTATCTAAGATAAATCAATCAAAAAAACAGCATGGGGAAATTGTTTTTTAGGTTATAATATGGCCGATTTTGATTGTGTTTTGCAAAAATATTCATTGAATTGAAAAACTTTTACTCATACTCTAATCTCTTCTCAAAATTGATGTTTTAGACGTATTGCGTATCAGTTCAATTCGTCTAAATTCCTCTTTAGAGTATGATAAATGACAACCATCGATCCGTATAAAGCTTTAGGTGTTTCTGCTTCAAAAGAAGATGTTCATGCAGCAATATTAGAGCTTGAGCCGAGTGTATTCCCAGGTGCATTTTGTCAAGTGGTTGCTGATGATGAACACACACTTTCTATTATTCATGCCGATGGCGCAGGAACAAAATCAACAGTTGCCTATATAAAATATTGAGAAACAGGCGATGCGTCTTATTTTGAAGGCATTGCAATTGATTCTGCTGTAATGAATATTGACGACATGTTATGCGTTGGCGTAACAGATGGTTTTTTATTAAGTAATACCATTGGCCGAAATGGTCAAAGAGTCAGTGGCGATGTACTTAAATCTATTATTCGAGGGTACAGAAACTTTGCAGAGAAAATGACATCTTTGGGGGTTAATATTCGATTATGCGGTGGAGAAACAGCAGATGTCGGCGATCTTGTAAAATCGATTATGGTTGATTCTACGGTATATGCGAGATTCCCTCGTGATCATATGATTGATTGCAATACAATTCAGCCTGAGCAAGCGATTGTAGGGCTAGCTTCATTTGGAAAAGCTACTTATGAAGATCATGAAAACTCTGGAATAGCATCTAATGGCTTTACAGTGGCTAGACATGCTTTACTTCATTCGAGTTATGCAGAAAAACACCCAGAAACTTTCTCTGAAACACTTACTTTAGATCAAGTCTACCGTGGGCCATATCATCTTTCAGATGCTTTACCCAATTCTAATTTTACAGTTGCTGAAGCATTATTAAGTCCAACTCGTTCTTATGCGCCAATTATCAAAGAAATTCTTGAAAAACATAGAAAAAACATCAGTGGCATTATACATTGCACCGGTGGGGCTTTAACAAAATGTCTTCATTTTGGTGAAAATATTCATTACATTAAAAATAACCTTTTCGAAAAGCCTGCTGTTTTTCAGGCAATCCAAGAGTCGGCTCATATTTCTGATAGAGATATGTGGAAGATTTTTAACTGCGGTCATCGAATGGAAATTTACTGTGATAAAAAAATTGCAGACGATATTGTTGCTATATCAAAAACGTTTAATGTCGATGCAAAAATTATTGGTGAAACCAAAGCCAGTGTAACGGGTAAAAATGAACTGACGGTTGAGCAATATGGAGTCTCTAAACAGTATTGAGTGTGTTATTCATAAAAGTACAACACATTAAGTTTTTATGGTAATGGTCGTACTTTAAGCGATTTCTGTTTAGCTGAACTGGGCGCTGTATGTTCTAGACTTTTAGTACATTGTAGGGTGGGTAAAACCCGCCTTACGCTATTGTAAAAATATATACTAATAATATGCATCTTAAACAGCATGCATGTGCAGAGCTTACAGATCTATTTGTATGATCGGTAAATGATATTTTTAAATTTCATGATTGAAATAAATATTTCAATTGGTATCACTAAATCATAAGGTCTTTGACTTCCATAAAATACGATGTTTATTTTGTAGTTTATTGATCATTCAAAGTAATGAATGATCAGTAAGTTGTAATAATTAACACCTAGTAATTTTTGTATAATAAATTATGTTTTATAATTAATTTGTGATATTTGTCACTATTTTGAGATTGAATATGTTAAATCGTACGTCACTTTTTTATAAATCTTTACCGGTTTTGTTTTTATCTTCTGCAACCTCTTTATTACATGCTGCAGATACCCGAAAAGTGGTAGAGCCAATACCTCCAAAGGTATGTACTACTCTTTATGCAAGAGATAATGTGATTACTCAAGATATTCAAAAGGCACTCAATTCTTGTGGCTCAGGAAGTGCTGTGCAATTATCAACAAATAGATCGATGAGTATATTTATTTCTGGGCCACTCAATATGCCATCAGGTGTTAGTTTACTTATTGATAAAGGTGCAGTTTTACGTGCTGACAATAATGCCAGTGTTTTTGATAACGGCAGTAAAACCTGTGGAACACTTAAAGGTAATGGTCAAGGGTGTAAAGCGCTGATTACGTTTGACCGATCGAGTAATGCTGGAATTTATGGAGAAGGTGTTATTGATGGTCAAGGGGGGAAAGTACTCACTGATAAAATGACAACTTGGTGGGATCTTGCTCAAAAAGCCAGATCTTCAAATGGGCAGCAAAATGCATCGCGCTTAGTTCAAATTAATAACAGTCAAAATATTACCTTGCACAAAGTCACATTAATTAACTCATCAGGAGTTCATGTGGCTTTTTATAAAAGTAATGGTTTAACTGTTTGGAACGTCACCATCAATACACCAGCATCTGCCAGAAATACCGATGGTATAAACCCAAGCTCTTCTAAAAATGTAACGGTAGCGTACAGTAATATAAGTACGGGTGATGACAATATTGCAATTAAAGCCAATGCTGGCCCTGCAAGTGATATGACTTTCTTAAATAATAATTTTGGTGCGGGCCATGGATTATCTATTGGTAGTGAGACAGTGAGTGGGGTATATAACATTGATGTCAATGGTTTAGTCATGAAAGGAACAGATAACGGATTACGCATTAAAAGTGATAAAAAGTCATCTGGAGAAGTTGCAAATATTAGATATAATAATGTGAATATGTCTAATGTGAAAAATGCGATTGTAATGGATACGATTTATGAAAATAAATCTGGTTCTACAAAAGCAAATTGGCATGATGTGACTTACAATGAAATTACAGTGACGGGAAGCTCAAATATAATTTTTGAAGGTGCAAATGCAACTAAACCTTTGCAAGCAACTTTGACGAATATGCATTTACCTGCCAATATTAATTGGAAAATTAATAACGCTAATCTTAAAAAATAATATTATTTTTCAAAATTTAACAGTATTAATTCCATAGTTATTCTTAATTTCTCTGGCCATGAGTGGCAAATAAAAGACCTATTTAAATAGGTCTTTTAAGTCTGATGTCATTTGATTTTAAAAGCTGAATCAATCGAACATTTATTAGAGATTGTTTTTATTTGGTTTAACTAAAAATCGATTAGATCAACTTTTTAGGTGGCTAACAATATCAGCAGTTGCTTTTTGAACATCGTTAAGCTCATCTTGAGCATTGCCTTGACTAGATAAATCACGAGCTATTTTCTTAAAATTACCAATAATGCCACCTTTGTAAGAAATCACATCTTCTGTCGTATGTGTTTCAATAACTACACCTTGATATATAACATTAATTTTATAAGTGAAGACAGTATCTGCATACCCTCCAACAATATGATCTCCCGCAATAAATTTTAGACCTTCTCCCATAAAGATACGCTTATGCGTTACATCTACATCAACTAAAGCCACCTCTTCATTTGAGTTATCTGTACTCTTATTTTGAAGTTTTAGTTGTTGATTTAGGTTATCTACATATGTTTTTTGAATATTATCTTTGGTTAAAAACCCTTCTTTATTAACTTGGCTGACTAAGTGAATATTTATGTTGTTAAGTTTGTAATGTTTTGGATGTATATTTTTAAAAGCGATGGCTGCTTGAGATGTCTGACTTGGGGTATTCGTCGTAGCACAGCCACTAAGTGTAAGGGTTGTAAATAGTGTGATGGTGAGCAAGTTTTTCATTTTAAAATGCAAAATATGATAAAGGGCATTTATTGTAGAGTATTGAGACTACACATTTTATATTAAAGGTAAATATCTCATATAAAAAAGCCACTTGTTCGCATGACTGAGTAACAAGTGGCTCATGAAGAATAAATAGTTGTTTAACTATTTATTCAACCGTAACTGACTTGGCTAAGTTACGTGGTTGGTCTACATCTGTACCACGCAGTACTGCAACATGGTATGACAATAACTGTACTGGTATACTATAAATAATAGGGCTTAACCAGTGGCTAATGCTTGGTACTTTAACCACATGTTGACGGTCTTTCTCAGCAATACCACTGTGTTCATCTGCAAATACAAATAACTCACCGCCACGGGCCTGAACTTCTTCCATATTTGATTTGAGTTTATCTAACATGTCATCTTTAGGTGCTAAAATCACTACAGGCATATCATTATCAACAAGTGCCAATGGGCCATGTTTCAATTCGCCTGCAGCGTAACCTTCAGCATGAATATAAGAAATCTCTTTCAGTTTTAAAGCACCTTCTAAAGCAATCGGATAATTTGTTCCACGCCCTAAAAATAAACAGTGTTGCTTTTCAACAAATAGCTCAGACAAGCGTAAAATTTCAGCATTGTGTTGTAATGTGTTGAGTAGGACTTTTGGACAATGCCATAAGTCTTCAATCATTTTTGTTAAAACATGCTCAGCAATTTTGCCTTGTACTTGCCCTATTTTTAAAATAAATAACATCAGGGCTGCAAGTTGGGTGGTAAATGCTTTAGTCGATGCTACACCAATTTCAGGACCTGCCAACGTCAACAAGTGATGATCTGTTTCACGTATCATTGAAGACGTTGCTACATTACAAATTGCCATACTCGAGATATGTAAGCCCTTCGCTTTAGCACGTTTTTGAGTATCACGAAGTGCAGCTAAAGTATCTGCAGTTTCACCAGACTGAGAAATACACACATATAATGTATGCTCAACAATAACAGGGGAGCGATAGCGGAATTCACTGGCAATTTCAACTTGACAAGGTAAGTCAATAAGTTGTTCAAACCAATATTTAGCAATTAGCCCAGAATGATAACTTGTACCACAGGCAATAATTTGAACTTGTTTGACTTGTTTAAAGTCAAGTTCAGCATGTTGTAAAAAATCTTCACGTAGTGCATTGCCGTTGAGTGCTTGAGAGATTGTTTGCTGTAATGCTTCAGGTTGCTCAAAAATTTCTTTCAGCATGAAGTGCTTGTATTCACCTTTTGAAGCATGGCTTACAGTAGCATCTAGTTCTTTGGTTGGACGCTCGATCTCATGTTCGTTATGTGCAAAAATACGTACGTCTTGGCGAGTAATATAAGCAATATCGCCTTCTTCAAGGTAGATAAAACGGTTGGTAATTGGAAGTAATGCCAATTGGTCTGAGCCAATAAAGTGCTCACCAATACCTACACCCACCACTAAAGGTGAGCCTTCACGAACTGCAATCAGCTCATCTGGATAATCTGCATGTACAATACCCAAAGCAAATGCGCCTTTGAGCTTTGGAACAACAGATTGCACGGCGCTTAACAGTGTTGCATGTGTTTTTAATGCTTCAGTGACTAAGTGAGCAACGACTTCGGTATCTGTTTGTGATGAAAAGACATAGCCTTGTTGGATAAGCGTATTTTTGAGCTCTTCAAAGTTTTCAATAATACCATTATGAACAACAGCGACTCGGTCTGAAAGGTGCGGGTGAGCATTGTCTTCAGTTGGTTTACCATGGGTTGCCCAACGGGTATGTGCAATTCCTAAAGTCCCTGTAATTTGGCTCGTTTTTACCGCATCTTCTAAATTCACTACTTTACCAACACGGCGTTCACGCAAAACATGTTGTTGATTAATGAGTGCTAAACCAGCAGAGTCATAGCCACGGTATTCAAGGCGTTTTAAGCCTTCAATTAAAATGTCACTAATATTACGTTCAGCAACGCCACCAACGATTCCACACATATTATTTACCTCAAATTTTAATCTATTTTATTTGCTTTTTTGCGGACGTTGATAATTAGGCTTTTCAACTTGAATTGCACGTCCAATGGCTAAAGCATGATCGGCTACATCACGCGTGATGACTGAGCCTGCAGCAACAGTTGCACCATGTCCAACTTTAATGGGTGCAACTAATGCACTATTCGAGCCAATAAAGGCAGCTTCACCAATTTCAGTTTTATGCTTATGTACACCGTCGTAGTTACAAGTAATGGTTCCTGCGCCAATGTTGGTGTCTTTACCAACGATTGCATCGCCTAAATACGTAAAGTGATTGGCTTTTACACCTTGGGCTAACATGCTATTTTTGACTTCAACAAAGTTACCAATATGTACTTGGTCTGCCAATATGCTACCTGGGCGAAGTCGAGCAAATGGACCAATAAGATTGTTTTCTCCTACGATGGCTTGATCGAATATGCTATACGGTTGCACCTTGGTATGGGCTGCAATTTTTGTATTTTTTAAGATACAACCTGTGCCAATTTCAACGCCATCGCCGAGTTCACAGTCACCTTCAATAATGACATTGGTGTCTATGCGTACATCACGGCCAACTTTGAGTGAGCCACGTAAATCAAAACGGTTTGGGTCTGCAAATGTAACGCCTTCACGCATGAAATGCAGTGCTTGTTGTGATTGATACGCACGTTCGAGTGCTGCCAACTGCACACGGTCATTGACACCTTCAACTTCAAAAGCCATTTCCGGTTGAATAGACGCCACTTCTAAGCCATCTGCCACTGCCATTGCAACAATGTCAGTTAAATAGTATTCGCCTTGCGCATTTTTGTTTGACAGATGTGGTAGCCATTCATGTAGTTTTTGGTTGCTGACGCAATAAATACCGGTATTTATTTCTTGAATACGCTGTTGTTCTAGAGATGCATCTTTGTGTTCAACAATCGCTTGAATTTTATCGTGATGACGTACAATTCTGCCATAGCCTGTAGGGTCTGCAACATTTAAGGTAATCATGCCAATACCTGTTGGTATAGAGGCATCAAGCAAACGTTGTAAAGTCGCTGCACTGACCAATGGCACATCGCCGTACAAAATTAAAGAGGTACCTGACGTTGCTAATACAGGCAATACCATTTGTACTGCATGCCCTGTACCGAGCTGTTCAGTTTGTTCAACCCAAGTCATTTTTTCGGTTGCAAAAGTTTCTTTAACAAATGTGCCGCCGTGGCCAAAAATTGTAATTATATCTTGTGCTTGTAATTGTTTGGCTGTTTCAATTACATGAGCAAGCAAGGGTCTTCCTGCAAGTGGCTGTAACACTTTGGGCAGTAAAGAACGCATGCGAGTGCCTTTTCCCGCAGCTAAAATAATAACGGTTGTTGACATAATCACCCTACAAAGTTGTAGTTAAACTGATAAATAAAGCACAATACACAGTGCAGCCCATATTCCTGCCAGTAGGTCATCAAACATAATGCCTAATCCCCCTGACAGCTTTTGGTCAGCTACACAAATTGGCCACGGTTTCCAAATATCAAATAAGCGAAACAGTGCAAAACCAACCACTAACCATTGTACACTCATGATATTAAAATAGATTAAAGGCAAAAATGTAATGGATTGACCTGCAAACTCATCCCAAACAATACGGCCATCGTCATGTACTTGCATAATTTTGGCAGTTTGGCCGCAAATGGCAATCCCTAATCCAGACATTATAATAATGGCGAGTAAAGACATATTAAAGCCAATATTGAACCAAATGGGTATAAATAATAAAGCAAATGCAGAGCCAAAGGTGCCCGGTGCTTTAGGTGCAAGCCCTGAGCCAAGCCCAACACCTAAAAAAACAACCAAACGTTGTGGCCATGACAGATGACTAAAACGAAGTACAGGCTTATGCAAAGTGTTGGTATCCATTTAAATCTAAATATTTTTGTTTTTCTTGATCATACAGTCGAAGCCCTACCGGTTCTTCAATACATCCAATGATATGGAGTGGTGTCGCAAGTTTCTGTTGTATGAGTTGCTGATAGTTATTTTGAGAAATGGTAAAGCAAAGCTCATAATCATCTCCGCCTGCTAATGCATACTGCCATTGTTGAGCACTCGGGAGTTGTTGTAATGCAGTGTCAATAGGTAATTTTTCTAAGTTAAGTCTAGCACCGACCTGAGAGGCGTTTAAAATATGCTTTAAGTCTTGAATCAGACCATCTGAAAGGTCAATCATGCTTGAAGCAAAGCCTTGAATTTGCTGGCCAAGTAAGCAACGTGGGCTAGGGTAGTCAAGCCTGTGTTGTAGCGGGTGTCCGAGGTGTTGTAAGCCAAAAGCAGCATCACCAAGTTGTCCACTCACAACAATATAATCACCAACGCAAGCCCCTTTTCTCGTAATGGCTTGTCCGCGTTTAACCCAACCTAAAGCTGTTACTGAAATCGTAAGATGTGGACCTTGTGTGGTATCACCACCAATTAAATCGACCCCATATGGTGCACAGCAGTCAAAAATTCCTTGTGAGAAATTTTTTAACCACGCATGATCTATGTTAGGAAGGGTAATGGCCAGTAAAATACTGTGTGGGATTGCGCCCATAGCGGCCAGATCTGATAAATTGACCGCAACACTTTTCCAACCAATAGCATGTGCTGCTGTGGTGGTCGGAAAGTGCCGTCCATCAACCAATGTATCGGTACAAATGACTAATTCATGGTCTGGGGGGGGAGAAACAATTGCCGAATCATCGCAAATGCCAAGTACAACGTTATTTTGGTACAAGCGAGCTTGTTTGAAGTACTGTTCAATAATTGAAAATTCGGCCATAGGTGATCTTTTTCTGTATTAAGCTTGTTTTTCTGCTTGGCGCAATGTTTGTGCCAAACGGTCAAGTACGCCGTTAATGTACTTGTGGCTGTCTGCACCGCCAAAGTGCTTCGCAAGCTCAATAGATTCATCTAAAACCACACGGTAAGGAATCTCTGCATGATCACGCAATTCATACGCACCCAAGCGTAAAATTGACAGTTCCACACTATCTAAAGCCGAAAGCTCGCGGTCTAAAACACTGAGTAAAAGTTGATCTAAAATTTCATGCTCTGCAATCACTTGCGTGAGTAGTTCATGGTAATAGTTTAAATCAACTTTGTGCATGGCATTGTCGGCACGTGTACGTGCTTCAATTTGATGCGATGGATTTTGACTCATTTGCCATTCATAAATACCTTGAACAGCAAAGCGACGAGCTTTTCGTTTTGCAGCATACACTGCTTGTAATGTTTGTGACATCGATTAAATTGCCTTTAACAAGTTAACCATTTCAATGGCTGTCAAAGCAGCTTCGCTGCCTTTGTTGCCCGCTTTAGTACCAGAGCGTTCGATGGCTTGTTCAATGCTGTCAGTGGTGAGAACACCATTAATTACAGGTAAACCTGTATCTAAACCAACCACACCTAAACCTTTAGCACATTCACCTGCAACAAAATCAAAGTGAGGTGTGCTTCCACGAATCACGGCACCAAGCGCAATAATGGCATCGTAAGTTGATGTTGTTGCTAGTTTCTTAGCGACAACAGGAAGTTCCCATGCACCAGGTGCATGAACAACTGTAATATTTTCTTCTGCAACACCATGACGTTTAAGTGTGTCGATTGCACCTTCTAAAAGGTGTTCAACCACAAAACTGTTAAAACGGCCAACAACAATCGCATAATGACCTTCACCTGCGAGATGCATTAAACCTTCAATACGGCGAATAGCCATAATAACCTCTTATTTTTCAGTCAATTGATTGGAAGAAATATATTCTACCACTTCTAAATTAAAGCCAGATAGTGCATTGAAATGTAGCGGTGAACTGAGCAGTCGCATTTTTTCAACACCCAAGTCACGTAAAATTTGTGCACCTACACCCGTGGTTTGGTACTGCCTAGATAACTCTGAGCTTGACTTTGCCACTTTAGGTAAATCAAGTGCATTGAGTGCAGTGCCTAAATCTAATAAATGATTTTGACCAATCCAAACTAAAACTGCGCGCTCGCTGTCGGCAATATATTTTAATGATCGGTCTAGACTCCAACTCGTTTCACCAGAAGGTTTTTTAAGTTTAAGTAAATCACGTAGAGGATTAAACCCATGCACACGTACAGTCGTTACGCCTTCTTTCGGCTCACCTTTAACAATGGCTAAATGCGTTTCTGCACTTCCATGTTCTTTATAGCGAAAGAGCTCAAAAGAACCGTATTCTGTATCAATGGTTTCTTGACTTAAACGCTCAACAGTTTGTTCACTCGTCATGCGGTGATGAATCAGGTCGGCAATTGTACCAATTTTTAAGCCATGTTTCTCAGCAAATTTTTCTAAATCTGCACGGCGTGCCATTGTACCGTCTTCATTAATGATTTCGCAGATCACAGATGCAGGTTCTAAACCGGCAAGACGTGACAAATCTGAGCCTGCTTCAGTGTGTCCTGCACGGTGTAATACGCCACCGGGTTGTGCCATAAGTGGAAAGATATGTCCGGGTTGTACAATATCTGCAGGTTTAGCTTGTGGTGAAACCGCTGTGCGAATGGTGTGCGCACGTTCAGCAGGAGAAATACCTGTTGTGATGCCTTCACGTGCTTCAATCGACATGGTGAAGTTAGTCCCATGTTGCGCGCCGTTTTGGTCAACCATAAGTGGTAGTTTTAATTGTTGGCAACGCTCTTTACTTAACGTAAGGCAGACTAAACCACGCGCATGGGTAATCATAAAGTTAATGTCTTCTGGGCGCACATGTGTTGCGGCCATGACCAAGTCACCTTCGTTTTCTCGGTCTTCATCATCCATTAAAATAACCATTTTTCCAATGCGGATATCTTCGATGAGTTCTTCTACGGTATTGAGTGGCATTGTTTTACCTGCACCTCATACATTTTGGGGAAATGCACTTGGCTTATTGTTAATCTGTCGTGGTTTTTTGTGCTTACAGTATGTTGGCAAGCATATGGGTTTATGAAGCTACAATAAAGTAAATTGTAAGCGATGAAAAGAGATAAGCCGTATTTTGATGTGATCTAAAAGAAATCATGCTGTCTTTTATTGAGAGTCAAACTTCAATGGTGTACATCTAATTATTTAAAATCATTAGCGAATTGGCCCAAAAGTATTCGCTGTGTTTATATTATTGGTATCGTGTACAAGGTGTGTTATTTATCACTATTAACTTATAAAATATTAATCATTGACTTTAGTTTGAATGTTATCTATTTAAAGATAATAAATATTATATTAATGATAGGTCATTTGTTAAATATGGAAATTTATGTTGGTACATTATCTAGTTGGTCGATAAGAGCTTTAATTTGTCTCAAATTGGCGAATATAAAATATACATCACATTTAATAGATTTAAATGGTCCTAATAAATCATTGTATTTAAATGAAAATCACCATACAGGGCGAGTACCATTTTTAAAAGATAATGACGTTTTTGTTTATGATTCTTTATCTATTTTGGAATATCTTCAAGAAATAACAGGAAGCTTATGGCCCATCTCTATACAAGATCGAGCAATTGCTCGTAGTCTTTGTTCAGAAATGCATGCAGGTTTTTTTCACTTAAGAAGTTCATGTCCATATACCTTGGATAAGCAAAATACGGTTGATATTTTTGATGAGTTAAATTTAGAAATACACAGAGTCAATCAAATATTTGAGTTAGCAAAAAATCCTTTCATGTTTGATAAGCCTTCTGCTGTAGATGCATTTTATAGCGTTTTGGCCTTTCGATTATTTAGTTATGGAATCAAACTTTCTGATGAAGCAGCTATTTACCAAAACCATTTGCTAAACTGGTCTTTGTTCAAAGAAGCTCAAAAAGAAATGATTTATTTCGAAAAGTAAGTTGTCTAAAAGACGCTTTAGTGAACAAAGTGATTTAACCTATGAATATAACAAGATTAAATCACCTCTAATTGATCATTTTAAAAACTGCTCGCTTTATTAATGTTTGATTAACAATATATATACGATCTTATTCATTAAATGAAATGAAGATATAGTCTAGCCCTTTAAAATTTGTGTTCGCATACGCTGAGCTAAGTCTGCACACTCATGATTCATGCCATTAATTAAATAGGCATGTCGAGTTAATGCATTGGTTGGGTGGGGCAGTGTGACCAATTGATAGCACTGCGTCATACTTTGTAAAAATTTATGGTTTACATATACTGCACTTTCTTTACTGGTTAAAGATTGCGTCAAACGTTTAGCTGCCGGTATGGCATCAAGTTGCATCTCTTTTACAGCGCTTGAAATCGCACAGCGTGTATGTAATACAAAACGCTTTTCTTCTCTATAACGTCTATACAATACATCTGCTAACATTTGAAATACTGCGCAAATCATCATTAAACATTCTGCATCTTTGTACTTTTCAGCATCTATATGTACAGTTGCGCCGTTGGCATCAAAACTTTCATGAATTACGAAGTCATCTACAGCAATATTGTAATGTTGTGCACATTGGGTAATGGCTTTATTTAAAAAGAGTTGACACAAATGAAAATAAGACTGTGCAACCGATTGGCTTACACTGTCTAGCAATTGTTTGGGGTCATAAAACTGAATATTTAAACAGATGGTTTTTTCATTCACACTCTCATTGACGTCTTGTACTTGTACTTGCTCGGGCTCAACCGTTGGTTGGTTGACTGGTATTGGGTTGCTGGTATTTTCTAAAGCATTTTTTAACGTATCAATTTGTTGTTTTAGCTCATTTTCATATTGTAAACGGTTTAGGTATTCACTACGTGTTGGGCGAGCAATGAGGCGGTAAGCAAGCCACAATAAAATATATAGTAGTAAAGATAACGTCATCGCTAACCATTCGCTACGTAAAATTTCACCTATACTTGGCTCAATGAGCGTGAGCTCCACTTGCCCAATTTTACGCTCGCCTTGCATAATATCTCTTGAAAATACTTCACCTGTACGCGTTCTCTCTAAGCCTGCAGTGGCTAAGACTTGTTGGTTTGCATCTAAAATACGTAAAGAAGCGACACTTGGGTTGGTGGCATAACGATTACTAATCAGCGCTAAAGACACAGTATTGGCGGGGACCATTTCAGGCAGACTGTCGGTAATGAGCTGACTGGTCATGAGTTGGCCTTGACTCGCACGGTTTTCTTTTAATTGGTGGGTTGTTGCAATCACCAATAATAGTGTTTGCAATACAAAACATACGATAAGTAAGCTGGCAAAAAGCCCTTGTCTAGGTGCGTTCAAGATATATTTCCAAATCAGAGTCGTTTATTTTATGCTCATTTTATGACTACAATAGCGTGTGCCTATTACAGCCGTAGTACAGCGTGTTTTTACAGCCAATCATACGCATATGCTTGATTTATATACATGGCCTTTAGTTTTACTGCAACATCAGGTTGTATCTACCCATAAATCAGGCTAATTTTAACATAAGAAATCAACGTGATTGTTTGATTGAAACCAATTTGTAACGCAGAAGATAGATAAATGACAAATTCAGAGTACAACCCACGCTATGTGGTGACGTTATTGGGTCGTAAACCACTCAGCACGCATGTCGATGCGGTAACGCACATGCTCATGCAACAAGGGCTTGATGTAACGACACTTACATGTCGTACGTTGTCTGAAGGAACACCGTATTATGTGCAGCAATTAACCCTTGTCTCTAATGAGTCTCATGCGATTGAGCCATTGCGTCAAGCTTGCCTTAATCTATCGGTACAGTTGGGTATCGATGTAACCGTGCAAGATTTTGATGCAATGCAAGTCAATCGTAAGCTGATTTGTTTTGATATGGATTCAACATTGATTGGTCAAGAAGTGATTGATGAGCTTGCAATTGAGGCGGGTATTGGCGAGCAAGTGGCTGAAATTACTGAACGTGCGATGCAAGGTGAGCTTGATTTTCAGCAAAGTTTTCAGGCACGTGTGGCATTACTTAAAGGTTTAGATGCCAATGTGCTTGATCAGATTGCAGACCGACTTACCCTTAATGAAGGCGCTGCTCGCTTAATTGACACATTAAAAGCAAAAGGGTATCACACTGCTATTTTTTCAGGTGGTTTTATCTTTTTTGCAAATTATTTAAAAAACAAACTTGGGTTACATGAAATACATGCCAATGTTTTAGATGTGGCAGATGGTGTCGTCACAGGAAATGTTGTCGGTACAGTCGTTGATGCACAGCGTAAAGCAGTGTTGCTCCAACAGTTGGCAGCACAGCATGGTTTAAACATGGCACAAACAATAGCTGTGGGCGATGGTGCCAATGATTTACCTATGTTGTCACTGGCAGGGCTGGGTGTTGCATTTCATGCGAAACCTAAAGTCCGTGAAGCTGCTCAACAGGCGATTTCGCATGTTGGTTTAGATGGTGTGTTGTACTTGTTGGGGCATAGTGACGTTTAATGGACTTGATGATGTATGAATGGTGAGATGCCAAAAATGCGATTTTATGCACCATCATCTTGCATTGTCAAAAACCGATTAAAATAAACACTTTTTCTCATAAAAAATAATTACTCCTATTTTTGTTGTGGTAGGTTTTTGTAATGACACGCCAAGCCATGATGCATCATGCTTTTGTACCAAAGAGCAAAAAAAAATATGTAATGACAAAATACTATTGCGACAAGCTGTGTCGTTTTACAAAAAAAAGGCACTGTTTTTTTTATTTTTTTTTTGCATAATGGCATCAAGTGCTGAATGCAGATCTTATTTTAAGGCCTGAAAGATTGTGTAAACAGCAAATTGCTTGATTACTCGATTTAGATAGATCACTCGCATAGAGTGCTTTGTGGAGGTTATATGCTAACAGCAAATTTTGCCATGATGCTTGGTGTCGGGTTAATTATGACCGCTTTAGTGGCAGTATTCTTTTCACCGTACCGTCAGTGGCTTGGTTTTATGTTTGCGGGTATTGTGTTTTGGGGCAGTGTAGAAATTTTACGTTTAGTCGTACAGCAACTTGCCGAATGGCCTACGTTGTATTCTTACCTGACTGCAATGAGTATCATGATGGTTGGACTTATCTATGTTTTATTACGTTTAGATGCGGTAGAACAGCGTGATATCTCGAGTCGCTCATTGATTGAACATACGCCGATATACGATGACGAACGTTAAACATTGCGCATAAACAGATCTTTGAAAAAAGGCATACGAAATGTATGCCTTTTTTAATTGCTATTAAAAAAAGTTACAAACTCTGCCATCTTAGGTCGTAAGCTCTAGGCTGAGCTGTGGTAGGATATGTGGTTAATTTTTATATTAAGCATAGGCCTTTTCATGAATCTTTCTTCAATTCCTGTCGTAAAATTACCGTTGCTTGACGTGAGCACAGATCCTTTAGATCTTGCGGTTGCAGGTATTGTGTTACGCATGAAACAACTTGCTAAAACCAGCCCAAAGTTTATAGAGCTTACGCATGACCGCCAAGTCCGTATTCAAATAAGTACACAGCAAGGGCTAGCACGACAAATTATTATAGACCAAGGTAAAGTAGATACAGTATCTGGGCACAAAGTTGAAGCTGATTTTAATCTTATTTTTAAAGACAGTGACCACGGTGTAAAAACAATGATGAAAGGAGACCCAAGTGCATTTATGGCAGGGTTAAAAGATAACAGTATTGCAGTAGAGGGTGACCTGAAAATGTTAGTCTTATTTAGCAAAATTATGCAATTACTACCGCCAAAACTCCCTAAGTCTGTCGAACAAAAAATGAATCAAGCGCGTGTATTTATCCGTCGTAAGTTTGGTCGTTAATTTTTTATAATTCGTTGTATTCTAAATTAAAGGTTACAGGCCCATCATTAATTAAGTGCACTTTCATATCTGCACCAAAAATGCCTGTTTGAACACCGCTGTAATTTTGATGGGCATAATTAACCAACGCATCGTATAGTTGTTTGGCCTCACTCGGTGGCATAGCGGGGCCAAAATCAGGGCGTAAACCTTTTTGTGTATTCGCCATGAGGGTGAACTGGGAAACCAATAAGACATTGCCTTGAGCTTGGCTGACATTCCAACCCATTTTTCCATTTTGGTCTTCAAATATTCGATACTTAAATACTTTATCTAATAATTTTTGCGCAATGTCTAAAGAGTCGGTCTTTGCAATACCAATAAAGACCAATAAGCCATGTTGAATTTCTGCAACAGTTTGCTCATTGACTACAACTTTAGCCTGTTGAACACGTTGAATTAATGCGCGCATATATTGATTCCGTATGATTTTTACGTGATATTAAATAAATTTTAAAAAGACTTTTCTACATTTTTCATTGATTGTAACGGCTTAAATCACAAAAACTATGCTTTAATGCATCAGGCTAAAATATTTCGACTGATATGAAACCAATAATACGCTCATTGCTCGATACAGATTTATATAAATTTACTATGCTACAAGTGGTGCTACATAAGTTTCCACAAACCCATAGCGTATACCAATTTCGTTGCCGTAATTTGCAAGACACGGTTTATCCATTGCCAGATATTTTAGCAGATCTCAATCAGCAGCTAGATTTATTGTGTACATTGCGCTTTAGCCAAGATGAATTGCAGTATTTACGTGGCTTACGTTTTATTAAAAGTGATTTTGTAGACTATTTAGAATTATTTCAGCTTAAACGCCGTTTTATTGTCGCGAGTATAGACTCTGAAGGGCGTTTGGATATTCATATTGAAGGGCCAATGGTACAGGCCATGATGTTTGAAATATTTGTACTTGCCATCGTCAATGAATTGTATTTTACTCGGTTGCATTCAGATGCTGTGCTTAAAGAAGGTGAAAAACGCTTACAACAAAAAATAGCCACATTAAAAGCACTGCAACAACAACATGATTTTGAAGAAGAGCCGTTTTTAATTTCTGACTTTGGTACAAGACGCCGTTATAGCTTGGCATGGCATCGTCATGTGGTGGAACAATTTAAAACGCATGTACCGCAAATTTTTAGAGGGACCAGTAATGTCCTTTTAGCGAAAGAGCTCGATATTATTCCAATTGGTACAATGGCACATGAGTTTTTACAAGCCTTTCAAGCCCTAGATGTACGTTTACGTAACTTTCAAAAAGCAGCCCTCGAAGCTTGGGTACAAGAGTATCGTGGAGATCTCGGAATTGCTTTGACCGATGTTGTGGGCATGGATGCTTTTTTAGATGACTTTGATTTGTATTTTGCTAAATTGTTTGATGGTTTACGCCATGACAGTGGTGACCCATATGTATGGGGTGACAAAGCGTATGCACATTATGAAACATTAAAAATTGACAGTAAAACAAAAATGCTGACATTTAGTGATGGTTTGAATTTAGACATGGCATGGAACTTGTATCAATATTTTAAAGACCGTTTTAAAGTCAGTTTTGGTATTGGCACCAATCTCACCAATGATTTGGGCGTTACCCCACTGAATGTGGTACTCAAATTGGTTGAGTGTAATGGTCAATCTGTGGCTAAAATTTCGGATAGCCCGGGTAAAACCATGACCGATAACAATACCTTTTTAGCCTATTTACAGCAGGTCTTTGATAAGCCACGCCATCATTCACAGTAATGCTATTGCTCAAATATGATTATGTTATATGAGTAATAGAATAACATTTTATAAAAATTGATTTCCCATGACATGTGAAAACCTTTCTTTAAATTTATTGGTAGATGCTGACCAGCTTTTACCGTACTTAGACGATTCGCGATTACGAATTGTTGACCTCACACGTGCGTCGGTATATCGGCAGTTGCATATACCCAATGCGATACATGTGTTGCCTAAACAGTTAGTGTCACAGCATGATTTTGCAACAGGTAAGTTACCTGATCAAGCCAAGTTGCAAGCCTTGGTCGAGTATTTGAATATCTCTTCAGAACATCATGTGGTGGCATATGATGATGAGGGGGGAGCATGGGCAAGTCGGCTATTGTGGAATTTACACTGTGCTGGCTTTAGCCGTACCAGTTTACTCAATGGTGGTATACATGCTTGGTTGGCTAAAAAATATGCTGTTAGCTCCACTGTACCAAAAATTGAACCCGTGAGTCATTTTTATCAGGTCTGTTTAGAATATGCCCAGACATATCAGATTGATTATGACGTGCTTGAACAAGCCATTGAAAAAAAACAGCTTCAAGTATGGGATTGTCGTTCATTCGAAGAGTATACCGGTGAGCAACGTGCTGCTCGCAAAGGTGGACATATACCAAATGCAATACATTATGCATTTGATCGTGCTTTAGACCGTGAAAATCATTTAAAATTACACCCTTTAGCCAAAATTCGGCAAAATTTACAAGATATTGGTTTTGATTTAGATCAGCCAGTGGTTGTCTATTGCCAGTCTCATCATCGCTCAGGCTTGGCATATTTTGTTGCACGTATGTTGCAATGGCAAGTGAAAGCATATGACGGTGCATGGAGCGAATGGGGCAACATGACCAATAGTCCGATTGTTATGGGAGAGAAGCCACTTTGAGCATCAACGCATTAAAGAAAACCGTGTTTTTAAAAGCACAACGTTTATTACCGCAACATAAACTGAGCCGAGTGGTGGGTAAAGTTGCAGCCAGTGAAAACCCAGTGGTAAAAAACTTGGTGATTCATGCTTTTAAAGCCAAATATGGCATAGATTTATCTATTGCTGAAGAAAGCAATGCCACGAAATATCGCTCATTTAATGCATTTTTTACCCGTGCATTACAAAATAATATTCGCCCTATTGATGACAATCCAAAGCATATTGTTTGCCCTGCCGATGGTGCAATTTCGCAAATTGGCGCTATTGTCGATGGTGATGTGTTTCAAGCGAAAGGACAGAAATTTACTGTAGAGCAGTTGGTGGCTGACCCTGTGTTAGCTGCACCGTTTAAGCAAGGTTGCTTTAGCACCATCTATTTGTCACCTAAAGACTATCACCGAGTACATATGCCATTTGATGGTGTATTAACCGAAACACTTTATGTGCCGGGTGAATTGTTTTCGGTCAATCAGGTAACGGCTGAAAATGTACCGGGTTTATTTGCACGTAATGAACGTATGGTCTGTCTGTTTGATACTGAAATTGGTCGTATGGCTGTCGTGTTGGTTGGGGCAATGATTGTTGCAGGGATTGAAACAGTAGCGACAGGTAAAGTGAAACCCTCAGGTCGTCTTGAGTTACAAAAGCATGATATTGCTTTGAAAAAAGGTGATGAGTTGGGTCGTTTTTATTTGGGTTCGACGGCTATTGTTTTATTTGAACATAACAAAATGGCATGGGATACAGTATTTAAAGCGCAGTCATCTGTCGTTATGGGTGAGAAATTAGGTGCTTTACTGCCTTAAAATGAGCAAAATTTCACTGTAGATCTGGGCATGTAAATCACATGCCCATTTTTATAGCGGGATTTTTACCATCATATATATCTAATCTTGATTGGTTTAATATTTATATTTTTATAAATGAATGATTCTATTTTTTAAATATGAGTGGTATGTGTGCGTGTGGTTATTTGGTTTAATAATTTATTTGTGTATGTTTATCGTAATTATTCGATTTAAATATCGATTAAATACGATATATTGGATTTATTCAAAAAGAGCTTCAACATGACTGAAAAGATTGTGATGGATATAGACTTAATCAGCAAGGCATTGGCTAACCCTTTACGCCGACAAATTTTACTGTGGTTAAAGTACCCTGAGCAGTATTTTTCAGAGTTGAACCCTTCTGCTGATAGCGGGGCCGTGGGTATTTGTGCAGGCCGTATTGAAAAACGCGGTAATGTCGCACAATCAACCATGTCTAACCATTTGGCTGTATTGCAAAGCTCAAATTTGGTTGAGGTGAGAAAATACGGTCAGTGGTCTTACTTTTCTAGAAATGAAATTCTTATTGAACAATATATACACTATTTACAAGAGACACTATAAAAGTCGTTAAACCATACATTCATTAAAAGAGATAATCATGCCAACACTAAATTCACCGTTAAAGATGGGCGATCTAGAGCTCAAAAACCGTTTAGTTTTAGCACCACTCACACGTTCTCGAAGCACGAGTGCACGTATTCCAACAGAGGTGATGGTGGAGTATTATCGCCAACGTGCCAATGCAGGTTTAATTTTAACTGAAGCCACAGTGATTTCTGAAGATGCTGTGGGTTATCACAATACACCCGGTTTATGGAATCATGAACAAGTGACCGCATGGAAGCCAATTATTGAAGCGGTACATGAGCAAGGTGCTAAAATTGTCACACAATTATGGCATGTAGGTCGAATCTCTGATCCTGAGTTTTTAAAAGGAAAAACCCCTGTTGCACCAAGTGCAATACAGCCTGAAGGTCATGTGAGTTTACTTCGCCCAATTCGCCCATACGTAACACCAAAAGCCTTGTCTATTGAAGAAATTAAAGAAATTATTGCCCAATATAAACAGGCGGCAATACATGCTAAAGATGCAGGTTTTGATGGTGTTGAGTTGCATGCTGCCAATGGTTACTTGGTGGATCAGTTTTTACAAAGTGGCACTAACCAACGTACTGATATTTATGGGGGCACATTAGAAAATCGAGCACGTTTGTTACTTGAAGTCGTTGATGTATTGATTGACGTCTGGGGTGCAGGGCGTGTAGGTGTTCATATTGCACCACGTGGAGATTCTCATGATATGAGTGATGATCATCCAGCGCAAACTTTTGGTTATGTCATGCAACAGCTGAGCCAAAGTCATATTGCATTTGTATTTTCACGTGAGTATGAAGCAGAAGACAGCATTGGCTCTGAATTACGTGAGCAATTTAGTGGTGCTTGGATTGCCAATGAAAAACTAACAGCAACATCAGCAAAAGCATTGTTGGCTGAAAATAAAGCTGATGCAGTAGCATTTGGTCAGTTGTTTATTGCTAACCCAGATTTACTGGAGCGTTTAGAGCATGACTTGCCTTTAAACAGTGTAGATTACAATACGTTGTATCCATCTGATGGTTCTGATTTACATAAAGGCTATACCGATTACCCAAGTTTAAGTCATCACTAAAAATCATAAATGCAAGTACTTCATCTAGAGGTACTTGCGCCATCTGTACATAAAAAAACACCCCTTTATTTGGTAAGATTGTTTTATAATACAGACAATTTTTATTGTTGCAGGACTTCACTTGCGCCCTCCGTTTTGGTATCAGCTTGCCCTAAAAGTCATTCAGCCGTTATATCGTTCCCGCATACGTAAACGTTCAACAGATACGCATGCACTACAACAAGAATTATCTGAACGCTTCGGACCTTTTGTGACACCAAAACATAGGCATAGTTTATGGTTTCATGCGGTATCTGTGGGTGAAACCAATGCAGCTCAACCGCTCATTGAGCATTACTTAGCGCAAGGGCAAGCTGTACTTGTCACCAATACCACTAAAACAGGTCAGGCCAGAGCCAAAGCTTTATTTGAACACAAATACCCCGAATTATTTCAAGCCGTTTTTTTACCTGCCGATTTACGTGCCAATATTTTACAGTTTCTAGCATGTTACCAACCTAAACTGGTTCTGCTCATGGAAACTGAACTGTGGCCAAATTTATTATCTTGCCTTCATGAAAAAGGGATTGCAACGCTATTACTTAATGCAAGATTATCTGCAAAATCTGCTCAAGGTTATGCACGTTTTAAGCGTTTGACTGTGCCCATGTTACAGCAGTTGAACTGGATTGCAGCTCAAGACCAAGCCACACTGCAACGTTTCCAAACTTTGGGTAAAGATGCTCAATACATGCAGGTGTTGGGTAATATTAAATTTGATATACACGCACCGACATGGGTTACAAAAAAAGCGCAAGATTTATATAGCACATGGCAATTACAACAACGAAAAGTACTTGTGCTTGCCAGTACCCATGCTCCTGAAGAGCAACAGCTTTTAAATGCCTTGCTTGAACATTTAAAGAAAGATCCAAGCTTACTGTGTATTGTTGTACCACGTCATCCAGAACGTTTTGATACTGTATATGCAGAGATACAGCAATTGGGTCTGTTGGTGAAAAGACGTAGTTTACAAGAGAATGTAGATGCACACACACAGGTTTATTTGGCAGACAGCATGGGTGAATTATGGCTATGGTATGCTCTAGCACATGTCGCATATGTAGGTGGGTCGCTCAATGAACCCGGCGGTGGGCATAATATTTTAGAGCCCATTGCTTTAAGTGTAGCGACAGTATTAGGGAAAAATTATTTTAACTTTCAGAGTGTTGTTGATGAATTCATTGAGCAACAGGCTGTAGATGTAGTTGATACTGCATTACAGGCTATAGAACGTTGTATATATTTATTACAATACCCCATTGAACGCCATACCATGGTGGTACAGGCCAATACAGTCTTTAAGCGAAATCAAGGTTCGTTACAACGCCATATTGCATTGATTGATCAGTTTTTAGCAATGCCATGAATATTGTACTTTTACCTAAGAATACACCTGTTCAACCGATATTGAGTATTACTGAATGTCGTCAAATTCAACATATCCAACATCAGCTCAAGCTCGGTGTGGGTGATACGTTAAAAGTGGGTATTCGAGATGGAGAGCGCTATTTAACTGAAATTATTGCCCTACATGCGCATGCGATTGATGTAAAAATTTTAAAGACAGAAAATATACCCTCTAAACGTGCGGTGACATTGGTTTTGGCATTGCCACGGCCTAAAGTGCTACGCCGTATTGTCATGGATGCAGTGACCTTGGGGGTAGAAGAACTTATTTTAATACACAGTTACCGTGTAGATAAAAGCTATTGGCAAAGTCCACTGCTGGCGCAAATAGAGGATTATATTACGCTTGGTTTAGAGCAAGCAGGCGATACGATTGCACCGCAAGTGACGCTTTATAAACGCTTTAAACCTTTTGTCGAAGATATATTGTCGGCGATGGTTCAGCCAAGACGGCCGGTATATGTGGCGCATCCGTATGTAAATACAACGCAGCACCATATGGTTGAGCCATGTTGTCTAGTCATTGGCCCTGAAGGTGGTTTTATTGCCTATGAAATTGAACTTTTTAAAACAAACGGTTGCCAAACTGTGAGTTTAGGCAACCGTATTTTACGTACTGAAACAGCAATTCCTTATATTTTAGGTGCGTTATCTATTTGAGCAGGTGGGGCTTGTGTAATTTGCTCCTGAATTGGATACGGAATACTGATACCGTGTTTGTTAAAAGCAACCACGATTTCTTCTTGAATCGCACTCGCAGAGCTTAAAGTGTTTGTTTTATTGGTATCAATCCACCAACGAATGTTAAGGTTAATTGAAAAATCACCCAGTGCTGTGACATTGACTAAAATAGAAGGTTGATTAAGCACATCTTTATGATTTTCTAATATCCCTGTAACCACTTCTTTGGCTTTTTGTACATCATCTTCATAGCCAATCCCAACATTAATTTCACATCTGCGCTGGGTATATGCAGTAACAACAGTAATTGAGCTGGTATAGACGGTTGCATTTGGAATTACAATACGACGACCATCGTAAGAACGTAATGTTGTTGCACGAATTTGAATGTCTTCAACAGTTCCTTCGAGATTATTACAAATAATTGCATCGCCAATTCGGAACGGTTCGCCAAGTAAAATTAAAATACCAGAGAGTAAGTTTTGAAAAATATCTTTAAATGCAAAACCAATTGCAACAGAACCAATTCCGAGTGCGCTCATCAGTTGGCCTGGTGAAAAACCAGGAATAGCAATCACAAGTGCAATTAAAAATCCAAAAAATACAATAAAAGTACTACCAACACGATTAAGTACTAAGACGAGATTTTGTTTGGCATAGGGTCTGTTAGATAAAGCTCTAATCACAAATAATTTAAAAAACTTAGATAAGAACCAAAAAATAACGAATACAATAATGGCAATACATAGATAGGGTACACGCTCCCAAAAACCAGCCACAATTTTATCTATTGTTTGGTAAGCATCATGATATTTACTATTTTCATTGAATATGGCTTGTGTCTGTGTACTGACATTGTGGGCTAAATTTGCCATCGAATTTGTTTTTTCTTCTGCCACGGTCAAGTTCTCAAGAAATTAAAGTAACATTGTGCCTTAAAATCGAAAGAAATTTAAACGATTAATTACATAAACCCTATTAAAATGCGAATCATTTGTAAGAAGATAAAAATAAAGAAAATTCTAAAAAATGCCACTTTATTTTTTGTTGTATTGTTGTGTGATATATATTGCCTAGAGCCTATTACTAGTATTGATTGCTCAGTTTTTCTTTTGTGTGAGTAGGTCAATAACAACAAGAACTGTAAATAAAAGGGTAGCTAAAAACCAATATAAAAATAATAATGAAGTATGATGGCAAAATAGATCATTACTTTTTAAAGTCAATATGATGATCTACTCTTTGTATTTTCTACGCATACGTCACATTTTTATGAGATGAAGTCATGAAATTGACATGGATCAGTAAAAAAAATTAAAAAAATAAATACAGCATGAGAAAAAAATGTAATATTCAATGCATTACGTAAACTTTTTGATCAGAAAAAGAGATGACTGATCATTTTTAATAGGTATGGCCAAGCGCTTATGAATATATTAATCGTTGATGATCACCCATTATTTCGCCATGCACTCATTCAGGCGGTGCGTCAGGGCTTTCCGTTGGTGCAAATCAAAGAAGCGGCCACAGTGAAAGAGTTTTATGCCTACTTAGAAAGTGGTGCAGAACCAGATTTGGTATTACTCGATTTAAATCTGCCAGGTGCATCAGGGTTTTCTGCATTGGTACATGTTCGTGCACAGTATCCGAGCATTCCAATTATTGTGGTTTCTGCACACGAAGAGGTGAGTATTATTCAACGTGCCATGACACATGGTGCAATGGGCTATATTCCAAAGTCGGCTAATCCTGACTTAATTAGTGAAGCCATACAAGCAGTTTCAGAGGGTGATTTGTGGTTACCACCGAATTTACCACATCACAATCATGTAGAAGTCTGTACTGCAGATGAAACAGCACTGGCTGCCCGTATTCAGTCACTTACACCACAGCAATTTAGAGTATTAATGATGGTGGCTGAAGGACTACTTAATAAACAAATTGCCTATGATCTAGATGTTTCAGAAGCCACCATTAAAGCCCATGTTACTGCTATTTTTAGAAAGTTGAATGTTCAAAACCGTACACAAGCGGTATTGGCCATTAGTGTGTTGAACATTCAAGATAAAAAAATGTGACATTACTTTAGTCAAGTTTTAAACCAGATAACCAAGCACGCATAGATGCGGGCTTGAGTGGCTTTTTAAGCAAAGTAATTTGTTGTTCTTTAAGCTTTTGTGGTAGATCTGGGTCAGAGTCTGCTGTAATAAGCGCAACAGGCACATGATTTTTACGATTTTGCTCAATAAAGTCTAGGCCACGCTTATTTTGATTTAAGTGCTGGTCAATGAGCCATACTTGAATTTGGTGTTGTTGAATCAACTGTGCTGCTTCTTCCGGCTCACGTGCTTTATATACGGTATGCCCCCATTTTGTGAGTAGGGTGAGCATGCCCTCTAAAATGGCTTCATCATTGTCTAAACATAAAATACTATAGCAAGCATTATGAGTGATGGTGCGTACCATTGGTTGTGTATTGGCTTTTGGTGGTTCAATAAGGGGTACTTCAACCATAAAACATGAACCACGTGCAAGCGTAGAATACACATACACAGGGTAGTCGAGCATACGGGTCATACGCTGTACAATTGCGAGCCCTAGCCCTAAGCCTTGCTCTCCCCATGGTGAAGTATGACCACAGCGTTCAAATTCTTGAAACAGCTTGATTCGTTGTGCTTCAGCAATTCCAGGCCCTGTATCCCACACGCCAATCCGAATATGGTTGGCTTTTGAAGCGGAACGTAATACACCGACAACGACTTTACCTCTTGCAGTGTAGCGTAAAGCGTTACTGACAAAATTTTGAATAATACGGCGAATCCATTGTTGATCTGTGTCAATCCAAAACTGCGCATCATGGACTTTAAATTGTATTTTTCGTTGAGCAGCAATCGATTTAAATTGCATTTCTAAGTCACTGAGCAAGTCATGTAGTGGGTAGGCTTGGCGTTGTGGTTGAATGCTTTCACCTTCTAAGCGAGCAATATCAAGTAGTGCAGAGAGCATGCTTTCCGCCCCGTGTAAGGCACGGTCAAGCTGTTGTAATGTATGTTGATCCTCAGCATTATGAATGCTTTGCTCAAGGGCAGTACTAAATAGGCGTGCAGCATGCATTGGTTGTAACAAGTCATGGCTTGCTGCTGCAATAAATCGGCTTTTAGATAAGTTTGCAGTATCTGCTTGTTGCCTTGCCAATTGTTGTTCTGTCAAGGCATTTGCTAATTGCTGAGTCCGTTCTTGTACTCTGGCTTCGAGTACGGCTTCATTTTCACGAAAGGCGGTAATATCGGCAAAAGTGGCTACAAAACCACCGCCTTCAATGGCATTACCTCGAATTTGAATGACACGACCATCTTTTCTGACCCGTTCGAATTCGTGTGCACTACCCACTTGCATCCAATGAATACGCTTTCTTACATGCTCTTCAATTGATCCGGGACCACAGTCGCCTCGAATTGCATTGTATCGAATCAGGTCTGCAATTGGGCAGCCGACATAAATCAGTTCTTTGGGGTAATCAAACAGTTTAATATATTGGTTGTTCCATGCGACAAGGCACATGTTTTCATCAACGACACTCACGCCTTGCGTCATGTGATTAATCATGGTCATGAGAAGGTTTTGGTGGAAGCGTTGCCACTGTGAGGCCTGATCTAAAATATTAGCGACTTGCGCTACCCCAAGCCCATTATGTGCAAGTGCGGTTTTTAATAAGGTTCGTGCTGAAGCTGCACCTATACTGCTGGCAAGATATTGTTCAGTAAAGTTCCACCACATGCCGTTGGCCACTTGGTTGGTGTTTAATATTAATGTGTTGTGTTTGCAGAATTGTTGAAAAGCCCGTTTGCTATTGTCTTCACCTGTAATACGACTCGCAAGTGTGAGTAAATCACCTATTTTTAGCCGTGCACCATCTTGATGAGTATAAAAAGAATCACTAGGCTGTGTTGATGCTTGTAGTTTTTGGTCGTAATAAAAAAAGCTTTCTGCTTGAATTTGTTCGGCAACGCTCGGGCGGTATATGCGCGAAATCCAAATATAAAAAACAATATTTAATCCTAAAGACCATATTACGCCGTGAGTGAGTGGCGATAAATATTCAAAGCCAAAGAGTGCTTCAGGGCGAAGTAAATATATACCAAATAAGCCATTATTTAGCAGAAATGAGTAGTCATTAGGGGTATTTAAAAATACATATTTAATAAGTGTAGGAATGAAAAGCGTATATGTCCAGAGTAGAAATCCAATCGCAAGACCGGCATAAACACCTCGCTTACTGCCACCTCGCCAGTACAAGCCACCAATTAAAGCCGGGGCAAATTGTGCTACAGCACTAAAGGCCAATAGACCTAAAATAGACAGTTGAGTGACATGATCAAACACATGATAAAATGCAAAACCAAGTAACATGACAAACACAATACATAGGCGGCGTGCCATTTTGAGTACAGAGGGCAGTCTGTTATTGTGGCGAGAAATAATGCCAAATCGCCAAAGGGCAGGCATGACCAAATCATTACTGAGCATGGTCGAAATGGCCACTGAAGAGACCAATAACATGCCTGTAGATGCTGAAAATCCACCTAAAAAGGCCAATAAAGAGAGCCATTCATTTTGGTAGCTTAAAGGTAGGGTTAATACTGCTAAGTCGCCAATGCCAATGTGTTGGTATTGATTATGTAGTGCCCAACTGGCAATGGGGAAAATCGCAATTGCGGTAATAATTAGATAGGCTGAAAACCACTTTCGTGCACCTTTTATATGTGTTTCATCACGTAGTTCAACCACACCAACATGAAACTGGCGTGGTAAACAAAACATAGCAAGCGCTGCTAATATGGTTTGTATCCAAAAAGTGCTGGGTAATCCGACATTTTGAATATGCGTATATTGTTGTTTTAAGTCATGGCTCATTTGGGCCATACTTTGCGGGTCCTGTACAATAAAAAATATGGCAACACACAGCAATGCCAGTAATTTTACAAAAGACTCAACAGCCACCGCAAGCATTAAACCGCCGTGTTGCTCCGTATTTGAAATTTGCCGTGTACCAAATAACATAGAGAGCATGACTAAAATAGCAGTCAGAAAGAGCACAATATTTGTGGTATTTTGAATTGTATGGGTTTCAGGCAAAATAGTGGCAGTACTCATAGCAATTGCACGTAATTGCAATGCTAAGTAGGGCACAGTACCAACGACTGAAAGTATGGTAATGAATGATGCTAAAGTGGCACTTTTACCATAACGTGCTGAAATAAAATCAGAAATAGAGGCGATGGCATGATGTTGTCGAATATGGCCTAAACGTCGCCAAATATCGTAGCCAAAAGCAATAAATAATAATGGGCCTAAATAAATGGCAAAGTAGTTAATACCTTCTTGTACCGCATCGCCTGTTGCGCCGTAAAATGTCCATGATGAGCAATAGACACCTAAAGTTAAGCTAAATAGTAATACTCGCCCTTTTGAATTTAAATGTGAGGCGTATTTTTCACCAAAAAAAGCACATAAAAATAAGAAAACAATATAAAGAATGAGTATTGCAATAATTAGCCAGCTATTCATGTGCATTATAAGTAATGAGAAGTCAAAGTTATGATAACTGAACTTGCATGAAATACGCTGTTTTACAGGTGCTTTATATGATTTTTAATGTATAAATAAATGCGAGTGAAACATAAGATATATATTTCACCCGTTATAAAGTTAGAAAATGTATTGTGCGCCAATGCCTAGATTGTAGTAACGTGAAGACATACCACCTTTGCTTTCATTATCGTAATTTTTGACGGTCATTGTTCCACCAGCCAGTCTATATTCGTTCCAAGTGATTTCTGTGAAAAATTTGATTCTCGGTGAAATATAGTAACCCGCATTGAGTGTGACCGCATAAAACTCAGAATCTTCACCTTTTTCATAAAAGGTTAAGTCGCGCATATAGTGTTCATCTTGAGAGTTAGACTTTACCCAAGGGCTCATTTTGGCCGTTGCACTCATTTCATAATTATTGTATCTGTAATTTGCAGTGAGACCTAAATAGTACAAACTAAACTTTTGTTTGTAGCCAACACCCATGGCACCGTCTGCAAATGTACCATGGTACATTTGTGCTGTATCAGCAACATAGTCACCATTTTGGTCAGTTAAGCCATATTGATAACGACCACCACGCGCAGTCCAGCTGAACTGACTTCGCTCATAGCCAAGTAGTAGACCAATGTTGTAATTTGATTTTTGTAATAACCAATAAGTAAAATTGAAGTCCAGTTTATTGGCTGCATTCAGGGACGTATCTGGATGGTTTGACCAGTCTGTGAGTAGTGAGCGATTCGACAAGTCACGCCAGTCATAGTCATTCATGGTCACGGTTTTTTTTCCAACTGTTGTCCAACCATTCATATTGAAACTTAAATTCGGTGAAATGTTCCACGTGAAGTCTGTTTTAATAATAGGTACATTTTTGATTTCCCAATTTAACATACTTATTTTATCTGAGTAGCTGTTAGTAAAGGAAAACTCTTTACCTTGGCCACCTGTAAGTATAGATGGAGTAATACTAAATGTGACGGCAGGTTTGGGAGTAATAAACTCAATATCTTCGTAAGAAACAGTATTGGGTTGCCGAGCAATAATCACTTCAACTTCTTTTTCAATTTGAACTTCTTGTAAGTCTTCGCTTTGAAGCGCGGATTGTTCAGCTGACGTAATGGGAGTGACTTGTTCAGCAAAAGCAAAACTAATATGACATAACCCCAAAATTATAAAGTAATTTAAATTTTTGATTTTAAAATACATTGTATTTCTGACTCAAATTTATAAGTAAATATACTTTAACAAAAAATAAACAGATTGGGTATGTTTTATACCATATCACTTCTTGATTTTTTTAGAAAAAAATGAAATTAGATAGACCCTAAACTCGTGTATATTTGTTTAGGGTCTACTTTTAATCATTAAAATGACCGCTCTATCGTCATAAACCAAGTGCTATTTTGGCGTTTATACAATGCTAAATTACTGTCGATTTTTTGATATTTATAGTTTAATTTAGGTATGAAGCCGTGCCATTGCAATTGTTTATGCCAAGTTGTAGCTGTAAATGTATATTCATTATCTTTTCTAGATTTAAGATCCCAAGTGTTGTTTGCAAGGAAGTTTCGTTGAGCATAATTCACATTTGTACGAAGACCAAGAGCATCACCTAAATATAAAAAGCCAATACGAACACCTTGACGGGTAGATGATTCACTACGATCTGCCAAATGGTCTTGCATGAAGTTAATTCCACTATAGACTAGAAAGTTGGCTTTTGGCTGGTACATGATTAGAGCTGCTTGACTATTACTATAACCATCGTAATGCAAAGAAATATTGGATTGATTATAGTTTTTTCTCATATGAGATGTATTTGCTGAAATTTTCCACTGTTCTGATAATTGCCGAGAGTACTCTAAGCTTGAGCCATAATTTTGACTATAGCGGTTATTTCCTAGAAGATTTTGTTGTACAAAGGGTGTAATTGCCCAAGATTGATTGAGCTTTTTATATAAATAACCTGTACTTGCCCTTAATGTTTGTTCACTGTAGTCTTTGTTGTCCCAATAATAAATACCATCTAGTGACATGCCTATATATGCATAGTGATGTCCGACAATATTTTTTTCACGAGATACGCCTAGACTATAATCTATACCTTGTGCTTTTTGAGGAAGAGATTCTTCACTGCGTATAAATTTAGCCCCTTTTATTGTGATTTCTTTGAGGTTTGAAGCTTGATTTACATTATTTGTTTTTTCATAACTTAAATTTAGGTCGAGTTGCCATTGTTGCGATCTTTTAATTTTTACTAAAAATTGTTCAACAAGTTTTTGCATTTGTGGGGAAAGAAAGGGCTTAGCATGTTCAAACTCAGATTTTGCTTCTGCATAGCGCTGATCTTCAAACAGCATCATGGCTAAATCAAAACGTGGGTAGTGTAAATCCGGATTCTGCTCGACAATATGTTGGTAGCATATAATGGCATCATTTAATTTTCCCTGATAACGATACAGTGCACCTAAGCCATAGTCATAGAGTATATGATCGTATGTTTTATTTTGTTGATACTCTTGTAATAAGCGTTCTAAAGTTACCCAGTCTTTTTGAATAATTGCTTGATTAATACTTTGTTCCAAGCTTAGATTTTGTATATTCGCAATCTTAACCATATTATCTTGCTTGGATATAAAAGACACTTTGGGGTAAATAGGTGTTTTTTGCTCAAAGAATATGGTTTGATCTGGCGGGAGTTCTTGAGCAAATGTAGAAGAAGAAAAAGAAGCTCCAAGTATTACGTAGTATTTAATATTCACTGACATGCGACCAATAAAGTGAAAAAACCGTCTGAATCAATTATACAGACGGTTTTTTGAAAATTTAACAGAAGGGTATAATCATAACGTTATTTGACATCGCCACGTGTACCACCAAAACCAATAGAGTCATTGTTGGTGAATACAACTTTACCGGCAACTTCTTCAGCATTTTTACCATAGAAACCGAGCGAATAATTCCCTGCGAGATCTGCTTGTTTTACAGTTGAACTAATGTCTGTGCCAGAGATTGAACCTTTTTCAAGGGTAATGGCATCGCCTAAACCAGTAATAGAGCCGGAACCTGTGCGTTCTGTAAAGTTTACGTTATAGCTTAAATGACCTTCATTAATCTTACTTGTCCAAGCGCCACCTACTTTCTCTGGAAGATCTTGAAAAGCTTTACCATCGTAAGTAGCTGAGCCTAATGTTGGTAAAGCATTCGAGTGTGTTTTCATACCGATAATAGATATTTCTCCAGTTCTACCAAGAGGAACTTTTCTATTCGTTTCATGATTCAGATCACCTGTGTAATTACCTAAAACAACAGAGTAGCTTTGCTGGTAAGCCGCTGATTCGAATGCTGCAGCATTCATTATATTGTCAGCTATATCCATATTCGCATTGGCTTTCTTGGCATTTTCGATGTCTTCAGCAGTAGCATTTTTTGCTTTTGCTTTTTCATCTGCTTGAGTGGCAATTTTTTCTGCAATAAGTGCTTTATCTGCTGCATCTTTAAGCGCTGTCGCTTTGTCATATAGTTTTTTATAAGTATCTGCTTTGTCACGGGCAAAATTATATGCATCGGGCGATGCATTTTTATCAGTCTTACTTATTTCATCTAGTGCATTTATATAATTAAATTGTGAAAAAACAAATTCGTAATTTACCTCTGCTAGAATCATTTTTTCAACAGCAGCATCAATAATAGCATAAGCAGCAGTAGTATCAGCACTAGCAGCACGTGCTGCTTGACCATTATTTTCTGCTAACACCCATGCTTTGCGTGTCGCAATTTTTTCAGCTAAAGCTTGTTCAACTGTTATTTTATTTTCAGCAGTTTTATTGTCAGCAATTACTTTGTCTTCAGCGGCTTTTTTATCAGCGATTGCTTTGTCAGCAGCAGCTTTATCAGCGATAGCTTTATCTTCAGCGGCTTTTTTGTCAGCAGTTGCTTTGTCTTCAGCAGCTTTATCAGCGATAGCTTTATCTTCAGCGGCTTTTTTATCAGCAGTTGCTTTGTCTTCAGCGGCTTTTTTGTCAGCGATAGCTTTATCTTCGGCAGATTTTTTGTCAGCGATAGCTTTATCTTCGGCAGCTTTTTTATCAGCGATTGCTTTGTCTTCAGCGGCTTTTTTATCAGCAATTGCTTTATCTTCGGCAGCTTTTTTATCAGCATCACTCTGTTGAGGAGAAGTTGTTACATTCTGAGTGGCATGATTACCACCGCTACTACACGCTGTCATTGTCAGAGAAATAATGATTGCTGATACTATTTTCGGTGTATTTATTAGGGGCATCTTGTAATACCTTGGCTACTTTTAGGAGTTTGGCTTAAATTTTAAGCAAGAGTGTAATATGGGTTAAATGTGTGAAACTTTAGCAAAAGCTTTTAATCGAATGTTATTACTGTATCACAATGTATATATAATGTTAAATTATAATTAATTTATGTTTGTTTTTGTATACTGTTGCTCATATTTTGATTTTCAAGACTGAATGTATAAATTGAAGTATTCTTATTTTTATAAATACATTATTTTTCAATAATTTATATTTATTGTGGAGTAAAATATTAATATTACTCATAAATTTGATAGTAACAAAAGTATAGGTGTAGGGTAGTTTTGTTCAGTGATGTATATAAACAGAATTACCCTATGCCAATATATAAATTATGCTTAAATGCACTAAAAAATAACTAATTTAATGCTCACTCATTTTCTAGAATGTAAATTTATAACCCTTGTAAGATTCGATCACAATTTTCACGACTTGATTTTACTTCTTGTTGTTTCTCGGGAGATAACTTTAAATAATAATCAATCAGTTCATTAGCAAAGCTGTCATAAATTTTAGGTTTATTCAATGCATAGTCTGGTACACCACCTTGCGCAACTTTATTAAAAAATTCAATGAGTTCTTTATTATTTGCTTGAATTTCTCGGTGTTCAATCACATAACACATTGCAATACGATGGTATGCTTTTTCTTCTTCTGATGGGTATGCATTGGTAAAGTAAATTAAACCAACAATCAGTAAAGCGAGAGCGATCAGCGCTGAAATAAGGGATTGTTTTTTAGACATAATCTTTGCCTGTAAATAGACTAATTTTCATTTTGGCAAAGACGATCTTTTGGGAAAATAGCTTTAAAACAAGACCCTTGATTCACTTGGGACTCAATTTCAAGATATGCCCCATGTTGCATAAGTACATGTTTTACAATGGCTAAGCCTAGCCCTGTGCCACCTGTTTGTCGACTGCGTGCGCTGTCGACCCGATAAAATCTTTCAGTCAGGCGAGGTAAGTGCTTCAGGTCTATACCAATGCCATTGTCTTGTACAGTAAAGTAGCCATTTTCTTGGTCGTCATGCCAACCAATGGTAATTGTACCACTGCCTTTAGGCGTATATTTGATTGCATTGGTAATTAAATTGCCAAATGCACTGGCCAGTTCCATATCTGAACCAATCAGATCGCTGTGGCTATCTATGTCTAAATTGAGCATATGGCCATATTCTGAATTGTAGGCTTGAGCATCATCAAACAGTTGATTCATAAGTGCTGGCATATCTACAATTTGATTTTTCGCCGTTTTACGATCATTTTCAAGCCTCGATAGTAGCAGTAAATCATTCACTAATGCATTCATGCGTCGTGTTTGTGATTGCATTTGGTCAAAGGCACGTTGCCATTTTGGATTGAAATTATCTTGGTCTGTAAATGTTTCTAAATAACCACTCAGTACAGTCAGTGGTGTACGTAGTTCGTGCGAAATATTATCTACAAAGTCTTTACGCATTTGCTCAAGGTTATGTACTCGAGTAATGTCATATGCGACTAAAAGACGGCTTTCTGTACCAAAGCGTGTGAGTTTGATTTGTACATGATGGCCTTCAAATACAGATGATTTTATTTTAATACCATCTGGATGTTGTTCCATATTATGGAAATATTCAACAAATGCAGGTTGGCGCAAAATACCTAGCAGGTTGTTGTGTTTATCTTGTTGTTTGATTCCCAATAAGTGTTCTGAAGCAGGGTTCCACCACTCAATTTGATGAAGTTCATCGGTAATGACGACTGCTTCGGCAAGGGCAAATAGTGAAGATTGTGCACGGTCTATTAGCGTAACCATATTGGCTTGCACTACACGTTCTTTACGTTGTGCTCTATAAATATTAAATGCGAGCGCACCACATAAACCGGGTACATTGGGTGGCATGTCATAGGGTCTATGAGAAATCCACTCATTGATCAAATATAATGCATGTAGTCTTAATGCGATGCATAAAACCACAGCTAAGCTTAAGCAAAGTATAAGGTAACCTATACCAAAGCCAATCAAACCGGCAATGACTAAAAAAAATCCCAGTAGTCTTAAGTCTTGTTTTGCATAGTGCCAAAGACTACTGTAAAGATAATTTTTATACTCTCGGCTGATATCTGGCGTTGGGTAGTGTTCATACATAGTATTGAGTCTTAGCTAAGTGCATCTGTGCGAGTAGAAAAACGATATCCCGTACCTCGCACAGTTTGTACAAATTTATCTACGCCAAATGGTTCTAAGATTTTACGTAAACGACGAATATGTACATCAATGGTACGGTCTTCAATATACACGCTACCGCCCCATACGTGATCGAGTAATTGTGCTCGGGTATAGGCACGTTCTGAGTGTGTCATAAAAAATGCCAGTAAACGGTATTCAGTGGGGCCCATTTCAATGATGTTGTCATTAAAACTCACACGTTGACTCACAGGGTCTAAAATAAGACCATTTGCATCAATCACTTTATCGCCACTGAGCGCATTTGAGCGTCTGAGTACTGCTTTAATCCGTGAAATGAGTTCTCGGGTTGAGAACGGTTTAGTCATGTAGTCATCTGCGCCTGCATCTAAGCCTTGCACTTTGTGGTCTTCTTCACCACGAGCAGTCAGCATAATCACAGGAATTTCAGACAGTGTTTCATCTCGCTTCAAGCGATAACACAACTCTACACCACTTAAACCACCCGGCAACATCCAATCGAGTAAGATAAGAGATGGTCTGCGATCAACAATTATTTGGTGTGCTTGTTTCGCATCTTCTGCTTGTAGACATTGAAAACCAGCCATGTCGAGTGAGGTATGAATCATCTCACGAATGGGCAGTTCATCATCGACAATTAAAATATAATCCTCTTTCACGGCTGTAACATCCTATGTGAATCTTTTATGAACTATTGGCTATTACAAAGATTTATTGTGACAGTATTATTGCAATAAATCTGTCATTTAAATATTAGCCTATTTTTTTGTGACAAGATAAAGTAGTTTTGATGAAATTAAGGTGAAATTTATATTTTGTTTTTTGAACATGATGTTCTATATATTTGATAAATATATATTTTAATTTTTTTAATATAGATGTAAATGACTTAAATTAGTTTTTAAAGGAAAAAGTGATGGCTGAGCAATTAAATGTAGTAAAAGGCGATAAAATTGAACAATATGAGAATATTTTGCCACAAATTCGTGGTTTGCTAGAGGGTGAACCTGATTTAGTTGCTAACTTAGCAAATGTTGCAGCTGCATTAAAGTCTCAATTTGATTGGTTATGGGTTGGTTTTTATTTGATCAAGTCAGAAGAATTGGTACTCGGCCCATTTCAAGGCCCGATTGCATGCACTCGTATTGCTTATGGTCGAGGGGTGTGTGGTACAGCATGGAAAAAACAAGAGGTGCTTCTTGTTGATGATGTTGAGCAGTTTGCAGGGCATATTGCATGTAGTTCTGAGGCTCGTTCAGAAATTGTATTACCTATTTTTTCAGGCCAAACATGTATTGGTGTACTTGATATAGACAGTGCACACTTGGCTACATTTGATGCTGTGGACGAAAAATATTTACGTGAAGTCGTTGACTTAATTGCACAGATTTAATGTTGAAGAACCGATTCTATACCAAGCGTTGAATCGGTTTTTTCTTCCAGACTAAGCGGTAGTAACCGTATTGTAATATACTCAAGCAAACAAAAGACAATGCATAAGCGATCCAAATTCCTTGTAATCCCCAGAAGTGACTAAATAGGTAGGCACAAGGTAACTCTATACATAAAATCGTACCAATATTAATCAGCATGGGTACATTCACTGTGCCAGATGCACGCATAATAGAGGCAAAAATAGTACTCATACCAAAAAATAAAACAGCCCATAACACGGTATAAAGTAAAGTTTTACCTAATATAATGACTTGAGGGTCAGTCAAAAATAACTGGAGTAAATGATCTGCAATCAGATAAGCAATGATGACCAAACTGCCCGTAATGCCTAAACTAGTGAGTACAGCAGTTTTTGTGACTTGTTCAAGTTGATCACTTTTTCCCGCACCAATGGCTTGAGATGCAAAAATTGAAGCTGCGATTGCAACAGATAATGTTGGGAATTGAATGTAGTTCATGACCTGATTAATTGCTCCATAAGCTGCTGTCGCATCTGCACCGAATGAATTAATTAAACGTACAATAACTAAGCCAGATAATGAGGTGGTAATCATTTGAATACCCGTAGGAATACCTAATTTTAAAACTTTAGGTGCCAGTATTTTGTGAAACCGAATATCTTTGATCAATGCAAAGTTTGGTTTGAGTGCATGATTTTTATAATTCAAATAGAAAATTAAAAAGAGTAAAACTGCAATATTACTTAAAATAGAGGCCACAGCAGGTGCAGTTGTTCCTAACTGTGGTAAACCAAAGTAGCCTTTAATGAGTGTGGGAGTGACGACTAAACCAATCATGCAGGTCATAATTAAAGCAAATAGGGGCGTGAGGCTATCACCGACACCGCGCAGTAAAGACGTATAAATGATATAAATAAAAATGAGCGGACTTGCAAATAACATGGTGCGTACGTAGGGAATAGACAAGTGCTGTACATCATTTGAAACCCCTAAAAATTGCACAATTTGAGGTGTAAATGTACCACCCAATAGTGCAATAACTGTACCTAAAATGAGGGTCATGAATAGTGTTGTTCCCACCACTTGTCGCACTTTTTCTAAGTCCTTTGCCCCCCATGCTTGGCCTACAAGTACACTTGCACCCGATGATAACCCAATAATAAATGCCATCATGCTAAATAAAATGGGGAAAAATACAGCAATCGCTGCAACAGCATGTACACCTAACATCTGCCCCACAAAAATGGTGTTCATGGTGCCTGAGAGGTTTTGTAAAATATTGGTCGCAATGAGTGGCAGTACAAACAAAATAAAGGTTTGAAAGAGTGGTTTGTTATTTGCTACGAGTGGTTTACTCATTTTTTATACCAAGTTGTAAAATGCAGATATTTAGCATGTGGCTAAAATTGCTGTCGCGTTTAATAATGTCGTATCTTGTTTTGCAAAACAAAAACGCAGTAGCCGAAGTGATGATGGTGGTTTTTTATAAAATGCTGACAGTGGAATGGCGACAATTTTATGTTGCTCCGCCAAATATTGGCACATTTCCACATCATTTAAATGAGGCTGAATCTGACTGTAGTCAAGCGTTTGAAAATATGTGCCTTGACTTGCTGTATAGGTGAAACGTGCATTATTTAGCCCATCTAAAAATAGATCTCGTTTTGCTTGGTAAAAGCTTGCTAATCGGGCGAGATGCTCTGGATGCTCTTGCATAAATTGGCTAAGTGCTACTTGTACCGGTGCAACACCACAGAAGCTTGCGAATTGGTACACTTGCCGAAAGGCCTGCATTATTTGAGGACAAGCCACGCAATATCCTGTTTTCCAGCCTGTGACGTGAAAACTTTTTCCAAATGAACCAACGACTAAGCTCCGTTCACGTAATTCTGGAAAATCGAGTGCACTGTAGTGCTGTTTTTGATCAAATACCAAGTGTTCATAGACTTCATCTGACAAGACCATAATATTATGTTTTTCAATTATTTCTATGAGATTTAACCAATCTTGCTTTGACCAAATGGCCCCTGTAGGGTTATGTGGTGTATTGACAATGATCATGCGAGTTTTAGGCGTAATCGCATCTTCAACCTGTTGCCAATCGACACTAAAATCTGGTGTCTTTAAGTGAATGTGAATGGCTTTTGCACCCACTAGCGCAATAGATGGGCCATAGCTGTCATAGCTTGGGTCAAAAATAATGACTTCATCGCCCGATTGAAGCAGAGATTGTATGGTGCAGTGTAGGGCAATGGTTGCCCCGCCAGTAATGGTGACTTCTTGTTTTGGGTCTAATTGTAGTAATGGATTTCGCTGTTTGAAAATCTGACATACTTGCTCACGTAAGGCAGGTAAGCCATCACCGAGCGGATACTGATTGTGACCTTGTGCAGTCGCATCTTGCAGTGCTTGAATAAGCGCAGATGGTGGTGAAAAATCGGGAAACCCTTGAGATAAATTCAGTGCATTTAAACGTTGGGAAAGCGCAGACATGGTAGAAAAAATGGTGGTACCTGTTTGTGGTATTTTATGATTGATTTGAAACATGCATCATCCTTATTTTTTTGTATCGACTCTCTTTGTATTTTTCAGTCTTAACGTGGGCAATCAGACTGTTGTGATGAAATTGCATGCCTAATCTTAAAATGCATAATCAACCACTGCTCGAATTCCACCGAGTACTAATCCAATACAGGCACCCACAATTACACCATTGACCCGAATCATATGTAAGTCACCACCTACTTCATTTTCAATTTTAGCAATCATGTCGGTTGAATCCCACTCATGAATACGTTCGCTAATAAATCGAATCACTTTATCGCTATAGCGGTCACTAAAATGTACAGCCAAAGTGCTTAAGCGTTGATTGAGTAATGTACCAACTTCCTCATGTTGTAGTAAGTTGTCGCCTAGGGTTTCAATGGCTGCTTGGAGGTTTTTAGCAATGCCAGAGTCTGTCTTCGCTAAGTCACTTTTAATGGCATTAAACAAAATCACCACAGCACTACTCATAAAATTGACCAATTGCGGACTCTGCAATAATGCATTTTTGCTGTCATTGAGTCGTTGACTGGCGCTGCTGTGCTCATTTTGTAAATCGAGCATAAGACTTTTTCCATACTGTTCAACGTACTGTCGCCATGGGTGCTCACGGTCTTGTAGTACTTGTTCAAGCTTTTCCATAAAGCTGTCTACTGTACGTTGTTGCATGTCTATTCCAAACAGGCTAGCACCTTTAGACAGCTTTAAAATACCAAGTTCTTTAAATAGAGTTGTTGTGATTTCTCGGACTTGTTCAGGATGTTTTAAAATCCACGCATGTGCACCGTCTAAACCTTGTTGCAAGAGTTCTTCGTGAAAGTCATTGTCTAAAATAGAGTGCAACATTTCACTGGCCAGTTGGTTTACTTTGGTGTTTTCAATCCACTGTAAACTGTTGGTTTGAATAAACTGAGCAATTTTTTCTTGTTCAATAAAATCAAATATTTTAGGTAACGTTTGTTGCATGATTTGGGTAATTTGCCCACTATTTTTGGGGTTTTGTAGCCATTGTCCCAAGCTGTGGCTCACATTGGTTTGTTGTAAACTTTTTTCGACCACTTGCGGTGACAGAAAATTTTCTTGTACAAAATGCCCCATAGATTCAGCAATACGGGCTTTGTTTCTTGGAATAATTTCGGTGTGGTCACGTAAAAAACGTGGAATTGGAACGTGACCAAAAGGGTTGCGAAAGAGCACGGTAATGGCATACCAATCGGCAAGTCCACCGACCACTCCTGCTTCTGCAGACAGCATAAGTATGTGTAATATGCCACTGTAATGAGGGAAAAACTTGGCGCTAATCATAAATGCCACCCATGCAACCACGGCCATAATCAGTGCAATTGTGGCAAGGTGTTTGCTCCGATGTAAACTATTGACGACCGGTGTCTGGGGGCTTGAAGTCATATCAGCGTCCTAATGGCGAGTGATTATGATATTTTTTGGGGTTCTGGTTTTAATATATCACCATTTTCTGCCACGCCATATTTTGCACCGAGTGATTTTAAAATCAAGGTTGCATTAAACGCATCGTTAGGCGCACTTTGTGTGTTTTTATAGCAGGTAATGCTATACGCCACTTCATTGGGTTCAATATTTACAACTTGAGTAGAATCATCCCATGGGCTGTTCCAAAATGCAGAGCGGGGGCCGTAAAAACCGTAAGGTCTAAACATGGGTGGGGGGGCTGTATAAACAATCGCTTGTCTTGGTGGTTGGTTGTTACTGCTTGGGTCATTGAGTATTTTGAAATAAGTAAACCCATGTTGTATGGCAGTTTGGGCTGCTTTGACTAATGTAATTTCTTGGGTGGTGCCATAACTCATGTTTGGTGAGGTTTTTACACTCACACGGAATGTTTGCTCATTGAGTTGATAGGTTGAGAATTTTCCAAGTTGGTTAAAAGTTTGTGGTTGTAAAGTACTACAGCCCGATGCAGTGATCAGCAACAGAGCGCATATACCTGAACTTAGGTATTTTTTTGTATTCATGTGGTGACTCCAAAGTATGTACGTTGAGCTATAACCGCAAAGAGTTGCGTCTTTAAAAATCGTGATCTTTGTTTATACCTAAATATGATTGGTGTTGTAGATTAAATACTGTTTAATTTTTGATGCGATATGTCTTTTTTTACGTAACAATTACATTTTTATATTTAACATGAGTGAGATGTTTTATTAAAAAATGAATTTTATGCTGAAATTGTGTATCTTTAAGCACAACATGTTTTTTATGCTGTGATGTATATATAAAACATAGAAATACTTTCTATAATTTTCTTAAAATTTGAGTGTTTTACCACAAAATGAAACAGTCGAAAGATACGCTATAAATTAACATAGCATACGTATATGTGTTGTAACCGCATTAAATGAGTGAGTGAATTCTATGAGCCAGCCACATGCCAATACAGGCTTTGTTGTACCAACATGGTTAAGTGAATCGTTATTAAAAGGTACACTACGTGGTATTGAGCGGGAGAGTCTTCGAATGCAAAGCGATGGCTACTTGTCGAAGCAACCGCATCCGCCTGCATTGGGTGCAGCACTCACACATCCTCACATTACAACAGACTATTCAGAGGCTTTACTTGAGTTTATTACACCGCCACATCAAAGTATTCAAAAAGCACTGACAGATTTAGCAGACATTCACGCCGTGGCACATGAGCATTTACCTAAAGGTGAGCGGTTATGGCCGATGTCTATGCCATGTATGTTAGATAAAGAAGAACAAAATATTCCCTTAGCACAATATGGTACGTCTAACATCGGACGTTTTAAAACCTTATATCGACATGGTTTAGCAGTGCGTTACGGTCGCCGTATGCAAACCATTGCAGGGGTACATTACAATTTATCTTTTTCAGATGCGTTATTTGAACAGCTACAGCAAAATGAGCAAGACCCAGCACTAAAAAATCTGAGCTTTCAAGACTATCGTAGTCAGCGCTATTTTGGGCTAATTCGTAATTTTATTCGTTATACGCCTATGGTGATTTTTCTACTTGGTGCAAGTCCGACGGTGTGCGGTAGTTTTGTTTTAGACCGTGAGCATGATTTACAGCGTCTTGTTGCAGGTGCATTACATTTACCGTATGCCACTGCTTTGCGTATGGGTAAATATGGTTATCAAAATTCGGCACAAAAACAATTAGGTATTCGTTATGACGACTTAAATGGCTATTTGTCTGGCTTAGAAAAGGCAGTGAAGCAACCGTATGAGCCATTTACCAAATTGGGCTTAGACAATGCACAAGGTGAGCCAATTCAAGTGAATGATCACACACTGCAAATTGAAAATGAGTACTATAGCCTTGTTAGACCAAAGCAAACACCTCAAGGGAACGAAACGCCATCTCAAGCACTTAAAGATCGTGGCGTAGGTTATGTGGAATTACGTTCTGTAGATGTAGACCCTTATTGTGCGATTGGTATTACGGAACACAGCGCAGCATTTTTAGAAGTGCTTGCACTTTATTGTTTACTGTGCCCAAGCCCATATATTTCTGAGCAAGAGCAAGCACGTATAGAATTAAACCAAGCCAATATTGTCGCCAATGGTCGTGCAGACGATGCAACGTTTGATACAGGTCACGGTGTAATGGGTGTAAGAGACTGGCTAAATCAGCATTTAAGCCAAATGCAAGCCTTAGCACAAATGTTTGATCAAAGTGTAGACTCAACGCTATATACAGATGCACTCGCCTTAATGAATACGCGTGTCCAAGACCCTGAGCAGACGTTATCTGCACATGTGATTAAAGATATGCTAGAGCAAGGGGGCACGTGGGCTTTGGGGGCACATTTAGCAGAGCAACATGCGAAAGTATATGACAAGCACGAACTAAGTTTAGAGAAACAACATTATTTCGATGATTTAGTCTATATGTCTAAACACCAACAGCGTGCTTTAGAGCAATCAAATTTAATTAGTTTCGACGAGTACTTACGTCGGTTTCGTTCATAAGTAAACTAGAGAGTACAAAATGAAACTCAGCTATCGTTTAGTTAATCTTTTTTTAGTATTCGCTTCTGTTGTAGGCATGGCATTTGCTTTATATCTAGAGCATTTTAAAGGGTTACAACCATGCCCTTTGTGTGTTTTTCAGCGTGTTGGCCTGATTTTTATGGGTTTATTTGCACTGATTGCATTGTTACATAATCCAAAACTGCGCATTTTTAGAGTCATTTACGCGTTTCTGGCAACCTTAAGTATCTTATGGTCTTTTGCGGTTGCAGCACGACATGTTTGGATTCAACACCTCCCTGCGAGCGAAGTACCAAGTTGTGGCCCTGGATTGAATTACTTGGTTGATGTATTGCCAATGAAAGAAGTGTTGTCTCAAGTACTCACAGGCTCTGGTGAATGTGCAAAAATTGATTGGACATTTTTAGGTCAGTCTATGCCTGTGTGGTCATTGCTCTTTTTTGCAGTATTATTATTTTTTAGTTTTACTCAATTTTTGCGTAAAGCTTAAATTTAGTGTATTGCGTCTAGTGAAATAGTTATACAGATAAGTTACATAATTGCTACAAGCGTTTATCGTGGCTACTTGACATCCTCCCCGACCTGAGAAGCGATTAGCTTCGCAAGACAGGGATTCCTCCTGCGAGACGCTCATGTCCGAGCGCAAGAATATTCAGTGCTGAGTTTATATCTCGATCATGGAGCGTACCGCACTCCATGCACTGCCATTCTCTTATTCCAAGACCTGTTCTACCTTTCGGACTACTGAGCCGTGAGCTACAGCACGAACACGTTTGAGTGGTATACGCTTCGTTGACTTCCTCAAACCATACGCCTGCGTTCTCGCATTTGTACTTGAGCATGGCTCGAAAGGTTGTCCAACTTACATCGAGTACAGACTTTGCTAATTTTGTCTGTGCTAATGCTTTGGCATTTACATTGCCAACAATGATCATTGCATGGCTATTCACAAGTTTATGTGTGAATTGATGCAACATATTCTGTCTGATATTCTTAATCTTGGCATGAATCGCTTTGACACGTTTTTTGTTGTTGGCTCTTTGGGCGATACCAAGTTTTTGTTCATACTGACGATAGATTTTAGGTGCTTTGAGTTTTACACCATCTGAGCATGTCGCAAGGTCTTTTAGCCCTAGATCAATGCCAATGGCTGTGGTTGATGTTGTTTTCTCTATTTTTGGTGCTTCTACAACTAAACAGACATACCAACGCCCACGACTATCTTCAACAAATGCACCTGTCTTAACTTTGTATTTTGAGAGTCCATAACTGTCCCATAGTTTGAATTGATGTTTACCATACTGAACATAGCCATCAGCATACTTGACAGCAACTTTTTTAAATGGAATCCAACCGAGTGAACGTCTTGCAGATTTCTTATTGCTTACACGCCAATTTAGCTTAGCTTTTTTAAATTGCTTACGCCTTGTAATGAGTTCTTCTGTCACAGCCTGAACAGTTTGGCTATGTAAGCCACACTCTTTTGATGTGCCTTTAGTGTATTTGGCAACATCATAGGCTGAGAAGAATTGACCTGTTTTTTTAAGATGCTTAAAACACAAATCATTCACATAATTCCAAACAAAGTTCACCTCAGATGCGAGTTGGTCTAGTACCTTACAATGTTTGTCTTTTATGCGTAATTTAAATGTTTTCATAGGCTTATTATAGCAAATTATTGTGCTTACTTGACTGTTTTTGGTATTCCTAATAACCCATAATTCAAAAAATATTGTTAATATTTTTTGAATTATGGGTTATGTCACACAGCCTTATATCCCCGACCTAAAGGACGGGGTTTTACGGCTAAACTGATAAAGCAGATTTAAGCTAGCGCTTTTCTTAAAGTGAGTGCGCCCAATGAAAACGCTCAAAATGATGCTAGCCAGTGTATTGGTTCTTTCTGTACTGAGTATGTCAGGTTGTATGTTATTTAATCCGTGGTGGGGCGGTGTTCCTCGCTAATAAAAAGTCTTACCCTTTACGGTAGGGATTGATTATAAAAATATAGAAAAAATGATATATTTAGGCCCATTAAAATATAGACTTAGCCCACTTTTTGGGTTGGGTACAACACAGATAGGCTGATGAAATGGTGCAAACACAAGTGATATATCAACTTGAAGACCACATAAATGATTGGGTTAAAGATAAATTTAAACAGCTTCATTTGAAAAATCAGCAAGATTATTATACCGAATCTGCTATTCCAGACCATTTAAAAGACGCCCTAAAAGGTCGTGCTAAAACAGAAAATAAAACTAACTTTGGTAAACCAGATTTTAGCTTACTAAAAAACAATCAGAGTATTCCTGTAGTTATTGAAAATAAACTAGGCTCTAAGTACCTTGTTTCAGAAAATAAGGGGAAAATAAAGTTTGACCCTAAATCTGTGACGAGTTACGCCGTAAATGGGGCACTGTATTATGCAACAGGTATTATTGCTTCTGCTAAATACCGTGATGTTATTGCTATAGGCATTTCGGGAGATTGTGCGGAAACAATAAAAATACAAGTGTATTATGTGTATGGTTCTGGAGAACACTCATATAAGTTATTAGATACTGTATCTACGTTAGACTTTTTAGAAAATGAAGACACATTTAAAGTATTTTACGACAACGCTGTACTCACGGAAGATGAAAAGCACGATATTTTAATTTCTTCACGTGCCCAATTACAAAGCTACGCTAAAAAATTAAATAAACTCATGCACAACCTCAACATTACAGCTCCACAGCGTGTGTTGTATGTGTCTGGTACATTGCTTGCCATGCAACCTGTGGTTGATAAACATGGTCAGAAAGTTCAAGAAGGTTTAATACCACAAGAGCTTAAAGGGTTACAAACAGAGAGTCGAAGAGATAGTATTTTGGTATTTAACCAAATTACCGAGTTTCTTACGGCACGAGAGATTGATGCCAAAAAACAAGCCCTCATGTTAGCGAGTTTTGGTGAAATTTCTAAAGACCCATACAGAGATGAATTGACGACCCTAGACAAAGAAGTCAGTAAGATAATTTCGACTGTAGAAGCCAGTACAACCAAGCAAATTTTTACCTTTATTTATGAAAATATTTTCTTATCTATAGATGCAATGGCAGGGCATTTAGATATTATGGGGGAAATGTATTCTGAATTTTTAAAATATGCACTAGGTGATGGTAAAGAAATAGGCATTGTACTTACACCACCGTATATTACAAAAATGATGGCTACTATTTTAAACGTAGATCAGCATTCAAAAGTCATGGATTTGGCTACAGGTTCGGCTGGATTTCTTATCTCTTGTATGGAAATGATGATTAATGACGCAGAACAAAGCTATGGTAAAAAAACAACACAAGCGGAAGAAAAAATAAAGCAAATAAAACAACAACAACTGTTAGGGGTAGAGTTAAACGCTGAAATGTATACCCTTGCAACCACCAATATGATTATGCGTGGTGATGGAAGCTCAAACATTCAAAAAGGCAACACATTTAAAACACCCGATGAACTTTATACACATTTTAAAGCCAATAAACTTTTATTAAACCCGCCGTTTAGCTATACCGAAAATGGTATGCCATTTATTGCCTTTGGTTTAGATAAAATGGAAAAAGGGGGCTTAGGTGCAATTATTATTCAAGACTCGGCAGGGTCTGGAAAAGCAATACAAAGCAATCAAGCCATTTTAAAAAAACATACACTTTTGGCAAGTCTGAAAATGCCAACCGATTTATTTCAGCCTATGGCAGGTGTGCAAACCAGTATTTATGTATTTGAAGCACATAAACCACATGATTTCGATCAAACGGTAAAATTTATTGACTTTAGGCAAGATGGTTACAAGCGTACTAGTCGCGCTTTGCAAGAAAATGACCAACCAACCAAGCGTTATGCAGATATTATAAAAATTTATAAAGCAGGTAAGCGAGCAAAAGTAGAAGCAGACTGGAATTTAGATGCCATATATGTAGAAGACTTTATTACAGCATCTGGTGCAGACTGGAACTTCGATCAACATAAAATTATTGATACTAAGCCAACTTTTGATGATTTTAGAAAAACAGTTGCAGATTATTTAGCATGGGAAGTAGACCAACTACTTAAAAATAATGGTGATGCGGGAAAGTAAATCGCCACTCAATGCAACAACAACTTGAACAGTTGGAAAAAGATGCAGGCATTGAGTGGCAAGAGTTTGAAATTGGTGAGTTGTTTGATGTAGGTACTGGTAGTTTAATTGATAATCAACAAGCGAAAAAAGGAGAGATACCTAGAATATCTGTTCAGGTAACCAATAATGGAATTATAGGTTACTTAAACGAGCATATCGAAAATGCAAAGTACTTAAAAAATTTTTTGAGTGTAAACTTTTTTGGAATTTCTTTTTATCACCCTTACCGTGCAAGTGTGGAAATGAAAGTACATACATTGAAGTTAAAAGATAGGGAGCTTACTCATGCGACTGGTTTATTCCTATCTACGACTTTAAATAAAAAATTCAAAGATGTTTATTCTTATGGTAATCAACTTTCTAGTTCAAAATTAAAAAATAATGGGATAAAAATCCAACTCCCGACCATCAATAATCAAATTTCTTATGAATTTATGGAGAAATTTATCGCTACGCTCAACGCAGAGCGTTTCGCTACGCTCAACGCTTACCTTTGTACAACAGGCTTAAAAGACTATCAGTTGACGCAAACGGAGCAAAAAGCCTTAGATGAATTGGAAGATATAAAGTGGGGGGAGTTTAATTTACAGCAATTGTATGGTAGATCTCAACGTGGAAGACGTTTAAAATCTGCTGATCGTATTTGTGGTAACTTACCTTTTGTAACTGCGGGAGAAGCTAATATGGGCATTTCCGCACTGGTAAGTAATGACGTACAAGTGTTTAACTCTAATACAATTACAATTGATATGTTTGGTTCTGCTAAATATCGTAATTATGAGTACGGGGCAGATGATCACGTGGCAGTGGTGCATACTCAAAATCTACCAAAATTTGCAGTGATATTTATAACAACGGCAATTCATAAATCATCTAATGCTGGTCAATTTGATTATTCTAGAAATTTTTATGCGAGTGATGCAGATGAGTTGAGTATATTACTCCCCATTAAAGCAGACCACACCCCAGACTACCCATATATATATGGAAACACTCATCAAGGCCATGCAAAAAGTAGTCATTAAAAATGTAGTGGAACACTTAGATGAACGTATAGAACTCACTCAAAATCTAGCACACTAGGTTGCAAGGAAAGTACATGAAACATAAAATCATCTACTTTCATGGTTTTCAAAGCCAAGCACATTCGGTAAAAGGGTTGTTGCTTCGCCAATATTGTGCGCAATATTTTCCTGATGTTAAGGTGTATTTACCCGACTTAAACCGACCACCATGTCAAGTGATTGAACATATACACTCTTATATGGCACAGTTCCCAAATCATCGGTTTTTCTGTGTAGGGAGTAGTCTAGGTGGTTTTTATGCCAATTACATTGCGTGTTTATATGGATTGAAATCAGTGTTGATTAACCCTGTAGTTGACCCTGCATTGGTGTTTGCAGAGCAGATAGGCATGTCAAATTTGCCCTATAGCATCACTTCATCATGGGCATTACAACAACTAGACTTAGATGATTTAGCACAGATGTTTACAAGCATTGTGCTAAAACGCAGTGAAAAACTGCTATTGTTACAACAAGGCGATGAAGTCTTGGATTATCAACAGGCACAGCGTTATTATATGCAGAGTCCATCACAGTGTATGATGATGACCATGCATGATGGTAATCACGTGATGAACAATTTCGCAGACAAAATTCCAATCATAATGATGTTTCTACTACAGTGTTTTACAGCAAGGAAAATATAAAACGTGTCACAATATACGGCTCAATCGCTTGAAGTACTCTCTGGTTTAGACCCTGTTCGCCGCCGTCCTGGCATGTATACAGACACGACTAGACCAAACCATTTGGCACAAGAAGTGATTGATAATGCAGTAGACGAAGCACTTGCAGGCCATGCCAATAAAATTACAGTGACTGTATATAAAGACGGTTCACTGTCTGTACAAGACAATGGGCGTGGTATGCCTGTAGACATACACCCCGAATATGGCCAAAGTGGTATTGAAATTATTTTAACTAAATTGCATGCAGGCGGAAAATTTAGCACCGATAACTATGAGTTTTCAGGGGGCTTGCATGGGGTTGGTATTTCAGTTGTGAATGCATTGTCTACGCGTGTAGAAGTAGAGGTACAACGTCAGGGTAACCTGTACAGTATGGCATTTGAGCAAGGCGTACCCGTTGAACCATTGGCTGTTTTAGAAGGTAAAGTTGCAAAAAAAAATACAGGAACAACAGTACATTTTTGGCCAGAAGCCAAGTATTTTGACAGCCCAAAATTTGCTTTAAAAGCATTAAAACATAACTTAAAAGCCAAAGCCGTACTTTCGGCGGGTTTGGAAATTAATTACATCGATCAGATCAACAACGAAACCATACAGTGGCAGTTTGAAAATGGTTTAGTTGATTATTTAATGGATGAATTGCAAGACCGAGACATATTGCCAAACCCTGCATTTGTGGCACAAGGTCAGGCAGAGCGTGCCAGTTGTGAGTTTGCTTTAAGTTGGAATTTAGAAGGTGGTGAGCAAACGCAAGAAAGCTATGTCAACCTGATACCCACAGCACAAGGTGGTACCCACGTAAATGGCTTGCGTTCAGGCATTACCGAAGCATTACGTGAGTTTTGTGAGTTGCGTAATTTACTGCCACGCCAACTTAAACTTTCTGCTGAAGATGTGTGGGACGGTGTAAATTATATCTTGTCACTTAAATTTCAAGAGCCACAATTTTCAGGTCAAACCAAAGAGCGTTTATCTAGCCGTGAAGCATCAAGTGTTGTGCTCAATATGGCCAAAGATGCATTTACTTTATGGTTAAACCAACACTCAGACTTAGCGTTACAACTTGCTGAAGCCGTGATTGCCAAAGCAGGTCGCAGATTAAAGGCCGCTAAAAAAGTTGAGCGTAAAAAAATTACTTCTGGCCCTGCACTGCCAGGTAAGTTGGCCGATTGTTCAGGGCTTACACGCGAAGAAAGTGAACTCTTTATTGTTGAAGGTGATTCGGCAGGAGGCAGTGCTAAGCAGGCACGAGATAAAAACTTCCAAGCGATTATGCCAATACGTGGAAAAATTTTAAATACATGGGAAGTGGCATCAGACGAAGTGCTTGCATCTCAAGAAGTACATGATATTGCCATTGCGATAGGTGTAGATCCTGGCAGTGATGATTTATCTGAACTACGCTATGGCCGAATTTGTATTTTGGCCGATGCCGACTCAGATGGTCTACACATTGCGACTTTGTTGTGTGCGTTATTTGTACGCCACTTCCGTGCTTTGGTCGATGAGGGGCATTTATTTGTGGCGATGCCACCGTTGTATCGTATAGATGATGGCAAAGATGTTTACTATGCTTTAGATGATGCAGAGCTTGAAGCGACCTTGAAAAAAGCCAAAAGTAAATCACCACAAATTACCCGTTTTAAAGGCCTAGGTGAAATGAATGCAGGGCAACTGCGTGAAACCACTATGGACCCAGACACACGCCGTCTGGTTCAGCTAGATTTAGATGATGCACAGTTCACAGCCAGTTTACTAGATAAACTCTTGGCTAAAAAACGCTCAGCTGACCGTAAACAATGGTTAGAGCAAAAAGGCAATTTAGCAGATGTAACCTTATAATATATTAGATGATTGTAAGTGCTGTTACTGCACTTACAATCTGTGCAGTATTTGATTAAGGGTGGGTTTCTCTGTATAAGTCCCACTCATCTTTTTCTAGGCCTTTAGGCAATTTGCAATTATTGGTTTGATTGCCAAATGCGTCTTTAAGTGGGTGTAGTTTGCCGCCTTGTTCAATACAGTATTGGCTTGCTGGATTAGCCATCTGTAATGTTTTTTTTGTAGGTGAGTGACTGCAGGCTGAAAGAATTAAACCACACATCACTAAAGTGCTTATAGAGTAGCGTTTTTTCATAGAAACTTCGATATTTGACCAAGATGTTGGCAAAATATAGCGAAATTTATAGGTCTTGCATGTAAAGAAATTTAGTGATGTTGGTGTGAAATGTAGCAATCATGAAGATGACTGCTACATATGATGCTTTATTCAGCAATGTGTACTGCCAAATCAAACTCAAAGACATCACAATTGTGACCTGTACCAATGCGGTCAATCACTGCAAAATCACTTGGGCTTTCTAAAGTCAGCAAGGGGTGATGCCATGTATTGACGCTATAATTTATGCCTTGTTTACCGTTAGACACAAAGGCTCGAATTTGAGAGAGATCAGGGCAGTCATCATTCAGTGCAGGGGCAACCACAATTAAAAATGCTTGCCCAGACATAGGAATAAATGCCTGTGAGCCCTGTGGATGTTTCTCTAACATTTTAATGTTAAACGGCACATTTGTAGTTTTAATATTACGAAAAATACTAATCCCAATGTCTGCCTGACCATGCTTTTGTGTTGTTACAATGGCATTGTAGCGCTCAGTATGAGCATCATTAATATGAAAAAAATCATGCCCTTCACAGCTAATCACGTCACCGAAAGGGGCGAAGCCCGCAATGGTGAGTGGTTCAATATGAACAATGTGCATACATGCTCCTTATTAGGCTTTGGCTTTACCCCACAGACGAATACGGCTAATGCCACCATCTGGAATCATATTTACACGAATATGTGATATTGCACCTGTGGCTAATATTTCCTCAATGTAGCTGTGAACATGATCCATTTGCATGTTTTGTGCATCTAATAAAAATGGCCAAAACATGCTTTGCGGAATCAATTGTGGATCGGTCGCATCTTCAATATAGGTGGCTTGAATAGAGACTTGTGCAGGATAATTGCCTTTAAAATGTGCAGTATCAATATCAATTTTTTCAATTTTTCCTGCTTGTCCCAATGCTAAAATACACCAGTCAAAACCAGGTGCACGGCGACGTTTGGTTTCCCAACCATCGCCCATGTTAACACCACGGCCAGGATTAACAAGATTACGAGGGTGGCCAAAGTGCGCATCGCTATATGCAATCACACGTCCACCATGTTCAAGTGCAAGTAAGTCTATGGTTTCATTACTGTGTTGGTTTGGCTCAACTTGCCCATAGATACGTAAGCGCGCAACGCCACCATCTGGAAAAATATTTAAACGAATATGGGTAAAGACCTGTGCTTGAGTATGGGTATAAAACACATGGTGTTGGCTTGGTCCTAAAATACTATTACCTAATACAGGCAGCCATACGGCATCTGCTAAATCTCCCGTAGGTGCATAACACCCTTCAAGTGAAGCAGAGGCAGGATAGTTGCCTGTAAAAAATGTGGTATCTATATCGACAGCTTGAATACGACCTGCAACGCCTAATTTGATAATACACCAGTCATAGCCCGCATGGCGTTTACGGCGAGTTTCCCAACCGTCCATCCATTTACCATTATCATCAAATTCATCTTCTATAAAAATTGGGGCATCAAAGGCCAGCATACGTTTTGCTTCTGCAAAAAATTGATCAGAACAGTCAATAATTTCTGCGCCAATACGTAGATCTGCCAAATTTGTGAGCATTTTTAGATCATCTGGCTGTTCAAATATGGGTGCAAGAAGTGTTGCCATATAATAGATTCCTTCATTATTTATAGGGTTTTTTCAGTAAAAGCAAATGTCACGCCAAATTTTAATTTTGCACAAAATGGGTGTAAATTGCAGCGAATATTCGAGAAATGGCACATTTTTGGCTAGATAAAAACAGATAATTTAAGAATAAGTAGAGATCAAGATGAAAATAGTCATTATTGGTGCGGGTATGGCAGGATTGACCGCGGGTATTGCACTAAAAAAGTTCGGACATGAGGTCGCAATTTATGAACAGACTGAGAAAATTTTGCCTGTAGGGGCAGCAATTTCACTGTGGTCAAATGGCGTAAAGTGCATGAACTATTTAGGTCTGACTGAGCAAATTAAACGCCTAGGCGGGCAAATGAATGATCTTGCTTATATTGATGGTCATTCAGGCGACACGATGACAGCCTTTAGTTTAGCACCTTTGGTCAAAGAGGTAGGCCAAAAGCCATATCCTGTTTCTCGTGCAGAACTTCAAAATATGCTCATGGATGAATTTGGTCGTGAAGATATTCATTTGGGTAAACGCATGACACAGCTCATACAGCAAGATGACAGCGTACAGGTTAAGTTTGCAGATGGCACAGAGATAAGTACTCCTTTACTTATTGGTGCAGACGGAACACATTCTATTACACGTACTTATGTATTGGGCGAGCAAGTCAGTCGCCGTTACGCAGGCTATGTGAATTGGAATGGTTTGGTTAAGGCATCAAACAATGTGGCACCCCTTGAGCAATGGACCACTTTTGTGGGTGAAGGCAAACGTGTTTCTGTCATGCCTGTTGCAGATAATCGCTTTTACTTTTTCTTTGATGTTCCATTATCTGTGGGTTTGGAAAACAATCGCAACACCTATAAGTCTGATTTAAAAGGGTATTTTGAAGGATGGTGCCCACAAGTACAATATTTGATTGATCAAATGGATGAGCAAACCACGAATCGTGTTGAAATTCATGATATTGAGCCATTTTTAAAATTCTACAAAGGTTCCGTCGTCATTTTAGGGGACGCAGCTCATAGTACCACGCCAGATATTGGGCAGGGAGGGTGTCAGGCTATGGAAGATGCTGTGTATTTGGCACGCTCTTTACAGGTCAATACATTGGGCATAGAAGATGCTTTACAGCGTTATCAGGACAAACGTAATGAGCGCACTAAAGAAATGGTTTTACGTGCTCGAAAACGTTGTGATGTGACGCACATGAAAGATGATGCTGTTACCCAAGCTTGGTATGACTCATTAAAAAAAGAGAAAGGGCAACACATTATGCAAGGTATTATTAACAATATTGTTGGTAATGTTTTAGATTAATTTTAAGTAAATAATGGGGTAAGTCATGGGTACATTTATTCAATTTAAACATGCCCATATTGATGGTTTTGTTTCATATTTTCTATGAGATGAATTGATGTGCCTGTTGAGAGAACCGATTGTGACAAATGACTTGATCTGTCTTACAAAAATGAGAATTTGTATGCCCATATTTTTTTAAAAACTAAAGTTTTTTACGTTTTTTTCAAAACTTGGAATAAGACTTGCTTTTAATTCTATAGAGATCGTGTGGTACACAGGTTTAAACCTTCATACATATTTGCTGAAGTTTAAATATCATATTTAATAGGAGAGTAAAGTAATGCAAGATACGGTTAAATCTCATCTTTCTAAGCGTAGTTTTAGTCTTAAAAAAATAACAATTCAACTATTGGCAAGTTTATCTATTTGTGGCGGTTTACTCGCTCAAGCACATGCAGAAGATAAAGCAGCTTTTGTTTATATTGGCCCAACAAGTGACCATGGTTGGAGCTATGCGCATGACCAAGGCCGTATTAAAGCCGAGAAAGCGTTAGCAGGTAAATTTAAAACATCTTATATTGAAAATGTATCAGAAACTGCAGATGCAGAACGTGTGATTCGCAATTTGGCGCAACAAGGCAATAAAATTATTTTTGCAACGTCATTTGGTTATATGAACCAAGTTGAAAAAGTTGCAAAGCAATTTCCTAACGTCACCTTCATGCATGCAACTGGCTATAAAGAAGCTAAAAATGTAGGTGTTTATGACTTGCGTACTTATGAAGGTGCGTATTTATTAGGTGTGATTGCTGGTCAAAAAACACAAAGTAATGTCTTGGGCGTGGTTGGCTCTTTCCCAATTCCTGAAGTGGTACGTAATATTAATGCTTATACTTTAGGGGCACAAAGTGTTAACCCTAAAATCACCACTAAAGTCGTTTGGGTCAATTCGTGGTTTAACCCAGGTAAAGAACGTGATGCAGCATTGGCGCTAATTTCACAAAAAGCAGATATTTTAATGCAAAATACTGACTCACCTGCTGTCGTGCAGGCTGCGGCACAAAAGGGTGTATATGCCTTTGGTTGGGATTCAGACATGACCAAATTTGGGCCGAATGCACATTTAGCAGCTTCTGTATTACATTGGGAAAAAGTATATACGCCTGCACTTGAGCAAGTTGCCAATAAAACGTGGAAACCAAGTGCAATTTGGTATGGGGTAAAACAAGGTGCTGTAGGTCTTGAAAACTTTGGCCCTGCAGTGACTGCACCAATGAAAGCAAAAGCGTTAGCAGTACAAGGCGAACTTCTAAAAGGGACTGTACATCCATTTGCTGGTCCAATTTATAAACAAGATGGTGCATTGGTGACAGCGAAAGGAACTGTTTTATCAGATGCGACTCTGAGCAAAATGAATTATTACGTGAAAGGTGTAGAAGGTTCTCTACCGAAATAATTTGCATTCATGTTCGACGATATGATGGATAAACTCGTTTTATCCATCATTATCTATTTAGCGGTTATCGACTGCGACAGAAATGAGTCAACTGAGCCTGCGTCTAAGCTTTTAGATTGCATAAAACTTTTATTGGTTTAGAGGCGAATGACTTCGCTGAATCTACTGTTTTTATTCCATTTTTTTCGGTCATTTATTGTTTTTGCAACGCCGTGTCAATCATGGGTTATGACGGTCTAGATCGGATTGTCTTAAAAAAGTCTAATCAAGACTTAAATTACATACAGAGTTTAGGTGATGCATACACAATCTTCCATTCATGACAAGAGCAATCGTTCGCCACAATCAGAGCCATTGCATAACCAAGTTCGACTTGAATTACTCAATGTTAGTAAAAGCTATAACACGCTTAAAGCAAATGATTGTATTGATTTGAAAGTCAATGCAGGACAAATTCATGCAATTTTAGGTGAAAATGGTGCCGGTAAAAGTACCTTAATGAAAATTATTTATGGTGCAACCAAAGCCGATCAGGGTCAAATTTTGTGGAATGGTAAAGAGGTATGTATTGATAACCCTGCAATGGCGAGAAAGCTTGGCATTGGCATGGTATATCAGCACTTTTCTTTGTTTGAAACGCTGACCGTTGCAGAAAACATTTTACTTGGGCTTGACCAGAAAATTGAAGCAAAAGCTTTACATGACAAAATCATTCAAGTCTCAGAGCAATATGGCTTGAAAGTAGATCCACAACGAGAAGTCTACTCGCTGTCTGTTGGAGAGCGACAACGTGTTGAAATTATTCGTTGTTTACTACAAAACCCATCTTTAATTATTTTAGACGAACCCACGTCTGTACTGACACCACAAGCCGTACAACAACTATTTAAAACATTAAAACTATTGGCATCGCAAGGAGTGTCTATTCTTTATATCAGTCATAAGTTACACGAAATTAAAGCGTTGTGTGATGAAGCCACCATTTTACGCAATGGGAAAGTAACAGGGTATGTATTGCCAAGTGAAAACAGTACTAGTGATTTGGCTCGCTTAATGATTGGACGTGAGTTGCCTGTGTATCAACACCAAGATTTTGAAGGGACAAAGAAGAAGTGCTTTGAATTGTCTCAGGTCAGTCATCGTTCAGATGATCCATTTGGTACGCATTTAGAGCAGATTAATTTAAGTATATATAGTGGTGAAATTACAGGTATTGCAGGTATTTCAGGCAATGGCCAAGCTGAACTCTTGTCCTTGCTTTCTGGTGAAGACACCACAAAGCAAGGACAGATTATTTTTGAAGGGCAAGATATCTCTAAAATGACAGCAGGGCAACGCCGTGATTTAGGCCTTGGTTTTGTTCCAGAAGAGCGTTTAGGGCGTGGTGCTGTACCCAATATGACGTTGGCACAAAACAGTTTACTGACCGCTTTTCGTCAAGGCTTAACCAAATTTGGTCTAATTCAATTTGAAAAAACCAAAAAATTTACTGCACAGTGTATTGAAAAATTTGGAGTAAAGGCTGCGGGTGTCAATGCTGAAGCACGCTCATTGTCAGGTGGTAATTTACAGAAATTTATTGTTGGGCGAGAGATCTTACAGCAACCTAAAGTACTTATTATTTCCCAACCAACATGGGGTGTAGACGTTGGTGCATCCATGTTTATTCGGCAAACCCTGATTGATTTGTCTCGCCAAGGCGTTGCAATCTTGGTGATTTCTGAAGAACTAGAAGAGCTATTTGAAATTAGCGATAAAATTTGTGTGTTAGCGTCGGGTCAATTGTCTGACCCAATGCCAACAACAGAAACCAATGCCGAACAAATTGGTCTACTCATGTCGGGAATTACCGCTGAAACAAAAACAGTAAATTCTTCTCTTAATAAAAATGCTCATGTTTAGCATGCAAAGTGAAATGATGAAATAGGGTGAAAAGATGCATTTATTAGAGCCAAGAGAACATCCCTCTCAAGTGATGAAGTGGCTTTCTCCTGTCATTGCACTGATTGCAATGCTAATTGTAGGTAGTTTTTTATTTTTAGCACTGGGTGTAAAGCCAACTCAAGCGTTATATATCTTTTTTATTGAACCACTCACCAGCACGTATAGTTTAAGTGAGCTGTTTGTCAAGGCGAGTCCTCTTATTTTAATTGCATTAGGGCTTGCTGTTGGTTTTCGTGCCAAACTTTTTAATATTGGTGCAGAAGGTCAGTTGACCATGGGTGCAATCTTTGGCGGTGGCGTTGCCATTTTATGTCATGATCAAGTCGGTTGGTGGATTTTACCGCTCATGATTGTGATGGGTGCTATTGGCGGTGCATTTTGGGGCTTAATTCCAGCATTACTCAAAACTCATTTTAATGCAGAAGAAACGCTGACAACGCTTATGATGAATTACGTGGCAATGTTTATTCTACTGTATTTAGTGGGTGGGCCATGGCGCGACCCAGATGGTATGAATTTTCCACAATCAGTCATGTTCGGTGACAGCACGACTTTACCTTTGGTGATTGATGGTACACGGATCAATATCTCTATTTTTATTACCTGTGTTTCTGTGGTGCTGTTTTGGCTATTTGTACGAAAAAGTATGACGGCATTTAAACTTGAAGTAAGTGGCCAAGCGCCACATGCTGCAAAGTATGCAGGGTTTTCTTCGAAAAAAGCCATTTGGTTTAGTTTGGGTATTTCTGGACTGATGGCAGGTATTGCAGGCTTATGTGAAGTTGCAGGGCCAATTGGTCAATTAAACCCTAATATTTCTCCGGGCTATGGTTATGCTGCCATTATTGTGGCGTATTTAGGTCGTTTAAATCCAATCGGTATTGTACTTTCTGGGTGCTTAATGGCATTGATTTACCTTGGTGGCGAAATGGCACAAATGCAACTGCAATTGCCTGTTGCGATTACTGGAGTTTTTCAGGGTTTATTGCTCTTTTTTCTTTTAGCTTCAGATGCATTTATTGAAAATCGCTATCGGTTTTTCAAAAGAAAAATAAAAACAACACCCGTAAGTACACCCTAATATGTCATTTAATGCCGATAAAAATGCAGGCAGGAGAACAGCATGAGTATTGAAGTTACAGCAATTTTGGCAGGTACAATTGCAGCTGCAACGCCGTTAATTTTTGCAGGGTTAGGTGAGCTCGTTGCCGAAAAAACAGGTGTGATTAATCTGGGTGTCGAAGGCATGATGTTAGTGGGGGCAATTGCAGGGTTTGCTTTTGCTTCACATTATGAGGCCAGCGTGTTTAGCTCACTTCTTGTTGGAGGGGCTGCTGGCATGGCGATGTCGCTCATTTTTGCTTTTTTTACGCTCTCTATGAGTACCAATCAGTCTGCTTGTGGTTTAGCACTCACCATTTTTGGTATGGGAATTTCGGCTTTTATTGGGCAAAACTATGTGAGTACTGCTTTACCGGGCCTACATAATTTAAATATTCCAGTTCTGTCTGATATTCCTATACTGGGGCCAATATTATTTCAACAAAACTATGTGGTTTATTTATCGATATTGGCTTTTTTAGTGGTGTGGTGGGTTTTAGCAAAAACTCGTTTAGGTCTACTACTTAAAGCAGTCGGTGAGTCGCCTGAAAGTGCGCATGCTATGGGTTATAACGTGCTGGCTATTCGTTATGGCGCTGTGTTATTTGGTGGCTTAATGGCAGGCATTGGTGGTGCATTTTTGTCAACAGTGTATACACCAATGTGGATTGAAAATATGGTGGCAGGTCGAGGTTGGATTGCCATTGCTTTGGTGGTCTTTGCAACGTGGAAACCTACTCGTTTAATGTTGGGGGCATATCTGTTTGGTGGCGTAACGATTTTACAATTCCATGCACAGGCATTGGGTCTGAATGTACCGAATGAGTTTCTTTCAGCACTGCCTTATGTGGCGACCATTGTGGTATTAGTCATTATTTCACGTGACAGAAAATTATTAAAAATGAACTTGCCTGCATCTTTAGGTAAAACTTTTAATCCTTAAATTTAAAGTACATTTGCTTTATTTATATTGCATCAGATAGGGTGCAATTTTTTTATGTGTAAAGTATTTGGTTACTATAATCAATGTCTAAGACTTTTTGCTGATTAAGAGTTTTATGCCATTTGGAGCCGCTACGGCAGATAAGGCTTGATAGATCAAAACTCTCGCCCGAGTAAAACCATGTATTAGATATGTCTAAAATTAACATTACAGCACATACGACACATCTAAAAATGAGAGCGATTGGCTCTCATTCTATTTAACTTTTTATTATGTTTAATATGCGTGTTTTTTATTCCATTCTTCTTTGGTGATTTCCCAAAGTTCGGTGTCAAGCTCACCTTCTATATATTGTTTTTTACTGGTTGCGATTAATCTCATTCCTGAGCTTATAGATATTTTTTTTGATGCAACATTTATGGTGGCTTTTGGTACGCGTAAAATATTTCTATTGAGTGTATTGAACCAAAAGTCAGTGACTATTGTACTTGCTTCTGTCATATAACCGTTGCCTTGCCATTTTGGCATGAGCCAAAAGCCTCGATGATCGTCCTGTCGGTCTGTGACTGAAATCATTCCAATGATTATACTTGACTCTTCTTTACGGCGTATTGTCCAATGCCAAGCTGTTCCATTTTCTGATGCAGGAAGAGCAATGTGATTGACATATTGGTATGCACCATCTTTAGGGTATGGCCAAGGGAAATTAGCGGCAAGATAGCGAACAATTTCCCATTGAGGAAAACTGAGTTGGATCTGATCTGCATCGATGGGTTCTAATGGGCAAAGATAAAGGTGTTCTGTTTCAAATTTAGGCGTTTTTATTTAAAAATACTTTTAATTCAGTGAGGTTATATATTTAATTTTTATTATTTATCTCATGCTTTGCTATGAAAAACAATAGGTCTTGTAAATGCCTTGAGTATAAGAAATAGAAAAATAAAATAAACAAATTTAATGGTATTATTTAATAGCTATCGGGTACTGAAATGGTGAAACCATTTTGGGGTCAGTTGACCCCAAAACAGTCAGTGCTAATTAGAAGTGGTAATCTAAACGGATCATTGGAGTGCTTGCTGTTGAACCCTTGTTACCTGCAGTTGGGTTACCAAATTTGTTGTGCCAGTATTGGTATTCAAAACCTGCACGGAAGGTTTTGTCATTTTTACCCCACAGTGAAGATAAGTCATACATTAACATTGCATCAATATTGGTTTCAGGTGCAGTTTTACCCCCAAACTCATTTTTGCCTTTTGAATCAATCCATAAAGCAAAACCTTCAAAAGATAATGGTGTTTTACCAATTGGCATGCCCCAGCTCAGTTGGAATGCAGCATGTGGGTCATAGCTATAACGGCTACTAATGGCTGCTGGTTTGTTGCTTTCAAAAAATACTAATGCACTTAAGCTTAAAAAGCCCGGTACATCGAAGTTAATGGTTGGCCCAACCACCCACATTTGTTTTTTAGAAGCATAGCCATCATTTTTAGTATTCCAATCTAGGCCTGCAGTTAATGCATAGCCACGAATACCCTGGGATGAAAGATCAGTTTTAAATACTTTACCAATATCTATACTATTACGGTACACCAAATACGCTTCTTGAGTGCCTTTACCACCTGATTGCGCTGAATTTGGCTCTGATGAAGATTGTAAAAAATCTACATTTAAAAAGTTAGTCCCGTAAGTGTATCCACTTGCATGTGTGAACGAGTAAATTTGTTTAGTGATGTCAATTTTTGAACCATCACTGTTATTTTTAAATGGTTCTGTAAAGTCTGTACCATAGCGCCAACCAATTGCGTTGTCGCTCCAAGTAAGTGCAGATGCAGAAGTCGATAGCAATACAGAAGATAACAGTGCGGTGGCAACTGCAGATTTTTTATAGTTAGACAGGTGTTTGAATAGCATGTAAAGCCCCCAAGTAGTCTGATATTGACCAAGTTAAGTAATACCCCAAAATTTTTCATATCAGAACGATAGAAAATGAGATAAGCCACGTATTGGCTTATCAAGCAAAAAATGCACCACACTTTATAAAATTTATTAAAAAAAATAAACAAAAAACCATTATTCGTACAAAAAACTTTTATTATTAACTATTTAATTTTTATATGTACTAACTTCCTCTATATGTCGAGTATGCATAGGGGCTCATTAGCAATGGAATATGATAGTGTTCATGTGCATTGGCAATATAAAACTGTAAGCACACTTTTGGGAAAAAGGTGTCCTGTTTGAGTGCTTTAAAGTATGGCAAGATATCGTATTCAAGTTGATACGCACCTTCAGTGATCACATGCTCACCTAAACTAAAATCTTTAAGTCTGCCGTCAGTATCAGTAATGCCTTGCCCAATCAGAGTATGGTTGTTGGCATCAAATAATTTGACCTGTATGCCACTGGCAGGTTTGCCACGGTTGGTATCTAAAATATGGGTGCTAATCATGGGTTAATTCTTTGATCTAAACGGCGTAAAGCAATAAGCGCCAGTTGTTGTTTGACAATGTGTTGTTCGGTTTTGGTGTCATGTGTTAAACGGATTGTTAACTGTTCGAGTACCTGTTCACTCGACAACCCTGCTGCTTTAATTAAAAAGATAAAACCAAACTTTTCTTCATACGCAATATTGCCTGCAAGAAGTGCCATTTGAGTACGTTGATCTTGCGAAATATTGGCTTGTTCTGCATGAGAATGTTGCTGTTCTTGTGCAGATAAATGCGTGGTTGAAGGCTTTTCACCAATACGTGGGTGCTTACTGAGTGCAGATTCAATCTCTACCCATTGCCATGTTTTTGCTTGATTTTCAGCACAGCATATTAAGGACTGTTTGGATGGAAATGGACGTTTTTGTTGGATGTGATCGACCCATGATTCAATATTGACACAGCTTTGTAAAAACTGTGCCACTTCAGTGGATCGAGCTTGGTTAAAGTCGACAAGTTGCATGACATTCTCTAATAGTTTAAAAACAATAATATCGGTGCTGTTACTTACTTTGTTTGGCTGTAGTGGTCATACCAATGCGTTGCAATATCGTTACGGCGACAAACCCAGACCTGTTCATGTTGTTGTACATAGTCTAAAAAACGTTGTAAAGCACGAAACCGACCCGGACGACCTAAAATACGGCAATGCATACCAATCGACATCATTTTTGGCGCGGTTTCACCTTCTGCATACAACACATCAAAACCATCTTTCAGGTATTGGTAGAACTGTTCACCGCTGTTAAAGCCACCTGGCGAACAGAACTTCATATCATTGCTTTCTAGAGTGTATGGAATCACCAAATGTGGGCGAGTTTGCTTATTTTCGGTTGGGAGTGATGTCCAAAAAGGCAGGTCATCGCCATAGTAATCACAGTCATATTTAATTTGTGGAAACTCTGCCAGTAACTTGCGGGTGTTTGGGCTATCTCTACCTGTGTACCAACCCATCGGTGTTTGACCAAATAAGGCTTCAATCACAGTAATGGCTTGGTCCATATATTGACGTTCTTGCTCTATGCTCATGTCTTGATAATGAATCCAACGTTGGCCGTGTGACACAATGTCGTAATTACTATTTTTGATGGCTTCGACAATGTAGGGGTTACGGGCTAAAGCCATACCTACACCAAAAATAGTCATGGGTAAGCCACGTTGTTTAAATTCATGATGAATACGCCAAAACCCTGCACGTGAGCCATATTCATACATTGAATCCATAGACATATGTTTATCTGGGAAACTGGCGGCACCAATGATGTCAGATAAGAATTGTTCTGAACCTGTATCTCCATGCTCTACATGGTTTTCACTGCCTTCTTCATAATTAAGTACAAACTGTACTGCCACACGGGCGTTGTTTGGCCAAGAAATCTTTGGATTTTCACCATGATAGCCAATGAGGTCACGGCTATATGCCTCAGATTGAATATGGTCAACCAGTGCTTGACCACGCAGATATGAAGTTGTCAATTTGTTATCCTTTTGATAATTTTTTAAAAATATACTTGCATATTTTAAAAGTTAGATCATATTAAAAGTAGAAGGACACTTTAAAAGCAAGAAAACTTTAGTGTTATAGCGCTCTATAGTTATACCGATTTTGGTGAATCTTGTGAATAAAGCCAGGTGCAAATAAATGGATGTATTTTTTCTGCACCACATTAGCAAAAAGCGAGGATAATGTATGAATATTGAAATCCGCACAGATAAAAACATTAAAAATAGTGAGCGTTTAATCAGTTATGTACAGACTGAAATTAGCGATAAATTTCAGCGTCATGGTGAGAAAATAACCCATTTTTCAGTACATTTAAGTGATGAAAATGCAGCAAAAGGCGGAGATAACGACCTGCGTTGTATGATTGAAGCACGTCCCGCAGGCTTAAAACCAGTCGCTGTTTCGCACAAAGCATCAACCATTGATACCGCAATTCATGGTGCTGTTGAGCGATTAAAACACAGCCTAGAACATTTGTTTGAAAAACAAAAAAATCCACGAGATCAGAAACCACTAGACGTTGCACCTGAGCCACTCTAATTTGATTTACATGTGGTACGACAAAAAAGCACCTTTTTCGGTGCTTTTTTGTCGTCTAGAGCATGCTTTCTTGTTACACTAAAAAAAATATGACATGAGCGTAAAGATGCTAACAGCACAACAGCAACAGTTAATCGAAGCCATTGAAGCTTTAGACTTAGAGGGCGTACAGCAGGCTTTAGCGCAAGGGTTAGATGTAAATTTTATTGCCCCTGAAAAAGGTCTACCCATTTCGATTGCGTGTGATGGTATATTTGCTTGGTGGGAAGCAGTATCGACAGCTTATACTGAAGGTACACCGTGGTCAGAACAACAAAAACAGCAAAAATTACAGATTCATTTAGACATCTTAGATGCGTTAATTGCAGCAGGTGCAAATATTCACTTGTGGGATGCTGAAGAGTTTTATGGTCCTTTGTGGGATTGTTCAAGCGCAGCCTGTGTACCTGCAGTACAACGACTACTTGACTTAAAAGTTAATCCGAATACTAAAGATGATGAAGACCTTACGATTTTGTCATCGATTAGCCAACTCTTTTTTGACTGTGACTATGATGAAATAGATTGGTCACAAGCGTTACCAGAAGAGCAACAAACACTGCAACTCTTGCGTGAGCATGGTGCAAAAATGTCTAAAGAATTGAGTCTTTAAAAGTGGGTATGACCATGAAAAAAATATTTAAAATCACAGTAATTTGTTCGGCGTTAACAAGTGCACATGTATTTGCCCAAGATTTTTCCTTTGACCGTCCTGGTACTGGTTTTGGTACCAGTATTACTCCTGTGGGTCATTTAGCTTGGGAGCAAAGTCTACCTACCGTGAGCTATAGTAAGTCAACAATTAACAACGGCTTACAAAATATAGTATCGCTACAAGGTGATATGGAGTTTCGTACAGGTTTAACTAAAAATACTGAGCTTCAATTGGGGTTTGGTGGTCCAGGTTGGATCAAAACCACATCACAAGGTAAAAAAACCACAGATCATGGTTTAGGTGATGTGAGTGTGGGGATTAAGCATGCGGTAGATTTAAATGACAACCGCATGAGCATGGCATTATTAGGTCAGGTGGTGGTTGCCACAGGAAATGACCAATTTACAGCAGAAGATAACATTTATGCAGTGTCTTCTAGCGTACAGTATGCCCAAAATGACATTTTAACCACCGGTATTACCATGCGTTATGAAATGCAAAATCATGATTTTGCAGTCACTGCCGTGCCGACTTTAAGTTATCAGTTGTCTAAAAAGTGGTCTGGATACTCTGAATTTGTTTACCGTAAGCAAGAGAGTGAAGCCAGCCAAACCTCTTTAGCAACAGGAATCATTTATGCAGTGAACTCACGCATGCAACTCGATGCCAGTGTGGGCGTAGGTTTAGGTGGTGATGTACCAGATTATAAAGGTGGTTTAGGTGTGTCATTTTTATTTTAAGCCTTAGCTAGTAAATGTTTGAGTAATTTATGGTTTTTCTGTCTCGTAGTTTGTGTAAGATACTGTGGTTCATGATGGTTTTGACGATGGCATGGATCAGTGCCACATTACATGCAGAAGAACCTTTATTACCCGCCAATCAAGCTTTTGTTTTTAGTAGCGATGCAATAGATCGCAATCATATTGCATTGGCATGGCAAATTGCACCTGATTATTACTTATATCAACATAAAGTGACGATACACGCCAATCAGCAAGATGTTCTACTCAAGTTTCCGCAAGCCACTCAACAACATGATGAAAATTTTGGTACAACATGGGTCTATTTTAATCGACTCAATTTAAACATAAAGGCTAAGCCGAATACGGTTTATGATGTGTCTTGGCAAGGCTGTGCTAAAGATCGTTTATGTTATCCACCACAACATATGCAGTTCAAAACTGATGCAGATGGTTTGATGGTGGCAGAAAATAAGATTGCTTCACAGCGAAGTGTGTTTGATCAAGCATTGACTCGCCAAAATGATGAACCTACCCCACAAAACACTCTGCCAACAACACAATTAAATCCAAATAATACTACTACATTAGATACTGCATCTGATCAGCATTGGGCCTCTCGTTTAGAAAATCACTCATTAGGCTATGGCTTAGGGCTATTTTTAGGGCTTGGATTTTTATTGGCTTTTACGCCGTGTTCATTACCCATGTTGCCAATTGTGAGCTCTTTAGTGATTCGAGAGAAAAAAGGTGCACGAGCATGGTTGGTTGCTGGGGTATTTGTACTAAGTATGGCCACAATATATGCCTTGCTTGGTGTATTGGCGTCTTACGCAGGTTTAGGTTTTCAGCGTTGGCTACAGCAACCCATAACTTTAATGGCGTTTAGTGGGTTATTTGTGATCTTTGCGCTGAATTTATTTGGTCTATTTGAACTGCAACTGCCTCGTTTTTTAACTGCACGTTTAGATACATTACAGGCTAAGCAACAAGGGGGGTCATACCTTGGTGCAATTGTTATGGGAAGTGTTTCAGCACTACTTGTCGGGCCATGTATGACTGCACCACTTGCAGGTGCGCTCCTTTTTATTGCTCAAACTCAAAATCAATGGCATGGGGCATTGCTGTTATTTGTATTGGGTTTAGGCATGGGCATGCCTTTACTTTTAGTCAGTATTTTAGGCAGTAAAATTTTGCCTAAAGCTGGCTTATGGATGAACCAAGTCAAAATCATTTTTGCATTTATTATGCTTGGTCTTGCAGTGTATTTTTTAAGACCTTTACTGAGTGTATTTTGGCTTCATTTGCTCACTCAACTGTTATATGGTGCTTTTGCAATTTATGCATTATATGCCATCTATAAATACACATTAAAACTCAAAATTTGTTACGGCGTATTGTTATTTGCAGTAGTCACTGCATTTGCCATACAACAAATGCAGTACCAGCAACAAATACAAGCAGTCAGTAGTCAAGTGGTTTGGCACGTGGCAACAGATGAGCAGAGTTTTCAAGACTTGTTAAGCCGTGCACCAAAAGGTCAAGCTATAGTCATTGATGTTTATGCAGACTGGTGTGTGGCATGCCAACCCATAGAGCATGGTATTTTAAAGCAAGCCAATATTCAAAAAGCCCTACAGCCGTATTATTTAATTAAGCTCGACTTGAGTAAATATAATACATCGCAACAAAATATTTTGACCCAGTGGCAGGTACTTGGGCCACCAACCTATCTTTTCTTAGATGCGTCACATCAAGAACGTAGAGATTTACGCTTAACAGGTGAGTTTGAGCAAGATAAATTACATGCGCAACTCGGTGCACTGGCACAGTAATTTATATGATTTAAATATATATTCAGTAAAGGTAATGTCATTTAAGGTGCTTATATTAAGGGCACTTTCTTTTGCAATGTGCCTTTAAACATGAAATTTCAGTTAAGTCGACTTACTGTTGCCATTGGTCTTACTTTACAAAGTACAGTACTTTTTGCAGATACAATATCTGTGAAATCTGGGGTAGATGTATTGTCTGGGTTTAATAATCTGTGGAAACCAGGGGCAACTTGGAATACAGGTACGCCTACTGCAACAGGTGCTCAAATATTAGATAAAAATGTACGCTTATCTGTTGATGTTGCAAGAAGTAGAACAGCCATACAAGAAGTACAAGCCTATGAAATTGATCGGCAAGACGCAAACTATGCAGTGCTTACTGCTTTAGGTCCATTACAACAGATACTTAAAAAAGAAACGGGTGCATTTACAACCGTCAATGGCATACCTAAAGAAGCGTATACAGGGTCTGTAGCGGATAAAGGCAATGGGCTTGGTAATACCAATAATAATTTGGGGCAATTGGTTAATCTTGTGAATGCAGTGCGTTATCCTGCCAGTACCACACCTGCTAAAAATGCATATAACTATCCAAGACCATTTCGCCAAATGCTAGATGGTCAAGACTTAAAGTCAATTTTACAGCCATCTTTAGTAGCGAGAGTTCCTGCAACAGGCCAAGGCGATGGTGGTTTCCCAAGTGGCCATACCAATGCAGGTTACCTTGCCGCTTTAAGCGTGGCTTATGTTGTGCCACAGCAACAAGCAGACTTAGTATTACGTGCAGGTGAAATGGGCTATAGCCGTGTACTTGCTGGCATACATTCACCACTCGATGTGATTGGTGGTCGTATGCATGCCACGTATTATACGATTCAAGGCTTACTTAATAATGCAGACTTAAGACGTAATGCCTACCAACAAGCCCAATCTTTTTTTGCAACGCAATGTGGTGGTACCGTTAGTGCCTGTTATGACTCAACGGATTTAAATCAGCGTTATACACAGTATCAAACAAACAAAGCATTGTACGATAAATATACCTTTGCCAATGCATTTACTGCCATTGGTGATACAACACTAACGCCTATAGTTCCTGACAATGCAGAAGTCTTAATTGAAACACGTTACCCATATTTAACGGCGAATCAACGTAGAGATCTTTTACAAACCACCTCAAATGCAAGAGGGGGTGTGTTAGATAATGGCTTGGGTTATGACACGTTAAACTTATATAAAGCGGCCAATGGCTATGGTGCATTTAATCAAAAAACAACGATCAATATGAATGCAACAGATGGCGGTTTGTCTGCATCTGATGTGTGGTTAAATGATATTTCAGGTCAAGGACAACTTGAAAAAACCGGCACTGGCTCACTTACTTTGGTAGGTCGTAACACGTGGTCTGGTGGTACACAATTACTTGCTGGTACGCTTATTGGCAGTAATGGCAGTGCGTTTGGTCAGGGAGCCATTTTCAATCAGGCCAATTTAGTTTTAAACCATAACACTACAGAAAGCTTGGCCAATACCATGACAGGGTCAGGTACATTGTATAAACAAGGTACTGGGTTATTGAATTATACCGGCGATGGCAGTGGGTTTACAGGTACAACGCGCGTGCAAAATGGTCAGTTAAATGTGACCAATCGTTTGAATGGTACAACCATTGTTGAAAGTTCTGGTACGTTACAAGGTGCAGGGAAACTACAGAACCTACAGGTTTTACAAGGTGGTACAATAGATTTAACACAGTCTTTAAACCGATTGTCTGTGAGTGGTGATTTGACTTTAAATCAGGGTACACTCAAAGTACTCACACAAGCCAATAGTGCAACAAGCAGTGGTATAGATGTGAGCGGGCGTACTCAAATTAATGCAGCCAATGTATTGCAAGTGGGCTTAGGTAGCGAATATAACTTACTGTCTGAATATGTCATTTTAAATAGCACAAATGGGGTGACAGGTCGTTTTGCAACAGTGAAGAGTGCCTATAGTTTTCTGACGCCTCAAATTGGCTATACAGCAAATACAGTCACACTACAATTGCTTAGAAATGATCAACGTTTTAACAGTGTGGCACAAACAGCCAACCAATACCAAGTGGCAAATAGCATAGAAAGTCTAGGTTTAGGCAACAGTTTATATAATCTTGTGGCTAAACAAAGCAGTGACCAAGCACGGCAGTCATACAATCGCTTGTCTGGTGAAGGTTATGCATCTTTAGCAGTCAATGCAACACAAGACTTGTTAGCGACTACAGATTTTGTGGCAGCACAAAAGTATCAGACACAGCCGTATTTATGGCTGAACAGTTATGGTCGTCAGTTTAATAACCGCGCTGTAGATGTATCAGATTCAAGTTATAAAAACTATGGTGCAGTGGTTGGTGGTGAATTACCATTAAACAATCAAAGCAGCCTTGGGTTGGTATTGGGTCAGGGCAAAGGTACTGCTAAAGTGGCAGATAACGGCTTTACGGCCAAAGACAACAATAGTCAATTGGGTCTTTATGGTCGTTATGCCGATGAAAACTCGAATGCAATATTTGGCTTATTTGGTCGTTGGGGTGATGTATCTGTTCAGCGTCAAATCAATAGTACGGGCCTAAATAGCCAAGCAAATGCCAATCTAGACGTGTATAGCTTGCAAGGATTTGCTGAATATGGGTTTAAACCAACAGCATTGCCAATCAGCCCATATGCTCGCTTAGCTCACGTTGTTACGCAAACAAAATCATTTCAAGAGCAAGGTGCAGACATTGCAAACTTGTATGGTACAAAGTCAACCAATAACATGACATTTACTACATTAGGTTTGAAAGCAAACTACGATTTTAATTTGGGGTCTAAACCTGTGACTGCTCAATTCGGTTTAGGTTGGCAACATGCCCTTGGAGATACGCAAGGTCAGACCACTTTACAGTTTAATCGTGCTTCAAGCTATAAAGTGAATGGCTCGGAAATTGCTCAAGATCTTGCAAAAGTAGATGTTGGTGTAAGTACAAAACTGACTAACCAGTTAAGTTTTGGTTTAAATTATGCAGGGCAGTTTGCGAGTCAAAGCCACAGTAATGAAGGGACATTAAAGCTCGATTATCGTTTTTAAGAGCACACTGTTTTTTAATAATGGCTTTACTCACGTAAAGCCATTATTTTTTTAATTTGTTTTATTTAAGCGATGTTGAATAAAGTAACAGATATCATCTAATGCCATTTTTCCTTCGTCAAACCATGCATTGAACATAAAAAAGTTATGCCACATGCCTGTATATAACTTATAACTTACATCAACTTCAGCATTTACTGCCATATCTTTGAGTCGCTTTGCATCGTCCATAAGCATAGATTTACTACCCACCTGTATAAGCAGTGGGGGCAATCCTGCAAGGTCATCAAATAAAGGTGACACACGTGGATTAGATGGATCAAAGTCACAATTTTGTAAGTAATAATGAATTGCTTTTTTTAAGAAATCTATAGATAACAGCGCATCGTGTTTTTGGTTGTATCGTATAGAGTTGCTGGTCAGTGTCAGGTCTATAAATGGGGATAAAAGCATGAGTCCACGAGGCAATACAGTATTTTTCTGTCGGACCAAACGTAGGCTCAGGGCTAGGGCTAAATTTGCACCTGCATCGTCACCTGCCAAAATAACATCATCTGCTTGAATACCTGACGCAAGCAATGCTTTATAGGCATTGTAAACTGCTTCATTGAGTTCAGGAAATGGGGTTTCGGGTGTCAGAGGGTAAGCCAAACTCATGACAGTAAGCCCCGTAGTACGTGCCATTTCACAGAGCCAAGCCCGATGTGTTTTGAGTGAGCCTAAGCAAAAACCACCGCCATGCAAATAAAAAATAATCTGTTTTGATGTATTTTGTAAGGGCGTAATTTTTTCAACAGTGAGTGTATCTAAACTGTAGGTATCTATGTTTAAGTCTTGCGTGTTACATGGAAATATCTGTGTGATTTGGCCAGTAAAATGACGCATGGTTTGCGGTGAAAAATCATATTTACTTGGATAACGTAATGTGCCTTTGAGGCAAGATTCGACAAGCAGTTGTTTCCACATTTCATGCATAATAATGGCCTTGAGATACATATATTCGCTATAGATAGTCATGTATGATGTGAGATATGTCACATCTTAAAATTTTATAGGAATATGCAATGAAAAAAATATTATGTGCAGTTGCCATATTTGGCTTGGTTACCATAACACATGCAGCAGACCCATTAAATGGGAGTGTGTGGAAAACCATAGATGATGAAACGAACCAAGCTAAAGCGCAGGTTGTTTTTAACCAACAGCGTGATGGCAGTTTTATTGCAACGATTCAAAAAATTTTAGTTCCAGGTGAAGATGGAATTTGTGGCGAGTGTGAGGGCATGTATCATAATAAGCCGTTACAAGGGGCTGTAATTGTCCGTAGTTTAAAAAGTGTCGGTGAAAATAAATATGAAGACGGCACAATTATTGACCCTAAAAATGGTAAAAGCTATCGTTTAAAAGGTGAGTTACTGAATCAAAATAAAACCTTAAAATTACGTGGCTACATTGGTATTTCACTGTTGGGCCGTAACCAAATTTGGCAACGTATACAGTAATTATTGCTTGTAATATTAATATTTAACAAGTAACTATTATTTTAATCCTCTAAATTTTTAAAATTTAGAGGATTAATTTTTTAAACGATCGTAAATAAGTGACTAACCTGTTAAAGCTCGATACTTTTCTTCATCAAAACCAATAATCAATCCATTGGGTGTTTCTAGCACGGGGCGTTTAATCATGCTGGTATGTGCCTTAAGTGCTTCAATGAGTGCTGTTTGGTTGGCTAAAGCGTTTTGTTGTACTTGTTCATCGAGTTTACGCCAAGTGGTACCTTTTTTATTTAAAATGACTTCTGTACCTGCTTGCTCTAGCCACTGTTGTAAGTGTTGTGCATCTATACTCTGTTTTTTATAGTCATGAAATTCATAGCTCAGGCCAAGCATGTTGAGTAAATCAAAGGCTTTTTTCATTGTGCTACAGTTTTTAATACCGTATATTTTTAGCATAGTGCAGTCTCATAAATTGAATATTTCATAAGAGTAACTGAAAAATGCTGACTGTCTAGTGACGATCATGTGAAAATTTTGAGATTTAAAAGCAGAAAACCCGCATTAAATCATCCTGATTATGCGGGTCTCACTGTGTTAACGTCCAATGTTAAGTCCTTTAAAACTTACGATTACTCGTACGTTTCTTTTCTTCCTACGGCGTCCTATCCTTTTGTGTCATCCTGACATGTCCCTGTGCCGTATTGATATAGTGCCTTTATTTGCTATGAATAAATAGCCGTAAAAACGACAAATGATGTAAGCCATTTCCACGTAAAAAAAGAACACGTGTTCTCTAAATGAGATAAAGTTATTCTTTTTAAAGAAAAAATATAAAATGAACCTGTTTTGCTCACTTAGTGAATAAAAAGTATTTTCAAAAATATAGCTAACTTTTTAAGTGCAATACCGTATGAAAGATTATTCACTATTTTTCAGACAATAGTCAATAATTACAGGGGCATGATCGCTATACCATTGTTCACGATAGACCCATGCATTGACTGTACGGGCTTTCCAATCTGGAGAGCAAGCTTGATAGTCAATTCGCCACCCCACATTTTTAGCACGCGCTTGGCCACGGTTCGACCACCAAGAGTACAGTTCAGCTTCTGGGCGTACAGTACGAAAAGTATCTACGTAACCGAGCTCATCATACATATAGTCAAGCCACGCACGCTCATGCGGTAAACAACCCGATGAATTTTTATTGCCTGACCAGTTTTTAATATCAATGCGTTTATGTACGATATTGTAGTCACCACAAATAATCATCGACTTATTTTCATCACGCCATTGCTTTAAAATGGCCTGATATTTTTCTAAGAAAATTTCTTTACGTGCTTGAGCTTCATCGCCCGATGAACCAGAGGGTAAGTAAAGTGAGCAAATATAGACATTTTTTTCAAGACCTAAGTCAAACTCAGCTGCAATAAAGCGCCCTTGACTGTCTGCAAGTTCAAAACCTAAACCGTCTGTAACAGATACAAAAGGTAAGCGACTAAAAATGGCTGTACCTGCGTAACCCGCTTTTTCGGCAGGAAAAAGGTGTGTATACCAACCCTCAGGTTTAAATTGATCGGTACATTGGGCATGGGTAATACGGCTTTCCTGAATACAAACAATATCGGCTTCAGATTGCGCTAACCATTCGAGTAGCCCTTTTTTAACCGATGCACGTAGGCCATTCACATTAAGCGATACAACTCGCAGAATTTTTTGATCACTTGTGTAGCTATCCTTTGGTATCATAGTGACGTTTTACCTCAATATCTAAATCTAAAAATGGAGTGCTTCATGACCACGCAGTTTAACATACAGGCTTTTATTGAACTTGCCTTATCGCGAGGTGTGCTTAAATTTGGTGAGTTTACCTTAAAGTCTGGTCGTGTCAGCCCTTACTTCTTTAATGCAGGTTTACTGTCTGATGGTGAAGCACTGTCTGTTTTAGCCGATGGTTATGCAGCAAAATTACAGCAATGTGAGCATGTTGATGTCATTTTTGGCCCTGCGTATAAAGGTATTCCTTTTGTAGCGGCAACAGCTGTGGCACTGTCTAAAAACCATGCCCAAAGTGTACCGTGGGGTTTCAACCGTAAAGAAGCCAAAGACCATGGTGAAGGTGGCGTATTGGTGGGTGCATCTGTTGCAGGTAAAGATGTTTGGATTATTGATGATGTCATTACTGCAGGTACAGCCATCCGTGAAGTGGTGACACTGCTCAAGCAAGCAGGTGCAAATATTGCAGGTGTATTGGTGGCGTTAGACCGCCAAGAGTGTGGACAAGGTAAATTGTCTGCTATACAAGAAGTTCAACAAGAATTAGAAATTCCTGTACATGCTTTAATGACCATGCAAGATTTAATGGCATATTTAGAACAACAAGGTGATCAAACAGCACTCGCGAATATGCAAGCATATCGTCAGCGCTACGGTATAGATGTTTAATCGATCTCAAAAAAAGCCCTTGTGTTGAACGATACAAGGACTTTTTTGTTATGAAGCTACTTTTAGTACTGTAATCATGTCTGTATCTTCATTAAATTCTTCATCTGTTTCTTTACAGATGACTTGCCCAACAATGACTTGTGAACCATTAAAAGTCATGGTGGGTGCACCGTGTAATATCCAACCTCTATTGAGTGCTTTGCTCACACGAGCACAAAAGGCTGAATCATCTGCACCTGTTAAATAACGGTAAAGTTTCATTCATTTTTCTCCATATTATGTCTGGGGAATCTGCTGGATATGCTTTGTAATTTAAATACAAAGTATAGAAGTAAAATATATTTATTAAATATGAATAACTAATAAACTAATTCTTATTTTTTTTGTGACCACTTTGCACAATACCATATCGTTAATATTAATAAACAACCATTATCACTATGAAAAAACAGTATAGAAAGCCTCTAACGATAACAATATTGATTGTTGTGGCACTTGTTGGCTTTTTGATTTATCAGAGCTCTGAAACGACAACAAAAGCCATCACACAGAATGAAACACCAATTGTTATTGCATATCAAACGGGTGTTGATCCAAGCAAAGTGGCGCAGGTTGAAGGGTTGTATGAAAAAAATAGCCAACATGCTATATCGTGGAAAAAATTTGATACAGGTTCTGATGTGGTCACTGCGTTGGCATCTGGAGATGTTGCGATTGGTAATATTGGCTCAAGTCCATTCGCAGCGGCGGCAAGTCGAGGCGTTCCTATTGAAGCATTTCTCATTACTGCAAAATTAGGCAGTTCGGAAGCCCTTGTTGTTCAGCAAAAATCAGGCATTAAACAACCGAGTGATTTGATTGGTAAAACAATTGCTGTGCCATTTGTGTCTACGACACACTATAGCTTGCTGTCTGCATTGAAACATTGGAATATTTCTGAAGATCAAGTCAAAATTATTAACTTAAGACCGCCTGAAATTATTGCAGCATGGAACCGTGGTGATATTGATGCAGCGTATGTTTGGGAGCCAGCTTTAAATAAAGTCAAAGAAACAGGGCAAGTGCTGGTAGATTCAGAGCAAGTGGGGCAGTGGGGAGCACCAACCTATGATCTATGGGTGGTTAGAAAAGATTTTGCTGAAAAGAATCCTGAATTCTTAAAATCTTTTGTTTCTACGACATTAAATCAACTCGATAAATACAATCAATCTCCAGATCAATTTACACTGGACAGTAAAAATATTACCGATATTTCCACACTGACTGGTTCTAAACCTGAAGATATTAAATTGTTACTTTCAGGAAATAGGTATTTAAATCGACAACAACAAATAGATGCTTTGTCGAATGAATTTTCTAAAAATGTTTTAGATACAGCACAGTTTTTAAAACAGCAAGGTAAGGTAGACCAAGTGAAGCCTAACTATCAAGACAATGTATCTACAGCATTTTTAAAGTAATGTAAGGGGTAGATCATGAGTAAATTGATTGCAGATCATATAGGGTTAACCTTCCCAAATCATACAGTGCCAACGCTAGAGAGTATTCATTTAGAGATTGAGCAAGGTTCTCTGACGACTGTTTTAGGAGAGTCAGGTTGTGGTAAAACAACATTGTTAAATATTTTGGCAGGATTTCAAAAGCCAAGCACAGGACAGGTATTACTTAACGGGAAACCTTTACATGGCCCAGATGCCACTCGTGCAGTTGTGTTTCAAGAACATGCTTTATTTCCATGGTTAAATGTACAAGATAATATTGCATTTTCTTTAGAGGTTAAGAAATTAAATGTAGGTGTTATCGAACAACGCGTTCGGAAAATTTTAGAAATAGTAGGTTTAGCTCATGTGGCTCAATCGAATATTTGGGAGTTGTCTGGAGGCATGAAACAGCGAGTAGGTATTGCTCGTGCATTGATTAGCCATGCCGAATTTATTCTATTAGATGAGCCTTTTGCAGCCTTAGATGCATTTACAAGAGAGCATATGCAAAAGCTTGTCTTGGATTTATGGGCGAAGCAAAAAAGAAGTTTCTTCTTAATTACACACGATATAGAGGAAGCACTTTTACTGAGTGAAGAGCTTATTATTATGCAAGCAAAACCTGGCAGAATTGCAAAAAAATTAAGCTTGGATTTTTCACATCGCTATCGTGGAGGAGAGTCCATTCGTTCAATTAAATCAGACCCTCAATTTATTGCTCTTCGTGAACAACTCTTCACTCAACTAAGCCATGAAGTGGAGGGATAATGTATGCATGATACCGTAGATACAAAGCGAATAATCAAAGGAAAAGAAGGTCTCATAGATCATAAGACCACTTTTTTACATAAATATTGGGTGCAGTATCAGGCTGTTATTTTAAGTATTTCAAGTGTAGCTCTGCTTTTTGTGATTTGGTTTCTCATAACAAGTTTTGGTGTTATTTCATCATTATTTTTACCAAGTCCCCAAGCTGTTTTTCATAAGTTTATTGAAGTGAGCCAACATGGTTTTATGAAAGCCACGTTATGGCAACATTTGGCGGCAAGTATCAGTCGGGTTTTTATTGCGCTACTTTTAGCTATTGTTGTCGGTGTACCAGTGGGCCTGTTAATGGGTTTGAATAAGTGGGCAAGAGCAATCGTTGATCCTTTAATTGAATTATTAAGACCCATTCCACCATTGGCATATTTACCCTTACTTGTAATTTGGTTTGGCATTGGTGAAACAACTAAAATTTTACTTATTTTCCTATCTATTTTGGCACCTATTATTATTAGTAGTACATATGGTGTGCTTAGCCATCAAAAAAATAGAGAGCGAGCAGCACTTTCCCTTGGTGCAAGTCCAATACAAGTATTCCAATATGTCATCTTACCAACAGCACTCCCACATATTATTACGGGTATTCGTATAGGACTTGGTGTTGGTTGGTCAACTTTAGTTGCGGCAGAGTTAGTTGCAGCAGATAGAGGTATTGGGTTTATGGTTCAATCGGCCGCGCAGTTTTTAATTACCGATATCGTAATTTTAGGTATTCTAGTTATTGCTATAGTGGCTGTCATTTTTGAGCTGTTTTTACGTTGGTTACAACAACAGCTTTCCCCATGGTATGGCAAGCAGTTATAGGAGCGGTGAGATGCCATTTGAAATTGAAATCATTAAACCCACCATTGGTGCAGTTATTCACGGTGTTGATTTAAATGATCTTGATGCCGACACGTTGGCTCGGATTCATCAAGCATTGCTTGATTATCAAGTCATTTTTTTTCGTCAACAAGACCTCTTGCCACGCCAACAAGCGAATTTAGCCCAAAGTTTTGGGTCACTACATACACATCCTATTTTTCCACATGTAGAAGATGTCCCAGAGATTCTCATCTTAGATAGTTTAAAACAAGATCTTAGGGACAATGAGCTGTGGCATACAGATGTTACTTTTAGTCAAACGCCACCCCTAGGGTGTGTATTACAAGCCAAAAAAATTCCAGCTCACGGTGGAGATACATTTTGGGCAACAGGCATAGGTGCTTTTAATACGCTACCAATAGATATACAAAACCAGCTGTTTGATTTAACTGCAACACATGACATTCGGCAGTCATTTCCCATAGAGCGTTATGCAAAAACACCACAAGAGCGAGAAAATCTTTTACGTGTTTTTGAAAAGAATCCACCCGTGATTCACCCTGTAGTGAGAACACACCCCATTACTCAAGCACCGATACTATTTGTGAGCGAGGGCTTTACCACTCAGATTAATGAGTTAGACGCCACTGAGAGCCAGCGTTTGCTTCAATTTCTATTTCAACATGTGACACAGCCGAACTTACATTTACGTTGGCAGTGGGCACAAGGCGATGTGGCGATTTGGGACAACCGTTGTACACAACATAAGGCACTTTTTGATTATGGCAGTGCTCATCGGATTATGCATAGAGCCACCATTAATGGTGATGTCCCTTTTTGATTTACAATAGATACAATACACAGTAATTCAAAATATACTGGTTCGAAAGGAGATTGCATTAGAATACTATTCAGACATTATCTTATAAAGCTGATATTTTTAGACGCATCATGAATGTTAGGATGGAAATATCAGCTCTCTTTCTCAGTTTTGAAAATTTAAAAGGTTAAATAAGTCGACTGCCGTTAAAGTATTGATACACTATTTCACAACGTACAGTGCTAGCATAAAATTAATAAAAATATTTATGGCAGGATGCTGATGAAAATTAATAAAGATACAGTGCTGTGTATGTCTTTGGCGGCCAAACCCAGTAATTTTGGCACTCGGTTTCATAATTATTTATACGAAGCTTACCATCTAAACTATCTATATAAAGCCTTTGCGCCAGTCAATTTGGCACAAGCTATACAAGGTGTACGTGGCTTACCTGTGCGAGGGTGCGCCATTTCTATGCCGTATAAAGAGCAAGTGATGGCACTGGTCGATGAGCTAGATCCATCAGCCCAAGCCATTGCTTCAGTAAATACCATTGTAAATACAGATGGCGTGCTAAAAGCCTTTAATACCGACTACATGGCAATTCAACAACTGATTGATGAGTACGAAATTTCACCCAATACCCGATTTGCACTGAAAGGCAGTGGGGGTATGGCAAAAGCGATTGCCTACGCCTTTAAAAATAGAGGGTTTGAGAACGGCATTATTGTGGCCAAAAATGAAAAAACGGGCACGGCATTGGCTCAAAAATTAGGTTATGTTTGGCAAGCGACTTTAGAGCCCAATCAAGCAGATTTAATTATTAATGCTACACCTGTAGGTATGCAAGGTACAGCATGGCAAGATGAATTGGCATGGCCTACAACAGTGATAGATGCTGCTCATATGGTGTTTGATGTGGTGGCTTTACCCGAAAATACCCCCACTATTTGCTATGCCAAAAGCTTAAATAAAACAGTCATTACAGGTGCAGAAGTTTTTGCACGCCAAGCACTGGCCCAATTTCATTTATATACAGGTATTTATCCTGAAAAAGAAGTATTTGAAGCAGCAGCGCAATTTTCACGTACAGCAACAACCCAATAAATCAGGTATATTCAAAGTATCTTAAAAATAGAGTGAGCATTATGCGTGTTTTAGTGATTATGGATCCAATCCAGCAAGTCAACCTCAAAAAAGATTCGACCATGGCCATGTTATGGGTGGCCAGTCGCCGTGGGCATCAACTTGGCTATGCACAACAACAAGATTTATACATAGACCAAGGCAAAGCATTTGGCTTGGTATCGGCTTTACAGGTATTTGAACAGCAAGTACCACACTACCAATTGGCCGAACCCAAAAAACAATCTTTAGCAGATTACGACATTATTTTAATGCGTAAAGACCCACCATTTGATATGAATTTTGTCTATACCACCTATGTGTTAGAGCAAGCAGAGCGAGAGGGGGCATGGGTTGTGAATAAACCGCAATCACTGCGTGACTGTAATGAAAAGCTTTTCGCAACTCAGTTCCCAGAGTTACAGGTGCCAACATTGGTCACATCGCAACATATATTAATTCGAGAGTTTATAGACACACATCAAGACGTGATTGTAAAACCGCTCGATGGTATGGGAGGCGCTGGTATTTTTCGTTTGAGTGCAGGTGGGCCAAATATTGGTTCTACACTCGAAATGCTAACGGTGCTTGGCACAGTACCCATTATGGCACAGCGATATATTCCTGAGATTGTAGATGGTGATAAGCGGATTTTAATGGTTCACGGTGAGCCTGTGCCATACTGCCTCGCACGTATTCCTCAAAATGGCGAAGTGCGTGGGAATCTCGCTGCAGGTGGTTTGGGTGAAGCACGCCCACTCACTGAAAAAGACCGTGAAATTGCTAAAAAAGTTGGGCCGTTTTTACGTGAGAAAGGACTGGTTTTTGTCGGGTTAGATGTTATTGGCGAGTACGTGACAGAAATTAATGTGACTAGCCCAACCTGTATACGAGAGATAGATGCCCAGTTTGGTACATCAATTGCTGATCTATTATTTGATGTGCTTGAGAACAAAAAAAATTACGTTTAATTGAATCTTGATAGACCACAGTCGATGTAAAGTAGTCAAGCAACGATAGTCCTCAAACCGACCATCGTTGCTAAATACTCAGTAATTCAATTTATTGCTGAAACAACAGTAGGTTATTTTTACAATATTTGTTTAAAACACGTGAAAATCATTCACTGAATAAGCACTTTATGATTAGAATAAGATACTAAAATTATCAAATTACAGCCGAAGTATTATACCCGTGACCGAATCGACATTATTTAAACCCAAACATATTTTAATGATGGCTGCTGGCACTGGTGGTCATGTTTTTCCTGCTCTTGCAGTGGCCAAGCAACTCAAACAACAAGGCCACCGTGTATCATGGCTTGCCACACCACATGGTATGGAAAACCGCTTGCTTGAAAATGAAGATATTCCGATGTATCAGATTGATATACAAGGGGTGAGAGGGAATGGTGTCATGCGTAAACTCGCTGCACCATTTAAGATTTTGAAAGCAGTTCTGCATGCCATAAAAATTATGAAACAACAAAAAATAGATGTTGTGGCAGGCTTCGGCGGTTATGTTGCAGGACCAGGTGGTCTTGCTGCCCGTGCATTAGGTATTCCTGTGGTCATTCATGAACAAAATGCGATCGCAGGGTTTACCAATATACAATTGGCCAAAGTTGCAAAAAAAGTTTGCCAAGCTTTTCCAAAGACATTTCGTAGCCACCCAAAAGTGATTACAACCGGTAATCCTGTACGTACTGAAATTACCAATACGCTGAGCCCAGCATGGCGTTATGAACAACGAGAAAAACAGCAACAGCCATTACAGATTTTGGTCGTTGGTGGATCTTTAGGGGCACAAGTATTGAATGAAACGATGCCGATTGCACTACAGCAACTTGGTGTAGCTTTAAAGATTACGCATCAATGTGGTCAAAAACAGCTTGAAGAAACGCAAGCACGTTATGCCAATGCCCCTGCCAATATAGAGGCGACAGTTGTGCCATTTATTGCCGATATGGCGCAAGCATACAGTGATGCAGACCTGATTATTTGTCGTGCAGGTGCATTGACAGTGACAGAAGTTGCAACTGCGGGTGTGGCAGCTGTTTTTGTACCATTACCGAGTGCAGTAGATGATCATCAAACTGCCAATGCACAGTATTTATGTAAAGTCGGTGCTGCTAAGCTTTGTCCACAGGCGAATATGACACCTGAATCTGTGACTGTACTGTTAAAAGCACTGATGAGCCGTACGATATTGTCTGAAATGGCCGTCAATGCACGCCAAAAATCACAACCCAATGCAACAGAACATGTTGCTGAAATTATTGCAAATATTTAACCTAAGGTCTGCCATGTCACCTAAAGCTCCTGCTCATTTAGAAAAAAAATTGATTAAAATTCCAGAAATGCGCCGTATTAAACATATTCACTTTGTGGGTATTGGTGGTGCAGGCATGTGTGGTATTGCTGAAGTACTTAAAAATCAAGGTTATTGTGTCTCTGGTTCAGATATTAAATATTCTAAGACAACAACCCAGCTTGAAAATGTAGGAATCAAGGTTTATCTGGGACACCATGAAAGTAATATTCAACATGCCGACGTGATTGTGGTATCTACAGCCATTAATCCGGAAAACCCTGAAATTAAAGCGGCACTCAACCAACGTATTCCTTTAGTACGCCGTGCTGAAATGTTGGGTGAATTGATGCGCTACAGACATGGTATTGCTGTGGCTGGTACACATGGCAAAACGACTACCACCAGTTTACTGACCACCATGCTCGCCGAGGAAAAATTCGATCCGACTTATGTGATTGGTGGCTTGCTCAATAGTACTGGGGTGAATGCAGCTTTAGGCGAAAGTCGTTTTATTGTGGCAGAAGCAGATGAATCAGATGCATCTTTTTTACACCTACAACCCATGGCAGCCATTATTACCAATGTAGATGCAGACCACATGGATACCTATGAAGGTAGTTTTGATAAGCTCAAAGACACTTTTGTTGAATTTATTCGCCGTATGCCATTTTATGGTTTGGCTGTAGTGTGTGGCGATGACCGCAATGTCCGTGAAATTATGCCACGATTTGGTCGTCCAACCATTACCTATGGTTTTAATGAAGATAATGATATTCGTGCCATAGATGTGGTACAAGACGGCATGCAGTCGCATTTTACAGTACTGAGAAAAGACCGTGAACCGCTACGCCTGAGCATTAATCAACCTGGATTGCACAATGTACTCAATGCGCTTGCAGCCATTGGTATTGCGACCGATGAAGGCGTTTCAGATGATTCAATTAGTCGTGCTTTACAAGGATTTCGTGGCGTTGGGCGCCGTTTTCAGATTCAAGGTGAATATGCACTAGATGGTGGTAGAGTCAAACTCATTGATGATTATGGCCATCATCCTAAAGAAGTAGATGCGACTATTAAGGCAGTACGCCAAAGTCATCCAGAGCATCGTTTGGTCATGATATTCCAACCACATCGTTTTTCACGTACACGTGATTGTTTTGATGATTTCGTAGATGTATTGTCACAAGTAGATCAACTCATTTTACTTGAAGTTTACCCTGCAGGTGAAAAGCCAATTGTAGGTGCAGACAGCAGAGCATTGGCCCGAAGTATTCGTTTAAGAGGGCAAGTCGAACCCATTTTAATTGATCCTATTGATGAAAAACATCTTGAAACAGTATTGGGCCATCTATTACAAGCGAACGATGTTGTTTTGACCCAAGGTGCAGGAAATGTTGGTACAATTTCAGCAGAACTCGCACAAAAAAAACTTTTTTTAAATTAGGTCAATCAATACGCATTGCTGAATGCCACAGATAAGCAAAGGGGAAAATATGTCACATGTTGAAAAATTTGGGAAAGTCGCTGTACTTTTCGGTGGTCGTTCAGCAGAGCGAGATGTATCGTTAGACAGTGGTCAAGCGGTGCTTGAGTCTTTACAACGCTCAGGTGTAAATGCAGAGGCATTTGACCCATTACACCGTAGTGTGACTGAACTTGTGAATTATGACCGCGCCTTTATTGTCTTACATGGCCGTGGCGGCGAAGATGGACAAATACAAGGTGTACTTGAATGGCTTGATATTCCTTATACGGGTACGGGTGTACAAGGCTCAGCCATTGGTATGGATAAAGTGAAGACGAAGCAAATTTGGCAAGGCAGCGCTTTACCTACAGCACCGTATCGTATTGTCAACACAGTAGTCGATACAGATGAATTAATTGCAGCGCTTGGGTTGCCACTCATTATTAAGCCAGTGCATGAAGGTTCAAGTATAGGCATGAGCAAAGTTGAACATGCTGAAGAACTGGCTGAAGCCATAGACAAAGCCATTGCTCTAGACAGTATTGTAATGGCAGAAAAATGGATTACAGGCAAAGAGTACACGATTGTAGTTCTAAATGGTGAAGCATTGCCCGTGATTCGTTTACAACCACCTACAGATGTTGCATTTTATGATTATGATGCTAAATATCAGCGTAATGATGTTGAATATGGCATACCGAGTGGTTTATCTGAGCAAGAAGAACAACAACTCAAAGCTTTAACTTTACAGGCATTTAATGCTGTAGGTGCACAGGGTTGGGGACGAGTAGATGCAATGCAAGATCAAGATGGCCAATTTTGGTTACTTGAAGTCAATACTGTACCGGGCATGACAAGCCACTCTTTAGTACCTAAAGCGGCATCTGCGGTTGGCTACAATTTTGATGCACTCTGTTTGGCGATCTTAGAACAAACGCTTACAGAGGCAGAAAAATAACCGATGGCGCAACTTCCTGCTTCAATGCGTCGCAAACAACATGCGGCGGCAGTAACATCAATCCATGAAAAACCTGCTTCACTAAAAGATCGTTTGATCTATATTGGTGGCTGGATTATTTTACTTTTTGCAGCATGTGTTGCGCTTTTAGGAGCATATGGTAGTTATAAAATGCTTACCGATGCTCACGTCGCAAACTTAGAAGTGATTGGAACTCGTTCAGATGTAGAACAGCAGGCCTTAATTCGAAGTATTCGTCCATTCGTCGATAAAAACTATTTTACAGTTGATTTAGAAACCATACGCGACCAAGCATTGCAGCTCCCTTGGATTGATCAGGTGGTTATATCTCGTGCATGGCCTGATGAAATTAAAGTGAGAATTATTCCAAGACATGCTGTTGCACGTTGGGGTACAGGTCGTTTACTTAGTGACTCAGGGTTTGTATTTAAAGAAGTGACTGCACAAGACTATCAAAGTCTACCGTTATTGCATGGCCCTGTGAGTCAAGCGCCTTTTATGATGCGTCGTTACCATGAAATTAATCAACTATTCAGACCATATAATTTACATTTAACTGAGTTATATTTGACTGAGCGTATGACGTGGTTTATGCAATTTGATAGTGGTTTGCGCTTAATTGTTGATCAGGATCAAACCATGAGTAAATTACAACACTTAAGCCAACTCGCAGGACAAGATTTACAACCCGTATGGTCACAAATTTCAACAGTAGATTTAAGGTATAGAAATGGATTATCTATACAATGGAAGGGTATTCCTCCTGTATCACATGGTCAATTTGTTGTAACGAATCGTAGCTAAACCCTTGCAGATAATACACTTTTGGGGTGATAATGAGGGTTTTTACACATAAATAAAATAATCTCAAATTAATTAAACGATAAGTCAATGGTATTAGGTAATGAATGACGCTGTTCCTTCAGTAGTAGCAATAGATATTGGAACACATAAAGTATCTGTACTTATTGCAAAAGTACATGCACCAGACCATATAGAAGTTGTGGGAATGGCTTCTGCGCGAAATCAAGGCATGAAAAAAGGAAAAATCACGAGCCTCGATAAAATGATTGCTTCTATTAAGCAAGCTGTTTCAGACGTAGAAGACACGACAGAATGCCGTATAAATTCGGCATGGGTATCCATACCAAGTGCAGACTTAAAAAGTTTTTATGCCCAAGGTCAGGCTTATATTACTAATAATGAAAGGATTGTTACAACCAGTGAGGTGGTTTCAGTACTCGAGGCTGCGAAAAAAAATAAAGTAGAGCAAGAACCAGAATTGTATTTGACCAGTGCTGTACCACTGGGTTTTCAGCTTGACGATGCAGAACAATGGATTACTCATCCTGTTGGTCTAGGTGCAAGCAAAATTTCAGGGCATTATCAGCTCATGATGTTGCCGATCAATGAAATGCAAAATTTTGACCGTGCCATGAAAAGTGCAAATATTCGTGTTGAAAAAACGATTTTATGTGCTTTGGCCACAGCAGAAGCCAGTTTGTTGCAAGATGAAAAAGATTATGGTGTTTGTTTAGTAGATATTGGTGCAGGAACAACAAATGTTGCAGTATACTTAGAAGGGCATTTGGTCTTTGCTAAAACGTATGCGGCCGGTGGTGACAGCGTCACACACGACATTGCAGCAGTTTTACAAACAACAACAGAAGAGGCCGAACGCATCAAATTGTTTTATGGTAGTGTCGATCTTCAGGCGGTAAAGCCAGACCATATGATTCAGGTAAAAGGGATTGAAGGACCTCAAACGATTAGTCGCATAGAGCTGAGCGAAATTATTATTGCACGCTATGAGGAAATTCTACATACCGTAAAATATGATCTGATTGAAAGTGGTGCAATGAGTGGCTTGTATCATGGTGTTGTGCTCACAGGTGCTGCCAGTCAAATTGAAGGTGTGGTGAGTTTCTCAAGGCGTTTATTTGGTGTATCTGCACATTTAGGTAATTTACCCACCAGTGTGACCGCTACAGATGATTTGTTGCCCGCGCTGAAACGTCCACAATATGCAACAGCGATTGGTTTGCTTTTGTATAGTCAAAAAGAACCATCGGATGCCATAGACATCCAACCAAATGTTGATGAAAAAACATTTGTTGGCCGTTTAAAAAATGGTTGGGATCGTTTTCAAGCACAGCTCAAATCAATTTTTTAAGTCTTTTCGTTAGACAGTTATTGTACGGTTGTTGTAAGTCATAGAACTGAGGCTTGACAAGTATTACTTTGTCACTTCATTCTAAAAACACACTGTAACCCATTTAAAAATTAAAGGCAGTAAATGTTGTTTGCAAACTGCTAAACATTAGGAACACGTAAGGTCATGGCCTCATTTGAATTTTTAGAAGATGAACAAACCGAAGGTAACGGTCAAGCCCGTTTTACTGTATTTGGTGTAGGTGGTGCAGGTGGTAATGCTGTACAACACATGGTGGAATCAGATATTAAAGGCGTACGTTTTGTTTGTGCAAATACAGATAAACAAGCCTTAGATCGTATGAGCGCACCACATAAAATCCAGCTTGGGCAAGAAAGCACGCGTGGTTTAGGTGCAGGGGCAAACCCAGAAGTAGGTAAGCGCTCTGCAGAGGAAAGTCGTGAGCAAATCCGCCAACAACTCCAAGATGCAGACATGGTTTTTGTAACTGCAGGCATGGGTGGTGGTACGGGTACAGGTGCTGCACCAATTGTGGCTGAAATTGCTAAAGAAATGGAAATTTTAACGGTGGGTGTTGTGACGACACCATTTAGTTTTGAAGGCCGTCGTCGTCAGAAATCTGCTGAAAAAGGCATTGAAGAACTCGAAAAATATGTAGATTCATTGATTATTATTCCAAATGAACGCCTATTGAATGTCTATGGCGATATTTCAATGCAAGAAGCATATCGTCGTGCAGACGATGTGCTTTTAAGTGCGGTGCGTAGTATCTTTGATTTAGTTGTTCGTCCAGGACATATTAACCTTGACTTCGCCGACCTTAAAAATGCGATGAGTACACGCGGCTATGCCATGATGGGCGAAGGTAAAGGGTCTGGTCAAAATCGTGCAGAAGAAGCGGCACGTTTAGCGATTCGTAGTCCATTACTCGATAATGTTAATATTATGAATGCCAAAGGTGTACTGATTAATATTACAGGTGGTAATGATATTACGCTGAGTGAAACCAAGGCGATTACCGATGTTGTAAATCAAATTGTTGATTTAGATGAAGGCGATGTATTCTTTGGTACTGTATTTGAACCTGAAGCACGAGATGAAATTCGTGTGACAGTGATTGCAACAGGTTTAACTCGAAATACGGGCACGCAAACAACAAAAGTAAGTCAACCACAACAGGCTCAGATGCCTCATCAACAAACAAATACTGTAACAGATGAAGAGCTTCCAGCCATTCAGCGCCAGCAGCAAGGTATTGAAAATGCATTAAATAGTGCAGACAATACACAAACAGGTGCTAGACCAAACCGTATAAGTATTCAAGAATACCTTAAAAAACAACAAGGTAAGTAGCATTGGTATATTCAATTGATACGATCTAAAAAAAGGTAGGTACTGAACCTACCTTTTTTATTTTTTATCAATGGCGAAATGTGCTAACGTATAGCGGTTTTATTGGTGGAATATGAGTATAGATGTTAAAGCAACGTACCCTTAAACGTGTTGTTAGAGCCAGTGGAATTGGCTTACATAGCGGACAAAAAGTCATGATCAATTTTGTGCCGCACACAGTTGATTCGGGCATTGTTTTTCGTCGTATTGATTTAGACCCCATCGTTGACTTGCCTGCAGATGCAATGCTTATACAAGAAGCATTTATGTGTTCAAACCTCATTCAAGACAATACTAAAGTAGGCACAATTGAACACGTCATGAGTGCAATTGCTGCATTAGGTATAGATAATCTTATTATTGAAGTGTCCGCTTCAGAAGTACCTATTATGGATGGCAGTGCCGGGCCATTTATTTACTTGCTGATGCAAGGTGAGCTTGTAGAACAAGAAGCACCTAAAAAGTTTATTCGTATTTTAAAGCCTGTAGAAGCGCTCATTGACGATAAAACCGCAAAGTTTACCCCACATGCCGGCTTTCAGCTGAACTTTACCATTGACTTCAATCATCCTGCCTTTGCCAAAGAATATCAGTCTGCAACCATAGATTTCTCAACTGAAACTTTTGTGTATGAAGTGAGTGATGCACGTACATTTGGTTTTATGAAAGATCTCGATTTTTTAAAAGCCAATAATTTAGCACTCGGTGCCAGTTTGGATAATGCCATTGGACTCGATGAAAATGGTGTGGTGAATGAAGAAGGCTTGCGCTATAACGATGAATTCGTTCGTCATAAAATTTTAGATGCAGTGGGTGACTTATATCTACTGGGTTACCAGATTATTGCCAAGTTCGATGCATGCAAATCAGGGCATGCTTTGAACAATCAGTTATTACGCAATGTGAAATCAGATCCATCGAGCTATGAAATTGTAACATTTGATGACCTACATAAATGCCCGATTCCGTATGTTGCAGTCAGTTAAATGGCTAAAATTTAACAACTATTAAAAATTTAGTACAATACTAGATTTTGCAAATTGTAAGCTAAGATGAAGTGTTATTCTTTTTATTGCTTGCAAAGTTGTACATAGCTTGGCTAAGCTTAGGGTCATTCACCATTTGGGCTGCATTTTTTAACATGTTTTGTGTTTCTGTAGACAATGGTTGGGGCTTTATTTCATTGGTTTTTTTTACACTTTTTGTTCGTAATCGAACATGAATCTCCTGTAAATCTTTGAATGCTTCCATATGTGAAAGTTGTTGCACATAGTGCTTTTGTAAATAACCTACTTTACTAATCATGGCTTGGTTCTCACCAGAGAGTGTGAGTATACCGTTCTGATAGCGGGCAATTTGCCAGTGTTCAGGTTGTGGTAAAACAGGCTGTAATAGTTGAGTGAGTTTTTGCCAATACAAAACGTGTTGTGTGAGAGATTTAGCGGGGCTACTTTTCTGATTTTTTTGCTGGTTTTGGAAAAACAGATGGGGTTGTGCCATGTATGGTCTCTTATATGTATTAAATGAAGCTTAAAAGCTAATCTAGTGAAAGCTAACCGTCACGACTTTAGAGGTTTACTATGCGACGTATTTTGTGTGCGCTGTCAGTGGTTTTTGCATCTCCTGTAGTTTTTGCTGACTTGATGGACAATAGTCAAACATCAGTGACTAAAACAGACCGTTTAGAGCGTACTCTTGCAGAAGGCTCTTATGCGCAAGACTCAAATGCAGTAGTTGATACAAAGCAAATGAGTACTCATATTACGTTGCGTAATACCAATAAATCAACTGCAGCAACAAATACATCTTCAAAAGAAATTATGTCGTGGTTAACAAAAAGCCCATTGCCTTCAAGTGCTAAAATTAGCTCTAGCTTTGGGCAACGTGTTATGTTTGGCAAAAAAGAAGGTCATTCAGGCTTAGATTTATCTGCACCTACAGGCACACCCATTTATGCGTCTGGCACAGGGGTTGTCACTCGTTCGGGTTGGGTATCTGGCTATGGACAATTTGTTGAAATTAACCATGGTAATGGTTATTTGACACGTTATGGCCATGCATCAAGATTGATGGTGAGTGTAGGTGATCGTGTGAAAGCAGGGGCTGAAATTGCCAAAGTTGGTTGTACAGGGCGTTGTACAGGCCCGCATTTACATTTTGAAATTGTCTCAGATGGTATACGTCGAAATCCGGGTACTTATTTAGCAATGTTGCCATAAGATCAGCCCAAAAAATCGGTTATAATAGATATGGTGTAAAGAGATATAAACTGTACGAAAAGACTGTCTATGAAAAAATCGCCAATTTGGCGATTTTTTTTGTGTAAATAAGTGACTTATCTGCTACGTATTTATTTACGAAATGTTATTTTGGTATTGTATTTAATTCTAGCCATTACATGCCGCTATAAAAACATGGTAAAAATAGATGTGGCTAACGATTAACGATTAAGGAAAGGTGAAATATGGCGTACTATGGTGATACCGACGCACAAGAAACCCAAGAATGGCAAGATGCCTTTGACTCTGTTTTAAAACACATGGGAACAGATCGTGCTGCATTCTTATTAGAAAAGTTATACCAACAAGCGATTGCAAAACATGTTCCTATTCAGCGACTCAACACGCCATATGTGAATACAATTCCTGTAGAAGAACAAACGACCATGCCTGGCGACCGAGATATGGAACGCCGTATCCGCGCACTTATTCGATGGAATGCGTTGGCCATGGTACTTCGTGCCAACAAAACAGGTGATGATTTAGGTGGTCACTTAGCCAGCTTTGCATCATCTGCAACACTGTACGATGTCGGTTTTAACCACTTTTTCCGTGCAAATAGCGAAAACTTTGGTGGAGATATGATCTACTACCAAGGACACTGTGCACCGGGTATTTATGCACGCTCATTTTTAGAAGGGCGTTTGACTGAAGAGCAGTTGGGTAATTTCCGCCGTGAAGTAAATGGAAATGGTTTACCAAGTTATCCTCACCCATACCTTATGCCTGACTATTGGCAGTTCCCAACGGTATCTATGGGGCTTGGGCCAATCATGTCAATTTATCAAGCACATATTCAAAAGTATTTAATGAACCGTGGATTGATTAAAGAAGAAGACCGTAAAGTCTGGGCATACCTTGGCGATGGTGAAATGGATGAGCCAGAAAGCTTAGGTGCGATTTCTCTAGCAGGTCGTGAAAAGTTAGATAACCTCATTTGGGTGGTCAACTGTAACTTACAACGCTTAGATGGCCCCGTACGTGGTAATGGTAAAATTATCCAAGAGCTTGAATCTATTTTCCGTGGTGCAGGCTGGCGTGTGATTAAAGTGGTTTGGGGTCGTCAGTGGGATACGTTACTAGACAAAGACACCTCTGGTGCACTCAAAGCATGTATGGAAGAAGCGGTAGATGGTGATTATCAACGTTACCAAGTGAAAGGCGGTGCATACACCCGTGAACACTTCTTTGGTAAATATCCTGAAGCGGCTGAGTTGGTTAAAAACTTAAGCGATGATGATATTGACGCATTAAATCGTGGTGGTCATGACCCATACAAAGTACATGCTGCGTACACCGCTGCATCAAAAAGTAATGGTCAACCAACGGTGATTTTAGCCAAAACAGTCAAAGGTTATGGTCTATCTGATGAAATTGAAGCGGTTAATAAAACGCATCAAATCAAAAAAATGCAGTTAGAATCACTAAAATACTTCCGTAATCGCTTTAACCTACCGTTTAACGACGAACAGCTTGAAGAGTTGCCGTTCTATCGTCCAAGTGAAAATTCACCTGAGATGAAATATCTAAAAGCACACCGTGAATCATTGGGTGGATATTTACCTGCGCGCCGTAAAGACAGCGTTGCGCTGCCTATTCCTGAGCTTTCAGTATTTGATGCAGTACTTAAAGGTAGTGGTGGTAAAGAACAGTCAACTACAATGGTATCTGTTCGTTTAATTTCTGCATTGCTTAAAGAAAAAGCACTGAAAAACCATGTTGTACCGATTGTACCGGATGAAGCGCGTACCTTTGGTTTAGAAGGTATGTTCCGTCAGCTCGGTATTTATGCCGCTCATGGACAGCACTATATTCCAGAAGACCAAGAACAGCTCATGAATTATCGTGAAGCAAAAGATGGTCACATGCTCCAAGAAGGGATTAACGAAGCGGGTGCAATGAGTGCATGGGCAGCATTAGCAACCAGTTATTCAACCAATAACTTGCCAATGATTCCAATGTATATGTATTACTCTATGTTTGGTTTCCAACGTATTGGTGATATTGCATGGGCAGCAGGCGATGCACAAGCACAAGGCTTCTTATTTGGTGCAACTGCAGGCCGTACAACGCTTAATGGTGAAGGCTTACAGCACCAAGATGGTCACTCACATCTTTTAGCCAGCACCATTCCAAACTGTGTGGCGTATGACCCTTGTTTTGGTTACGAATTGGCTGTGATCATGCATGACGGCTTAAAGCGCATGTATGCAGAACAAGAGCGTGTTTTCTATTACTTAACAGTAATGAATGAAAATTACGAACACCCAGAAATGCCACAAGGTGCTGAAGAAGGTATTAAACGTGGTATGTATCTGTTACAAGAAGATGAAAAGGCGACTGTTCAGCTTCTAGGTTCAGGTGTGATTTTACGTGAAGTGATAAAAGCTGCAAAAATTTTACGTGAAGAATATCAAATTCATGCCAATGTCTGGAGTGTCACTAGCTTTAACGAGCTAGCGCGTGATGGTATGGTGTGTGACGAATATAACCGCTTACATCCAACGACTGACGAAACAAAAGAATCTTGGGTTTCACAAAAACTACGTGCAACAAATGGTATTGTGTTATCTGCAACGGATCATATGCGCGCATATAGCGAACAGATTCGTGCTTACTTACCAGACAATCGTCCTTATGTGACACTAGGTACAGATGGTTTTGGTCGTTCAGATACACGTGCAAATTTACGTAGCTACTTTGGTGTAGATGCAGCTCACATTGTCGTTGCAACGTTGAAAAAACTGGCAGATGAAGGCGAAGTGGATAACCGTTTAGTCAAAGATGCGATTTCTTCTTTTGAACTAGATACAGACCGTCCTGTTGCATGGGCTCCACAAGCACACCCTGAAGTACAAGCGGTTGCTGCATATGAAGAGCAATCAGGTGAGGAGAACTAAACAATGGAAATCAAAACACCTGATATTGGTGTAGATCACGCCACAGTTGCAGAGATTTTGGTTAAAGTTGGCGATCAAGTTGCTGAAAATGATAGCCTTGTTGTGGTCGAGTCTGACAAAGCATCTGTTGAAGTGCCAAGCACTTCGGCAGGTGTTGTGGCTAAGATTTTGGTCAAAGAGGGTGATGAGATTGCTCAAGGTACACCTCTGATTGAGCTAGAAAGTGGCGAAAATCAGGAAAAACCGAAAGCTGAAGCTGTGGAAGAGAAACCTGCGCCTGCACCTGAGCCAAGTAAAACCACAACTGTATTGCAAGAAAAGGCGAAGCCTGCTTCAAGTAGTACATCTAAAGTGGTTGAAGTGAAAGTCCCTGACATTGGTGTTGAAAAAGCATCTGTTGGTGAAATACTGGTCAAAGTTGGCGACAGTATTGAAAAAGATGACAGTATTGTTGTTGTTGAGTCAGATAAAGCGACTGTGGAAGTACCAAGTACCGAAGCGGGAACAGTTGAAAGTATTGCTGTAAAAGAAGGCGATACCATTCAAGAGGGTGTGCTTTTAATTACAGTCAAAACGGTCGGTGGTGAAGCACCTGAAGCTCCGCCTGTTCAAGTCAATAAAATACCTGCTCCGCAAGCATCTCATTCAAACCAGCAAGCGGATGCGGATACTCAACCTGCACAAAATAAACAACCGGCAGGTGAAATAGAGATTATTGTGCCTGATTTGGGTGTGGATAAAGCAGCCGTTTCTGAAATTTTAGTTAAAGTTGGCGATAGCATTGAAAAAGATGACAGTATCTTAGTCGTCGAGTCAGACAAAGCGACCGTTGAAGTACCAAGCTCTGCATCTGGTGTGATTAAGGCCATTCATATTGAAGTTGGGCAAGATGTTCGCCAAGGCATTAAAATTGCTACGGTAGAAGCAGAAGGCCAAAAGCAGAATGAAGCGCCTCAAAAAGAAACTGAACAAGCACCTGCAGCTCAATCTGAAAAATCACCTGCTACACCAAAGCCAGCTGAAAAATCGACCCCAGCTTCTGAATCTACGCATACAGAAAAGCTGAGCAAAGCACAGCAAGCAGAAAATGCAAAAGTCTATGCCGGCCCAGCAGTACGTAAATTAGCACGTGAGCTTGGTGTGCTCTTGGCAGAAGTGAAATCATCGGGACCGCATGAGCGAATCATGAAAGATGATGTTTTTGCTTATGTGAAAGGGCGTTTGACTGAAGCACCTAAAGTGGTTGAAAAAGCAGCCCCTGCAGTCAAGTCAGGATTACCAAAATTACCTGACTTTACAGCGCATGGTGGTGTTGAAGAAAAACCGCTCACACGTTTGCAACAAGTGTCTATACCGCAGTTGTGCTTAAATAACTTTATTCCACAAGTAACTCAGTTTGACCAAGCGGATATTACTGAGCTAGAAGCGTGGCGTGGCGAGCTAAAAGGTGGCTTTAAACAACAAGGGGTGAGTTTAACTATTTTGGCATTTATTGCTAAAGCATTGGCACACTTGTTAAAAGAAGAGCCATATTTTGCAGCCCATTTAGCTGATGATGAAAAGTCTGTGCTGCTGCGTAAAGAAATTCATATGGGCATTGCAGTGGCAACTCCAGATGGCTTAACTGTACCTGTGCTACGTAATCCAGATCAGAAATCAATTAAAGATATTGCAATTGAATTGGGTGAGCTGAGTAAAAAAGCACGTGAGAAAAAACTTTCTCCGAAAGACTTACAAGGTGCAAACTTTACGATTACCAGTCTAGGTAGTATTGGTGGTACAGCATTTACGCCATTGGTGAACTGGCCACAAGTTGCAATTTTGGGTATCTCACCTGCGACCATGCAACCTGTATGGAATGGTAAAGACTTTGAACCACGCTTAATGTTGCCATTGTCACTGTCTTATGACCACCGTGTCATTAACGGTGCAGATGCTGCACGTTTTACCAATAAATTAACGAAACTGCTTTCAGATATTCGTTCTTTATTGCTTTAAACTGTAATTTAATCATCATAGAAAGACTCTGTTCATCGGGGTCTTTTTTTATGATACAGGCGATTTTAAATAGTGCTGTAGATGACGTCTTTAATACGTATAGTTTTTCTAGATTTAATTTCATTGGTGAGCTGATATTGAATAAATGTACAGCTTGTTAAAAAAAAACACACATAACCCATTCAGAATGGTATTTTTTAATAAAGTCTTTCTGTTTCATATCACGCATAATAAAAAAAACTCTTTAATGGATACCTACGTGGATATAGCAGTCATTGGAAGTGGCATGGCGGGACTAGCTACTGCACGAATTTTAAAAGATGCCGGGCATAATATTACTGTATTTGAAGCACTACCTGGCCGAGGAATCGACAGCCACAGTATTGCTTTTGATGGTGGAATGATTGATGTACCACTACGTGTAATGAACCCCTATCTTTGGAAAAACACATTAAGTTTAGCCACACACTTAGGCATAGATACTTTTCCTGTACGTACATATATGTCGTGTAGTTGGTTATTTGAAGATAAAATTGAAACATGGTTGACGACTTCTAGAGCACCGATTGGTAATTTTCCAATTATTAATAATCGTAAAGGCTTACAGCAGTACGGCGTGCGTTTAGTGAAAGGCATGTTGCAATTAAAAAGTGCGATTTACCGCTTTTTTAAATCGAAGCGTCAAGATATTACTTTATCTGAGTTTATTAATAAAAATGAGATTGAAGAAGTATTTTGGCATGGGGCGATCATGCCTGTGTTGTATACCATTTGTACCTGTAACCCTCAAACGATTGGTGAGTGGCCTGCCAAACCGTTATTGGTTTTTTTACAACAATTAACCAATGGCGATCAGTTACTGCGTTTACAAGGCGGTGCGCCTGCATTTGTAAGTAAACTAATTGATGGCATAAATATTGAAAGCGGTTCGGCTGTCACGAAAGTAGAGCTTCAGGGTGAGAAGGTTTATGTTGAAAATGCAGCAGGCATTAAACGACAATTCGACCGTACAATTGTAGCGACGCCAACCAATAAGTTAGAAGAGTTTTTAAACTTAGAACAATTCGCCGATGATTTGGCCTTACTCAAACAGTTTAAGTTTGAAGAAGGTGATTTGGTTATACATACAGATGCTACAGTTATGCCACCACGCCGTAAAGACTGGTCTGTACTCAGTTATATGATGGATCGTCCATTTACTAAACAACAGTTTACAGTATGGATGAATGCCATTGAGCCAACGTTGGTGGGTAAAGAGGCTGTATTTCAGACATGGCGACCTGTGATGCCGATTGACCAGAAAAAAATTGTTTCGACTGTAAAACTCAGTCGTGCAGTGGTGAACTCACAAACGATTGAACTGAACTCTGAACTGCAACGCCGTCAAAAGGCAACTGACCGTAAGGTATATTTTTGTGGTTCATGGTCATGTGATGGCTTACCTATTTTAGAATCTGCCGTGACATCTGCCATGCAAATTGCAAAAAACCTAGGTGCACCACTTCCATTTGTAGGGTTGAAACCTAAAGTGACAGTGGCACCAGAGTTAGGGTACTAAGGTGCATAAATTACCTCAATTTCGCTGGGCATTGGCGCATAAATATGCGATAGATGCCAGCCAATTGGGGGATACTGAAACCTGTGCATGGACAAACTTAGGTTTATGGCACTCAAAAAACCAAAGTTATGTCCAAGCCTGTGAGCAGTTGGCAATCAATTTAGCCAATCAACTGCAAGTATGTAAAACCGATCACTTGTTAGACTTAGGTTGCGGACAAGGCGCAAGTCTATTTTTTTGGCAACGGTATTATTCAGTACAGCAGATTACTGCTGTGGAATTACAAGCAGATTGTGTAAGAAATATTCAAAATAGGTGCCAAGATATACAGGTTTATCACAGTTCATTTTTGTCACTTGATTGTTTAAAACAGAAATATGATGTGATTGTCTGTATAGATGCTTTATATCACAGTGGATTGAGTGACTTTTTTAAAGCGATTGCACATGTAGTAAAGCCAAACACGAGAGTTGGTTTTCACCATTTACTCCTGAATGAACGTTGGCAACAGCAAACATGGCTACAAAAAAAGACATACCAGTACTTATTGAAAGTAGCCAATGTTCAGTTTAAACACATCGAAACAGCAACAACACTTCAATGCATGGTTCAATCCCAAGGCTATAATGACTTAAATATACAAGTACTTAGCCAAGATGTATTTGCAGGATTTGCTCATTACGTTGAACATTTACCTGCAGAAAAACTTAAAGGACTGTCTGGGCTAAAAATTAAAATGACGGCAAAACTATGTCAAAAACTATACCAAGATGGTTTAATTGATTATGTACAAGTGACAGTATCTAAAGATTAGCTCGTTTGTTTTCTTCTGAACCGAGCAAATAATCGTTGACCAAACATATTAATACAAAGCCCTACACCAATGACGAATACGCCGATATATTGTGCGTAAGATAAACGCTCACCTAATACAAGAAAACCTGTAATTAAGCCAACAACAGGAATAAGGAGTGTAAGTGGTGCAACTCGCCATGTTTCATATTTATTAAGCAAGTAGCCCCACAAACCATAACCAATCAATGAACAAACAATAGAGAGGTAAAACACCACAAAAATATCTTTGGCTTGTATGTGTATAAGGCTATTGCTGATTTTATCCATACCATCAAGCCATACAGAGCAGAGGAAAAATGGAATAATCGGTACAAGACCTGCCCAAACGACTAAAGACAGTGCATTCACATTGGCATGTTTTAAAATTACTTTATTACAAATATTACCAATTGCCCAAGACAATGCTGCGGCTAAAATAAATAAAAATGGAATGAGAGGCACATGGCTATTCATACCTGCTTTACTGACGGCCAAAATAACTAGTCCAACACTGGCAACAAGCATGCCTATAATGTGTTGTATTTTCATATTTTCTTTTAAAAATAATACGCCTAATAAGAGTGTAAAAAAGACTTGTGCTTGTAAGGCTAAAGAAGCAATCCCTGTTGGCATACCTAAGTGCATGGCAAAAAATAGTAAGCTGAACTGACCAAAACTAATGGCCAAACCATAACCTAAAATAAGTCGCAGTGGTACAGGTGGGCGTTTAATAAAAAATATGGCAGGAAAGACCACAAAAACAAAACGTAAACAGCCCAATAGGAATGGTGGGATATCTTGAACGCCAAATTTAATTACTACAAAATTGACACCCCATGCCAAAATGACAATACATGCAAGTAAGAAGTCTTTAATGGTCATGAGGAATACCTTTTTGTTTTTGTGTTTATAACATGGCTAAGCAACTGTATACAATATAAGCCTTACTTATTATTTAGTAGATTTCTTTGGTTGCTGTATTTCTTGTTATCTCACTCAATTTGAATATAAGAAGGGAATAGACTCGAATGTCTTCCCAAATTTTTAAAACGATTAACTCTTTGTAGTCATATAGAATATATCTACATTATCTTTGATAAATAACAATAAATTCTAACAACTTGTTTAAAAATGGTCTCATATGACTTTTAGATTTTAAAAATAAATATTGACAGTAAAAGAAATACATAATACATAATATGTTATATGTTTTAAATGAGCGATAAAAATGACCATACACACTTTAGAACACTTTATTGATGGAAAATATAGAAAAACAGATGGAGGAGATTTATTCGAACTCATTAGTCCAGTTACCGGAAAGGTACATGCAATATCACCAAATGCAACCCAAGAAGATGTAGATATTGCATACATTTCTGCAAAAAAAGCATCTAAAACATGGGGTAAAACAACACCAGCGGTTAGGCAAAAAGCATTGCTTGACCTTGCAAATGCTATAGAAGATAACCTTGAGCGATTGGTTAATGCGCAGAGTATAGAAACTGGTCAGCTAAAGCACATGATTGCTCAAGAGGAAGTGAAAGCATCAGCTGATCACATTCGTTTTTTTGCAGGCGCTGCCCGTTGTTTAGAGGGTAAATCGACTGGAGAATATTTAGAGGGCTTTTCATCCAGTATTCGTAGAGAACCTTTAGGGGTGGTTGGCCAAGTGGCACCGTGGAATTACCCATTCATGATGGCGGTTTGGAAAATTGCTCCAGCATTGGCCGCAGGTAATACCGTTGTTTTAAAACCCAGTGATACAACGCCCACAAGTAGTTTGATTTTAGCCGAGATAGCAGCGCCTTTTTTCCCACAAGGCACATTTAATGTTGTTTTGGGAAAAGCGGAGGCTGGCTCAAGAGTTGTTTCACATTTAACACCGGCTTTAGTGTCAATTACAGGTTCTGTCAGAGCAGGATTACAAGTTGCAGCATCTGCTGCTTCTAATCTTGCTAAAGCACATCTAGAACTTGGCGGAAAAGCGCCAGTTGTTGTATTTGCTGATACAAATATAAGTAAAGCCATTGAAAGTATTGCAACAGCAGCATTTTTTAATGCGGGCCAAGACTGTACAGCGGCTGCACGTATTTTAGTTGAATCCTCTATTTATGATGAGTTTACAGACGGTTTAATTGATTACACAAAGAAAAATATTAAATGTGGTACACCAGATGATACGCACGCGTTATATGGTGCATTAAATAATAAAAATCAGCTTAATCAAGTACAAGGATTCTTACAGCGATTGCCTTCACATGCCAACATTGTGTTAGGTGGAAACCCAATTGAATCGGCCGGATTTTATTTTGAGCCGACCATTGTGACAGGGTTACAGCAACAAGATGAAATGATTCAAACAGAAATTTTTGGTCCAATTATCACCATACAGTCTTTTCAAACAGACGATGAAGCATTAGAGAAAGCAAATGATGTTGAGTATGGTCTTGCCTCTAGCGTATGGACCCAGAATCATTCAAGAGCATTACGTTTTAGCCGTGATTTAGATTTTGGTACGGTTTGGATTAATGCACATATTCCTTTAGTGGCAGAAATGCCACATGGTGGTTTTAAAAAATCAGGTTATGGCAAAGATTTATCGTCTTATGGCCTAGAAGAGTACATGCGTATTAAGCATGTGATGAGCGCTTATGAAACCTAAAATTGATGTATAGCGTGATTCTACCTTTTACGTTATATGAAGTGACAGTAATTATAAGTAAATAGTGTTTGTTATATAGCGAAGCAATAATAAATTTATGCGAGATAAAATATGAAAATATTTGCCATGTTACCTGTTTTATTCATGAGTTGTTTAGCAAATGCCGAGATGACATCACCGCAAGATGTAATTAAAGACTATATGTCGGCATGGAATGCACACAATGCAGAAAAAGCTGCTACTTATTTCTCTAAAGATGTTCAATATTATGATGTCACAGTTGGAAAATCTGAAGTGGGGCAATTAAATGCAAGAGATCATGTGATCAAAGTATTTATGGATGCTGTACCAAATTTAAAATGGAAAATGATAGGCCAACCGATTGTTGGTCAAGATAGTATTGCTTTTGAGTGGGAGTTTAGTGGTAAAAATACTGGAGTATGGGCAGGTACAGCACCTACAAATAAAGATATTTCATTTAAAGGTGTCAGTTTCGTACACCTTCATCACGGCAAAATAACGTACCAAGGTGATTACTATGATGCTGCGAATTTGAATCAGCAGCTTGGTTTATAACGTAATCAAAAAAATCTAGAGATCATGTACTTAAAGGTCATATAAAATTGAACTGTATTACAGTTAACTATCAAATTTAGTCAGGGTAAGTTTTGTGTAGAGCGCTGTTATGATTCATTAAAATGACACTAAATACCATCTCACTTTATTGAATATAAAAGAGATAAGCTATGACAAATAACCAAGAAAAAAACACTGCCCCAACGTTTGAAAGATCTATAGGACTAATTTCTAATTTCTCATTAGGGTTTACTTACTTGTCACCCTTAACCGCTGTATATTCACTTTTTGCTTTAGCAATTACGTTGGCAGGTCCAGCATCTATTTGGTGGATTCTCATTGTGGCTTTTGGTCAGTTATTAGTTGCTTTAGTGTTTGGTGAAACTGCTTCACAGTACCCAATTACAGGGGGGTTATACCCATGGGCTCGGCGGTTATGGGGTAAAAAATATGCATGGATGGCTGCTTGGATTTATTTATGGGCATTAGTCGTTACAATTACATCCATTGCAGAATATAGTGCAGGTTTTGTTGCATCGCTTTTAAATTATACAAATAGTGCAAGTCACGCTTTAATCACTACAGTCGTGTTACTCATTCTTGTGATGGTGATGAATATGTCTGGCACTAAGAACCTTGCTCGTGTGGCTCGAATTGGGTTTTGGTGTGAAATTGTGAGTGTTATTGCTTTGGGAATCTATTTGCTTATTTTTCACCGAGCTCAGCCATTTTCGATTGTTTTTGATTCTATGGGCATATTAGGGTCAGATGGTACATATACCAGCGCTTTCTTATCTGCTTCATTGCTAGGCTTATTTATGTTTTTTGGTTTTGAGGCCTGTGGTAATGTGGCTGAAGAAGTGAAAAATCCGAGTAAACAAATTCCTGTTGCTATGATTTTGAGTATTGTATTTGGTGCCATTTCTGCGGTTGTTTCTATTTTAGGATATTTACTTGCCTCACCGAATTTAAAAGATATTATTTCAGGAAAAATTGCAGATCCAATACCTGCCATTCTTACAGATGCTTTAGGTCCAACAGGCGCAAGTATTTTTATTGTCATTGCAATTATTGCAATGTTGTCGTGTATTTTATCTTTACAAGCAGCACTGAGTCGATTGGTATTTTCGTTTTCAAGAGATAATATGTTGCCCAAAAGTGGTTGGCTATCTCAACTATCGAAAAAGGGTGTGCCTGATAATGCAATGATCGTAAGTTGCTTATTGCCATTAATTATTTGTGTTTGGGTCTATTTTTCGCCAGATAATTTAGCCAAAATTACAGCTTTTGCTGTTGCAGGCATTTATGTTTCGTTTCAAATGGTTGTTTTAGCTGCACTTAGACAGCGCCTAAAAGGGTGGAAGCCTGCAGGAGAATGGAGCATTGGGTCAGCAGGAATGGCAGTCAATATTATGGCGCTGCTCTATGGTATTATGGCGATTTATTTACTTATTCAGCCAAGTGTTGGGCAAACCTTTTTGGATCGATGGGTTGTTTTGGTCGGCTTAGCTATCGTGATCGGTAGTGGAATGATCTACATGTTTATCGCAAAACCATATGGTCAATCAGATGCCCCAGAAAATGATGCTATTGAGTTTTCAAATAAACGAAGACAGCTGAATTAGACGAATTATTGTCTCAATTTATAAAACATTTGAAAGTAAGTGTGATCTAACATTTCATAGCTAGAAGTATCTTTGATTAAGCTCCCTACACGAAATGAAGGGGCATTTGATAAGATGACTCTACCTTCTGTATTTGTAATGAGTAGGTCATGCTTAAGCTTTCTAAAATAGTCACTTAATAATTCCTCCAGTCTTGAAACCAGTAAGTCAATTACGGCAACACCTACAAATGTATTATCTATAAAAATAGGATGAGCTGCCGTTAGAGTATAAGAAGTATTACAAACATAATCGACATATGGCCCATGAATATAGGTATCTTTGGAGAATTTAGAGTCGGTAAACCAGTCAAATGTTCTAAAATCTAAGTGTTGCTGCGTGGCTTGGTCTAGGTTTAATTTTTGATTATTTGTATTGAGTGGCTTTTTAAACCACCATTCAAGTAACCAGTAGTCGCTATGATCTTTCATATCTTCTATATGACTAGCAAAACCCGCACCACTACAATATTGATATTCTTTTAATTTTTCTTGAATAATTGGTCTCAACTGAACGTTTGCTTTTTCTAACACATTTAAAGATTTATGATTTTTTAGAAGCTCTTCATTGAGTACAAGCGTCAATGCATTGGCTAAAGAGTTTACAGCATCATTAAGACAAGCTGTAACATCGTTGACAGTGTTTTGTATATCTTTAAGCAATACTGTGTTTAGCATGATACTGGTTCCATAAAGCGACTTATCAATTTAGATACAATTTTTATGCCGTTTTATACATTATTCTTTATTTCAAGTAATCGCTCAGTTAAATACATAATGACTTGGTCTACAGATTGTGTTGCTTTATTTTCATCAGCGTCTTGTAAGGCTGTTAGAGTCTCATCATACATTTCAACAATATTTTTATATATCTTTGGGTTTACATATAGTATGGCAATAAGAGGAGCCCATTCAGACTGTAATTCTAGTACTGTATTAGAAAGTCTAGCCGACTGTGAGTTAGCGGCAATTGTTAAAAAAAGTCGAATATCGGCTTGTGCTTTCAGTTCTGCAGTTGTGCACTGCTTTAGTATGTTTAGACAGTCTTTAATTTTATTAATATCTTTCAGTGTACTTCTATGTACTGCTAATTTAATACTACGTACCATAATTGCTGCATAGATTTCACCTAAGTCAGCAATATAATCACTACTGAGTTGGGTCAGGGGGTCTCTTAATTGACGTTGTTGTTGGGATATATCACTGACAAAACTCCCTCCATTACGTCCTCTTATCGTATAAATTAAATTCTGATTTCTGAGTGTATTGAGCGCTTCTCTCACAGTAATATGTGAGACGCCAAGGAGTTTAGCGAGCTCAGATTCATTGGGTAAACATTCATTGGCTTCTAGTAAACCTGTGACAATCGCATTACTCAGTCTAGCGACCACTTGCTCTGCTCGGGTTGCTTGCCCGAGCTTACTAAAAATGACAGCATGTTTAATCATGTCGTATTGAGGTCAAGGTATAAAAGTAAATTGTAGAGTAAAGTGTTTAAAATAAGTAGCATTTACCAATAAAGCTTTAAATATAAATCGCTTAATTTCTTGATATTGAATGTCACACAATATCATTTAATGAAATATTTCGAGTCATAGCAATATTTAAATTAATATTGTTTATTAAGTTACATTATGTTGATATTTATAATTTTTTTGTACTTTATGTCGAGTTTTTTTGATAAATATTTATATTAGAAAAATGAGTGACTTTATTAGGAAATCACATGTTAAAAGCAGTGGGCATATTAATCACTTTAAGTACGTTAAGTCACTTGAGTTATGCAGACTCACATTGGCCACCCCAAACAGGAGCAAAAGTTGCAGGCAATGCGTTAGAGTACCCAACTGTACTGAAAGCAGAACAAAAACCACTTTCTGAGTTTTTAAACCAGGGGGCAAAAATTGTAAGTACGCAAATTGAAGATACAGGCCCTGTATTGACATTACAGCACGGTAAAAAGTCACTGATTTGTTTTGTTTATCCAGCAAATTCAAGTAGTGATCAAAACGTGGCAACTTCTAAATGTTATGGTTTAAATTAGTTGTTGTACATTCAATCCACACCAACGTTTGAATGCTCTACGAAAATTTGTGGGGTCGTGAATGGCCAGATGGTGAGCAATTTGCTCACTATTAAAGCCATGCATGCGCTGTAAAATGATGGTTGTATGTAAGCGACACTGATCAACTTGTGCTTGAAACGAAGTATTGTGTTTTTTAAGTTTGCGTTTAAGTGTGGCACTGCTCATTGAAAAGTGGCTGGCTGTAGTGTCTAGTGAAACACCTTGGCTAATATGTTGCATTAGATAGCGATAAACTGCTTCTAAAAAACTTTGTTGTAGTTGATATTTTTCAATATCATGTTGTGCCTGTAAGTAGCATGTTGACGATAAGGTAAAAGAGTGTTGCTGTAGTGGTTTGAGTAAATAATTTATGCTCAGACGCATACAAGACAAGGGTTGTCGGAAATGTAACTGATCTCCCAAATGGCTCCAATACTGCTCAATATACTCAGGTTCATCACTATTAAAGTCGAAACGCCACGCAATTTTTTCTCCTAAAATGTCTCTAGATAAAGCCTTAAATGCACTCATACTAATTTCAAGAAGAAAAAGGCCTTCATCATTACGTGGTACATTTAACCAATAAATCATGATTTCATGATTGTTTTTGATGAGTTTAGGTGTGAGCCAAGGACAAACAAATGCATGAAATTCCAAACAACGTTGTAGTGCTTGCTCGAAATTCTGTGCATATAAAATAGACTTTAAGGCATGATTAAATGGCGTCGTCAAACATCGCTTACCGAATAAAAAACGGATATCATCACTGTGAAAATACTGTTTGGCATTGTTTAATACTTTTATAAATTGTATGTAAGATATTTTCTTATTGGCAGATAAGATATCTTGTAAAAACAACCCACTCCCATGAAGTAAAATATGATCGTCTAAATGATATTGTCTGGCTAAATCGATGAGTAAAGACAGCTGATGATGTGCGGGTATAAAAAGATGATCATGTTCATAATTCATAATGACACCATTTGGTGTGTCGCATAATGTTGTTTGGTGTGTTGAAGTTGTTGATTTAAATCCTGTAAAACTGAATGTGCATTTGTATGTTTTATGGGGGTATATACGGCATAAATTGATAATGGAATCGTTTGTGCTGAATGTTGTGGGTAATACTGACAGCTAGAGATCACTTTTTTGAGCTGTTGCATTATTTTTTCAGCCTGCTGGCACGAGGTGTGCGGTAGTAGTACTACAAAACGGTCTCCTGCCAATCTGCAGACCAAGTCATCTGCTCTTAGATTTAAAATTAAAATTTGTGAAATATACTGTAAAATCAATGACCCTTCATCAAAGCCATGTTGTTTATTAATGGCATCGAACTGTTGCATATCAATTAAAATAACGCTGTGCTGTGCATGCTCTTCTAGGTTTTGTATGAGCGTATTGAGCTGTACCTTAAAATAGTTGGCATCTGCAAGTGGGGTCAGTGCATCAAACAAACGATGATCTCTAAATACGCGTTCAGTTTTAAGGAGCTGTTTAGAAATTGCCAGTTGTTCTTGTTTCCAATACATTAAACCAATGGTGAGTAGTGCAATACCAATGGGAAAAGGCACAGATTCAAGCCATGCATTCCAGTGAATATTTTTAGGCAAATGAATAAATTCGTCTAGGGTATCCATCCAAAGGTGAAAAAAGATAAAACTTAAACCAAAAAAAATATAATTAGTGACATAGCCTTGGGGGCGGCCTTTTAACAGTAATGCAATCCAAAAACCAATAAATAATGTTGATCCCCCTTCACCTAAAATATCAACCCAATTCCACTGTGGTATGTGTTTAATTTGACCAAAGACTAAAAACAATATGAGGCCGAATATACACAACAGTGACAGCAAGCACAGATAATAGGTAAATTTTAATGGACGGGAGAGATGAGTACGCATATTGGAAAAATAGGCTGTTTTTTTATAGTTAAGCAAATCTATATGACGTTTTGATGGCTAGCTTTTCGTCAAAACAGCTCATTCATTTTTTTAAATTAATACTAAATATGTAATTTAATGCACTATAGTTGCACTTATAGTGATTTTAAATCCATTTTTTGAGGTCAAATCAGCTCATTTACTGACAAAAAATAGACTAAAACATACAAAAATAGCATGATAAAAAAAAGCTGTAACAGATCATTCACAATTACAACTTATTGTGCCCCTAGCACATTTAATTTCGCTTGGGGTATTACGTCATGCATAAATCAAAACAACAAACAACTTTAAATACATTTCAATTGAGCACATTGGTCTTGGCACTCATGGCTTTAAATCCAGTACATGCAGCAGACAATGACGTACAGTCATTGGGTGTCATTCAAGTCACAGGGACAGGACAAGCTGCCAGTATGAATGCAGCACTACGTGAGCAACAAAGCTCAGACAGTATTAGCAGTGTGGTACATGCCGATGGCATTGGGCAATTGCCAGATGACAATGCAGCAGAAGCATTACAGCGCTTACCTGGGGTATCTGTTGAACGAGATCAGGGCGAGGGACGTTTTGTAACAGTACGTGGTTTAAGTGCAGACTTAAATGCAGTGACGATTAATGGTACATTGGTGCCTGCACCGGAAAGTAATCGCCGTGGTGTGGCTTTAGATGTTCTACCTGCTGAACTAGTACAGTCTTTAGCCGTGGTTAAAACACTTACTCCAGATTTAGATGCCAACTCTTTGGGGGGTACAGTTCAAGTCAATAGTTTGTCTGCATTTGATCATAAAGGACTATTTTATACAGGCACAGCTGAAGGCAGTTATAACAGCTTACGTGATAAATATAGTCCAAAATTTTCTGGGGCAATCAGTAATCGCTTTAGTATTTTAGGTGGAGAAGACAATTTTGGTGTGGCTGCTGCACTCAGTTATCAAAATCGTAAATTTGGCTCAGATAATGTAGAAACAGAAGGTGAGTGGAAAGGTCAAGGTCTGAATAAAATCTCGATGCGTTATTATGATATTGCACGGGAGCGTTTAGGGGCAGGACTTAACTTTGACTGGCGTACTGATTCAGGCCAATACTATTTAAGAACGTTGTATAGCAGTTTTAATGACACTGAATCCCGTTATGCACGTAATGTGAAATTTGATAGCCCATGTGTGGTGAATCAAGTGTGTACAGGTAAAGTGACTCGTGCACTCAAAGCACGTGAAGAAGATCAAGATATACAGTCATACGTACTGGGTGGTAAGCAACAACTGGGCATGTGGTTGGTTGAAGGGCAGTTGGGCTACAGTGAAGCTCAAGAACATGACCCACAAGGGTTGTCTGGTGCAGAATATACTGGGAAATTTAAAGGGTTAAGTTACTCAGATACCAAACGTCCTGTATTTACTTCAAGTGTAAGTGATTTAAATAATCCAAAGAATTTCACGTTAAATAGTATTAAAGAAAAGCAAGCACTGACCAAAGACACTGAGAAAAATATTAAGCTCGATTTTACACGTGACTATAGCTTGGCCGAGCATGCGGCACAGTTTAAGTTTGGTGGTAAAGTGAGCCATCGTCAAAAAACCAATGATGAAAATGAGTGGGTGTATAAAAAACTTAATAATCTGGGTACCAGTGACTTTTATGGTGATGCTGATTATGGCCTCGCAAGTTTTGGCCCATTTATTGATGAAGTTGCTGCTAAAAATCATTTAGTCGGTTTAGATCCAAATAAAAATATAGATTTAGAAGCATCTACGGTGAATGACTTTAAGAGTAAAGAAAACATCAATGCTTTATATTTCATGAACACAGTAGATATCGACAAGCTACGTGTAATTGCTGGTTTACGCTTTGAAGGGACTAAAAAGACCTCACAAGGTTATGGCTATATTGATGGAAAAGTTTCACCAACGTCACACAAACAAGACTATAACAACTGGTTGCCTAACTTAACTTTGCGTTATGAATTAGATAAAAATACTTTACTTCGTGCAGCCTATACAAGCACTGTAGTTCGCCCGACTTTTGCTCAGTCTTCACCGGGTATGTATGTGAGTAATACTGACTTAGAAGCTGAGTTTGGTAATCCAGATTTAAAAGCACTTACGGCCAATAATTTTGATTTAAGTGTCGAACATTATTTTGGTACGGCAGGCACATTATCTGCCAATGTATTTTATAAAAAGATCAAAAATTTTGTTTATCAAACAGATGTATCTGGTCAAGGCAGATGGGCTGATTTTGACACAGCCACGACTTATAGAAATGGTCAGCAAGCGAAAATTTATGGCTTAGAGCTTGCGTATTCACAAAAAATGGATCAACTCCCTGTACCCTGGAATGGTTTAATTTGGGGCTTAAATACAACACTGAGCCACTCAGATGCAACGATTTCAGATACCTATACCACACGCCATATTCGTTTCCCAAGTCAGTCAAACTTTGTAGGTAATGCATTGTTGGGTTGGGAGGGTGAGCGAGCAGGGGTGAAAGTATCTGCCAATTATAAATCGGCAAACGTGTATCAAATTACAGATGTGAGCCAACCTGCATTAGATATTTACAATGACAAGCAGTTCTTTGTAGATATTAGCACTTACTACAACATCACTAAACAACTTAAAGTGAAGTTTGATGTGGGGAATGTGACCAATCAGGCGTACTACGCGTACACAGGTTCAAAGTCAATGAATGCACAGTATGAAACCTACGGCCCAACCTATAAATTGGCACTGACATTCACACACTTCTAATGTAATTGATGGTTAAGAATATGTTTAAAACAACGTTACTAATCAGTAGTATGGCACTGATACTGAGTGCATGTAGTCAAGCTCCTGAGCATAAAGAAGCCGTAGTTTCTGCCAGCCAAGTGCATAGTGGTCACACTGTACTTGAGTTTAAGACGATGGAAGATAAAGCATTTAAAGTCGAAGCAGTTCAGCATCTTGCTGTGGCTGCATGGCCTGAAGCATTTGTGATTCAAAGCAGTAAAAACCAAGGTTTACGCATTTTAGACCAGCAAAATAAAGTGTTGACCCAATTAGAGGGGAAATTCGGTTCGGTGGGGTATCGTGTTTTAGATGCATCACAGATTTTAGTCCAAGTGGTTGATTTATCAACTCAGCAAGCGATGACCAGTACGTTTAACTTTAAAACAAACACATGGTCAAAAATGACTGCACTGCCGAAAACTCCCTTTAAAATAGAAACGCTGTGTTTATATGAAAACGAAAGTAAAGACCTCTTTTCTTTTCTTATTGGTGAACAAGGGCAAGGTGAGCAGTGGATTATTGGCCAAAATGGAACGACAGTTGTTGCGCCTAAATTGGTACGTCAGTTAAATCTGCCTGTGGGGAGTAGTGCATGTGCGGTTGATCAGCATAAAAGCAAACTGCTGATCAATGAAGAAGGCATTGGTGTATGGCAATATCCTGCCGACCCCGAGCAACCTTTTACACGTCAAATTGTTGACTTAGTACAGCCACATGGTCAGATCCAAGGTACTCCTGCAGGCATGGCTTTAGTTGGCAAAACTGCCTTTATGTTAGATGAAAAAGCACACCTGATGTACCAATATGAGCAAAAAGGTAAAGCTTGGACGTATTTAAAAACATGGTCTTTGCCAGAGATGAAAAAACCTGAACAGTTACAGGTTTGGTCAGAGCAAGATCAAGTTAAATTTTTAGTGAATGACAACCATCAATTAAAAATAGCCAGCTTGTCTGAAAAAGAAGCCAATATTGAGCCAAATACCGCGTCAGTTGCGACCACTGACGTGGTGACGGTACAACCAGAAGTACAAACGGTAAGTGTGCCACATGCAGGTGATGCAGCAGATGACCCAGCCATTTGGCATAATGTGAAAAACCCGAGCCAATCTAGAGTACTGGGTACAGATAAACTCGGTGGCCTACAAGTCTATGACTTACAAGGTAAAGAGGTGCAGTATTTACCTGTAGGTCGCTTAAATAATGTTGATATTCGCCCAAACTTTATGTGGGGAAATGAACGTGTAGATGTAGCGATAGCCACCAATCGTGATCAAAACAGCTTGCATGTATTTGCCATTGATCAAAGCACAGGTAAGCTGTCAGTACTGGGTGAAGTCGCGACCAGCTTAAAAGACATTTACGGTATTTGTTTATACCAAAACCGTGACAAAGATATTTTTGCTATTCCGAATGATAAAGATGGCACATTTGTACAATATCAAATCACGGGCAAAAACAAACAATTACAAGGTACGGAAGTTAAGCGCTTTGCTGTAAAAACCCAGCCTGAGGGTTGTGTGGTAGATGACCTCAATGATCGTATTTTCTTGGGTGAAGAAGACCATGCGGTATGGAGCATGAGCCTACTAGCAAACAATGAAGCATTGCAAAAAGTGATTGCTGTGGGTGAGCATGGTGTGAAAGATGACATTGAAGGTATGGGTATTTACCAAGGTAAAAACCACAGTTATTTGGTGTTCTCAAGCCAAGGTAATGATAGCTATGTGGTGGTTGATGCGACCGTACCGTACCAATATCGTGGTCGTTTTAAAGTGGGGATGAACCTTGAAAAAAACATAGATGCTATTTCTGAAACAGATGGTTTAGAAGTAAGTAATTTTGCCATGGGTGGCGTATGGCAAAATGGCATGTTTGTAGCACAAGATGGTCATAAACGCATGCCTGAAGGTAACCAAAACTTTAAGTATGTACCATGGTCAAGTATTGTTCAGGCATTAAAATTGCCAGAGTAGACATAAAAAAAGACCATCAATAATGATTGATGGTCTATAAAATACGTTGGTGCCGACACTCGGATTCGAACTGAGGACCTACTGATTACAAGTCAGTTGCTCTACCAACTGAGCTATGTCGGCAACGTGGTGGCAATTTTATACAGTTTTTGAAAAAGGTCAAGCCAAAAAATAACCACTTAGTATATTTAAGTTTTACCTTTGCCAATATAAATATCGGTCATATTTTTATGATTCGATATATATATTGGTATTTTTTTATTTAAATTTTTGATTTTAAAACATTTTTATTTAATGAAACTGTCATAAAATTATCAATACTTTGTCATATTTGACCCATATGCTATTTGGCATTCAATAGGTAATGGTGACAATAATGCGCAGTTGGAGTGAAACAAAAAAAGCAAAGCCACACATCGAACTCATTCCCATGATTGATGTCATGATGTTCTTGTTGGTTTTTTTTGTACTCATTAGTTTAAATGTGATTCCATCGCAAGGGCTTAAAACACAACTTCCTTCTGCAACCACTTCACAAGCATTAAAACCACAAACGAAAGCGATTGTGACGTTATTAGCAAATCAAATTCAGCTTGACGGTCAAAATACCAGCATAGATCAACTCGTTCAGTCACTTAAAGCGCAACAACAATCTGGTAAAAGTATTGCTGTAATTATTAATAGCGACAAAGGGGTTGCAGTAGAGCAGTTGGTGAGTGTAATGGATCGTTTACGAGCAGATGGCTTTACCTCGGTGTCTTTGGCTACACGGAAAGTCTAGTATGAGTATGTATGTTGTTTATCAGCATCGGAAGGCTTTAAGTTGGTGTCCTGCGGTGTGTATTGGGGCATATTTACTCTTTTTAGCACAACCAGATGTGTTAAAAATTGAACCTAAATATGATGAAAAGCCCATTGAAATTACTTTAGCTGCGCCACCAGAGCCTGTTGTTACACCACCAACACCTGTAGTACAGGCAATGCCTGAGCCAGAAGCTCCACCAGAAGATGCCATTGTTGAAGAGAAACCAAAACCCAAAGTGGTTGAACCAATTAAGCAAAAACCAATACAGCCAAAAATTGAACCCAAGGTTAAACCTGTAGAAAAGGTTGAGCAAAAAGTACAAAAAACGCCAGCCGTTGAAGCAAAAGTCACTGAAAAAGTGCTTGAAAAGCCAGTAGAAAAACCTGCGCCTGTGGCAGAAAAAGTGCAAGAGGCGCCCAAAGCCAAAGCTGAGCCTGTTGTTGCAGAAAAACCAAAGCCTGCACCACCTGCTACCACAGGAAATCATTCAGCGGAAGCAAGCTATTTAAATAAAGTCAAATCTGCCGTTGAGCAACAGAAGCGTTATCCAACAGGGCGAGAAGCATCGCTTGAGCGACCAGAGGGTAATGTGGAGGTATGGTTGCAGATTGACCGTAGTGGCAAAGTCTTGGACTCAGGTATTGCTTCAAAATCTAAAAGTATGTTGCTTAACCGTGCTGCACTTTCAAGTTTACAGGCCATTAAACAGGTTGAGCCATTTCCTGAAGATGCGTTTTCAGGTGAAAGCCAAAAACGATTTATTGCGACATTAAATTATACAGCGCCGTAGTTTAACTACAGGGGAAAGAAATGAAAACGTTTGAGAAAAAATTATTGTCAGTTTCGGTACTGTCTATACTCTTATCTGCAACTGCACAGGCTCAAAGTGTAGATGTGGGTGTGGTTTCTGTGAAAGGCCAAGCTTTGGGCGGTGGCATGATGGTACAAGAAGACACACCAAAAGCCCGTTCGGTAGTGACCAGTGATGCTTTAAATAGTAATCCGAGCGCAGGTAATGCCTTAGATAAAATTGCCAAAGTCCCCGGTTTACAAATGAGTAGTACCGACTCATCGGGCATTAGTGGCTTGAATTACACCATGCGTGGCATGGGTGCAGATCAAATTGGTTTATCTGCCGATGGTATTCCTTTAAATGACTCTGGAAACTATGCGGTATATCCGAACCTTTTAGGTGATTCGGAAAATATTAGTCAAGTGTTTGTGACCCAAGGTTCGGCAGAAGTAGACGGCCCACATATTGGTTCGAGTGGTGGTAATATTGGTTTAAGCACCAAGCGTCCAGATAAAAATGCAGGTTTATTTGTAGAGCAAAAATTTGGTAGTAATGACCTGAAAAAAACCTTTGCTCGTATTGAAACAGGCCAAATAGGTAACTTTAGCGCATGGTTATCTGCCTCACATACAACTGCCGATAAATGGAAAGGTCAAGGTGATTTAGAAAGTAATAGAGTTGAAGCCAATGCTTTTTATAAAGCAGACAATGGCAACACCAGTAGCTTGATTGTGAAATATAATAAACAAGAAAACTATCAATACAATTCAGTGAAAAAAAGTGACTTTGATGCGAGTCCAAATCCAGATGGCACAACAGGACATAAAGCAGATTATTCATCAAATCCAACGAACTCTAAATATTATCAATATGCACGTAACCCATTTGAAAACTTGAATGTATCATTTACGCAAGATTTGATTTTAAGCGACAGTTTTAAAGCAACCATTCAGCCATATTACTATTGGGGTAATGGCGGTGGAGCTACTGAATCAAAAACTTTAAATACATCGAGCAAGTCAAATTTGTATGATTTAAAAAATGTTATTAATACTCAAAAATTCTACCGTCCATCAATGACTACAACATGGCGTCCGGGAGTCACGGTTAAAGCCAAATGGGACTTGAATGACCAGCATAGTTTATCTGCAGGTTATTGGTATGAGCGTGCACGTCAACGTCAAACACAACCTTTTATCTATACAGACAATGGTATACCTCGTGATGTTTGGGCAGAGTCAAACCAGTTTATAGATGCTAAAGGTCAAGTGGTACAAGGGCGTAATCAGTTGACGATTACACCTGCACAACGTGTATGGTTGCAAGATGCTTGGTATGTTTCACCTAAAGTGACATTGTTGGGTGGTTTGGCGTGGGAAAATGTTGAACGTAAAGGAAATAACTTCGGCAGTCTATCTACAACAGCATATACAAAGCAGGCTAAATATAATGAGCTATTGCCGAACTTTAGTGCCAAATATCAACTTAATGATCAACACCAGTTCTTCTATAACCTCTCTAAAAACATGCGTGCACCACAAAGCTATGTGCTGTATAACGCAGATGATTCAATCAGTTTAAAACCAGAGTTAAGCTTAAACCAAGAGCTCGGTTGGCGTTACCAAACACAAGACATGTTGCTAAGTGCAACAGCGTTTAATATGCATTATAAAAATCGTCAAATCTCGAGCCAAAATGGGAGTGGTGACGACTTAATGATCAATGCAGGTAAAGTGGATAGCCGTGGTGTAGAGCTCGAGTGGAGCGGTAACTTACCGTATAACATGAACTATTACACGTCATATAGTTACACTGATTCTCAGCAAAAAGGTATGGCTGTGAAGAAAGGTGTTTCTTTACCAACCGTGGGTAAACAAACGCCAAATACATCTAAAAATGTCTTTACCGCAGGTATAGGCTATGACAACCGTACATGGTCTTGGAACTTTAGCGGTAACTACACAGGGCCATTTTATGGCGACTTAACCAATGATGAAAAAATCTCAGGTCGTACAACATTTGACTTCGCAGCTGGTGTACATGTACCCGTTAAAGGTAATTTTGTTAAAGATGTGACGCTTAGCTTTGGTGTAAATAATATCTTTGATAAAGAGTATTTAGCATCTGCAAAAACAGTTCAAATCAACTCAAAAACAACAGGCACAGCAACAGGTTCAGCACCACTGTATAACATTGGTGAAGAGCGTACGTTTGTTATTTCTCTATCTGCAAAACTATAAGGTTCACTGAATATGAATGCTGAATTAGTTCATAGTATTATTTTTTACATGATGTATGCCTGCCTAGCGGTGCTGTGTGTGATTTTTATTGAACGTGTGATTTATTTAACATGGACACAAAAGCAAACCAAAAAGCTGAATGAACAACTGAAAAAACAGCATGCGCTTGATGAAAAGCAGATTGAGAAAAAAGACAAAAACCCTGCATATTTATTGGTTGAGCCATTATTAGTGGGCGGTCTGACTGAAAATGAGCGTAACGATGCCATTGAGCAGCAGTACATTGAAAGTAAAGCGGCTTTAAATAAAGGCATTTGGGTACTAGAAACCATTGTTGCTGCAGCACCACTATTAGGCTTACTTGGTACTATTTTAGGTATTGTAGATACATTTCAAGCTTTGGCAGCATCTGGTGTGTCTGATGCGAGTAAAGTGTCAGGTGGTATGGGTACGGCGTTATATGCGACAGGGTTGGGAATTGCCATTGCGCTAATTGCGTTGGTTGCCAATAACTTTTTAGGTAGCCGTATAGAGCGTATTAATGAGTTATCTAAAGTCTTACTCATTAACACAGGCAAGAGCAAAGTAGTCAAGGGTTCGACTTGGAAAGCACAAGCCACTGAAGAAAACCGTTATGCTTAATGTTAAACTGCCCAAACAAGTCGCTTGTTTGGGTGTTTTTTTGATGTCTTTTGGTTTCTCTCATATGGTTCATGCTCAAACTACACGTGACTTTGAGCTGGTCGTTAATATTCCAACAGAAACCACTTTAAAACACCTTGAATTGCCAGATGCACAAAGCACTTGGCAACAGCTGTTTGATGGTGCAACATCGGATATAGAGATCGCACAGTTTTATGTGTATAGCTTGCCCGATACAGCGCTTGATACCGTGCTTCAATCTTTAAAAAGAGCAGGGCAAAGAGGCGTGAAGATTCGTTTTTTACTTGACGAAAAAGGGCTGGGCTTATCTAATCCAGACACCATTCAATATATTCAGCGTATTCCAAATCTTGAATGGAAGGTGATGGATTTTTCTAAAATAGGGAATGGCATCATTCACGCCAAATATTTTATTGTAGATGGTCGAGTGGCTTTTGTAGGCAGTCAAAATTTTGACTGGAGAGCTTTAAAACACATTCATGAAACAGGGCTCAAAATACAAGATTCACACATAGTTGAGCAGATGAAACAGATTTTCCAAGCGGATTGGAATAATCAAACTCATCTAGAAAATCAACAAGCGATTGAGAAAATTACGCAACATCAAATGCCTGCAGATGTCACACAAAATGATTATTTACTGGCAAGCCCACCTGAAGTAACACCTAGCAATATTTATACAGCAGTAGATAATTTCCCTAAACTGATTGCTAGTGCTCAGTCCAATATTAATATTCAGGTCATGCAGTATTCACCACTGAGTTATGCCGAAGGTAAGGGTAAGCGTGTGTTTTATGGTTTGATTGATACGAGTTTACGTGCGGCAGCTGCACGTGGTGTCAAAATTAATTTAATGATTGCAGACTGGAATATTCGGTATCCAGATATTCTCTGGATTAAAAGCCTTGCGCTTGTACCTAACATTAATATTAAAATTGTGACGATTCCTAAAAGCAAAGATGGCTTTATTCCCTATGCTCGGGTGATTCATAGCAAGTATATGACCATAGATCATAAAACAGCATGGGTGGGTACATCGAATTGGAGTGGTGGGTATTTTGACCAGTCTCGTAATATAGAGGTTGTGTTAAATAATAAACCTGAAATTACCCAAAATTTAGATCGCTTGTATGACGATTTATGGCAAAGCGATTATGCACATGCGGTAGATGTAAATATGCCCTATAAGCCAGTGAACCCTGCCAAAGAGTAAAGCGATGCGTGACCTAAGCCGTAATATGTTGACGATTTTTACTTTGAGTACGCTACTGACAGGCTGTTTTGTTATTCCTGAGGCATTACCAAAGCGACAAGTGCTGTGGGATATTGTGACTAATCGTTGTGAAACACCTCGAGATGAAACGCATGCGTGTTTGGTGGTGAATAGACAAGCAGGCTATGTGGTGTTAAGAGATCGAAATGGGCCTGTGCAAACGTTGATTATTCCAACTGCTAAAATTACAGGTATTGAAGACCCGCAACTTTTACAGCCGACTGCTAAAAATTATTTTAATGAGGCATGGGTACAACGGCGTATTTTAGATATACAAAATAAAAAAGCCATTGAATCGCGTTACTTATCTTTTTCAGTGAATTCCGCGTATGGGCGTACCCAAGACCAGTTACATATCCATTCATCTTGTTTAAGTAAAGCAGTCTATGCACAGCTTGAACGTGAACGACCAAGCATTACACCACACTGGCAAGCCTTATCTAATAAAATTTTAGGGCATACTTATTTAGCGAAAAAAATTACTTTAGCTGAGTTAAACACAACAAGCCCATTTCAGATGTTGTCTGGCTATTTACAGCAAAGTAATGCAGGAAATATGGCAGAATATGGCTTAGCCATGGTGTCTATAACAGACACAGACATGATACTACTTGCTACTAAACTTGATTTAACAGAGAAAAATTTAGGCAGTATTGAAGAAATACAAGATACGTTTTGTCAGGTTACACAATAAGAGACAAAACGTATCTGAGATATTTATGCGGTTATAAACGCATTTCTATGCCTTGCTCAGCAAGGTATTTTTTTGCTTCGGGAATGGTATGTTGTCCAAAGTGAAAAATACTGGCTGCAAGCACAGCATCTGCACCACCATGTAAAATACCATCGGCAAGGTGTTGTAAATTACCTACGCCGCCTGAAGCAATGGTGGGTACAGAAACACGGTCATTAATGGCACGCATGAGTGCAATGTCATAACCTGCTTTGGTACCGTCTGCGTCCATACTGGTCACGAGTAGCTCACCTGCGCCATAGTTGGCCATTTTAACTGCCCACTCAATGGCGTCTATGCCAGTGGCTTTACGCCCACCATGAGTGAAAATTTCCCATTTTCCTTCGGCTACTTTTTTTGCATCAATGGCCGCCACAATACATTGGGCACCAAAACGAGAAGAGGCTTCTTGAACAAATTCAGGGTTGGTAATGGCAGCTGAGTTAATACTAACTTTATCTGCGCCTGCATTTAACAATAGGCGAATATCTTCAACTTTACGCACACCACCACCCACTGTCAGTGGTACAAAAACTGACTCAGCCATACGCTCTACAGTACGGTAAGTGGTATCTCTACCATGATGGGTTGCAGTAATATCTAAGAAAGTGATTTCATCTGCACCTTGTTCGTTATAACGCCGTGCCACTTCTACAGGGTCGCCTGCATCTCGAATATCTAAAAATTGTACGCCTTTGACCACACGGCCATTGTCGACATCTAAACAGGGGATAATTCGTTTTGCGAGCATATGGGTATCCTGCACTGGCCTATAAATAAAGTTTCCGAGATCGGCTATAACTTGTTAAACTTCAGGTATTCTATCAAACTATTTTTGTTTCACGCAGGTTTTCTATGTCTGTTTATACGCCTTTGCAATTAGAAGAAGTTCAACAATTTACCCGTGCATACGGTTTAAACGTGGTTGACCTCGTGCCGATTCAAGGCGGCATTCAAAATACGAACTATTTTATTATCTGCGAAGACCAAAAACAGTATGTGCTCACGGTCTTTGAAAATGAAACAGAGCAAAGTGCAGGCGAGTTAGTCCCTGTACTGCAACAGTTGGCACAACATGGTGTACCTGTAGCCGCACCGCTCGCTCATAGCGGTAAAGCCATTCATTATATTGTCGGAAAACCTGCTCAAGTTGCGCCAAGAGTGTGGGGTGAACATCCAGAAATAACCAATGTGGCACAAGTTAAAGAAATTGCAACGGCACAGGCAAAACTGCATGTGGCTTTACTTGATTTCCCACTCACACGTAGCCATAGCCGTGGTCATGCGTATTGGACTAATATTGGTCAGATGCTACAAAAAGAAGAAATGTCAGCACAAGACGCTGCACTGTTTGACCAAGTGTATGGTGTGTTTGAACAATATCAGGCGAAGTATCCAAACCGTGTGAAAGGCTGGGTGCATTCAGATTTATTTAGAGATAACACGCTGTTTGAAGGCGATACGCTCACAGGTATTTTAGATTTTTTTGAACTTAATTTTGATGAGTTATTGTTTGATATTGCTATCACGATTAATGAGTTTTGTACCCAATATCCTGAAGTAAGCTTAGATCAAATACGCGTAGATGCCTACTTACAGGCATATCAACGTGTAAGAACTATGAGTGATGATGAGCTGGCATGTTTAGATGTATATTTAGCCATGTGCGCGTGTCGTTTTTGGTTGTTGCGTTTAAATGTAGCACGTTTAAACCGTTTAGAAGGACGTGGCGGTAGTGATGTATTTCAAAAAGACCCTACCCAAATGCGTGAAATGTTATTCAATCGTTTGGCACGTTTAAACATTGAGCCAACGCATGCGTGATCAAGGGCGTTTGGTGGAATGGTTCGATGATCAGGGCTATGGTTTTATTCAGCCAAAAGATACATCGAAAGCCCGTGTATTTTTACACATGAAAGACTTCGCTAAACGTGGCCCACGTCCGATCGTGGGCTGTGCGTTAGAATATAATGTGGCTGTAGATGGTAAAGGTCGCTTTGCCGCTAAAAGCGTGGTGTATTTAAATGCACAACAGACACGCTCTCAATCAGCCACATTTGAGCAATTTCCTCAAACACAGTCATCTAAGCTCGATAAAATGACCATTGCCATTATTATTTATTGGTTGGTGTTATTTACTCTAGATACGATGGGTAAATTACCAAGCGCGTATTTTTTACTGAGTATTATCTGTAGCCTTGCGACGTATTTTTTATATAAAAAAGACAAAACAGCAGCTGTTTCTGGTGCATGGCGTGTCCCTGAAGCGACCTTACACCTTTTTTCTGTTTTGGGTGGTTGGTCTATTGCTTGGTTTATGCAACAAAAGCTAAGACATAAAACACAAAAGCAGTCGTTCCGCCAAGTCTATTGGCTGACAGTATTGCTGAATATTGTTTTGGTTGTTGTGGTTGCAGCAGGCAAATTGACGCTTTAAAAAAGTTTAAGCTGTGCTTTTCGGTTGATTCTATTTTACTCTGATAAGAAACTTTTCTTTGAGCCCAGTATTTTTTTCACTTGGTTTTTTATGCTAATGCCCTTCTGGGTACATCATACTTTACCTGTTTAAGCTTTATTTTTTCGGTATATAAACTTCGATGCATTTAAATTACGGATTTATTTTATATACTCTTTTTACGTCATTGGTTATAAATTTTATCGTTTTAAAAATTACCCTATTATATAGCCATAACGTGATGTAATGAAGCAATACACCAAATATTAAAAACAAGAATATACCTATATTGGGGCATACCTTATCTGTCATAAAGGACTCAAGCTGTAAGCACAGCCATTTTTGACTATTGTTCCCAAGAAATACACATATTTTTTTTAGAATGTTTTTAATATATATAGCTTACATTTTTAATGAATTTAGTTTACATTTTTAAATATAATATTTTACTTTTTTATCAAAAATATTTTACATTTTTTAATTAATAAAATTACATTTTTAATATATTAATTTTACTTTTTTAATAAAATAAATTTACGTTTTTTTAAGCATAAAAACGTCCAGCTCTACGACGTAATCCTAACAAGTGTATTGCTTTCACTAAAACAGCATAAGAAACTTTATAACCAAATTCTTCCTCAAACAAAGGAATTAAATCACTGATATTTTTAAATTTTTGTTTATTAATAAAGATTTTAAATGCTTCGAAGTCTTTAATGTGAGAGGGTGCGCCTCTTTTTTTACCACTTGCATGTTGTAGTGATCCTGTGTGTTCTTCAAGCTTTATCCAAGCATCAAGCGTGACTCTAGAAATATTAAACTCTTTACAAACAGCAACCTTATAATCTGTTTTTTTGTATTTATCGACTGCTTTTTTTCTGGTTTCTAAACTATACTTAGCCATATTAATTCCTTAAATAAAACAATTATATTATATGGCATAGTTTATGCAAGTTAATCAAAAGTATTTATATCTTAAAGTAGAATATAATGGATAAATCTTCTAAGGGGTTGTCATTGTGGCAAGTGGTTGTGGTTGGTATTGCATATATGACCCCAATGACTGTATTTGATACTTTTGGTATTGTTTCAGGCACGACGCATGGTCATGTACCATTGGCATACCTTTTTGCCATGGTTGCAATGCTACTTACAGCATTTAGTTATGCACGTTTTAGTCGAGTTACGGAAAAGTCAGGTTCTGCTTATACATATACAGCAGATAGCTGTGGTCCATCTGCAGGCTTTTTTATTGGTTGGTGTACGCTCCTCGATTATTTGTTATTACCCTTAATTAATGCACTCTTATGCGGTATTTATTTATCTGCTTTATTTCCAAGTTTACCTTATTGGTTTTGGGTGATGTTATCCGCAGGGTTTGTGACTTTCATTAACTGTTTTCGAGTGAAGTTACTGGCAAATTTAAGTCTTGTTTTTGTACTTGCACCTGTGGTTCTCATGCTGGTGTTTGTCTATTTAGTGATTACTGGTGTTGGAAAGTCTCCCGATTATCATACGCTGTGGACACTCAGCCCTTTATTGAGTGAACATACAGAGCTTCTGCCTTTAATTGCGGGGGCATCTATTTTATGTTTTTCATTTTTAGGCTTTGATGCAGTCACGACGTTAGCGCATGAAACAGAAAATCCAAAAGTTAATATTCCAAAAGCAATTATTCTAACGACACTCATTGGCGGTTTGATATTTTTTACAGCTTCATGGTTTATTCAGCTTTATTTTCCAAGTAACCGTTTATTTAAAAATCCAGATGAAGCATTGCCTGAAATTGTACTTATTGTGGGGGGGGCACTGTTTCAATCTGTGTTTTTAGTCGGGCAAATTATGAATACCGTTGCATCTGGTTTAGCCAGCCATGCCAGTGCATCACGATTACTTTTTATTATGGGTAAAGATGGTATTTTTAACCAAAAAACGTTTGGTCATTTAAGTGAAAAATGGGGTACACCACTGTTTTCTACATTATTTGTTGGTGTTGTATCTTTAGCCGCAATGTTTTTAGATCTTGCGCAAGTGGTGAGTTTAATTAGTTTTGGCGCATTGATTGCGTTTACTGCGGTGAATTTTTCAGTATTTATGCGTTTTTATATTAAAGAGTCCCAAAGAGTAGGTGTAAGAAATACATTTTTTAACTTAGTTTTACCCCTTATTTCGGTATTAGCAATTTTGTGTCTATGGTTTAACTTAGACCGTGAGGCCATGATGTTTGGGGGCGGGTGGTTTGCTGTGGGTGTGATCTTCTTTTTATATAAAAAATTGAGAAAGCAGACATTAAATATTAGTGGTGTGTAAATAATTTTTTGGAGTAGTGAAGATGAGTAAACCCGTAATTTTAGATGATGTCGAGTTTAAACCAAGCCAAAATTGTTTAAATGGTCAAGACTGGAATTGGAGTTCTTACACGTATACAGATGAAGTGATTCCTGCCAACTATTATGAAAGCTCACTTGCGCCATGGATCACGTTTAGTGCGCTTGAAAAAGACTTAACTTGTGATGTTGTTGTTGTTGGCGCAGGTTTGTTGGGTGCTTCAGCCGCTTTGCATTTAGCGGAGCGAGGGCTTGATGTGGTGTTGGTCGACAAAGATCGAGTAGGGAGTGCAGCATCGGGACGTAATGGTGGGCAGTTGACACCTGGCCTTGCTCGTTGGGAAGCTGAAGACATGATTCACCATCTAAGCCATGAAGATGCAAAGCAACTATGGCAATTTACTTCTGTTGAAGCCATGCAATTAATTGATGATATTAGTGCAAAATATGAACTGAATTTGGCACGAAGTTATGGTCATATTACAGCAGCTGTACACCCAGGCCACGTATTGTCACTCACGAAAGGCGCAGATGCGCGTACATTTTTAGGCGAGTCTAATACTAAAATTGTAGGCAAACATGAGCTTTTTGATTATGTAAAATCAGAGACTTATCATGGTGGTTTAATTGATGATTTAGGTGGACAAATACATCCTTTGGCACTGAATCGTGGTTTGGTACATGGCTTTTTACACAATGGCGGTACAGTCTATGAAAATACAGCAGTTACTTCTATTTCGGAGCAAAGTGACTGTACGATTGTAGAAACAGCACACGGGACGATAAAAGCACGTCAAGCTGTGGTCATGGCGGTACATCATGCATCTTTTGAGCTTCTTGAAGAAAAGCCTAATACAACCATTCCATTTTTTACTTATGTTGGCGTGACTAAGCCTTTAGACATAAATTTAGGTGAGATTTTACCAAAAAGCTATCCAGTATATGACACACAATTGCAGATCGACTATTACCGAGGCGTTTCTAAAAATCGTTTATTGTTTGGTGGGCAGGGGACAGGCTCATGTTGGAGTCCAGAAAAAACATCTGAATATTTACTTGGGCGTATTTCTCGAGTATTTCCCCAAGTTGAGTCAACAGCATTTGATTTTGTATGGAGCGGTATGACCGATTTGACAGTAAATGGCGCAGTAGATAGCCGTAAAACTGAAGCAAAAGCCCCTGTTTATGCAGTACATGGTTGGAGTGGGCATGGTGTTGCACAGACTGTACGCATTGGTAAAGCGATTGCTGACGATGTATTTAGTGAAAATAAAGATTATGATCGATTAACTCAAATTGAGCATAGAAATATTCCCTTAGGCCGTATTTTCGCACCTGTTGCAATTCCATTGGCAAAATGTATGTATAGCGCACAAATAGCACTCCAACCGGGTAAAATGATTTCATTTTAATAGTTTGAAATGATTGAAATAAATGTATGAATGTTACTGGTTGGAAGTGAGTTTTTAAGGAAGATTGGCATTAGGCCAAGCATAAAAATATGCCAATATATTGATCGATACGTATGCTTTATTTGGATAACCTATCTGATCTTTCTTATTCTTCAATCTCGCTCTGGTATTGTTTTTGCTATATAGGCGTAATTTTGCAAAAACTGAGCGAATGAAATGGATATTGTCATATATTTTTTAATTGGTGGTGTCGCTGGTTTTAGCGCAGGCCTGTTTGGTGTCGGTGGCGGTTTAATTATTGTACCTATTTTATATGTGGTCTTTCAGCAACAAGGCTATCCTATAGATACGATTATGCATCTTGCTTTAGGTACATCTTTAGCCACAATTCTAGTCACTTCCGTGAGTTCAATTTTAGCGCACCATAAAAAAAATGCTGTGCTTTGGCCTGTGGTAAAGAACTTAAGTTTTGGCCTCTGTATTGGTTCTTTTTTCGGTGCAGGTATTGCAGGTATTTTGTCTGGTTATGTTTTACAGTTTTTAGTTGGGTTATTTGCACTGACCATTGCGTACACCATGTTTAATGGTAGAAAAGTACTTATAGATGAGAAAAAAACCTTTCCATCGTTAAAGAACCAATTGGGTGCAGGGGCTGTGATTGGCATAGCGTCTGCTATATTTGGTATTGGTGGAGGGTCTCTGACTGTCCCTTACTTAAATAGATGCGGTATAGTCATGCAAAAAGCTGTAGCAACATCGGCTGCGTGTGGTTTTCCAATTGCTTTGGCAGGGGCTTTAGGCTTCATGTGGTTTGGTAAAAATCAAGTCGTAGAATTACCTCATACCATTGGTTATGTGCATATTTATGCTTTTGTTGGCATTAGCAGTATGAGTTTTTTAACTGCAAAAATGGGTGCTAAAGTTGCACATCAGTTATCACCTCAGCGACTAAAAATATGCTTTAGTTTTTTACTTTTATTTATTGGGAGTTATTTTATTGTACAAGCGGTAAGACACGTTTTATAAAAAATGAATAGTGCAATTTTAAAGATCTCAATACAGAATTTATATTCGCTTTGACGGAATCAGACTTAAGCGTATGGCAAATTTTTGTCAGCGGTTGAATGGGACATCTTAAAAAGATGTCCCATTTTTTATTGTACAAAATAAGTGCATGTTTGAAAAAAATGTGTCTTTCTAGTTCAGGTATTTTTGCAACAGCCTTTGAAAAAACTCAGCTTTTACCCATAAATTTACTTCAGTACACTTGTTTAAGCAGCAATGGTTATTTCAGCTTTATGCGTTCTATTGTGGTGAGTTAATTTAATTAATATATTGTTTTAATTGTATTTTATTAATTGCTGTGTCGTTCTTTGGGGTATATCGTCTAGGAGTAATTATGAATCAGGCACATGCATGGGATCGTATTTATGCAGATCCTCAGTTTAATCAGCTCGTTATTAAAAGAAGAAAAGTCACACTCAAATTATTTTTAATTTGTATGGTTTTCTTCTTCTCAATCCCTTTCTTTTCTGTTGTTTCTCCAAGTGTATTACGTATTCAAATGATAGGTGCAATCAATATTGGGTTGCTGTTAGTGGTTGCTCAATATGTTGTTGGTGGCTTAATCGCATGGCGCTATGTTGTTGAGTTGAAAAAAGTAGATGCAATGTCTCAAAAGCTCATTTCTACTTATTCTACAACAGACTAGCTTCTCTCATTTCTTTTTTATACGGTTGTATTATGAATTATTTAAGTATCAACGTACGTCGTATATTGAGCATCTTGAGCTTAAGCTTAATCAGCCAATATACTTTAGCGCAGTCGACTTTAGTGTCTGACAGTAGTCGTAATTTTACTTTTTTTATTTTCGCATTATTGTTCATCTTAACATTTGCTGTCATTTACTTGGCAGCCAAAAAAAATACAACAACAGGCGATTTCTATACGGGTGGCGGTGCCATTTCTGGGCGTACCAATGGTATTGCAATTGCTGGAGACTATTTATCGGCGGCTGCTTTTTTAGGTGTGTCTGGATTAATTGCGTTGTATGGACTTGATGGAAGTATCTATCTGGTTGGTTTTTTTGTTTCCTTTATTCCAGTCTTACTTTTAGTGGCTGAGCCTTGTCGTAATTTAGGAAAGTATACTTTAGGTGATATTTTATCCTTAAGAAATCACTTTAGATCAACGAAGTTTGTTGTCGCCATTTCCAGTATTTTAGTTGCATTGTTTTACATGGTGCCACAAATTGTGGGTGGTGCTGTGATTATTAAAGCTTTGATTGGTATTCCATACGAAACATCGGTCGTTGTTGTAGGCGGGCTTATGTTGAGTTACGTCTTATTTGGTGGAATGCGTGCAACTACAGCCATTCAGTTATTTAAAGCATTGGTTTTAATCTCATTTTGTTTTTTACTCGTGATTTTAACTTGGATACCATATGGTTTTAATGTGAATGGTTTCTTTAAGTCAGTTGTCAGTCATCCCTTCATTCAACAACATGTTTTATCTTTGCTCGGAAGTACTTCTAATTTATCTGCTGCAGAAGCAGGGCAACGATTTCTAGAACCCGGCTTATATTTAAAAAGCCCTTTAGAGCAATTTTCTTTAAGCCTTGCACTTGTGCTAGGTACAGCAGCTATGCCACATATTTTAATGCGATTTTTTACAGTCGCAAATGCACAAGGGGCTAGAGCATCTGCTTTATGGGCCATGCTTGCCATTGGTGTTTGTCATCTGTTTATTATTGTGATTGGTTTTTCATCTGCATTAAACATTGGGCCATTGGCTATTTCTCAAATTGATAAAGGTGGCAATCTTGCCGCACCAATGCTCGCACAGTATTTGGGTGGTGGTGCTGATAGCATGATGGGTAATTTTTTACTGGCATTAGTGGCTGCAGTTTCTTTTGCGACCATTGTGGCAGTCGTTGCAGGGTTAACTTTAGCAGCTGCATCTTCTTTAGCCCATGATGTATATGTGGGGGCAATTAAAAATGGTCAAGCAACAGAGCGTGAGCAAAAAAATGCTGCTCGAATAGCCACTATTATTATGGTATTGATTGCAATTGGCGTGGGTATTTCTGCAAAAGGGCAAAATGTTGCTCACTTGGTTGGTTTGGGTTATGCCGTTGCGGCTTCTGCTAATTTACCTGCTTTGCTTATGACGTTGTATTGGAAAAGATGTAGTACTGCAGGTGTACTAGCGGGTGTGATTGGTGGAACTGTACTTTCAATTGGCTTGGTTTTAATTTCACCAAACATGACTTACCCACAATTACAAAAAGAGGTGGCTGTTAGCACAATAAAAACACTTGATGCGAAAGTGAGCCAAGTAGAAAGTGGTGTATTAAAAGCATCAGATCGTGAACTTGCAGAGTGGAAGAAATCTCGTACAGCAGCTATGGAAAAAGTGGTAAGTACACCAGATCAAGCCACAAGTTTAATCGGACTAGAAAAGCCAATAATTAACCTTAAAAATCCAGGCATTATTTCTATTCCTGTTGGATTTCTATTGGTGATTATGTTCTCTTTATTGTTTCCTAGCCGTTATTCACAAAATTCATGGAAAGAGTTCTCTGTACGTAGAGAGTCTGGTTTAGGCGTACATAAACCTGTTCAACATTAATTCTTAATCTGAGTGAAATCGTTTTGATTTTACTCAGGTTTAGTCCAATATTTGAGTATTTTATTATGGTTAAATTACCTGTGACTAAGGTGGCATCGGCGCATGTTGCACCTGTTTATATGAACAAAGCTGCTACAGTACAAAAAGCCCTTTCTATTATTGATGAAGCGGCAAGAAATGGTGCTGAGTTGGTTGTATTTCCAGAATCTTTTATTCCGGGGTTTCCAGTATGGGCTGCTTTATGGGCACCGATTTATAACCATGATTGGTTTAAAATAATGGTAGAAAATAGCCTTTTGATTGATGGCCCAGAAATAGATGCGATTCGGGCTGCTGCAAAACGCCACGGCGTGTTTATTTCTCTTGGTTTTAGTGAGTCGACTGAAGTCAGTGTAGGGTGTATTTGGAATAGTAATATTATTATTGGTGATGACGGTGAAATATTAAATCATCATCGGAAACTCGTCCCTACTTTTTATGAAAAAATGGTATGGGCTGCAGGCGATGGAAAAGGCTTACAGGTCGTAGATACAAAAATTGGTAAAATTGGCGCACTCATCTGTGGTGAAAATACCAATCCACTGGCGAAGTACAGTTTAGCGGCTCAAGGTGAGCAAATTCATATTTCTGCGTGGCCCGCAATTTGGCCAACACGTAAACCCGGCCTAAAAAACTTTAATAATTTAGAGGCAAACCGTATTCGAGCAAGTAGCCATTGTTTTGAAGCCAAAGTCTTTGGCATTATCAGTGCAGGATTTATGGATCAAAACATGATTGATTGCTTATCAAAGCATGCAGATCAAGATGCATTAGATGTATTGCTAAATACACCACGTGCAGCAACACAGTTTATCACCCCAACAGGCGAGGTCATTGGAGATACTCTACAAAATGAAGAAGGAATTGCGTATGCAACTTTCGATTTAAGCGCATGTATAGAGCCTAAGCAGTACCATGACATTGTTGGATACTATAATCGTTACGATGTCTTTGATTTAACAGTCTCTCGTAAGCGTGATATACCTGCCAAGTTTGTAGATGAAAGATCTAGAACTGATACGCATCAAATTGATGAAATATCTAGTACAGACTAGGTGTTGTACTTAGTTTTGTACTCACCAAGTATTATAGTTCTTTCATAATAATACTTGGTGGGCAAGGGTAGTCCTGTTTGAATATTTCATAAAGAAAAGACATGGTTGTTTTAATTCTTCGTGTATATCTTAAGTCTTGATGAACAGACATCCACAATGTTCTCGACACAAGCAGTTCATTTTCTAAAAGTCTAATCAGTCCTAAACTTTCTGCATGTGCAAAGTTAGGTAGCATGACAATTCCCATACCTGCAGCTGCAGCGTACATTTGAGAAAGCATACTGGTGGAGCAAAATACAATTTTGGGCTCACTAATCGCTTCATCTAGCCAGCGTACGGTATCTAGCTGTATTAAATCATTAATGTACGAAACAAAATCATGATTGGTTAAATCTTCTTTAGATTTTGGATGCCCTTTATTCTTTAAATATGATTCAGATGCATATAAATACAGTGAGAACTCACCAATAGGTAATGCATCTAGTCCTCTTGCCTCTAGTGGAAAAAAACTGAGAAAAATATCTGCTTCACGTCTGTTGACGTGAATCATGGTTGATGAGGTAACCAATTCAATGTGTAGCGAGGGATGACGTGTTTTTAATGTGGCAAATTGGCCTGCGAGATAGAGTGTTGCAATACCTTCCATAGACGCAACACGTACCCGACCATGGGGCTCAGACACGGCATGACTCACGCTTTCGATCAGAGAAAGTGCTGCACGTTCCATGTCTTCTACATGTTGTAAAAGCTGTTCACCTTGAGGCGTGAGATGAATGCCTTGATGATCTCTTTCAAGTAATGCGCTATTTAAATGATATTCTAAGTGAGTAATCCGTCTGCTCACGGTTGAATCATCAATTGCTAACTGTTTTGCAGCCGAAGACAATGTTTTACTGCGTGCTACAGTTAAAAAAATTCTGAGATCATTCCAATTTAGACGATTTAAATCCATAGAGGTACTCAATGAAATAAGATCATGAATATGATGTTGAGCAACGATGAAACAGTGTACCTAATTCTAAAACATACGACGGCTTTTATATCAATATATTAGCAATGTCATGAAAATAGGCTATATTGTAAAAATACGTCTATTGCGAACGTACAGATAAAAATACATAAATCGTTTGAGGTAGTAATAATGAAAGGTACCATTTTAGATTTTTCAATACAACATGGGTCGGGCGTGATTTCCGCAGAAAATGGCAATCGTTATGAATTCTTAGGGCAACAATGGAATGAAAAGGCCGCCCCTAGAAAGGGAATGTATGTTGATTTTGCAATTGAACCAACCACAGGCCAAGCGATTAGTATCTATTTAGTCAAAGAAGTACAAGGATCATTTTTTTCAAACAAAATTGATTCAGAAGATAATTATAATATTATAGATTGGACTAAAAAATGCTTTGAAAATTATATAAATTTTAGTGGTAGAGCAAGACGTAAAGAATTTTGGTTCTTTTATTTAGCAACAGTGATTGTGGCCATATTGGCTCAGATCATTGACTCTATCATTCGTTCAAATGTTGGTATTGTTAATTTACTATGGAACTTAGCCACATTTATTCCTGTATTTGCTGCGGGTGCACGCCGTCTACACGACATAGGTCGCTCGGGTTGGTGGCAACTTCTAATACTTACCGTGATTGGTATTATTCCATTAGTTATTTTCTGGGCGACAGACACGAAACAAGAAAATAATGAATGGGGTAAACCAGCAAAATAAGTACGATCCCCCTAGTGTTGTTGATAAACAGTAGGGGATATCCTGTAACGACTTAGCCGTATTTAGCCGCAAACTTTTCGTCTGAAGTGCATAGGTAAATAATAAATTCAATGAATGCGACAAAAGAGGGAATAAATGTCCAACAAAATAATAAATAGACAATTCCCCAGCCAATTTGCCCTAAATAAAATTTATGGGCACCAAAACCACCTAAAAAGAAGGCCAGTAAAGCGGCAACAATACGATTTTTTGTACCGAATTGTTGATATGTAAAAATGTTTGTATTTGAAATCGTATAAATCTCTTGTGCTTGACCATATTGAGAAGAAAAATCTACATTCATGCCTTTTCTAGGCGCTAAGTTTTCTTTCCAAGCATGTGTGGTGAATTCGTAGCGGTTGCCATCTTCTGCAGCAATGACACCTTTATTTTGCTCTATCGAAAAGTCTAAAATGGTACCTTTCATGAGGGCCTTAATCCTTGTGATAATCATACATAATTTTAAATATAACAAAAAAACGGAGCATTATTTGCTCCGTTTTTGTATTTAGTATGATTTAAGCATCTAGTAAAGCTTGAGCTTCTGCCAACTGCAAGCTCCCTTCATAGATCGCACGGCCTGTAATTGCACCTAAAATACCCGGTTGACCTTTTAAATGCTTTACATCCTCTAAATCGGTTACACCGCCTGAAGCAATAATTGGTAGTCCACAGTACTGTGCTAAAGCAACTGTTTGTTCAATATTGACGCCTTGCATCATGCCATCACGTGCAATGTCTGTATAAACAATACTAGATACGCCTGCGTCTGCAAAACGTTTGGCCAAATCGGTGGCTTTTATATCAAGTATATTGGCCCAGCCATCAGTTGCGACAAAACCATCCTTTGCATCAATACCGACAATAATTTTACCCGCAAAAGCTTTACATGCTTCTTCTACAAATTCTGGTTCTTTAGCGGCTTTAGTCCCAATAATTACATAAGATACACCCGCATCTAAGTAATGTTCAATGGTTTCAAGTGAGCGTATACCACCCCCAATTTGAATAGGCAGTGTAGGGTGTGCTTTAGCAATCGCTTCAACCACATTTTTATGAATAGGCGTTCCAGCAAAAGCACCATTTAAATCAACTAAATGTAAACGGCGTGCACCTTCATTCACCCAATGCGTTGCAGTAGCAACAGGGTCATCTGAAAAAACAGTATCATCTTCCATACGACCTTGTTTGAGTCGAACGCATTTACCATCTTTTAAGTCAATCGCTGGAATGATCAGCATAATTAAATACCTTTTAACGTCACATCATAAAATTAGTTACGATAGTAACAAATTATTGAAACATCGCTAAAGCAAATTATTCTTTGGTGTGTAATTTGCAACTAATCGTGAGTGTTAAGAAGGCTTAACTGCACTTGCAACAGGTTTAGATGCAATTTTTTGCTCAATATAGGTGGTTTCTTTAGAAATTTCTGTTACAGATTTAGGTGAAGATGCGAGGTTGATAAAAATACCAATTGCTGCAATAACAGATAATATTGGCAGAACTAGCATGGGCCAGCCAATAATTTTTTCCCATGTTTTGGTTGTACGAACTGCGCCGTAAGTGTTTGAACCTTCAGTACCTTTGGCATACAGTAGGTAAAATGTAAAAAAGAAGCTCACTAAAGGTACAAAGTTAAGCAGACAAATCCAACCGATTTTATCGAGATCATGTAAGCGCTTAATGCTTAAGATAAAGCCCATGTACATGATTATAATGAACAGTAAAACAATAAAAAGGCCACCTAAAATAGTTGCAAGGTTGCTAAAGTCTAACGAGGCATGAGGTGAGTTAGCATCTATGATTGGAGATAACACCCCATAAGCTGCTCCTACTGCAACGATTGCAATAAAGTAGACAAAAAAGTTCCATGCAGCATAAGAAAGGCGTCCCAAACGACCATTGGCACTAAATATTGAAGGTGAGGGCTTTTGTTGCTGTTCAAAAGGTTGAGTCATTATTGTTCTCAATATAAATAAATGTGATTTAGATCAATAAAAAAGCCAGCATTGAGCTGGCTTTAAGATTATATACAGGGTTATATCTGCCATTCAACAAAATTTTTCAGTAATTGTAGTCCTGCAGTATGACTTTTTTCAGGGTGAAACTGTGTTGCAAACAAGTTTTCTTTGTGTATTGCAGCACAAAAATTAACGCCGTAGTCACAGTGTGCAGCCACAAGGGTTTGATCTACAGGTTCAACGTAGAAGCTATGCACAAAATAAAAGCGTGTGTCTTGAGCAATGTTATTCCACATTGGGTGGCTTGGATCAACTTGTTGCACTTGATTCCAACCCATATGAGGTACTTTAAGGTTGGGTTGTTCAGGAAATTGCTTCACTACACCGTCAAAAATACCCAACGCATTACTACCGCCATTTTCTTCTGAGCGATTCATCAGGGCTTGCATACCCACACAAATGGCCAAAACAGGTTTATTTAATGCCATTTGTTTAATCACGTCATCAATGCCTGCATCTTGCATGCCTTGAATGCAGTCACGCATTGCGCCTACACCGGGAAATACAATTTTATCTGCACGAGCAACCACTTTAGGGTCATTGGTCACATCAACTTGTGCACCGACATGTTCAAGTGCTTTTGCAGCGGAATGCAAGTTGCCCATGCCATAGTCGAGTAGTGCAATACGAGTCATTATAAGCTCCCTTTCGTTGATGCAATCGTGCCGGCAGCACGTGGGTCTTGCTCACATGCCATGCGTAGTGCACGAGCGAATGCTTTAAACGTACTTTCAATTTGATGGTGACTATTTTTGCCCTTAATATTGTCAATATGTAAGGTCATGAGTGAATGGTTTACAAAACCTTGGAAGAACTCTGAAAATAAATCGACATCAAACGTACCAATACGTGCACGGGTAAAAGGAATATCCATAAATAACCCTGGGCGACCTGAAATATCGACCACAACACGAGATAAAGACTCATCAAGTGGTGCATAAAAATGCCCATAACGGCGGATACCTTTTTTGTCACCTAGTGCCTGAGCAAAAGCTTGCCCTAAAGTAATACCACAATCTTCAACAGTATGGTGATCATCAATGTCTAGATCGCCATCACAGTGAATATCGATGTCGAATAAACCATGACGCTTAATTTGATCGATCATATGATCTAAAAATGGAACACCTGTATTGAGTGTGCCTTGACCTGTACCATCGAGATTGACACGCACTTTAATTTTAGTTTCGTTGGTGTTTCTCACTACTTCACTGATACGTTGTGTCATGAACACATTCCTCAAAATGGCTAATTCTAAATAACAATGGCTGTTTCATGTTGCCATATTAGATGGCTAGGCAGTCTTAATCAATGCCTACCGCATTATATCATGTTGCCCATATCTACCAAGTATCTGGCGTGGTTGCCTTATTTGAGTTTTACTCTGATTATCTGAAAATAAATGATTTACTCGTATTCAATGTGATTTGATAAACGTTTTTCGATATTTGAATAAATTTTTAGATTTAATGCTTGACGAAAATGCTCTAACCGTGTTTAATACGGTCCACATTGGCGTGATAGCTCAGTCGGTAGAGCAACGGATTGAAAATCCGTGTGTCCCCAGTTCGAACCTGGGTCTCGCCACCATAAATTTGTGTTTTTGTATCCCTGAGTAAATCAGGGATTTTTTTTGCCTAAACATTGTTCAATTGTTTGAAATGTTAAAGTTTTTTGTTGACTAGGTAGTACAATTCAGGCTTAATACACCCATTGGCGTGATAGCTCAGTCGGTAGAGCAACGGATTGAAAATCCGTGTGTCCCCAGTTCGAACCTGGGTCTCGCCACCATATTCAAAAAGCCCTTACTATCTTAAATAGTAAGGGCTTTTTTTATGCTTGTTAACTATAAAAAGCATATAAAATATACATATATTATTGTCTTAAAGTGTGTTTTTATAGAGATTATGTAGACATATCATTGATATTTAAAGTGATCGCGTGATTAATTCAAGTTTTATGCTTGATTAAATGATAATCATTCTCATATAATAGGTTGTACCTGTAAGGCATTTGGCTCATCTATGAAATACAAAACCGATATTAGTCTACAAGAAGTCAACAATACGGTGCCAATACCGAAAAATGCGTCATTTTTACGTAAATTGTTTGCTTTTTCTGGCCCCGGTGCATTGGTTGCTGTGGGCTACATGGACCCAGGTAATTGGATAACCTCTATTCAAGGGGGTGCACTATATGGCTATCTGCTGTTAAGTGTGATTTTACTGTCTAGCTTAATTGCAATGTTACTACAAGCCATGTGTAGTAAATTGGGTATTGTGACAGGGATGGACCTCGCACAAGCAACTCGAGTATTGGCCGGTAAAAAGTGGTCTGTGGTGTTGTGGGTTGTGGCAGAGTTAGCGATTATGGCCACAGATATTGCAGAGGTGATTGGTACAGCAATCGCACTGAACTTATTGTTTGGTTTACCTCTAATGCTTGGGGTTTTAATTACTTTACTTGATGTTTTCTTACTGTTGTTCTTTTTGTCTTTGGGTATTCGAAAAATAGAAGCTTTTGTTTTTACCCTCATTTTAACGGTATTTTTTATCTTTTCTTATGAGGTTATGCTGGCATCACCGCATTGGGGAGATGTTGTACGTGGTTTTATACCACAAAAAGAAATTTTTACTGCGCACCTTTCAGGTCAAGATTCAGCACTTTTAATTGCATTAGGTATTGTAGGTGCAACAGTGATGCCACATAATTTATATTTGCATTCATCGTTAGTGCAGTCTAGAAGGTATGAGCGTTCTGCTCAAGGCATGAAAGATGCAATTAAGTTTTCAATTTTTGATTCAAACTTACAACTCAGTTTTTCTTTTATCATCAATTGTTTATTGTTGATCTTGGGTGCTGCTTTATTCTTTGGGCATGATCCAGAGCAGTTTGGGCGTTTTTCACAGTTATATCATGCGCTAGAAAACCCCAATGTTGTAGGAAGTATTGCCAGTGGTTTATTAGCAACGTTGTTTGCGGTTGCATTGTTGGCCTCAGGGCAAAATTCGACCATTACAGGCACGCTTACAGGTCAAATTGTCATGGAAGGCTTTGTGGCTTTAAAAGTGCCTGCGTGGTTACGCCGTTTTATTACGCGTGGGCTGGCGACTTTACCCATTTTAGTGGCCATTTACTTTTGGGGGGATCGTGAAGATGTGGTGGAAGGCCTACTGATTTATTCACAGGTTTTTTTAAGTATTGCGCTACCTGTGTCTATGATTCCTTTAATTTGGATGACATCGAACAAAAAATGGATGGGTGAGTTTGTAAACTCGAAACTTACCATTACAGTTGGAGTTATTGCCACTGTTTTGTTGGTGGCTTTGAATCTACAGCTGATTATAGAAACTGCAACCAAGTTTTTTAGTTAGTATTAATCTTTGATTAGGCGTTTACCAAGGCTGACGCTTTCAATTTTTTCAAAGTCGAGTTGCTCGTAAAAATCGATGACAGATGTATTATCTGCTCGAACCATGAGTTGTACTTTAGGGCAACCGACTGCAATTAAACGCCTTTCTATATTTTGCATCAGTGCTGTGGCAATGCCAATCCGTTGATGACTTGGGTGGACTGCTAAGTAGTGAATCCAGCCCCGATGACCATCGTAGCCACCCATAATTGAGCCAATCACGGTATTGTCTTTTTCAGCCACTAAAAAAAGATTGTCTTTTTGGGTCATTTTCCTGAAAAAATCTGTTTCGGGGTGGTTCCATGGCCGAGTAATGCCGCAGTTCTCCCATAATTCTAAAATGGGGTCTAAGTCTTTATCTTCAGTTGGTCGAATAATAAACATATTGAATGGCTCATTATAAAATATGAGTAACAGTGACCAAAGAGCATCTGATCACTGCTGTTATTTTTAGGGTTTCATGGTGCCATAGGTTTCAAAATTGGTATGCCATGCAATGGCTTCTTGTAGCAGGTGAGGGGTGTGGCCACCTTTAGCACATGCTCGGTGAAAGTAGTCTAAAATAGCCTCTTTATAGTCTGGGTGAACACAATGCTGAATCACTTGTATTGCACGCTCTCTTGGTGCAAGTCCGCGTAAATCTGCAAGCCCTTGTTCAGTCACTAAAATATCGGTGTCATGTTCGGTATGATCAACATGGCTTACCATAGGTACAACAGATGAAATGAGACCATTCTTAGCAATTGATTTGGTCACAAAAATAGCAAGGTGTGCATTTCGAGCAAAGTCACCAGAGCCTCCAATACCATTCATCATTTTACTGCCACTGACATGGGTTGAATTGACGTTACCATAAATATCAAACTCTAATGCCGTATTAATACTAATAATACCGAGTCTACGAATCACTTCTGGATGATTAGAAATTTCTTGTGGACGTAATACAAATTTGTCTTTGTAATGCTCTATATTGCCAAAGACACGTTGCCCACAAGCTTTAGACAGCGTCACTGAAGAGGCAGATGCAAAAGACATTTTACCCGCATCAATGAGTTCAAAAGCAGAGTCTTGAAGTACTTCTGAATACATGACTAAGTTATTAAATGGCGATGTTTTAAAGCCTGACAGTACAGCATTTGCAATTGAGCCAATACCTGCTTGAATAGGGCCTAAGTTTGCAGGAAGACGTGCTTGTTTGACTTCATCTTCAAAAAAGTGAATTAAATGGTCTGCAATCGCTTGGGTGTCTAAATCAGGTTCAGTAATATTTGAAGCAGAGTCGGGGGTATCGTTAAATACAATACCAATCACTTTATTGGCATCGAATGCAATGCCTCGTGTACCTATACGGTCTTTGACGTGCGTGAGTGGAATAGGCTCACGCTGGGGTCTGGCTGTGGGTATATAAATATCGTGTAAGCCTTCTAATGCTGTACTAACACTGGTATTAATTTCAATTAAAATTTGGTCGGCAAATTCAATAAAGCTAGCAGAGTTACCTACAGATGTGGTGGGTATGATCAGACCATCTTCTGTAATGGTAACGGCTTCAATAATCGCAAGATCAGGTTTTTTAAGGGTAAGATTACGCATTTGTTCCACTGTTTCAGACAGATGCTGATCTATAAACATGACCTCGCCTTGATTAATGGCTTTACGTAAAGTGTTATCGACTTGAAAGGGCATACGCCGTGCCAGTACACCACTTTCAGTAAGTTTTTTATCGAGATCGTTGCCTAAACTTGCCCCTGTAACGAGCGTGATTTTTAAGGGCGCTTTTGTCGCACGAGCAACCAATGCTAAGGGAATGGCTTTTGCCTCACCTGCACGGGTAAAACCGCTCATACCAACCACCATTTGATCTTTTACACACATGGCTGCTTGTTCAGCGGAAATGACTTTATCTTGAAGCTGTGCGAATCGAATACGTGGGTGTGGCATGATGCATGGTCTCGGTGTGTTTACAAATAATCGGCTTTGGGTGAATTTATCCTACGTGATGCGAGCGATCTCACCTAGTGGTTTTATGCTAAGGTCTAACATGTGTATTGCTTAATCATGCTCTGGTATGGTTACGGGTAAAATAACAGTCACTTCAAAGCCACCAGTTGCTTTATTTTTTAATTCAATGGTGCCTTGATGTAAATCTACAATGCGTTTAACAATGGCAAGGCCTAAACCGCTACCCTGTGTCGTGCGCGCGGCATTACCACGTACAAAGGGTTGTAGGAGCTCATATATTTGTGCATCAGGTACACCTTCGCCGTGGTCAGATACACAAATTTTGAGTTGATCTTCTTGAACTGATGCTTGAATGTCTATGGGTTCTGCACCATAGCGTTTGGCATTATTAATTAAGTTACCAATCAGTCGTTTGAGTGATAGGCTTCTGGCCATAATATTGGGGAGGTGATGGGGTTCAAAGTGAATATCCAATGGCTGAAACTGTATAATCAGCTCTTGTAATAGGCCATTAATATTGGTTTCAGAAATATCTTCGTCTGAACCATCTCTCATATATGAAATAAATTGGCTTAAAATGGCATCCATGTCATCTACATCATAGACTAGACCTTCTCGTAAAAACTCATCGGGTAGCATTTCCGCAGTGAGTCGAATACGAGTAAGTGGGGTTCTTAAGTCATGTGAAATGCCTGCAAGCATGATTTTTCGGTCTTTTTCTGCTTGTTCTAGGGTTTGAATCATGTGATTAAAGGCTTGGTTGACTTGTCGGATTTCAAGTGGGCCATGATTGGTTTCTAAAAAGGGTGCACGTCCTGTTTGACTGTAAGCTCGTGCTGCATTTTGTAATCGTTTTAATGGACGATTCAGCTGTCTGACTAAAGTTAAAATAATCATTGCAGAGAATAATGGTATCCCTACAAGCCAAGCAATAATCAGCTCTATGCTGTAGTTGGCATAGGTGTTGAGAGGCTCTTTGAGCCAATGGCCATGCATATCTGGCGTTTGTACCCAAATGGTGGGCGAGGGTTTAAATTTAAAGTAGACGGTCACGTCATCACGTTTTACTTGAATTTCTTGTGCCAATCGGTTTTCAATGCGACTGGTAAAAATATCTGCAATCCACTTTTTTTGTACGTCTGGATATTGTGTAGGATCAGTAACGTATTCCACCCCTAAGCGATGTTTTAACCACTCATCTGTATCGATATTTTGATTTTTATAAGAAATATGAAAGTTTGGGTTGTGAATCACATCTAATTGAATGGCAAGGTAACGTGCATGTTGTTGAATTTCAGGTAAATAAAGTGTTCGCCAAAAAAATAAAATAGAGGTAAATAAACTAAAACAGACCACCACCGTCACCAATACGGTGGTGCGAACAGCCGCAGATTTGGGTTTAATACGGTCTAAGAAGCGGTCAAAAGGTGCACGCTTCTGTTGCTGTGGGTGGTCTGTAGGTTGCTGTGTAGAGCTATTCATGTGGCTTATTATTCAGAACCATCTGGTACAAATACGTAGCCAATACCCCAAACCGTTTGAATATAACGTGCGCGGGCTGGGTTATCTTCAATTAAACGGCGCAAGCGTGATACTTGTACGTCAATTGAACGTTCCATTGCTCCCCATTCACGACCACGGGCAAGGTTCATGAGTTTGTCACGCGTCAGTGGTTCACGTGGGTGCTGTACTAAGGCTTTGAGTACCGCAAATTCACCCGTTGTGAGTGTAACGACTTGACCTTCACGAGTAAGCGTACGGGTAGATAAGTCAAGTGACCAAGAACCAAAACTAATGACTTCCATTTGTTGGCTTGGTGCACCGGGCACTTCACGTACTTGACGGCGTAAAATAGCGCGAATACGTGCCAGCAGTTCATTTGGGTTAAATGGTTTTGGTAAATAGTCATCTGCCCCTGCATCTAGGCCAGCAATACGGTCTGCATCGCTGCCACGTGCAGTGAGCATAATAATTGGGGTATCTAAATTAGACTGACGTAAGCGACGACAAATACTTAAACCATCTTCTACAGGCAACATGAAGTCGAGTACAATCAGTGAAAATAATTCACGTTGTAGTAAGCGATCCATTTGCGTTGCATCATGTGCTGTTTTAACAACAAAGCCTTTATCTTCTAAAAAGCGTTGTAGTAGTGTGCGTAAGCGTACGTCATCATCAACCACTAAAATACGCTCTACACGGTCGGTTTCGTGTGTGCTGTTCTCAGTTGGTTCAGCAGGTACGACTAAACTCATACAGTGCTCCCTTTTTATATGTTTATTTCATCTTGGATGTTTTGAGTATAATGCGATACCCCTAGCTATGGCTATGCATTAATGCAGTGATTTGTATAAAAATATACAATGTAGATATGGGTTTAGTGTTTTGATTTGACTTTAAAATAGAATGTATTGCTATTTTGTGGTGTGAAAATACATCTACTGATACGATCAAAAGCCTATTTAGCTCGAATTATTGCGATAAAACACAAATTTTATTGTTCTAGCTGTAGATTTTACGAGCATGGCCTTTATAATCTTGGCCTTTAGTTTATGTTCCTTAAGTAGGATTCCATACAATGACTGACCTCGTTCAGCAGTTGGCAAGTGAGATTGCCGCACGTCCGAACCAAGTAGAAGCTGCAATTCGTTTGATTGATGAAGGCGCAAGCGTGCCATTTATTGCACGTTACCGTAAAGAGGTTACGCAGGGGCTTGATGATGTGCAGCTACGTCAGCTTGATACCCGTTTGAGCTATTTACGTGATTTAAACGAGCGTCGTGAAAAAGTCATTCAATCATTGACTGAGCAAGACAAGCTGAGTGATGATTTACTGGCACGTGTAAATGCAATAACCACAAAAAATGCGTTAGAAGAAATTTATGCACCGTATCGTCCAAAACGTAGCAGTAAATCATTTAAAGCAAAAGAGGCAGGTTTAGGCCCGATTGCAACACAAATTTTAACGCAAAATATTGAGCCAAAAGCAGCTTTGGCAGGCTTTAGCCATGCGGACTATGCTGATACTGAAAGTCAGCTTGACGCCATTCAACATATTATTATTGATGAGTGGGCGCAAAATATTGCATTGACTGTTGAGCTAAAACAAATTTTTGCTAAAACAGCTGTGTTAAAAAGTACAGTTGCTTCTGACGAAAAGAAAGAAGTTGGTAAGAAATTTAGAGATTATTTTGAATTTTCAGAAACGCTAAATAAAGTACCATCGCACCGCTTATTGGCCATGTTGCGTGGTCGCCAAGAAAATGTGCTAGGTTTAAAAGTAGATGGTGAAAATGAAGCACCATTAGCAACGATTTCACAGACCTATGCTTTAGATCAGATCGAACCTGCAACAAAACAAGCATTTTTACAAGACACTGCAAAATTATTTTGGTCTGCTAAACTTCGCCCGCAAATTGAACACAGTTTGTTGACAGAAAAACGTTTGGCTGCAGAAGCAGAAGCGGTAGATGTATTCTCTGAAAACTTACGTCATTTACTCTTATCTGCACCGGCAGGCGGTCGTTGTACGTTAGGGGTAGACCCTGGTGTACGTACAGGCGTGAAATTGGCTGTAGTGAATGCATCAGGTGATGTGGTTGCACACAGTACAGTCTACCCATTTGCACCAAAAGAAGATAAAGCAGGTGCTAAACAAGAGTTGGCACGTTTATGCCGTGAGTTTGCTGTAGAACTTGTTGCGATTGGTAATGGCACTGCAAGCCGTGAAACTGAAAGCGTGATTGCAGAAATGATGGCTGAAAACACAGATTTAAATTTAACCCGTGTAACAGTCAGTGAAGCAGGTGCGTCTGTATATTCTGCCAGTGAACTTGCAAGCCAAGAATTACCAGATTTAGATGTATCTATTCGTGGTGCAGTTTCTATTGCACGCCGTTTACAAGACCCGCTGGCTGAATTGGTTAAAATTGATCCAAAATCAATTGGTGTGGGTCAATATCAACACGATGTGAATCAAACAGGTCTAGCAACTGCTCTAGATGCAGTAATTGAAGACTGTGTAAATGCGGTTGGGGTTGATGTGAATACTGCATCGCCTGCAATTTTGGCGCATATTGCAGGTTTGAATAAAGCGATTGCACAACAAATTGTTGAATATCGTAAAGCACATGGTCAGTTTGCAAATCGTCAGACGTTGAAAAATGTCCCTCGCTTGGGTGAGCGTACTTTTGAACAAGCTGCAGGCTTTTTGCGTATTCACGCAGGTGAGCAAGCGCTTGATGCTTCAGCAGTACACCCAGAAAGTTATGCATTAGTTGAGCGCATTGCTCAAGCACAAAGCATTTCTGTGCAAGACTTGATTGGTAAAACTGAAATCATTCGCAATGTGAATGTCGAGCAGTTTGTTAACGACCAAGTGGGTGAGATTACTGTTAAAGATGTATTGGTTGAACTTGAAAAACCAGGCCGAGATCCACGCCCTGAATTTCGTACAGTGAAGTTTCGTGATGATATTACGGAAGTCGCTCATTTAACTGAAGGGCTAGAGCTTGACGGTGTTGTAACAAACGTGACGAACTTTGGTGCATTTGTTGATGTAGGTGTACATCAAGATGGTTTAGTGCATATTTCTGAGTTAGCCAATGAATTTGTTGCTGATCCACAAAAAATTGTCAAGCCAGGCCAAATTGTGAAAGTACGTGTGATTCATGTAGATGTAGAGCGTAAGCGTGTCAATTTAAGTATGCGTCCAGAAGGCTCGCAGGCAGAAGCGAAGCAACAACGTGCGACTACACGCCGTGAAAAGCCAAGCGATGCTCCTGCCAATAAAGCACCTGTTAAACGTACGCCACGTGCTACCGCTACACCTCAAAACAAACCACGTACCAAGCAAGAGAAACCTCAAGAGCAAAAAATTGGTGGTTTAGGTGCATTGTTATTACAAGCAGGGATTAAAAAGAACAGTAAGTAAGTGTTGTTTTTAATCAAATAAAAAAACCAGCAATATGCTGGTTTTTTTATGTTTTTTACCAGTGCTCGCCGGGGAAGAGTTTGGCGTATGCCCGCTGAATGAGGTTTAACTTTTCTTTTTTTCCACGAGATGCGCTCGAACTTGGGAATAAGTGAAAGCCAATTGACATGAGGGTATTATTGACACTTGGTGCGATGGCATAGCTAATTGAAGCCAAACGGCCTAAGTGTGTTGCGATACTTTTAGGACGTTTTACAATGGCTTCAGCAATTAAGTCGGCAGCTTGTTCGGTAGAAAGTGTAGGTACGTAATTATAGATTTTTGTGGGTGCAATCATTGGTGTGCGAACCAGTGGCATATACACTGAAGTAATGGCAATTTTATGCCGATGCACTTCTGCAGCCAAACAACGACTAAACGCATCAAGAGCTGCTTTTGAAGCCACATAGGCCGAAAAACGCGTAGCATTGGCCAATACACCAATAGAGCTAATATTAATAATATGCCCGTTTTTACGTTTAATCATATGCGGTAGTAAATTTAGTACTAAGCGCACCGCACCGAAGTAATTGAGTTGCATGGTGCGTTCAAAGTCGTGAAATCTGTCTAAAGATTCTTCAACTGCACGCCGAATTGAGCGCCCTGCATTGTTAATTAAAATATCAATATATTCAACGTCAGCCAAGATTTTCGTGGTGCAGTGATCTATTGCATCCATGTCATTTAAATCACAGGGATAAACAGATGCTTGGCCGCCTTCTTGTTCAATCTCAGCTTTTACTTTAAGTAAATCTTCTTCGGTACGAGAGAGCAATAACACGTGAGCCCCTGCACGAGCCAGTCGTCTTGCAATAGTGAGCCCAATACCGCTAGATGCGCCTGTAATAAGTGCCACTTTACCTTGGACTTGGCTTTGAAAAAGGTGCTCTAATTTTTTCTTCACGAGATGTTACCTAGCTTGAGTCTACCTAAGAAAGTCGTTGAGAAGTGATGACTCATTGATTAAAACAACGCCTTTCATTTGAAGTTAAATCATAGCAAAATATCGCATTAAAATAATGACAAAAATCATTTGTATTGTTAGCAGATGAACAAACAAGCCATTTATTATCATGGTAATAGGTACTTTGAACTTAAACTTACTCAGATCTACATGATTAGAAACAATCGCGCCTTATATTTTGATGGCTTTGCGGTATAATAGACGGTGTATTTAAAGCAATATTATGATCACTATTTTCATTGAGGAGTCTTTGTGGCCCAATATATTTATACAATGAATCGAGTGTCTAAAATGGTTCCACCAAAGCGTGAAATCTTAAAAGACATCTCACTTTCATTTTTCCCGGGTGCTAAAATTGGTGTTCTAGGTCTAAATGGTGCGGGTAAGTCAACGCTACTTCGTATTATGGCTGGCGTAGATAAAGACTTTTCAGGTGAAGCACGTGCACAACCTGGCATCAAAATTGGCTATTTAGAGCAAGAGCCACCACTTGATCCAAATAAAGATGTGCGTGGTAACGTTGAAGATGGTTTAAGAGAACCGCTTGATGCACTTGCACGCTTAGATGAAGTGTTTGCAGAATATGCAGCTGAAGATGCAGATTTTGATGCACTTGCAAAAGAACAAGAAAAACTCGAAGGCATTATTCATGCATGGGATGCACATAATTTAGCAAACCAAATGGAACAAGCTGCAGATGCATTACGTTTACCTGCATGGGATGCAGACGTAAATAAACTCTCTGGTGGTGAGCGTCGCCGTGTTGCTTTGTGCCGTTTGTTGTTGTCTAAACCAGACATGTTGTTATTAGATGAACCAACGAACCATTTAGATGCAGAATCTGTATCTTGGTTAGAGCGTTTCTTAAAAGATTTTGCTGGAACAATTGTTGCTATTACCCATGACCGTTATTTCTTAGATAACGTGGCTGAGTGGATTTTGGAGCTTGACCGTGGGCATGGTATTCCTTACCAAGGGAACTATACCAACTGGCTTGAGCAGAAAAATGCACGTCTAGAGCAAGAAAACAAACAAGAAGAATCATTTGCTAAAGCTTTGAAAAAAGAGCTTGAGTGGGTGCGTTCGAATGCAAAAGGTCAGCAAAAGAAAAACAAAGCCCGTATGGAGCGCTTTGAAGAGCTGAACTCAAAAGAATTCCAAGAACGTAACGAAACTTCTGAAATTTATATTCCACCTGGCCCACGTTTAGGTAATAAAGTGGTTGAAGTAGAAAATATCAGTAAATCCTTCGGTGATCGTTTGCTATATGAAAACCTAAGCTTTTCTGTACCTCCTGTGTCGATTGTGGGTATTGTTGGACCAAATGGTGCAGGTAAAACCACGCTATTTCGTATGATGACCGGTGAGCAAGAGCCAAGTACAGGTACAGTTACAGTCGGTGAGTCTGTAAGAGTCGCTTATGTAGGTCAGATTCGTGAAGCTTTAGATGACAGCAAAACGGTATGGGAAGAAGTATCTGGCGGTTTAGATATTTTAAGAGTAGGCGACTATGAAATTGCATCTCGTGCATATATTGGTCGTTTTAACTTTAAAGGCTCAGATCAACAAAAACGTGTAGGTGATTTGTCTGGTGGTGAGCGTAACCGTTTACAACTGGCTAAAATTCTACAGCAAGGTGCAAATGTACTGTTGCTCGATGAACCATCAAACGATCTTGACGTAGAAACCTTACGTGCGTTAGAAGATGCAATTTTAGTCTTCCCAGGCACTGTTATGGTGGTGTCGCATGACCGTTGGTTCTTAGACCGTATTGCCACGCATATCTTGGCATTTGAAGATGAAGGCCCTGAATTCTTCGATGGTAACTATACCGAATACGAAGCTTATCGTAAGAAAAAACTCGGTGATGATGCACGACCAAAACGTGCAAAATACAGAAAAATTGGTGCTTAACGTGCCATAAAAAAACCAGCGCAATGCGCTGGTTTTTTATTTGATCAGTATTTAATTGCTCACATGCAGACTGACAATGGTGTAATGCTGTGTGGTTGGTTTCAATTGAGGGTTAAATTTTGGTGTTGCTACAACAAGGTATTGACCTCCTGTTGCAAAACGAATGGTCGTTTCACCTTCTTTATTGGTACTCAATGTTTTGGCTTGTTCATCTGACTCACCTAGTTTACGGACAGAGACTTCAATATCGCCTAGGTGTTCATTTTTACTGTGATTGTGGGCATGTACAACCACATCTTGATTGGCTTTAATTTCATTGGGGTGAGCACTAAAGGTTAAATCAATTGGTGCAAGTTCAATTTCTTTGATTTCTGTCGTATGTTTTTTACTAATATAGCTTTGAATGGTCCATTCACGTGTCGCATCAATGGTTTCAGGTGCTTTTTTAAAGTCACTTGGAATAAGGTATTGACGACTTGCTTTGGCTGGGGCTTTATCTGCAGGCATATCTAAAAACATATGCCATGCCTTGTCTTGAAACGCGTATTTTAAATGATATGAAATGGTTGAATTAATTTTATAGGTGCCTTCTTTGGGCAGGCTTAAATCAAATACTGTGGCTGATTTAAGTTGTGTTTCTGGCGTGATTTGACTCACTTGAGACTCTGGATCAACAATAGAAAAAACAGCTTTCTTGAGTGCGGCTTCACTGCTAAGGGCTTCTTCAGCATAACCTGCAATAATTGGTGTGCGTGAGTTTTCAGTTTGATTAACTAAAGTGGATACATAAGGTTGATGAGCAGATACGGTTGCAGATGCAGTCAATGCTAAAACAAGCAGTAGTTTTTTCATGGGGGGGAGTTCCTGACGAAATAAAATTATTTATAGTGTAAATAGAATTGAGAATCGTTATTATAAATAAAAGTCGCCGTTTGAATAGTCTTATCTTCGCAAAAAATTGTTGTTTTATATAAAAGGGTAGAGCGTCAACGAGTTTATCGAACACGCCCTTAGAAAAGTATTAAAACTAGTTTTGCCATTGGTGCTGACAGTCACGGCATTTCCATGCTTTTTGTGATCGCATAAAGGTTTGCATAGATTGCTTGAATTTTGGTAAATCACGCCAAAACATGAAACCTGAACCCACAGTAATCACAAATACGATGACAGTCGCAATTTGTAGGTTAGTACCCGCACCATTGCTAAATATCCACATCACAATGCTAGAAATAACCAAAAGTAATAATAAGAAAAGCGAAAAAATAAGTGTAATCAGGCTCTTGGGTACGTCAGGCCTAGCACCATTACCTTGAGCAACTGGCATAAGTTTAGAACTTTGGCATTTAGGGCAGCGATATTGCATATATATTCCGAAAAAAACACAGTAGGGTTATTTTAACAGCCCATCTACTAAAAGGAAAAAATATAATCTGTTATATAATTATTTGAGAATAATTATTGTTTAATATGCTTCATTTGTTATTATTCATGTAATTTAATGTAAGTAAAGAAGCCAATATGTACTTGATTACAACACGTTTAACAAAAATAGCCATGTCTATTGCATGTATGGGATTAGGTTCATCTTTAGCCTATGCCGCACCTAATGATGCCATGTTAGATACAATTGCTGTACAAGCACAAGGAAATTGGCTTGATGACGTGACTGCAAAAAAAGTACTAGAACATGCAGGTGCAAGAACAATTATTGACCGCCAACGTATGAATGATACGGCATCAACGACCATTAAAGATGCATTGCGCCAAATACCTGGGGTACAAGTACAAGATAACGCAGGTACAGCAGGCAGTGATTTGTCATTAAGCTTTGGGGTGCGTGGTTTAAGCTCACGTTTTTCACCTCGTTCAACGGTGTTAATTGATGGCGTACCGTTGGCTTTTGCACCGTATGGTCAGCCTCAGTTATCACTTGCACCCACCAGTTTAGGAAATATTGAATCGATAGATGTGATTCGTGGCGCAGGTTCAGTCCGTTTTGGGCCACAAAATGTGGGTGGTATTATTAACTTTAATACCCGTGCAATTCCTGAAAAGTTTCAAGGTAATGTGGCATTAACCAATGAAATTGCAAAAAATGGTCAAGTAAAAATGAGTCCCAATGTGTTTTTGGGTACGACTTTTGAAAATGGCTTAGGCGTAGCTTTGCTGTATTCAGGTACACAAGGCGATGGCTATAGAGACAATAATGACCATAACAATATTAATGACGTTGTACTTAAAACGGCATATCGCATTAATCAGCACAATAATATTGAGTTTAATGTCCATCGTTACGATGCAAAGGCAGACATGCCAGGTGGTTTAACAGTACAGCAATACCGAGTAGACCCAAATCAGTCGACACGGCCATATGACTTTTTTTCGGGTCACCGTACTGATGGTTCATTTAAATATACCTATAGTGATGATGTAAATCAGTTCGAGTTATTGGCATATCACACAGATACCTACCGTAATGCGGTGATGGAAAAGATTAACGATACCGATAAAAATAAAACACAGCTGAGAAATGCACCACGTAGTTATAAAGTGACTGCATTTGAGCCTCGTTTTTCACATGCTTATGCATGGGGCAATACCAGTAATGAAGTGTCTGTAGGTTATCGTTATTTACATGAAGACAGTAAAGAATATATTGGCCGCAGTGCATGGTATAAGAGTGGTGCAACGCCGTTATCTGTAGATGGATACAGTGCAGCTGATGGAAATACCACAGCGCATGCCGTGTATTTAGACCATAAAACGCAGTGGAATGATTGGTCAATTACGCCGGGTGTGCGTTTTGAATCAATTAAAAGTAAAGAAAACTATTATCGACTCAATACCAATAATAGCGTGAAAAATGCAGTAGCAACACAAGTAGATTCAGATGAAGTTTTACCAAACTTATCTATTTCTTATAAAGCCAATGATCAATGGAATATTTTTGCCAACTATGGCGTGTCTTTTGGGCCACAGCAGTATAGCCAAATGGCTAAAATTGATGATGCAGGTAAAGCAGTGTCACAAACAGCAGGTTTAAGCCCTGAAAAGGCGAAAAATTATGAAATTGGTACACATTACCTAGGCAAAGGTGTAACGGCTGAGTTTACTGCATTTTATATCGATTTTGACCAAGAGCTATTGCGTTACAATGTTGCAGGTACAGAAGGTTGGACCAACTTAGGCGCGACCAAGCATATTGGTTTTGAGTTCGGTACAAGCTATGACTTTGGTCAATTTACGGATCAACTTTCAGGCTTATCTGCATATGGGAACTTAACCTATACCCATGCAACAGCAGCAGCTGGCGTGAGAAAAGGAAAAGATATTTCATTTTACTCTAGATGGGTCGCAAACTTAGGTTTGAAATATAACTACGAGCAATGGACTGTAAATACAGACTTTTTTGCTCAGTCAAAACAAGTTGCACCAAACAAAGATGATGTAGTGATTGAAGATGCTGCGGGTATGTATGGCAATATTCCAGGCTATAACACCATGTCTGTACGTGTTGCTTATGACTTTAGCCAACAGGTGAAAGGACTAAAAGCAGCTGTAGGTATTAAAAATATATTTGATCAAAATTATTTTACCCGTTCATCTGATGCAAACGGTGGCAAGTTTGAAGGCCAGCCAAGAACTATTTTTGTTCAAACCTCATTTGACTTTTAAATTGGTCATCTAAATAAAAAGGTACAGCTCGCTGTGCCTTTTTTATGATTAAAAATTTTATAGGCAGGCATAAAAAAACCACAACACTTAATGTTGTGGTTTTTTAGAATTTGGCGTCCCTACGGGGATTCGAACCCCGGTTACCGCCGTGAAAGGGCGATGTCCTAGGCCTCTAGACGATAGGGACATATATACACGAACAAGCGATTTGGTGGAGTCAAGCAGGATCGAACTGCTGACCTCTACAATGCCATTGTAGCGCTCTACCAACTGAGCTATGACCCCAGTTGCTGTGTGAGCGCTATGTTATGTTGAAGTACACATTGCGTCAAGTGAAAAATATAAAGTTATGAATCAATTGCATCATTTTTCGGCAATTGGATTGATTCATTGAGTTTTTCCCACACTTTTAGCTCTTTTTTACTCGGTGAACCCACAATGTCTAGTGCATGGCGTAAACGTGCATAAGTTAAATCAGGGCCAATAGTGACCATGGCTTGCATAATTGGCGTGGCACTTGTTGAACCTGCAATAGCGATGAAGAATGTTGGCATGAAGTCACGAAGTTTAATGCCCATTTGGTTGGCCAAGTCCATGAGAATTTGACTCACCGTGTCATTGTTCCATGTAAAAGTTTTTTCTAAACGCCAGATCGCAAATTGTAAGCTTTGACGCACTTGTTCAGGTGTGAGCTTTTTATGCACAAACATATCTGCATTTAATTGTGGCATATGATTGAAATACAGGGTAGACCAGTTCACCGCTTCAGAAAGTAAGTTAATACGAGGCTGTATGGCTTGGGCAATGTCTTCTAATTTGGCAGGGTTATTTTGCCAAGCGAGTAAACGTTCTAACAGTTGTATAGGTGTTAATGATTTAATCCATTGACCATTAAGCCAGTTCAGTTTGTCTACATCAAATACTGGGCCACCTAAAGACACACGTTGTATATCAAAATGATCCATCATGTCTTGGAGTTTAAATACTTCACGCTCATCTGGCATAGACCAGCCCATACGTCCTAAATAGTTAAGGAGAGCTTCTGGGAGTACACCAATGTCTTTATAGTAGTTAATAGACGTTGGATTTTTACGTTTAGACAGTTTTGATTTATCTGGGTTACGCAGTAGTGGCATATGGCACAGTGTTGGCATGTCCCAACCAAAATATTGGTATAAAAGTTGGTGTTTGGGTGCTGAAGGTAACCATTCTTCGCCACGTAACACATGGGTAATTTGCATTAAATGATCATCGACCACATTTGCCAAATGATAGGTAGGTAGACCATCGGTTTTTAGCAAAATTTGCATATCGACTTGTGCCCAAGGAATTTCAACTTCGCCACGTAGTAAATCGTTAAACTTACAAATACCTTCTTCGGGTACTTTCATGCGTATCACGTGTGGTTTGCCGGCAGCAAGACGTTGTTTCACTTCTGCATCGCTTAGGTGTAAACCACGACCATCGTACTTTGGCGTTTCACCGCGTGCTTGCTGAGCCGCACGCATGTCATCTAGTTCTTCTGCACTCGCAAAACAATAAAATGCATGGCCTTTTTCTACAAGCTCCAAAGCATATTGCTTATATATACCCATACGTTCAGATTGACGGTAAGGTGCATGTGGGCCACCCACATCTGGGCCTTCGCTCCAATTGAGTCCTAACCAGCGAAGTGAATCTAAAATCATTTTTTCAGATTCAGGGGTTGAGCGTTGTTGGTCGGTATCTTCAATACGAAGAATAAACTCACCGCCATGTTGCTTTGCAAAACATAAGTTGAATAATGCAATATATGCTGTGCCAACATGTGGGAAGCCTGTTGGAGAAGGAGCAATACGTGTACGAACAGTGGTCATAATCATGTCTAAATATTTTTTAGTTAACATGCATTATAACGAAAAATAGCAGTGGTGATAGGGTGTTCTAAAGCATGCTTGTGTAGGTTATGAATTACACAGTGCAAGTAGGTTTTGTACAAAACGAGAAAAACGTTGTTGTTGTGCTGCAAAAAAGTTTTGTGTAGGTGCGGCATGAATTGTATTTAGTAATATAAGATCATCATGTTCAGAAATCTGAGTATTGAGGTTTTGCTTTTGTTTGTTTAATGCATTTTCTGACAGTTTTAGTTGTGGCTGACGAAGTAAGTTTTGATGAGTAAATAAAAAGTGTGTTTGTAATTCGTTGTTTGCTTCAGTTTTACTTACAATATGAGTTGCTTGCGAGGGATGGATAAACATGCCAAAACAAGACAGTGTAAGGAGTACAAGACGTACAAAAAACATGCTAAGTGCTCCAAAAATTAACAAAGCCATGTACGATGATGCTTTGTGATATTATATGTAGTGATTTTATACAGATATTGTATCTTATTTTGTTGCTTTAAGTGAATTGTAATAATAAATAAGATGCATTTTTTAATCTAAAGCGAAATTTCGTCATATTTTAGGCGAAGTATTTTAAGCATGTTGTGCCATTTTTGAACAAAAAGATGAAAAAATTGAAATAACCATTAAAAATTAATATTTTCCTACAAAAAGTTGTTTGGCACAGCTAAAAATCATGGCGATAATAGCAGGCTATATTATCCATTTTTCTGATACCATTTTATGTCACATATTTCTGTACTGCTTAACGAAACAATTGATGCACTTTTGGCAAACCGCCAAACAGGAATATATGTGGATGCAACATTTGGTCGGGGTGGACATACACGTTTATTGCTTTCAAAGTTAGATGAAAATAGCCAAGTGTATGCATTTGATAAAGACCCTCAAGCTTTACAAACAGCGGCTGAATTACAACAACAAGATGCACGCTTTCATATTATTCATGCCAGTTTTGCAGATTTAGAAATAGAGCTACAGCGTAGAGGTATACAACAGGTCGATGGTATTATGGCTGACCTTGGTGTGTCTTCACCACAGCTTGACCAAGCAGAGCGTGGTTTCAGTTTCATGAATAATGGCCCTTTAGATATGCGTATGGATAACTCTAAAGGACAAACAGCAAGACAGTGGCTACTTGATATTGACGAAGAAACTTTGGCCAATACGATTTATAAGTATGGTGAAGAGCGTTACAGTCGCCGTATTGCTAAAGCCATTAAAATGGCAGGTGATATAGAAACCACAGCAGAACTTGCGGAAATTGTAAAAGTAGCGCATCCGAAGTGGGAAAAAAAGAAACATGCTGCCACACGTACTTTCCAAGCGATTCGTATTGCAATTAATAAAGAATTAGATGATGTTGAGGCTTTTTTACCACAAGCGGTCAATATGCTCAAACCCGACGCAAGACTAGCAGTGATTAGCTTTCATTCATTAGAAGACCGTATGATTAAACAATTTATACAAAAAGAGTCGACTTTGCCAGAAGATAGTGGTTGGGGCTTGCCTGTTGTACCAAAAGATACTCGGCGCTTGAAAAAAATTGCCCGTATTTGTGCAAGCCCAGAAGAAGTTAAAGTGAATCCACGTTCACGTAGCGCATGGCTACGAGTGGCCGCAGGGTTGGAACAGCATATAGAAGAATAAGTATGAAAAAAAATATTGCAAATGCCAATTCAGAGCCTAATGTAAACCAAGGTTATAAAAAAGCCATGCTATATGCATTTTTGGTGCTCTTAATTTGCGTGAGTGCAATTATGGTGGTGTTTGAGGTCTTTGAATATCGTCATGACTACCGACAAATGACGGGCTACTTAAAAGAGCAAGATGACTTGAATGCCGAATGGACACGGTTGCTGATTGAGCAACAAACGTTTGGCTCTACGTCTCAAATTGGTACTCGTGCTGTCACACAGTTACGTATGTTCTCACCACCAGCAGCAGAAACGGTTGTGATTGCCTTACCGCCGTTAGAACAGAAAAAATAAGGTTGTGGTATGGCTGAAAAAAAAACGACACATCAAAATAAAGTCACAGCTTCGGTGACACCTAAAGTTGCTCCAATGAGTCAGGAGCGCTTTTATTTTATTTGGTTAGTGGTAGTTGGGTGTTTTATTCTTTTAATTGGCCGAGCTTTTTATGTACAGGTCATTAATAAAGACTTTTTACAAGATAAAGCCAATGCAGTTATTCAGCGTGACCAAACGGTTGAATCTATGCGTGGCGTGATTAGTGATCGTAATGGTGTACCGCTTGCGATTAGTTCACCGATTATGAAAATTGTCATGGATACGGCAGACTATTACGACAATAAAAAGCTCTATGATCAAATGACAGCCCCTTCGGTTGATGGTAAAAAACATAAAGCCAAACAGAAATTACCAGACAAAGATTTTAACTTAGATGAACTTGCAGATCTTGTGGGGATCAGTCGTACAGAATTAAAACAGCGTATGCAAGCACATCCAAAGTCTAGGTATTTGGTTTTAAAAACAGAAGTACCACCACCTGAAGCGGATGTCATTATGGCACGCAACTTTCAAGGGATATATACGGAAAAATCGTATAAACGTTACTATCCGCAGCCACAGCCAAATGCACAGATTATTGGTTTGACCAATAATGATAGTAAAGGTGTAGAAGGCCTTGAAATGAAGCTCAATAATGAGCTTGCAGGTACATCGGGCTTACAAACGACTATTCGAGATAAATTTGGTAATCGGGTCAGAGATCCTGAAATTATTCGTCCTGTCAGTAATGGTAAGAACTTCACTTTGAGTATCGACTCACGTATTCAGTATGTGATGTATAGAGAGCTCACAGCTGCAGGCGTTGCCAATAATGCACGTTCGGCGACAGCTATTGCTGTAGATGTAAAAACAGGTGAAATTTTAGCCATGACCAGTTGGCCATCATATAACCCAAATGATAAAAATGATTTAAGCAATAAAGATGCAATGCGTAACCGTGGCGCAATTGATATGTTTGAGCCTGGTTCAACCATGAAACCTTTTACCATTGCTGCAGCTTTGGAAAGTAATAAATATACACCCGCATCTATTATAGATACTCATCCGGGTTCAATGCGTATTGGTTCGCATACCATTCGAGATACTCATGACCATGGTGTTTTAACACTGGCAGGGGTAATTATTAAATCATCTAATGTGGGTGCTGCAAAAATCGCATTGTCCTTACCAACCACCACTTTACCAACAACATTTAGACGTTTTGGTTTTGGTTCAAAGTCAGCAGTACATTTCCCTGGTGAAAGTGGCGGCTTAATTTTGCCACAAAAATATTTAAATGTTTCTGAAATTGGCACAATGGCATATGGTTATGGCTTAAATGCGACTGTTTTACAGTTGGCTCAAGGTTATGCCATGTTGGCAAATCATGGTAAAGAAATGCCATTATCATTGTATCGTTTAGACAAATTACCTGAAGGTGAACAGGTGTTGTCTCCTAAAATTGCAGACCAAATTGTAAGTATGTTAGAGCAAGTCACACAGCCTGGTGGTACCGCAACACAAGCACAAATACCAGGTTACCGTGTGGGGGGTAAAACTGGGACAGCACATAAATTAAATCCAGATCGTAAAGGGTACTCTACCTCAGAATATCGTGCTTTATTTGCAGGAATTGCACCTATTAGCAACCCACGTGTGGCCATGATTGTTGTGGTTGAAAACCCACAAGGTGCTTATTATGGTGGTGTGGTTGCAGCCCCTGTATTTACCCGTATTATGCAAGAAACATTACGTTTATTAAATGTACCTTTAGATAAACCATTACAGCCAACGAACTTCAAAAAATAAGGTGCTTTTATGTCTATTTGCTTTAAAGATGTATGTAATGTCTCTAGTCATCAAGCTTGGTTAGATCAGCCTTTTCATGGCTTTTGCTTGGATAGTCGTGTTTTAAAATCAGGTCAAATTTTTATTGCGCTCAATAGTTATTCTCAGCCAGAAAAAACAGCTATATTTGCAAAAAATGCAATTGAAAAAGGTGCTTTGGGGGTTGTTTCAGAGTCTAGTATTGATCAAATGGATACGCTGATCATTGCCGATGTACGTCAAAAAATGGGGCAGTGGCAACAACAATACTTACAACACACGTTAAACATTGCGCCTCCGAAAGTCATTGCAGTGACAGGTACTAATGGCAAAACCACTATTTCGCGCTTGGTCGCGGAGCTTTTAACCTTTGCAGGCCATACTGTTGCTGTTATGGGTACGACAGGACACGGCATTTTGCCTCATTTAACCCCATCAACCCACACCACGCTGGATGCCTTACAATTACAGCAATATTTAGCACAATATAAACAACAAGGTGCTGAGTATGTATCTTTAGAGGCGAGCTCTCATGGTTTAGATCAAGGGCGTTTGGTCGGGTGTGATATTGAAGTGGCAATTTATAGTAATTTGAGTCACGACCATTTAGATTACCATCATACCTTTGAGCAATATGCTGCAGCTAAAGCAAAACTATTTTCATTTTCTTCATTGAAAACAGCAATCATTAATATTGATGATGCGTATGCAGAAGTCATGCAAACCGCTGCAAAAAATAACCCTACACAGCCGAAGGTAATTACATATTCGCGTCAGCATCACCATGCTGACCTTTATGTAACACAGGTAGAGTTTGGCTTACATGGTGTGATTTTTAATCTACATAGCCCACAAGGTGTGCTGAGTGTCGTCAGCCCATTACTTGGCCAGTTTAATATTGATAACTTATTGGCCAGTTTAGCCACTGTGTATGCATTAGGGATTGATCTTCGTCAGATAGTTTCTAGGCTTCCTGACTTAATGGGTGCGCCAGGCCGCATGCAAGTCATTGCAGATGCGAATAGAGTGTTTATTGTCGATTATGCGCATACACCAGATGCCTTAGAACAAGCGTTAATCAGCGTTAGAAAGCATGTTGCAGGTAAGCTCTGGGTCGCTTTTGGTTGTGGTGGTGACCGTGACCGTACAAAACGACCAATAATGACCAATATTGCATTGTCGCAAGCCGATGTCGTGATACTCACTTCAGATAATCCAAGAACTGAAAACCTAGCACATATTTTTAATGATATGACCACAGGTATAGATTTTACCTCGCACAGTGCTTATCAAATTGACAATCGCCGTGAAGCGATTACTTATATGGTACAGCATGCACAAGCAGGTGATGTTGTGGTGATTGCAGGAAAAGGCCATGAAAACTACCAAGATATACAAGGCATAAAGCACTTTTTTGATGATACTATTGAAATAAAAACTGCTTTGCAACAAAAAGAAACGATTTCAAAAACATACGTGGCATTGGGATAATAATATGCATACATCAACCACGAGTACCAATACACTTATGCCTTGGTCTGCACAAGATTTAGCGCAAGCGACCCAGGGTATTTGGCATCAGGGGTATTATCCAAATACACCCATTAAACGCATTTTAACTGACTCACGTCATGCTGAATCAGGCGATGCCTTTTTAGCACTCAAAGGCGAGCGTTTCGATGCACATACATTTTTAGCCCAAGTACAGGCACAAGGTTGTAAAGTTGCGATTGTAGAGCAACCAATAGATGGTTTAGATCTTGCTCAACTTGTGGTGGCTGATACACGTTTGGCTTTAGGTCATTTAGGTACATTTCGCCGTCGGGCATGCCATGACTTAAAAGTGTTAGCACTGACAGGTAGTAGTGGTAAAACCACCACCAAAGAAATGCTAGGCAGTATTTTTAGCCAGTTAGCACCTACACTGGTGACTCGAGGTAACTTAAATAATGATTTAGGTGTACCGATGATGTTACTCGAACTCACAGATCAGCATCGTTATGCAGTGATGGAGTTAGGTGCAAATCATCAAGGGGAGATTGATTATACCTCTCATTTGGTTGAACCAGATGTGGCCGGTATTTTAAATATTGGTACAGCACATTTAGGTGAGTTTGGTGGTCGTGAAGGCATTTGCCAAGCCAAGTCGGAAATTTATCAGCACTTAAAATCGAGTGGCTATGCAATTGTTCCTAAAAATGATGACTTTACGGCCAAAATTGAACAAAAAACACAATCTTTTCAGTGTTTAAGTTTTGGTGACGGTGGTGATGTTTTCGCAACAGACATAGCACTACAGCCTGAATCAACATTATTTACGCTACATACACCCAAAGGTGTTATACCCATAGACTTGCCCTTTGCAGGTATACACAATGTGGATAACGCTTTGGCAGCTACGGCATTTGCTTTAGCGCTGGATGTTCCCTTGAATGTGATTGCGCAAGGTTTAGCTTCTGCTGTTGCGGCCAGGGGGCGTTTGAACTTTATTCGTAAAAAACAATACTTATGCATAGATGATACGTATAATGCCAACCCCACATCTATGTTGGCTGCAAGCCATGTGTTAAGCCAACAACAAGGTATGAAAGTCTTGGTCATGGGTGATATTGGTGAGTTGGGAAATACAGCAATTTCTGAGCATCAAAAGTTAGGTAAACAACTATCATACTTTGCAATAGATCATATTGTGGCTATAGGCGAATATTCGCAGGCTGTGAGCATTGCGGCAACTGGGCCTGTACCTGTAGCACACTTTGAAACGCAAGCACAAGCACTACCGTATTTAATTGAAATGATAAAAAAACATCAACCTCAGACCATGAGTTTCCTATTTAAAGGGTCTCGCTTTATGCATATGGAGACGTTGATGGCTGATTTGATGGAGACACTTTAAATGTTGTTATGGTTATTTGAAAGATTGGGCGGATACGACAGTAGCTTTTTAGTCGTGCGCTATCTCACCTTACGTACACTATTGAGTGTCCTTACTTCACTGTTAATTGGATTGTGCTTAGGGCCAATCATGATTAAAAAGCTACGTGCTTTAAAATATGGTCAAGCAGTAAGTACTTTTGCTCCAGAAAACCATGCCCAAAAAATGGGTACACCTACGATGGGTGGCGTACTCATTCTCATGTCGATTGGAATTAGTACTTTACTTTGGGCAGATTTATCGAATCCATATGTTTGGATTGTTTTAGCGGTGATGGTGATCTTTGGTGCTGTAGGTTGGGCAGATGACTGGATTAAAATTCGTTATAAAGACAATGCGGGCCTTCCTGCTCGTAAAAAGTTTTTTTGGACGTCAGTTGGTGCATTAGGTGCAGGTATTGCATTGTACTATATTGCTCAAATACAACCGTCAATGACCACAACACACAATATGCTTGACTTACTTATTCCATTTTTTAAAAACTTAAGTATTCCATTGTCTGCTGTACCGTTGGGTTTAGCTTTTATCGCATTTACTTATTTGGTAATTAATGGGGCATCAAATGCAGTGAACTTAACCGATGGTCTAGATGGCCTTGCCATCATGCCTGTAGTTTTGGTTGCTGCCGGTTTAGGTGTGTTTGCCTATTTGTCTGGGGATGTACGTTTTGCTGGTTATTTACATATTCCTTATGTGAAATATACTTCTGAACTGGTTGTGATCTGTTCTGCTATGGTTGGCGCAGGATTGGCATTTTTATGGTTTAATGCGCACCCCGCACAAATTTTTATGGGTGATGTCGGTGCTTTGGCGCTTGGTGCAATGTTGGGCACGATTGCAGTTATGGTACGTCAAGAAATTGTATTTGCGATTATGGGTGGAGTGTTTGTGATGGAAGCTGTATCTGTTTTCTTACAGATTGGTTCATTGCGCATGCGAAACAAGCGGGTATTTTTAATGGCGCCGCTGCATCATCACTATGAAAAACGGGGCTGGAAAGAAACTCAAGTGGTGATACGTTTTTGGATTGTTACTATTTTCTTAGTGGTCATTGGTCTAATGACGTTAAAATTACGCTAATTATAGGTGTTGTTTAAAAGCTGGCGATTGCCAGCTTTTTATATTGGAGGGTCTTGTGAAAACAGCCAAAGCTTTACCTTTGATGTGTCCTGTATGTCGGCATCAACTTCATTTGTCTGATCAGACATGGCAGTGTGAACAAAAGCATAGTTTTGATGTGGCAAAGCAAGGGTATGTCAATTTACATGTTGTGCAACATAAACATAGTAAAAACCCAGGTGATACAGTAGAGTCGGTAACTGCTCGCCGCGCATTCTTGGCAGAAGGTCATTATGAACCTTTACAGCAAGCTGTTACTGCAATAATTAAAAAATATAAGATCGATTCAGTTCTAGATATTGGGTGTGGTGAAGGGTATTACACCAGTGCCATGCAACACAGTACGTCTCAATGTATAGGCGTTGATATTGCAAAAAATGCGGTGCAACGTGCAGCAAAAACAAACCGTGCCGTGACTTGGGTCGTGGGCACTGGGGCAGTACTCCCGGTGATGGATAATAGTATTGCTTTGTGTAGTAGTTTATTTAGTCCATTACCTATGGGTGAGATGTGTCGTGTATTAAAAGATGAGGGGTACTGTCTTGTTGTGACCCCGGCAAAGAATCATTTGTATGCCATGCGAGAAGCGCTTTTTGAGCAAGTGACATTGCATGAGCCTGATAAAATATTGGCACAATTTGAGCCTTATTTTGACTTGGTGATGCAACAACACCTTGAATATACAGTTAATCTTACACAATCTGCACTTAAACACCTGATTGCCATGACACCGTATGCTTACAAAGCCAAGTTAGATAGACGTTGTGCATTAGAGCAAGTAGAACATTTTGAAGTGACTGCAAGTTTTCAAATTTATTTATTTCAACGCTGTAAACAAACTCTAGAGATCTGCCCAAGCAAAGATTGAGGCAGATCTCATTATTATTTTATTGCACTTGATTAATTAAATTCTCAATATCATCCCCATTGCTTGGACGCTTACCTGTATTTGGTGTACTTGGTTGCACAGGGGGAGTGTCTGCATGGTCTGTATCATTTTGAGGTAAGTCACTAAAGTCACTGCTGTTTTGTGTGGTTTGAATAGTCACAGGTCTGTAGAGTGGTTTTGCACTTGGTGGCAAAGTACGTCCATTGTTTTTATCTTTACTCGGTGGCTGGAGTAAATTATTACTGTCTACATTAATCCATGCATAAGGTGTACCGGCTAAGGCATTTTTCATAAATCCTGACCAAATAGGCAGAGCAGCAACACCACCATACTCGCGTCGTCCTAAAGTTGTTGGTTGGTCAAACCCAACCCAAGCAACAGCCACCAGTTTGCCATTAAAACCAGAGAACCATGCATCTCTGGCATCATTTGTTGTTCCTGTCTTTCCGCCAATGTCATCACGCCCAATCGCAAGTGCTGCACGACCAGTACCGACTTGAATAACGTCGCGTAAAATGTTTGCCATATCAAAGGCAGATTCCGGTTTGATAATACGTTGAGCTTGTCGGTAATCACTACGTTTTGAAATCGGTTGTTCTACAGTTGTTGTACTTTGTTTAAATGCAGCATCATCACTGGTGCCTTGTACATCTGATGGTGTAGTAGAGGCTGTATTTATACAGGAAATACAAGCATATTCAGGATTTGCTTGATAAATGGTTTTACCATAAGCATCTTCAATATGACCGATAAAATAGGGTTCTATACGGTATCCACCATTGGCAAAAGTTGCATATCCTGTTGCCATTTGTATGGGCAATACTTGAGGTGTACCTAGCGCAATGGTGAAATTTCGAGGAATTTGGTTTTCTTGTAGTCCAAAATCCATGAGTAATTGACGGGCATGTTCTACACCAACACTTTGGAGTAAACGTACAGAAACAGTATTACGCGATAAATATAAGGCTCTACGTAAAGGGATAAGCCCTAAATAACGTCCATCGGAGTTCTTAGGGGACCATTTCCCAATGGTAATTGGCGCATCATCGACCATACTGTACGGGGTCATACCACGCTCTAAAGCCAATGCATAAATGAAGGGTTTAATGGTAGAGCCAGGTTGACGCCAGCCTTGTAAAGCACGATTAAATGTAGATTGGTAATAGTTGTAACCACCAACGACGGCCTCAATTGCACCATTATTAGGATTTAGGGCAATTAGCTGTCCTTGGACTTTTGGTATTTGGACTAAAAGCCATGTACTTTTATCGCGACTTTGTCTTAAACGTACAATATCATTCAGCTTTACAATTTGGTTTGCGCGCGTTGGCATTGTCCCAACGCTATTGGCATTTTTATATGGGTGTGCCCATGCCATATTTGACCAAGGTATGGTGACTGTCTTGCCATCTTTAAACTCTGCTTCAAATGTGCTGTTTAAAACTTTAGTCACTTTAGCAGGGTAGGCATCTGCAATGGGGAAAAACTGATTTAAGGGTTTATCATTTGCTTCAGCACCACGCCAGCCATGACGGCGATCGTAGTCTTCAAGGCCTTCTTGTACGGCTTCTTCAGCATATTTTTGACGTTGGCTATTAATTGTTGTATAAATTTTAAAACCAGAGTCAACTGCTTGTTCTCCAAACTTATTTACAATTTCTGCTCGAACCATTTCACCGACATATGGAAATTGAGTACTAATTCCTCTATCTTGCATATCTAAATTTAACGATTCTGTCACAGATTTCTGATATTCTTGTGAGCTAATATAGCCTAATTGTAACATTCGACCTAAAATCCAATTTCTACGTTCAAGTGCTCTGTCTGGATTGGCAACTGGATTGTATTTTGATGGTGCTTTAGGTAGGCCTGCAATCATGGCCATTTGTGCAATGCTAAGTTGATCTAAGCGGTCTTTGTTATAGTAGATTTTTGCAGCCGCTGCGATGCCATAAGCATTTTTGCCTAAGAAAATTTTGTTGACGTACAGCATTAAAATTTCTTGTTTTGTGAGGTTCTCTTCTAACTTGCGAGCAAGAAAGACTTCTGTAAGTTTACGTTTTAGGGTACGCTCAGGGCTTAAGTAGTAGTTTTTAGCCACTTGCATGGTGATGGTTGAACCGCCAGTTTGTACCTCAGAACCTGTGATACTTTCACTGACAGCGCGACCTAAGCCTTTAAAGCTAATACCGCTATGTTCAAAGAAGGAGGAGTCTTCTGCTGCTAAAAATGCATGAATGAACTGAGGAGGAATTTGTTTGTATTCAACGGGAATAGACAGTTTGCCGCCGTACTCTGCAATCAGTTGATGGTCTGCTGTATAAATTTGAATGGGTTTAAGTAAAGGTGCTTTTTTTATCGTACTCATGTCTGGTAGTGATGGTGCAATGTACAAGTACATGCCATAAAATCCCATCGGAATAGCGACAAGAATCATCAAGATAAACAGGAAAAATGGGTAAATTCGACCAGAACAAGAAGTTTTTTTCATATTAACTATGGTTAAAAAATGGGATGGCGAAATTAAAGTATAATCTATGTCATTATATTATGGCGTATTATATACGATTATTGTGCAAATCATATTGAAAGTAGTGTATCGTCAAAAGTTATTACTCTCATAGAAATCATGAGGAAGTGTTGTGCTTAAACTGAATGGTAAACGAAAAAAGGGGTTAGTGGGAGTAGATATTGGTTGCTCCTCTGTAAAATTGTTGGAACTCTCACAAAAAGGTGGGCGTTATAAGGTTGAAAGTTATGCCAAGGTTGCTTTGGCAGAAGGCGTGCTTGTCGACAATAATGTGATAGATGCTGAAGCCTTATCGGATGCTTTACAAGAAGCCGTTGATGTGGGAAATCCTGCGGCTGATTTAGTTGCTTTTTCTTTACCTAATGCACAGGTTATTTATAAAACCTTAGAAATGGATAAAGAGATGAGCGATGAAGAGAGAGAAATACAAATTCGTTTAGATGCAGAACAGTATATTCCCTTCCCTTTAGATGAGGTGAGTCTAGATTTCGAGATTCTGGGTACAAACAAACAGCAGCCAGATCAAGTGTATGTTCGCTTAGTTGCTACTCGAACTGAATATATAGACTCAATGACAGACGCACTGACGTATGCAGGACTAACACCTAAGATTGCAGATGTAGAAAATTTGGTTTTAGAGCGTGCATTTTCTATATTTTCGAGCAATTTGCCTGTGTCTGCGAAGTTGGTTGCAGTGCTTGATGTAGGGCATACAACAACAAATTTTACGGTATTAAGTGAAGGGCGTGTTGTATACACCAAAGAACAAATGTTGGGTGGGAAGCAACTTATTTTAGATGCACAGTACCATTATGGTGGTTTGTCTGATGCAGATGCAACGGCTTTAATTTCTGATCACAGTATGTATGCTGATTATGAAACTGCAATTTTAACGCCATTTAAAGAAGCTATTCTGGATCAAACAACAAGAGCTTTACAATTATTTTTCTCAAGTTCTTCTTACCATAAAATAGACCATATTTTATTGGCAGGTGGTGTTGCGAATTTAAATGGTCTAGCACAATACTTACAAGCAGAGTTGAGCTATCGAGTGACTATAGCTTATCCCTTTTTAAATATGGCGTTTTCTCCTCAAGTAAACGTACAACAGTTTGAACAAGATGCCCCTGCATTAATGCTTGCATTAGGTGTAGCCCTTCGGAGTTTCGATTGATGTCAAAAATAAATCTACTGCCTTGGCGTGATGAAGTCCGTGAGCAAAAGAAAAAAACATTTATTTTAGTATCTGTACTTATGGCATGTTTGGGGTTAAGTCTTGTTGCGGTCACTTGGTTTTTCTTAAATCAGCAAAGAACAGATCAAGAACAAGCAAACCAGCTTATTTTAGCAAAAAATGAGCAAATTGATGCACAGTTAAAGTCTTTAAATGGCTTGCAAGAACAAAGACAAGCCATTGTTGACCGTATGGGGCTTATTCAAAACTTACAGGCTCAACGTCCCGTTTCTGTGCGGCTTGTAGATGAATTGGTTCGCGTGATTCCGCCACAAGTTTATTTGACACGTTTCACTCGTACAGGTGAATCGCTTGTCATTGAAGGTAGAGCAGATAACCCAAATACTGTTGCAGAGTTGATTCGTAAGATGGGTGGTTCAGTATGGTTTCGTAATGTTTTTATGAGCTCATTTATTACGAACGATAAAGATATTTCAACAAATATACAAACATCAATTTTACCTAGAGCTGAAGAGCGATATGGAAGCTTTGTTGTGACTGCAAACATTGGAAGTATTGCACAGCCAATTTCTGCAAACACGCAACAAGGGGGGCAATAAAATGGCTGATCAAGATTTTTTAGTTGATTTTGATGATAAAGCAACCAAGAAAAAACGCTCAATACAAGGTTTTTTCGACCAGTTTAGATCACTAGATGCGAATAACTATGGTGCTTGGCCTGTAGTTGTAAAGGTGACCAGTTGGATCTTTATTGTCATCTTTATTGGAATTTTAGGCTATTTTGTATTCATTGTTTCTGTTATAGAAGATACATCTTCAGCACGGGCGCAAGAAGCCAACTTGCTGAATGAGTATCAGCAAAAAGAGTCTAAATTACGTAACTCACAAAATTATAAAAAACAATTGACAACCATGCGAGCAGGTTTTGAGCAGCAATTGCAGCAATTACCTAAAGAATCTGAGATTGCGGGACTTGTTGAAGATATTAACACGACAGGTTTAAAAGCTGGGTTAAAACTCAAAAATATTCGTTTAGAAGGTGAGATGAGCCAAGCCTTTTTTGTTGAACAGCCCATCACTATTGAAGCCACAGGTGACTACCATTCTTTTGCTCGGTTTGTGAGCGATTTGGCTGTACTTTCACGTATTGTCACAGTGGGTGATTTCTCTATTACGGCAGTTGAAAGCAAAAATGGTAAAGTTGATGTACCTGAACTAAATTACGTGATCAAAGCAAAAACGTATCGCTATTTAGGTGATGTACAACCCATGACAAACCAAAAGGCGGGAGGCTAATTCAAAATGAACCATCGCTTAATGTACTGTGCTATGACTGTATTGTTGATTTCGGGTTGTGATTCCAGGGTTGATTATGTCGAAGCTGAGATGAGTCATATACAGCAACAGCCACCGTTACCATTACCAGCTGCCCCCGTGTTCGATAAAGTGCCACAATTTGAATATGCAGCTCAAGGCTTGAGAAGCCCTTTTTTACAAAGTTCTTTATTCACTGAGCTGAAGGTACGTGCTGGTAAAAAAGTATCACCAAACCCTGCACATGTTGCACAGCCTCTTGAATTATATCCGCTAGAGTCTTTACTTATGCGAGGTGTATTACAAGACAGTGGCAAAATGTCTGCTTTAATCCAAGCACCAGATAAGCAGGTTTATCGTATTAGTGTCGGTAGCTATATGGGCTTGAATCAAGGACGTGTTGTGACATTAACACCAGAGCGAATCCAGTTAATTGAAATTGTATCTGATGGTCAAGGTGGCTATGTAGAGCGACCAAGAACGTTAGTTTTGGTTGGCCAAAATGCTTAGCGAGTTAGAGAAACGTATTAGACAGAATGAAATATTGTGGGGAATAAACGAATGAAGTATTCAAGAATGTATCGACTCCTGATGGGGGTGATTCTTTTTAGTAGTAGTTTATCTGCGGTGCAATTGGCGCAAGCACTTGCAATCACAAGTGTGACTGCAACTGATCAAGGCAACCAAAACAGTGAAGTTCGTATTGTATTTGATGGTGCACCCATAGACCCTAAAGCATATCAAGTTGGGCAAACACCAAAGCTTATTTTAGACTTTCCTAAAACGGAACTAAAAGTGACTGCTGCACAACTTGCAAAATTACATACGAATCAACTTGATCGTGTGGAACTGCTTTCACAAAACCAACAATCTCGTTTAAGTTTAGACTTAAAATCAAATGCACAATTTTCTTCTCGTATTGAAGGTTCAACATATATATTAAGCGTGACACCTAAAGGTTCGAGCACACCAATAACTACACCAATGCAAGCAACAACGCCTACCCAAACATTAGCTAAGCGTTTGGCACAAGGTGTTGCAAATATTGGATTTCAGCGTAGTGAAAAAGGTGACGGTCAAATTGTAATTGACTTATTAGATGGTCACACACCCATTGATATTCAGCAACGCAGCAACTATGTTGTGATTCGTTTGATTGGAAATAAAATTCCAACGCATCTTGTTCAACGTATGGATGTTAATGATTTTGCAACACCTGTTAGTACAGTAGATAGTTTTAATGATGGGGCTAATGGCATTATTGAAATTAAAAATACAGGAAATTTCGATTATAAAGCCTACCAAGCTGAAAAGAAGCTGACTATTAATGTGGCACGTAAAGACAATACTGTAGACAAATCACTCAATGAGCCTAAATATACAGGGCGTAAATTATCTCTAGATTTTCAAGACATAGAAATTAGACGTGTACTACAGGTTTTATCTGATTTTTCAGGGGTAAATATTATTGCAGCCGATAATGTACAAGGAAATATTACTTTACGGCTCAAAGATGTCCCTTCAGATCAGGCTCTAGATTTGATTTTAAAAGCGAAAAACTTATCTAAAAAGCAAATTGGTCAAGTGGTGTGGGTTATGCCTACAGTAGATATGATTAAAGCTGATGAGGATGAGGCTAAGCTGAAATCTCAACAAAGTAGAGATGTCCAGCTACAAACTGAATTTATTCAATTAAACTATATTAAAGTCAAAGATCTCGAAGAAATATTTGATTTAAAGAATAAAGGTCAAGACCGAAAAGAAAATAATCCTTTATTGACGCCACGAGGTTCAGCAGTTCTTGATCCTCGAACGAATACCATTGTTTTAACAGATACACCTGAAAAAATTAAAGAAGTGAGAAAGCTATTTAAACAGCTTGATACAGCGGTTAGGCAGGTAATGGTAGAAGCACGCATTGTGCGTACTGAAACAAACTTTAGTAAAGAGCTTGGGGTGAATTGGAGCTTATCACAACAGACATCTACGTCAGGTTGGGATAACGGTAAAATTACGCGCTCAATTTCAGCAGGTGTTGATTTAGGCACGACAACAAATTACGGTTCACTGTCTTTAGGGTTACTCCGTTTAGGCAGTAATATGCTTGATTTAAAATTAGCTGCATCACAAAGTGATGGGCAAAGTGAAATTTTATCTACGCCAAAAGTGATGACCGGTGATAATCAAGAAGCAACGATTCGCTCTGGGCAAAAAATACCATTTGCAACGACTAGCGGTAATAATGGTACTACGGTGACCTTTCAAGACGCTGTGCTCGAACTTAAAGTGACGCCGGGTATTACTCCAGATGGAAAAATACAAATGAAACTGAATATTTCGAAAGATTCACTTGGTGTATTAACGACTGCAGGTTATGCCATAGATACCAATGAATTGAAAACCAATGTACTCGTTTCAGATGGTGAAACCGTTGTGTTAGGTGGTTTATATGAAAATACCTCGATTAATCAAACGAATAAAGTACCATTGTTAGGCGATTTACCTGGTGTGGGTCATTTATTTAAAAATAATACCAAGTCAGATACTAAGCGAGAGCTACTGATTTTCATTACACCACGAATTATTAATGACACATTTTAAAGAAATCATTAATATAAGTAGTATAGATCGAAAATAATAGGTAGCACCTTGCCAAAACAAGCAATTGACACCCTACCAAATATCTATTTGGTAGGGCCTATGGGCGCTGGAAAAACCACAGTTGGGCGTCACCTTGCCGAAATTTTGGGGCGTGAGTTTGTAGATAGTGATCATGAAATTGAAGAGAAAACAGGGGCATCGATTCCGTGGATTTTCGAAAAAGAAGGTGAAACTGGCTTCCGCCAACGAGAAAAACAGATTTTAGAAGAACTCACACAACTAGGTAATTTAGTTTTGGCAACAGGTGGTGGTGCGATCACCCAGCAAGATAACCGCCATGTGTTGAGAACAAGAGGTATTGTTATCTATTTATTTGCACCTGTTGAAATACAGTTGCAAAGAACATATAGAGACAAAAATCGCCCACTTCTGCAAGTAGAATATCCTGAAAAAAAGCTACAAGAACTCTTGAAAGTAAGAGACCCCTTATACAAAGAAGTTGCTCATTATATTGTTGATACCCATAATGGAGCTGCTCGAGATTTAGCTTACCAAATTTTGAGTAATATTCTTGAAAACCCACAGATTTAATAATGAACAGTAATTGGTTGAAATGATGCAAACACTATACGTTGAACTTGGTGAACGTCGCTATCCTATCTATATTGGTAGTCAACTTGATATTGCAACACTGTTATCGCCATATTTGCCGAATAAACAAGTGATGATCGTCACCAATGATACCGTTGCTCCATTATATGCAAAAACCTATGAGGATGCATTGCAACATTTAGGTAAGACGACGGCGACTTGTATTTTGCCAGATGGTGAACGATATAAAAATATTGAATGTCTAAATCTAATCTTTGATGCACTGCTTAGAGAAGGGTTTAATAGAGACTGTACAGTACTTGCTCTAGGTGGTGGTGTCATTGGTGATATGGCAGGTTTTGCAGCAGCGAGTTTTCAAAGAGGTGTTGATTTTATTCAAGTACCTACAACATTATTGTCACAAGTTGACTCAAGCGTAGGTGGGAAAACGGGAATCAATCATCCTTTAGGCAAAAATATGATTGGTGCATTTAAGCAACCCAATATTGTTTTTGCAGATATGGCACAGTTAAAAACACTACCTTTACGCGAGTTGTCTGCAGGTCTTGCTGAAATTATTAAGTATGCACTCCTTGGTGATATCGACTTTTTAATCTGGCTAGAAAGTAATATAGATGAGCTTGTTGCAGGTGATGAAGAAAAGTTAGCAGAAGCGGTATACCGTTCTTGTGCACATAAAGCACGTATTGTGGCCAACGATGAAAAAGAACATGGAGAAAGGGCACTTTTAAATTTAGGTCACACATTTGGTCATGCGATTGAATCATATTTAGGTTATGGTACATGGTTACATGGAGAGGCGATCGCTGTGGGTATGGTCATGGCTGCAGATTTATCGTGTCAAATGGGGCTTATCTCAGCTGAAGACGTAGAGCGAGTTAAACACATTTTTCAGCGTGCTAAATTACCTATTCGATGCCCAAATATTCCAATAGATGACTTTTTAAATTATATGTCACATGATAAAAAAGTACTGAATGGTTCAATACGTTTAATTTTACTTAAAAGTATTGGTGAAGCATTTATTACAAATCGCTTTGACATAAATATGATGAAGCAAGCCATACTCAATCATTTAGAACAATAGAGTGCATATATGTCTAGTCCTCACGCTACTACAAAATCTCGTTTAAAACCGTGGTCATTGTTTATTGTTGGTGGCGTGTGTCTAGCGGGGGCTTTACTCATCATGTCATTGGCTCAGCCTCCCGTACATGTTGAAAAAGACCATGATGATACAGAGATTGTGTATCCTACATTTCAGGTAGAACAGGTTGCAGCAGTACCCAACTTAGGTGTACTGACTGATCAAGTAAGGCCATTACAGCAAACAACCCGTGTTGTTACATCGGGTTTGCATGAGCCTGAGTTTAGAGGCACAAAATTTATTGTTGACTATCGTAATCGATACAGTATTCAAATTGTACAAATTGGTAAAGAAGACATTATTAAAAACTTCTTACAGCAAAGAGTAGACCGTAAAGATTTTATTTATATTCGGCTTACTAACCAAAATCAACCTGAACGTTATGTACTTTTATATGGTATTTATGATGGAGAACAAGAGGCGAAAGCTGTATTGTCTCGACTCAATTTAAAATTACCCACCTCAATTAAACCCAGTGTTGAAAAGGTTGCAAATTATGCACCTTATGTCAACGATATGGGGGCAGATGAGGGTACAGAAGTAAGCAAGCTATATGATGTACGCTTGACCAGTGCGCCATTACCTAAAGTCGTGTTACCTGTGCTTAACCCTGTACCAGATATCTCATCTACAACAGAAACGAATGAAGCAAGTACGCAAAAAACCATGCCTTTAAGTGAACATTAAAATTAAAACTGCACTGTAAAAAAATTGAAAAACCTAATAATGGGTACAACTTTAGTCGCACTCAGTCATGATTTTGTGCTTAAAATTTTTTATAAAAAGACATGCATTTTTTGTATCTAAAAATCATTGTTAATTTTTTTGGCACCATATTTGTGCAACTTTTAAATAGTTAAACTCATTCTTATATGTTTTAAGTATTTGATATTTATTTTAAAATAATTAATTTAATGTTTGGCATATATATTGCTTATAATGGTGCGAAAAGCTTCAATTTGGTGATCTGTGGTCCAAATTGAAGCCAAAGAGCTTGCGATTGTTTTTTATGATGATGACGATTCACTACATACATTCTTGCAATTTTATGTATGGGCAGTCGTACAAAACAAGATATGCTATTTGAACGAGCTTTAAAATTTAGCCCACGTGTGTTCTCACAAGCCACAAGCTGCCGATAAAAGTCGCAAAAAAAATTTCTTAAGTGTGTTGCTCTTTAGAGCGAATTGATAGAAGGGTCCGCTATGCATATGCCATCGCTAAACACTGTAGCCCCCGCTCAAGGTTTATATCAACCTGATGAGTTCAAGGATAATTGTGGTTTTGGTTTAATTGCCCATATGAAAGGCAACGAAAGTCATGACTTAGTAAAAACAGCAATACATAGTTTAAGCTGTATGACACATCGTGGTGGTATTGCCGCAGATGGTAAAACAGGTGACGGATGTGGTCTACTTTTGGCCATGCCAAAAGACTTTTTCCGTAGTGAAGCCAAAAAAATTAGTGATATTACCCTGAGTGAAATCTTTGCTGTGGGTTCAGTATTTTTAAGTTTAGATGAAACGATTGCACAGCATGCACGCCATATTCTTACTAAAGAAGTTGAAGAAGAAGGTTTACGTGTTATTGGTTGGCGTGAAGTCCCTATTAATTTAGATGTTCTAGGTGAAATTGCATTACAGTCACTGCCACGTTTTGAACAAATATTTGTGAATTGCCCAATGGGTGTGACTGAGCCAGAGTTTAATCGTAAGCTCTTTTTGGCACGTCGCAGAGCAGAACAATTATTACGTTCAGATAGTGATTTTTACGTCACGACATTGTGTTCTACAGTCATTAGTTATAAAGGCTTAATGATGCCTGCAGCGATTGCTGATTTCTACACAGATTTAGCCAATGAAGATTTAAAATCACATATTGCTGTATTTCACCAACGTTTTTCGACCAACACATTGCCACGTTGGCCTCTTGCGCAACCCTTTCGCTATTTAGCACACAATGGTGAAATTAATACCATTACTGCAAACCGCAATTGGGCCAGTGCACGTACACCAAAATTTGAAAATCCACTACTTCCAGGGTTATCTGAACTAGATCCGATTGTGAACCGTACAGGTTCTGACTCATCAAGCCTAGATAATATGCTTGAGATTTTGATTGGCGGTGGTATGGACTTGTTCCGTGCTTTACGCATGCTTGTACCACCTGCATGGCAAAATGTTGAAAACTTGGATGCGGACTTACGCGCATTTTATGAGTTTAACTCTAAGCATATGGAAGCATGGGACGGCCCTGCTGGCTTAGTAATTCAAGATGGTCGTCATGCGATTTGTATGCTAGACCGTAATGGTTTGCGTCCTGCACGTTGGGTCATTACTAAAAATGACTACATTACACTTGCATCTGAAATTGGTGTCTGGGGATATAAGCCTGAAGATGTGGTATCTAAAGGTCGTGTTGGTCCGGGTCAAATTTTAGTGGTGGATACCTTTACAGGTAAACTTCTTGAAACTGAAGATGTAAGCAACCACCTGAAACGTATGCGTCCGTACCGCCAATGGTTACGTGAAAATGCTGTACGTTTACAAGCAAGTCCGCAGCTTGAAGAACATTTGATTGATAAAGGTCTAAGCGGTGAACAGCTTAAGACGGCACAAAAAATGTTTATGGTGACGTTTGAAGAGCGTGACCAAGTCTTGTGCCCAATCGCTGAAAATGGCCAAGAAGCAGTTGGTTCAATGGGTGACGATACCCCAATGGCTGTACTTTCAAAACAAGTACGCCATGTGACTGACTATTTTAGACAACAATTTGCTCAAGTGACCAATCCACCGATTGACCCATTACGTGAGTCAATTGTGATGTCACTTGAAACTTGTTTAGGGCGTGAGCAAAACGTTTTTGAGCAAGGGCCAGAGCATGCAGATCGTTTAATTATTGCGAGCCCTGTTTTATCTAATTCAAAAATGCACCAGCTCAGAACGATTGGTCGTAAAGGTTATGAAGCTGCTGAAATAGATTTAAATTATGATATCTCAGAAGGTTTAAAAGCAGCCATTCAACGTATTTGTGAAGAGTCAGCACAAGCGATTCGTGATGGTAAAACATTACTGATTATTTCAGATAAAAAAATTCGCACAGGCTATTTGCCAGCCAATGCGGCAATGGTGACAGGTGCGATACACCACCACTTAATTAAAGTTGGTTTACGTACAGATGCTAATATTATTGTAGAAACGGGAATCGCACGTGATCCGCATCAAATTGCTGTCATTTTAGGTTTTGGCGCAACTGCAATTTACCCATATCTTGCATATGATGTAATTAATGATCTTGTGGCGAAAGGCGAATTATTGGGTGATCCACTTCAAGCACAAAATAATTTCCGTAAAGGAATAGATAAAGGCTTACTCAAAGTTTTATCTAAAATGGGAATCTCAACTGTTGCATCTTATCGTGGTGGGCAGTTGTTTGAAGCCGTTGGTTTGGCCAATGAAGTGGTTGATCTGTGCTTCCTTGGTGTACCAAGCCGTATACAAGGTGCGACCTTTGTTGATTTAGAAAATGACCAAAAAATCTTGGCAGAATTGGCATGGAAAACCCGTAAACCAATTGACCAAGGGGGACTACTGAAATTTGTATTTGGCAAGGAATATCATGCGTTTAACCCAGATGTGATTAACACGTTGCATCAAGCAGTACGTTCAGGAGATTACCAAGACTTTAAAGCGTATGCTGAGCTTGTGAATAGCCGTCCAATCGCAACGATTCGTGATTTACTTAAAGTAAAAACTGATCATCCAATTTCAATTAATGACGTAGAAGATATTAGTCAAATTTTACCTCGTTTTGACTCTGCGGGTATGTCAATTGGTGCATTGTCACCCGAAGCACACGAAGCCATTGCAACAGCCATGAACACCATGGGTGGGCGTTCAAACTCTGGTGAGGGTGGTGAAGATCCCGCACGTTACGGTACGATTCGTAATTCAAAAATCAAGCAAATTGCATCTGGCCGTTTTGGTGTCACACCGGAATACCTCATGTCTGCTGAAGTCCTGCAAATTAAAGTCGCACAAGGGGCAAAACCAGGTGAAGGTGGTCAGTTACCGGGTGGTAAAGTGAATCCATTGATTGCTCGCTTACGTTATGCAGTACCGGGTGTGACGCTCATTTCACCACCACCACACCATGATATTTATTCGATTGAAGATTTATCACAGCTTATTTTTGACTTAAAACAAGTCAATCCAAAAGCTATGGTATCGGTAAAGTTAGTTTCTGAGCCGGGTGTTGGGACCATTGCTGCAGGTGTGGCCAAAGCTTATGCCGATTTTATTACCATTTCTGGGTATGATGGTGGTACGGCTGCATCACCATTATCGTCTATTCACCATGCAGGGTCGCCGTGGGAATTAGGGTTGGCTGAAGCACATCAAGCGTTACGTGTGAATGACTTACGTGGCAAGGTGCGTGTACAAACCGATGGTGGTCTAAAAACAGGCTTAGATGTAGTAAAAGCAGCGATTCTAGGGGCTGAAAGTTTTGGTTTTGGTTCAACACCAATGATCGCTTTAGGCTGTAAATACTTACGAATTTGTCACTTGAATAACTGTGCAACTGGTGTTGCGACACAGCAAGATCATTTGCGTAAAGATCATTACATTGGTGAGCCAGAAATGCTCATTAACTTCTTCAAATTTATTGCAGAAGAAACGAGAGAGTGGTTGGCCGCACTGGGTGTGAGTCAGCTAAAAGACCTCATTGGTCGTGTAGATTTACTAGAAATGTTACCGGGTGAAACAGATAAGCATCGTCATATTGACTTGAGTCCACTGTTACAGTCACACCCTTCAGCAGAAGGCAAAGCGCAATACTGCGTACAACAAGGTAATCCACCATTTGACCAAGGCCTATTGGCTGAAAGAATGGTCGAAGAAATGAAGCCAGCGATTGAATCGGCTACAGGTGGTGAGTTCCACTTTAAAGTAGGTAACTGTGACCGTTCGATTGGTGCAAGAATTTCTGGTGAAATTGCGAGTCGTCATGGTAACTTGGGCATGGAAAGTTATCCTGTTGTCATGAATCTTCATGGCACAGCAGGGCAATCACTTGGCGTATGGAATGCAGGCGGTTTACATATTCGTTTAGAAGGTGATGCCAACGATTACGTCGGTAAGGGTATGGCAGGTGGTAAACTGTCGATCTTCCCACCAAAAGGCTCGCCATTCCAAACCCAAACCACAGCTATTATTGGTAATACCTGTTTGTACGGTGCAACGGGTGGTAAAGTCTATGCTGCAGGTACTGCCGGCGAGCGTTTTGCAGTACGTAACTCAGGTGCATTTGCCGTAATTGAGGGTGCAGGCGACCACTGTTGTGAATATATGACCGGTGGTGTCGTGACTATTCTAGGCAAAGTAGGCTATAACTTTGGTGCGGGCATGACAGGTGGTTTTGCTTACGTACTGGATTTGGAAAATGATTTTGTTGACCGTTATAATCATGAGTTAATTGACTTAACACGTATTTCGACTGAGTCAATGGAAGAGCATCAAGCCAATTTGTTACGTATTTTAGACGAACACATTAAAGAAACAGGAAGTGCGTGGGCATATAAGATTCGCCATGAGTTTGACTTTTATAGCCGAAAATTTTGGTTGGTTAAACCCAAAGCTGCAAACTTACTCACGTTGTTAAAAGCAACACAAGCCGACCCACAGTAAATTGAATCTTGATTGAACAGGCAGGTATGAATGGTCAGCCACCATTCATACTGACCCACGGAGAACAATATGGCAGAACGCCTAAGTAACGACTTCCAGTTTCTCGATGTCGCACGCCAAGACCCTGAAAAAAAACAAATTGATGTACGTAAAACTGAATTTGTAGAAATTTATAAGCCTTTCGGTACAGATATAGCTCAAAACCAAACACACCGCTGTTTGGGGTGTGGTAATCCGTACTGTGAATGGAAATGTCCAGTACACAACTATATTCCAAACTGGTTGAAGCTCATTGCAGAAGGGCGTATTTTTCAAGCAGCTGAACTGTGCCACCAAACCAATACTTTGCCTGAAGTCTGTGGCCGTGTATGCCCACAAGACCGCTTGTGTGAAGGTGCATGTACGCTTAACGATGGTTTTGGAGCAGTAACCATTGGTAATGCTGAAAAATACATTAATGACACTGCTTTTGCACTGGGTTGGCGACCAGATATGTCACAAGTGCAATGGACCAATAAAAAAGTTGCCATTATTGGTGCAGGTCCTGCTGGCCTAGGCTGTGCTGATATCTTAATTCGTAGCGGTGTAAAACCCACTGTGTTTGATAAACGCCCAGAAATTGGCGGTTTACTGACCTTTGGTATTCCAGAATTTAAAATGGAAAAAGATGTCATGAAACGCCGTCGTGAAATTTTCACAGGCATGGGCGTAGAGTTTAAATTGAATGTAGATGTGGGGACAGACATTACCATAGAGCAACTTTTGCAAGATTATGATGCTGTATTTATGGGTATGGGCACATATACCTATATGAAAGGTGGTTTTGCAGGTGAAGATTTAGATGGTGTGTATGATGCTTTAGACTTCCTTATTGCCAATGTAAACCGTTGTCAAAACTGGGAAAAAGATGCATCTGAGTATATTTGCATGGAAGGTAAAAAGGTGATTGTACTGGGTGGGGGTGACACAGCCATGGACTGTAACCGTACATCTATTCGCCAAGGTGCTGCAGAAGTGACGTGTGCTTACCGCCGTGATGAAGCGAATATGCCGGGTTCTCGTAAAGAAGTACAAAATGCTAAAGAAGAAGGCGTAGCGTTTTTATTTAACCGCCAACCGATTGAAATTGTGGGCGAACATGGAAAAGTTACTGGTGTAAAAGTGGTCACTACACAGTTAGGTGAGCCAGATGTGCGTGGTCGCCGTAGTCCAGAGCCTATACCAGGGTCTGAAGAAGTTTTACCTGCAGATGCGGTACTTCTTGCATTTGGTTTTAGACCAAGCCCAGCGGACTGGTTTAATACAGCAACAATTGAGCTAGATGGTTCAGGCCGTGTAGTTGCTAAAGAAGAACAGCAATATAAATTTCAAACATCTAATCCTAAAATATTTGCCGGTGGCGACATGGTACGTGGTTCAGACCTTGTTGTAACAGCAATTTGGGAAGGTCGCCAAGCTGCTGAGGGTATTTTAGATTACCTAAATATTTGATTTTTTAAATATATAGTTATTTTTGGATGAGTGGTAAAAGACGAAAAAGTTGATTTGTGTCACTTTTTCGTTATTTTTTGTGGGTGATTTTAGGTTTTAATGCTTTTGTTGAATAATAAAAATGATTATTATAGAAAGTATGTACTATAAAAAATGAGGAAAATATGAATATTTTAAAAAAACTTACACTTGTAGGAGTGTTGAGTGCAACATTTGCAATGTCTGGATGTGGTTACAATGCACTACAAGCAAAAGATGAAGCTGTTAATGCCACTTGGTCAGATGTAGAGAATCAATATCAACGCCGTGCAGATCTAGTACCGAATTTAGTCAGCGTTGTTAAAGGTTATGCTAAGCATGAAAAATCTACGTTTCTTGAAGTGACGCAAGCCCGCTCTAATGTGGCAGGTATGAAAGTAGATAAAGAGGTTCTTGAAAATCCAGAACTTTTTGAAAAATATCAAAAAGCACAAGACCAGCTAACAGGATCATTGTCTCGTTTACTAGCTATATCTGAAAGTTATCCTGATTTAAAAGCAAATCAACAATTTTTAGATTTACAAGCGCAACTTGAAGGCACTGAAAACCGTGTTGCTGTCGCAAGAAATCGTTATATTACAACAGTGCAAGATTACAATACCTATGTTCGTCAATTTCCTCAAGCACTTACTGCAAAAGTAATTGGACTGAAAGTACGTCCAAATTTTAGTGCACAAGCAGGCGCTGAAAAAGCACCTACAGTATCATTCGATAACTAATTCAGCATAAATCAGGGGTTAGGTGAATGCACATGTGGTATTGGAAGCAGCGGTTAGGATACTTTTTAAAATTGATCATGGCATTGCTTATTTTGAGCAGTTCGGTGCTTGCTTGGAGTAATGATCAAAATAAACAGATTCTTGCAACCGCTGCTTTAAATGATGCATCTCCTGATCAAGCGATTATTGGGCAAGTTGTTAAAGAGCAACAGGCTCAAAAAAGTAATGGTTCTAATAGTGTAGAGCAAAAAACCAATGCGCCACTGTCTGTCGCAGACGACATGCAAGTGGGGCAAAGTACACGAAATTTGCCTACACTCAATCAACCAGTTATCGACCAAGCAAATGTATTAACAGCGTCACAGTACAAACAATTATCAGACCAAGTCAGACAACTCCATCGAACTGCAAAAGCACAGATCGGTATTGTGATTGTGCCAAGTACAGGGCAAGAAGATATATTTGACTTTGCAATGCGTATTGCAAATCAGTGGAAATTGGGTACAGCAAAACAAGACAATGGTATTGTAGTTGCTGTGGCTGTAAATGATCGGCGTATTCAAATTCTAACAGGGTATGGCTTAGAGGGTGTATTACCAGATGTAGTGGTGAGCCGAATTATTCGTAACCAAATTACTCCTGCATTTAAAGATGGAAATATATCATCAGGCCTGATCTCAGGCATAAATGAAATTCAACGAATACTGAATTTAGACCCAAGTGTTGCACAGCAAGCAGCCCAACAATTAAAGCAACAGCATGAAAGTGCTATTCGTGAGCAAGAATCCAAAAGTCAAATGTTACTTTATACTGCAATTATTTTAATTGTAGGCATATTCGCATCTTCATTTTTTGGTAGCCGTTTAACTGCTTCGGTTGCGGGCGTGACGGCAGTTAGTGCAGGCATTTTGAGTGGTGCAGGGCTTCTTGTGAGTTTACTGCTAGGGGCTGGTGTATTTCTACTGTTAATTACTTCTTTAGCGCAGCTGATATTGCAAATATTTATGTCAGGCGGTGGTGGTGGCAGTGGTGGGGGGAGCAATGGTAGTGATGGTTACAGCGGTGGTGGTGACTTTGGTGGAGGAGGTGCTTCAGGCTCATGGTAAATAAAACAGAAACAACCTATATATTAGGCAGCAATGAGTTAAAAACGCCATCAACTACGAGCATTCAACGTTGGTTGAAACATTTTTGTTGTATTTCTAACAGTAAGCATTATTTTTCTAAGCAAGACAGGGTAGATATTGCTAAAGTCATTCATCATGCCGAGCATGGACATGTGGGTGAAATACAGGTAGTCATAGAAGGACATATCCCTGCTAATATTGCCTACTTTAAAAATACAGAACTCAGAGCACGTCAATTATTTGCTGAATTGGGTGTTTGGGATACGGAGCATAATAGTGGTGTACTACTATATGTCAATTTATGCGAACGACATGTCGATATTGTATTTGATCGTGGTATTAAAAAAACAACTGACTCAAGTATTTGGCAAAATATTTGTCAAAATATTACGCAACAGATGAAAGAAAAAAAGTATAAAGCAGCCATAATTTATGGCGTGGAACATATTGGAGCTGTATTAAATAAGCATTATGCAAGTATGGGTTCGTCATTAACAGATAACGATGAACTGTCAGATTATCCAATTATTTTGTAGAGCCAATGATATTAATACTAATATTCTCCCTTTTTATTTGACGAAAGAATATAGCTAATTTTTATAAATAAGTGGCATGATTCAACAAAAATATTGTGCTTGGCGAGTTAGAAAAATGCTGATTCTTAAAGAGAAAAGATAACATGAAACCGGAAATATTAAAAAAATAGAAACCCTGATGTGTGAAATAAAATGACAATTGTCTGTGTTTTAGCTAAGCTAAATTTTTATTTTTTTCGCTTTATTTGATGAAATATGAGTTTTTTACTATTTATGTATTAAATCTCTTGTCAAAAATACGTACAGTACAAAGTGATTTCATGGTTTAGTCCATGAAAAACTTTGCTTTTGTACTTTTTTAAGAAACAATGTGTTAAAAATTATAAGGTCTTTTTTTATATTGAATCTGAATATATAGACATTGACTTTACAAAAAAAACAGTTGATATGCTTGTTGATGTAACTTATTTATCACATAATGATGCTATGTTTATGAACATATAGTATGCTATTTTTAGCATGTCTAACTTTAGCAACTTACTTTTAACATCGGGGTAAATAGATGAACGCTCAAAAAGGTTTTACATTAATTGAATTGATGATCGTTGTTGCGATTATTGGTATTTTGGCTGCAATTGCGATTCCTGCATATCAGGGTTATATTGCTAAATCACAAGTAGCTGCTGGCTTGGCAGAGATTAGCCCAGGTAAAACTAATGCTGAAGCATTGCTTGCCACAGGGATTTCTGCACCAATTACTACTGCATCAGCAATCGGTCTTCAAGGCGACAAAAGTGCATGTGATACTGTAACTGTTAATGTTGCAATAAATGGTGCATCAGAAATCAAATGTGCTCTTAAAGGTACATCTTCTATTAATACAGAAGTTATTAAGTGGAGTCGTAGTGCTGATGCTGGTAGCGCTACAGGAACATGGACATGTTCAACAAGTGTTCCGACAGATTATAGACCTAAGTCTTGTTTGACTACTACGACTAAGTAATACTTATTTTTTGAAATATGTAGCTACTTTTACTATTTAGGAATACAGGGGACTCCCCTGTATTTTTTATCTATGAAAATAATTGTTTTCCTTTTTATTATATTGCTTTCATTAGCATACCTACTACCGGCCCATTACCTTCCGTGGTCTAGCTTCTTATCAGAATTTATTGTATTTTTTAGCATTATTTTCTTACTTCCATTATTGTTTTTCAAAAAAAATATAATTATTCCTCGTTTTATTCTTCCATTTTTATTGTTATCGGCTATACCATTTTTACAATATTATTTTAATCAAATGTTCTTCTTTACCATTGCATGGTCTGCATCACTTTATCTGTTTTCTTTTGTGTTGGCCGTTGTTGTTGGCTACAATTTAACAATAAGAGAAAATTCTAAGAATCAGATTTTGAGTGCGCTCTGTACGGTATTTTTGATTGCATCTTTGTGTTCTTCTTTATTGGCTATTTTTCAGTGGTTAGGTCTGTTTAAAGGACAACCATGGATAATGGATTTTACTGGCAATCGTCCATATGCAAATATTGGGCAGTTTAACCAATTATCTACATTGTTATCCTTAGGTTTACTGTCAGGCTTGTATTTTTTTGAAAGAGCTATTTTAAAAAGAAATATATTTATTATTTCTAGTTGCCTATTTCTATTTGCAATGGCACTATCACAATCCCGTACGGGGTGGTTAATTATTCTTTTTAGCTTTATTTTTATTGTGATTTGGCAAAATAAAATGGATTTAAAATCTAGTTATAAAGATTTTATTTTCTTAACGATCTTTTATATCGTATCAATTTTAGTACTGCCAATTTTAAACCATCTTTTAGCCCCTTATTTTGATCTTGCACCCATTAGCTCAGCATCTGAGCGTATTTCATCAGGCTATTTAAGGTTAGATATTTGGAACCAAATGATTCATGCCGTCATGAAACAGCCTGTTTGGGGGTATGGTTGGAACCAAACCAGTGTTGCACAGGCACAGGTAATAGATGTTTATAAAGGCTATGAGTGGGCATCCAGTGCACATAATTTATTTTTAGATTTACTGGTTTGGTGCGGGTTACCTTTAGGTTTACTCATCATTTTTTATATTCTTTGGATATATAAGAGACTGTTTAATTGTATTATTAATCTTGAAACATTTATTATTTTTCTGATGGTGTCGGCATTAGGTATTCATTCAATGCTTGAGTTTCCATTATATTATTTATATTTCTTGTTACCTTTAGGGTTGCTTATTGGCATTTCATTCTCTTACATGCCAAATGCTAATTATACAATTAATCGCTGGTTTCTACCTGTAATTGTGATTTTATCATTTTGTAGTGGGTATTATGTTTTTAAAGAATATAATCTAGTTTGGGATAATACGCTGGCTGGAAAAACAGCGGAAATGAATGATCATTATGGCGAGGTTGATTTACCCTATACACTTTTTTTATTTGATCAGTATGATGCTAGAGCACAATGGATTGGTCTCAATGTACATCAAAAGATGACAGCATCGGATTGGGTGAACGCAAAAAAAATGGCTGAATTGTATATTATGCCTTACGACCTAATAAAATATGCTCAGGTTCTGGCAGTGAATGGACAAGAGCAAGAGGCAAAAAGACAACTTGCTATTTTAAATTATACCTATCGCCGAAATATGACTTATGAGGAATTGTTAAATAAATAATATCAAAAGTCGCTTATATATTACTAGGATTTTTGTTTAAAAAATCTTCACTCAATTCTAAAGTAGAGCAAACTTGAAAAAACAGCTTGCAGTAAAGCATTTCACTCTATACAATGCGCTCCATCAGGTCGTTTAAGACTCGGTTTTAAATTACATGTTTACCAGAACATTGTAATGTCGGTGCGGGATGGAGCAGTCTGGTAGCTCGTCGGGCTCATAACCCGAAGGTCGTTGGTTCAAATCCAGCTCCCGCTACCAATTCAATGAGATTTGCAAAATCATTGGGCTTACTTAAGGTTGTAAAAAACGTTTAACTAAGTTAAAATATTGCACACTATTGCGGGATGGAGCAGTCTGGTAGCTCGTCGGGCTCATAACCCGAAGGTCGTTGGTTCAAATCCAGCTCCCGCTACCAAGATTCTTGCTAAAAGGCTCACAAATAGGTGGGCCTTTTTGCACAGTGGGCTTTGCTTTTTCTGTGCAAAAAGGGCGGATATACGCCCTTTTTTTAATGGTTGTTATGTTCTGTAGACATCAGTTCGTCAACAAAACATGCTTCACTATATACAGGTGGGTTGGTGAAAAAGCCAACTGTTGTATTGCATAAAATGATGAGAGTACATGAAACTATCAAACAAAAATCAAGAGCTACAAGATCTCATTACACCTGCGGTAGCCGCATGTAATGTTGAACTATGGGGCATTGAGTTCTTACCACAAGGTAAGTGTTCAATGTTGCGTATTTATATTGATCGACCTGATCAGGTTGATCAAGTAGAGGCACTCGAAGACGAAGGTGTTGATGTCAAAGCCCGTGGCATTGGTGTTCAAGATTGTGTAAGTGTGACCAAACAGGTTGGTGCAATCTTAGATGTACATGATCCTATTGCAGGTGAGTATTCACTTGAGGTGTCTTCACCAGGATGGGATCGTCCATTTTTTCAACTGACTCAAATGTCTGCATATATTGGTCAAAATGTTGCTTTACGTTTAATTGCAGCTGTTGAAAATCGTCGTAAATTTCAAGCGAAATTGGTTGCTGTTGATCTTGAAAATGAAACAATTCAAGTAGAAGTAGAAAAGCAACAGGTTATTGAAATTGACAGTCAAAATATCGACAAAGCCAATTTGGTATATCAAGACTAAATTATTAAGAAAATTTGAATGTATAGGTGACTTATGGGTCGTGAAATTCTTACCGTTGCAGAAACGGTTAGTAATGAAAAAGGTGTTAGCCGTGAAGCCATCTTTGAAGCACTAGAACAGGCACTTGTGGCTGCGACTAAAAAGAAGTTTTATGAAGGAACAAACTCAGAAGAAGCGGAACTACGTGTAGAAATCGACCGTAAAACGGGTGAGTATCGAACATTTCGCCAATGGGAAGTTGTTGCCGATGAAGATCATGAAATGCCAGCATGTCAAGATGCGATTTCAGATTTAGACCCTTCAAAATGCTCAATTGGTGATATTCGTGAGCTAGAAGTTGAATCTATTGAGTTTGGTCGAATTGCAGCACAAATTGCTAAACAAGTGATTGTACAAAAAATTCGTGAAGCTGAACGTGCGCTGATTGCAGACGCCTATATGTCTAAAATTGGTGAGTTGATTTATGGTGAAGTAAAAAAACAAACCAAAGATGGCTACATTATTGACTTAGGTGATAATGCAGAAGGTTATTTGGCGCGTGAAGAAACTATTCCAAAAGAAAACTTACGTCCAAAACAGCGTTTAAGTGCTATTTTGTATGAAGTAAACCGTGAAGGTCGAGGCGCACAGTTATTACTGTCTCGTGCTAGACCAGAGATGTTAAAGGCGCTGATTAAAAAAGAAGTACCTGAGATCTCAGAAGAAATTATTGAAATTAAAGCTGCAACACGTCAAGCGGGTGTGCGTGCAAAAATTGCTGTAAAAACCAATGATCATCGTATTGATCCAGTGGGTGCATGTATTGGTATGCGCGGTACACGTATCCAATCAGTACAACAAGAGCTGAATGGCGAACGTATTGATGTTGTTGTATGGTCAGATGATCCTGCGCAATATATTGCCAGTGCGCTTGAGCCTGCAGATGTCAGTGGTATAGTCATTGATGAAGATATGCGTACAGCAGATATTATTTTTGCGACAAGTGAACAATTAGCACGTGCAATTGGTTCACAAGGCCAAAATGTACGCCTTGCATCAGAATTGACAGGCTATAAGCTTGATATGATGCTTGAGGAGGACTACCATGCTCGTCAGCAGAATGAAACACAACAGTATTTAGACATGTTTGTAACACGTTTAGATATTGATGAAAACTTGGCAATGGCATTGGTTGAAATGGGCTTTACCTCACTTGATGAAGTGGCGTATGTGCCTGCAGAAACATTCAATGAAATTGATTTGGATATTGAAACAGTTGAGCTTTTACAGAGTCGAGCTAAAGAAGTTGCGTTGGCAGATGCATTAAAAGAGCAAGAAAATATTCAAGAACCAAGTGATGAATTATTGAATATGGAAGGCGTAACGAAGCAAATCGCTTATGCACTTGCAAGCCGTGGCATTGTAACAATAGATGATCTTGCAGATCAGGCAACAGACGATATCTCTGATATCGAAGGTCTTGATTCTAAACTTGCAGGTCAATTAATTATGAAAGCCAGAGAATCATGGTTTAACTAGGAGGTAATAAATGACGGACAAGTCGATTAAAGAATTGGCGGAAAATGTGGGACGTCCTGTTGAGAAGCTCCTAGAGCAAGTTCGTGATGCGGGATTGCCACAAAAAACTGCTGATGATACGCTTACAACAGAACAGCAAAATACCCTCGTAAACCATCTTAAAAAAGTACATGGTCAAAACGAAGGCAATGCAGGAAAAATTACCTTGAAACGTAAAACGACCAGTACAGCAAAAGTTGCAAGTACCTCTGGTAAGCCGAAAACGATTAATGTAGAAGTACGTAAAAAGCATACGTTTACAAAGCCTGATACCAAACAGCTTGCTGCAGAAGCTGCTGCAAAAGCCAGAACTGATGCAGATAAGCTGAAAGAAATGGTAAATACTGTTAAGTCTGATGCTAAAGACAGCAAGCCTGTTGTCGAAAATAAAGCCAATGCAACGCTTGAAGCAATGCGCGCAGCACAAGCACAAAAGAAAGAGCAAGTGACAACGTCTTCTTCTACAGCTGCTGTCGTTGTAAAAAAACGCAATGGTGCGATAGTTCGTCCAAATACTAAGCCAACTGTAAATGCTGCAGAGAAAAAAGCGCGTCAGGAACAAGAAGCGCAACTTCGTGCAACAGAAGAAGTTGTACGTCGTAAAGCAGCTGAAGAGGCGCAACAACGTACACTTGAGCAGATGCGTAAAATGGCATCTAAGTACACGAATGAAGACAGTAAAACGATTCGTGTTGTAGATGACGCTCCAATTGCTGCAGGTCTTGTAGGTCAAGCGTACGAAGAGTCTTTCAAGAAAGAAGACCGTGAAATTAAACGTGGTGGGAATACGAAAGACACCCGTGGTCAAAAGAAAGGTCGTAACGGTCAAGAAGAGCAAAACTTTAGTAAGAATCACCATAAACGTGGCTTAAAAACCAGTGCATCAAACAAACACGGTTTTGAAAAACCAGTGAAAAAACAAGTGTATGATGTTGAAATTGGTGAAACCATTATCGTTGGTGATCTTGCACAAAAAATGGCTGTAAAAGTGCGAGAAGTGATTAAAATGCTCATGAAAATGGGTGAGTTAGTCAGTGAAAACCAAGCGATTGATCAAGAAACTGCATCTTTAGTGGTTGAAGAAATGGGCCATAACCCTGTTCTTGTTTCAGATACTCAAACTGAAGACAACTTGTTAGAGCAAGCAGAACAAGCACGTGGTGAACTCACAACACGTCCGCCTGTTGTGACCATTATGGGTCACGTAGACCATGGTAAAACATCTTTACTTGATCGTATTCGTCGTGCAAAAGTTGCAGCGGGTGAAGCCGGTGGTATTACACAGCATATTGGTGCATACCATGTTGAAACTGAGAAAGGGATTATTACTTTCTTAGATACACCAGGACACGCAGCATTTACTTCAATGCGTTCACGTGGTGCAAAAGCAACAGATATCGTGGTATTGGTTGTAGCGGCAGATGATGGTGTAATGCCTCAAACAGCTGAAGCAATTGACCATGCTCGCGCTGCGGGTACACCAATTATTGTTGCAATGAACAAAATGGATAAAGAGTCTGCAGATCCAGATCGTGTACTCAATGAATTAACGGCTAAGCAAGTTGTGCCAGAGCAATGGGGCGGTGATGTTGCCGTTGCAAAAGTATCTGCACATACAGGCGAAGGTATTGATGATCTATTAGATTTGATCTCAATCCAAGCCGAGCTTATGGAATTACAAGCATCAGCGAAAGGTGCTGCACAAGGTGTGGTGATTGAAGCACGTGTAGACAAAGGTCGTGGTGCCGTAACTTCTATTCTTGTACAAAACGGTACATTGAATGTAGGCGATTTAGTCTTGGCTGGTTCATCTTATGGTCGTGTACGTGCCATGTCTGATGAAAACGGTGTTCGTATTAAGTCTGCTGGTCCTTCTATTCCTGTAGAAATTTTGGGCTTGCCAGAAGCACCAATGGCGGGGGACGAAGTACTTGTTGTTAATGACGAGAAAAAAGCCCGTGAAGTTGCAGATGCGCGTATGACCCGTGAGCGTCAAAAACGTTTAGAGCGCGCAAGCGCAATGCGTTTAGAAAACCTCATGTCATCTATGGGTAAAAAAGAAGTTCCAACAGTTAATATTGTACTTAAAACAGATGTTCGTGGTTCTTTAGAAGCACTACAAACAGCATTGTATGATCTTGCAACTGATGAAGTTAAAGTACGTGTAATTGGTTCTGGTGTAGGTGCAATTACAGAGTCTGATGTAACATTAGCTGAATCATCAGATGCAGTACTGCTTGGCTTTAACGTACGTGCAGATACAACAGCACGTCAAAAAGCGGATCAAGACGATATTGATATTCGTTATTACAGCGTGATTTATCAACTGATTGATGACGTAAAAGATGCCATGAGCGGTAAGCTTGCGCCAGAACATCGTGAAACGATTTTAGGTGTAGCTCAAGTACGTGAAGTCTTCCACTCAAGTAAGTTTGGTGCAGCTGCTGGTTGTATGGTGATGGAAGGTGTTATTCATCGTAACAAACCAATCCGTATCTTGCGTGATGACGTTGTGATCTTCCAAGGTGAGCTTGAGTCACTACGCCGTTATAAAGAAGTGGTTGAAGATGTACGTGCAGGCATGGAATGTGGTTTAGCAGTCAAAGGCTATAAAGACATTAAAGCCTTAGATAAAATTGAAGTATATGATGTGCAAATTATTAAACGGAGCCTTTAATTTATGGCAGGTAGTCAGCGTTTAAAGCGTATGGCAGATTCAGTTCAGCGAGAAGTCGCTGATCTGATTCGTCAGGAGTTAAAAGACCCTCGTTTAGGTGGTTACGTAACCATTTCTGCTGTGAAAGTGAGCCCAGATTTGGGTTATGCTGAAATTTATGTCACAGTTATGGGGCGTGAGCTTGGCGATGAGCAAACTGAAGAAGCAAATAAAGAGACGCTTAAAGTGTTGAATAATGCGTCTGGATTTTTGCGTCAAGAGCTAAGTCGACGTATTAAAACACGAGTAACGCCACGTTTACGTTTTCATTATGATAAGACCAATGCATATGGTAACTATATGTTTGATTTGATCGAAGAAGCGGTAAAAGACTTACCTGAACGTAAAAAAGAGCAAGATTAATAAAAAATAAAAAAGCCACTTTCGAGTGGCTTTTTTATGATCTTATTCATGGGGGGGTGAATTGTTTTGATGATTTGAAAATTTTTTGTTATTTACATCACGTGCTGAAAATTTGGTTTTAGACCAAGGCAAAGGGCGTTGAATTGTTTCTGGAACATCGCCACTCAAAGAGCGTAATTTTAAGTGAAGTGCTGCTTGCGCCATTAAGTTGGCTGATACAGGTGCACTAATAAATGCCAATAGTGTAATAATTAATTCAGCAAATCCAAAGTGATGGTGGAAAGCTGCATATATAATAGAAGCAATTAAAAAGCTCCCTAGACCTAAAGTACTTGATTTAGCGGGTGCATGTAGACGAGTAAATAGATCTGGCATGCGTATGATTGCAATACCACCGGTGAGCATAAAAAAGCTTCCTAGCAGTAAGAAAAATGATACGCAGATTTCCATAATTAATTGCATAATTTATTCCTTAATCTATGACGTGGCCACTGGTAAAATATCGAGCCAATGCAACTGTTGAAATAAAACTGAGCATAGAAATAAATAATGCACTTTCAAATAATAAATGCGTTGCCCAATAAATACCCAATATAATAATAAGACCAGATGTATTTAAAAATAATGCATCTAGCGCCAATAGCCGATCTACAATAGACGGTCCAATTACCATTCGAATAAGGCATAACAGCATGGAAATGGTAATCATAAAGAGACAAATTCCGAGTACATAAGGTAATATAATCATTGATTTACTCCTGTTTGTGCACTAAAAATTTGAATCAATGGTTGTTCGTAACGTTGCTTAATCAGTTTAATTTCAGCATCTGGGTCTTCAGTATTGAGTGCATGAACTAAGATATCTCCTCTTTCTTGATCTATACCTGCGCTAACTGTACCTGGGGTCGTGGTAATAATCATTGCAAGTAATGAGTTGACTTGCTCATGCTTGGTTTCCAAAGGGATACGAAACCAAATAGGCTCTAGATTTCTTTTTGGTCCGAGTACGAGTTTGGCAACGATAAAGTTAAACACAACAATATCCCATAGTACGGTAAAAAATAAGTGAATCGTTGGGCCCCAATAGATATTAGGCGTACGTGCAATAAATGGTGCTGAAAGTTTTGGTATAATCAATGCAATTAGTATTGCCATGATAATGTCGCTCGAAGCAATACTGTGATTGAGCATCAGCCAAACTAAACCGCACAGTACAGAAACAACAGGGTGTGGTAACCAACGTCTAAGCAATGACTTTTTTCTCATTTAAGGCTCCATTCGCTGTAGTTTCGCACCATCATTATTTACGGGTAAGGTTGTTGGTCGCAGTAACTCTTGCTGCTGTTTAGTGATTTGTTCTCTTTTATATTGAGAAATATGTTCACCATTTAGAGTTTGCGGTGCAATAATATAGGGAATGAGATGAGCATTCGGATCTAAATTTTCCCCTGCATATTTTGTTTCAGCAATATATTTTGAATCAAAGGGTTGTGTACTAATCACATTACCACGTGCATCTTGTTTTAAAATAGCATTTTGATAGAACGATTGTTGTGATAAATCTGTGCTTGCTGCTGCGAGATATTGCTGAATAGGACTGGCAAAAACAACGTATAAAATCAGCATTATTAAGAAAAAATATACAGTGATATCGTAACGTTTTGGTGCCCGTTCAGGCAGTGCTTGATACTGCACATACGCCTCATTGGCCGGATTTTTGTCAGGTTCGCTGGCTTGCCAAAACAAAACAAAACCCGCTTTAACGAATGCTAAGATACTGAGTAAACTCACAACCAGTATTGTTATCATAATAGGTACTTGATACGGATATCCCGCAGTTGATTGCAAAATAAATACTTTCCCTAAAAAACCACTGAAAGGGGGAAGGCCTGCCATCATGAGGGCAATCAGAAAAAAACAAATAGACAGTAGGGTATTTTGTTTCATACGGGGTGCGACTTTAAAGTGATCTTTAAATTCGCCACGTTGTGCTGTAATCCAACCGCAGAGTAAGTAAAATGCTGCTCCAACAATGGTGCTGTGAAAAAGGTAATATAATCCAGCAGTCCATGAAGCGGGTCGGTCGATCCCAAGTGCAACACAGATTGTGCCCAGTGATGATAAAATCATAAAGCCAACAAAGCGTCTTAAGCGTATTGCACCTAATGCACCAATCACGCCATACAATGAGCCAATTAAGCCAAGTGCTAATAAAATGTTAAACAGTGCAGTGTATTCTTGTTCAATAAATAATACTGAGTTGACCCTTAAAATGGCATAAATACCCACTTTGGTCATAAGCGTAAATAATGCAGCAACGGGTGTACTCGCAACTGCATAAGTTTTAGGTAACCAAAATCCGAGTGGTAAAACAGCTGCTTTAATTGCAAATACAGTAAAGAGTAAATATGCCCCTGCAGTAGCGAGCTGTTTTTGGTCTGGATGTAGGGTTGGCATAATACGTGCTACATCAGCCATATTTAAACTGCCTACACTGGCGTAAATAAGGCCGAGCGAGACCAAGAAAATGGCACTGGCGACCAAATTAATCACAACATAGTGTATACCGAGTTGAAAGCGTGCTTTACCTTGTCCGTAAATGAGTAATACATACGATGACATGAGCAAGACTTCAAAGAATACAAATAGGTTGAATAAGTCACCTGTAAGAAATGCACCACATAATCCCATGAGTAAAAATTGCAGTAATGCATGGAAATAACGACCACGTAAGTCCCAATCTGAGCTAGCAAACCATAAAATTGGTAATGCTAAAAGATAGGTCAGTAACAGCATAAAGCCAGATAAACGGTCTAGTACTAAAACAATCCCAAAAGGGGCAGACCATTGACTGAGTGAGTATACAAAAAGTTGGCCATGTGTACTTTGAATTACATAACTTAGTGCGGTAACAAATCCTGCGATGGTTGCGGTGTAGCTGATAAAGCGTCGCCATGGTTGGTATTTGTCGTTCAGTAAATCTTCTGCACGAGGGTTACCTAACAGCAGTAAAATAAAGCCAGCAAATGCAGGTATAAGTATGCTTATAATCGGAGTTTGTGCATGCCAGAAGTGAAAAAAGCTATTCATGAGGCTTTGTCCTCATTTGGGTCATTGGCCAATTCAGTAATCTCTTTTGAATCTACATGGTCTGTACCAGATTCATAACGACTGCGTAATGCAAGTTGTATAATAAAAGCTGTTGTTGCAAAACCAATTACAATTGCAGTCAGTACTAAAGCCTGTGGTAAAGGGTCAGTGACAGATGTAGTTTCGGTAAGTATGGCAGGTGAGTTGATATGTACCCGGCCTATAGCAAATAAAAATAAATTTACGCCGTAACCGAGCATCGCTAACCCGAGTACTACAGGGAATGTTCTGGCTCGTAAAATTAAATAGATACCAGTGGCAAAGAGCAATCCAATGCCTGATGCCATTAAGAACTCAATACTAATCATTTGGCTTACCCCTTTGGCAGAGGACCAGACATTGAAGAATGTCGAGAATCCCCTAATACAGAAATCATAAGCATGGTCGAGCCAACCACAGCAAAGTACACACCAAGATCGAAGAAAACAGCAGAGGCTAAATGAGTCTCTCCCAATAATGGCGGTGAAACATAAATATGCGCACTGGTTAAAAATGGGCGCATCCAAAACCATGAGGCAATGCCTGAAAGTCCTGCTATAGTTAAGCCAGAACCAATCCAAATTTCGTATAAACGTCCTGATTTAGCACGAATAAGCCGTTCGGCACGGTCTTGACCTAAAGCAATATATTGTAAAATGAGTGCAATTGCCGTAATCAAACCTGCAATAAAACCACCACCAGGATAGTTGTGTCCACGCATGAAAATATAAAAGCTCACAACGAGAGCAATTGGTAGAACCCAAGATGCCGTGGTACGTAATAGTAGTGGGGATGGGTTGAATCTGTAAGTTAAGCCTTTTGTTGTTTGTGTGCCATGTGCTCGCATACCATCCATTAAACAGAGTGTACCTATACCTGCAATGCCAAGAACTGTAATTTCTCCAAAGGTATCGAAGCCACGGAAGTCAACCAAAATTACATTGACAACATTGGCCCCCCCACCAAGGGGTAACGACTGTTGAATGAAAAACCATGAAATTGAGCTGTAGTCACGGGTTAAAATGAGCCAAGCAACCCAACCAATCCCACCACCTGCAGAAATAGCAATCATTGCATCTCGCCAACGTCTAGCCTGTGATGATTCATAGGGGGTAAGTTGTGGCAGTAACGATAAACTCATTAAAAGTAAAACGGTTGTCACGACATCAACGGTGATTTGTGTGAGTGCAAGGTCTGGTGCAGAGAGTGTTGTAAAAGTAATAGAAACGACTAAACCGACAGTACCACTAATCAGTACGGCTTTGATTCGCTCATGATGAAACCACAGCATCATCCAGCACGCACTAAATAGCAGTAGCCATAGTACAATTGCAAGTATTGGCGCATGGGTAAGTACGCGTGTACCTGTACTAATTTGATGCGGGAGGAGTGGAATGCAAATCATGACAATACTAAAGCTAATCACCCAAAATAAATTACTTTGTAATTTACTGGTTTCTGTTGCTAACTTAATACGGCGAGCGATAATTTCTAAATGGTGCAATAGACTTTCAAAAATGAGTTTGCCTTGCAAAGGACCAAGATATTTTTCGAGCTCAATACGCCGAATCTTTCCTTGTCGAGCAAGGAAAAAATATAGGCTCACACCACCAACTAAAGCAATAACACTCATGATTAATGGCGTATTTACTCCATGCCAAATGGCCAAATGGGCAATATGAAGGTTACTACTTAAAAGAATAGATTGCGTGACTCGATTAACAATACTTTCAGCAAAAAATGCAGGTAATACGCCAACTAAAATACATAAAATGGCGAGGAGTAAAATCGGAGCACGCATGCCAAAAGGTGGTTCATGAGCATCTTTATTTGGAATGTCTTGACCTAGGGCACCATCGAAAAATATGCCATGAATCATACGTGTTGAGTATGCGACTGCAAAAATACCTGCCAAGGTTGTGACTATAATGGCAATGGTTAAACTTGTTCCAGAAAACTGTGAAGCGATTTCGGTAAAGAACATTTCTTTAGATAAAAAGCCATTGGTAAGTGGCACACCTGCCATTGCAGACGCTGTAATAAAAGTAAGTGTGCTTGTAAATGGAAGTAGTTGCCAAATACCTTTGAGTTTACGCATGCTTCGCGTACCCATTTCATGGTCAATTACACCTGCAATCATAAACAGCGCAGCTTTAAATGTGGCATGGTTTATAATATGAAAAACAGCAGCAGCCACAGCAAGCGGTGAGCTGATACCTAATAAACAGACAATTAAGCCTAAATGACTGATGGTTGAATAAGCCAACAAGCCTTTGAGGTCTTCTTTAAAAATGGCAAAAAATGCCCCAATAAAAAATGTAATGAGGCCAATACTCGTCACTAAAGTATGAAATAAGCTAAACCCAACAAAAATAGGCAATAAACGAGCAATAAGGAAGATCCCTGCTTTTACCATTGTGGCTGAATGAAGATATGCCGATACAGGTGTTGGTGCAGCCATGGCATTGGGCAGCCAAAAGTGAAATGGAAATTGCGCACTTTTTGTCATTGCACCCATTAAGATCAGTAACACAGCAGGGGTGAAAAGTGCATGCTGTTGTAGTGTTGAGCCCATGGCTAGAATGTCATGAATTTGATAGGTGCCAGCGATTTGCCCTAATAATATAAAACCACCAAGTAAGGCTAATCCACCCATACCTGTAATGGTAAGTGCCATACGGGCACCACGTTGGGCTGCATCATATTGATTCCAGTAAGACACCAATAAAAATGAAGAAATACTGGTGAGTTCCCAAAATACCAATAAAATAATCAGATTATCTGACAGTGATATACCGAGCATGGCAGCCATAAACAAGTTAAGTAAAACATAGAGTTTACTTAGAGAGCTGTTTTTACTGAGATAATAATAAGCATAAATAAAGATAAGTGTACCAATGCCACTAATGAGCAGAGCAAATAGCCATGCAATAGCATCTAGACGAAAGCTTAAATTAATGCCTAACTGAGGTAACCAATCCCACTGCTGTAAAATGGTTTGACCTTGTAGTACAGGGCCAGCTTGACTGAGTAGTAAGAGAAAACAACTTATACTAATACCAACAGCCACCAACATTTTGGTGAGGCGAGGCGCTTTATTGAGTAACGCACTCAGTCCAGTACCCAACAGTAAAGGTAAAATGATAATAATGGCCAGCACATTCGTATCCTTATTTTGATGTAGGCATGTGCCTGATGAATCTTTTCTTTTAAAATTTAGAGGTTTGCAAAGAGAAATCCAATATTCAAATTTTAAAAGCCAATAGAGATTTTTTTACTGCTTGATGTAAAACACAGAACCTATAATGATCGGACGGTATCCGCTGATATTGTAATCAATAAATACTGTCAAGTTCGACTTTTTTAACATTAAAAAACAGCAAGATTGCTAAAACGATATCAATTTTAACATGATTCATTTTAGTGCATGATTGATTGAATCAATAGAGCGCATTTTAAAAAACTTTAACCCAAAAAAGTGCAAATCTGCTATCTTATAGAAAGTGGCAAGATCGGTGTAAAATCTGCGGTGTTATGCCAAAGTATTAAGCAATAGCACATATTTTTTGTAGAGCAAAAATGCAATTGGTGATAGTTTACATCATTAGATTTACAATATAATGATGTCATGTAAAGGCATTTATAGCAGTACAGAGCTCGTGTGCTGTCGTGATTTGGTTATGCATATGGCAAGAATCAAGGAAAGAATTTACATCTACTGCCCAATAGACTGTTGAGTGTAATGCTTAACCAAATAATTTATTGGTATATGTAAAATTCCCGTACCATTAAATATGGTTAACATGCTAGCAAATGATGAATAAAGCAAGCTACGGTGAAGATGGTGATGCTTTATAAAGCACTATACTTTGTAGTAAGTGAATTAGCCCGTCTAAAATGGATGAAATAGGAAAACGAATATGTCTAAGATTTTTGATTTTGTAAAACCTGGTGTAATCACAGGTGATGACGTTCAAAAAGTATTTGCTGTTGCGAAAGAAAATGCTTTTGCTTTACCTGCAGTAAACTGTGTAGGTACAGACTCAATTAATGCAACACTTGAAGCGGCTGCCAAAGTCAAAGCACCAATTATCATTCAATTTTCAAATGGCGGTGCAACATTCATTGCAGGTAAAGGCTTAAAAACAGATCAACCACACGGTGCTGCAATTCTAGGTGCAATTTCTGGTGCACAACACGTACACCTTATGGCTGAACATTATGGTGTACCTGTTATTTTGCATACTGACCACTGTGCGAAAAAATTATTACCATGGATTGATGGTTTGTTAGATGCAGGTGAGAAACACTTTGCAGCAACAGGAAAACCATTATTTTCTTCACATATGATTGATTTATCAGAAGAATCATTAGAAGAAAATATTGAAATTTGTGCGAAATATTTAGAGCGTATGTCTAAATTAGACATGACACTAGAAATTGAATTGGGTTGTACGGGTGGTGAAGAAGATGGCGTAGATAACAGCCATATGGATGCTTCAGCACTATATACACAGCCTGAAGATGTAGACTATGCTTACCAAAAACTCAATGCAATTAGCCCACGTTTTACGATTGCAGCGTCATTTGGTAACGTACACGGTGTTTACAAACCAGGTAATGTAAAATTAACCCCAACAATTTTACGTGACTCACAAGAATACGTGAGCAAAAAACATAACTTGCCACATAACAGCCTAGATTTTGTATTTCATGGCGGTTCTGGTTCTTCTGCACAAGAAATTGAAGAGTCAATTGGCTATGGCGTGATTAAAATGAACATTGATACAGACACGCAATGGGCAAATTGGCAGGGTGTGCTTGAATTCTACAAAAAGAATGAAGGCTACTTACAAAGCCAATTGGGTAACCCAGAAGGTGCAGACAAGCCAAATAAAAAATACTATGACCCACGTGTTTGGTTACGTGCAGCACAAACGTCAATGGTGACTCGTTTAGAGCAAGCATTTGAAGAGCTAAATAGCGTTGATCGTAATTAATTGATCGCCGAAGAATAAAAAAAAACGAGCCCATGTGGCTCGGTTTTTTATTTCTGATGTAAATGGTTTATTTTGTAGTTGTGTAGGAAAAGATGTGCTCAATTAAAAGAGCCAAAGTAGATTGGTTTAGTCTACCTTGGCCATAGTTTTAATACTTAAATTTGAGTGTAAAGTTAATTTGACGAGGGTTACCTAAGGTGACAATCCGATCTTCATTGTTGGTATTTGCAAAGGTTCCAGCATAATACTGTTTATCGAACATATTACGGATTGAAAGTTGAGCACCCCAATGTAATGCATTATAACCTGCTTCTGTATCAAATAATGCATAGCTTGGTACTTCAATACTGGTATCACCAATCACAGGTTTAGCACTTTCACCACGTACGCCAGCACCAATATACCACCCTTCTTGATCATTGATCGGATAGTAGCGTGCAGATAAACTATAAGTATTGGTTGGTGTATTTTCTAAGCGTTGCCCCACTCTGGCAGGTCGAGTATCTTTACTAATTTTTGCTTCATACATATGGCTAAACGAAGCATTAATACGTAATTGATCTGATAGGTTAGCAGCAAGTTCAGCCTCTATGCCTTTGGTTGTTTGCTCGCCATCTTGAATGTTGAATCTCGTATTCGTTGGATTTGGAACAGTCATATTTTCAAGAGCAAGCTGATACCATGCAAGACTCCCTTGTAAATCTTGACTTTCATTTTGGAATTTAAATCCAGCTTCAAGTTGCTTACCTTTGAGTGGATCAAACGGTTTATTGTTAATGTCTGTTCCTGTAACGGGTAAGAATGACGTTGAGTAACTTGCATATGGCGATACCCAATTATTGATGTTATATAAGACCGATGCACTTCCTGTGAATGCATGGCTATTTTTAGGTGTTACTTTTGATCCTGTTAACAAATTCTCAGTGCTTGTTTTTGACCAATCGTGACGACCTGCTAGACTTATAATGAGATCATCTTTAATAAAAATTTGGTCTCGTAAATAGATGCCTACAAATTGGGTAGTATCAATCTTATTGGTGTTATTGCTTGCACTATTCGCTGCTTTATAGCTTGGTTTATAGTTTCTATTGCTACAGTTGACCGCAGTGCCATAAGTCGGATTGTAAAAATTGAAATCTTCAATTGCACAATCATAACTATTCATTTTTCTTTCATCATGTAAAGCATCAACACCGATAAGTATATGGTGGCTCATATTTTGAAAATCAAACGTACGCTTTAACTGGTTATCTATGGTGTAGATACGATTGTTAGCATCTTGTGCATTTGCAGTGCGTAACATTGATTTATAGTTCGGTTTTGCTCCGCCTGCCCAACGATCTAAGGTCATAAAATTACCAGTATTACTGGCATTTCGTATTGCAAAGTTTTGTTCAAACTGCCAAGCATTGTCAAAGCTGTAGTTGAAGGTATAACCTAAACGATAAACATCTGCTTTGTAAGGCCCTGCTGCAGGTTCACCAATGAATGTATTACGTGGAATTGGCCCATTGGGGTTTGCTTTGAGTGTACCTAAAACAGGTAGTCCTTGTATGCGAGAGTATTCACGGTGTTGATAGCTCGCAATGGTAGACAGTTTGACTTTTTCTCCTAAGTCAAATGTATATGACGGAGAGATAAAAAAGTCTTTAAAATAATGTTTATCAATTTCATCTTTTCGATCAGACACTCGCCCAGCTAAACGAAAGGCACCTTCTTCTTTTTGATAAGGACTATAGTTTAAATCAAACTGAGCTTGTTTTAAGTTGTAACTACCATAAGTCAAGTCAATATTGGCAAAAGTGTTGGCCGTTGGCCTTTTGGTCACTAGGTTAACTAGACCACCAGGCAGTGCTTGGCCAAAGTTAACAGATGCAGGACCTTTAATGACTTGTATTTGCTCTATACCTGATAGGTCGACTGCGACATCAGAGCCCCCAGATGAGGTTAGGTTTGTTTGTCTTAAACCATCAATATATATTTGGTTAGACGCATTTTGCCCACGAATAATAATGTCATCTAGACCACGTCGCCCACGATAACCCGCAGATACGCCGGCAATACCACTCACTGCATCTGGTAATGATGAAGCTTGTTTTTGATTGAGTTGCTCCGCAGTAATCACAGTCACAGATTGCGCTGTTTTAAATAAAGCTGTATCTGATTTTAAGCCAGATACAGCTTTTTTTGCAGCATAGGTTTCTTTAGAATCTACGTTGGACTGAATGGCTAATGTTGGTAGTGTTTCTGTGGTTTTGTCAGTATTTGATGTTGCGTGTAAGTGAGTTGCTGACAAAAGCAAAATTGAGCACACTGACAAGTGTAGTGATTTTTTTTTAAATGTACGCATGGTGTTTTAAGGTTTTTTTAATAATAACGATTTACATTAACATAGTTACATTTTATATAAAATACTATAACAATGCTTTACCAAGTGAAGTAACAAGTAAAAAAACAAATAATCTTTCTCTCTATTTTAAAACTAAATCTTTGTTTTAAATGATTTTATTGAAATTAATTGGCTGGTCATTGTTATTTTTTAAGTATCATTATCTAATTGATTCTCATTAAGAAAATTATTTTATTATTTTTTCTTTAATTGCTCAATTAAATGATAAATATGATTAATATTTAGGCTTTTTTTGGCACGTGTGCATGCAACATACAGTAAACGCAATTCTTCATCACTAATTTTATAGTCATGTGGGTTGACCTTAAACTGATAGTCATCTTCAAGATGGACTCTTTCCCACTCTAAGCCTTTGGCCTTATGTGCTGTAGAAATGACATAGTCTGCTTGTTCAACAGGCGTGATTTGATGTAACGCTTTTTTAAGCGGAGATGTACCATGGTCATCGACTAAGCGTACAAGAGGTTTAATATCACTTCCTTCATTGGTTTCACAGTATTCATGTACATCATTCCATGAGTTAAACCATGCTAACTCGGGTACATCAGTCACACGTTTGCCTTGTTTGAGCATGGTTGCAGCATCAATAAAACGGTTGAGACGAGCATGATCTGCCTGCAGACTGACACGGTCACCATTTAATAACCCAGACAAAAGTAATTCCATTGCTCTTGCATTGGTACGGCACAGAATGGCATCGCGTTTTTTGTGATGTGGTGAATTAATCACCTTAGAGGTTGCGTGAGGGTTGCCTTGTAATGGTACCGTTTCTTTTAAATCACGCAGTAATAAATTGGCAATGTCTGCGATCTCTTGTCCAAAACGAAATGAAGTAGTGAGCCGAGATTCAGGCAACGGCATTTTTTGCATGGCATTGACTGCACCACGCCATGCATAGATTTGTTGGTGCGCATCACCGACATAAATTACTTGACTGTGTTGTTGCTTGAGTAAGATACCCAACATGAGTGGGTCTGCATCTTGTGCTTCATCAAACAAGACATAGTCTGCTGGAATTATGGGTTCAGACAGTGCCCACAACTTTAAGTAAATGTCGTGGCCTATACCTGCTTCATGCTGTGGGTGAATAGATTCAAGCCATCGACGTTCAAAAAATGGATATAAATAGCTTTGTAATGCATCAATATCGTCTTGATGTAACCAATGGGGTGCTTGAATATGCCTTGGTGCAGGATACTGCGAGCTTGTTGCACAAAAGTAACCAACAGCATTACTGATCAAACTTGCCAAACGGCTTGGCATGAGCGTATATCGTTCGTATCTGCCACCCATGAGTCTACGCAGTGTAAGGGGTTCTAAACGATAAGACTTTGCTAAAAAACTTGGGCTTAAACGGGGGAGGCGTAGTTTATCTGTAATAGCACGAGGTACATTACGAAAAGCCAAAGAGTGAAACGTTCTGCTGTCTACTCGGCCTTGAAATCTCTGCTGTGCTTCGCTTGCAATCGTTTTATTAAATGCCAAATACATACCACGTTTTTGTGGTAGTGCATGGCTTATCATTTGTAAAGTGGTGGTTTTACCCGTGCCAGCATATGCCACCACTTTAAAAGATTGGCCTTGGGTTGCCATATCAATGGCATGTGTTTGTTCTGCTGTGGGGCGTATATTTTGTGTCATTAAACGCTACGATTGGCTTTTTCTACAAGACCAGATAGCCCTTGGCGACGTGCAAGTTCATTGAGTACATCTTGTGGATTAATGTCGAAGTAGCCTAAGACAACAAGACTATGAAACCATAAATCTGCTGTTTCATAAATGAGATCATTTTTGTTATCTGCATTGTTTTCACGGGCAAAGTCTTTGGCTGCAATAATGCTTTCAATGGATTCTTCACCTACTTTTTCTAAAATTTTATTGAGCCCTTTTTGGTATAGTTTGGCAACATATGACTGATCTGGGTCGGATTTTTTACGTTCAATCATCATTTTACCTAAGTAGTCAAGTATTTCTACAGACTCTGCAGTGGCTGTAGATGCTGTCATGGCTTCGGTGTGTGGATTATGGCTATGCGCTGTTTGTTGATAAATATCATTCGGGTCTTTAATTTGTGCATCAACAATTTGCCAACCTTGCGGGGTAAGTATGCGGTAAAAACATGACTCACGACCTGTATGGCAAGAAATACCACCATGTTGTTCAATCTGTAGCACAATCACATCTGCATCGCAGTCTAAGCGTATTTCAAACACTGTTTGAAAATGCCCAGACTCCTCTCCTTTGTGCCATAGTTTTTGGCGTGAGCGAGAGAAATAGACGGCTTGTTTTTTTTCTGCTGTCAGCTGTAATGACTCACGGTTCATCCAAGCGACCATTAACACACGGCCAGTTTGATGATGTTGTGCAATGGCAGGAATTAAGCCTTGCGCATTAAATTTCACTTCATCTAGCCATTGTGTATTGTTCATCAGATGTTACCCGTTACATTAAAAGAATATGGTTTTGTGGATAGGTAGTGTACGGCATATTTGCCTTTTTCTAAATGCTTTTGTCGGTTTTGCTCGAGTCTCTATTTTTAATAGGTTCTTTTTATGTATTTTAGTGATAATTAGGATGTATTATATTTTTAATTTGTGACTTATTTATTATTTTATTTTGGTTGGTGTAATATATTGGCATTATTTAGTAGATATTTTTTCTAAATCTTTCTCATCGTATTCATCAGGTTTAAACCCATGACAAAAGCTCTTATTTCACATGTTGCTCAACATATAGATTATAAAATTAATCATCGATTAGATGAAATTAAAAAACGAATCATAGAAAGCACCACGCCGTGTGAAGCAAATAATCAAATTGAATTACTTGAATCACTGACTGAGTTTGAGTTAGGGCAGTTCTTAATTCAACATGAAGGGTTAAATGGGCATTGGACACATGAACTGGTGACTTGGAATAAAAATAATCCCAAACGCGTATTAAAAAATAACCTAGAGCATGCGTTATTCGAGCAAATTCCTGCAACGCTTGCGACTCGACAACGCTTTACTATTTTTCAAAAGCATTTGTTACCGCTCATTACGCCAAATAAAGTTGTTGCATCTATCCCTTCAGGTTATATGTCTGAATTATTACTACTTGAAAATAAAGCATTAAAAAATATTCAAATGATTGGCATAGACTTAGATTCTAATGCACTAGATGGTGCGACTGAACTCGCTATGCAATGCGACTTAAAATCAAATTTAACGCTTATACAAGCAGATGCTTGGGAGTTATCTCACCAAGAGGCATTTGATGTGATTACCAGTAATGGACTCAATATTTATGAACATGATGATGATCGTGTAGTGCAATTATATAAAATTTTTTATCAGGCTTTAAAAGCAAATGGGACACTCATTACAAGTTTTTTAACTCCACCGCCAACTATTTCGCCAATGTCACCATGGAATATGAAAAATATTGATTTGGAATCACTACAGCTACAAAAGCTTATTTTTGTAGATATATTAAAAGTTAAATGGAGTGCATATCGCACAGTAGATACCACGAAACAGCAGCTTACTTCTGCTGGGTTTAAAAATATAGAGATTGTTTATGATGATGCGGGAATGTTTCCAACCGTGATTGCACATAAATAAGATGATCTAATAAAAAATCAGTGCTGATTGGTAGATAAAATCAGCACTGATATATGAATATTATTTGGCTAAACGCCATGCTGCAATAATTGCACTACATGCAATAAGTGGAATAGCAATAAACCATGGCGTGACTAGGGCGAGGCTAATTAAAATCGCCATCATGCTACCAAAAATCCAACTACGTTTTTGTTGAGATTCTAATTGAATCCGTATGTTTTGCAGTTCACGGACTTGTTTGTCTTGCCATTGAGATTGTGTTTTTAAACTGCTCAGGCTTTCTAAAATTAGGTTTGGAATTTCTTGTGCACTGAGCATAAATTCAGGCAGGTGCTGTCGTAAGTGTTTTAAGCTTTTTGTTGGGCTCGTATTGGCTTTAACCCAATCACTTAAAATAGGCTGCGCCAGTTTCCAAATATCAAGCTGTGGATACAATGCTGTACCTAAACCTTCTACATGAATAAGGGTTTTAATCAGTAGCATGAGCTGTGGCGGTATTTCCAAATTAAAACGCCGAGCAATGTCCATGATTTGTAATAGAATTCCCGCAAAATCAAGTTCATTCATGGGTTTGGCAACCATTGGGCCAACTGTACGGCGCATTTCTCTTGCTAAAGCGTCTTGATCGATACTTGGCGGTACCCATGCTGCTTGATAAATAATATGCACCAATTGGTCAAAGTCACTATTCATAACAGCCAATAACATGCGGGCCACGTTCATTTGGTCTTGTTTAGACAGTTCCCCCATAATGGCACAGTCAAGAGCAATATAGCGTGGCTTTTGAGATGCCATGGTCTCCACAAAGATATTGCCAGGGTGCATATCTGCATGAAAAAAATTATCACGTAACACTTGGGTAAAGAAAATTTTCAGTCCATTTTCAGCCAAGCGTTTACGGTCTATATTAAGACGATCAAAAGTGTCTGTGTCTGAAATAGGTACGCCCGTAATACGTTCTGCAACCATTACATCAGTGCTTTCCATATATACTTCAGGCACATACATCATGTCTGAGCCTTTGAAGTACGCACGCATACGCCGAGTATTGTCTGCCTCTAAGGTGAGGTCAAGTTCGTTTAAAATCGTTTGTCTATAATCTTGAATAATCTGGTTGACGTGTAGTGCGCGGGCAGCTTCTAGACGGTTTTCGAAGTGTTTTCCAAGCCAAGTTAAAATTTCAAAGTCTTGTAAAATTTGTTGTTTGATGTCTGGGCGAGTGACTTTAATAATGACTTCTTTACCGTCATGTAAAGCAGCCGTATGCACTTGAGCAATGGATGCTGCAGCCAGTGGTTGTTCATCAAAACGTTGAAATAGTGTATTGATGTCGGCTTTCAGAGAGTTTTGGATACGTGCTTTAACGGTATGTACATCAAAAGGTTTAACACGGTCTTGCAAAATAATCAGTTGGTTAAGAATTTCTGGTGGAATTAGATCTCGCCGTGTAGATAACAGTTGGCCAAGTTTAATGGCTAAAGGCCCCATATCTTCAAGGGCTTGTTTGAGTCTTTCAGGGTTTTTATATTGCTTGCTTGACCATGCTGCAGGGTGTAATGCGATTATTTTGACCAGTGGTTTGACTTTAACGGGTAGGTCATCCTTGGCAATGAGTGTGTCTAGACGATAGTGAGCAGCAATGCGCCAAAGTTCGAGTAGCCGTGAAATATGCGGGATCATAGTGCCAAGTGCCTGTCTTTACAAAGTCTTGTCTGTAGTAGACATGCTAAAAGTTGCTTTAGCATGTCTTTTTAGATGAAATATAAGAAAATTTTACAGTTTAAAGCCACGATGCACAGCAACAATACCACCTGTGAGGTTGTGGTAGTCACAGTCTTTGAATTGTGCATGTTCCATCATTTGTTTGAGTGTACGTTGATCTGGGTGCATACGTATAGATTCAGCGAGGTACTTATAACTCTCTGAGTCATTCGCTACAATTTTACCGATGAGTGGCAATGCAGTAAATGAGTATAAGTCATAGAGTTTTGAAAACGGTTCAAATACGGGTTTTGAAAACTCTAAAATAAGTAATCTACCCCCTGGTTTAAGTACACGGTACATGGCTTCGAGGGCTGCATCTTTGTCTGTGACGTTACGTAAACCAAAACTAATGGTGACCAAGTCAAAGCTATTGTCTGCAAAAGGTTCGAGTGATTCTGCATTCGCAAGAATAAACTCCATATTTTTACATTTTGCTTGCAGGCGGTTTTGTCCAACTTTGAGCATAGATGCATTAATGTCAGATAACACAACACGGCCATTGGCACCGACTTCTTTACTAAATACTTTAGCAAGATCGCCTGTACCACCTGCAATATCAAGCACGTGTTGACCTTGGCGTACACCTGACATTTGTATGGCGAAGCGTTTCCATAAACGGTGTATACCAAACGACATCAGATCATTCATGAGGTCATATTTTTGTGCAACAGAATGAAACACATGTGCGACTTTTTGTTCTTTTTCAGCAGTATTTACTGTTGTAAAACCGAAGTGTGTGGTTTCACCAACATGTTCGGTACGTGTCGCCCCGGTAGGAAGCGTATAGTGTGGTGTTTCTTCGCCAATGCGCTGACTTTGTCCCTGTGGTGTACCTTTGGGTAATGGTTCGGTTAAAAAAGGGCTTGTTGTGTCTTGAGATGCCGTATTTTGAGCTGTTTTAGGCATTTGGTTTTCATTTGACATGGAATTTCTCCTAACCACCAAAGAAAGAATCATTTTAAAAGGCTGACATGATGACAGTATTTTACATTTTTTGCAGTGTATTCTGCACAAGTCAGCGCATAATATCTGTAAAAGTAAGTAATTACTGTTTTTTTCAATGATTTAGTCAGCTTGAATTTGAAATGGACGCGCTTTTCCTTGCTGTATATGTGTTAAGACTTGGCGCTCTTGGGTTGTAAATTTTTTTACAAAATCGGTTGCTGAACTCATGGGTTTAAGTGCACTGAATCCTTCAGCAATAAAGTCATATGCTGTATGAAATTGATGCTTATATGCCAATGGCTTAGCAATTTTAAATGCAACATGTAGCATGCGAGAGCGTAAATATTGGTCTAAGTATTGACCCAATTGATCGGTCATATCTAGTTGTTGTTGCCGTTTGGCATGTTGGTTAAGTTCTTTGTAGCATGACTCAATCATCTCATCTGAAATGATAAGTTTAGCAGGGTAGTGGTGTAGTAGTGCTTGTGCGATTTGTTCATCGAGTTCTACTGCTAAAATAGCTAAACTAATGGCATGTGTACCTGTTTGTATGGCTGTACCGGGAATAATGGCTTCTACTTTGTGTGCATGTTGAATAAGACGTTCAATTTGTGCCGCGAGTGCATCGAAATCAGGACTGCCATAGAGGCGAGTAACAAAATAGCTCGCCATTCGTTGATTTTTAGGTTGGCTAAATAAGTTTTGATGTGTCTGCTGTAGCCTTAATTTTTGCCATTGTTGTACATCGGTTAATCTTTGCTTTAATGCACTTTTTTGGTGGTATTTTAGCTGGTGATAACGTTGAACCAATTCATCTAATATGCTTAGTTTTGACATCGAAAAATTATTCTAGATATAGATAAGATATATGTATCATAAAAGATAAGTCATGCAAACAATATGACCGGATGGTAAACGTTTGTACTGCTTTGAATCGTATGTTGTTGATATCTAGGGCTAGGGAGCGTCACTTTGGGAAAAATACACAAAAAACAAATCTCTTTTGAGCTCATTAAAGCACAGCGTGCTTTACAAAGTTATGAGGGTACATCACAGGGTCGAAGTCTTTTAATTTTAGTCTCAGGCGTGGCTTTTTCCGAAAAAGTGACGGCTGTAAAGCAACTAAGAACGTTGTTAGACCCGCATGGTTTATCAATTGTGGCGAATCAGGTGAAACACTTAAATGCGGACGTGCCATTTTGGCAACAGTATGTGGAAAAAATACCTCAAGAAGGTGAAATTGTTGTTTTATTAGGGCATTGGTATGATCAATTATTGGCTTCATCTGTACATGACCAGATGAAGCCTAGTGAGTTTCAACAGGCATTGCAACACATGCTAGATTTTGAAACATATTTAAAAAACCAACGTGTTGACGTGATGCATTTTTGGTTTGATGTGTCTTGGTCTCAGCTGAAAAAAAGATCTTTAGCAATAGATCCACTGGCTTTAGAAATTCAACAACACTATGGTGTAGATTGGCTGAGTAAAAAACAATATCAAAAAGCTCAGCAATTACGTCAGTTATTCACTCAAAATTGGATACACGTAACGGCTGATGATCCAGCACCTGCTTTAAGTTTTGCGCAACATATTTTATATACATGTCAACACAGTGGTTTGCCACAGCATCATACGTCTCATTTTGAATCTGTGGCTGTGTCACCACGCTTGAATGTGACTCAGCAAGCACCATTAGATCGTGAGCAGTATGAGCAAACACGCTTAAAACTGACTGAGCAGTTTTCTACTTTACTTAAACAACAACAACGCCGTGTAGTTTTAGTCTTTGAAGGCATGGACGCTGCAGGAAAAGGTGGTGCGATTGAGCGAGTGATTGAGGGTTTAGACCCTTTAGAATATGGTATTCACTCTGTGGCAGCACCAAAAAAACATGAGTTACAACGTCCTTATTTGTGGCGCTTTTGGCGCAATTTAAATCAAAAAAAGCTAACGATTTTTGATCGTTCTTGGTACGGTCGAGTATTGGTTGAGCGAGTAGAGCAAATTACGCCTGTTGCTTTATGGCAAAAAGGGTATGAAGAAATTAATCAGTTTGAGCAAGATTTAGTACAACATAATACATTGGTAGTAAAATTTTGGTTGGCTATAGATATAAAAGAACAAGGGAAACGCTTTAAGTCACGTGCATCTACTCCAAGTAAGCAGTTTAAAATTACTGCTGAAGATTGGAGAAATCGGGAAAAATGGACAGATTATTTGCAAGCGGCTTCAGATATGTTGGCATATACAGATCATACTCATGCGCCATGGTATGTCATTGCAACGAATGATAAACGCCGTGCTCGCCTTGAAGTGTTACGTGCTTTAATAGAACAGATGACCACTACAGCAGAGGAGCTGTAGTGGTACATTTTTAACCGTGTACAGTGGTGTCTTCGTGTACTGTATTTTCTTGTTGTTTAGTTTGAATGCTTTTTGCCAGTTTATAGCTGTCTTCAATATGTGATTCAGCAATCTTTTTAAACACAATGTAGCCTAGACTCGCTGCAATAATTTGCCCACCCAATGGAATAAATTTGGTCACTTGTTTGGTCAGCATACGGCTTACAAAACCATTAATTGATTTTTTTACCCCAGTACGTGCGACCATTAAACCTGAAAATTCAATACCGCGTTTTTTGAGTTCATCCCAATGAATTTCTTTGGTTTTTGGGTTAAAAACGGTGGTGTAGTTTTTAGATAGTCCAAAGCTTTGATTAATTTGTGGAATGAGTGCAGTGAGAATACCAACATCAATCATGACATCAAAAAAAGGAATGGGGATAATGGCTGCCCCTGCTGAAATATAAGCTCGCTTCTTAATCAGCTCAAGTGCATCTGCTTTAGCTTGTTCTAGGTTTAATTGAGGGTCAATAAACTCGGGTACATTTTCAATTTTCATTTGACGATCCCTTAGATATTTTTGTTAGCGATAAAAATAGAGTGCTTATGCTACTGATTTTAAATGACTCTAGCAGATAGACAATAGAAAAATACATAAACATACAAAGATGTAAGGCTATGTCGGTAAGTTAGGCTGCAGTATCTCAACAATGACAATTTATTCTGAGGTAGTTATTCTAATGAGTAGATGTAGTTAATATCGATGAGCTGAAAAAAATAGATTAAAATAACGAAAATGTAATTTTTAAGTCACCTAAATGTATCTCTTATTTTAGATAATCATATTTACACGCAAATCATCTTTTATGATTTGATGTAATAAAACGATATATCATTGAATAAGGGTTCACATATGACAAAGTCTAACAAAGTATTTTCTCGACTAAAAAGTGTAGTGTTGGGTGCAGTCATTTTTGCATCTGCAAATAGTGTGTTTGCTCATATTCAATTAGAAAGTGCAACCCCCGCAATTAATGCATCGGTGACAACAGCACCTAGCAATATTACTTTGAATTTTGCTGATGAAGTGATGTTGATGGGTGTAAAAGTGGTAGATAGCCAGAAAAACAGTATACCCGTGGGCTACACTATGGATCATGCTACAAAAAAATCTTTTGATATTCCTGTAAGTGGGCTCACGCAAGGAAAATATATGGTGGGCTGGTCTGCTATGGGTAAAGATGGGCACTCAATGAAAGGGACTTATATTTTTACTATTGAGAGCAAATAAGATGATTTAGGGACTAATTGGATATGCGTTTGTCTGATGAATGATGGAGAGGTTCAAAGGTTAAATGTCTTGTAAATGGATCATTATATGATGTTTCTTGTCGCAAAGCCTGTGATTGATATTGTATGGATGTCATTTATTTTTGATTAATACAAGACATTTAACCACTTGATATTTGATTGGTATTAAATACATAGAAGTTGAGCGACCAAATGGAGTTAGAGTATTGGGCGTATGCGAACTGGATAACAAAGGTCGCTTTGTATTTTAGTATTGCATGTATTGTTGGTGGTTCATTTTTTTATTTTCTTTTTTACAGCCATGTAGATCTTCAAAAAAAATTATTAAATTACATTTGCCTTGGTGTGGGATTTGGTCTTTTTGCGAGTGTACTTGGTTTTGGTCTTTTGATTGGTAGCTTGGCAGATAGTGGTATTTTAGGAATGTTTAATACTGACTATTTAAAAATGATCTTGAATACAGCAACAGGTATAGCACATATTTTACGTATTGTATCTTTTGCATTATTAATAGGATTGATAGCCATAATTTTAATCCAAGATACAATCCAACTGAGTATGTGGAACAAAACAGGTTTTTCTGTTTTGGTTATCTCAATTGTATATAGTTTTTCACAACTTGGCCATGTTACAAACTTATCTATATTTCCTCAAATATTATTGTCAATACATGTTCTTATGATGTCTTTGTGGTTGGGTTCACTATACCCGTTATATATAGCAACACGTAAAATTTCTGGGTTTGAATTAAAACAAAGGGTGCATCTATTTGGCCAAATAGCATCTTTTATGATGGTCATGTTACTTTTGTGCGGTGTAACTGTTGCATTACTCTTAATTAAAGACCTTGATGTATTATTACATACCGAATACGGTGTTGGATTTATTGTGAAAATAGGCTTTGTGATGGCGATGTTATTACTTGCCGCATTGAATAAGTGGTATTTAACACCAAAATTGCAAGCACCTACATTTGCTAAAAAATTAACCTATGTACTTGTTGTTGAAATGTTCATTGGATTAAGTGTTATCTCAACCACAGGCTACATTACCACGGTAGTGGGGTTGGAGTAGATGTTTGAGATTATACAGTTTGATCGTTTATTAGCTCGAAAGTAATGGTAAAAATGATTTCATCATTACATGACTTTACGTCAATCTTTGCACCATGTAAGTTTAAAATAGATTGAGTAATGGCTAACCCTAATCCTGTACCATCTTCCATGCGTTGTCGTGATGTATCGGTTCGATAAAAGCGATCAAAAAGCCGAGAGAGTTGCTCTTGAGAGAGTATTGGCCCTTTATTTTTTATGGAAAAAATGGTTTTGTGCTCAATTGTTTGACATTGTGTTTCAATCATTGATTGTGCTTGACCATATTTAATCGCATTTGAAAATAGATTACTCAATGCACGGCGCAGTAGCGTTGGGTTAGCACAAATCGTTGCTGATCCAATATGATGAAAAGCCATATTTTTTTCAGTTGCAACCGCATCATAAAAGTCAATTAACGTCTGTATTTCATGTTCAAGATGAATTTGCTGTAGTTGAGTTAAGTGTAACCCATGTTCTGTTTTTGCAAGAAATAACATATCTGAAATCATACGTGATAAATGTTCTAATTCCTCTAAGTTTGAAAATAATACTTCTTTATAGTCATGGACTTGACGAGGGCGTGATAAGCAGACTTGAGTTTGTGTCATTAAGTTATTCAATGGCGTACGAATTTCATGTGCTAAGTCGGAAGAGAAATCTGACAGTTTGGCTAAAGCCTTTTCTAAGCGATCGAGCATGTCATTAAACGCAATAGCGAGTGGTTGAAGCTCTAAGGGAATACGATGAGTAGCTAAACGTTCCGATAAATGTTGTGCCGAGATGCCTTCAGCAACTTGTGCCATTTTTTGGATTGGCCGTAATCCTCGCCATGCAGCAAACCAACCAAAAAATATAATAAATGCCGTACCTCCTAGACCAATATATAAAAGTTGATTTCTAAAATTATTTAAAAAATGTAAATGTTCTGATGTATCAATGCCAACAATAATTTGTATGGGCTGAGCGTTATATTGCTGTTCAGACACTAAACCATGATAGGTCGTATGTTGATTTTTCCAGTTAAGCCAATGGTCAGCGGTCGCTGTTTTTATGATTTGATTTTTATTGATGTATTGTGAAGTAGATTGAAAAATAATATGACCCATCGGCTGTTCAATTTGTACAACTAAATCATGATGTCCAACAAGGGCATCAGTTAAAGAGGAATGTAATTGGTTTGGGCTTAGGTTGTCTTGTTTTAAAATATGTTGTATGAGTTGAATCTTTCCTTCAATTTGGGCACGATCTTGCATGGCAAAGTGGTGAGTAACTAATTGATGAATAACAAAGCCCATAATCAGTAAAATAATTGCCGTACATAGCGAAAAAATGAGTGCAATTTTTAAGCTAATCGTATTGAAAATTTTAATCATTATTGATCTCTAACACATAGCCCATACCTCGTATATTTTGAATGAGTTTAGGACTAAAGCCATTATCGACCTTATTTCTGAGGCGTTTAATGGCAACCTCAACTACATTGGTATCACTGTCAAAATTCATATCCCATATTTGTGATGCAATGAGGGTTCTAGGTAAAATTTCACCTTGTCTACGCATGAAGAGCTCCATGAGTGCAAACTCTTTTGCAGTCAGGTCAATACGTTGTCCTGAGCGTGTTACACGGCGCTTAATGAGGTCGAGTTCAAGGTCAGCAATACAAATATTGTTTTCCTCACGTTGTTGTCCTCTGCGCAGTAGGCTTTTAATTCTCGCCAGTAATTCTGCAAAAGCAAATGGTTTAACCAAATAATCGTCTGCACCTAAGTCTAGCCCTTTGACTCGATTTTCTATTTGATCTTTTGCTGTTAAAAATAAAATTGGCATGGTTTTGCCATGTTTTCGAATGGCTTGAATGACTTGCCAGCCATCGAGTTGAGGAAGCATGACATCTAAAATAATCAGATCGTATTCTTCGCAAAGTGCTTGGTGTTGTGCGCTGAGACCATCTTTGACCCAGTCTGTAATATAGCCTGCTTCAGACAACCCTTGAGTGAGGTAATCTCCGGTTTTAGCTTCATCTTCAGCCAATAATATTTTCATGCGATATCTCTCAAGTTGAGCTAATGAAGGGTCTTATGATAGCGAAATACACGTAAAAAAAGTGTTGTATGACAAAGATGTCATTTTCTTGTCACTTAGATGTTGGGGCAGTTCTTTTACTGTAATGCTAGACGCCAAAATCTGATATTCAAGAGGATGGATACCATGGTGAAAGACCATTCAATGTCGAATACAGTAACAACCTCAATCGTAGTTATATCATTATCGTTAGGCAAAGCGTAGATAGATACTTTTCAACGACATACGTGAGAGAAACTAAAGTAAGTCTTATTTTTTTTGAATAGGTACTAATTAAATAAAGAAGGTCAAATTCAGATTGACCATACGCTTGTATTTTAAGGGTATATATCATGTCAAAGCGTTTTATTCATATTTTATTGCTCAGTGTAGGTGTATTTTTATCAACATGGGTGACGGCTGCTGTAAAAACCTATGACTTAAATATTGATGAACAAATAGTTAATGTCACTGGTAAACCACTCAAAAGACTTACGGTAAATGGCAAGTTTGTTGCACCTTTACTTGAATTTGAAGAGGGTGATGAGGCAGTGATACGTGTGCATAATCATTTAAAAAACCAAGATACTTCATTGCATTGGCATGGCCTTATTTTACCAGGCATTATGGACGGTGTGCCTGGACTCAATCAGTTCAATGGTATTGCGCCTCATCAGACCTATGAATATAAATTTAAAGTGGTTCAAAACGGTACGTATTGGTATCACTCTCATAGTAAAGGGCAAGAGCAAGATGGTTTGTATGGCCCATTGGTGATTTATCCAAAAGGCAAAGTACCGCTGGCAAATTATGAAAAAACCGATCGTGACTATGTGGTATTGTTATCAGATTTTCATGACTCGACCAGTAGTCAGATCATGAGTAATCTGAAAAAAGAAGCAGATTATTATCAAAATGAGCGAGAAACAGTATTTGATGTTCTGAAGCAGGCGAAGCGAGATGGGGTAAAAGCCACGTGGAAAGACCGCTCAATGTGGAATCAGATGCGTATGCTCAAAACCGACATGTCTGATGTCACGGGTTATACCTATCTAATGAACGGGAGAACACCTGAGCAAAACTGGACAGGTATGTTCCAATCAGGTGAAAAAATTCGTTTACGCTTCATTAATGCATCTGCGATGTCTTTTTTTGATGTGCGTATTCCTCATTTAAAAATGACTGTTGTTTCAGCTGATGGGCAACCTGTTAAACCTGTACCTGTAGATGAGTTCCGTATTGGTACAGCAGAAACTTACGATGTGGTGGTTGAACCTAAACAAGCCAATTATCAAATTGAAGCAGAGTCGATTGACCGCAGTGGTTTCTCGATCGGAACATTGCATCAAGTTAATACTCCCCCTGTAAAACAGATTGAAATGCCAAAATCTCGCCCTCGTGCTTTGTTAACTATGCAAGATATGGGCATGGGGCATGCAGGTCATGATATGTCTTCTATGGATATAGACATGAGTGATATGGACATGGATATGGGCAATATGAATCAAGACATGTCATCACATGCAGGCCATGATATGCCCGCCATGAAAAATGATGTGGTGAAAAATACAGCAGACCCCGTGTATGGTTGGGCAAACGCATCAACGCCTATGGGTGATAAAGCATTGCAATATAGTGACTTAAAGTCATTAACCCCACAAAAGGATATTCGATCTGCACAGCGTGAGATAGAAGTTCGTTTGGGGGGTAATATGGAACGTTATATCTGGACCATGAATGGCCAAAAATACAGTGATTCGCCACAGCCTTTGACGGTGAAGTATGGTGAACGTGTACGTTTAAAGTTTGTCAATGAAAGTATGATGGCACACCCAATGCATTTACACGGCATGTTCATGCAACTTGAAAATGGTCAAGACCCAAGTAGTATGCCTAATAAACATACTTTAATTGTACCACCAGGTCAGACGGTAACAGCATTATTGACGGCTGATGAATTGGGAGAGTGGGCGATACACTGTCATCTGATGTACCACATGGCAGCAGGTATGATGAACACGCTTGTTGTTGCTCATGTAGATGGTGGTACACATGTAATTACACCTGCACAAAAACAGGGGGTGAATTCACATGCAAACCACTAACCAGATGATGTTGAAAACATTGGTATCTATGGCATTGTTTGGCTTGTCTCAATTGATTTTTGCCAGCAGTAATACAGCACATAATAACCACCATGTCAGTGAACATGGCGGTCAGGTCTATCAGGTGACTAAATTCACTAATGAATGGTCTGTAAATAAAGCTGGTCAAGGTGCTTTTGGCTCAAGCTTAGAAACATTGATTGGTACAGATGAAAGTCGTTTATTCGTCGAAGCTAATGTTGCTAAAGAAGAAAGTCATGTGCCAAATTACAATATATCTGCATTATATAGCCGTAATGTTTCAGCATTTTGGGATATTCAAACGGGTTTAAAGTATCAGGCAGAAAGAAATAACGCAGATAGCCAACGTGTTGATGCTGTGGTTGGTGTGTTAGGTTTAGCCCCTTACTTTTTTGAAACCAAAGCTTATTTTTATGCAGGGCAGTATGGTTTTGTGGGTGCAAGCCTAGAGTTTGAGCGAGATTTCTTGTTGACGCAAAAACTCATTACGCAACCTTACATTGAGGCCGAATTTGTTTTTCATGATCAATCAAAAAAGGCTGTAAAAGCAGGGTTATCTGCATTTCAAACAGGCATAAAAACTCGTTATGAAATCAATAAACGTATTCGTCCTTTTGTTGATGTGGCCTATGCGTACGAAAAAGGTGACAAAGGCAGTACTGTTGAAAAAGGTTGGCGATATGGTTTAGGTGTAGAGCTGACATTTTAAGTATTTTGCTGGCGTGATGATACATATCGGCGTTAGAGCTAAAATGAACCCATCAAACGACCTACATTTTGATGGGTTTTTTCTTGGTTGATATGCATGCGAATTGAAATATAGGATATTATGTCATTTGTCGGGGGAGTCTTGTATAAAGACTGAGAGGCTATGAGAGCGACCCTTTGAACCTGACCCAGTCGATGCGGGTGTAGGAAGACACATATAGATGATGATCTTCTACATAATCACGGGTCTCAACTCAAGAGACTACGATGTATATTTTTTTAAAGATGAGTAATGTGTCATGACGTGGTCTATTTTAGGTGACGGCGTGACCGGGTTATGCGTTGCAACTGCACTGATGCAAGTCGGTGAACACTGTGAAGTGATTACATCAGACCATATTGCTGCATCACATTGGGCAGGTGGTATGCTTGCGCCGTACTGTGAAGCGGAAAGTGCCAGTGCTGCTGTCACCGAACAAGGGCTTAAAGGCATTACGTGGTGGCAAAAAAACATTCAAACGGTGCATAAAAAGGGGACGTTGGTCGTTGCTCCTGTACGAGATCGGCAAGAATTACAGCATTTTTCCCATAAGACTCATAATCATCAATGGGTCGACCCTCGAGTGCTTGAGCCTGATTTGGCCGATCATTTTGATAAAGGCTTATTTTTTTCAGATGAAGCCCATTTAGACCCTCGCTCTGCTTTAGCCGAACTCAAACAAAAACTCATTGAACACGGCGTGGTGTTTCATAGTAAAGCACCGAGTGGTCGAATTATTGATTGTCGAGGGATTGCTGCAACAGATCATTTGCAAAATTTACGTGCCGTTCGTGGTGAAATGCTGATTTTACAAAGCCATGATGTGACTTTTTCTCGTCCTATTCGTTTTTTACACCCTAGATTCCCATGCTATTTAGTCCCTCGTGCTGAGGGGCAGTTTATGCTCGGTGCGACCATGATCGAGAGCCAAGATGCAGGAAAAATTAGTGTAAGAGCATTATTAGAGTTACTGACCTCGTTATATGTCTTGAATCCTGCATTTGCAGAAGCAAAAGTATTGGAAACAGGTACGGGATTACGTCCTTCATTTCCAGATAATTTACCTAAAATTGAGTATCAACAGGGGCGATATTTAATTAATGGAATGTATCGTCATGGTTTCTTACTAGCGCCTGTTTTAGCAGAACAATTTATTCAGCTCATTAGCACAACATCAGAGGTGAATTGATGAATATTATGTTTAATGGTCAATCAGTTAAGACCACATGTATATCTTTAAAAGATTTTTTACAATCAAAGAATATCGATATTCAGTCTGTTGCAACTGCAGTGAATAGTAATTTTGTACCACGATCTTTATATGCAACCACTGAGTTAACCGAAGGGGTGAGTATTGAAGTGGTTTCACCCATGCAAGGCGGATAAAACAATGCTTTATGATTTTCCTTTACAATCTCGCTTGTTGCTTGGCACTGCTGGCTACCCATCTCCTGATGTGTTAGAGCAAGCGATTGATGCTTCAGGTACAGACATTATTACGGTGAGTTTGCGCCGAGAAGGTGTATCAGGCGGTGAACATTTTCGAGAGTTACTCAAAAGAACGCACAAGAAAATTTTGCCCAACACGGCCAGTTGTTTTGGAGTCAAAGAAGCCGTAACCACTGCACATATGGCACGTGAAGTTTTTGAAACCAATTGGATTAAATTGGAAGTGATTGGTCACGCAGACACCTTGCAACCAAACCCTTTTGCCTTGGTCGAAGCCGCACGAATTTTATGTGAAGATGGCTTTCAAGTATTTCCGTATATGACAGAAGACCTCGTTTTGGCTGAAAAACTATTGCAGGTGGGTTGTCAGGTACTCATGCCATGGGCATCGCCGATTGGTTCGGGTCAAGGGGTACGTAATATAGAAGGGTTACGTGCTATGCGCGCGTATTTCCCAGATACGCCGTTAATTATAGATGCTGGTATTGGTGCACCGAGCCAAGCAGCACAAGTGATGGAAATGGGCTTTGATGCCGTTTTGCTTAATACTGCTGTAGCGAAGGCGGTAAAACCTGTGCAAATGGCGGGTGCATTTAAGTCTGCAATTGAGGCAGGGCATATGGCATATGAAGCAGGTTTGATGCCTAAGCGAAATATGGCACATGCATCAACCCCTGCTTATGGTTTGGCTTCATTGTTTTAAGGGGTATTGTGTATGCGTTATGATCGCCAAATCCAAATGGCTGAAATTGGTGAGCAAGGACAACACAAACTGCAAAATGCCCGCGTGTTGGTGGTGGGTGCAGGAGGACTGGGTTGTCAGGTGTTGCCACTTTTGGTGGGTGCTGGGGTTGGCTTTATTCGTATATATGATGCAGATGTGGTCGATGAAACGAATTTGCATCGTCAAACTTTATACCGCATGAGCGATATTGGTATAAAAAAAGTGCATGCTGCGATTCAGACATTACAGGGATTGAACCCTGAAGTCGTGATGGAAGGCCATGCCACACGTTTATATGTACAAAATATTGAACAGGCATTACAAGATATTGATGTGGTGATTGATGCTGCAGATAATTTTGTAACCACGTATCTTTTATCGGATATATGTTTTGCATATCATATTCCTTTTGTGAGTGCATCGGTGATCATGCGAGAGGGCTATGTTGGCGCATTTTGTGCAGGCGCACCGAGCTACCGTGCAATCTTTCCGCGCATTTCACAACAGCTAGGGTCGTGTAATACTCAAGGGGTCATGGGTCCGGCTGTGGCTGTTGTTGGGGCAATGCAAGCACAAGTGGCTTTAAGTCTATTGCTTGACTTTAAACCATCGGTCTTGGGGCAGTTTTTTCAATTTGACTTTACCACGTGGCAACACAGGACCATGAAGTTTCATTTGGCAGAAGAGCCAGTAGATATCCCAGTGACATTTATAGATGTACAGGCTATGCAAGCAGATGATTATGTGGTGGATTTGCGTAGTGAGCAGGAGTTAAAAACTGCACCTGCAATACAATCAAACATTCGGCTGAGTGTGGATGAATGTAAAACATTTATTTGGCCTAATTCAACTAAACGATTGGTTTTAGTATGTCGGCAGGGTGTACGTGCATTAAGTGTGGGGCAATATTTAAATGATGCTCAGGGGATTGAAAATATTGCAATTTTGGCAATGGGTGATGGGTAGGCTTTTATCTGATCGTGGTGTATTGGTATTTTCACCATTTAACCTTGGGAAAGCATGATTCTTAGTTCTTGTTTCCTGCTATGTCGCTTTTAGCTGCAGCTTGACGCAGCCAATAATCAGCCTGCGTTTGATTTTTTTCAACACCGCGACCATTTCTATACATGAGTCCGAGGTCATATTGTGCCGTTGCATGACCTTGCTCAGCTGCTTTATGTAACCAATATACAGCTTGGGTATCATTTTTCTTAATGCCGTGCCCAATTGCATACACAACTCCAAGCAATGCTTGAGAAGATGCATCTCCCTGTTCAGCTGCTTTACGTAACCAATATACGGCTTGAGTGATATTCTTTTCAACACCGCGACCATTGTTATACATGAAACCTAGGTTGTATTGGGCACTTGCATTGCCTAGCTGGGCTGCTTTACGTAACCAATATACGGCTTGCGTATCATTTTTCTCAACACCACGACCATAGGCATACATTAACCCCAAATCTGTTTGTGCCGTTGCATGACCTTGAGCCGATGCTTTACCTAACCAATATAAGGCGTTCTTATCACTTTTTGCGACACCTTGCCCATGTGCATACATGCGAGCGAAATAATATTGCGAGTTTACATTGCCTTGCTCGGCTGCTTTACCTATCCAATATGCAGCTTGAATATCATTGTGTTGAACACCACGCCCATCGGCATACATGAGTCCAAGTACATATTGATTGGCACTATTTCCTTGCGATGCTAAACGTTGAATTTCGTTGAAGTTAATAGATGTATTTGTTGCAAATACTGAAGTAGTCAGTAGTAGAAGTAAAATTGATACTAGATGTTTTTGTTTCATAAAATAGTCAAGATATGAATTTTGTGTTATTAGAATAACACTATCTTTTATTATTGTGATTTGTTTTGCACAAAAAAATCACTCTTTATTTTATATAAACGTTTGATAAAGAGTGATGAGTGTTATGTGATTAATACAATAAATTAATACTTAAACTTCAAATTAAACATAAATGTACGTGGATTACCAAAGTTAATCAGCTGTGCATTTGGTGTTGTGCCTTGAATATAGTCTTTATCAAATAGATTCTTCACGCTCAAGTTCGCGCCCCAATGCTTTGCTTCGTAGCCCGCATTTACATCAAATAATGTGTAGCTTGGAATGTAAACATAGTAGGTGCTACGTTGTGCGGAAGCATTACCTTGATAACGCACTCCTGCGCCAATATTCCATCCCATTTTTTCGCTGTCGAAGTAGTATTGTGTGGATAACGATGCTGCATTTTTAGGTACATGGTTAATGCGTTTACCGATATCACTTTGAGTGATACTGTCGGTAATTCTAGCTGTTGGAATATAGCTATAAGCTGTAGAAATATTGAGTTGTGGTGTTACAGATGCTGATAATTCAGCCTCAAAGCCTTTGGTGGTTTGCTCACCCGTTTGAATAGAGTAAGTTCCCGTAGTGCTGGTTTCAGTCACATTTTTACGCACTAAGTCGTAGTATGCCATATAGCCTTGTAAGCGACCGTCAAAGCCTTGTAGCTTTACACCTGCTTCAATTTGTTTGCCTTTTTCTGGTTTTAAAAGTTCGCCTTGTGCCCCTGTGTCTGTTACAGGCATAAACGAAGTTGAATACGTGGTATACGGTGCAAAGTGATCATTCACTTCATACATTAAAGACGCACTGCCTGTAAACGCATTGTCTGAGTTTTTAATGGTGTTATTTTTGACGAAGTTATAGACTTCGACTTGTGTCCAGTCATGACGTGCAGATAAATTTAATAACCAATTGTCATTAAATTTAAAATTATTTTTTAAGTATAAACCTGTGTATTGGTTGTAGGTTAAGTTCCACGAAGGTGTACCTGTTTTTATACTGGTCACACCATAAACAAGCTTATTGGCATTGAGGGAATTAATTGTGTCTACACGTTGGTAATAATCGCTGCGTTCACGCATCATATCTACCCCAAGCATCACATCGTAATTGACAGCACCTAGGTTAAAGTTTGCCTGTAGGTTTTGATCAAGTGCAAAGTTACTGTCTTGTTTGTCTTGGTAGTTGATTTGGCGGGTAATGGTTGGAAATTTCGCTCCAGATGCTGAAAATACGGAGTTACTCCAACTCGTATTACGCGTTGCCGCAAAGTTTTGGTTAAACTTCCAGTTGTTGTTGAAATAGTGCGTATAGTTGCTACCAAAACGGTATACATCTACGTCATAGCCACGGTCAGGTTCACCAATAAATATTTTACGGCTATACCCTTGATAGTTGCTTGGTATGCCTTGGTTACGTATGTAGTTGCGATGCTGATAACTGGCAATCACAGACAATTCATCTTTGTCGCCGAGATCAAAGTTGTATGATGTAGCCACATATTGGTTTTTAAAGTAAACGTAGTCCGTTGGGTCATTTTGGTATGAGGCTTTAGCGACTAAACGTACTGCACCTTTGTTACTGTCTTCATTTGGCGCATAGTTCGCGTCAATCACAGCTTCTCTAAGCGCATAACTACCGTATGTTAAACTGCTGTTCACAAATGTTTTATCTTCAGGGCGTTTGGTGGTTAAATTGACTAAACCACCGGGCAGAGCTAAGCCATAACCGACAGAGGTTGGGCCTTTAACCACTTCTACAGATTGTACACCTGCAATATCTTCAGACCTTAAAACGCTAGTAGATGTTTGTGTGCGTAAACCATCAATATAAGTTTGTGCGCTTGAAATTTGCCCACGAATAATAAAGTCATCCCAGCCACGGCGACCATACGGTGCAGAGTTAACGCCTGCAACGCCTTGAAGTGCATCTGTAACGCTTTGCATTTGTTTTTCTTCAATTTGTTGTTGTGTCACGACACTAATCGATTGTGCTGTTTCAAATAGTGGTGCACCTGTTTTGACTACAGATGCTGTTTTAGCTGCATAGTTTTTTTGGTCTTGGTCATTTTTTTCAGCTTGTGCTTGAATCGATGGAAGGACTGTATTGCTTTCAGATGCTGCGTATACGTTTGGGAAAGTGATGGCAAGAATAGATAATGCCAAAAAAGAGCGTTTGACCTGCATAGTGAACCCCTAAATAAACGATAATTATAATTATTACTATTTAGTTTTGAAAGTGTTTTGTATTGATTGGTTCGAATACATGCATGGTTCGAGCCTGATTGTATGTAAAGACAACAGATTGCATAATTGTATAATGTGTAATCAAGTAGAGGGCTTTATTTAGGCGAGCTTTGCATTATCTTGTGGGAATAAGAAAGTATTATTCCCAGATTGAATTTGATGAATTATATATAGTCTAAGCCAATGTCTAAATACCGTGCACTGTGGGTTAAATAGCCCAAAGCCATAAAATCAACGCCTGTTTCTGCAACAGCTTTGGCTGTGTTGGGGGTAATTCCGCCTGAGGCTTCTGTAGCCGTTTTACCGTGACACATGGCAACAGCTTTTTTGAGTATGTCAGTTGGCATATTATCTAATAACACCAATGATACGCCTTCTTCGAGTACACGTTCGAGTTGCTCTAGTGTATCGACTTCAACCTCTACAGGAATGAGATGTCCTGCATATGCCTTGGCTTTTTGAATGGTTAAAATAATATCTCCACCAGCAAGTGCAATATGGTTATCTTTAATTAAGATGGCATCATCTAAGCCCATACGATGGTTTCTTCCGCCACCTGTACGTACTGCATATTTTTGAATATCTCTTAAGCCGGGAATAGTTTTACGTGTGCAGGTTAAACGTGTTGGGGTGTGCGAAATGAGATGCTGAATGTCATGTGTTGTGGTGGCAATACCACTTAAATGGGTTAGAAAATTCAGTGCAGTACGTTCAGCACTTAAAATGGCATGTGCATTGCCTTGAATCGAAGCAATAACAGTATTGGGTGTGAGTGTCGCCCCATCTTCTAGGTGAGCATGAAATACTAAATCAGGATGCATGGTTTTAAAGGTAAGACCAGCCAAATCTATACCACATAAAATACCTGATTCACGTGCCACAATATGGAGTTTTGCTTCGGTCTGAGCGGGAATTACCGCTGCAGAGGTTACATCACCACGTCGTCCCAAATCTTCTCGTAAAGCAATGTCTACAAGTGGTTGTAAAATTACATTAGGCAATGGGTAATGCATCATAAATCTCCAATATATGCTCATATAGAGTATATGTCGGAAATTTATGCAGATGCAATCTTTTTAGGTGTTGGCGATCGGGAGTTTATAGCCGGAAAGTAAGCTTTCTTGTAATACATTGGTTTTAAAACGATACAGTTGGGCAGGACGACCCCGTTCGACCAGTGCCTCTTTGCCTGTCGCTTCAATGAGGTTTTGATGCTGTATAAAGCGTCGAAAATTTTGTTTATGTAGTTCAATACCTGTGAGTGCTTCTAAACTTTTTTGTAATTGAAGTAAGGTAAATTCAGGAGGCATGAGGTCAAAAATGACAGGACGGTATTTTAATTTTGCACGTAAACGTGTCATGGCTGTGGCCAATACTCTACGATGATGATTATGCATCGGTTGCCCTGTAATGGTGTCAGGCAATTGTTGATTAAAATAAGACGATTCAGCAATCAGCCCTGCTTCATACATGAGCTCATAACGTAATAATACATTTTCTTCTTGCCACTCATGGCCATGTAGGCCCCAACATAAATGCATGCGTTGGGTGCGTTGAGTGCGTATTTCAGTACTTGCTGATGAATCAACCCAATCTTGTATTTTTTTGATAATTAATATAATTTTTTCTTGATTTTCAGTTTGTCGTTTATCTTCCCATGGGAAATAGTGATACCAGTCGTTCCATTTTGCATCTAAAGCCAATTTTTTTTCATCGGCTTCTTTTACCAGTCCTAAATAGCTGACATACACCATAGGATAGCCAATATGTTGAGAACGTTTGACATCTACAAATGTGTAGAGTTGTTCCATATATCCTAACGGTTGTCTGGTTTTTTGTTGCACCCATGTACGAGCACCTGCTTGTAGTGAGTGGTGAATCACTTGCAAGGGACCTGAAGGGAGCAAACGGCCTTCATTGATGGTTAAAACACGTGCTGAGAAGTGTGTGACGGCAATCAGTACAGCAACAAGTTCGGTGGTTGTTTCTTGAACCATATTTATTTTGTGTTCTCTTATATTAAGTGGGTAGATATCTCATCTCTATTGTATGCGAAACAGTGAATATTCTTGAATGTTTCCGTATAAATTAAAGTAACTGTAGGGTTTAAAATAAAATATATATAAAACAATATCTTAATTTATTTATACTCAATTTGAGTAAAAATCGTTTGAATTTATATACTCATTATGAGCATAATTAAGAAAGCCGTAATTTGGATGAATATAATGAAAAATGCCATTGCACATTATCCCTATGAAAAGCCATCGTTGGATTTTATGCACACGTATTTAGCAGATGCTAAAACACAGCAGGTAGAAAATAGCTGTACGTTGCAACATGCGTGGGCAAAAGTGCCACAGCCGATGAGCCAAGAACAACAACAGTCGTATATTGAAGACATTAAGAAATTACTCAAAGAACGCCGTGCGGTGATGGTGGCACATTATTATGTTGAACCTGAATTACAAGATTTGGCCTTAGAAACAGGCGGTATGGTGGGTGATTCGCTTGAAATGGCAAAATTTTGTCAGTCTCATTCTGCAGAAACCTTACTTGTGGTAGGGGTTCGCTTTATGGGTGAAACAGCTAAAATTTTAAGCCCACAAAAAACAGTACTCATGCCAGATTTAGAGGCCACATGTTCACTTGATTTGGGGTGTCCAATTGATGCATTTTCAAAATTTTGTGATGAGCATCCTGACCGTACAGTGGTTGTATATGCCAACACCAGTGCCGAAGTGAAGGCTCGTGCAGATTGGGTGGTCACGTCTTCAATTGCAATTGAAATTGTGCAGTATTTACATGCACAGGGTCAAAAAATCATTTGGGGGCCTGACCGTCATTTAGGCGGTTATATTCAAGCACAAACAGGGGCCGACATGCTGTTATGGCAGGGCTCTTGTATTGTGCACAATGAATTTAAAAGTATTGAACTTGAACATTTAAAGAAAAAGCATCCAGATGCATTGGTTTTAGTTCATCCTGAATCACCTGCTGAAGTTGTGGCCTATGCAGATGTGATTGGTTCGACCAGTAAGCTACTGAAAGCTGTTACACACTATGAAAATCAGACTTTTATTGTGGCAACTGATTTGGGAATTTTGCACGAAATGCAAAAACAGGCCCCTGAAAAAAAATTTATTGCAGCACCAACTGCAGGCAATGGGGCAACATGTAAATCATGTGCTTTTTGCCCGTGGATGGCTATGAATGGTTTAGAAGCGTGTTTGAATGTTTTGAAGTATCAGCATCAGCGAGTTGAGCTAGATGCTGAACTAATTGTCAACGCTGAAAAGCCAATCTTAAAAATGTTGGCTTTTTCCGAACAGTATCAAAAATTTAGTCAAGATAATCAACACGCTTTAAATGAAGGTGTACAGGCATTTAATACGTGGCTCATGGAGAAAAAACATGGTACAGCATGGTGAGTATGATGTTGTTATTGTTGGTGCAGGTTTAGCCGGTTTAACCGTTGCATTGTCTTTACCGACGTATTTTCGTATTGCATTACTACTCAAAAATGACCTTTATGCCAGTTCTAGTTATTGGGCACAAGGTGGTATTGCAGCTGTTTTAACGGAAACAGATCGCTTGGAAAACCACGTTGAAAATACCCTAAATGCAGGTGCGGGTTTATGTGATGTAGATAATACACAGAAGATTTTAGCGCAAGCTCCCGAAGCAATTGCATGGTTACAGCAACAAGGTGTGATCTTTGATTTAGATCAAAGTGCCAATACACCCACTTTACACCTGACCAAAGAGGGTGGACATGATCATCGCCGTATTGTACATGTGGCAGATCATACGGGGAAATCTGTGATTCAGGCTTTGGTAGAACAGCTTGAAGATGCAACCAATATTGAGTGTTTAGTCGGTTATGATATAGAAGAAATTTTGACCAAAAATAGACATTGTTATGGTTTGCGTTGTAAACAAGGTCGCCAGCAATATACTTTTATTGCACAGCAGATCGTGCTTGCAACAGGCGGTGTTGGACAGTTGTTTGAACGTACCACGAACCCAATAACTGCTAAAGGAGATGGCCTTGCATTGGCGTTCAAAGCAGGGTGTCGTATTGTCAATTTAGAATGCATACAGTTTCATCCAACGGGGCTCGCTTTGCCTCATGCAGATGGATTTTTAATTTCTGAAGCACTGCGTGGCGAGGGTGGAATATTGCGTAATGCCACAGGGCATCGCTTTATGCCAAATTATGATGCCCGTGCGGAACTTGCGCCAAGAGATATTGTGGCACGAGCCATTTTTCAAGAAATGAAGAAGCAACAGAACCAGCCTGTTTATTTGGACATGACGCATTTAGATGATGTTTTTATTCAACAACATTTTCCTGAAATTTATGCCAAGTGTTGTAGTTTGGGCTTAGATATGTGTCAGCAGATGATTCCTGTTGCACCAACGGCTCATTATAGCTGTGGCGGTGTACTCACAGATGCTGTAGGGCATACCGATATTCAAAATTTATATGCTGTGGGTGAGGTTGCATGTACAGGCTTGCATGGTGCGAATCGTTTGGCGAGTAATTCATTATTAGAATGTATAGTGGTCGGGCGTAATATTGCACAAGATGTTGTTGCGCAGAATGTATGGGCATATCCGACAGTGGGTTATACACATACTTTTAAGCCATTATCTATGCCTGTCGTGAATAGATCGGCAGAGACTTTTTCCCACCAGACACTTCAGCAGTGGATGAGTCATTATTTGGGAATCGTGCGGACTCAGCAAGGTTTAGAGCAACTATATTTACAGTTAAAAGCATGGCAAAGTGAGCATCCTACATCGCACTCAATTCTTGTTGCATTGCTGATGGCCACTGGTGCACTTAGCCGCTTAGAAAGTCGAGGTGCACATTTTAATGAAGATTATCCAAAGGTTTCAAAAGAGGGATTGTATTCATTGAATATAGATTAGGGACAGGTTGAATGCCTATCCCTAAAGAAGGTATCTTGCTAAGAGTTTCAGTAGGTTCTAAAACAAAAAAGCGAGAGCTGTCAGCTTCTGTTTTATATAATTTTCTATTATGTTAAATCGGGGTATAATTAGCTAATCTTGTATAAACACTTTGAACATGACTGTAGTGGAAAAAGTAGTACCCATCATATTTAGAAATTTTAATCAAAATATTGAAATATTAGTTTTTAGACATCCTATTGCAGGCATTCAAATTGTAAAAGGCACTGTTGAAGCGAATGAAAAGCTAGAGGATGCAGCTATACGAGAACTTTATGAAGAGTCTGGGATTTCATCTGCAAGTATTGACTCATATCTCGGTTTACATCATCCGTCTGAATTAAAAGCTAATTGGCATGTGTTTGTATGCCATACAACAGAAGATTTAAAAGATAGTTGGGTGCATTCTTGTAATGATGATGGTGGGTTAGAGTTTAACTTTTTTTGGCATCCTCTTGCTGAAGAGCCAACGGATGAATGGCATCAAATTTTTAAAGAGTTATTAGAATTCATAAAATCTAGATATTAAGAATACACCTTATACGAAATCAAAAATGGGAGCTATTGGCTCCCATTGCGAGTTAAATATAGCTATTTTAATGCTTTTGATTTTATTAAAAGTATACAAGTAATACTATATTTTGTTATTTTAATTCATATATTTAATGTAGATTAAAATTTTTATTAAAATAAATAAAATTGATCATGTCCATATATATGTTGATGCGTTGGATTTAGCAGAATTATGGTATAGCAATATCCTCGGTTTTTCTCGTGATGAGTCTTTATACTTTTGGTTTGAACAGGGAGGCCCTTTAATTCTTAAGAATAACGGGGCATCAATTGCTCTATTTAAAAGAGATTCTCATCATTCCGGTCATACCGTAGCTTTTGGGGTAAGTGCGGAAGAAATGACTACACTAATTACTAATCTTAATAAGAATAATATTACTTTTATGATTGGTGATCATGGAGTTTCTATGTCAGTGTATTTCTGTGATCTAAATAAAAATAAAATTGAAGTTACATCTTATGAATATCTTACAGCAAAAAATAAAATTGAACTCGCTAATGCTATTTTATTTTAAAATAAAATTTTTGAATGTTTTTTATAGATATACGGCATTTCTATAGTCTGTATTTAAATTCATTTCATTTTTTGTGATGATAATATAATGGAGTGAAATAAAAGTATGTGTTATTCAAATTACTTGATCAGTGTATTGTAATATTATTGTTAATTGTGATGAATGATAGAGTACATGATGACTGAAGATGAACTATTAACTAAAGCACTGTATAGCAGTGCAACGATTCATCAACCTCATGCTTTAAAGGCATACATAGCAACTAAATATCTAGTTCAACATGAAGAATTTAATATAAAAAATATTTGGCAACATACAGCCTCGCTCATTGATCGTTCTGAAATTTATACTCAGATTAACTTCGCTACGCAAATTCATGCACCCGTATTTACAGTACCTCGAATTAAACGCATATTATCGCTAGGATTATATCCTGCCTCCTATGTAGCATTAAGGCAATGGTATGATCGAGATGGGTTTGAATCCATTTTTCATTATTATGTAGAAAAATCTACTGAAAGATCCCAATACCTATCGCATCACATTACTTTATTATTTGCACTTAATACCGTCTACGATGTTCTCGATACAGCACAGGTAGAACCATTTCTTGATCGAGTCGCTGAATTTATTACATGCACTTTTTCTGAGCAACAGGTCAGTTCCTTATTACCTCAATTTGATCCTAAAATTACACTTTCTATTAATTTTTTGCTTAAGGCTGCTCTTAAACAACCTGGTTTTTTTTGTCATAATTTAATTACTTTGGTATGGATTATTCGCTATAAAAATAAAATCAATGCTTCATTTTTTGAAATTTTATTATTTCAATTATACTTACAAGTCACATTACCACTTGATGATCCAGAGGATGAATTAGATTCGGAGATTTACCAACAAACACAGGGTGGAAATAAGAATGAATTTAATAAAAAAATAAATATGTTGATTTGGAATTATAGTCAAAACTTACACCAAATTACACTGGCCGATGCATTGGTCTTTCTACAGGCAGAGTTTCCTGAATACACTTTTGAACTCACCAAAATTACAGATTATCAAATTAAGTTCTTAGATATAAATTCTGTTTAAGGATTAGTCTTCCACCGATTACAACACTTTTATTTATACCACCACTTAAATGTGCAGATGAGTTTATAATCTGTATTGCTGTCATAATAATACGCATAAAATAAAGGAGATCATTCATGGCGATTCATGTTTGCCAAAGTCAAAAGCTAGAAGTATTGGCACAGATTCTATTGGCACAAGTGAATCAGCCCTCGGAAAATCTATTAAGTGCATTACAAAGTCAGCATTTTATTGTACCCAACCCTGCCATTGAACATTGGCTCACCCAGTACATTGCACAGCAGCACGGCATTAGTGCCAATCACGTGTTTCATCATCGGATTCAAGCCTTTCAATGGTTTATCTATCAGCATGTGTTAACCAATAAAGACCAAGTTCGCCAAGCCAATTTACCTCGCTTAGTGATGAAGTGGCGTATTTATACCGTGTTGTCGCAATTAAGCGAGCAAGGTATAAAGCTCTCAAAAGACCACCCCATGTATGCCTTTCTTCAGCGTATTGAAGACAGCGCTTCACATTTAACGGATACCAAGCAGAAACAGCAAAAAAAACAAAGCATGTGGTATTGGGTGGCGGAAAATGTATCGAAACTTTTTAGTCACTATATGGCGTATAGAGGTCACTGTAACCAAGATCATGGTGGTATGCCGTGTAGCTGTACACATAATTGGTTAGCAAAGTGGGGTAAGGGGCAACATTTAAATATTGAAACGTTAATTTCATCTGAACAGCAAGTCTCTTTATATAATTTAGAGCAAGCGAGTGCTTTAGAGGCATGGCAAAGCTGGCTGTGGCAACATATTTTTCATGATGACTTTTTAAATATACAAGCGATTGATGATGCTTTTTGGCAACGCTTAGATGACATGACGGCGCTTGAGCGCAGTGAAGCATTACCACAGCAGGTGATTGTTTTTACACTGTTAGATTTACCACCGATACAACTACACTTTTTACGCCGTTTAGCACACTATATTGATATTACGATTTATCATTACAATCCATCGCAAGAGTATTGGGCGGATAGTGTCGATCCGAAATGGAAAAAAAGTTACGATGCTAAAGTGCAGCAGCGTTTTATTGAAAAAAATCAACAACAGGGCAAAGCGGTATCTGATGAAGATCTTGCCCATTTTTTAAATAGTTTTAATCAGCATTTTGATGCCGAATCAAGAGAATCTAGACACCCTTTACTCACCCGTTTTGGTAAGCAGGCAAGAGATCATTTTTCATTGCTTGCAGGGTTGTCTTCAGGCGAAGAAGGTGAGTGGGCAGATGTGTTTATTGATATCGATACCGATAATCTATTGCACCAGCTACAGGCAGATATTTTGTATTTAATGGAGCCTGAAGCCAATAGTTATGTGTTAGATGAACATGATCAGTCTATACAAATTCATGTGTGTCATACCACGTTGCGTCAGCTTGAAGTATTAAAAACACAATTATTGACATGGCTAGTAGAAAAAGATCCAACACAGCCTCGTCGTTTAGATGATATTTTAATTTTAACCCCCGCACTGGCAGAGATTGAACCTTTAGTTCGTAGTGTGTTTGCCCCCATGCCAAATCATCAAGGAAAATTACAAGACGATTACTTGCCTATAAAAATGGCAGGGGTGATGCAGTTTGATTTAAACAACGCATGGCAAGCCGTTTTAGGACGTATTACGTTACCTGAGGGGCGCTTTCAATATCATGATTTTTCCGATTGGTTAAGTTTACTGGCTACACAGCGTTTTTATGACTTAGATCATCAAGCTGTTGAGCGTATTTTACAGCTTTTAGAACGTGCAGGTTTTAAGCGTGGTTTGGATGCCACTCATTTACAGCGCACACTGTTGGCTAATGACACTGACTACCGTTATACATTTAAATTTGCATTAGATCGTTTGGTTAAAGGGGTTGCTGTACCTGAGCACGTGATGGTGTTAGATGGACTAAGTATAGAAGATTTGATGCCTGAAGATTTTGCATTGGTGGGTGTACTCATTCAAATATACCAAGACTTTAACCAACGCCGTGATTGGTTGTATAGCGAGCAATCTGCGCAGACCACAGTGGAACAGTGGTTATTTAAACTCCTTGATGAAGTCACAGCCTTTGAAAAACAGGGTGAAACCGTTTTGCGCAGTGTCAAAGAAGTCATACAAAAACAAATACGTATGCTCACATTGACTGCGAACTATGAGCAAAGGCATGCCAAAACCGACGACCTTGCGGCATTAAGTGATTTAACTTTGCCACTTGCTAGTGTGATTCAAGAAATTAGCAGTTCGATAGAAAGCCATGTTGAGCAAGCCATACCGAGTGGTGCAATCACTTTTAGCGAAATTGGACAGATTCGCCCATTGCCATATCGTCTGGTGGTTCTACTGAATTTAGACAGCGGTATTTTTCCAAGTCAGCAACGGCATATTCCATTTGATCTCATGCAAGTATTACGCCCAATTTTAGGTGACCGCTCACGGCTTGAAGACGATCAAGGCGCTTTTTTAGATGCCTTGTTACTGGCCAAAGATGCGCTATGGTTATTTTATAATGGCTTCGATGCCAATGGGGGTGATGTACGTCCACCATCTGCCGTGTTACAAGAGCTAATAGATCATTTACAATTAATTGTGGCTGTGCCAGAGCAACCCATGCCACTCGATGATCGTGGCTTGGAGGTCGCACCACATTTGCGACCACTGTATCAATTACATCATTTACAGCCGTTTGATCTAGAGTACTTTAGCCAGACCCAGCCATTACAGTACAAAAATCAGTGGTTTGATGTGGCATCTCAGTTGCAAAAAAACACTGTAAAACGTCCTGCGTGGGTCGATACAGCAGTGAATACTTCTGCTAAAACACTTCGAGTGATTGAGCAACAGCAGTGGTTGTCTGATGTCACTTTTCCTGCGCAGTTGTACTTGAAGTCTTTAGGTGTAGCAAACTTACGTTTTATAGACGAAATACAAGACAATGAACCGCTATTGCTAGATGGTTTAGGCCGTTATCAAATACGAGATTTTTTACAACAGCAACAACATTTGCCAGATGTAGATTTACTCATGGACTGTTTACCTGTGGGTAAAGTACAGCACAGTGCATGGCAACAAGCACAGCAAGCGCATGAAGATGTGCTTACTGAGCTAAAACGCTATGCACCTGAGCCAACCAAAACGACCCAAGATACCTTGTGTGTAGAAGAAGGTTTATATATACGCATACGTATTGCAGAAAAAGGTGCACAGCAGTGGCTGAGTTTACAGGCATCGAGCGCACGAGCAGAACGATGTATCAAAGTGTGGCTTGAATATTTATTGTGGTTAAGTTATTTAGACCTTGCAGATGAAGGTACAGACTTAAAACGTGTGGTAGTCTTTAGCAATCACACTATGATTTGCCAAGGGGTCAGTTCTAAGCAAGCCAAGGCCTATTTAGCAGATTGGTGGCAAGCATGGCATGTGGCACAGCAAACGCCGTTGGTACTCCCTGCAGCTTTGCTACTTAAACCCATAGAAGACAGCAAAGCCTTAACTTGGCAGCAGGTCGATGAGCATGATGTGCTTGATGAAAAAAGTATGCAATTACTGCTGAAAGTATGGGAAAACCAATATGAGTATGGCGCATTTTCAGTCAGTGAAGATAAAGCTTCACAGTACCATCAAGATTGGGAATTTATTTTACAACAACAAGACCGTACTGCCTTGTTACAAGATGCCTGCTTAACGTGGTCATATCGGTTATATGCCCCAATCTATACGCAATATGTGGAGCTTTGTAACCATGCATAACAATATAGAAGTATCATTTGACCCGATTCAAGACATTCAGTTTACAGGCTTACATTGGATTGAGGCATCGGCAGGGTCGGGTAAAACCTTTACTTTATCGAGTTTAATTGTACGGGCACTGGTTGAAAAATACCTACCTAAACAAGTGGTTGCAACAACATTTACCCGTGCGGCATCGGCTGAATTAAAATTGCGTACCCGTAAACGACTGATTGAAGCACTTGATTTTTTTAAGCAACGTCAAGACTATGCCGAGCAACAAAATTTAGCATGGCTTGAAGAACTCAAAAGCCAAAGTGCAGATCCATTGTATGTGATTTTACTTGGCCAATACGCCAGTAAAATAGATTACTTATGTGCACGGTTAAACTTAGTCATCTCACAGCTTGATGAGTTGTTTGTAGGTACATTAGACAGCTTTAGTCAAAAGTTACTTAGAGAATTTGCTTTTGAAAGTGGCAAAATAGAACGCGCAGAAATTACTGACCAAGCAAAACAATACATTAAACAGCTCATTCATGACATCCTCAGAGAGTGGTTACAACAGCAAAGCCAACAGCAGATAGATTTTATGTACTTTGCAGGGCATTTACACCCTGCAGAAGACTACATGAAATTGGTAGAAGACACGCTTAATTTTAGCAATGCCCAGTTTAATTCACCTATGCCACCAAGATTGGCATTAGAGCACATTGAGCCTTTACAACAAAAACTCAGTGGCTTTTCAGTGGCACATCTTGCACCGTATTACACCGCTGAGGGTGAGTATATGCAGGGTGTGAATGGTGTGCTGTATAGAGATAAAAGTAAGTTTACTGCTCTTTTTGAAGTCGCGATACCTATGGCAGTCAGCGCATTACTGAAAGATGATGGTAAGGCCTTTTTTAGCCAAGACTATGCGGCTTTATATAAGCTACAACAGCAATTTAATGCACAAAAACTCTTTAGTAAAAAGTGTCCAGTAGAGGCAGCAGAAGCATTTTACAATGACCCTAAATTGCACACTTTTTTTGAGGTACTCACACAACTCGCTGACATACAACAACAACTGCAACAGACTGAAACCTACTTTAAATTTTATTTGTGTCAGCAAGTGAAACAGCGGTTACCTGCGTTATTGCAATACAAGGGCGAAACTACGTTTGCACAGCAAATTAAAACGTTGTCCGATGCATTACAAGACAGCCAAGGCCAAGTATTTGCAGCATTTGTACAGCGCAGTTATCCACTCATTTTTGTCGATGAATTTCAAGATACCAACCAAGACCAAGACAATATGTTGGCTAAAATTTGGCGTGATCAACAGCGTTATATGCAAGGCTGTATGGTCATGGTCGGAGATCGAAAACAAGCCATTTACGGTTTCCGTGGTGGTGATATGCTGACTTTTATACAGGCACAGCAAGATGTAACTGCCAAACAAGGTAAATATTATCGTTTAAAATACAACCACAGAACAGTTAAACCACTGGTACAGGCAGTCGATGCTTTATTGCTTCAGTGCCCAGATTTTGGCGAGCAAGTGATTTATCAAGCTGTAGAAGCAGGTGCGCGGCTACACCCAAGTTTGGTCGATGAAATGGGTGAAAACCATGCACCACTGCGGTGGTTAAATATCAGCGATAAAAAACAAGTCAGTTCAGATATACAAGTGGCATGGCAAATTTCTACGCTGTTACAACAGGCCCAGCAAGGCCAGTTATATACTCAAAAAGACCAACTGCAACAGCCCATACAGGCCGATGATATTGCAGTCTTGTCTAAGAATCACCACAATTTAGACTTGGTTCAATATGAGTTAGAGCGTTTAGGTATACGGGTCAATCGACCCGCCAAACGTAGTGTATTTGCAGGTCAAATGGCGCAAGATGTCGCTGCATTTTTAGCCGCAACTTTAAATCCTTTTGATGAACGTTTGGTCAAGCGGGCATTGGCCACTCGGTTAATGGGTTTCAACGTGTCTGACTTGGTTCAGCTTGAAACACAGGCCGATGGCCTTGGTCAATATATTGCTTTGTTTGATCAGATTCGTGAAATGTGGTTTACACGGCAGTTTTTAACGGCTTGGCAATTTGCTTTGAATCAATTTCAGATTTGGAAAACTGTGGTGAGATATGCCTCACGTGACAACGAGCGTGCTGTCGTCGATTTAAGGCACTTGAGCGATTTACTTAGCCAAGAGAGTCGGCATTATCAAGGACCCCATAATTTATACCAATGGTACATTAAACAAGTGGCAAGTCCTAGTGAGCGAGAGTGGGAGCTTGAGCGTGGTTTGTCGAGTGTAGCGGGCGTACAGCTCATGACCATACATCAATCTAAGGGTTTAGAGTTTAAAATTGTTTTTTTAATCAATGCAGATTCTACGTTTAAAGAACAAAACAAAACTTTAAATTTTTCAACCACAGAAGAAACAGAGACAAGTCATCAAATCTTCCGTGTGGTTGAAATTAATGATCGACAGCATTTGCAAGAACAGGCTTTGTCACAGCATCAAGTACGTGCCGAGGCGGAACAGAATCGCTTATGGTATGTGGCATTAACTCGTGCGAGCCACCGTATGTATGTGGTCATGAATCAACCCAAAAATGCCGCAGGTGTGAACTTTTGGACGCAAGGTGTGCCATTTGAACATGTGGAGAGTAAGCAGGAGCTTGAAATTTTGAGTGCACCTGCAGCTTACCGTGAGAAAAAAATTGAATGGATTGAAATACATGCACAACCACTGCCAAAATTACAGTTGTATCCTCGTTCACGTACGAGTTTTTCAGCACTAGCACAACATTTGACCCGCCAACAAGCACAAGATTTATTGGTTGAACAAGACAGCATGCAACTTCCTGCCGATGATGAAGTCGTCGTGCAGTCTGTGGTAGAGGTGGCCACTGAGCCTATGTCAATACTCCCCATTGCAATGAAGTTTCCGATGGGAACACAGGCAGGTAATTTTCTGCATGAAATATTTGAGCAAATTGATTTTCAAAACAGTCAAGATTGGGCCTTAGAAATACAACGCCGTTTTAAAAATGATTATGTCGCATTACGTCAGCCTTTATTGGAGTACTACCAAGCAGGGTCAGAACAACCTGAACAGCACATGATACAAGCTATACTGGAGTGGTTGCAGGCAATGATGCAGACACCCATCCATGACGATTTTTGTTTACAACAATTAGGCCAGCAAGACTACTTGTCTGAGTTTCCTTTCCACTTGGCTTTATCAGACCGAGTGTTTGCTACACAGCGAATCTATCGCTTGTTACAAGAATATAATTTGACCATTCCTGTATTAAATGCGGCTGAGTCTGCACGATTTATGAATGGTTCAATTGATTTGGTGTATTTATTTAAAGGAAAATATTATATTGCCGATTATAAAAGTAATTTTTTAGGTGAACAGCTCACAGCCTATACGACTGATCAAATTGCTAGAAACATGTCCCAAAGCAGTTATTGGTTACAAGCCAGTTTATATTTGGTGGCACTACATCGTTACTTAAAACAAAAATTACAAGGTTATGCGATTGAGCAACATTTGGGTGGGGCAAGTTATTTATATTTAAGAGGCATGCAGGGTACAGCAGGGCATGGAGTATTGCATTGGCAACCTGAGACAGAGTTGATTTTACGACTTGATGCGATTTTAGGGTACGATAATGTTGCCCAATAACTCTAAATTTATGATTTTAAATCAATATATTATGTTGTGGAAAAACCTGAGCATAACTCTGTTGATATCTATGTGTATAACCTTGAGGATATGTCTGTGAGTAACCTAGAAAAACAAGAAATGCAGGTGGAACCATGGGCCGTATTATGGTCAGAGTATCTGACGGAATCTGCCGATTTTACTACGCTAGATGATAAAATCTCTGCTCAGTCCCTAATACAAACACTACTTCTTGCAGCATCAGAAGGGCATAGTTGCTTAGAAAGCACTGTGCTAGATGCGAAGCGGTTGCGTAGTCTAGTGTCTTTTACGGATAAAAGCTACATCACCCCATTTATTTTTTGCAATAATCGACTCTATTTGTACAGATACTATGCACTTGAGCAACGTTTGGCACAGCAAGTACGACGCTTAAGTCAGCAGTCGGTGGTAGGCGTAGATAGTACAGCGTATAACGACCTATTAAAAGACACATACCAAAAGCAAGCACTTGAACTGGTTGCAAGCAGTGGTTTGAGCTTGATTACAGGTGGTCCCGGTACAGGAAAAACCTATACATTGGCACGAATTATTGCTGCACTTAATCACAGTATTCAAAATTTGCGCATTGCAATGGCAGCACCAACCGGTAAAGCAGCACAGCGTATGCAAGAAGCTTTAAAATATGCTTTTTCAGATCAAGAGCTCATAGCACAGGGATTCGTTACATCTGAGTTAGCATTGCTACAACCTGTGACCCTGCATCGGTTATTGAAAATAGGCCACCAAGGCCGAGCACAGTTTAATCAAAACCAACCACTTCCTTATGATGTTGTCGTGGTTGATGAAGCTTCTATGCTAGACCTTAACCTTGCGACACAACTCTTTGAAGCCATTGCGACAGGGACACGTTTGATTTTATTAGGTGATGCAAATCAATTGGCATCTGTAGATGTAGGCACGGTACTCAGTGACTTACAACATTCCAAGATGTTGCAGTCTAATTGTGTTGAGTTAAAGCACAGTCGCCGTTTTAGTCACGATGCACAGATTGGGCAAATGGCTCAATTTATTCAACAACAGAAAGTACAGCCAAATCTAAAAGATGATGTAGTTAAACAATTTGAGCAACAGATTGTTCAGTCAGGAAAGCTAAAAAATATTGAATTATCTCAATTAGGTAACGATATTATTCAGCTACAATATATTGAAGATACAGCGAGTCATATTACACCGCAAATACAAGATTATTTACAGGCATTATGGTATGGGTTTGAAGGCTATGCGCGTGCATTACAGCAGTATTGCCAAACTGAAAACGATGCTGAATGTACCGACTTAAGTCGTGAGCAACAGCAAGTTTTACAGGCTTTTGATGACTACCGTATTTTAACGGCAATGCGTCATGGTATGTTTGGTGTGACACAAGTCAATCACTATATGCAAACGCAACTTTTAGAATATTTGGCTCCATATACACACGCTTACGGTGACTGGTATGTCGGTCGGCCGGTGATGATGACTGAAAACAACTATCAAATTGGGCTGTCAAATGGTGATGTGGGTATCTGTTTTAAACATAGGCAAGATCCCACACAGTTTGAAGTATATTTCCCAAGTTTGGCAAAGTGGGTTTTAGCAACACGATTGCCTAAATATATACAAACAGCTTTTGCAATGACCATTCATAAGTCGCAAGGTTCAGAATTTACCCACACTGCGGTGGTGTTAGAGCATATTTCTGAACGACTACTTAGCCAAGAGTTACTCTATACGGCCATTACACGTGCCAAAAAAGTGGTGACTTTATTGGTAGATAAAACGGCATTTGCTCGGGCACTAAGTCAACAAACGACACGGCAGAGTGGCTTGATCGACATATTGGATTAATAAAAATCACTTTGTGCGAAATAGCGTACATCAAATAGAGTTATTGGCTAATAGTGTAAGTATTGGTTTTTTGCGATGATTGCTTTACACAATAAGCTTGATCGGGAAAGATCAAACAATGATGCAGATAAAAAGAATAAATATTCGAAAGACTGCAAACTTACAATGAAGCGTGGGTTAATGAAATAAGTGTAAAAGCTACTGGGCCTTTTAGTTTTGGGAGAGACTAAAAGGCTTTTCTTTTTGTTTGTTTTTTAAATAATTAGTTGATTCAGTCAAAGGCATTCATGAGGATTTTATGACTTTCTCTGTTATTTATTACAGACATAAGTATTGGTAAGTAGTCGTATCATTCAAGGCTTCCAAAATAAGCTAATAGGTCACCGTTAAGTTCAATATGTCGTTAGGCAAAAGTGTTTTACTGATGTCTGGCGTGTTTTCTGAACTGTCTTGCATCTGTGCATCTGTATTTAAGTCATTGTTGCACAGTACATTCACAATGTTCTTCTCAGAACGATTACTTTGCACGAAAGGCTGTGTGCTAATCGAACAACTGGGTATTACTTGCGCCTGTATTGAAAATATTCCTGTTGTGTTTGCTAAAGAGGTATTTGATATTGTCAAACAAACAGTGAATAAAGCCAAGAGCTTATTCATTTGGTGTTATTCCAAAATATCAGATGTATGAATTGTCTCTAACCAGCTCAAACGCCACATAGTATGTACCTATAAAAATATAAATTTATAGTGCTATGGGATTGGGATTAAATTTAAATAGTAACTTCGTTTTGATTAGGTTTTTTTTGGACCTATATTTTTCTAAAAACATCATTTGCATGGTTTTTTGTTTTGTCTGTATCTTTTGATATTGAGCAAATGCTTTTGTCTTATGATATAAAAAGAACAGCACACGGCTTATTCTGTGAATATGATTGGCTTGATCAAAATGAAGAGACTGCATTTGGGATGTGGCTAAATGTTCTGCTTTATTTACCATAACAATACCCTCTACTATGCTAATTAAAATAGTTCACTCATTTTAACTTTTGTTCTAATCTTATTTAATTTTAGAAAACATTTATGCCAGTTACAACATGGCAGATGTGTAGAAAATATAAATTTTTGTAAATACGGTTTAGCTCTTGTCACGGACAATGCGTATATTAAAAAGGAAGACCGAAATCCTCCTTTTGCATTTAAAGTGGAATAATTTACACCTGTACGTTTATTAAAATATACGTACAGGTGTAGTCGTTAGATACACAATCATTGTTTAGTTTAGCTCAACCATGCAAATACGATATTGGTTTAATTTGCATACGTATGGGTTAATAAACAATGTGTTAACTTAATGAGTGTGTTTGCTTGCTAGATGTTGCAATGTTTTTCACTTTCTGACTAATTTTCATAGAGCAAAATTGAGGTCCACACATCGAACAAAAATGTGCTGATTTATGTGCTTCTTTAGGAAGTGTTTCATCATGCATTTCACGTGCGGTATCTGGGTCTAAACTTAAATTAAATTGATCATCCCATCGAAATTCAAAGCGTGCTTTAGATAGTGCATTGTCTCTGACTTGTGCCCCGGGATGGCCTTTAGCAAGATCTGCTGCATGTGCTGCTATTTTATAGGTGATGATGCCATCTTTAACGTCTTTTTTATTGGGTAGTCCCAGATGTTCTTTGGGTGTGACATAGCATAACATTGCTGTACCATACCATCCGATCATAGCGGCACCAATGGCAGAGGTAATATGGTCATAACCGGGTGCAATATCGGTGGTAAGAGGCCCTAAAGTATAAAAAGGGGCTTCTTTACACACGTCAAGTTGTAAATCCATATTTTCTTTAATCATATGCATTGGGACATGACCGGGTCCTTCAACCATGACTTGTACATCATGTGTCCATGCACGTTGTGTGAGTTCACCAAGCGTTTTTAGTTCGCTAAATTGCGCCTCATCATTGGCATCTTGAATACAGCCGGGGCGTAAACCATCACCTAAACTAAAACAGACATCATATGCTTTCATGATTTCACAAATGTCATCGAAATGCGTATATAAAAAGTTCTCTTTTTGATGCGTCATACACCACTGTGCCATAATTGAACCCCCACGTGACACAATACCTGTCAGTCGTTGACTGGTCAGTGGAATATACGCTTGTAACACGCCTGCATGAATGGTGAAGTAATCAACACCTTGTTCGGCCTGTTCAATCAGCGTATCTTTAAAAATATCCCATGTTAAGTTTTCAGCAACACCATCTACTTTTTCTAGTGCTTGGTAAATAGGGACTGTCCCTACAGGTACAGGGGCATTGCGAATAATCCATTCACGTGTTTCATGAATGTTTTTTCCTGTAGATAAATCCATAATGGTGTCTGCACCCCAACGGGTGGCCCATGTCATTTTAGCCACTTCTTCATCAATTGATGAGCCTAACGCAGAGTTACCAATATTTGCGTTAATTTTAACCAGAAAGTTACGTCCAATAATCATGGGTTCACTTTCAGGGTGATTAATGTTGGCGGGAATGATGGCACGGCCAGCAGCCACTTCTTGGCGTACAAATTCGGCAGTAATGCATTTTATATGTTGTGCACCAAAGTTTTGGCCTTGATGTTGTGTTGCATTGACAGATGCCGCTTGCCGTTGGTTTTCACGAATGGCAATAAACTCCATTTCAGGCGTGATAATCCCTTGTTTTGCATAATGCATTTGTGTGACGTTTTTTTTAGGTTTGGCTTGTCTAGGCTTTTGAATATGTTGAAAACGAATATTTTCAGTTTTGATGTCTTTGGCTCGTTCATTGCCAAACAGGGAGCTTAACCCACCCAACTCGATTGTATCTTGGCGTTGTTCAATCCAACCTTTACGTACTTTGGGAAGTCCTATATTGAGGTCAATGGTTATGTTGGGGTCTGTATATGCGCCAGAGGTATCGTAAACTAAGATAGCACTATTGCTTTCACCTCCTAGTCCTTCTGGGGTGTCAGAGAGTGAAATTTGTCTCATGGGTACACGAATAGACGGTTGATTACCTTCAATATAGACTTTCTTTGATGCAGGAAGTATACGTGTAAGGTCTTGAGCATCTTGCTCAAGCTGGGTGTGTTTATTCGACAGATTCGTTAATGGCTTCAAGATAATGATCCTTATGAAAATCAACGAATCAAGCACTGCCAAAAATGAATGCAAATGTTTGTCTTATATATGGATGGGTATTCCATAGACAATATAAGGGTATCAATTTGTGGTGGCTTGATTCCTACGCAGGTTTTAACCTGATCAGGTTCAACGGTATTCATCATTAAGAAAGACGATTTCTATGGTGATCTCAGCGAGTCGTTACTCGCACTCCGTCAAGCAGGGTTGAATAGTAGCAGATTATTGCCAGTTTTGATGAATTTAAAATAATTTTACTGTTGTTTGTATTTTAAGCAGAGAGGGTGCATCATTTTATGGCTTAGATTGAGAGTAACTCACGTAATTGAGCTTAAATTTAATAAATAATATCGTTGTAATTCATTGTAAACCGAGTATGAGAGATATGTTTTGATTGATGTATGTTTATGTAAGCTATTTCGTACGAAAGATACAGTCAAAAACCACTATAACGCATATTTAATTATGGCAATATGAAGATGTGGGAACAAGATGAAAAAAGTAAAAAAACACAGGAACGTAATAAAACATAAAGACAAAGTATAAAAAAACTCAGAATTATAATAATAACATAGCGCAATATAAAAGGACCCAAGGAAACTTGGGTCCTTTTATATTGCGCTAGCCTGAAATTTTTTAGGTGTTAGTAGGTCTATTTTAGAAAAATCTGATCATTTACTTTGTGTGCTATCTTTGTCTTAAATGCCAATGATTATTTGATTTGAAATATTGGTCACTCTAAATACAATAAAGGATTTTGAATTGCATATATTCCCAACCCTATCAACTGATCGGCTCGTATTGCGAGAATTAACAGTTGAAGATATTCCAAATTTACGAGCAATACATAGTGATGTACATCATATGCGCTGGTTTGGCGTAGATCCTGTCGTGAATTTGAGTCAAGCCGAAAATTTATTTCAAATTTTTCAAAGTACGTTCTCGACTGGTGTAGGGGTGCGTTGGGCAATTGAAAGACGTTCAGATAACGCTTTTTTGGGAACATGCGGATTATTTAAATGGAATAAAGCATGGCATAGTTGTGCTATAGGCTATGAGTTGGCTTCTTTTGCTCAAGGTCATGGGTATATGAGAGAAGCTTTATCCACTGCGATAAGTTACGGTTTTAACACGATGAAGTTAAATCGTATTGAAGCACAAGTTCATACCGATAATATTAGGTCAATAACAACACTTAATACTCTAGGATTTATTTGTGAAGGACTTCAACGACAAGCTGGATATTGGCATAATAATTACCACGACTTATACCAATTATCATTAATTAGATTGGATTATGACGCATGATATCCATCTAATTGATGTAAACGTATTAAGCCTGGTGAGATATTAAGGCTTTAAACGATCTATCTCCTATTAATTTTATAAATATCGAATGGCTAAATTGTATGGACCATAGACCAGATAAGTTATTTTTAATTTACCATTTACATTTCTTTTTTGATTTGGAAGAAACTGAATACGTTCATAAAATTCATGAAAAAGTTACGAATCAAATCTCACATTTAGCCAAAATATTCCCTTTGTTGTTGCGTCCAGCTGGACCTTTACCAAAGCCAATGTTTATGCTTGAGTTTTCAAAAGATGTGATGAGCGAAATTATATTATTTTTTAAACAATATGAAGAAAATTATAGTATTTTGATTCATCCTGAATTGGCGAATGAAGTATTAGCTCATACAGATCATTCTATATGGATGGGTAAAAGAATCCCATTAAGATTAGAGTACCTCACGTAAAATGGGTGCTTTAAGGTGGAATGATGAAAGAAAAAGTCAAATTACGCCATACTAAATATAAATGGCCTAATTCGACGCAATTGGTAAAAGCATTTTGCAATTTGGACACTTTTCACTTAAAATATGTACTTGCTGTAGTGATGCATGGCAGGCAGTTTTTTATAAATTGTTTTATATCATTTTTTAACTTTAAGCATCTCGGAGAAATCGAATGTCTTTAACAACTACAGACCGCGCTGAAATCATTGCTAAATTTGCACGTGCAGAAAATGACACTGGTTCACCAGAAGTACAAGTGGCTTTACTTACTGCTCAAATCAATGACTTGCAAGGTCACTTTAAAGCACACAAAAAAGATCACCATGGTCGTCGTGGTTTGATCCGTATGGTTAACCAACGCCGTAAACTTCTTGACTATCTTAATGGTAAAGACCACGGTCGTTATGTTGCGTTAATTGGTGCTTTAGGTTTACGTCGTTAATTCGATTGAGCTACTTTTCGGTACAACGTATGTTATTTATAACATCGGCACTGAAAATAAAGCATAGCTTAGTTTGCTAAGCAATCTGAGAAGGGGCGAATGTTCGCTCCTTCTTTGTGTTTAAAATCTGGTGAAGTCGGCTTCTAAGTTTTGTCATTTATAAATCATGAAAATACCTTATTATAAATGCCAAACCTTAGGGGTCTCCACTAGAATAAATTACTTAGGAAATAACAATATATGTCAATGTTTAATGTAATTCGTAAAGAATTTCAATATGGTCAATATCAAGTTGTACTAGAAACAGGCCGTGTTGCACGTCAAGCCAATACTGTTCTAGTAACAATGGGTGGTGTCACTGTATTGGTTGCAGTGGTTGCTCAACCTACTGCAAAAGCAGGCACAGACTTTTTTCCACTGACTGTAAATTATCAAGAAAAACAATATGCAGCAGGTCGTATTCCGGGTGGTTATGGTAAACGTGAAGGCCGTGCATCTGAATCAGAAACACTGATTTCACGCTTAATTGACCGTCCAATTCGCCCATTGTTTCCTGAAGGCTTCTACAATGAAGTTCAAGTGACTGCAACAGTTGTTTCTTCAGACAAAACGATGGATGCAGACATTGCTGCAATGATTGGTACTTCTGCGGCACTTGCAATTGCAGATACACCATTCCGTGGCCCAATTGGTGGTGCTCGTGTTGGCTTAGTTAATGGCGAATACATCTTAAACCCATCACACGAGCAACTTGCTCAGTCTGATCTTGACCTTGTTGTTGCTGGTACAGAATCTGCAGTGCTGATGGTTGAATCTGAAGCGAAAGAGTTGTCAGAAGACCAAATGCTCGGTGCTGTATTATTCGGCCATGATGAAATGCAAATTGTAGTACAAGCCATTAATGAGTTTGCAGCTGCAGTGGGTACGAAAAAAACTGAATGGGTAGCACCGACACAAAACGAAGAATTACGTGCGAAGCTCAAAGACGCATTTGAAGCAAAAATTTCAGAAGCCTACACTATTGCTGTAAAACAAGATCGTTATAGCGCATTAGATGCTTTACGCACCGAAGCACTTGCACAATTTGTTCCTGAAAATGATGAAAGCGGTATTGCAGATGAGTTAAATGACTTATTTGAAGACCTTAAATACCGCACAGTACGTGACAATATTGTATCTGGTAAACCACGTATTGATGGCCGTGATAGCAAAACTGTTCGTGGTTTAGATGTACAAGTGGGCGTGTTAGATCGTGCACACGGTTCAGCGTTGTTTACACGTGGCGAAACGCAAGCACTTGTAACAACAACTTTGGGTAACACCCGTGATGCCTTAATGGTAGATACATTATCAGGTACAAAAACTGACAGCTTCATGCTGCATTACAATTTCCCTGCATACTCAGTAGGTGAAACTGGTCGTGAAACTGGTCCAAAACGCCGTGAAATTGGTCATGGCCGTTTGGCTCGCCGTGGTGTGTATGCTGTATTACCACCTGTAGATCGTTTCCCATATGTGATTCGTATTGTATCTGACATTACAGAGTCAAACGGTTCATCATCTATGGCTTCTGTATGTGGTGCATCGCTATCATTAATGGATGCAGGTGTACCTTTAAAAGCACCAGTTGCAGGTATTGCAATGGGTCTTGTGAAAGAAGGTGAGCGTTTCACAGTACTTTCTGACATCTTAGGCGATGAAGATCACTTAGGTGATATGGACTTTAAAGTAGCAGGTTCTGAAAACGGTATTACTGCACTGCAAATGGACATTAAAATCGAAGGTATTACCGAAGAAATTATGGAAGTTGCATTAAATCAAGCGTATGCAGGTCGTATGCATATCTTGAATGAAATGAATAAAGTCATTTCTCGTGCTCGTCCTGAAATTTCTGCACATGCACCAACATTTGAAGTGATTAGTATTAATCCTGACAAAATTCGTGATGTGATTGGTAAAGGCGGTGCAACGATTCGTCAAATTACTGAAGAAACGAAAGCAGCGATTGATATTGAAGACAATGGTACAGTACGTGTATTTGGTGAAACGAAAGCCGCAGCACGTGCAGCGATTGCAAAAATTCAAGCACTGACTGCTGAAATTGAGCCGGGCACAATCTACCAAGGTAAAGTCATTCGTATTGTAGAATTCGGTGCGTTTGTAAACATTATGCCGGGTACAGATGGTTTGTTACACATCTCGCAAATTTCAAATGAGCGTATTGCAAACGTGACTGATGTATTGACTGAAGGTCAAGAAATTAAAGTCCAAGTGCAAGATGTAGATAATCGTGGTCGTATTAAATTGTCTATGAAAGACATCGAACAAGCTTAAATCTTGTTTTAATTTAAAAAAGTCCGCTTGATGCGGGCTTTTTTTCATTCCACAATAGTGACTTAAACAATAAGTATGACGTTTTTTATGAAAAATTATTATTTTTACCGTCACAAAGACACAGGTGTTTTAAGTGTGTCTCAGCAACATGTGAGTCAAGAACAGATTGCTTTTGTGTGGATTGATTGTGTTCGAGAAGATATTGTTCATGCTGCAGATCTTTGGCAAGAAAAAATCAAAATGCATGCCGACCTTATTGTGAATGAGTTTCATGTTGCAGATATTTTAAACATAGAGCACCCTTGTGGCTTTGATACGATGGAAGAGTATGATTTTTTAACATTCCGTAAAATCATGACTCCTGCAGATCAGCAAATTCTTGACAATCAGTCTACTGAGCAACATCAAAGTGAATTTGGTTTATTGACTACACCTGTAAATTTTATTATTACAGAGAAGTATTTAATTACAGTACGAGAGCGTGGTAATAAATCCATACTAAACTATTTAGATAGACTCGCTGGTGTATTAGAAAAAAATGTTGCTGAACAACATAAACTTAGACGCTTACCCAGTAATCCATTGAATTTAGCACTACGTTTACTCAATAGTATGATTGATGACTATTTGGGATTACGAACACCATTGACACGTCGTGTTGAGTTTTGGCAAACAGAATTATTGCAAGGAAAGCACTACTTCAAACAGTGGCAACAATTACTCCAAGAAAATATGGCTTTTCAGCAGGTTGAAAATTTGTGTGAAGAGCAGATTGAAACTTTACAAGAACTCAGAGATGAAGTCGTAGAAAATCATCACCATGTGCATGATGCACCATCATCTGTAGACAGTTTAGATTTAATTTTGGTTCGAATTAATGATTTGGTGAGTCATGTAGAACGAACTCAAAAACATACATCAAGGTTACGCCAATCAATTCAGTCTGCCATAGATTTGCACTTTTCTGCAATTTCTAACCAAACCAATGAAAATATGCGTATTTTAGCAATTATTACCGCCATATTTGCACCATTGACATTGCTGACGGGTATTTACGGCATGAATTTTGAGTCAATTCCGGGTTTAAAATCACCTGAGGGTTTTTGGGTGATGTTAGTTGCGATGTTACTAACAACGCTCTTACTTACATTTTATTTTTACCGCCGCCATTTGGTGGGGCGAGGTGAAAAAAGTGTCGTAGATATGCTGTCGCAGTCGAATCAAAAGAATGTTAATTTATTTACAATTTTGAGTGTGGAACCCATCAAAAAGACCATTAAAGAAGTTGAAAAAATGGCCAAAGGTGAGAAGTAAAACATAGCGTGGCCTGCACGCTACGTTTAATGTGAGATTAGTATGTCCAATCTACACGAAGCAATACGCTTGCAGGGCTCCCTAAGAAGTTATTACCGCCATTAATACGTACTCGGTTGTTTTCATAATAACGTTTGTTGGTGATGTTATCGCCAATGAGGTTAAATGACAGGTTTTGTGAGTAACTATAACGAATGTTGGCATTCCAAAGGGTGTAGCCACCTTGGTAAATATTATACAAGCTATTGGTATCTGTTTGTGCAGTCACACCTACACCTGCTGACCATTTTTTAAGCGCGCCAGGGAGTTGATACTGTGAATACAGTTTAAACATATGCTCGGGGGTGTGTTTACTGAAGTTGCTACCAGATAAGTAGGTTAAACTTTCGGTATTTAAATATTTACTTTTATTATAAGTATAGCCTGCAAAAATTGCCAAGTCGTTGGTGATTTTACCAGAAACTTCTATATCTATACCACGGCTACGCACTTTTCCTGACGGTACAGAAAAACTAATATTGTTGTATGTAGCGGCAATCGGTCTATTTTCTTGCTCAATTTGAAACAAGGCTAAAGAGGCATTTAAAAGACCACCAAACAGCTCAGATTTAATGCCAATTTCATCATTTTTACCAACTATAGGATCCAAAATTTGCCCTGATAGATCACGATTAGATTGTGGTTTAAAAATTTCAGTGTGGCTTGCGTATAGGCTTGTGTTGTCTGTTAAGTCATAGGTTAAGCCAATATATGGGATAAACTTATTCTTTTTGACTTCACGGTTTTTGGCATATTCGCCATCTGTTTTACCACCAGTAATGGCATAGTAAGTGCTACCATTGGTAATAGACTGTGCATAACGACCTGCAAGGGTTAAGTAAACATCTTGAAGTAGATTAACCCGTGTACCTAAAGTTGCTGCAGTTTGCGTAATATAGTTGGTGTAGAACCAATTTAAATTTAAAGCACCATTCCAGTTCGGTACAGCTACAGATGCTGGATTAAATGTCGTTACATCGTAAGCCGTTGAGTTTAAAATACGACGCCATTCAGATTTTTCATAAGTGCTGACATAGTTTAAATTCGCAAATACATCATGTGTTGCATTAAATAGGTTGTATTTACCATTTAAAGAAATTTTAGCGGTGAGCTCATCGCTACTGTTGTCATAGTATTGATAGTTATTCATGGCTAATTTTTGGTTGCTACTGGTTAATCCTGCATAGCTTGTACCCAATTGAGCTAAACCACCTACATTTTGTAGAGATTTACTCCAAGTACTATTCACCTGAGCATTCAAGCTCCAATCATCGTTGAATTTGTGCTCGAGCTCTGCAAATGCATTATATTTTTCAAAATTAAGTTTAGACCAACTTGAGCCTAAATATATACTTGCAGGTAGCCCTGAATCTACACCACCCAATGCCATTGGAATACCAAAGTAGTCTGGGACTTCATGTGATTTTTGGTACATCGCACCGATACGTAACAATGTTGCAGGGGTAAGATCAAAATCTAAAACACCATAAAATGTTTGATTGTCTTTAGAAACGTTATTTTTATATGAGTCACTGTCTGTACCAATAGCAACAAAACGACCACGTACACTTTCGTTACTGTTGAGTGAGCCAGAAACGTCAAATACAGAACGTAAGTTATTCCAGCTTCCTGCTTGTAAGTAACCTTGCATTTGAAATTCTTTGGTTGGATGCTTACGTACAGCATTGAGAGTACCGCCTGGTTCGCTATAGGCTTGGGTTAAGCCAGTTGCACCACGAACGACTTCAATATGGTCATAAATATCTAAGTCAGTAAAGCTTGAAGAGGTTCTGTAAGCATTTGAACCAGAGCCAGGCATGGTACTGCTTAGACCATCTTCTTCAATTTGATCGATATAAAAACCACGTGATTGATAGCGAAAACGTCCGCTATCACGAATGACATTAATTCCTGTAGCCTGTTTCATCGCACTTGTGACAGTAGTCAAACTTTGATCTTTAATTTGTTCTTGTGTAACTACGGAAATAGATTGAGGGGTTTCTTTTTGTGTTAATTCAAGCCCAGTTGCCGTCTTCATGGTTGAAGATTTATTTGATTCAGCACGAATGGTTTCTAACGGCGTTGCATCGCTAACAGGTGTTTCTGCAGCAAAACTGTGCATAGAGATGGCAAATAAACTGGCACATAAAGGTTTTAATAAAAAACTTTGAGGGTAATCTGACATAATTAAAATAGAGTGTGAATAAATGTAACTGTAGTTTATACAAATGAAAGTAATTATCAATTGCCTTTAATTAATCATTTAATGAAAGGTTGTTATAAAAGGCTTTCGTATTGAAAATAAAAATTTATATTAGGAAAATATAGACTATTGAGATTTACTTAAATTTTTGTAATATATCGTGGCTTTTTCTTCATCACGGTGTCATATTTTGCTAAGATAATTTCAACGAAATAAACTAAGTACGATAAATAATGGTGATGTAATATTGATCCCATGCGAGGTAAAAAATGCCAGTTAGACTCATCGCTGTAGATATGGACGGTACATTTTTAAATGGAGAAAAACAGTACAACAAGCAGCGTTTTTCAAAGCAGTTCTCGCAACTCAAGCAACAGGGTATACATTTTGTTGCTGCAAGTGGTAACCAACTTTATACCCTAAAAAACTATTTTTCTGAAATTCAAGATGAAATTGGCTATGTATCAGAAAATGGTGCTTTTGTTGTTGATGGTACAACAGAAATAAACTTTGCTCACTTTGACCCTCAAGTGGCGAAAGTCATGCTTGCTGATCTGATGGTGGATTATGCAGAAGGTGTTATTTTATGTGGTAAAGAGGGTGCTTATGTAGATGAGCAAACACCTGCTGAAAATATGCCTAAACTCAATAAGTACTTTAAACGACTCTTTTGTGTAGAAGACTTATTGCAAGTCGATGATTTGGTCTGCAAAATTACCATTAATACCAGTAACTATGACTTTGATGAGTTAACTCATGCACTGAATCAAAAGTCATATATTAAAAACAACCAAGTTAAAATGGTATCGAGTGGCTTTGGCTTTATTGACTTAATTATACCCAACCAACATAAAGCCTTTGGCTTAAGCTTTTTGCAGCAGCGTTGGAATGTGACTGCAGAAGAAACGTTAGTCATTGGCGATAACAATAATGACATTGAAATGGTAAAAATGGCAAAATTTGGCATAGCGATGGACAACGCCATACCAGAATTAAAGCAAGTGGCAGATTATGTAGTTGGCCACAATGAAAAAGAAGCTGTACTTGATGTACTTGATGCTGTTTTAAACAGTGAGTCCGATGCACAGCTGTCTACAAAACTGGCTGGGCTTTGCTAATTTAAATACCCATGAAGGGAACATCTTTCTCATCATGGGTATAGAGTGGTTTAAAACCAAGTATTGAGAATTTTTTGATATTCTCCAGTTTCTTGAGCAAGATGAAGCCATTGATCTACATATAGCTTCCAAGCCATATCATTGATGGGAAGCATGTATGATTTTTCACCATACTGCAAAGGTTTATCTGTATTTATAGCGCATAAAGTCGGATAGTGTTTTTTCTGATACAGTGCTTCTGAGGCTTCTGTAATCATGACATCGGCTTTGTTATCGGCCAATTGTTGAAAAATTCCTAAGTTATCTTGGCTGAGTGTTAGCTTGCTATTTGGCAGATATTTTCGAGCAAAGGCTTCGTTGGTGCCCCCTGTAGGTTCAATCACACGTACAGAAGGTGTGTTGATTTGTTCAACTGTCTGATATTTTTGGCTGTCATTACAACGTACAAATGGTACTTTGCCATCGATATCAATGCGATGACTAAAAAAGACTTGCCGCTGTCTAGCCAAGGTGACTGAAATGCCTCCCATTGCAATATCACACTTTCCTGCCACTAGATCAGGTGTTATGGTTTTCCAAGTCGATTTGATATAGTGAGTTTTAACCCCTAAACTTTGAGCTAAAGACTCAGCCATAGAAATGTCTGTGCCTTCGTATTGGCCATCTGCTTTTAAAAAACTATAAGGCTTATAATCCCCTGTTGTGCATACATCAAGCTGCCCCTTGTGAGTAATACTTTCTAAACGTGATTCTGCGTACACTTGTGTAGTTGCTAAAGCCACAATACCCAGTACAAAAATAAATTTCATCGACCCATCCTTTATTTGAGTTTTTATACATACTCATTTTTAATATATAATAAAGCAATTTTTAGACCATTTAGATGATTGTAAATCTCGTTTATGAATACAAGTACTCGCCTGATAGGGTCTAAAAGCCACTTATTTTGTTAATTTACGCACATATTTAACAAAATATAAGCGTAACTTAATAAATCATCGCTATACTATAAAAGCCTAAACTATTACGAAATGATTAGGTCGCTTCTAAGAAATCTATAGAGCCGATAATATGCTTTTGATGAATGTTGAACAGTATCGAAAAAACAATTGGAAAATCCTGTGTGATTTCGATGGTACGATTAGTTTGCAAGATACCACAGATGAATTGCTTGAACATTTTGCTGATGATGGTTGGCAAGAGGTAGAAGAACTGTGGGAGCAAGGAAAAATTGGCTCTAAAGAGTGTATGCAACGCCAAATTGCATTGCTGAATGTAAGTAAAAAAGACTTAGAAGCCTTTGTACAAAATATTAAGATAGACGAAGGTTTTCTAGAGTTTGTAAAGCTGACCAAATACTATGGCATCCCATTAACGATTGTAAGTGATGGTCTAGACCAAGTGATTCGTTATATTTTAGCGAAATACAATTTAATGCATGTCCCTGTGATTGCAAACCAGTTACAGCAAGTGAGTGACACACGTTGGCAATTGGCGTTCCCCAATGCCAGTAAAGCATGTAACTCACAGTCTGGAACGTGCAAATGTAAAGTATCGAAACAACACCAACAATACAAAACGATTTTAATTGGTGATGGTCGCTCAGATTTTTGCTTATCTGAACGTGCAGATTATGTGTATGCAAAAACGTCGTTATTGAAACACTGCCAAAAAAACAAAATTAGCCATGTTGAATTTAATCGTTTCGATGAAATTAATGCTTCTCTTGGTCAGTTTGTACATTCACAAACCCTCACGAAGGTTCGTTTATGATAGCCGACCATTCTTTCTTACTTGAAGGAAACCGCACAGGTATTTTATTGATTCATGGGCTTACAGGTACGCCGAATGAAATGCGTGGTCTCGCACGCCGTTTTCATCAAAAAGGTTATACTGTAATGGCGTTACAGCTTGCAGGGCATTGTGGTACGGTTGAAGACCTCGTAAATACGACATGGCAAGATTGGTACAAAAGTGTATGTGATGCTGCAGAGCAACTCAAACAACATGTTGACCATGTTTTTGTGGCAGGTTTGTCTATGGGGGCACTACTGGCACTGAATTATGCCACTGAGCATCGTGTTAGTGGTGTAATGAGCTACAGCCCTACATTTAAATATGATGGTTGGAGTGTGCCACTGTGGTCAAAATTTGCAGCCCCGATTCTTCTACCTATTGTATATAAGTTAAATATCTTTAGAAATCTAACGTTTGATGAAGCTGAACCGTTTGGAATTTATAATGAAAAACTCAGACAGCGCATAGTACATTCAATGCAACACGGCGACAGCAGTGAAGCAGGATTACCTGGTAATCCGTGGCATTCATTGTATCAATTGCAATGTCTTTCTAAAGTCGTTCGAAAAAATCTATCTGCAATTACTGCGCCATGCTTGCTCATACATGCGTATGATGATGATATTGCACACCGTAAAAATAGCCAACTCATTTATGATCAAGTTCAAGGGCCGAAACAATTAGTTTGGCTTAAAAAAAGTTATCATATGATTACAATCGATAATGATCGTGAACAAGTGATTACAGACTCTTTGGCATTTATTGCACAGTATGCGCAAGCATAGGATACCTATATGAATGCTTTAGTGGTCATGGTTTGGATGTTTACGATTGCAGTAGATACAGTCGGGCAGTTGGCATTTAAAGCTTTGGCAATCAAAGGTTTAGAGTATGAAGGTAAAGCACGCTGGTTGGCTTTTGCGAAAATGCCAATGCTGTGGTTTGGTGTTACTTGTTATTTGATTGAATTTGTCGTGTGGCTTGCTTTTTTATCACTGGTTCCTTTATCTGATGGAGTCATGCTTGGCTGTATTAATATTGTGGTAATTATGATTGCAGGACGCTTATTTTTTAAAGAACAGCTGACCAAAGAACGCTTAATTGGTGTGTTATTTATTAGTGCAGGCGTTGCCGTCATTGGGTTAGGCTTATGAGATTGTTTTATTTAGTCGGTTTTTCTGTGCTGATGCTATTTGATACATTGGCTCAGATTAGTTTCAAGCTTGCATCAAATCATGCATTACCACTCACTTTTGATTTACCATGGTTGGCACGAGTGTTTGGTAATGTTTGGATCTATGGTGCACTTATTGGCTACATTGGTTCATTTTTTACATGGATGACTCTACTGGAAAAAGCACCAATAGGGCCAGCAGTCGCAGCATCACATATTGAATTGATTAGTGTTACATTGTTATCGGTTTGGTTGTTTAACGAGCCACTCACAGTATTTAAAGTCTGTGGTATGGCTCTGATTGTGATTGGTGTGCTGTTTTTAGCGAAAGGTGAGGCTGAAATTTATAAGCAACAACAGCAATGACTTACTCTCGCCAAGCAGTATTCATACGCTCAATGAGTCGGTCATTCAGAGATTGTTGTTGATTTTGCCATAGATCTAGCTGGGCTTCAGGCATGTATTCTTGTGCATCTAGCTTGCTTAAAAACGCTTTAAACCATTGCTTATATTGATATAAAGAAATATCACCTGTAATGTCTGCACCCATTAAACGTCCTGCACATGCATCAATGAGTGTATGTAAATGCTGTTCTAAAAACTGACCTTGATCCCAATTGGTTTTCACCACGTCTTTCGACAAAATATCTTTATCAATGGATAAATAAACAGGTAAATTGACCGTCTGTAGTGTATCTAAAAACTCAGCCATCAGTACATCTGGGAAAGCAAAATTACGTGCAGCATGCTTGGCACCAATGTGTTTAAGCCAACTGGCATCTTGCTGTACACTCCAATAGTGGAGTTTGCCTTTTTTGAGCGGTGACCAATGGTTTTCCCAAGCGTGGCTCAAGCCAATATCATTTGAACTAATCCCTAAAACATCTATGCGTGCAACATGTGGTAACTGGCTTGCCCAGTAGACCCATGAGCCACAATGAATACCAAAAGGATAGCGCATGTTATCTGGGTGATTGTCACAGACTACAAGGTGAATGGGTTCGTCTTGCTTTAAACGAGAGAGCAGTAAATAACTTAAATGATGGTAATCACCACTGCCGAGTAAGGCACATCCTTGCTGAGCAGGTGCAGGAAGTTGGGTTGCTAAATGTGCTTCTAACTGTTTAAAGTCATGCCATTTACAACCAAAGCGAATTTTTTCTTGCCATGATTGTAATGCAATACGTTGCCAAGTATTGTTGGGTTGAGCCGAGGAGTCATCAAAATTTAAAATAACAGGTGGTCTGGTCACGGTCATTGGCCCTATGTCTATTGCTGTTGATGCCAATGGGCATCTGACTCAAATAAATGTCTGAATTTCTTTAGTATAAAGCGAAGCATGGGTGATTTTACCCATACAAGGTGTTGTGTAAATGTAAATTGTGCACCTAGCTGTGCTTTGACTTCAGGGTCTGTCCAACCTGCAACGTAAAAGTCGAGTGCATTTGATTTGGCATAGTCTAAATTTACAAACCAACTGATGAAATATAAGTTGTAATCGAGCGCAAGGGAATAGTTTAGCCCAATATATTTATCAATTAACGCATTGTTATGAATGTAACAAATATTGTAACCTACCAATACCTGTTCTTTCCAATACATAAATACACGGCCATTTTGGCTGTGTTCTTGTAAAATTGTTGTGAAAAATTCAAGACTGAGCAAGTCGAAGTGAATATCACTTTGTTGGTAAACTTCTAGGTATAAAGCATACAGCTGTTTGAGCGTGTCTGGGTTGTTGAAATATTCATCACCTGTATGTTTTACATCAATATGTAATTCATCTAAATGTTTGAGTTTTCTTTTAAAATTTTTACGTCTACTTTTTGAAAAACGACTTAAAAAGTCCTCTTGGTCGAAAAAATCTATTTTGACATAAGCTAGAGCTTGTCCTTCTACTGCCAAAAAACCTTGTTTTTGTGCTTCTTGTATAAGTTGTTGGCTAAATAAATTGTCTTTTGCAGGGAGTAAGGGGGACTGTAGAGGTAAATCTTTAATAATGGTTAGGCTGTGTTGTTTACAGTGAGGTTGTATGCGTTCTAGCAGTTGCTGGGCGGTATGTTGCTCAGGCAAAGGGGTGTATTCGGTAACAGTTGTACCAATAAATTGTGTTGGAAATTCAACTAGGCTTTGCCAATATTTGTACCCAAGTAAAGACTGTATTTTTTTACGCAGTGGGGTATCAAGTGTGGTAAGTAAATTGAATTGAGTGCTAAATGCATAAAAAGATGCATCTAGCGCACAGGCTTTAAATGTATGTGGTGGATGCTTTAAGAAAGCATCCACGAGACATTTGGGCTCTACATGATTAAAACCATTGTCCATAAGTCGGTTTTACATTTCCTTTTTAGCACGAACCAAGAGTTGATCAAGAAGTACTAACGCTTGATCAATTTCAGCACGGCTAATTTCAAGTGATGGTGCAAATGTGATCACGTTTTTGTAGTAACCGCCCACATCTAGCACTAGACCACATTTTTGACCTTGATACTCTAAAGTACCAGACAAGCCAATGTCTACCATTTTGTCGAGGAGTTCTTTGTTTGGCGTAAAACCATCTGTTTGACAAATTTCTGCACGAAGTGCTAAGCCTAAACCATCTACATCACCAATTTCTACGTGTTGCTTTTGTAGGGTTTTGAGGCCATCTAGGAAATATGCACCACTTTCCATAATTTGTGTTTCGTAGTCTTTTTCAGCCAACATGGTCATAAGTTCTAGACCAACGGCTGTGCCGAGTGGGTTAGATGCAAATGTTGAATGTGTTGAACCTACTGGGAAAGTTGTTGGGTTAATGAGTGCTTCTTTTGCCCAAATCCCTGCGAGTGGGTTTAGACCATTGGTCAGTGCTTTACCAAATACAGTCACATCTGGCGTAATGCCAAAGTGTTCCCAAGACCAAAGTTTACCCGTACGGTAAAAGCCCATTTGAATTTCATCAACAACCAATAAAATACCATGGTCATCGAGTACTTTTTTCAAGCCTTTAAAGAAGTTTTGTGGTGGAATCACATAACCGCCCGTGCCTTGAATGGTTTCCATATAGAATGCAGCAAATTCGCTTTCACGAACTTTTGGATCCCATACACCGTGGTATTCAGTTTCAAATAGGCGAGCAAACTCTGCAACACATTTGTCGCCATATTCTTCAGCAGTCATGCCTTTTGGACGACGGAAAGGATACGGGAACGGAATGAAGTGTGCACGTTCACCAAAGTGACCATAGCGACGACGGTAGCGGTAGCTTGACGTAATTGATGATGCACCTAAAGTACGACCATGGTAACCGCCCTCAAACGCAAACATACGGCTTTTACCATTACAGAAGTTACGGATCACTTTGAGTGAGTCTTCAATGGCTTGTGAACCACCCACGTTATAGTGGATACGACCAATTTCACCTGTTTTTTTGAAAATATCTTCAGCAATGACTTTACTGAGTTCAATTTTAGTTGGGTGTAAGTACTGGCTTGCCACTTGTGGCAAAGTGTTAATTTGTTCAATTAAACGGTTGCTTAATCTTGGGTTTTTATAACCAAAGTTAACTGCTGAATACCACATTTGTAAGTCAAGGTACGGCGTGTTTTGGTCATCATATAAATAGCTGCCTTCGCAGTTAGTAAAGATTTTTGGCGGTTCTACATAGTGTACTGTATCACCATGTGAACAGTATTTTGCTTCGTCCAAAAGGAGCTGTTTTTCATTAATCGCCATAAGTGAATCCTTATCGTGCTTTAAAGGTCTTTAATATTTTATTGTGATTAAACGCTATAAAATATTTAAAGAGAAGTTGTGTTTAAAATCGGTACAAAATGCCTAAGGTATTACTCACGTCAGCAACTTTATCGACCATGGGGCTCAGCTGCTGTTGTCTCGATAAGCGTGTGACTTGATGGCTACTGTAGAGTGTCCAATGTGAGTTAATTTGATAACCAATGTCTAGGTTAAAGTAAGGTTGAAAACTACTGTTTGGTGTATAAGCAGTGATTTGACTACGTTCGGCTTCTGCTGTGCTAACACCATAGTAATAGTTGTTGTATTGTTTGTTGTTCCATTGCACGCCAAGCTCTGGAGAAAATGTCCATTTCTTGTAGTGTGCTTCAGCGAGATAGGCAAAGGTCGCAAAATAACCGTGGCTATGAGACTGTATATCTTGCTCAGCTAAAACTTGAAATCCGCCATAAGGGGTAATGTAGGTATAGCTGCCCCCTGCCATGAGAGAAGGACGTCTTTTATTCAGCTGGCTGAGTTCATCTGAGGGTTTGAATTCTGTGCTGTCATAATACAGGTTGAGTTTAAGTTGATGTTTTTCTGTATGTAGTGCGTATAGCCCAATTTCATCGCCATCAATATAGGCATATTTTGAATCAAAAAAAATGCTTGGAAATGTGGTGACTGGAAAGTTATTGTTTTTATAGGCTTGAATGTCAATAGTGCCCGCTACACCGACTTGTAAAGCAGTTGATGTATCTGCATGGGCATAGAGCGTCGTGCTTAAAAACATGACTGCAGTGGCGCCAATAGTATCTTTAAAGCGTTTTACATAATCTAGCATATAGATGTATTGACCATATTTTTAGCACGTACTTCTAGTTATATATAAATTTAATATGTCATTATTAGGTCAATATTAAAAAAAAGTAAATATTTTATTGTTATTTTCATACTTTAGCCGTTATTTCACATCATGATCAAGCCTTAATAGGTCGATCATGATGAGTTCTGTTGTCCTTTTAGCTTAAATGCCGTCCAAACAATGCCAGTGCTTCTTCTGCATTAAAGGTATATTTTGCGTTACAAAATTGGCAGTCCATCTCAATTGGATTTTGTGCACTTAAAGTGTCTTTGACCGCATCTTCACCAATATGAATTAATGCATTTTCACACTTTTGTTGTGAGCAAGTACATGAAAATTCAAGTTGTTCAACCTCTGGCAAACGTACATCTTCTTCATTATACAAACGGTATAGAATCTCTTGCGCATCGAGCTGTTTAAGCTCATCTGCTTTGAGCGTGTTTGTGAGCATGATTAGGCGTGGCCATAAGTCTTCATCTATATGTTCTTTTTCTTCCTCTGTACGTGGTAGAAGTTGGATGAGTAAACCACCCGCTGCTTGAGCATCGCTTGCAAGTGCAATATGGGTTGGAATTTGTGCAGACAATGCATAATACTGCATGAGGCAACCTGCCAAAGTCGGTTGGTCAAGTGCAATAATACCTTGATAGCGTTCACCAAACTCTGGGTCAATATTAATAAATAAAATTGGCTGCTGTAACGTTGAAAATAGCGTACTGCTGTCAGAGGCTTGTCCAAAACGTGCATCTTCTTCAAAGTCAGCAAGTGCTCGTAGTTGCCCCAAATGATTACATTCGGCCATGGCCCATTTAAAAGACCCTTGCGCTTGTATTTGTAGACTAATATTGCCTTTTATTTTTAGTGTACTGGCTAAGAGTGCTGTGGCACTGAGCATTTCACCTAATAATACTTCAACGGCTTGAGGGTAGTCACGTTGCTTTAAAATGGTGTGTAACGTGTCGGTGAGTTGAACGACTTCACCACGAACAGGACAATTTTCAATATAGAATCGTTGACGTAAGTTTGACATATTTTTCTCCAATTTAAGCGGTAAATGGTGGCATTGTATAAAAAGACAAGTGATTAAGAATCCTTTCTTGAAACATCTACCCGTGATGTGTGAGGGTGACGTTTTAAGTTTACAGTTGGCGCATCACTTTCTACCGCAGTATCACGTTCAAACAAGTGCTCTAGTTCTGCAAGTGCATTTTTATGAGTTTCGAAAACTTTTTGTTCATCTTGATAAATGCTTTGCTGCTCAGCAAGTAGCTTTTCGTCATAACCTCGAAATAACTCAATATGTTGGTAAGCTTCAGTTTCATCAATACCAAGCTCTCGTAGTGTTTGATAGGCCATACCTAGTGCAGATAAATAGGTTTCACGCCAAATGTGAACAACTCCAATGTCTTTGAGTAAATGAACATGATGGCGATTTCTTGCACGAACCAAGAGTTTGATCTGAGGGTAGTGTAGGCAAATGTGCCGTGCTGTTCGAATTGAATCTTCAACGTTGTCGATAGCCAGTACAAAAATTTTGACATGTTCAATCCCTGCGGCACGTAACAATTGTGGCTGAGTCACATCGCCATAATACAATGTACCTCCGTATTGGCGAACAAAATGAATTTGTTGTAGGCTTGAGTCGATTGCTGTAAATGGAATGTGTTGTAAGCGGGCAATCCGTGCCACAATTTGTCCAACACGGCCAAATCCTGCAATAATCATAGGTGCATTGTGCGCTGGAATGTCATCAAAAGCTGTTGAGTTATGCACCTCGAAACGAGGAATAACATAGCGTGAAACCAGCCAAAATAAAATAGGTGTGAGTACCATAGATAAAGTCACAATAAGTGTGACCGGTTGTGTAATTGCATTTGAAATAATGTTTTGGCTATGAGCAACGCTAAACACCACGAATGCAAACTCTCCGCCTTGTGCAAGGCAAGTACCCAATAAAATACTATTTTTCCAACTGTTTTTATAACGCCGTGCAATCAGCAACATGACGCTTGCTTTGATGATGAGAAGAGCAATTGCCCCACCGATAATAATTAATGGCTGACTAAAAAGTACAGATAGCTCAGTGGTCATACCGACCGTCATAAAAAAGAGTCCTAATAATAGTCCTTTAAAGGGAGCAATATTGGATTCTAACTCATGCCGAAATTCTGAATCTGCCAATAAAACTCCTGTGAGAAAAGCCCCTAAAGTGGTGCTAATGCCTAAAATATCCATAAGTAATACAGTAGATAAGACAATAAAAAGCGCAACAGCTGTCAGTAATTCGCTTGCACCACTACGCGCAACAAAGCGAAAAAATGGGCGCATAACAAAACGACTAAATAAAAATAATCCACTAAATACCGCAATAATCGCTGCAAAATAAGCAATACCATGATGTGTGCTAGATGTACCTGCTAATAATGGAATCATGGCTAATAATGGAATGGCTGCAATGTCTTGAAACAGTAAAACTGAAAAAGCATTTTGCCCATAACTGGTGTTGAGCTGTTGTTTTTCATTCAGTAATTGTAATACAAAGGCGGTTGATGACAGTGCTAAAGCAAAACCAATACAAAAACTGGCAGCGAGACTTTGCTTAAAAATAAGCCAAGTACCTAACATTAAAATAGTACCTGTGAGTGTTACTTGTAGACCTCCCATGATGAAAATGGCTTGTCTGAGCTTCCATAGTCGTTGTGGTCTGAGTTCGAGACCTATTAGAAACATTAAAAAAATGACACCAAAGTCACCCAATTGCATAACAGCAGATGCATCATGTGCGATGTTTAGTACACTTGGCCCCAATAAAATTCCTGTAATGAGGTAGCCTAATACGGTGGAAATACCAAAGTGTTTTGCACAGGGCACGATGAGTAAGCTGGCTGCAAGGAACAGAGTGATTTGGAGAAGTAAAGACATATTGTCGCCTTGGCTTGGTACAAAGTGGGTCTTGAATAGTTTAGAATGAAAATGCGCAGATAGGATAGTTATAGGTATCTTTAGGTCGATAAATTGATATTTTTTATATCTTCAATGTTAATCACGTCATCACATAGTGCAATGAATTCTACGGAATGTGTAATAACGATGATGGTACTCACTTTTTGTTTTAATATCTCGATGGTTTTTATCGCCATAGCCTGATCTAAAGCAGATGTGGGTTCATTTAGAATAAGTGTTTGAGGTTTTTTGAGTAGTGCACGAATAATATTTATTCTTTGTAACTCACCTCCTGAGAAGTTGTTGGCAATTAAGTCGATGTTGTCATCAAGTGCAATTAAAGTTTAACCGCATAATTGTTTGAGAGATAATAATAAATGGGGTTGTTAGTTGAATAATATACGTACTGACTAAAACAAAAAATGCCTGAATTAATGACTTTGTTTTGAAAAAGATAGGCAGAAATGAGCATAAAAGATAATAAAAAATGGCAATAAAGAGTATTTGATAGATCATTATCGTGCCAATTTTAACATTACTTTGAAATGTTTTAGAGGTATATATGTTCACTATATTATTGAATTTATTTAATTCAATGATGTGCGTATTTATTGTATATTTTCATTTTGATAAGAAACTTAAAATCAAGTTTAAAGTAATCACTCATCTATTTTTAAAGCATTGACAAGTAAGCGAAACAGTGGAGATGAGTCTCGGCGATTGGGGTAGTACATATAATAACCTGAGTATTGCATATCCCATGGTTCTAATATGGCAAGAAATTCTCCACGGCTGAGTTCATTTTTTACCATGACTTTGGGTAACCAAACAATACCCAGACCATCTAACCCCGCTTTGAGTTGTAATCGAGCATGGCTTACAATCATAGAAAATTCAGGAAGAATCGTTTGTAGTTCATCTTGTTGTAATTTATTTTGAAATTCCCATGATTGTACTCGCTCATGGCTTGGTAAGCGTAAACCAATACACTTATGTTGGTGTAACTCATGTGGTGTGTTTGGTGTGCCGTATTTTTTTAAATATTGGGGTGAAGCGAGTGTCACCATGTCTAACGCATCACTTACTCGAACAGAAATCATATCTTTATGGACAAAATCACCTAAACGTATACCAATATCAAAGCGATCTTTCACAATATCTACAAAGCCATAGTCCATGGTAAATTCTAATTGTATATTTGGGTGATCTGTTGCAAATTTAGATAGTTTTTCCCACAACAAAACATTCAAACTAATTTCTGTACCATTAATTCTAAGTCGCCCACGAGGTGAATCTCTAAACTGATTTAAATTAGATAATTTTTGCTCTATTCCTGAAATTAGGGGTTCAATATCTTTAAGAAGTTGTTCACCTTCTTGAGTGGGTGAAACACTACGAGTTGTTCTATTAAGTAACTTTGTACCTAGACGCTGTTCTAACATTTTTAAGGTATAGCTGAGTGCAGACTGAGAAACGCCTAATTGCCCCGATGCTTTTGTGAAGCTTTTGGTCTGTGCAACAACAATAAAGGCTTTGAGATCATTTAAATTTTCAGACATACATTTTGCCTCAGGGTATTTTTCTTATTTATTAAAAAAACGTATAAATGTAATCGAAATTTAGGGGTTAATCACTATGGTCCCATCGGAGTATATTTCATTTTAGCAAATGTTTTATACCGATATTATGGGAGTAACCATGAAAACCGTTAAGTTAAATAACGATGTTGAAATGCCACTGGTTGGATTTGGGGTATTTCAAATGAATGATCCTGTAGAGTGTGAGCAAGCCGTATTACATGCCATTGATGCAGGATATCGACTGATTGATACTGCGGCATCTTATCAAAATGAAACACAAGTAGGTCAGGCAATACGTGAAAGCACAATTGACCGAAATGAACTTTTTGTCACCACAAAACTGTGGTTGCAAGATGCCAATTACGAAGGCACAAAAGCACAATTTGAGCGTTCTTTGAATCGTTTACAACTTGACTATGTTGACTTATATCTTATACATCAACCAATTGGTGATGTACATGGTGCATGGCGTGCAATGGAAGAATTATATGCCGATGGTAAGATACGTGCAATTGGTGTGAGTAATTTTCATCCTGATCGATTGGCAGATTTAATGGCATTTAATCAAGTTAAACCCGCTGTTAATCAAGTTGAAGTGAACCCATTTAATCAACAATTGCAAGCTGTACCTTGGATGCAGTCTCATGATATTCAACCTGAAGCATGGGCCCCTTTTGCTGAAGGAAAAAACAATTTATTTCATCAGCCCATCTTATTAGAAATTGCTAAGCAACATGGTAAATCAGTTGGTCAGGTTGTCTTACGTTGGATTTTCCAGCGCAATATTATTTCCTTAGCAAAATCTGTACGTAAAGCACGTTTAGAAGAAAATATTCATATCTTTGATTTTGAATTGTCAGAAAAAGAAATGACTTTGATTTCAGCGATGGATACCGCTACAAGTATGTTCTTTTCTCATAGAGATCCCGCAATGATTGAGTGGTTAGCCAACCGTAAAATTGATGTGTAAATACTTTTAATAAGGGGAATATGAATGAAACGATTAAATACGATTTTAATGTCTGCTGTATTAACTGCTTCGAGTGCAAGTTTTGCAGATAACCCAAAAAATAATCCTTTTGGTTTAGTGTATGGCGATGCATTGACTCAAAATATAAGTGGTCAGGTTAATATTCATCCTGTGACATACTCACTGAATGGTTTGAAAATTGCGGCCAATGTATACACTCCTGCAAACTATAATCCATCACAAAAATATCCAGCCATTGTTATTGCACATCCAAATGGTGGAGTGAAAGAGCAAGTTTCTGGTCTGTACGCGCAAAAATTGGCTGAAAAAGGCTACATTACAATCACTGCAGATGCTGCATATCAAGGTGCGAGTGGTGGAGAGCCAAGAAATACAGATCAACCATCTCATCGGATTGAAGATATTCATGGTATGGCAGATTTTATTAGTCAGTATCAAGGTGTAGATGCTCATCGAATTGGGTTACTTGGTATTTGTGGCGGTGGTGGATACTCTTTGGCGGCTGCAGAAACAGATAAGCGTTTTAAAGTGATTGCAACACTGAGTATGTTTAATTCTGGACGCGTACGCCGTAATGGGTTCATGGACTCTCAGTTAAGTACAGTACAGCAACGTTTAAAACAGGCTTCTGATGCTAGAGAAGAGCAAGTGAGCACAGGCAAAATCACCTATATTGGTGATACTCAGCTGACTGATGAACAAGTGGCGAAACTTCCTTTTGATTTATATCGCCAAGGGTACGAGTACTATACCAAATCACATGCTCACCCTAATTCTACTGCAAAATATACGATGAGCAGTTTGCTTGATTTAATGCGATGGGATGCCACAGATCATATTGATTTAATTAATCAGCCTTTGTTGATGATGGCGGGAGATAAAGCAGATACTTTGTATATGACAGAAGATGCATTTAAGAAAGCAACAGGTACACAAGATAAAAAATTATTTTTAATTCCTAATGCAACGCATATAGAAACGTATTGGAAGCCTGAATATGTCAAACAGGCAATCGATCAGCTGACTAGTTTTTACGGAAGTAAGTTGAAATAAGCGGATGTGAGGACATTGATAAAGCATTTTAAAATATCTCAATGTCCTTAGTTTGGGGATAGGAATGAGACAATGAAAAAAAATCAATTGGGTACATTTGTATTTATGAGTTCTCTATCTATGATGGCTTGGTCGTCTGATAAAATAGAGGAACAAAAAATCACACGTTCAGAGGAGTTAGTGACTGAAACATCAGTCGTCAACTTTTCTAATCCCGCTCACTTTTCTCGCTTTCCGATGATGCCATCTGGTGGCGATGTTGCCCCTGCCATTGTAAATTTTAATGCCAATAGCATAACAAACTGGCATATTCATCCACAGGGTCAATATCTTATTGTGACTGAAGGTGAGGGACGAACTCAAGAGTGGGGTAAACCAATACAGACGATCAAAGCAGGAGATATTGTTTGGTGCCCACCTAATGTAAAACATTGGCATGGTGCAAGCCAGTATAGTCCTATGTCTCATATTGCAATCACACCTGTCACTCAAGGTAAAAGTGTAATTTGGCTCGAAAAAGTAAGTCTAGAAGATACGCACAGAACAGATGTGAAATTGAATAAAAGTTCGTCTGTGCAGTTAACAGATCAGCAATTTAGGTTAATCTTAATAGCGGCTTCCAATGTTAAAGGCGAGCCAGAAAATTTAAAAAAATTACTTATTCAAGGGTTAGAAAGCGGGTTAACTATTAATCAAATTAACGAGTTTTTTGCACATCAAGCTGCTTATATTGGTTTCCCCCGAGCTTTGAAAGGAATGTTAGTTTTTAAAGCACTGATTGAAATGCGCCGTCAACAAGGTATTTTAGACGAACAAGGTGTACAACCCAAAAGTTTACCGAGTAGTACCAATTATTATCAATTAGGCACAGAGACTTTGGCTGATTTAAATAATACAGATCGGGCCAATAGCGTAGCTCCACTATTTGATAACTTTTCACCTACGATGGATTATGCTTTAAAATCATATTTATTTGGTTACTTATTTAGTCGAGATAATTTATCTTCGCTAGACCGAGAGTTAATTGTAGTCACAACGCTTGTTGCATTGGGGGATGTAAATCCTCAATTACGTTCACATCTTCGAATTATTAGAAACCTTGGTGTTGATGCTACACAAATGCATAAGGTCATGGTGAATTTGCAACAGGTATTAGAAAAAGAGCAAATAGAGAATGCAGATTATGTGCTGAAACAATTGGCTTTTTAGTTGTTATATATCAATGTAATAGTTTGGATAAGTAGGTCAATTTTCTTGTGTATAAGTAAAAATCTAATTAAGTATATGAGTATACCTATGACCTATTAAATTTTAATTGAGTGCTTAAATGTCTATTTTAAAGTTACAAAACAAAGCACCTGCCACCATAAAAACAACCAGTTGGGTTTTTATGGCAATACTTGGTGCGTTGATGGCTTTTACATCGCTTTCAACAGATATTTATTTACCTGCCATGCCTCAAATGGCTCATCAGCTACAGGGTAATATTGAACTTACAGTTACTGGGTTTTTGATTGGCTTCGCTGTTGCTCAATTGGTTTGGGGGCCGATTAGTGATCGGGTCGGTAGAAAAACGCCGTTATTTATTGGTATGATTTTATTTTTAGTCGGTTCAGTGGGATGTGCATTGTCACAAACGATTGAACAAATTGTCTTTTGGCGTGTTTTTCAAGCTTTTGGTGCGTGCACTGGCCCGATGTTGGCACGAGCAATGATTCGTGATTTATATAGCCAAAAACAAGCCGCTCAAAAGTTGTCATTACTCACCATTATTATGGCAATTGCTCCAATTATTGGCCCGCTATTAGGTGGGCAAATTATACAGTTTAGTTCTTGGCACAGTATTTTTTGGCTGCTCAGCTTAATCGGTGCTTTGATGTTTATATGTATTTTTTTTATACCAGAAACACATCAAGTAGAAAAAAGAGCAAAAAGATCTTTAATTCATATCTTTAAAAATTACGGTAGGTTGTTAGGCACTTGGCAATTTATGCGCTATAGCTTGTGTGTGGCATTTTTTTATGTTGCTGCATACACTTTTATTGTGGGTTCTCCTTTTGTTTATATTTCATATTACGGTATAGATGCTCAGCACTATGGTTGGTTATTTGCTTTAAATATTGTGGGGATTATGGGGATAAGTTTTATTAACCGTAAGCTCGTCAATACCTTTTCACTTGAGAGTTTACTAAAAGTAACTACGATGATTGCCACCGTTTCATTACTGCTTTTATGCGGTTTGCTGTATTTAAATATAGGTGGTATTTATAGTGTTATTGCGATGATTTTTATATTTTTTTCGATGAATGGCATTATTGCTGCAAATTCAACAGCGTCTGCATTAGATGGTGTTCCTGAGGTTGCCGGTTCTGCTTCGGCATTAATTGGTGCATTACAGTATGGTAGCGGTATTATTTCTTCATTACTTTTGGCATGGTTCTCTGACGGTACACCTCATGTGATGGTTGTGGTGATGACAGTATTTACGCTCTTGAGTGCTTTAATGGTACTGATTCCAGTTGGTAAGCAAGACGTCTGTTAAAATTGAGTAAATAGGATCAACCGAATTCTTGTGGATCTATATCTATAGATAGCCGAATGTCTGAAGGTGCAAAGGAACGTACCTGTTTCCACCAATGTTGTACATAGTGGTGTAACAGTACTCTATTATTGGCAAGCAACAGCATATGCGCATGATATTTTCCTGCTTTACGTTGCATGGGCGCTGGGATTGGCCCCCACACATCTATACTTTGTTGAGCATCTTCTATTAATTGTTTTGCAGATTGTGTAAGAAAATCTAGGTTGTGTTGTTCATTTTTGGCATCACTGCGGATTAAAATGCTGTAGCGATAGGGTGGTAAACAGGCTGTTTCTCGTTCTTTTAAAGTCTGCTCGGCAAAAGTACGATAACCGTGTTCAAGTAGCGTGTGTAGTATGGGGTGTTCTGGTCTAAGCGTTTGTAAGATCACTTCGCCGCGATAGTCACCACGTCCTGCACGTCCTGCCACTTGAGTAATGAGCTGTGCAGTGCGCTCAGGGGCACGAAAGTCAACACTGAGTAGTCCTGCATCTATGTCTAAAATTGCGACTAAACTGACATGTGGAAAATGGTGGCCTTTGGCAAGCATTTGCGTGCCGAGTAAAATAAGAGGTTTTTCTGCATGAATCTGTGCATATATTTTTTCTAAACTACCTACATGTCGTGTACTGTCTTTATCTACACGTAACACATCATGGTCAGGAAAAAGTGCTTTTAAGCCTTCCTCTACTTTAACCGTACCTAACCCAATGGGTTTTAATGTGGGGTGCTGGCATGCGGGGCATTGTTTTGGTAGTGTTTGTATTAACCCACAGTGGTGGCAATGCAAATGCTGATAAGGCTGGGTATGCAGGGTAAAATGTGCATCACAGCGTGGGCAGTTGGCTTGCCATGCACATGACTCACACATCAGAACTGGTGCATAACCACGCCGATTTAGAAAAACCAAAACTTGCTGACCTTGTTGTAAGGTGGCTTTAATTTTTTCAATGAGTATTAGACTCAAACCATGCTGTTTGGGTGCTATTTTTAAGTCCAAAATATGCATTTGGGGCATACGAGCGTGCCCTGCTCTTTGGTTGAGCATCAGGTGTTTGAGCTTGCCTTGTTTGACTAAAGCAAAGCTATCTATGCTTGGGGTAGCAGAGCCTAAAATGACGGGGCATTTTGCTAAATAGCCTCTATATAGTGCGACATCTCTTGCATGGTAGCGAAAGCCCTCTTGTTGTTTAAAAGATAGATCATGTTCTTCGTCTAAAATAATCAGCCCTAAGTTTGGGATGGGGGTATATAACGCTGAGCGTGTACCTAAAATAATACTTGCTTGCCCTGTTTGAGCCTGTTGCCATGCGTGTAGTCGCTTGCTGTCATTCATTCCGGAGTGTAATAGCGCGATATGGCAGTCAAATCGTGCTCTAAATCTGGCAATCGTTTGCGGGGTAAGACCAATTTCAGGCACTAAAACCAAGACTTGTTTATTTTGTTTTAATACTTGCCACATGACTTGAAGGTAGACTTCTGTTTTTCCACTGCCTGTAATTCCATCAAGCAAATAACCTGCATAATTGTGTAGTAAAGGTAAAATCTGATCAAGTGCTTGTTGTTGTTCAATATTCGCATTGAGTTCATTTTCTGCTAAAGCGGTTTTTTTAGGACTAAAATCAATGGGTACTTCATGTTGCTCTAAGAGTTGTTTTTTTTCTAATGCTTTAAGCGTTGTAGTGCTAATTCCTTGTAAGTTTAGTTCACTTTCGAGTACGCCGTGTGGGTGTGCTTGTAAGTATTCAAAGGCGAGGCGTTGTTTCTCTGATCGTTTGAGTTGTTTGAGCGTATCTTCAAGGGGGGATGTGGTCAATTGCCATTGGGTTGTAATGCAGTCGTAGCTGTGGCCTTGTCTGAGGCGTGTGGGTAGGGCACTTTGTATGACTTCACCAAGCGGATATATATAATACTGTGCTGACCAAGTGAGTAATTTTAAAATATGCTGGTCAATTAAAGGTTGTTCATCGAGTACTTGTATAATTTTCTTGAGTTTAAACTGTGTAGACTGAGGGGTATCTGGTGCAATTTTTTCAACCACAATCGCTACACAAGTTTGGCGACCAAAAGGCACAGTCACCCGTATGCCTGCCTGAATATCTGAATATTGCTGTGCAGACACTTCGTAATCAAAACATTCGTGAATGGGTACAGGTACAGCAACACGAATACGAAAAGGCAGTGGGTTATTCATGTTTGGGTCAACCAAAAGCGTGTTTTATTTTATATTTTAACTGAAATGGCTGAGTGTGGAGCTCAAGCCATTCAGCCATAGATTAACGTCTTGATTTAAAAGACACATCGATCGTACGTGGGCGATAACGCCATCCCAATAATAATAAAATGGCTGAAAATACTAAGACAGGATAGTCACCTAAACGACTATACAACGTTTGTCCTGTAAATGCGGGGACATCGTGGCGTAAGACTAAAGCTTGATCTTGTGGAGCTTGAGCGACAATTTGACCATGCTCATTGATAAATGCTGTGACACCTGTATTTGTTGCTCGCATGAACCAACGGCCATTTTCTTTGGCACGCATTTGTACCATTTGTAGGTGTTGCCAAGGTCCTGCTGTGCCTGTAAACCACGCATCGTTAGAAATGGTAGTCATATAGTCGCTACCAATCGCATTTAATCGGGTTAAGTTGGGGTAAGCAACTTCATAGCAAATTGCAACGCCGAGAGCATGTTGTTTAATACTCAAATGTGGTTGAGGTGCTTGACCTGCTGAAAGACCACCACCGCTTGGATCATTTTGTAAAGCTGGCAATACCCATTTCAGTAGCCCTGCAAAGGGTACGTATTCACCAAAAGGTACAAGTCGTTGCTTTTTATACAAGCCAGAAGCATCTTTGCCGGAGAGCATAAGCGCATTGTAAAGCAACCATTTGTTAGCATGTTCGGATGCGCTTACATCGTAATATAGCATACCAACACCCCATGCAGAGCCAGTCAGCTTGGCATGTTCACTGACTTCATCTATGAAAGGTTGTACCGATGTTTGTAACATAGGAATAGATGATTCAGGCCAAAGGACTAAATCACGACCCCATTCAGATGCACTTAAGGCACTGTAAATATCTAAAGTTTTGTACTGGTAGGCTTCTTGCCATTTTAAGTCTTGTGGAATATTGCCCTGTATTAAAGACACTGACAGTGGCTTTTCATTTTTAGGCGTCACAAAGTTGAGTAGGTTAGCTCCCCATGCTCCAACGAGTATGAGTACGATGGGAATGACCCAAAAGAAGCGTTTTTTGATCATTTCTACGCAAGCAGTAGCAATGAGCACGGCAACAAATGATACGCCAAAGATACCAAAAAGTGGTGCATATGCATCAAGATAAGCTTGAGTAAATGCATAGCCGACAAATAGCCATGGAAACCCTGTAAATAGCCATGTTTTTAGCCATTCAAATAAAATCCAAATAGGCGTAAATGTAAGTGGTGTTTCAGGGAAAAAACGTCTATAAATCCAAGTAGAGATTGCGCTAAATAAGCCCATGATGATGGCGAGTAGGCCAATCAACAATACAGAAACAGCTGAATTGGTGTCACCATATTCATGTATAGAGGTATATAACCAAAATGCACCAACAAACCATAAACCAATGCCGTAACACCAACCTAAAATAAAGGCTTGTGGTGCACTGCGCTCATGCAAGCAAGCATACAGTAGTGCTGGTGAAAGAAGTGCTAACCACCAATAACCATATGGTGCAAGCGAAAAGCTAAATGCCGCACCTGCTATCAGTGTAATGAAACAGAGCAAAGCAAGTGGCATTTTTTGTAAATTGATGTCCTTCAGGCTCATTGGCGCACGGCTCGAATGAGTTGAATGGTACGTGCATCTGCTGTGACAATTGTGAATGTCCAGTCTTCAAGCTCAATGACTTGGCCTTGTAAGTCATTTACGAGGCCAATTTCTTGGAGTAATAATCCTGCGACTGTTTCAACTTCATCATCTGAAAATTTTGCATCTAATGTGGTGTTGAAATATTCAATAGGAGTGAGTGCTTGTACAATCCATGCAGGTTTATCATTATGTTTTGGATCGGGTAAAATGAGCTGACTTTCTTCATTTGCATCGTCATGCTCATCTTCAATTTCACCCACAATTTCTTCCAAAATATCTTCGAGTGTCACTAAACCTGAGGTTGCCCCGTGCTCATCGATGACAATAGCTATGTGGGTTTGTGTATTTTTAAGCATACGCAAAACTTGGTCAGAGCGAGCACTTTCCGGAATAAATAGTGGCTGACGAATGAGTGCAGAAATATCGACTTTTGCAGTAGGTTCGGACAAAAATGGTAAAAGGTCTTTTGCTAGTAACACACCAACCACCGTGTCTGGGTGATTTTCACAAAATACAGGAAAGCGAGAATGTGCAGATTCTGTAAGAATCGGCAAAATATCAAGCAATTGGTCATTTTCTTGTAAGCTAACCATTGCTGTACGTGGGGTCATGACCTCACGAATTTTGGTAGCAGGAAGGTCAAGTACGCCTTCAAGCATTGCTACGGTATCTGGTTCTAAAAAACGTTTAGAGTCTTGGACTAATTTGAGTAATTCATCTCTGGTTTCTGGTGCAGTACCTAACCATTTTCTTAAGCCACGCATGCCCCACGATGGGCCTGATTCCTCGTGCATGATCCTTCCTAATAAGAGGTGTATTTTTTTATCTGTAGAGTCGTCATCATACCGAAGAAAAATGGCAGATGCATTAACAAAACCATGTTAAATCTGTAAAAATAACAAATGGTCACATGCCTAAATAATCTTAGCTTTAATGTCGTTGTAGGGTAGTTGAGTCATCTGTTTAAAAGACCAACAATCCTTTGACCCATGCTAAGCTAGCTATAGATGCAATTACACCTAAAACAGTACAGATTTTTAAGATGATTGGGAGATCTTTCCAACGTGCTTGAGCATAGCCACGGCGGTGAAATAACTCTGGCTTATTTATGCCTGTAATAAAGGTACCTAAAAACATCATAAATCCACATGGAAGTAGGAGTGAAATTCTAGGTATTCTATCGCTAGTTCCATAGTAAATTGAGTAACATAGGCCACCGCATAGGATCATCATGACAATACTGATGAGTCTGGTTTTTAAACGATCCTTAGCAAACATTTGAGCCATTTCAGCTTCATTCACGATTATATGTGTTTTTTCAATATCTGGTACAGTTTGTTGTAAGGGTTTAATTGCGCTATAAAGGGCTTTTGATCGTGAAAATCTTTTAAAATTAAAATAAATCAGAGATGAAAAGAAGACTGTAGCAATTCCAAAATACCATTCACTATATACAACGAATCCAATGCTAAATAGAGTTAATATGCTACAAATAAAAACTATAAGTGCTGCATATACGAAGTCACCACGTAATTGCAATAAAACCAATCGTTTACGTGTTGAAAACTCGCTTGAGTCTGCACCATATGGAAGTTTTCCTGAAACTTTATCTAGCATAATATCAAGTGCAGCATCGGTACGTTCAATGCCTACTCCATATTGTACGATATATTTTAATGCATCAATATCATTGTCATATTTACCTATGGGTTGTGGGGTTGTAAAATTTTGATCGTTCTTTACCGTATTGTTCATAATTTGGCTTAATTTTATTATTTAAAATGTTATTATAATCTAGTTATGTTTAAAAAATGTGAACTGTGTTTATTTTTATTTAAATTTGGTGATATTAAGTTATTTTTGTTGACATAATGATGCTTTGAGCTTTGTGATAAAATATTTTATTTACGTGGTCAAGAGAAAGCGATGTCTGATTCGGCAATAACAGTGCATGTTCAATTAGATACCAAAGGGTTATATTGCCCTGATCCTATTATGATGCTCAGACAAGCCATTCGAAAGCTAAACGTTGGAGACGTGGTAGAAGTGATTGCTACAGATCCCTCAACGTCTTGGGATATTCCACGTTTTTGTGTACACATGAGTCATGAACTCTTGTTGCAAGAGCAAACAGAGTCAGAGCAACAAAAAAAGCTCTACCGCTATTTGGTTAAAAAGGGTAGATAAAAAATCGGCCATAAAATGATTATGGCCGATATATTGAATTACATATTTGGATAGTTTGGCCCACCGCCACCCTCAGGGGTAACCCAAGTAATGTTTTGTGATGGGTCTTTAATGTCACAGGTTTTACAGTGGACACAGTTGGCTGCATTAATTTGAAAACGTGGTGCTTGATTGGCTTCTTCCACAATTTCATATACCCCCGCAGGGCAGTAACGCTGTGCAGGTTCGTCCCACTTTGGTAAATTCACGGCTACAGGAATATTTGCATCTGTCAATTTTAAATGTGAGGGTTGATTTTCTTCGTGCACCGTGTTTGAAATAAATACTGATGACAAGCGATCAAATGTGAATACACCATCTGCTTTTGGATAGTTGGGTTTAAAGTTGACAGCATCTGTGGTTTTAAGTGCAGAAAAGTCTTCGATACGGTCGTGTAAAGTAAATGGCACTTTAAAGACATTTTGGTCGATAAAGTTAAATGCACCACCCAAAAATGTACCAAATTTATGCATGGCAGGACCAAAGTTACGGCTATTATACAGCTCTTCTTTCAGCCAACTTTGATCGAACTTTTCTGTATAGGTAACAGTTTCTTTAATGAAGTGATCTTCACCTTCGGTGACCCGTGCAATGGCAAGTTCACCGCCTTTAGCCACACCTTGAGCAATTGCTTCAAACACAGCTTCAGCACACAGCATGCCTGATTTCATGGCAGTATGTGAGCCTTTTATTTTTGCAAAGTTAAGAAAACCTGCATCATCACCAATCAGGCAACCGCCTGCAAATGTGAGTTTTGGTAGGGCATTGAATCCACCTTTGACGACAGCACGCGCTCCATAAGACACGCGCTTTCCGCCCTCTAAAAATTGTTTAATGAGTGGGTGCGTTTTCCAGCGTTGCATTTCCATAAATGGATACATGTGTGGGTTTTGGTAGGATAAATCAATGATCATACCTAAAGTCACTTGGTTATTTTCTGCGTGATATAACCACCAACCGCCAGACGACGCAGTTTCAGCCAACGGCCAACCCGCACCGTGCATGACTAACCCTTCTTGATGTTTTGCAGGGTCGATATCCCAGAGTTCTTTAATACCAATGCCGTAATGCTGTGGGTCGGCATTTTTATCTAATTTAAATTTTTCAATGACTTGTTTGCCTAAGCTACCACGGCATCCTTCTGCAAATAATGTGTATTTGGCATGGAGTTCATAGCCAGGGGTAAAGTTTGTTGTGGGTTCACCATCTTTACCCACGCCCATGTCGCCGGTTTGAATCCCTTTTACTGTACCATCTGTATGATATAAAATATCAGAAGCAGCAAACCCTGGAAAAACAGCAACCTCTAAGGCTTCGGCCTGTTCACCTAACCAGCGAACAACATTACCGAGTGAAACGACATAGTTCCCATTATTGTGCATGGTTTTAGGAACCATCCAGTGTGGTGCTTCTTGATGTTTTGTTTCAGACATTAAGAAATAGGTTTTGTCTTCTTTCACAGGAACGTGAAGTGGAGCGCCTTCTTCTTTCCAGTTTGGGAAAAGTTCGTCTAATGCACGAGGTTCAAGTACTGCACCAGATAAAATGTGTGCCCCCACTTCAGAGCCTTTTTCTACGACACATACGCTTAAATCAGACAAATCGTTTTCAATTGCTAGCTGACGAATTTTAATGGCTGCAGATAGCCCCGCAGGACCTGCACCAACAATAACAACGTCAAACTCCATCGATTCACGTTCGATGTGTTCCATGTAGGACTCCTCATATGTTTAAGGGTGGCCACCAAATTATTCAATTATGGCGCTGCCATGAGTGTTTTGCATAGCGCCTTGACCACTGTATATGCTTAGGGTCATTTTGGGTTACTATGGCGGTAAAACATAGCTCTATATTTTCTGTCAAATGAGGCATAAAAGCGATGGTAAATGACGATTTTTGCCCTGATTTGTGTAAAAAAAATGCACATACAGCAAATAAATTGGTGCAAATAGCAACGCGTGACCCAAATTTGGGCTTAATTTTAGCACATACAGATATTCCACCACTAGATACATGGCAACCCAAGTTTTGTGGTGAAATGGATTTATGTATTCACGCCAATGGGACATGGTGGCATGAAGGTCAGCAGATTCATCGTGATGCTTTGGTACGCCAGTTCTCACGCATTTTATGCAAAGAAGGCGCACAGTATTTTTTAAAAACACCCACCGAAAAGATTGCGATACACGTACAAGATGCGCCATTACAGATTGAGAGGGTAGAGAAAATTGAGCGAAACCATCAGTCCTTTTTGTATTTTTATACTACTGATGGCGACTGCGTATTATTAGATGCCAATCATTTTGTCTTTATGCGAGCTTATGAAGGGGAAGACCGCCCTTATATTTGGGTGCGTTATGGGTTGCATGCATTAATTCCACGGCCTATTTTTCTACATTTGATTGATTACGGTGAGCTAGATCAAAATCAAGCAGGTGAAACTATATTGGCATTACAAAGTGGTGATTTTTGTTTGCATTTAACGGCGTGAGGTTTAATATTTAGCATATCTTGCTTCAGCTATTTTATTGACTAACTATGAACAGTGTTCTTCCTGTTTTCGCATCTACCTCACTGCAAGCACCCATTGGGGTGTTTGACTCAGGAGTCGGTGGGTTATCTGTGGTGCACGAAATTTGCCAACATTTACCTGATGAGCAAATTATTTATTTGGCAGATACCGCAAATGTACCGTATGGTGCAAAAACAGATGAAGAAATTCGCGCGTTAACTGCTATAGCTGTGGAATGGTTATACCGAAAAGGCTGTAAGATTGTAGTGGTGGCATGTAATACAGCTTCTGCATTTAGTTTAGATTTCTTACGACAAAAATATGGTGAGTATTTCCCAATTATTGGGCTGGTACCTGCGCTTAAACCTGCAGTTTTAAATACGCAAACAAAAAAAGTAGCTGTGCTTGCTACGCCTGCAACTTTTCGTGGGCAATTGATTAAAGATGTAATTGAGTATTTTGCAAAACCTCAAGGCGTAGAGGTGATTGCTGTAACATCTTTAGCGCTTGTGCCTATTGTAGAGGAGGGTAAGCAACATACTGTTGAAACACAGCAATTGCTTCAGCAGATACTAAGTCCTATTGTGTCTAGTGGTGCTGATTATTTGGTACTCGGCTGTACGCATTATCCTTTTTTAAAGCAAAGTATTGGTTATGTTTTTGCTGATCAAATGACCATTGTAGATTCTGGTCAAGCCGTAGCACGGCAAGTGGGTCGTGTTTTGGCACATCAGCAATTGAATGCTTTGCCAAAAATGGGTAGTCAACCTACTGTAAGTTGCTATTTTACAGGTGGATATACAATACAAACAGATACTTTATTAAAACAATTATTATCTCCACAAGTGACTTGGAAAATTGCACAATTTACTGCATATTGAGTACATCTGCTTATTTATTTTTAATCAATAGATTTAATGATTATAAATGGTATCAATGAGTCTATTTTATGGTCGATAAACGGTATCAAGTTTTTATTTCTACATCGGGCCTAGACGTGTCTGATGCTTACAGAACACTATGCCAAACTTTGGTAATAATGGGTTATTTTCCATGGGGGGTAGAGAAACGTTCCTCTAAAACAGCTACGCTTGCACGTCGGCAAATTGATGAAAGTGACTATTTAATTCTATTGCTGGGTGCAGATTACGGCATTTTGTCCTCATCGGACATGAGTTATATGCAACTTGAATACATTTATGCTTTAGCAAGACAAAGGCCTGTAATCGCTTTTGTTTTGGCTGAACCAAGAGCAATGGCAAGCTATCAGCAAATGCCGCCAGCCATACAGCAAAAGTTTGAATTGTTTAGGCAACAAATTTTACATGATGTGCACTGTGTATATACATTTGATGATATTACAGACTTAGAATTTAAAGCACGCATACATATGCCTGAAGTGCTTTTACGCTATCCGGCCCAAGGCTGGATTCGTTCATATGGCACACGTTTATTACAAGATGAGATTAAAAGACTCAGACAGCGAGTTGAACAATTGGAGGTCAAACCTAAAAACCACCTTCCTGCAGCGATGCTCAATTTGGTCACGGTACAGTGTACTGATGTATTTGACTTGAAATATCACATGCGAGCATACGATCAAACAGATGAACATCGTTTAAAGCAAGTTAAAAAACTAACATGGTTGAGTATTTTACATATTTTAGCGCAGTTTTTTTCTACACCAAAGCCAGAAACGTATTTTGTGTATTGTTTAAATCGTTATTTAGAAAAAGTGGCATTGTCTGATGTGATGATTTCACACCCCAATTTAATAGAAGTATCTGAAGTCAATATAACTACGCAGTCATTGCATAGTATAAAAGTGCAACTGCAAAAAAATGCATGGATTGTACCTGTTGGTCGAGACCATCATCGTTATGTGTTATGGAAAATGACACCTAAGGCTTTGGAAATGCTTTAAAATATGTTTTAAATGAAGTGCTTATTTTATTCATTGTGAATATCGATGAGTTTAAATAAAAATACAAGTCATGGTTTTGTTTTAATTAAAACTAAAAAGCTTTAAATTATACTTAAATACAAAGAGCGACTACTGTCATGATGATAGAAAATAAACCAAAGGTCACTGTGATTCTTGCCAACCTAGGCACGCCCGATGCGGCAACTGCGCCTGCTGTGCGTCAATTTCTAAAAGAGTTTTTGTCAGATACGCGTGTAATTGAAATTCCCAAAGTACTTTGGCAAATTATTTTACGTCTGTTTATTTTACCGTCTAGACCAAAGCGTGTGGCTGAGGCCTATGCTTCTGTATGGCGCAAAGATTCGCCTATGCGTGAAATTATGATGGATCAGGTAAAGCATATTCAAAAGGTCTTGCCACAGAAGTATCCAAACTTAGCGTTAAACATTGTACCTGCCATGACCTACGGCAACCCAGGTATGAAGCATTTGCTGAATGATTTAGATGGCTCAGATACCGACCATATTTTACTTTTCCCTTTATATCCGCAGTATTCAGCAACATCTACTGCGCCACAATTTGATATGTTATCAAAATGGTCACTCAAGCAGCGGAATATTCCGGGTATTAGTATGATTCGTGACTACTATCAGCATCCTTTATATATTAAAGCACTGGCTGAAAGTGTACGCCGTTATCGTGCTGAGCATGGTAGTTCAGATAAATTACTCATGTCTTTTCATGGGATTCCACAACCCTTTGCAGACAAAGGCGATCCATACCCTGAACGTTGCCGTAAAACAGCGAAATTGGTTGCACAGGAATTGGATTTGAATGATGACCAATGGGCGATCAGTTTTCAGTCACGTTTTGGTTTGCAAGAGTGGGTTAGACCCTATACGGATGAAATTTTAGCAGAGTGGGGCAAAACAGGGGTTAAGTCTGTTCAAATCATGAGCCCTGCATTTTCTGCAGATTGTTTGGAAACGCTTGAAGAATTGGCTTTAGAAAATGCAGAAAACTTTAAGCATGCGGGCGGTGAGTCATATGCATATATTCCTGCGTTAAATACAGATGCTATGCATTTACAATTATTCGAAACTTTACTAGATGCACACTTGAGTGCTTTAGATGTAACATTGGCTCAATACACACGTTGAGATACTGCATATGCTACAGGTTCAGATTATTCCAGTGACTCCATTTGCTCAAAACTGCTCTGTGGTTTGGGAGTCGGAAAGTAAAGAAGCTGTTGTGATTGATGCAGGGGGTGACGCTGAAAAAATTTGTCACTTTATCAATGAGCAAGGCTTAAATGTAAAAGCGTTGTGGGTAACACATGGGCACTTAGATCATATTGGTGCAGTGGGTGAGTTGGCGAAACTGTGGCAAGTTCCCGTTATTGGCCCACATAAGGCAGATGCATTTTGGGTTGATTCACTCCAAGATGTGTCTGCAAAATATGGTTTTCCTACGCCAGAACCCGTTACCATTAACCAATGGTTAGAGGGTGGTGATCTGTTGCAGTTGGGTGAACATGTATTTGAAGTCCGCTTTGCACCAGGGCATACACCAGGCCATATTATGTTTTATCAGGCATCGCACAACTTGCTTTGGGCCGGAGATGTTTTATTTAAAGAATCTGTAGGGCGCACAGACTTTCCACAAAGTAGCCATACAGATTTAATTGCATCGATTCATCGAGAGTGTTTAAGCTTGCCCGACCATACTCAGTTTATTCCCGGTCACGGCCCGATCAGTCATATTGGGCATGAGCGAGCGCATAACCCATTTATTCAACCCAATAATTAATCATCATCTGAACCATGATGTGCTGTTGGTGAGTCTTCAGTTGGTAAGCGGTAGGCATCGCTTGCCCATGCACCAAGGTCTATGAGTTTACAGCGTTCTGAGCAAAATGGACGGAAGGCATTGTCTTGCCATGTAGAGGCCTCACCACAACGTGGGCATGGGAACGTAGTCTGCATAAAAATGCTCCTAAACTGTGGGGTTAAATGTAGGCAAGAGCAGTTCGGCTTGTTAGACTGACTCCAATATTTATAAGTTTATCTGATTATGCCGATTCGTCAATTTCAAGCACAGCGCATGGTTGCGCCACGCCAATTTAAACCCATTGAAAATAAGCCTGTTGTGATTGAAATTGGTGCGGGTAAAGGCAAGCATGCGTTGCTTTTTGCTCAGCAGTATCCAGATACGACATTGTATGCCATTGAGCGAACACGCGAGAAGTTTGATGCAATGCAAAAGCAGGCGACATTGACCCCAAATTCACATTTTCACCCTATTCATGCCGATGCATTGCCGTGGATTACCCATGCTTTGTATCCTAAGCAAGTCAGTACATTTTATATTTTGTATCCAAACCCTGAGCCACATAATTCAGCACAGCGTTGGTTAAATATGCCATTTTTTGAGTTTTTACTTTCTCGTTTGGTTGAGGGTGGGCAAATTATTTTAGCCAGTAATATTGTGGACTATATTGCAGAAGCCGAACAGCAATTATTACAGGTATGGAAATTGCCATACGAGAAACAAACGATTGCTAGCGATTCCTCTAGAACACATTTTGAAGTGAAGTATTTAGCACGTGGCGAGCTGTGCCAGCAGTTAGTGATGACTAAGCCTCAGCATTATACAACTCGTTTTGATGATTTTATGCCTTTAAATGGTGTTAATCCATGAGCCGGCAGTCGGTAGCAATTGTTGGGGCTGGGCCGGCTGGGCTGATGGCAGCAGAAGTACTGAGCCAGCACGGTTACGCTGTACATGTGTTTGAGCAAATGCCATCTGCTGCCCGAAAATTCCTCATGGCAGGCAAAACAGGACTAAACATTTCACATGCTGAGCCGATTAACGACTTTATTGGGCGTTATGATGCATCTGATTGGTTAGCGCCGTGGGTAAAAAAGTATGATGCTACTTGGATTCAAACATGGATGCTAGATTTAGGTATTTCATCTTATGTGGGATCATCTGGGCGAATCTTTCCTGTTGAAATGAAAGCTGCACCGTTATTACGTGCGTGGTTGCAGCGTTTACAACAACATGGCGTACAGTTCTATTATAGACACCGTTGTATTGACCTTTCAGGAAATACGTTAACGCTACAAACTACACGTGATGAACATATCAAAGACTTATCTTTTGATGCCATTGTTTTGGCGTGTGGTGCAATTTCTTGGCAAAAGCTCGGCAGTGATGGGCGTTGGTTACATTGGCTTGATGCAAAGCAAGTCACAGCATTTCAAGCCAGCAATGCAGGTGTTGTACGTACATGGTCTGACTATATGCACCCTATATTTGGCCAGCCATTAAAAGGGATTCGAGCATGGGTGGATACTGAAGAACATGCAGTCACAGGCGATATTGTCATTACGCAATATGGCCTAGAAAGTGGTGTGGTTTATCGTTTAAATCGTGAGTTACGTGCACAAGCGCTATGGTCTAATACCTATACTTTAAGTTTAGATTTACTACCCAACGTATCTTATGAACAGCTGTTACGTGGCTTAAAACAGCATAAAAAACAGTCTTTAAGTAACCGCTTACGCAAAATTGGTGTAGATGCCACCAAGTCAACATTGTTACGTGAAGTGGTTGATCGGGAGCATTGGCACGATGCAGAAAAAATGGCGATTCATATTAAGCATTTAAGTATAGACCTGCTTGGTTTTAGACCCATAGACGAAGCCATTAGCTGTGCAGGTGGTGTTATGCAAACGGCTTTAACTGCAGATTTGCAACTTAAAAGCCAACCAACAGTATTTTGTTGTGGTGAAATGCTTGACTGGGATGCGCCTACAGGCGGTTATTTATTAACAGCATGTTTGGCCAGTGGTCGTATAGCAGGTCATGGTGTGCATAACTTTTTGCGATGAATACACTAGCGAAATTGTAATAACTGTGGCATGTTAAAGCTTGTCTTTCGTACGAGCTGTATGCTGTGACAGATAAAATAAAAATTGCGTTAAGCATGATTGTTAAAAATGAATCACCTATTATTATAAGTACACTTGATCATCTTCAGCACCATTTTGATATTGATTTTTGGGTGATTTGTGACACTGGAAGTACAGATCATACTGTCGTTTTAGTACAAAACTATTTGATTAAAAATCAACTCAATGGACAAGTACTTGAACATGTATGGCAGGACTTTGCGCATAACCGAAATTTAGCCTTAGATGCTTGTCGTGGTACAGCAGATTACATTTTATTTTGGGACGCTGACGACCGTATAGAAGGGCAGTTGCATTTACCACATTTAGATTTAGATGCATACGCACTGAAACTAAAAGAAGAAAATGGTGTAATTCATTATCGTTATTTATTAGTAAGAAATGACTTAGCATGTATATGGCGTAGTAAGTTACATGAGTTTATTGCATTTTCACTAGATACTAAAACTGCAATAATCATGAGTGATTATTATGTCAAAGTTGGTCATTTTGGGGCTCGAAGTCAAAATAAAAATAAATACCACGACGATGTGAAAAATCTCAGTTTATTTTATGCACAAGAGCAAGATGTGTTTTTAAAAGCACGTTATGCGTATTACTGTGCTTTATCTTACCTGAGTATTAGTCAGTATCACTTGGCAAAACAATGGCTTGAGCGACGTTTAAGTTATAGTCAAGATTATCCTCATATTGTATTTAATACTGATGAAACGTATGAAAGTTATTTAAGACTAGGATATATTGCGCTGCAATTTCAGAAATTTTTAAATGCAGAAAGCTATTGGAAAGAGGCCATTAAACTTTTTCCAGAGCGATTTGAAGCATATTATGAGCTAAGTAAGTTGTATTTAAAACAAGGTTTATACGCATTGGCATATGAGTACGCACAACAAGCACAGTCTGTTGTGCAGCAGCACTTTGAGCATATGACGTATTATATCAAGATTTTGCCCTAGTCTACGGTATTGATCTACAGCTAGTTCATTCATCGTTAAGTCTAGGTCAATCAGAGTTAGCGTATCGGCATTTATTGCCTTTAATTGAAAAAAAACCGTTATCTAATCAGTTTTATGGCATGTTACTTACAGTGATTTCAGCGCTTAAACAAGAGTGTATGGCTGAAAAAAATATACAAAATCAAAATAATATCTTTGCTTTTTTAAAGTTACCACAGTTTAAAAATAGTCAAATTGTGAAATTAAGACAGAGAATACTTAAACAATTTCAAGTCATGAAAATGTATTGATAATTAAATTTAAGCTCATGCTGTTAGGCTAGTACCAATTTTAAAAAATTAAAAAAGGAGTTCTTTGTGGGCTATTCACTATTTGCAATTGCATGTGGTTCGGTATTAGGTGGGTGGTTACGCTGGCTGATTGGACTTAAACTCAATCAAATATACCCTGCCATTCCTTTGGGTACAGTGTGTGTTAATTTAGTGGGTGGTTTTATTATTGGATTTTTAATTGCCTTTTTTGCACAAAGCCAACTTAGTGGTCAGTATAAATTATTTTTAATTACAGGTTTTTGCGGTGGCTTGACGACATTTTCTACTTTTTCGGCTGAGGTAGTGGCATTACTGCAACAAGGGCGTTTTAGTACAGCATGCCTTGCGATTTCTATACATGTGATTGGTGCATTATTGTGTACTTTTGCAGGTATGGCAACATACCAGTATGTCACTGCGTCTTAGTACAGTGACATACAGTAAAAGAGTTACACTTTTGGCGCCAGTACAGCACCTGAAAAGACAACACCGCTCCAGCCATGTTGCATAAATTGGCGAATATTTTGATGGTCTTGGTCATCTGGCGTATTGAGTACACTTTGGTAGTGTTCTGCAAATAAATTTAAGGTCTGAGTCTGGTCTAGTTGTTGTAGTTGTGCAAAATATAACACTTTAGCGCTGCCTTGATTTTCATGGGCTGTATTGTTTTGCAATCCATTTTTAAAAGCAGTGGGTGTGTGTGTATATAGTTCCTCAATATATGCAATCACATCTTTAAACTGCGTATGTTGTTGAAGTTGTTGTAAAATAAGTTCTGCCATGTGTCGACTCATATATGCTTGAAAATTGATTACACGTAATTAAGACCCATTTTTAAAATGAGTAGATTACAGTGGTATTCTTTTTAATGGGATGTTGATGGTACGAGCTCTTCAAAAATATCACTTAAATTGTCATGTACTTTTAAATGAATTAAATTCCAATAATGCCCTGAAATTGTTCGGTTAATCATGAGTGTATCGGGAGAAGGTCTAAATAAATCCCAATATTTAAGGGACTGTTTAACCAGTTTTACGCCATCGTGGTGAGCGCTATTTTCAGCAAAGTCATAGTCTGTAACCAGTGGGCGTAATAAAACCTCTAACCATTGTTGGTATAGGGGGTGAGGAAACATATTTTTTTCAGTGAGTGCGCGTAATGAAACCAGTTGATTTTCGAGCACTGTCAGATCATTATTTCTTGCTGCACAAATGAGTTGTTTAAAATGTTCAATAATTTGTGGAGAAATAATTTTCACACCACCATAATCATAGACAACCACCTGACCATTTTCTCGAAATGAAAAATTACCAGGGTGAGGGTCACAGTGAAAGCGACGTAAATAGAAAATTTCTTGTCCCATCGCGCGAAATAAACGTTTACCAAGCTCATTTCTCAGTGGCTGAGACCATGTGCTGGCTGTTTGTATACTTTCCCCAGATTCGAAGCTTAAGGTTAGAATATGTCGTGTGGAAAACGCTTTATATACAGATGGAATAATAATCTTTGAGTCTATGTTGGCATGAAAAGATCGAGCAACTTCTAGATTTTGTGCTTCTATTTCATAATTTAATTCGTTACTTAGACTCTCTTGTATTTCATCAAACAGTTGGTCTTGGAGTTTTTTGTCTATTTTTAAAACACCCATAAGGCGTAAAGCAAGTCGGACCTGTTTGAGGTCACTTTCACAGGCTTCATCTACACCTGGGTATTGGACTTTTACGACGACATCTTCACCACTGTGTAGTTTAGCTTTATGGACTTGGCCAATCGATGCAGCCGCAAAAGGTACTGGCTCGAAATCTGAAAAAATGGCATTTAATGGCTGTGCAAGCTCTTTTTCTATGTAAGGTTTAATTTGCTCAAAAGGCATTGGTGGAGCTTGACGTTGTAATTTTTCAATGGCTTTACTGACTTCAGGCGGAAAAATATCTTTATACTGCGAGGCAATTTGTCCTACTTTCATGACAGCACCTTTCATTTCACCGAGTGTATTGGCAATTTGTACGCCAATATCATGAAACAATTGTTGCTTCGCAGATGTTTTTTCAGCATCGTTAGACGTGATGTTACGAATAGTGTTAGATACAGTCTTACTTGCAATACTTGCTGTCATTGTGGCGAGTTTTAAAAAGCGTTTGCTTGATGATGCCATAGCCAATTGCCTTGTTTTTAACTACGATTTATTCAAAATAATAACGGGGTTAGTGTTTACAGAGTATCTATTATTGTTCAATTTTTGTTGTTTAGGAACGTTGTGTGGGAAACATATGATTTCCCACACAGGCTCATTTTTATGCTTTGCCTTCTGCTTCAGCAGCAGCCATTTGAGCACGTTGTAAGTTTGCTTCGAACTCTGCATCAAAATTAATTGGTGTAAGCAGTAATTGTGGGAAGCTACCTTTAGTCACTAAATCATTCACAGCTTCACGTAAAAATGGGAATAAAATATTTGGTGAGTACGCACCCAAAATGTAAGGTAGACGCTCTTCTTCAATACCATCAACTAAGAAAATACCTGCTTGTGTAACGTCTACAATAAATGCTGTTTCACCTGCATTTTTTGCTTCTACAACTACTTTAAGAGCAACTTCAAAGTGTGTGTCGTCCACTTTGTCGGCAGTAGATGATAAGTTGATGTTCAGCTCAGGCTGCCATTCTTTAGTAAAAACGTGTGCCCCAGGAACTTCGAAAGAAACATCTTTAGTATATAGACGTTCAAGTGCTAATTGCGGTTGTTGTTCTTCGCTCATTATAAGATCCTTTGTGTTAAAAAGTTAAGCAACCAATTCGTCAAGTTTACCTTCACGATCTAGTGCATAAAGTTGATCAAAACCACCAATAAATTGGTCATTGATAAAGATTTGAGGCACGGTACGGTGATTTGTCCGTTGTATTAGTTCAGTACGAACTTCTGGTGCTTCATTGGATAAGTTTATTTCTTTATATTCAATACCTTTGCGTTGTAAAAGCTGTTTAGCACGAACGCAATATGGGCAGACAGTTGTTGAATAGACAATAACTTTTGACATAACTTTCTCCAAAATACTATTTCGGTTTAACGAGTGGTAAGCCTTGAGCTTTCCAATTGGCCACACCGCCATCTAAACGGTAGCTATCGCTATGACCGACTTGTGATAGTGCTGAACCGGCAACCTGACCTAAGTTACAAATGAATACTAGTGGTCTTTCTGCTGTTTTTAATTCTTCAATATGGCTTTCAAGCTTACTGTATGGAATATTACGACTACCACTTACATGTCCTTCGCGGTAGTCCTTTGCGTCTCTTAAATCAATAAGCATGGCGTTTTTGGCTTTAACCAAAACTCCAAGGGATTGTGCTGAGATTTTGCGCCCGTTACGTTTACTTTCAATCACGAAAAACGATACGATGAGAACCGCAAGCAGAGCAAACAAAAAGGGGTGATTCCCCATAAATTCGAACCAACGTTCCACAATTCACCTTATAACCATTAAAAATGAGCTTGAGTATAGCTTATATTAATGGTGATCAAAAACCTTGCTTCAAGGGTAATACAAAAGAAATTTAGCTTTTTTGCTGTGCCTCTTGAATTTCATCACATAGACGTAAAAAACTCTCTAAGCGTCTTGGTAAAATCTCACCGTCTACAGCTGCTTTTTCTAGTGCGCAGTTTTTGGCTTGCTTATGTGTACAGTTTCTAAATTGGCACTGACCAATGAGTGCTGATATTTCAGGAAATCCTGAATAAATGGCATCTTCAGTTAAATGCCACAAACCGAATTCACGAATACCTGGCGAGTCAATGAGTGCACCACTTTGACCAAAGCCAATCAGTCTGGTCGATGTCGTTGTATGTTGTCCAAGTGCAGAATTTTCTGAAATGATATTAATTTTTTGAGCTGCATCGGGCAAAATAGTATTGATCAATGAGCTTTTCCCAACACCAGATTGGCCTACGAAAGCAACAGTTTCTCCATCAATTCTTTGTGCTAAAGCATCGACATTGCCATGTGCATGCGTTGTCATGACTTCATAGCCTAACTGTTGGTACTCTTGTAAAAGGGTTTTAATATGAGGGCTAGAGACCATTAAGTCTTCTTTGTTTAGAACCAATAGTGTTGGAATATTGGCATGCTGGCAAGCCACTAAATAGCGGTCAATCAATGTGGGTGCAGGTTCTGGTAGCGGCGCAAAAACAATCACAATTAAACTAATGTTGGCTGCGACAGGCTTTACTTTATGGTAGCGATCTGGTCGAGTAAGTAGCGATTGTCTTGGATGAATGGCAGTAATAATGCCTAAGCCTGTATTGGGGTCGGCTTGCCAAGTCACACGGTCACCTGTGACTAATAGCTCAAGGTTGGTGCGGGTGTGACAACGCCAAACACTGCCGAGTGTAATGGGTTTCCAAAAGGGTTCAGGGTCATTTGGCCCGAGCACAGGTTTTTCAGGATGTATTTCAGGAACAGACAATGCCTTGACTTCAAGTTGACGCCCATAGTGCTGAACCACAAGACCTTCGAGATCATTTGATGTGTCTATGTCATCTTGTCGAGATTGGTGTTGTTTATGAATGCGTCGCTTTTGCTGGTCAGTTAAACGTCGTTTACGAATGAGAGCCATTCAATCCCTAAAAACAAAATAGATAAAATGCAAAAATAGCATGAAGGCTATGACAATTACAGCCAAGACAGCATAAATTTGCTAATATTGATGTTTACTGGGTGAATAAGCATTGATTTCATGAGCAGCACATTACAAACACGGCTAATCTGGATTGACCTTGAAATGACAGGGCTAGATACAGACAACGATAAAATTATCGAAATTGCTACGATCATTACCGATGATCATTTAAATATTTTGGCAGAAGGCCCTGTATTGGCTGTGCATCAACCAGATACTATTTTAAATGCAATGGACGAGTGGAATACACGCCAACATGGTCAATCGGGATTAATTCAGCGTGTGCGCCGTAGTACGCTCACAATACGTGATGCAGAAATACAAACTTTAGAGTTCTTAAAAAAATGGGTTGCACCCAAATCATCGCCGATGTGTGGTAATTCAATCTGCCAAGACCGCCGTTTTATGCATCGCTTAATGCCAGAATTAGAACAATTTTTCCATTATCGTCATTTAGATGTATCATCAGTGAAAGAGCTCGCAAAACGCTGGCGTCCTGAAATTATGGAGGGCCTAAGAAAAGAAGCTTCTCATTTAGCATTAGATGATATTCGAGATTCTATTCGTGAGTTAAAATATTATCGAGAGTATTTTTTTATCACTAATAAGTAATATAAAGATTTATTATTTGTCTCTTGAAGCTTATAAACTTGAGGGCATATAGATAAAAGTACTGTTACAAAAACGTTTTGTTCGCAGACCGTTTTGTACTTAAACTGGTTCAGTATCAACTACCACTTAAGAAGAGTTGAGTAATGCAAAGTAATAATCCTATTTTAACGCGTGTAGAAACACACGCAGATTATACGCAGCCCATGAGTGTACAAGGGGCTGTTGGTAAGTCAGTGTTGTTAACTGCAATATCTGCAATTGCAGGTATTGCACTGTTTTTTTATTGTGCCATGACTTTAAATGTCGGCATCGCTTATGCTGCGACGATGGTTGGTGGTATTGGTGGTTTTATTTTGGCTTTGATTCTTACCTTTAAGCCAAATACTGCCCCGACTTTAGCGATTCCATATGCCTTATTTGAAGGTGCATTTTTAGGTGGTATTTCTTTTGTATTTCAAGCCAAATACCCAGGTGCACCATTACAGGCACTTTTAGCAACTTTTGTAACAACTCTAGTGATGTTTGGTTTGTATCGAGCAAAAATCATTCGTGCCACTGAAAAGTTTAAAGCAGTGGTTTTATCTGCAACCATTGCAATAGCTTTAGTGTTTGTTGTGCAAATGGTTATGAGTTTATTATTTAGCTCATCTATTCCATATGTTTTTGAAAGTAATTGGTTAGGTATTGGTTTTGCCGCTTTTGTTGCTGTGATTGCATCATTGAACCTTATTTTAGATTTTGACTTGATTGAAAGTGCAGCTGCACAACGTGCACCAAAAGCATTTGAATGGACATGTGCTGTTGCCTTGTTGGCAACCCTAGTTTGGATGTATGTGTCATTTTTACGTTTGATTGGCTTAACGTCAAACGATTAAATTGATTCTATCTTCAACAAAAGCCACCTTTATTCGAATAAAGGTGGCTTTTTTATAACGAATAACTAAATAAATAAAAAAAGATGCTTTATGCAATTTATAAATTGCCTCAAACTCGACAAAATATAGCACATCTATTAAATAACTTTAATGAGAGACCAGCACATGGCACAAGGATTACTCACAGGTAAACGCTTTTTAGTTGCAGGCGTTGCAAGCAAATTATCTATTGCTTACGGTATTGCACAAGCACTTCATCGTGAAGGTGCAGAGCTTGCTTTTACTTACCCAAATGAAAAGCTGAAAAAACGTGTTGATGATTTTGCAGCAAGCTTTGGTTCAACATTGGTATTTCCATGTGATGTATCTGTAGATGGTGAAGTTGATGCTGCATTTGCATCAATTGCAACGCATTGGGATGGTTTAGATGGTGTAATCCATTCGATTGGTTTTGCGCCAGCACATACATTAGATGGTGACTTTACTGATGTGACAGACCGTGATGGCTTTAAAGTTGCGCATGATATTAGTGCGTATAGCTTTATTGAAATGGCATGTGCTGCAAAGCCTTTGTTACAAGCACGTCAAGGTTGTTTGTTAACATTGACTTATCAAGGTTCAGAGCGTGTGATGCCAAACTACAACGTGATGGGTATGGCTAAAGCATCACTTGAAGCGGGCGTACGTTACCTTGCTTCAAGCTTGGGTGCAGATGGTATTCGTGTGAATGCAATTTCAGCAGGTCCAATTCGCACATTGGCTGCGTCTGGTATTAAATCTTTCCGTAAAATGTTAGATGCCAATGAGAAAATCTCACCACTCAAACGCAATGTAACCATTGAAGAAGTTGGTAATGCAGCATTATTTTTATGCTCGCCGTGGGCTTCTGGTATTACGGGTGAAATTATGTATGTAGATGCAGGTTTCAACACAGTAGGTATGAGCCCTGCAATGATGGATGATGAATAATCGTCTTAAACACAAAAAAGCGACCATTTTATGGTCGCTTTTTTGTGTTTAATGGGGTGGAATTGGGCGGCCACCGAGAGCCTGTATGAGCGTAACATAGGCATTGTATTGGCTTTGTTTTAAGTTCACTAAATTTAAACGGGTATTTCGGGTGCTTTCTTGTTGGTCTAATACCGTTTTTAGTGGGACTGAACCATACTTGTATTGAACTAAAACTAATTTTTCTGAGCGTTCAGCCAATGTCAGTGTATCGGTTTGAGCCTGTACTTGATTTGCCAGTTGAGTTTGGTTAGATAATGCATTTTCAACATCTGCAAATGCTTGGTATAGCGTTTGTTTATATTGCAAAATGGCTTTGTCGTACTCTAATTGGCTTACTGAAATATTACGTTTCATGTCGTTATATTGCAAAAATGGCAAACTTAGATTCGCACCTAGTGTCAAGATTGGGTTTTTAATCAGTTCTGTTAATGATGTACTACTACTGCCTAAATTGCTGGTTAGACTAATAGATGGGTAGTAACTGGCACGAGTCGCATTGGTACTTTCCAATGCTTTACGCAAACGAAACTCAGCAGCTTGTAAATCTGGTCTACGTGCTAAAAGCGTTGCAGGTAAGCCCGCTGCAATGGTTGGTAGTGTCGTTTGCGGAAGTTTTTTAGGTTCGGCAATCTTTAATTGTTGTACAGGAATATGTAAAAGTACAGCAAGAGCTGTTCGTGTTTCTACTAAGTTTTGCTCAATTCGGTTTAAGTTAGACATTTGGCTTTGTACTGCTTGTGCAGCTTGACTCGTTTCTAAGCCAGATACCGCACCAAATTTGTATTGCGTATTTACCAATGTATTTAACTGTTGTGAATGTGCCAAACTTTGCTCTGCATTGGTTTTACTGTCATTTAAGTAGGCCAGTTGCCAGTACAGTTTAGCAGTGGTTGCAATAAGTGCTTGCGCTGTTGCTTGTAGATCTTCTGCACTGGCTTGAGCTTCCCATTGTGCACTTTGTGTTTGATGAGAGAGTTTACCAAACAAATCTAACTCATAGCTCACACCAACATTCGTAGAAACCCCTTGCGATTGGTTAGATCCATCTTCGAACATAAAACGATGCCCGGTAGAGGAAGACGCATTGACTCTGAGCCCTTGTTGGCTTTCGGCTAAACCTGCTTTGAGTCTCGCTTGCTGCAGTGTAAGACCAGCAATTGCAAGGTTGTTATTTTCTTGAATGACTTGCTCGATTAAGTGATTAAGATGTGTATCACCAAAAAGTGTCCACCATTGGTCTGGATACGCATCCGCTTGTGTACTTTGAGCATAAGCAAAGTGTTTTGATGTAATCACTTCAGGCATTTGGTACGGTGTTTTAACCAATGCACTACAGCCTAACAGCATGCTTGACAATAAGAGTGTAGAGGTGAGTGCTGAAAATTGGTGTTTCATAAAGTTCATTATTCTCTCGCTAAAGCTGCAACAGGATCGAGTTTTGCTGCATTTTTTGCAGGTAAAAAGCCGAACACAACACCGATGAGGGTAGAGCACACAAATGCTGCCACAATAGATAGGGTAGAGTAAGATAGCGTGAAGCTTCCGCCACTCAGCTGGGTCAGAAGCTGACCTAGCCCTAGAGATAAAAGCACGCCTAAAACGCCACCTAATAAGCAGACTAAAATTGCTTCAATTAAAAATTGTTGCAAAATATCGCTCTGCCGTGCACCTACAGCCATACGAACCCCAATTTCTTGTGTACGTTCAGTGACTGAAACCAACATAATATTCATTACACCAATACCACCAACAATTAGTGAAATTACAGCGATTGCTGAAACCAGTAAAGTCATAGTATTTGTGGTTTTTTCAATGGTTTGTCGAATACTGTCGCTGTTCATGGTGTAAATATCTTGTGCACCATGACGTTGTGTAAGCAGATTGACAATGGCATTGTCAGCTGCATCTGTGGAGTATTTATCATTCACTAGTACCAAAATATTACGTAAGTTTGATTGTCCTAACATACGGCTCATAACAGTGGTATATGGCATATAAACGTTTAGTGAATCACTAAGCCCTGCTGTGTTCGTTGGTGGTGCAATCACACCAATAATACGAGCAGGTACGCTACCAAGTAAAATTACTTGTCCAACTGGACTACGTAAATGAGAGAAAAACTGCTTTTGAGTGTTGGTGTCAATGACGACATCTTGCGCACGAATACGTACACTATTTTCATCAAACCCTTGTCCTTCTTGAAAGCTGAGTCCTTTGACCATAAAGAAGTCACGGCCAACGCCATTAATACTAGCAGTGGCTTCATTTTCTTGAAAGCGAATGACTTTAGACGTGTTAACTAACGGACTGACTGCGCTTACATACGGTTGAGTTGCTAAAGCATCGGCATCACTGGGAATTAATGTTTTAAAGTTTGCTGTTTTGGAGTTATCACCAAAGCCTTTACCTTGCATGACTGTAATTGTATTTGTACCTAAGCTACTAATCTCTTTTAAGATTTCCTCTTGCGTACCTCGCCCTAGAGCCACAACTGTAACGACTGATGCAATGCCAATAATAATACCTAGCATAGTTAAAAAGGTACGCATGCGATGTGCATTCATGGCAAGAAGTGCCATACGAAAGGCTTCAGACAGACGATCTAGAGAAGAGCGAACTGCAGAGACTTTTTTTCCTTTTTGTGTATTGGAGTCTAATACTGCATGATGTGAAGACGCGTCATTGCTATTTTCTAGTACTTTTTGTGAATTGGAGCGGTCTGCAATGACTTCACCATCTTTAAGTTCAATAATACGAGTTGCATTCTTTGCCACATCCATATCGTGTGTGACTAAAATAATGGTATGACCTGCTGCATTTAAGGCACGTAAAATACGCATGACTTCTATACCACTGTTAGAGTCAAGTGCGCCAGTAGGCTCATCAGCCAAAATAACATCGCCACCATTCATGAGTGCACGTGCAATAGATACACGCTGCTGTTGCCCACCAGAGAGTTGGTTCGGTCGGTTTTGGGTTTTACTTTCAAGCCCAAGAGCAGTCAGTAGTGTTTTTGCTCTGTTTTTTCGCTCAGATGGTGCAGCACTTGCATATACTGAAGGCACTTCTACATTGCCTTCCGCTGAAAGGTCATTGAGTAAATGGTAACGCTGAAAAATAAAGCCAAAATACTCTCTACGTAATTTCGCAAGTTCATCAGGTTCAAGTTGACCTGTTTCATGACCATTGACCTGATAATATCCTTGCGTTGGGCGATCGAGGCAACCCAAAATGTTCATGAGGGTAGATTTACCAGAGCCAGATTGCCCAACAATTGCAACCAACTCACCAGAATAAATGCTTAAGTTGATGTTTTTTAAAACTTGAATCGTACCTTCACCTGCGGGGAATTCTCGAATAAGGTCACGAACTTCAAGCAATGCTTGTTGTGTCATGTTTACATTCCCATAGGTGGTGGTGTATTGCGTTTACGGTTATTACTGGCTTTGGCATTGGCTGCCGAAGAGTCATTGCTATCTGCAATAATGACTTGGTCGCCCTCGTTAAGGCCTGCAAGTACTTGCGCACTAATACGGTTATTCATGCCAATGAGTACTTGCTGTATTTGAGGGGTGTTATCTACCAGTACACGTACCATACTCAAACTGGCTTGACCTGATTGAAGTAACTCTTTTTGTGCAGGTGTTAGTTCAAGTTTTGTAGCTTTGTTTGGCAAAGTCTCTTTTGTGTTTTTAGATGTTGTTGTATTGTCTGAATGTTTTGGACCACGGTTACTAAGCGCAGTGGATGGAATTAATAGGGCATCTTTAACAGCGCTAAGAACAATATAGACCTGTGCTGTCATATTAATACGAAGTTTTTGATCGGAATTGGGTACATCAAATAAAGCATTATAGTAAACGGCTGAATTACTGCTGGTGCTCGAATCACTGCTAATTGAGTCTGGTGCAGGTTCAACTTGACGCAGTGTTGCATAACGTTTTTTGTCATCACCAAGTGTTGTAAAGTAAACTTGTTGGCCTTTTTCAATTTTCATAATATCAGCTTCGCTGACCTGAGCTTTGATAGTCATTTGATCAAGCTGTGCCAATTTTACAATCGTTGGTGTGGTTTGATTTGAGTTAACGGTTTGCCCTTCATTGGTCACAATCGCGACAATTGTCCCGTCCATAGGTGCAATGATTTTGGTGTAATTCAAATTAATACGTGCAGTAGATTCAGATAAATGTGCTTGTTCAATTTGTGCATCAATCACTTTAAGTTGAGCTACAGCTGTTTTATATTTTGCATCAGCCGCTTCATAATTTGAGCGAGAAGTGGCATCTTGAGCAAACATCGATTTTTGGCGTTTATATTCAGAATTGGCTTCGTTGAGTTGAGCTTCTTGTTGTACACGTTGTGCTAATAGGCTTTTAATACTTGCTGCACTATTGTCTAGTGCATTGGCTTGTGTGACAGAGTCAATTTTAGCAATAATTTGTCCTCTTTTGACTTGGTCACCCAGTTGAACGTACATATGTTTGACCTGACCGGAAACCTGAGCACCTACGCTTAAGCTTTTACTTGCACCAAGTGTACCTGTAGCAAGTACAGTATTTTCAAGATTTCCCCGAACAACTTCTTCGGTAATATACTGTGGCTGTTCTGTTTTAGGTTTGAACGATTGCCAAATAAAAAAACAAAGGGCAGCAATGATTGCAAGAACAATAACAAGTCGTATCGGTTTGATTTTTTTTAACATAGCGTGAAACAACGTCAGTAAAAAATGAAATATAGAAAGGTAGATTAAGTGAAAAAAGTGAATCTACTGTGAACGTGTTGAAAAATTATAAAGTGATTTAAATCTAATTGATAATCATAATAATTTAATTAAATAATGGTTTACCACATAAAATTGCAATAATTTGTAGTACCGTGAGATGTGCCGGGTGTTTGCTGTAGCCTTTAATTGCAAGATCTACTTGAAGTAGTAGCGTAGGCCAGCGTAAGAAAGTTTGCGGTGAAAACCTTTGCACGGCTTGTTGGTATAGTCTAACTTTATTTTGCCAAATACCCAATTGAGTTACAGATTGAGGGTCTTCAAAAATTTGCATTAAAAGTCGCATTTCTTTGTTAAGTAGCCATAAAATTAAACTCATGGGTTCATCTGCTGCCACTAAGTACTGATAAATTTTAATAGACTGATGAAAGTCAGCTTTGAGTAATGCATCGCTTAAATCATAAATCGAGTAGCGAGATTGATCTTGTAGGCAGTTGAGTAGTTCCGCAATAGAAATATTTTTGTGTTCTGGAAATGTGTCACTGACACGAATCAGACTATTTTTGGCAGCCAATAAATTGTGTTCGTGGTGTTCAAGTAACCACTGCCAAGCAGTTTGATCTAGTTGAATGTCTACTTTTTTCGCTTCAAGCTCAAGTATTTTTTGTTGGTCTTTTTCATAAGGGAGATTGAGTGAAACAACGACGCCATTCGCTTCGACTGTTTTAAATAAACTACTTTTTAAGCCTGCACTGTCTTGTTTGGGCATCACAATAACAAGTGTATTTTGTTGCGGGTCTTGAATAAATAATTTGAGTTGCTTGAGTGCTTGAGCGTCGGGTTTAATGTGGCTATGTACTTCTATACCCAGTGCTTGAGAAAACAAAGATAAGCTGTTGAGGGCTTGAAAGACTTGTTTCCAATCATTGACGTTGTGTATGTCATAACGTTGTCTTTCAATCTCTTGATTTTGCCAGTATTTACGAAACTGGTCGAGCAAGTTTTGTTCTAGAAGAGGTTCTTGACCATGTAAAATCCAAGCACCCATGGCATTTTGGCTGTGTTTGAGTGCTTGGAAGTAATCAATTTTCATAAATTAGAGTAAAGTCATTTACGGAGAAGTAGTCGTCGGTAAACGATTTGTTGCAATTTGGCGGGCCATTTGCTGTGCCACATCATCGACTAAAATGTTATTTAAATAACTTTCCTCATTGTCATCAACATTCACTGTTGCCACGTTGTATTGATAGCTTTTTACACTACTAATGGTTCTAGGCTGTGTAACCACTTTGCCGTTTTTATCTTCAATTTGGAATGTTGCGTTCAATTGTAAAATTACTTCAGCAACACGACCACTGAGTTTCTGGCGGCGATAGTTATAGTCTAAAACACGCAACGTGTACTGATTTGCATTAGTGGTAATGTGAATACCATTACCCGTCAGATAAACCACCAGTTTTTCTTCAAGGGCATTGGCTTTGTTTGGTAAACTCAGTGCCATGTTGTTGTATGCAACAGGCGTTGCATACGGGCCTTTTCCAACAAGGTGAAAACCACAACCGACCAAGCTTGCACTTAAGCCTAAAGTTAAAACGACAGCTGCTAAACGATGAGTTAAGTGCATGCTTTTTCCTTGTTATACGACTAGGTTAACCAGTTTATTAGGTACAACAATTTCTTTTTTTGTTGGTCCTGTTAAAAACTGTTGAACTTCTGGCAATGCTTTGGCTTGTGTAAGTAAATCTTCTTTAGATAGACCGACTGCAACCTCTAATTTACCGCGGAGTTTACCATTGACCTGTACTACAATCGTTTGTACGTTACGGGTCAATGCTTTTTGATCAACTTCTGGGAATTGATGTTGTGTTAAATCAATGCCAAATTGAGCCAATAACGTTTGACTTAAATGCGGTGCAAATGGTGCAAGTAATGTCAGTAAGCTTAAAATCGCTTCACGTTCTACCGCAACATCTTGTGGTGATGTTGCATTAAACTTAGCAAGCGTATTCAAAAACTCCATTTGTGCAGCAATTGCTGTATTAAACGCATGGCGACGCTCAATGTCATCTGCAACTTTTGCAATGGTTTCATGGGTTTTTCTACGCAAGTCTTGTGCATTGTCAGAAAGATTTGCAATATCAAGTTTGACATATTCAGCATTTTTTTCTAAAAAGTTTGCTGTTAAGCGCCATACACGCTTTAAGAAACGGTTTGAGCCCTCAACACCTGCATCTGACCACTCAAGCGATTGCTCAGGTGATGCTGCAAACATGGTAAATACGCGTGCAGTATCTGCGCCGTATTGATCAATAATGAGTTGTGGGTCTACGCCATTATTTTTTGACTTCGACATTTTCTCTTGGCCACCGATCACAACAGGTTGACCATCTTCTTTATGAATCGCAGCGAGCACACGGCCTTTATCATCACGTTCTAAGACGACATCCGCAGGGTTAAACCATGTTCTTTTGCCATCAGATGCTTCACGATAGAACGTATCTGCCAACACCATGCCTTGTGTAAGTAAATTCGTAAAAGGTTCGTTACCGTGGACAACGCCTTCATCACGCATAAGTTTATGGAAAAAACGCGCATACAATAAATGTAAAATAGCGTGTTCAACACCACCAATATATTGGGTGACAGGTAACCATGTTTGTACCGCTTCTGGTTTAATCATACCTTCAGCAAAATCTGGAGATGCAAAGCGTGCATAATACCAAGATGATTCAACAAAGGTATCTAAAGTATCTGTTTCACGTTTAGCAGCACCACCACAATTTGGGCAAGTAGTTTCATAAAACTCAGGCATTTTTGCCAAAGGATTGCCTGAACCATCTGGAATGACATCTGTAGGTAAAACAACAGGCAACTGGTCTTCAGGTACAGGCACTTGACCGCAAGACTCACAGTTAATCATTGGGATTGGACAGCCCCAATAACGCTGGCGTGAAACACCCCAGTCACGTAAACGGAACTGTACTTTTTTATCGGCTAAACCTTGTGGTTGTAGCTTAGTTATAAATGCATCGAAGGCTTGTTGGAAGTTTAGGCCATCAAATTCACCTGAGTGAATAAGCGTACCTTCTTTACTGCCATACCATTCCTGCCATTGAGTTGTGTTATAGGTCTCATCTGCTGCAACACGAATCACTTGTTTAATGTTTAAACCAAAATTATTGGCAAATTCAAAATCACGTTCATCATGTGCAGGCACTGCCATGACCGCACCAGAGCCATACGACATCAGCACATAGTTGGCAATCCATACAGGAACATCTTCACCTGTGATCGGGTGTTTTACATATAAACCTGTTGCAACTCCTTTTTTCTCAGCAGTTGCCATATCTGCTTCAGACACAGAGCCATGACGACATTCTTCAATAAATGTATTTAATTCAGGGCGTAGTTCAGCAGCTTTTTTCGCCATAGGGTGTTCAGCCGCAATTGCGACATACGTCACACCCATGAGGGTGTCTGGGCGAGTGGTGTACACCGTTAAACCATCTGCATAAATACTACTGTCTGCTGATGGAAAGGTAATATCCATGCCTTCAGAGCGACCGATCCAGTTACGTTGCATGGTCAAAACGCGTTGTGGCCAGCCATCTTTTAGTTGTTCTAAATCATCGAGTAATTCTTGGGCGTAGTCTGTAATACGGAAGTAATACATTGGAATATCACGCTTTTCAACCAATGCATCCGAACGCCAACCTCGACCATCAATCACTTGTTCGTTGGCTAAAACAGTTTGGTCTACAGGATCCCAATTGACTGTCGATAATTTTCGATAAATTAATCCTTTTTTGTATAACTGAACAAAAAGCCATTGTTCCCAACGGTAATATTCAGGTGTACATGTTGCAATTTCACGGTCCCAGTCAACGGCTAAGCCTAAGCTCTTAAGTCCATTACGCATGTAGGCGATATTGTCAAATGTCCACTTTGCCGGTGCAACTTTGTGATCAATTGCTGCATTTTCTGCAGGTAAACCAAAAGCATCCCAACCCATGGGCTGTAGTACAGTTTCCCCCTTGAGTTGATAATAACGACTCATCACATCACCAATGGTGTAGTTGCGTATATGTCCCATGTGCAGTTTACCACTTGGGTATGGGAACATAGACAGAATGTAGCGACGTTTGCCCTCTACAGTGTCTGCAACTTTGAAAGATTTGCGGTTTGCCCAGTCTTGTTGTACTTGGGGTTCAATCGCACCTGCTTGATATTCTGAATCAATGTGTGATGTAGTCATAAAAATTTAATCGACGCGACAATATGAAGTTATAAAATTACCGTACAGCATAGCGCAAAATGCCATAAAAAGTGAATCTTGTTTGTGATTAAAGTCTATCTTTTCATGTCTTTTATTATTGCGGTAGTTTGGCGGAAGAATTCCCTTCAGTTGTAGAATTTTGTATTGTCCCTGAGTTGGTCAGTATTCCTACAACAGGTTTTTGAGAGCTTTGATCTGGTGGTAGTGTCGAAGATGCAGAAGAAGTAGTTTGACCATATGTTTTAAAGACAGTAATTTTTTTGGTGTTTTGTGGTGGTGTTTGGCCATAATGAGTGACCCCTTGAGCATCTACCCATTTATAAATGTCCTGAGCATTTACGGCAGTAGTTAATAGCAGTAAAAATAAAGCACTGTAAATTTTTTTTGGGTATGTCATAAGATTGTCCATGCGAGTATGAAATGGCAGATCGTACATGATGATATAAATAAACTACAACCTGAGGTAAAAATTACCAAATTGGCATTAAAAAAACTATAAAAGGCATGAAAATTTTCTTCTATGCACTTTTATGGCATAATAATTACGAAAAATAGGCTTAAACCTTGACATTGTATAGTGAAACAACAAAAATATTGTCCTATCTTACATCAATTGATCACCCTTCAATGAAATGTAGTTGCAATAGGCATGCACTCTAGCCGAGTTGTTATGTTTTAAAGTGTGTTTATCCCAGCATATTTTATATAAACTGACGTGTGATTTCAGCGCAATCTGCTGTTGCGTCAAGGTTATTCCTGTTGCAAGATAAGTCGTTTAGCTGTGTTGACACAAAAAGCACAGTGGGTGTTTAGAATTAATCGTATTGTATTGTAATTACAGTACGACAAAAAAAGGGTGAATCACGTTGGAACTTCTTTCTGGTGGTGAAATGCTTGTTCGTGCACTTGCGGACGAGGGAGTTGAGCACGTTTTCGGTTATCCGGGCGGTGCTGTTCTACATATTTATGATGCATTGTATCAACAAGACAAAGTCAATCACTACCTTGTGCGCCATGAGCAAGCTGCAGGTCATATGGCAGATGCCTACTCACGTGTGACAGGTAAAACAGGTGTCGTTCTTGTGACCTCTGGTCCTGGTGCAACAAATACAGTTACACCAATTGCAACCGCATATATGGATTCTATTCCAATGGTTGTATTGTCTGGTCAAGTGGCATCACACCTGATTGGCGAAGATGCCTTCCAAGAAACAGACATGATTGGTGTGTCTAGACCAATTGTAAAACACAGTTTTCAAGTTCGTCATGCCAGTGAAATTCCTGAAATTATAAAAAAAGCATTTTATATTGCATCTACTGGACGACCTGGACCTGTAGTCATTGACATTCCAAAAGATGTCACTAATCCAGTCGATAAATTTGCATACGCTTATCCAGAAAAAGTGAAAATGCGCTCTTACCAGCCACCATATCGTGGTCATGCGGGTCAAATTCGTAAAGCGGTTGATGAGTTGCTGACTGCAAAACGTCCTGTGATTTATACAGGTGGTGGGTTGGTTCAAGGCAATGCCTCTGATATTTTGACTGAAATTGCTCATCTTTTGAATTACCCTGTAACCAGTACGCTCATGGGGTTAGGTGGTTTCGCTGGTACAGATCCGCAGTTTTTAGGCATGTTGGGTATGCATGGTTATTATGAGGCCAATATGGCTATGCATAATGCCGATGTTATTTTTGCTGTCGGTGCACGTTTTGATGACCGTGTGACCAATAACCCAAGCAAGTTCTGTCCAAATGCGAAAGTCATTCATATAGATATTGACCCTGCTGCCATTTCTAAAACGATTTCTGCACATATTCCAATTGTGGGTGCTGTACAGCCTGTACTACAGGAAATGTTAGCGCAGTTAAAGCAATTAAACGTATCTAAACCAAATCCTGAAGCATTAAGCGATTGGTGGGATCAAATTAATGTTTGGCGTGGTTATCATGGTTTGCGTTATGCACCTGCGCAAAATGGCAATATGAAGCCACAACAAGTGGTTGAAGCATTATATAAAGTTACCAATGGTGAAGCGATTATTACCTCTGACGTGGGTCAGCACCAAATGTTTAGTGCATTATATTATAAATACGACCGACCACGTCAGTGGATTAACTCAGGTGGTTTAGGCACAATGGGCGTAGGCTTACCGTATGCTATGGGTGCAAAATTAGCATTCCCTGAGCAACAAGTGGTATGTATGACAGGTGATGGCTCGATTCAAATGTGTATTCAAGAGCTTTCAACGTGTAAACAATACGACATTAATGTCAAAATTTTGTGTTTAAATAATGGTTCGTTGGGTATGGTCCGCCAATGGCAAGACATGAACTACGAAGGCAGACATTCGCAATCGTATGTAAAATCTTTGCCAGATTTTGCTAAGTTAATGGAAGCCTATGGGCATGTGGCAATTACCATTAAACATGCCGATGAATTAGAAGAAAAGCTACAAGAAGCAATGGCCATTAATGATAAATGTGTGTTTATTAATGTATTGGTTGAAGACGATGAGCATGTTTATCCAATGCTAGTGCCAGCACAATCAATGAAAGATATGTGGCTATCCAAAGGGGAGCGCACAGCATGAGTACGAGCATGAGACATATTATTTCAGTATTGATTGAAAATGAATCTGGTGCATTGTCACGTTTAGTCGGTTTATTTAGCCAACGTGGTTATAATATTGAAACCTTAAATGTTGCACCAACAGAAGATGAAACACTGTCACGTTTAACATTAACAACGTATGGCGATGACCATAAGATTGAGCAAATCACGAAGCAGCTCAATAAACTCATTGAAGTCGTGAAAGTGATTGCACTGAGTGATGGTGCCCATATTGAACGTGAACTGTTATTGATTAAAGTCAAAGCACTTGGCACGGCACGTGATGAAATTAAGCGTACAGCAGATATTTTTCGTGCCACGATTGTAGATGTAACACCAACCACGTATACCGTACAAATTGTGGGTACAACTGAAAAATTAGATGGTTTTATTGATGCGCTGGCAGAAAATACCATTTTAGAAGTTGTTCGTTCTGGCGTGTCTGGTATTGCACGTGGCGAAAAAGTTTTAAGCATTTAATTTAAAAAAATTTTTACTGGAGATAAATAACACATGCAAATTTTCTATGATAAAGACTGTGATCTATCAATTATCCAAAGCAAGAAAGTTGCGATCATTGGATATGGTTCACAAGGCCATGCACACGCACTTAACTTAAAAGAGTCAGGTGTAGATGTGACAGTTGGCCTACGTGCAGGATCAGCATCATGGAAAAAAGCAGAAACTTCTGGCTTAAAAGTCGCTGAAGTTCCTGATGCGGTTAAAGGTGCAGATCTTGTAATGATCTTAACTCCTGATGAATTCCAATCACAGCTTTACCGCGATGTGATTGAGCCAAATATTAAAGAAGGTGCAACACTTGCATTTGCACACGGCTTTGCAATTTTGTACAACCAAGTTGTACCACGTAAAGACCTAGATGTAATTATGGTTGCACCAAAGGCACCAGGTCATACAGTTCGTTCAGAATTCCAACGTGGTTCAGGTGTACCTGACTTAATTGCAATTCATCAAGATGCTTCTGGTAATGCACGTAATGTTGCATTGTCTTATGCGTCTGGCGTAGGTGGTGGTCGTACTGGTATTATTGAAACTTCATTCCGTGAAGAAACTGAAACTGACCTATTTGGTGAGCAAGCAGTACTGTGTGGTGGTGCGGTTGAACTGGTTAAAATGGGCTTCGAGACTTTGGTTGAAGCGGGTTATGCACCAGAAATGGCCTACTTCGAATGTTTACATGAGCTAAAATTGATTGTTGACTTAATGTTCGAAGGCGGTATTGCTGATATGAACTATTCAGTATCAAACAATGCTGAATATGGTGAATATGTTACAGGTGCTGAAGTTATTAACGAGCAGTCTCGTGAAGCAATGCGTAATGCACTTAAACGTATTCAATCTGGTGAATATGCAAAAATGTTTATTCAAGAAGGTGCTTTAAACTACCCATCAATGACTGCACGTCGTCGTCAAAATGCAGAGCATGGCATTGAAGTGACAGGTAATAAATTGCGCGCAATGATGCCGTGGATTAAAGCCAACAAAATTATTGATAAAGACAAAAACTAATTTTGTTTTTAAAAGAAAAACCTGCATTTTTGCAGGTTTTTTTATGTCAAATTAGTTTGTCATGTTTGTATCATATATTTTAGTTTATGATGTGGGTGTATTGAAAAGAATTGTTATATACAGCACAATAAATAAGTCATTGAAAATAAATAGGTAACTAAAAAAATAAATAGAGGTGATCTATGTTGAATACACTTAAAGTGAAAATTCTATCATTTGATTTGCAATGTTGTATTTGTTTGAATCAGTGGTCCAAACGTCCATCGGTTGCCTATTTCTTTAAACTGATTAGCCGTTTAGGTGATGGTACGTTTTGGTTTGTTATGTTGGTGATGGTATGGATGTTACAAAAACAGTATGGTTATAAACAAATTATTTATTTGGCCTGTGCAAGTTTTTGTGTAACAGCAATATATAAAATACTAAAAACAAAAACTTTACGTCCAAGACCTTATCAAGTCCATCAAGTGATTGTCGCTGGTGATAGGCCACTCGACCACTATAGTTTTCCATCGGGACATACTTTACATGCTGTATTAGCCACGATAGTCCTTGGTTGTATTTCGCCAATCTTGCTGTATTTAATGTTGCCGTTTACTGTATTAGTGGCCTTATCTCGGATCATTTTAGGCTTACATTATCCGACAGATGTATTGGTTGGCGCATTGCTTGGTATAGCATTTGCTACAGTCGTTATTATGTGTGGGTATTATTTTCATATTATCCTTTGAATATATTATACTAGAAATAGCTTATACACGGTGAGTAGAACATGGGATTACGTTGGACAGATACGCTAGATATTGCAATAGAGTTGTCTGAAGTACACACAGAAGTTGATCCACAGTGGGTTAGGTTTACAGATTTACATGCATGGGTCTGTGCTTTGCCAAATTTTTCAGATGACCCTAATAAGTCAACGGAAGGCCTGCTTGAAGCCATACAAATGGCTTGGATTGATGAAGCAGACTAAAAAATAGATTAAAAAATTGAACTTTTACACTTTGTAAGCTGATTATTTTGGCTGACCTCGTTATAATGCGCAAAATTTTCGCTGTTTATTTTGTTTAAGGAGCCTATCATGGCAGTTGAACGTACGTTATCTATTGTTAAACCAGATGCTGTTTCTAAAAACCACGTGGGCGATATCTTTGCTCGCTTTGAAAAAGCAGGTCTAAAAATCATTGCAACAAAAATGAAGCATTTGTCTCAAGCTGAAGCTGAAGGCTTCTATGCAGAGCACAAAGAACGTGGTTTCTTTGCTGACCTAGTTGCATTCATGACTTCTGGTCCTGTTGTTGTGTCTGTACTTGAAGGTGAAAATGCAGTACTTGCTCACCGTGAAATCTTAGGCGCGACAAACCCTAAAGAAGCAGCACCTGGTACAATCCGTGCAGACTTTGCTGTAAGCATCGATGAAAATGCTGCACACGGTTCAGACTCTGTAGCATCTGCTACGCGTGAAGTATCTTACTTCTTTGCACAAACTGAAGTGTGTCCACGTACTCGTTAATTTGAGACAACGTGACCAGATAAGTGGTACACTACTTATCTGGTTTTTTGTTTTTAATGCTTTCCTTTTTGTAGCAACACATCTCTCTTATCATTAATATTGTTTAGGTAATACACATGGCTCATGAAGCAGTTAGTTCATCTTTAGCAGTCGATGAACAAGATAGCGCCACATTGCATCAGCCTACCAAGGATGCAACGCCAAAAATCAACCTACTGGGTATGTCACGTGCAGCGCTCGAACAATTTTTTGAAAGTTTAGGTGAAAAAAAGTTTAGAGCAGGGCAAGTCATGAAATGGGTACACCAGTACTTTATTACAGATTTTGCACAAATGAGTAATATTTCAGGTAAGTTGCGAGAAAAATTAGAAAAAGTGTGCGAAGTTAAAGCACCAGAAGTAGTACATCGTCATTATTCTAAAGATGGTACACGTAAGTGGGTTTTTCGTGTCGGTGAAGGTTCGGGTTCTTTGGTTGAAACTGTACTTATTCCTGCAGATGACAAAACAGGCGCACGCAAAACGTTATGTATCTCTTCACAAGTGGGTTGCGCATTAGATTGTTCATTTTGCTCTACAGGTAAGCAAGGATTCCAGCGTGATTTGACCCCAGACGAAATTATTGGTCAGTTATGGGTGGCAAACGAATCTTATATGGAAGATGTTGAAGTTGCAGAGCGTACGCGCTCAGTGACCAATGTCGTGATGATGGGAATGGGTGAGCCGTTACTTAACTTTAAGCCAGTTGTTCAAGCGATGTCACTCATGTTGGACGATTTTGCTTATGGCATGTCTAAACGCCGTGTGACCTTATCTACGTCAGGTATTGTACCAATGATTGATAAGCTTGGAGAGCAACTTGATGTCGCTTTAGCGATTTCTTTACATGCGCCAAATGATGAATTACGTAATGAACTTGTACCAATTAATAAAAAATATCCACTTGAACAATTGATTGCTTCTGCACAGCGTTATATTAAAAAAGACGGTAATGAAAGTGCACGTAAACATGTCACAATTGAGTATGTTATGCTTGATGGTGTAAATGATAAGCTTGAGCATGCACACCAGATGGTCAAGTTATTAAAAGATTTACCAAGTAAGATTAATCTTATTCCTTTTAACCCGTTTCCACACGCACCGTATGGTCGTTCGAGTCGTAATCGTATTATGGCATTTCAAAAAGTGCTGTCAGATGCCGGTTTTGTATGTACGATTCGTCAAACACGTGGTGATGATATTGATGCTGCATGTGGTCAGTTGGTTGGTCAAGTTGCAGACCGAACACGCCGTGCTGAACAGTGGAAAAAGAAAGTTGCACAACAACATGAGATTGTACGGTCCCAAGGTTGAGCGATTATCCAAAGTCATGGTGAAAAACATGAGTGCAATCAAATTTTTAATACAAGGCAGTATGGCTGTGAGTTTAATTTTACTTACAGCATGTCAATCGACAAGTAATCAACTGAAAGTAGATCCGAAAAAATCTGCACAAGTACGCACGCAAATGGCTGCCGAATATCTTCGTACAGGAGATATAGATGCAGCAAAACGTGAATTAGATGAAGCACTTAAGAAAGACAGTAGTGATCCAACGACTTACATGATGATGGCAGTATTATTACAACAAGAAGGTAGCCCTGTAAATGTTGCTAAAGCAGATGGTTATTTCAAAAGAGCCATCGCTTTAGACCGAACAGATGCACAAATTAGAAATAACTACGGCTTTTATCTTTATCAAATCGGTCGGTTTGAAGATGCAACCAAAGAGTTACAAATTGCGGCCTCCACTTTAGGGTATACTCAACGTGCTTTGGCCTTTGAAACGCTTGGTAGAACCTATCAAAAGTTGGGTGATGTTGCCAATGCTGAGCAGAGTTACCAAAGTGCAGTGAAAGTAAATTCAAATGCAACTTTTGCATATCAGGGCTTGGCAGATATCGCCTATCAAAAAGCAGACTATCAAAATGCATTAGTACAATATCAAAACTCTGTGCGTGCTGTGGGCATGAATAATCAAACGAATGTGGCACTTTGGTTAGGAATTCGCATTGCGCATGCAAATGGTGATAACATTACCCAGCAGGTCTTGGCCAATCAATTGCGAGCGAAATATCCAGATAGCCAAGAGTATCAAAATTATTTGCAACAACAGTACAATACTGAGGCGGTATGGAAGTAAATCCAAATTCACAGCAATCGGCGGGTACACAATCAAGCTCAAACAATTTAGATAATATTCAACGTCCTGGTGAATACTTACGCCATGTCCGTCTTCAAAAAAAATATGAGTTGGCTGATGTCTCTCAGGCACTAAACATGCCAGTGCGTACATTAGAAGCTTTAGAGAAAGATGAATATACTGCGTTACCAGAACCAACGTTTATTAAAGGATATTACCGTACTTATGCACGGTATCTAAATGTTGATGCTTCAATGATTATTCAGCGTTTTGATGAAATCTATCAAAAGGATACCGGGTTTAATGCTGAGCATGCGTTAAATGATTCACCCATTAAAATTATGGGTAAATTACCTGGGTCAAATAGTAGTCGTAACCGCAAGTGGCTTAAACGTATTACCATTTTAGCAATTGTTGTTGTACTCATTTGGGTGGCAATTGTTGCTGCACAAAATTGGTCTAACAAAAAGAAACAAGAGCAAGGTGTTGCTGCCAATTCATCAAATGTGCAAGTGTTATCACTGAATCAAGATGAGGCAGTTTCTGGTGACAAACTAGAAATTAAAATTTCTGAGCCTACCTCACTTAATATTATTGACTCTACAGGTAAAGTTCTTGCGAAAGGTCGTCAAACACAAGACCTTATGCTAAATGGGCAGTCACCTTTTCAGATTCAGCTCAGTGATGCTAAAGCCGTGTCATTAAACTTAAACGGTGAAGCGATTTCATTGTCTCCTTATACCGTAAACGGCAAAGCAGATTTCCGTTTATCTCGTTAAAAGACATAGTCGAGCAACGTAATCATGATAGTAAACCCGATTAAACGCCGAGAAACCCGTAAAATTCGTGTTGGTTCGGTTTATGTTGGTGGTGATGCACCGATTAGTGTGCAAAGTATGACCAATACAGAAACCTGTGATGTGGATGCAACTGTGGCACAAATTCAGCGTTGTGCTGATGCTGGCGCAGATATTATGCGTGTGTCTGTTCCTTCTATGGAAGCAGCAGTAGCTTTTGGTGAAATTAGAAAACGTGTTAGTGTTCCATTGGTCGCAGATATTCATTTCGACTATAAAATTGCACTCGCTGTTGCAGATTATGGTGCAGATTGTTTGCGAATTAACCCTGGTAATATTGGTTCAGAGAAAAAGATTCGAGAAGTCGTTGCTGCTGCAAGACATCATGACATTTCAATGCGTATTGGGGTAAATGCTGGATCACTAGAAAAAGATTTACAAAAAAAATATGGTGAACCCACAGGTGAGGCACTCCTTGAGTCTGCACTACGTCATATAGACATATTAGATCGTTTAAACTTTCATGAGTTTAAAGTGAGTGTAAAAGCTTCAAATGTCTTTTTAACTTTAGATGCATATCGCTTATTGTCAAAGCAAATTGATAACCCGTTACATTTAGGTGTTACAGAAGCAGGTATTTATCGTACAGGCACAGTGAAGTCTGCGATTGCATTGGGCGGATTATTGCTTGATGGTATTGGCGACACGATGCGTATTTCACTGGCCGCGCAACCCGAAGAAGAAATTAAAATTGGCTTTGATATTTTAAAATCTTTGAGCTTACGCTCAAATGGAATTAACTTTATTGCTTGCCCGAGCTGTTCAAGACAAGAGTTTGATGTGATTAAAGTCATGCAAGCCCTTGAAGAGCGTTTGGAAGATATCCGAACACCAATGGATGTCTCTGTAATTGGCTGTAAAGTAAATGGTCCCGGTGAAGCCAAAGAAGCAGATATTGGTATAGTTGGTGCAAGTCCAAGATCACTTGTGTACCGAAATGGCGATAAAAGCCATCTTATAGACACACATCAGTTGGTTGATGAAATTGAGTCAATGGTTCGTCAACGTGTTATCGAGCTTGAAAAAGCAAAATCAAAAGAAATTATTCGTAGTTCATCATCATGAGTTCAATCGTTGCAGTAAAAGGTTTTAACGACATCCTTCCAACACAAACAGTGGCTTGGAGAAAGTTGGAAATGTATTTGGCATCATTAATGGATGCTTATGGTTATCAGCAAATTCGCTTGCCCCTTGTTGAAAATACAGGTTTATTTAAGCGTGCAATTGGTGATGCTACTGATATTGTTGAAAAAGAGATGTATACCTTTTTTGATAAAGGCAATCCGCCAGAGTCTTTAACATTAAGACCTGAAGGAACCGCAGGGTGTGTACGTGCTTTGCTTGAGCATAACTTACTCCGTGGTGCAACACCACGCGTATGGTATATGGGGCCAATGTTCCGTTATGAAAAACCACAAAAAGGGCGTTATCGCCAGTTTCACCAGTTTGGCGTAGAAACATTTGGTGTTGCAACACCAGATATTGAAGCAGAGCTGATTTTACTGACTGCACGTTTGTGGAAGCATTTAGGTATTGCAGACAAAGTACAACTTGAGCTCAATACACTCGGTGAACTAGACGAGCGAACAGCCTATAAAAATGCTTTAGTTGATTATTTAACGGCATATAAAACAGATTTAGATGAAGATTCACAGCGCCGTTTAACGACGAACCCACTGCGTATTTTAGACTCGAAAAATGAGCAAACACAGCGTATTTTAGCGACTGCCCCGCAATTGCATGACTTTATGCAAGAAGAAACGCTAACACATTTTAATATGTTAAAAAGCTATTTAGATCAAGCGGGTATTGCATATATTGTCAATCAAAAGCTAGTGCGTGGTATAGATTACTACAATAAAACTGTATTTGAGTGGACGACGACCCACTTAGGCTCACAAGCAACAGTATGTGGCGGTGGACGCTATGACGGTTTAGTTGGACAGCTTAAAGGCAAAGCAAGCCAGTCTGTACCTGCTGCTGGTTTTGGTATGGGGGTAGAGCGTCTATTACTATTATTAGAGCAGTTCGCAACGCAAGAGCCGATACGAGATTGTGAAGTCTTTTTAGTGACTGACCCACAGTGTCAAGGACAAGCTTTGTTATTTTCAGAGCAACTTCGAGATGAATTAGAGCAAGCCAATGCAACAATTCGTGTTAAAGTAGGCTCGCAGGGCAGTATGAAAAGCCAAATGAAAAAAGCAGACCAGTCAGGGGCAGTGTATGCCATGATTTTTGGTGAGCGAGAGCAAACAGCTCAACATGTTGCTTTTAAGCACTTAGCAACAGCAGAACAAACAGATGTTATGCTTGCTGATGTGGTTTCATTTTTGCTTCAGCAATTTCCATCATCTCGCGTTTAGTAGTAAGGATTATGACATGAGCGCACTCACAGAAGAAGAACAGTTAGATAAGTTTAAATCGCTAGGCAAGAAGTATGGTTCTTCTGTTATTACTGCGATTTTAGTTGTGCTTATTGCTTTTTTTGCATGGAATTATTGGCAAAAAAATAAGCGAGTTGATTCAGAAAATGAAACAGCTCGTGTACAGCAATTGATGGATCAGGCACAAGCAGCCCCTTTGAGTGATAAAACTGCATTAACCAACTTAATGCGTTTGTCAGATGAAATCGTAAAAAAAGATCCTGATTCAGTTCAAGCGATTCAAGCGCAACTTATTTTGGCAAAAATCTTTGCTGATCGTAATGATTACGCTGCGGCAGAAAAAGAGTTACAAAAAGCACAAGCGATAAAAGTAAAAGATGAAGGCTTAGTTGCCTTGGTCAACTTGCATTTAGCATATGCCCAAATTGCTAACAAAAAATATGACGATGCATTGAAAACACTAGATTTAATCAAACTTGAATCGTTTAAAGGCACTGCAGATGAAGCACGTGGCGATATTTATGTATATAAGAATGATACGCCAAATGCAAAAACTGCATATGAAAGTGCTTGGAAAGCAGCTGTGGCACGTAAGCTGCAACCACAAATTTTACAAATTAAACTCGAAAGTGTTGGCGTTTTAGTAGATGATCCTCATATTGAAACCCCAATTTTGAAAACTCAAGTGGACGAATCTTAAATGCATAAAAAATTTAAAATACCGTTTGCCTTAACTATTTTAGCAGTTGCACTCGTTGGCTGTTCAAGTAATAAACCTAAGGTTGAAAAAATAAAACCAAGCCCGTTGCCAAAACTAGTTCAAGCAAAAAACTTACAACAAGTTTTTTCTCAACATATTTCTGCAACCAATAAAAAAGATCCTTTACGTTTGCAAATGGCTGTAGACCAAGGTGTGATTTATTTTATTGATCCGAAAAAAGGTACAGTAGATGCCTTTCAAGGCAACAAGCAAGTTTGGTCAAGCCAAATTTATAAAAAAGGTACGTTAAGTGCAGGACTTGAAGTTGGTCAAGGTGTCGTTGTTGCTGGAAACCAAAAAGGCGAGTTGTTTGCTTTAGAGCAAAGCACAGGTAAAGTTTTATGGCAGGCACAGCTTTCAGGGCCAATCATTACACCATCTCATATTCAACTTGGCCGAGTGATTACAGTCACAAATGACGGTAACGTATATGCGCATGATGCGGCAACAGGCCAGCAGTTATGGACATACAAGTTACCAAATGTTGCGCTTAGTTTACGCGGTCAAGCGACGCCTGTTCAGCTTGATCCAAATAATGTTTTAATTGCGACAGCGAATTCGTACGTGTACGGTATAGATGTCGTGAGTGGTGTACCAAGATTACAACGCCGAGTGTCAGTTGCCGAAGGTCGTACAGACATACAGCGTGTTAATGATATTGATGGTGACCCTGTAATGATGGGTCAATTCATGGTAACGACAAGTTATCAAGGGCAAGTCACCGTTACAGATTTACAGCAACAACAAGTGGTTTGGACAGACAATGCAAGTAGCAATAAACGCCCAGAAGTGACACGTGATGCAATATATATCACGACAACAGATGGTAAAGTTGTTGCTTATGGATTGCTTACAGGGCAAAAACTGTGGGAAAATGACCAACTATTACATCGTAATTTGAGTAATCCTGTATTATTGGGTACAGACCTAGTTGTGGGTGATTTTGATGGCGCACTTAGCCTTATAGATCCCGTTACAGGAAAAATCACAGGTCGTTCAACAACAAAAGGTGAAGTCACTTCACTGCGTGTTGTAGACAACCAACTTTATGTTTCAACACAAAAAGGCGCTTTAAGCGTTTGGCAGAACCGTTAATTTATGAAACCCGTAATTGCGCTGATTGGGCGTCCTAATGTTGGCAAGTCAACATTATTTAATCAGATTACCAAAAGTCGAGATGCACTTGTTGCAGACTTTGCTGGTCTTACACGTGACCGTAAATACGGTGATGCAACCTATGATAATAAATCATTTATTGTTGTAGATACGGGCGGTATTGGTGAAAGTGAGCTTGGTATTGATGCCTATATGGCTGAACAATCTCATACTGCGATTAATGAAGCTGACATCATTGTATTTGTTGTTGATGCACGTGCAGGATTGTTGGCATCAGATGAACAAATTGCACGTGAACTAAGAACACTAGGTAAAAAAGTTTACTTAGTTGCGAATAAGGTCGATGGTGTACACGCTGAAGCAGCTGTGGTCGAATTCTATCAACTAGGATTCGGTGAGCCAATACACGTTGCTGCAAGTCATGGGCGTGGCATTGCACAGATGATTGAAGATATTCTTCAAGATGTTCCAGAAGACGAAAATCCAGAAGAGCTAGATAAGCAAACTGGATTACGTTTGGCTGTAATTGGTCGTCCAAATGTGGGTAAGTCAACACTTGTTAACCGTTTGCTTGGAGAAGAGCGAGTGGTTGTATTTGATATGCCAGGTACAACACGCGATTCGATATATATTCCTTATGAGCGTAATGAGCGTAAATATACGTTGATTGATACCGCAGGTGTACGTCGTAAAGGTAAAGTTGACGAAACAATTGAAAAGTTTTCTATTGTAAAAACCTTACAAGCCATTAAAGACGCACATGTGATTGTCACGGTCATTGATGCTCGTGAGGGGATTGTTGAGCAGGATCTTCACCTGATTGGTTATGCCTTAGAAGCAGGCCGTGCCATGGTCATCGCCATTAATAAATGGGACAACATGTCTGAGTATGACCGTAAACAGGTTAAACTTGACGTTGAACGTCGCTTTGGCTTTATTCCTTGGGCACGTGTACATTTAATTTCTGCATTACATGGCACGGGTGTGGGTGATTTATATCCATCGATTCATCGTGCGTATGAGTCTGCAAATTTAAAAGTATCTCCATCTAAGTTAACCCAAATTTTAAACGATGCAACAGAGCAGCATCAGCCACCTATGGTTAACGGTCGGCGTATTAAAATGCGTTATGCGCATATGGGTGGACAAAATCCACCAACGATTGTTATTCATGGTAATAAAGTAGATAAGGTTTCAGCTGACTATAGACGTTATTTAGAGAATGTATTCCGTAAGGTATATAAACTTGAGGGTACGCCTGTAAGAATTGAATTTAAAGTCTCTCATAACCCATTTGAAGGTCGTACATCACAGCTTGACGAACGTGTGGCTGCACGTCGCCGTCGCTATGTACAGAACTTTAAAAAAGCTGAAAAAAAATCTAAGCGTTAATTCTTTGCATTTCAAAAAACCAAGCGTTAACGCTTGGTTTTTTATTGATTTTTAAGTGGTTAATAATGACAATCTTTATATATTATCGTGCTCTATCTGAGTTGTTTCATCAAGACGACGGTAAAGTCATATATTCACCAAGTACTCAACAACAAAAAATACAGCAGTATCGTCAGCAACTCTTTTCACAGTTTTTATTGACAGATCTAAGACATGAAATTGTAGTGCATGAAGATATCTTCGGTAAGCCATATTTAAAAGACTTTCCACATCTATGTTTTAATCAATCACATAGTCAAAATTATTATGCTTTAGCGTATAGCAAGGATTATAAGCACATAGGTATTGATATTGAGGATTTTTCTAGAACTGTACGGATGGAAGCTTTAGCAAAACGTTTTTTTCATATCAATGAGTTAAATCAATGGTTAGCGCTTGGTCAAGATAAAAAATTTTGGTTCAAAGTCTGGACTGCAAAAGAAGCTGTATTGAAAGCACATGGTCTAGGTATACGTTTACGGCTCAGTGATTTAGATACAGCAGTTTGCCCTGAGAAGCGTGTTGGGGTGTTATGGCACAAGCAACTTGGCCAATTTCGTTATGAACATATAGATATGGAAAGTTCAATGCTTTGCATTGCTTACGAAGATATAGGTAATACAGCTAATTTAAAGCTTCAATAAAAACAGCACCGATGAGGTGCTGTTTTTATTGAAATAAATATTAAGGAATATTGTGGTGTTCTTCTTCAAACTCTGGTTTAACTTGAACAAGAAAGTCTTGGCGATTAATACCACGCCATAGTGCAAATGCTGTTCCAATATAAATTGAAGAATATGTACCTACAAAAATACCAGCAAACATTGCCACAGAGAACCAATGTAAGCCATCACCACCTAGGACCATCATGGCAACAACAACTAAGGTTAATGTCATCGAAGTATGGATTGTACGTCTTAGGGTTTCTGTAAGCGCAATATCAATCACTTCGGTAGGTGTAACATCACGGATCTTTCGAAAATTCTCGCGAATACGGTCAGAAACTACAATGTTATCATTCAAAGAGAAACCAATTACGGCCAATACTGCTGCTAATACTGTTAAGTCAAAAGGCCATTGCATAAGAGCAAATATGCCTAAAATAGCAATAATATCGTGAAATAACGATAAGATTGCACCCATCGCAATTTTAAACTCAAAGCGAATAGTGACATAAATCAGCATAAGTAGTAGTGCTAGAGCAACAGCACCTGCTGAACGAAGGTAAAGCTCATTTCCGACTTGGCCACCAACAGAGTCAACTTTATGCAAAGTCGCTGTATTATTTGGTAGCTGTACTGCTTTAGAAATTGTGTTGTTTAAATCTTCAACTTTAAGGTCATTTTGTACAGGCATACGGACGAGAAGATCTGTATTACTACCTAATGTTTGTACAACCGTGTGCTTGAAGCCTGCATTTTCTAATGCCTGTGTCAGTTGCTCAGGTTCGACTGCTTTTGTGTAAGTTACCTCAGCCGCAATACCACCAGTAAAGTCTAAACCAAGGTTCAGACCTTTATAACCAATGAAAAATAAGCTTGCGAGCGTGATTAATACTGAAATAATCGCCGCTGGCTTCGCAATTTTCATAAAAGGAATAATGCGTTCGTTTTCTGATCTACTGTATTGTGTTTCAGGTTGAGTCGCTTTGGTCATCATAATCTCCTTAGATACTCAACTTTTGTAAGTTACGGCGTTTACCATAAATCAGCTGTACAATTGCACGAGTTACAGTAATAGCAGTAAACATTGAACAAATAATACCAATCATTAAAGTCACAGCAAAACCTTTAATTGGCCCTGATCCGATAGCGAACAAGATAAATGCGACAATAAAAGTGGTGAGGTTAGAATCGAAAATGGTGTTATAGGCACGATCATATCCGGCAACAATCGCTTGTTTCGGCGATGCTCCCCATTGCATTTCTTCTCGTATACGCTCACAAATTAGTACGTTTGCATCGACTGCCATACCAATGGTAATGACAATACCAGCGATACCGGGTAGCGTAAGTGAAGCACCTAACCATGACATCACGGTTAAAATCATTGCAAGGTTAAATACCAATGCGAAATTCGCAATTAAACCAAATATACGGAAAAATACAACCATCCAAATAGCAACTAAAATAAAGCCAACTTGGGTAGATAAAATACCTTTATCAATATTTTCCTGTCCTAAACTTGGACCAACAACACGTTCTTCTACAAAGTACATTGGAGCTGCTAAAGCACCAGAACGTAACATAAGCGAAAGCTCGGCTGCTTCTTGTGGAGAGCTTAAGCCTGTAATTCTGAACTGTGAACCAAGCGTTTGTTGAATCGTTGCGGCATTAATCACCACAGATTCGGTATATGGAGTGCGTGTTTCTATTTGAGCACCTGTTGCAGGGTCAGTGACATAGCTAATTTTTTGTTTATTTTCAATAAACAATACGGCCATACGTTTACCAACAGCACTACGTGTTGCATCAGACATAAGTTTACCACCAGCGCTGTCTAGCGTGATGTTGACCTCTGCACCGCCTGAGTCTTGACTTAAGCCAGATGATGCATTTTGTACACGCTCACCTGTTAAAATACGGTTACGTTGTAGTAAGAGTTGGCGACCACTATCTAGCGACTGGTAAGCAAAAACTTCTGTGCCAGCAGGTAAAGGTTGATCATTATATTTCCCTGTATATGGGCTAATAAACTGATCATTTTGATTGGCAACAAGTCTAAATTCTAAGTTTGCTGTACGTCCTAAAACACGCTTTGCTTCGGCTGTATCTTGTACACCCGGAAGTTCCACGACAATACGGTTACTGCCTTCAGTTTGTACAACAGCTTCAGCTACACCTAACTCATTAATACGATTACGTAGCGTAGTTAAGTTTTGATTCACCGCATACGACTGGATTTCTTGTCGACGTGCATCTGTATAGGCTAAACGGAGTATTGGGCCTGTATCTGTTGCAAGTGCTTGCTGAGAGTATTCATTACCATTACGGCGCAGGAAGCTCATTGCATTTTCACGTTCAGCATTGTCAGCAAAAGCAATCGTAATCGCATTGTTATTAAGTGTTAAACTATTGAACTTAATATTATTATCACGAAATTGACGGCGGATATCTGTTGTTGAGGTATCCATACGCTGTGCAATGGCTTTATCCATATCTACTTCAAGTAAGAAGTGTACGCCACCACGTAAATCTAGACCAAGCTTCATTGGTTTTGCACCAATTTTTTGTAGCCATGTAGGTGTGGTTGGTGCAAGGTTTAATGCTACAACGTAGTTGTCGCCTAAACCGCGGCGTAATGCCTCTTGTGCTTGTAGTTGTATACTCGTATTCGTTACACGAAGCAAAGCTGCATTGTTGGTAAAGCTGTTATCGTGACTTTGAATATTTTGGCTTTTGAGAATTTGTTCTGCTTTTTGTAAAACAGATTGGTCGATGCTCGTGCCAGCTTTAGCCCCCGAGATCTGCACGGCAGGTTCATCTGGGTACAAACTTGGCAGTGCATACAAGGTACTAATCACTAAAACAACAATGATGAGTAAATATTTCCATGCTGGGTAACGCATTTCTTATCTTCTTAATATGAGAAAGTCGTGCAGTTGCACGACTTAGATAGAAACAATTAAAGGCTCTCTAGAGTACCTTCAGGTAATACAGAAACAACGCTAGAACGTTGAACTTTTACTTCTACACCACGGCTCATTTCCACAACAGCGTAGTCGCCTTCAATTTTTTTAATACGGCCCATTAAGCCACCTGCAAACACTACTTCGCTATCTACACCCAAACTTTCAATCAGTGAGCGATGCTCTTTAGCACGTTTAGATTGAGGGCGCCAAATAAGGAAGTAAAAAATAGCAACAAAAACAACGATCATACCAACATTGGCAATCATACTTGGTTGTTGGGCGGCGCCCTCAGCAGCATAGGCTGTAGAAATAAACAGACTCATTTGAGTTTCCTAAATAATCGAACTAAAAACAAAAAACTTTTTCAATATGCAATGTACCTTGTCTTGCCGCTAAGCGCAAATCTACACAAAGATTAATCGATTGGGCAAGGTGGGACTTCTAAACCACGACGAGTATAGAAATCTGTCACGAACGCATCAAAAGTATCGTCATCAAGAGCATTGCGTATTGCCTCGGTAAGACGCAAGTAATAACGTAAATTGTGTATCGTACCTAACATTGAAGCGAGCATTTCACCACATTTTTCTAAATGATATAGATAGGCACGAGTAAAGTTTTTACAGGTATAGCAGTCACAGTGTGGATCGAGTGGTTTTTGGTCATGACGGTATTGACTGTTTCGGATACGAACTAGGCCATCGGTGACAAAGTAGTGTCCATTTCGTGCATTACGTGTAGGCATGACGCAGTCAAACATGTCTACACCACGGCGTACAGCTTCTACAATATCTTCAGGTTTACCCACGCCCATTAAGTAGCGTGGTTTATCTTCAGGCATTTTGTGGGGTAAATAATCAAGTACTTTGATCATTTCTTCTTTGGGTTCACCAACCGACAGCCCACCAATTGCGTAGCCATCAAAGTCGATATCGAGTAAGCCTTTGAGTGATTCATCACGTAAGTCTTCATACATGCCGCCTTGAATAATACCGAATAAAGCATTTGGGTTTTTATTCTCAGTATGTGCGGTTTTACAACGCTTTGCCCAACGTAAGCTGAGTTGTAGTGATGTTTGTGCTTGCTCGTGTGTTGCGGGGTAGGGCGTACATTCGTCAAAAATCATCACAATATCTGAGTTCAGTGTTTGCTGAATTTCCATTGAAATTTCAGGTGAAAGAAACACTTTTGAACCGTCAATCGGTGAACGGAAGGTAACACCTTCTTCTTTAATTTTACGCATTGCACCTAAACTAAAGACCTGAAAACCACCTGAATCTGTTAGGATTGGTTTATTCCACTTCATAAACTCATGCAAGCCACCGTGTTCTTTAATCACTTCTAGGCCTGGGCGTAAGTATAAATGGAAGGTATTACCTAAAATAATTTGCGCTTCAATGTCTTCAATGTCACGCGGTAACATGCCCTTTACTGTGCCGTAAGTACCGACAGGCATAAAAATAGGGGTTTCAACTACGCCGTGTTCTAGGGTTAAGCGGCCACGGCGGGCACGACCTGACTGACCTAGTTTTTCAAATTTCATATTTCGTCCGAATCAATGCGAAAAAACAGTTCGCTGATATAAGGCATTTGCCATTTTGGGTAAGGGTTTATTTTCCTAGATTCTAGACAACGATGCTACCTTTTATTACAGCTTTTTGTATGAACCTATTGCCAATTTACTAAAAATAGGGGTTTCAACTACGCCGTGTTCTAGGGTTAAGCGGCCACGGCGGGCACGACCTGACTGACCTAGTTTTTCAAATTTCATATTTCGTCCGAATCAATGCGAAAAAACAGTTCGCTGATATAAGGCATTTGCCATTTTGGGTAAGGGTTTATTTTCCTAGATTCTAGACAACGATGCTACCTTTTATTACAGCTTTTTGTATGAACCTATTGCCAATTTACACTGCTTGGTACTGATCAATGAGCATGGCATCGCCATAACTAAAAAATCGGTATTTTTCTGCAACTGCATGTTGATAGGCATTTAAAATATGGTCTTTGCTAGATAGTGCCGAAACAAGCATAAGTAATGTCGATTCAGGCAAGTGGAAATTGGTAATTAGGCGGTCTATTACACAAAATTGATACCCTGGATAAATAAAAATTTGTGTGTCGCCAGTCCAAGCAGCTAACTGCCCTTGATGTGCTTGAGCTGCACTTTCAATGGCACGTGTGGCTGTTGTACCGACTGAAATAACTTGATTACCTCGGGCTTTGACTGTTCGAATTTGCTCGACTGTACTTTGAGGAACATCACACCATTCGCTGTGCATGATATGGTTTTCAATATGGTCGGTACGTACAGGTAAAAATGTCCCTGCACCCACGTGTAGGGTGACGAAAGCTGTTGTAATCCCTTTTTGTTTAAGATTTTCTAACAATTGCTCGTCAAAATGTAGACTGGCAGTAGGAGCTGCCACGCTGGCCAGTTTAGTTGGGTCATTAAATACGGTTTGATAACGTTCGGTGTCTATGTCTTCTGCTTCACGGTTAAAGTAAGGCGGAATAGGAAGTTTACCGTAACGATCCAGCACATCTAAAATAGGTTGAGAGAATTCAACAATATATAGATTTTCATGGCGACCTTGAACGGTTACTTCTACGTTATCTTCTCCAACAAATAAGCTGGCACCTGCTTTAGGTGAGTTGCTCGATTTGATATGGCAATGTGCAATGTGACGGTCTTGCATGCGTTCTACTAAAATTTCAATCGCACCACCTGTAGCACGTTTGCCTTTTAAGCGCGCTTTCATCACTTTAGTGTCATTGAGTACCAAAAGATCACCTTCGTTAAGCAGATCTATAATGTCCGTAAACTGATGATCGTGATGTTGCCCTGTGGCGTCAATGTGCAAAAGTCGTGATGCACTACGTTCAGGAAGTGGATAGCGAGCGATGAGTTCATCTGGGAGGTCAAAATTAAAGTCAGATAGTTGCATAAAAATAACGTAGATAGAGTTTTAAGTATTATAAACGCTTTTTTTACTGCATGCGAAATGTGCGACTTATATTGAGTGTATTAAAAGTAATCAAAAGAAAGTACATGTCATTGACATGAGGCAAAAAACGAGTAGTATACATCGAACAAACCATACTGCCCCGAGGTGGTGAAATTGGTAGACGCGGTGGACTCAAAATCCACTGTCAGAGATGACGTGTCGGTTCGAGTCCGACCCTCGGGACCATAAGCTGGTTAACAAATTTTACGAAAAACCCCGAAGCCTTGTAAAGCTTCGGGGTTTTTTATTGTTTGGATATTAATTTAAGCAAGGAAATGCAAATTATTCAGGCATCAATTGTATAAGTGTTTAAAAGATTTAAGGTATCATCCTTTAAAATACAAAAGTCTAAAATTTAAACAAAGGTGTACTGTTATTTAGATGTCAGATCTTTGTCATGTTACTGTCAGCTTATTGTCGTGTTGTATTGCTATGCATAAAGCTACTGTGGTTTAAACATTCCAATCAAGGATTTACCATGAATACAGTCAATAAAATTAAGCACTACCGTTTAAAGCATGCATGGTCACAAGAACAATTAGCAGAGATGACAGCATTAAGTGTCCGTACCATTCAACGTGTAGAAAATGGAGAAAAACCTAGCCTAGAAACGTTAAGTGCCTTGGCTGCAGTATTTAAAGTCAGTGTATATGATCTATCTATAGCATCGGTTAGTGACAACGTAGATGAAACAGTGACTCATAAAGTACGTGAAGCTGAACAACGAGTCGAGCAAGAGAGCCGTTTTTATACATCACTGATGAGTTATGTTGTGGTGTGTAGTATTTTGGCATTCATTAACTATGCTTTTACTCCTAAAGTGGTTTGGGCCATCTTTCCAATCATTTCTTGGGGTGCTGTCATGTTATTTGTTGGGTTGCGTATTTTTATTTTAAAAGATGCGATTACACGCTGGAAGCAAAAACGTATTCAGCAAATGCTACGAAAATAAGCTGTAAAATTATTTAAAACCTATATGATGCAAACGAATTTTTAATCAGTGATCGCAGATGAATACAGTAAACATGATTGAGTGTAGTTTTGAAAAACATGCTTCACAGATATTAAATATCTTTAATCATGCAATTTTACACTCTACAGCGTTATATGAGTATGAAGAGCGTAGTTTAAATGATGTAAAGCATTGGTTTGAAAATAAAGCTTTGCATCATTTCCCAGTGATTGGCATAGAAAATGAACACGGCATATTAATGGGGTTTGCAAGTTATGGTACATTTCGTAATTTCCCCGCCAATTTATATACGGTTGAGCACTCTGTATATGTAGATCAATCATATAGAGGTAAAGGTCTTGCAATACAGTTAATTCAAGCACTTATGCAAAAAGCCAAACAGCAAGGTATGCACACCATGATTGGTGGTATAGATGCAAGTAATGTGGCGAGTATTGCTTTACACAAAAAACTTGGCTTTACCCATGCAGGTACATTGTCGGAAGTAGGTTTTAAGTTTGGCCGTTGGTTAGACCTTGCTTTTTATCAGAAAATTTTAAATGATCAAAATTAGGTCGGCAAATTTCTTGCCATAAAGTGTAAAAAAATGATTCATTATTTGATTTTTTTGTAAAAATTGTTAACACTATATAAACACGTTCTCTAAATTCAAATAAGAACTCATTAAGAGAAATAAAATTATGGCAACACAGTCGCTCCGCGTGAAAGATACTGACGATATTTCGGTAGGTATACCTGTATTACCAATACCTCTTAAACAAGACATTCAATTAAAAAAACTGCTTGTAAAAATTAAAAAAATACTTCAATCACATCATGTTGTGGCAATTCTACCTGACTGTTCAGAAGCAAGAGTATTAACCAACGATCAAACTACTGTACAACATACTGCATGTGATCCGCTATTATTTCAACATCTAACAGCTGTACATCATCATTCTGACAGTGTATTTGATCAAACACATCCGCAATATCTTCAATACCGTGTGTATATTGAACAGTACCTTGGTGCAGTCAATAGATTAGTTGCCTTTGCAGTGTGTGATGATCAGTCAAATTGTATTGCACATATTTGTGTATTTGATCAAAATCATTACCCATTCGATGCAGGTTTTACCGAACTGGCTTTAGAGTTTTGTGTAGATTATGCAGAGAAAATTTTGCTTGAACAAAAACATACAGCACTTCTACACACCCATGAGCAAGTTGTTACACTCAACTTTAGCCAGACTAAGTTTTTACAAATTATTGCACATGATTTAAGAGCCCCATTTCACGGTATTTTAGGGTTCTCAGAAGTGTTAGCGGAAGAACTAGACAGCTTAGACGAATCAAGCGTACAAAATATTTCAAGTTATTTGAATGATACCGCAAAAGCAACCTATCATTTATTAGAAAACCTATTGAATTGGGCCATGGCAGAAGGAGGGCGTTTTGTCTACCATCCTGTTCGATTTGATTTGAAACAGATTAGCCAAATTGTGAGCAATGTATTAAGTAGTTTAGCGTATAGCAAAAAAATTGAATTAATTGATCGTATTCCTGAAGGAAGCTATGTGTATGCAGACCTCAATATGGTCACTTCTATCTTACAAAATTTAGTATCTAATGCACTTAAATTTACACCTCAAGATGGTTCGGGTAAGGTTGTGATTTCAGTCAAAAAAATAGAGCGTTTTATGGCGTTATCCATTTCCGATACAGGACTGGGTATGAATGAATTACAGAAAACCAATATCTTTGGAAAAAATATCAAAACCACGCTTAAAGGCACTAATGGCGAAAAAGGCACGGGCCTAGGGCTTGTGTTGTGTAAGCGATTTGCCGATTTGAATCAAGGCGAAATTACAGTACAATCTAAAGAAGGCATAGGCACAACATTTACAGTACGGCTACCAAGTGAACGACCTGTAAATGCTCAAGTTGTTGCGGATACATTGGTACATGTGTAAAACAATGTGTAATAACCTAGATTGCCAAAAACTCGAGTGGTGCTAATAGATAATTAAAAAATAGGCATGTATTGATGAGCATAACCATGTTTGAATTAACTCAACGAGCCAGTCATTATGCTCAACATCTTTGGCAAGTGTATTCAAATCAAATAAAACAAGATCAAGAGCAATATCCTTTTCATGAATTATTAAATCAGCAACAGATACAGCATTTGGTTACCCATGCGGTAAGTCATGTCGTCCATGAAGCAGATTTTATGCAGGCATTACGTGAGTTGCGCGCACGTCTAATGTTTCGTTGGATTTATCAAGATGTTAACCAGTTGACCAATGTTGTTGCACTCACCCAAGAGTTATCAGATTTTGCTGATGCAAGCATTATTGCCGCCAAACAATTTGCCCGTATTGCATTGGTTGAAAAATACGGTGAGCCAATGGGCTATGATGGCATTGTGCAAGATTTAATTGTAATTGCAATGGGGAAACTTGGTGCACAAGAGCTTAATCTATCGAGTGATATTGACCTTATTTTTGCATTTGATGAGCAAGGTGAAACAAACGGAAAAAAATCGATTGATGTACAACAGTTTTGTATGCTGTGGGGGCAAAAACTGATTTACTTACTCGACCATGTGAGTTCTGAAGGCTTTGTTTTTAGGGTAGATATGCGCTTACGCCCATGGGGTGATGGTTCTGCATTGGCAACCAGTCATGCTGCTTTAGAAAAATATTTAGTGCAACATGGCCGTGAATGGGAACGTTATGCATGGATTAAAGCTAGAATTGTGAGTGGTGGGGTATCAGGGCAAGCTTTACTAGATATGACACGCCCATTTGTATTTAGACGTTATGTCGATTATTCGGCTTTTGAAGCCATGCGAGAAATGAAAGTACTGATTGAAAAAGAAGTACAGCGTCGTCAATGCCAAGATGACATTAAACTCGGTGCAGGTGGTATTCGTGAAATTGAGTTTATTGTGCAAGTTTTTCAACTTATTTATGGGGGTTCAAAGTTAGAACTGCAAGATCGCTCCTGTTTAACTAATTTAAACCATTTGGCGAATGCAGAGTTATTGTCGCAAGCAGAAGTAGATACACTCACAGATGCATATATATTTTTACGCCGTGTAGAACATGCTATACAGGCGATTGATGACCAACAAACGCAATTACTACCCACGACACCTGAATTACAGCAATGTGTATTGATCACGCTTGGGTTTGCTTCTTGGGAAATTTTTTTACAGCATTTAAATCAAAAACGTGAAGTCGTGAGTGAGCAATTTAAAAAGCTGATTCAAAACCATGTGCCTAAAAAAGAGATTATCTCTGTAGAAGCGTTAGATGAACAATTAAAAATAGCGTTAGATGTAGACAGTTATGCACTGGTGACACAATTTTGGGCCAGTCATAGCTTGCAAAAAATGCCTGCCAAAGCATTAGAGCGCTTAAAAACCTTTTGGCCTTTGTGTATTACACAGGTTTTAACTTTATCTGAGCCGAGGTTGGCAATACAGCGTTTGATTCCTTTAATTGAATCGATCATGCGCCGCAGTGTCTACTTTGTCATGCTGATTGAAAGCAAAGGTGCCTTGCAACGACTGGTAAAAATGGCAGAAGCGAGTCCTTGGATTTGTGAAGAGTTGACACAATACCCTGTGTTGTTAGACGACTTTTTGTCTATGGACTTTGAGTTACCCAAAAAACATGATTTGGTTGATGCACTACGCCATCAATTACTCCGTGTGGAGATTGATCAAGTTGAAGACCAAATGCGGGTGTTACGTTTATTTAAAAAAAGTTATGTGCTTGGTGTGGCAGCAAGTGATGTACTGGCAGAAAGTCCACTCATGAAAGTGTCTGATGCGCTCACCGATATTGCAGAAACGTGTATTCAAGCCACATTACACTTGGCCTATCAAGCTGTCGCACAGCGTTTTGGTTTTCCTTTAGATATGCAAGCTCAGCGTTGTCATTTGGCACAGCATAGATTTGCTGTGATTGGGTATGGCAAACTCGGTGGTATTGAATTGGGCTATGGCTCAGATTTGGATTTAGTATTTATTCATGATTTAGATGAACAAGCAGATACCGATGGGGCTAAAGCCATTAGTGGCTTTGAGTTTGCATTTAAAGTTGCACAAAAGTTTATGTCACTCATGACCACACAAACTTTAGATGGTCGTGCTTATGAAATTGATACGCGCTTACGTCCATCGGGTGAAGCAGGGGTATTGGTCACCAGTATACATGCCTATGCTCGCTATCAACGACAAAGTGCATGGCTTTGGGAGCATCAAGCCTTAGTTCGAGCCAGATCGATCGCAGGTGATACCGTATTGTGTGATTTGTTTGAACAGATTCGGGCTGAAATATTAACTCAAGCACGAGAGGCTCAACCCTTGGCGCAAGAAGTGAAAAATATGCGTCAAAAAATGAAAGATCATCTAGGTTCAAGCGAGACTGCACAAAAATCAGGAGTTTTTCATTTAAAACAGGACTCAGGTGGTATCGTTGACATTGAATTTATGGCACAGTATATCGTGTTGTTAGGAAGCCATGCGAACCCAGATCTCGCCCGTTATCCTGACAATGTTCGAATCTTAGAAGATGCTGCACGATTTGGTTATCTATCCTCAACTGAAGCGCAACATTTGATTCACGCTTATCTCAGCGAACGAGCGACAAGCCACCGACGAGCCCTTGCAAACCATAATATGCAAGTTCGTGCTACCGATTGGCAAATTACCCGTGAGATCGTTTGCAAGCTATGGCATAAATTGATTGACTCAGTTGCACAAAGTAATGCGACTGAGTAGTAAATAATAATGTAAAAATTTGGAGTATGTGCCATGAACTTGGCTGATCGTGATGGTTTTATTTGGCAAGATGGAAAATTAATAGATTGGCGTGATGCAAAAGTACACGTCCTTACACATACATTACACTACAGTATGGGTGTCTTTGAAGGTGTTCGTGCCTATGAAACTCCAAAAGGCCCTGCAATTTTTCGTTTAAAAGAACATACTAAGCGTTTGTTGAATTCTGCAAAGATTTATCAAATGAAAGTCCCGTTTGATCAAGCAACGCTTGAGCAAGCACAAATAGATGTTGTGCGTGAAAATAAGCTCAATTCATGTTACTTACGCCCATTTATTTGGATTGGTTCAGAAAGACTAGGTATTGCTTCAACAAGTAACTCAATTCATGCGGCTGTTGCTGCATGGAGTTGGGGTGCTTACTTGGGTGAAGAAGCGATGGCAAAAGGTATTCGTGTAAAAACCTCATCGTTTACTCATCATCATCCAAATGTAACCATGTGCAAAGCAAAAGCATGTGGTAACTATACGGTGTCTATTTTGGCACACCAAGAAGTTGCACAGGCTGGTTACGATGAAGCCATGATGATGGACCCACAAGGGTTTGTTTGTCAGGGTGCAGGTGAAAACGTCTTCTTAATTCAAGATGGTGTGTTACATACACCTGATTTGTCAGGTGGTGCACTTGACGGTATTACTCGTCAAACAGTCATTACCATTGCCAAAGACTTGGGCTATGAAGTGGTTGAACGCCGTATTACTCGTGATGAATTCTACATTGCAGATGAAGCATTCTTTACAGGTACTGCTGCGGAAGTTACGCCAATTCGCGAATATGATGACCGTCAAATTGGTGAGGGTTCTCGTGGGCCAATTACCACTGAAATTCAAAAAACCTTCTTTGATGCCATACAAGGCAAAAATCCAAAGTATGAGCATTGGTTGACGTATATCAACTAAGCAAAAAAGGCGAAACTTCGGTTTCGCTTTTTTATGTCTGTCAGATAGGCTTTATGCTAAACTATTTTAGACCATACAGTGTAAGCCAAATGTGGCGGGTGAAAGTAGCATGACAGATTCGCAACCAATCAATGGACCAGATACACAAGACAACATTATTTTGTGTATGAAATGGGGCACAAAATATGGTGCAGAATATGTAAACCGCTTATATAACATGGTGAGCCGACACTTAACATTACCTTTTAAAATGGTGTGTTTGACAGATGTGACAGAAGGCATTGTGTCTGAAGTAGAGTGCTATCCAATTCCACCGCTCGATTTGCCTAAAGGTAGCCCTGAACGTGGCTGGAATAAACTATCTACATTTGAGCCTAATTTGTATGGTCTACAAGGAAACGCTTTATTTTTAGATTTAGATGTAGTGATTGTAGATAATATAGACTGTTTTTTTCAGCAAAAAGGTGAGTTTTTAATTATTCACGATTGGAAGCGACCGTGGCGTATTACGGGCAATAGTTCGGTATATCGTTTTAAGATCGGTGCTTTCCCAGATGTATTGCCATACTTTAGAGAGAATTTTAACGAGATTCGTAAAAACTTTCGTCACGAACAATCATATTTATCATGGTTTATAGATAAACACAGTACGCTTACCTACTGGCCTGAAGATTGGTGTAAAAGCTATAAATACCATTGCTTGCAAAAAATACCATTGGCTTACTTCAAACCACCTGTAAAGCCTAAAGATGTCAAAATTATTGTTTTTCATGGTGAAATTAATCCACCAGAAGCCATTAATGGTGGTGGCGGTAAATGGTATCGCTACGTATTGCCATCAGATTGGATTAAACAGGCGTGGCGGTAACAATGAAGTCAATAACTGCACTTAATCAACAGACCAGGCCGTACCGTTTAAGCGTGGTCATGATTGTAAAAAATGAGGCAAAGAATTTAGAAAAAAGTTTGCCTGCACTGCATGGCTGGATTGATGAGTTGATTGTACTTGACTCAGGCAGCACAGATCATAGTGAAGTGTTAGTCAAGCAAGCGGGTGGACAATGGTATAGCCATACCACGTGGCCGGGTTTTGGTAAGCAACGTCAAATTGCACAGCAATATGCTACAGGGGATTGGATTCTTGCGTTAGATGCAGATGAAGAAATTACTATTGAGTTACGAGACAACATTTTAAAAGTAATTGCAGAACCATCTCAAAATGTTGTTTATGGTATTAAACGCATTGATTGTATTTTTGGTCATAAAATTGACAACCCGTATTGGCCTGTAAAAGCCCATTGGCGTTTGTATCCGAAACAGTTTAATTATAATGATAATTTAGTACATGAGTCTGTTGTTTTGGCAGAAGCAGAAACTAAAAAATTACAGGGTTTCTTATTACACCATACTGCCGATACACCATTTTTCTGGTTAGATAAACGTCTCTCTTATGCTAAAGCATGGGCAGAAGATCGTTATCCAAAAGGAAAGAAGGTTTCAATATTATCTATTTTTGTTCGTTCTTTTTGGGCGTTTTTTAAACAGTACATTATTGATGGGCGTTTTTTAATGGGCAGATATGGGTTGGTTTACTCAGCCATGTTTGCTCAATATACATTTAATAAATATGCTATTTTGTATGATCTTATTGAAAATAAAGCAGAGCAAGCATTTAAACAATCATTAATTGATACTGAACAACAAACAACTTTAGATGCTCAAATGAAGCAGTCGACAGTGTCTTTAGTCATGATTGTAAAAAATGAAGCAAGGCATTTAGCTGCATGTTTAGATACAGTTAAAGATTTGGTCGATGAAATTATTTTACTAGATTCAGGTAGTACAGATCATACGCAAGATATTGCAAAAAGCTATGGTGCAAAGTGGTATGAAAATCAAGATTGGCAAGGTTTTGGTAAGCAGCGCCAAATTGCACAATCGTACGCGACCTCTGACTATATTCTTGTATTAGATGCAGATGAACGCTTAGATTCTGACTTAAGACACTCTATTTTAACTGTACTGCAACAGCCAATCAAAACGGATGTTGTATATGCACTCAATAGACGAGATTACTTTTGTGGTCGAGTTGTTCGTCAAGGTTATTTTGACGCTTATGACCGTTTATATGCAAATCATGTTTTTCAATTTAGTGATGCAGAAGTACATGAGTCATTAGACCGAAATTCTGCGAAAAGAGAAGTATTAAGGGGTGTTTTGTATCATCATACCAATGACAGTCTTTATCACTTTTTATTTAAGAATATTCACTATAGCCATCAGTGGGCACAACAAAATGTTGTTCGAAAAAAATCAATATGGCTTGGCAGCGCATTTTTAAGAGCATTTGTTTCATTTTGTCGTGAATACATTTTTCGTTCAGCATGTTTAGGGCGAGGTTATGGTTTAATTTTTGCCATGGCAACAATGGGTTATACGTTAAATAAATATCTTATTTTATGGTATTTAAAGCATGAAAAAATTCAGTGAGATCATAAATTGAAGGTTTTTATTATTAATTTAGAGCAGTGTACTGATCGCTTAGAGCAGCAAACATTGCAATTTCAAAAGTTAGATTTAACATTTAATCGGTTGGCTGCCGTAACTGTGAATGAGTTTTCTAAAGAGACTTATGAGCGTTTAGCATTTCAAGGACAGCGTCCGATGAAGCAGTCTGAATTGGCATGTTTTTTAAGTCATAAGAAAGCGTGGCAGACTGTTTTAGATTTGAAAGAACCATGTCTGATTTTAGAAGATGATGCTGTTTTAGTTAAAGATTTAAAAGAAATACTTAATGATATTAAACGTTTAGAAAATACAGACTTTGTAAACTTAGAAGTGCATGGTCGTAAAAAAAGCGTCGCAAAAGAACCACGTTATACTGTAGCGACAGATTATAATTTATTTAACCTCTATCAAGATCGTAGTGGTACGGGGGGGTATGTATTATTTCCCACAGGTGCAAAAAAACTCTTAGATTGCGCTGAGCAAACACATCCTAAGCTTGCAGATGAGTTTATTTATGGCTGTTATACATTAAATGCTTACCAAATAGAGCCAGCAGCGTTATTACAAAGTGATAAAGCAGACATGTATGGGGTAGATGTCAGTGTGATGCATGAGTCCGTTATTGGCTTAATTAAAAATAATCACAGTCATGCGCCACAAAACTCATTAATGTCTAAATTTAAATATAAAAAGAATAGAATTGAACAGCAAATTTTACTCGGGATTCATTATTTGAAAGGCATGTTTCGATATAATCGCCGTGAAATTCAGGTTGATAAACAGCGATTTAAATTAGATTAATCATCGCGGGGTATAAGTTCATGCAAAATTATGTGATTAGCTTAAAGGCAGAAAATTCCCGCCGTGGTCATATTGAAAATGAATTTTCAAAGCAAAATATTCCTTTTGAGTTTTTTGATGCAATTACACCAAATGAAGCGAAAGTAAAAGCTGAAGCCTTAAAGTTGGTTGTAAATCAGCAGTTTTTAACATTAGGCGAATTGGCTTGCTTTATGAGTCATGTTAGTTTATGGCAAAAGGTCGTGGAAGAAAATTTGCCGTATATTGCTGTGTTTGAGGACGATATTTTTTTAGGCAATAATGCACAAGTATATTTAACTGATTTGAGTTGGATGCCTGATGACTGGTTTTTATTGAAAATGGAGGCCTTTTGTCCGCGTGTGATGCTTGGAAAATCTGTATCTACATTGATTGGAGAGCGGAGTTTCTTTGAATTAAAAGGCCTAAACTTGGGTAGAGCAGGCTATGTAGTATCTTATTTAGGGGCAAAGGCTTTACTCAAATTCATTACGGAAGCATCACATTTAATTGCGCTTGATCACATGATGTTTGATTGTTTTTTAAAACAAAATGGTAATGTCTTTCAAATGGTTCCTGCTTTATGTATTCAAGAGCTTGAGTTAAATAAGCAAACCAAGCAAGTATCGGTTTTAACCAGTAAATTAATTATTGAAAGAAACCAAAGAATGAAAAAGTACAAACCTCACAATCTCAGTAAGTTAAAAAGAGAGAGTTTGAGGCTGTATTATCAATTGAAGAATTTTATATTTGCTAAACCAGTCGTGTTTAAATAAGGTGCGATTATAAGACATGTGTACGAATAAACCTAAATATCGTGTTGCAATTTTATATATCGCAACAGGGCGTTATACTGTTTTTTGGGATGGTTTTTTTAAATCTGCGGAGAAGTATTTACTCTTAGAAAGTCAAAAAGAATATTTTATATTTACAGATACGCCCCATGTTTTACAAGAAAATGAGCGTGTACATCAGCATTTTCAGAGTAAATTAGGCTGGCCTTTTGATACGCTAAAGCGCTTTGAAATTTTTCTATCTATTAAAGATCAACTAAAAGGCTTTGATTTTATTTATTTTTTCAATGGTAATACAGAATTTGTTACTGAAATTACAGAGCAAGAATTTTTACCACTTGATAAGCAGCAAAATTTAACTTTATTGCATCAGCCACATTTATTTCATAGACGTCCACGGCATTTCCCATATGATCGTAATAAAGAAAGTCTTGCATGTATTCCTTATAATGAAGGTATGTACTATTTTACTGGTGCGCTGAATGGTGGAAAGGCATCTGCTTATTTAGAAATGTGCGAGCAATTAAATAAAAATACGAATATTGATTTGAAAAATAATGTTATTGCTTTATTTCATGACGAGAGTCATTTAAATCGTTATGTCCTTGGGCGTGATGATGTAAAAATTTTAGATCCTTACTTTGCTAAAGGTGAAACAGAGTATTGGAAGCATGCATCTAAAGTTATGTTCAGTGATAAAACACATTATCGTTTTGGTGGGCATGACTATTTAAGAGGAGAGAGTGATCATAAGATTACTCAAGATGAGTGGGAAAATGGCAAAAAAAGAAATAAAAAACGTTATAAATTTCGATTACGACAAGCTATCCACGCATTTTTCATTCAACGATCCCTTAAATAACTTTTTAAGTTATGTCAAGCGCAAACCTTGGAAAGCCGTTTATTGTGGTTTTGTACCGAAGCCCTTGAGAAAAAGTTTAGAGCGAAAAAATGATATTTATGTCAAAAAACATGTTGCACAGGCATGGGGGCATTTCATTGATTATGATGATGAAGGTCTATTTAATCACTGTGATATAACTGCTAAAAAAGTTTTACCGACCCAAAAAATTATTTGGCAATATTGGGGGCAGGGTTTTTCAGGTCAAGCATTGCCTGAAGTTGTGCAATTATGTATTGATAGTGTTGATAAATATAAGCAGGATTATACCATCATTCGCTTAGATGATGAAACGATTCATGATTATTTGGATTTCCCTAGTTTTGTATTAGAAAAGCGTCAGAATGGCGTATATAAGTATGCATTTTTTGCAGATTTATTGCGTTTAGCTTTGCTGAATGCTTATGGTGGTGTTTGGCTAGATGCCACAATTCTATTGACTCAAAAGATTCCTCCATCTATTTTACAGCAAGAAATCTTCTTCTATCAAAGATCAGAACATGCTTTAGATAAAAAGCAGTGGCAAAAAATGAATGATGCCTATTTTGGTTGGAGTGACAGTCACCATGTAAATGTACTTAATAGTATTATTGTGGCTAAAAGAGATAATCCGCTTATTCGTAAATGTTTGGTTTTGCTGTTAAAGTTCTGGGAAACTCAAGAAAGTATTCCTCACTATTTCTTCTTTCAGATTTTATTTGATGTGTTGAAACAAAGGGGAGAGGTCAATATGCTCGATTTAGATGATACATTACCTCATTTACTACTTAGACTGATTAAAACAGGATATTTTAATCAGTCTAAGTTAGCAGATGTCTTGAGTCAAAGTCATATGCATAAAATGACATACTTTAAAGAAAGTTGTGCGCCAAGTTACTATGAATACTTAAAGACCTGACGAAGCATTGTATTTAAGTTTTCTTTACTAAAAAAGCGCTCTTTGGGCGGGTTTGATACACTTTGTGTTGCACCAATGTGATGGCAGTTACCATCTGCAAGGTAAAGCATATATTTATTTTTTGCTCTAAGTTTTCTTGAAATATGGCGCTCTTTTTTAAATTGTGCAAAGTTTTTATTAAAGCTTTGCCATAGCTGAATGTTTGCAATGTGCGGGTTAAATGTGTATCCATGCCACTGTTTATGCAATACATCTAATCGAACAACATGTGTGCCTAATATTGTCTCATACTGTATATACTGCTTTTCTTCTTCTTTAAAGTAAAAATCATTACAGTGTCTAAGTGATACACAGCTCGCTTGGGGTTGTTTTGAGAGAAGCTCAAATGTATTTTCGAAATTGGGTAAACTATTGAAGTGCCAATCATCTTCACAATGAAAGATATATTCTGTTTTAACATGGCTATACATGTAGTCTACAGCAGCATGATGCCCTAATCGTTGTTCTAAACAAATCAGCTGACCATGGGGACAGAGTGCTTTAAAAACAGCATTGGTTTCTTCATCACCAAAGTCATTAATGGCAATAATATGTTCAAATTGAGCCTGCTTAAACAGACTTTCTAGAGTTTGACGTAGGAGTTGTGGACGTTGCCCAATAGTTAGGCATAAAGTAATATTTGATGTGTCCAAAATAGAGACCCTATATAGCTGACATAACATAAGTAAATAATATAGTACCTACATATAATTACATTATTATTATCATAACTACACAATTAATTAATTTTATATTAAGAATATGGGTCTTTTTGGTCAGGAATATGTCTAAAACGTTTATAGCCCCACATATAATCGCTCGGTAAGCGATTGATCATTTTTTCAATTTCCATATTAAGTGCGGCAGTTGCTGTTTCAGTGTTTCGGTCATATAAGGTTTCATGATCTAGCGAGTCACAGTAGATGTCAAAGCCTTTGCCATCGTCACGGCGAACACAGCTGAGTCCAATCAATCTGCATTGTGTTTTTTGTGCCATTTTACTGGCAAGTGTACTTGTGAGCGTTTTTATACCAAAAAAAGGCACAATGACACCACCAGACGGGTGAGGTACATGGTCGGGTAAAATGACACTTGAGCCACCTGATTTGAGGTTTTTGAACAATAATTTTACCCCACTCATATCTGTAGGTACAAGTTTTGACTTTAAAACTTCTCGTGCTTGTAAAACAAATTGATCTAGGGCTTTTTCTTTAATTGGTTTGTACATAATAGTGAGTTCAGTATGCTGACAAAGCCAAGCATTCATCACTTCCCATGTGCCTAAATGTGGCACAACAAGAAGAGTGCCGCGTAAGTCTGCAAAGGCTCTTTTCAGCATGTCACCATTGTGAACGGTATGAATTTGGTCAAGACTCCACTGCGGAGGCATTGCCCAGCATTTCATGAATTCTCCGTAAGACAAACATTGTTTAACGACACTTTTTTGCGCCAAAGTAAAGCGTTCAGTATCGCTGAGTTCAGGATAGGCAAGCTTTAAATTGATCAGCACTTTTCGTAACATGCCTTTGTTGGGCTGACGGTTGATGAACCATGCACATGTTTTTGCCATATACCGTATGGTAGACAGTGGAATATAACGAAAAAGATGAAGTGGCTGCATAAGTTTTAATAACTGGTTGGGGTATTTTATTTAAAGGGATTATAAATGAAAAATGTATTTGCTGTGATGTAAAAATAGCTCATATCATATGAGCTATTGATGTAATAAACGACAATACAAATCTAGCGATGGATGTCTGAATTGCCTTTAAGTACCATGTAAATTAAAGACAAAAAGATGAGCAACGCTGCAGATAAACTGCTGACACAGAAATATAAGATACGTTGATATGTCGTGATATTGAATAGCCCATTATGCAAAATGTAGTTCATAATAAACCACTGCACAAGAGAGAAGACAATAATGACCAACGCACGGCGACGTACTTCAGGACGCATAGCCATAATGTAACCCTGTTGGAAATTTGAAAAATATTATGCCATTACATTTGGAGAAGTACAAACATTGAATGATCCATCTAAATAAGCGATCACTTGTTATGAAAAAACCCTTCAATGCACTGGTCATTGAAGGGTTTAGCATTTTTGAGTATTACATTAAGCTTCTTGTTTTTTCTGCTCGCGCAAGCGAATTCCTAAATCTCTAAGCTGATTTGCTTCAACAGGTGCAGGTGCTTCTGTAAGTGGGCATTCAGCTGTTTTAGTTTTAGGGAACGCAATGACATCACGAATAGACTGTGCACCTGTCATTAGCATGACAAGACGGTCTAAACCAAATGCAAGACCACCATGTGGAGGTGCACCATATTTTAATGCATCAAGTAAGAAGCTGAATTTATCTTCAGCTTCTTCATCAGAAATACCCAATGCTTCAAAAATCGCTTTTTGCATTTCTAATGTGTGAATACGCAGTGAACCGCCGCCAATTTCTGTGCCGTTTAACACCATGTCGTATGCAACAGAGAGTGCATCACCAGGGTTGTTTTTTACATCTTCTACGCTGCTTTTTGGCAGTGTGAACGGGTGATGTACAGACGTCCATCTACCATCATCTGTTTCTTCAAACATTGGGAAGTCAACCACCCATAAAGGTGCCCATTCACATGTTGAAAGTTTTAGATCGTGACCGATTTTTACACGTAAAGCACCTAGGGCATCGTTAACGATTTTGGCTTTGTCTGCACCAAAGAATACGATATCACCGTTTTGTGCGCCTACACGCTCAAGCAGTTGTAATACAATCGGTTCGATAAATTTAACGATTGGTGATTGTAAACCTTCAATGCCTTTTTCAAGTTCATTGACTTTAATGTACGCCAATCCTTTTGCACCGTAAATGCCAACAAATTTGGTGTAGTCATCAATTTGGCTACGAGACAGGGTATTTGCATTCGGTACGCGAAGCGCGGCAACACGGCCTTTAGGGTCTTTTGCAGGGCCTGCAAAGACTTTAAACTCTACCGATTGCATGAGGTCAGCAACATCAACTAACTTTAAGGGAATACGTAAGTCAGGCTTGTCTGATGCATAGTCACGCATCGCTTCACTGTACGGCATTTTTTGGAATTTTCCACCGAACTCAATATTTAATAAGTCTTTAAACATTTTTGTGGTCATGCCTTCCATCAAATCCATGATCTCATCATCATTTAAGAATGATGTTTCAACATCGATTTGCGTGAATTCAGGCTGACGGTCAGCACGTAAGTCTTCATCACGGAAACATTTTGCGATTTGGTAGTAACGATCGATACCACCAACCATCAGCAATTGTTTAAATAACTGTGGTGACTGTGGTAGAGCATAGAAACTGCCGTTAGAGACACGACTTGGTACTAAATAGTCACGTGCACCTTCAGGTGTTGCACGCGTTAAAATAGGTGTTTCTACATCTAAGAACCCATGGTCGTCTAAATAGTTACGAATCAGGTTAGTTACTTTTGAACGGAAACGTAAACGATCTAACATTTCAGGGCGACGAATATCTAAGAAACGATACTTTAAGCGAATGTCTTCTGAAATTGTTGTATTTTCATCATTGAGTGGAAATGGTGGTGTTTCAGAGCTTGCAAGAACTTCAATCTCTTTACCTAAGACTTCGATTTGCCCACTCACCATATTGGCATTTTCCGTGCCTTCATAGCGTTTTCGTACACGGCCAGTAATTTTTAATACAAATTCTGAACGGACTTTGTCTGCCGTTGCAAATGCTTCGGGAGTATCTGGGTCAATAACCACTTGTACGAGGCCATCACGGTCACGCATATCAAGAAAAATGACACCGCCATGATCACGGCGACGGTGTACCCAACCGCAAAGTGTAACTGTTTGATCAATTTGGGCTTCTGTTAATAAGCCACAGTAATGTGTTCGCATCATGGCGTGTTATGTCCAACGTCTATTATTTGAAAAATCGTTTAAAAAGTACGCTATGCTATACTTTTTTTAAGACATTCAATTATGCATGTTTCATGGTACTGCCTCAAGGATTTGTTCAAAAAACATGGTAAACAGCCTGATAAACGACAATAGGGTAAAACTTTCATCTAGATTGTGGATAGAACTTGTAAAAAATATTAAATGTTATAACATAACTACAAATAAAATGAGATAATCAAAATGCAGTTTCAAAAAAAGTGGTTTGCGTTGTCTTTACTGGCATGTGCGGTGCAAAGTGTACTGGCTCAAACGCCAGCTGTAGATAACTTACCTGCAATTGAATTGAAAGGGCAAAAAGATCTAGCAGTACAGCCAGATCATGCCGCTGGCGACTTTACGGTAAAACAAAAAGATTTAATTGAGGGTGCAACAACCATTGGTAATGCTTTAGAAGGTAAAGCTGGTATTTATTCTGCTCAATATACAGGTGGAGTAAGTCGACCTGTGATTCGTGGTTTAGATGGTGCGCGCGTTAAAATCACCCAAAATGGTGGTGATGCTTTAGATGTGTCATCGGTATCGCCTGACCATGCTGTGACGGTTGATCCAAATTCTGCCGAAGAAATTCAAGTCTTAAAAGGCCCTGAAAGTTTGTTATATGGTGCAGGCTCTGTGGGTGGTTTGGTGAATGTGGTTGACAATAAAGTACCTACACGTATGCCAGATAATGGTTATAGTGGCCGTGTGGGAGCACGTTATAATACGGGCAGTGATGACATGCTGTATTCAGGTCAAACAGTGATTGGTTTAGGTGATCATATTGCCTTAAGTGCTGGTGGTATGCACCGTGATGCCAATAACTATATTTTACCTAAAGACTTACAAGCAGATGGTCGTAGACAATCAGAAACTTTTGCTCGTTCACACGATGCCAATGTGGGCTTGTCTTGGATTGGCGACAAAGGTTTTGTCGGTGTTGCATACAGTGAACGCCATGACCGTTATGGTATTCCGGGCGACAACGCAGCATACGGTGCATGTGAGCTAAATAACACTTCTACAGGCTTTACTGCCGACAGTTGTGGTCATGCGGCAGATGATGATGGTGCGATTTCATCGATTAACTTAAAACAAAAACGTTATGACTTAAAATCAGAGTTAAATGATCCGTTTGCGGGCTTTTCTAAAGTCGCATTACAGGCCAATTATACTAAATATCAACATCAAGAGCTGGATGGGGATGTACCTGACACGACTTTTAATAGTCATGGCACAGATACTCGTTTGGTTTTGACCAATACGCCGTGGGCAGGTTGGACAGGTCAGTTTGGTGCACAATATACACAACAAAAACTCAGCATTGGTGGTGATGAATCACTGATGGATCCAACCAACACCCAGCGTTATAGTGTATTTGGCTTGCAAGAAAAACAAATGGGTCAGGTGCATGTGCAGGTCTCTTCACGTATAGATCATCAAAAAATTGATATTCAACAAGGTGAAACGAATCCAGATGCGAAAAACTTTTCTGGCACAGCATACTCTGTAGCAGGTTCAGCAGATTGGGAGTTTGTACCCAATTATAAATTATCGCTGACTGCTTCACACCAAGAGCGTTTACCGATGGCGCAAGAGCTTTACTCAAATGGCAAGCACATGGCGACCAATACGTATGAGCTAGGTAGTGATGACTTAGGTACTGAAAAATCAAACAATGTAGAGCTTGGCTTTCATTTCGATAACGACCGTTTGAAATATAATATCAGTGCATTCCATAACTGGTTTAATAACTTTATTTATGCAGATACGCTTGATCAGTTCCAAGATTTTCGTTTAGTTCAGTACCGTCAATCTAAAGCTCGTTTTTACGGGGTAGATGGTGATATCAGCTATCAATTATCGCCAGTGTATACTGTGGGGTTATTTGGTGATTATGTCCGTGGTAAATTGGTCGATGAAGGAAATGCACCACGTGTGCCAGGTGGTCGTTTAGGTGCAAAAATATCAGCTAACTTTGATGATCATTACAGTGCCAATGCAGAGTATTACCATGTATTTACGCAAGATGATATTGCAAGCTACGAAACCAATGGTCAAAGCTACAATATGTTAAATTTAGGCTTTGCTTATAATCATAGTTTGACGAGTAAGCTAGACTACCGTGTATATACCAAAGTAAATAATCTATTAGACAGCAAAATTTATCAGCATGAGTCGTTTTTGTCTCAAGTACCACAAGTGGGGCGCAACTTTACTGTGGGTGTAGACTTTAAGTTTTAAAAAAAGCTGTAGAATTTACTTGAAAGTTTGTGTAATTAAACTTAGCCTGACCACAATCGGTCAGGCTTTTTTGTATGCGTATTTTCCAAAAACTTCAGAATAAACTCCAGTGGTCTAAGTTGCGTTATTTGGCGGTAATCTTCACCATTTTGTTGTTTGTATATATCGCATCAGCAATTTATCACACAGTAAAGCCTTTACCAGAGGGGTTAGACTATACGGGGCCGATGCGAGCGTCTCAAGTTGAAATGATTGTTGATCAAACTTTCATAGATGCACAAGGAAAACCGTATACCGAGCAAAAAATTTTTACATCGATGTTAGATCTGATACATCGAGCAAAAACGACACTCGTTCTCGATACTTTTTTACTAAATGATCGTTTTGGGCAGTCCAATAGCCAAAAGCAACGCCTATTTGCACAAGAGTTGGTTGGTGCACTGGTAGAGAAAAAACGTTCAAACCCGCAAATCAGTATGAGTGTGATCACAGATCAAATCAACTCATTGTATGGGGCAATTCAACCTGAAGAATACATACAATTACGCCGTGTTGGCATCGATGTTATTGAAACAAATTTGACCCCATTACGGGCATCTAACCCCGTTTGGTCGGGTTTTTGGTATTTATGTTGTCAAGGCTTAGGTAATCAAGTGGGCGGTGGGTGGTTACCTAACCCATTGTCTTCAGACAAGCTCACATTAAGAAGCTACTTGAACTTTTTTAATTTTAAAACCAATCATAGAAAAGTGATTGTTGCTGATACAGACATGGGTTGGCAGGCTTTAATTGGTTCTAAAAATATTAATTCTGGTGGTGCTTTGCAAAGTAATGTTGCAGTCATAGTACATGGATCTGCTGCTGTAGATATACTTAATAGTGAACAGCCTGTGGCAAGAATGTCAGGTGCAGACTTGCCTTATGTGTTGGTTAAAAATGAACCCATTACTGCAAGCACACTACAAGCCCAAGTACTCACAGAAAAGTCAATTGAACGCGCAGTATTGAAGCTACTCGATACGGCTAATAAAAATGATCAGATCGATTTAACAGCTTTTTATATTGCAGATCGTCAGGTGGTTCATGCATTAAAAGAGGCTCACAGCAGGGGCGTTAAGATTCGGGCTTTACTTAATCCAAATCAAGAAACAGTTGCCAGATATAAAAACGGTATTCCAAATCAACCTGTGGCACAGGAGTTACATGATGCAGGTTTGGATGTACGTTGGTGTGAGCATTGTCATAGTAAAGTGATACAAAAACGTTCAAGCGACGGAAAAACCTCGGAGCTCATTCTTGGCTCGGCGAATTTAACTGCACGTAATTTACAGAACTATAATTTAGAAACAGATATACGTGTGGTGGGTTTAGCCAATGAGTTGGTATTTAAGACGGCACAAGAATCATTTGACCAAACTTGGTTTGGTCGTGAGCATGCTCAAAAGAGTTTAGATTATGAAACTTATGCAAGCCATTCCTACTTCAAGTATTGGCTGTACCGTTTGATGGAGTGGACAGGTTTTTCTAGTTTTTAATAAATACACTCAGCTTTTTAGTTGAGTGTATTTCATTTTAAGCCAACTCATCATCTTCAGGATTAAGTCTTCGTTGCGATTTCAGTGCATGTTTTTCTTTAATCATTGATGGGTAGTGCCAAGACGCGTAACGTACAATAAAAATGGCAACAGCTAAAATTAAAATTGCGCCTGAAATAACTAATAGTCCAACATCTGCTTTATGGTCGTGCTGAATGACCGAAATGAGTAATCGAGTTAGTGCAGTAATTGCAATGTAAATTAGAAAACGTACAGGCATATGGTTGGTTTTAAAGTAAATTCCAACCATTGCGCCAAGTTCTAGGTAGATAAAGAGGAGTAGAATATCATCAATGGTTGCGTATGGTTTTTGCGTAAAAATATCAATCGTTGTATTGACTGCTGACCATGCAATCATACAGCCAATAATAAATAGTGCTAAATAGTGAAATGCTTCAACAGCGTAATTACCAATACGGTCAAACGTTGCTTCAAAACTTTGACCTGTTTTTTTTGAACTCATGGCACAAAACCTACTTACTGACGTTGTAGTCAGTATAAAGTCAAAGTGTACGTTTTGTTATCTCTAAAATATAAAAAGTAAAGCACACCATTGCATGAAAGTATTGGATTTAAATTTTAATCGTCGATAGAAGCCTAAACTATGCTGAGATTTGTATTTTATCAATGGGTTTAAAATGGTTTGATATAAATTTAAACAACCAAGATGGAGAAAGAATGTAGAGTTTTTTATGGCGAGGTTGGGTAAAATACAGATCTAAAAATACTATTGAGATTTTTCATTTGAAAGTTCGCCGTTTCCCAATCGCCTTGCGGTTATTTTTAACTGTACTTATGACGACACTGGTAATAACAACGGTGAGCTTAGGTGTCTTTCAATGGACAATGAAGCAAAACTTTACTAAATATGTTGCAGATGTTGAAATACAGAAGATCGATCATTTGGTTGAAAATCTTGCGGGTATTTATAGTATTTATAGTGATTGGGGCGATGCAATACAGGCACAAATTTTACAAGTCGAAGGTAAACCACAAGTTCAAGACTTTGATCAGCTGTCTCGCATGTGGTTACGCCGTCAATATGACATTGCCTATCAGCAACGTTATTTTAAAGATAATGCCATATTAAATGTGCCGAATGGCTTAGATAGTAAAGATCGCCCAACACAAAAAAGACATTTTACAGAACAACAAATTCAACAGATGGAAGAAAATTTACCTTCAGAGTATCAGCCATTTGAAGGAATAAAGTTTCCACTCTCTGAAAGTTTAAAAATATTTTCAAAACGAGAGCATCCTGAATCACCCACATTTGGGGCAGATAAACCGATGGTGGAGGATAATCCTATATTTGATGGAGGGATGTCTCTAAATAAAGAAAAAATCCTTGAAATCTCTAAGAATTTTTTTCCAATGCCAGATCATTTAGGCTTAATTAATCGGCTTGCATTATATGATGTTAATAAGCACTTTGTTGTTGGTGAGCTTCAACAGGTGAACCCAACCTATCGTCCAATTTTACTTGAAAACAAAATAGTGGGCTATTTGGGTTTGCAGCCATCATTGGCCCAAGATGATGTACTGAGTGTAAACTTCTTTAGCTCACAGAAAAAAGTATTATTCTTAATCTATATTGTGACATTTTTGACCAGTTTGCTCATTGCATTGTGGTTGGCGAATTATTTCAAACAACCAATTCAACGGTTGTTGAATGCAGCGCAAGAATTGACGAAAGGGCATTTTAAGCATCAGGTGCAAATACGCCGTAATGATGAGTTGGGTGACTTATCTACGCAAATTAATGGTCTTGCCAATATATTGAATCAGCATGAACAGTCTAGACGACAATGGGTTGCCGATACTTCACATGAGTTAAAAACGCCACTGGCAGTGCTGCAGGCTCAAATTGAAGCCATGCAAGATGGAATTCGTAAGCCGAATCCAGAGCACTTTGCAGCGATGATGAAGCAGGTGACTAGTCTGAAAAAGTTGACCCAAGATTTAGCAGATCTTGCACAAGCCGAGTCGCAACAACTCAAATGTTATTTAACGGAAGTTGATCCATGGAAAGTCGTTTGTGATGAGATTGAAAACTTTAGAACGCAGTTTGAGCAGTCTAATTTTCAAGTGACCAGTGCTGGTGAAGGAACATATTTACTGCTTGACCAAGACCGTTTTCGTCAAGTAGTGGTTAACATTTTAAGTAACAGCATTCGATATACCGAAAAAGGCGGTCAAATACATATTCATAGTATGCAAAGTGATGACGACTGGCAGTTAATTGTTGATGACAGTCCATTAGGCTTAACGGATACGCAATTAAAACATTTGGGTGAGCGTTTTTATCGTGCAGACGATTCACGTGCCCGTACAACAGGTGGTACAGGTTTAGGCCTAGCACTGTCTTATAAAATTATTGCAATGTTGGGTGGGGAGTTAACTTTTCACCATTCTCCTCTTGGTGGTTTGCGTTGTGTGATTTGTTTTTTGAAGAAATAAATGAGGAATAATCTGTGAAACATATTTTTTTAGTTGAAGATGAAGTTGAGTTAGCCAGTTTAGTGAAAGACTATTTAGAGGCTGCAGGGTTTGAAGTATCTGTATTTCATGATGGTCAAGATGCGTACCAACAATTTTTACAACGCAAACCTCACTTAATGATTTTAGATTTGATGGTACCGCGTATGGATGGTTTGACCATCTGTCGTAAAGTACGCCAACAATCTGATTTGCCAATTATTATGGTGACTGCTCGCACCGAAGAGATTGACCGTGTCTTGGGATTAAATATGGGGGCGGATGATTATGTATGTAAACCATTTAGTCCAAAAGAATTAGTCGCACGTGTACAAGCAGTACTTAGACGTTTAGAGCGAAAAGAAGAACCTGAACAAGATGATTTATTTGTAATAGAAAAGTCTCAGCAACGTATTTGGTATAAGCAAAAAGCGTTGAATTTGACTCCTACAGAATTTCGTTTATTTGAGTTGTTTTTAGAACATGTTGGGCAAGTATATTCTAGAGCACAACTTTTAGATTATTTAAACCCAGAAAGCTTCGATGTGGCAGACCGTGTGATTGACAGCCACATCAAAAATCTAAGACGAAAAATTATAGATGCCACAGTACAAGACGTACAATCGGACTGGATCCAAGCCGTATATGGTGTTGGGTATCGTTTTGAATACCCAGACCATTTTTAAGATGAACAACTAATCGCAATTTCGCTTGCATCTGTGTGTGGTGGTTGTATATCAGATGCTTGCTCTAGCGAGGGTTGTTTGCTAAATGGTGTAGCGAGCAAATCAAATAGACGTTTAACCTCGGAAAAGTCATCACATTCAGCACGTTCAATGGCGTGTTGAGCCATTTGATTTCTTAGAATATAGTGCGGGTTATGCTGTTGCATGCTTTCGTTTAACTGTGCTTGGTCTTGATGCATGCGTATGTTTTGATAACGTGTAACAAAAGCATCAAAACCATCACGATCAACACAGTCATCTTTCAACGCAGTAAACTCTTGTTCTTGTAAGCGAATAAAGCTTTGTGTGTAGTCGAATTGTTCACGCTGTAGTATTTGTAAAAAATGTAAAGCACAGTCAAAACTGTCTTTATGAAATGTTGGCAATCCCATTTTTAAGCACATTTTTTCTTGGTAATGTTTTAAAAACGTCACTTCAAAATCACCCAAGCAGGTAATGAGTTGTTGCTTAAAGGTTTCTTTTTCTGTCTCTGGTGCTAGTGGCATAAAATTATTGAGTAAAATAGATAAATTCCAATGTGCTATGCGAGGTTGGTTTTGGTAGCAGTATCGGCCCTGATGGTCTGAATGGTTGTTTATCCAGTCGGGTTTAAAACGCTCTAAAAATCCAAAAGGGCCAAAGTCGAGTGTTGAACCAGTAATGTTAAGGTTGTCTGTATTCATGACGCCGTGAGCAAAGCCAACCGCTTGCCAGTCAGCAATCATTTGTGCGGTACGCTTGACTATGGCGTGTGCAAATGCAACCACAGGTTGTTCTTGTGCCAAGCATTCAGGGTAATGCCATGTAATACATTGCATCACAAAGTCATTGAGTAGCTCAGGCGCATATTGATTAATCCATTCAAAATGTCCAAAACGTATATGGCAGTCTGAGGTGCGTAATAGCATTGCACCGGGCTCTAAAGTTTCACGTTGTACGCCTTGTTGAGAGCTGGTGAATCCGACGGCATTACTTGAAGCAATACCGAGTGAATTAAGTGCATGACCTGCAAGATATTCTCGTATGACTGAGCGTAGCACAGCACGACCATCACCAGATCTTGAATAAGGCGTTAAGCCAGCTCCTTTAAGGTGTAAGTCAATCACCTGATTATTTTTATCTAAAATTTGTGCAATAAGTAAACCACGCCCATCACCCAATTGACCTGCCCAGTGCCCAAATTGATGCCCTGCATAGACCATTGCAAGCGGAGGGAATGCATCGAAAGTTTGCTTGCCACTACAAATGTCGATCCAAGCAGATTTTTCAGCATCACTCCATTGTAAATCATTCGCCAGTGCAAGGTTGAAGTGACCGGGTTTTGCGCCATGTAATGGTTTCGGCGCTTGATGTGTATAGAGTTTTGAGTTCAGCGTATTATAGCGACTTTGAAAAAACATACAGTGGCTCTCAGAGATAGTATTTAGGTATTAAAGGTATTTTTGCATGAGGCTTGGTACATCGGTAATGAGTCCATCAACGCCCCAATGTTGTAATTCAAGTGCTCGCTCTGGCTCATTGACTGTCCAAACACTCACCTTTAACCCCGCTTGGTGTGTGTCTTGAACACGCTGACGTGTGGTGAGAGTGTTGAGCCATCCAATTTGGCAACAGCCAAGTTTTAATGCGGTATGTATCGCACTTTCGGGTTGGTCTTCAACCAATAAGCCTCGTTTGAAAGGTGAGTTTTCATGTTGTAACGCCTGTAAGACTTTCTCATCAAAGCTCGTAATAACTAGTACATCTTGCCAATCTTTTGAAAGTTTTTGGTGCAGTGTTTGAACCAAATTTTGAGCATCAATCATAGATGCAACTGCTTTAATTTCTAATTCTATGTGTGAAAAATCTTTAATAATATTCAATACTTGTTCAAGCACAGGGGTAGGTTCGTATTGATACCAATGTGGCCATAACTTACAATGGTTATGTTGTGCCAGTTGCGTTACATCGCATTTTATAATTGGATATTGTATTCCTGTGGTACGCTCTAAATCATCATCATGAATCACGACTAAGGTTTGGTCTTGTAATTGTCTGAGGTCAAACTCAACAGCGGTAATACCTAAATCTTTTAAGTGCTGGAAACCACCGAGCGTATTTTCAGGGGCTTCATTGCGTGCACCACGATGACCAATAATTTGCATAAATACACCTCAGTGTCGAAATGGGTATTAAAAATAAAATCTGTCAAAAAGTTTGCAATTCGATTTGAGTTTGTTAACAATAAAAACAAAGAGAATTGTGGCAACCCCTGCCTTAATTGTGTCATAGCATGACATCAAATCAATGAAAAAAGAGTAACGCATGCGAACACGTAGCAAAATTTGTGGCATTACTCGTTTAGAAGACGCACGTGTTGCTGTAAACAGTGGTGTAGATGCAATTGGGCTTGTATTTTATCCGCCAAGCCCAAGAGCGGTAACGCCTATTCAGGCGCAGAAGATTGCACAAGTGATTCCACCTTATGTGCAAATTGTTGGTTTATTTGTGAATGCCAGTTTGGCAGAGATTAAAGTGACACTACAGTATGTTGCAATAGACGTGTTACAATTTCATGGTGATGAATCACCAAGTCAATGTGCAACAATGGCGCAGCAGCTAGGCCGCCGTTGGTATAAAGCTATACAGGTTCGCCCTGAGTTAGATGTTCATACTGAAATACAGCGTTACGCTCAGGCGGGTGCAAGTGCGGTATTGCTCGATGCATGGCATCCAAATATTAAAGGCGGTACAGGTCATACATTTGATTGGTCTGTGTTTCCAAAGTCAAATACTCCACTCATTTTAGCAGGTGGACTGACTCCAGATAATGTAAAACAAGCCATCATAACAACAACACCTTTTGCCGTAGATGTAAGTGGTGGCGTAGAATCGGCAAAAGGAATAAAAGATCATCAACTGATTAAAGCGTTTATGCAAGGAGTCCATTGTGGATCAGCAAACGAAGATTGACTATACACAATATCCAGATGCTCGTGGGCATTTTGGTATTCATGGCGGACGATTTGTCTCAGAAACTTTAATGGCAGCGCTTGAAGATTTAGAAAATCTATACGAGCGTATGAAAAATGATGCCCAGTTTCTAGCCGAATTTGACCGTGATATGGCGTACTATGTGGGTCGCCCAAGTCCTCTTTATTATGCTGAACGATGGTCAAAAGAGCTTGGCGGTGCGCAAATTTATTTAAAACGTGAAGATTTAAACCATACCGGTTCACACAAGGTCAATAACACCATTGGACAAGCCTTGTTGGCAAAACTGTCGGGTAAGAAACGTATTATTGCTGAAACAGGCGCAGGGCAACACGGCGTTGCAACTGCAACAATAGCAGCACGTTTAGGCTTAGAGTGTGTTGTATACATGGGGTCAGATGACGTAAAACGTCAAGCCATGAACGTGTACCGTATGCGACTGCTTGGCGCAAAAGTTGTGCCTGTGACCAGTGGTTCACGTACTCTAAAAGATGCTTTAAATGAAGCGATGCGAGATTGGGTGAGTAATGTAGACGATACGTACTACATTATTGGTACTGTGGCAGGTCCACACCCATATCCACAGTTGGTTCGTGACTTTCAATCCATTATTGGTCGTGAAGCACGCAGTCAAATTCAAGAACAGGCAGGACGTTTACCAGATGCTTTGGTGGCTTGCGTGGGCGGTGGTTCAAATGCGATTGGTTTGTTCTATCCATTCTTAAATGATGAATCTGTGAAAATGTATGGTGTAGAAGCTGCGGGTTTAGGCATAGAAACAGGGAAGCATTCAGCGCCATTGAGTGCGGGGCATGTGGGTGTATTACATGGCAACCGTACTTATTTAATGAGTGATGCTCAAGGTCAAATTATTGAAACACATAGTATTTCTGCAGGTCTAGACTACCCAGGTGTAGGACCAGAGCACAGCTTTTTAAAAGACATGCACCGTGTAGACTATGTACCGATTATTGACGATGAAGCATTACAAGGCTTCAGAGATTTAACCCGTATCGAAGGCATTATTCCTGCTTTAGAGAGTGCGCATGCGATGGCGTATGTGACCAAGCTTGCACCAACCATGCGTAAAGACCAAATCATTATTGCAACGGTATCTGGTCGAGGTGATAAAGACTTACTCACCATGGCCAATATAGATGGTATTGAAATGGTTGACATGTAAAGCATGTTGAAAATAAAAAAGGTACTTGCGAGTGCCTTTTTTATTTTGGGTGGATTATGCAAAGACAAGTAATATGTACTTTAATTCGCTAACATATTGTTATTTATTTTATTTTTAGAGTGTTTTTATACAGAATTAGATGAATGATAAAAAACAAAAATATAAAAAAAGATATCTTTGATCATTGAGAAAAAAAATGAAATATTGATTAATGTACGCTTGAGTTTTTACAGGTTTTTGCTTCATTCAATGAAGTGATTTGGCTGACTGTGCAAGGCATAAAAAATAGCGTTACAATGCGTTATGCTTCAAACAACATAAAGTCATTATTCTATTGAAAACTATGCAAGGGAAATCACCATTATGAGTCGTCTCGCTCAACGTTTTGACCAGCTTAAATCTCAGCAACGCAAAGCACTAGTCTCTTATGTCATGGCTGGTGACCCACAACCTGAAGTGACTGTTGGCTTGTTACACCAAATGGTTGATGCCGGTGTAGATGTACTTGAGTTAGGTCTCCCATTTTCAGATCCTATGGCAGATGGTCCAGTCATTGCTTTGGCTGCAGAGCGAGCACTTGCTGGGGGGACGAGCACACTCAATGTCTTAGATATGGTAAAACAATTTCGTGAAACTGATTCAGATACCCCTGTGGTATTGATGGGTTATTTAAACCCGATTGAAGTGATTGGCTACGAAAAGTTTGTGACCCAAGCACAGCAAAGTGGTGTAGACGGTATTTTATTGGTAGATTTACCGCCTGAAGAAGCATACGAATTTAATCAAATTTTAAAACAACACGGTCTAGATCAAATCTTTTTACTTGCACCTACGTCAAAAAATGAACGTGTTGCCCATGTCGTTAAGCAAGCCAGTGGCTTTATTTACTATGTATCACTCAAAGGGGTAACAGGTGCGGCAACGCTAGATGTAGAAGCAGCAGCGAAACGTATTGCTTATATACAACAGCAAACAGATATTCCGGTAGGTGTAGGTTTTGGTATTCATGATGCAGCATCTGCAAAAGCCATGGGTGCCGTGGCAGATGCCGTGATTGTGGGTAGTGTATTGGTAAAGCCTTTTGCAACACTATCTATTGAACAAGCCACTTTGCAAACGATTAATAAAGTTAAGGAGCTTCGAGCAGCGCTCGATGAACAGTAAGTATGAGTCAAGAAGTAAAACCTGCAAAGGTACTAAGCCCAAATACGCCGTGGACAGAAAGATCTGTACCAGGGGTTTATGTACTGACTGAGCAAGAAACCTTTAAGTCGTCGTTTACAGAACCTACGGTTGAATGTCCTGAGTGCCATGCATTAACTACACGTACAGCTATGTCTTTTAATGCTTATGTTTGTCCGCAATGTGACGAACATTTACGTATGAAAGCACGCGAGCGTTTAAATTGGTTTTTTGACCAAGTTGATGCAGAACTTGGTCAAAACTACGTTGCAAAAGACCCACTTAAATTTGTAGACAGCAAGCCGTATGTAGAGCGTATGCTAGATGCACAAAAGAAAACAGGCGAGTCTGAGGCTTTAGTGGTGTTACAAGGCCATATTAAAAATATTGCCATGACTGCATGTGCTTTTGAGTTTGACTTTATGGGCGGCTCAATGGGTACAGTGGTTGGTGACCGTTTTGTGCAAGCTGCTGAAAGTGCGATTCAAAAGAAGCAACCTCTGATCTGTTTTGCGGCATCAGGTGGTGCACGTATGCAAGAGGGCATGTTGTCGCTGATGCAAATGGCAAGAACATCTGCAGCGATTGAAAAACTGAAAGAAGCCGGCTTACCTTACATTGTAGTACTAACTCATCCTGTATATGGTGGTGTGACTGCATCACTTGCGATGCTGGGCGATATTCATATTGCTGAACCCAAAGCCATGATTGGTTTTGCAGGTAAGCGAGTGATTGAGCAAACTGTACGTGAAAAACTAGAAGAACCGTTCCAACGTGCAGAGTATTTGCTTGATCATGGTGTAGTCGATCAAATTGTTCACCGCCATTCATTACGTGATACTGTATACCGTATTGTTGGTAAGTTGATGAACGTAAATTGAACATAGCAGCACCTTTAAGTACAGACGATCTCATGACATGGCTCAATTACTGGGGCCGTGTTCATGTTTCAGGTATAGATCTCGGTTTAGAGCGGGTTATACCTGTAGCAGAAAAACTTGCAATCATAAAGTCTCAAGCCAAAGTCATTACTGTTGCAGGAACCAATGGTAAAGGCTCAACCACCACTATTATTTCACAGATTTTAAAACATGCAGGCTACCGTGTGGGTTTGTATCAATCACCACATATTTATCGTTTTAATGAACGGGTGAAGATATCGGGTGTTGAAGCGACAGATGCCGAATTGATTGCCGCATTTGTTACGGTTGATCAAGCTCGTAGAGATTGCGATTTAACGCTATCATTTTTTGAAGCCACAACACTGGCAGCATTTTTAATATTTAAGCAACGTCAATGCGATGTTTTAGTCCTAGAGATTGGTCTAGGCGGTCGTTTAGATGTGGTGAATATCATAGACCCAGATGTTGCAGTGATTACTAATATTGGACTTGACCATGTAGATTGGTTAGGTGACACAATTGAGAAAATTGCCAAAGAAAAAGCGGGTATTATTCGACCACAGATTCCAACGATATTTGCAGGGCAACAAACATTGCCACAAGCAATACAAGAAAAAGCCAGTGAATGCCAAGCCCCTTTATATTGTTACAATCGTGACTTTTTTTACCAAGAAAATAGCACGACATGGATGTTTTCAAGCCCAGCCAACACGCTAGAGTTACCAAAAGGTAAGCTAGCAGTACACAATGCTGCTACAGCTGTGGCTGCTGTTGCGATGAGCGGTTTAAATATCAGTGATAAAGCGATTGCTGCTGGGGTATTAGAAGCAAATATTGCAGGCCGGTTTGAACTTACAGAGGTTGATGGTAAAAAAATTATCCTTGATGCAGGGCACAATCCACATGGTGTCGCCTTTTTATTACAGCAACTCAAAACTTTCTTGAAACATAATCCACAATATACTGAAGTTGTTAGCGTATTCTCAATGCTTACAGATAAAGATATTGAAGCAGTGACAGCAGAGCTTAAACCTTATATTTCATCGTGGCATATTGCGCCATTAACAGCACCACGTGCAGCACCAATTGAGCAAATTCAAGAAACTCTTGAAGGTCAGGTTGTATATGTTTCTGAAAATATTCAACAGGCCTTTCAAAAAGCATTAAAGACTTTGCCAGCACATCAGATTATACTTGTATGCGGTTCGTTTCACACTTTAGAAGCGGTTTGGGAGTCTATAACACATGTCCATGAATAATAAGCAACGTTGGATGGGCGGTATTGTACTGCTCGGTGGCGGTACATTGCTTGCTGCTTTACTATTTAAAGGGGCGCATGAAATACAAGGAAATCACACGCAAGAAGTAAAGCCAACTCAACAGTCGAGTGCTTCAAAACCACCTGTGCCTGCTAAAGTTGAAGAAATGCAGTCCCTACAACCTGTGACAGTAGATATTGAAACTGAAAAACGGCTACTTGAAGAACAAAAACGCACAAGAGAAAAAGTGATTGCAGATCAAGAGGCAAAAACACAGCAGTATCTTGCACAACAACAGCAAGCAGAGGCAGCAGCTGCAAAAAAAGCAGCTCAAGAGTATGCACAAATTAATGCACGCCGTGTAAAAGAACAAACAGCTGTAGATGTACCACCAGAAGTCACAGATAAGCCTAAGCAACAAAGTGTAGATGAAAAAAAATTAGCACTTGAGGCAAAACAAAAAGCAGATTTAGAGAAAAAATTGGAAGCAAAGAAACAAGCTGAATTAGAGAAAAAAGCGGAGTTAAAGAAGCAATCTGATGCTGCAGAAAAAGAAAGAAAGCAGCGAGCACTTGAAGATGCTAAAAAAGCTGAGCAAGAGCTAAAGAAAAAAACTGAACGAGAGCAAGCAAAAAAGGTGCATGAAGAAAAAGTTAAATTACAGCAGGCACAAGAGGCAAAACAAAAAGAAAAACTACAAACTGACTCCGATGTTCAACATAAAGTTGAACAAAGCCATGCTCAAACTCAAAATGAATTAGATCACAAGAAGAAATCAGATGCTGAAAAAGCACGTGAAATCATGAAAGATGAAAGTGATCATAAAAAATGGATGGTACAAGTTGCTTTGGCTGCTAATCAAGCCAATGCAGATACAACGATCGCAAAACTCAAAGCGAAAGGGTACAAAATTACGACTAGTCCAACATCGAAAGGTATACGCATTATGGTTGGACCAAGCAAAAGTAAAGATCATGCAGATATATTACGCAAAAAAATCCAAACAGATACAAGTTTAAATATGCCATCTGCATGGGTGATTGACTGGGTACCTTTAGAAGAACGTTAAGCGCAAATATGTAAGCAGTGTAATTAAGAAAATTGATTACACTTGTTTGCTAATGCTAGGTAATTTTTCAAAACAAGCCCAAAATAACTTGGTTTTGACAATTAAAGTCATAGTTTTTGTTCAAAAAACTTGTACTTCCAAAAACTAGCACCATAATAAACACTAATGACAAACATTTATTTTGAACTGGCCAAAATTAGAGAGTGATTCATGTTGGGAAGTCTGATCGGAGGTATCTTCGGTACTAAAAATGAGCGAGAGCTCAAACGTATGCGTAAAATTGTAGATAAAATTAACGCGCTCGAACCGACGATCTCTGCGCTCAGCGATGCAGAACTATCGGCAAAAACACAAGAGTTTAAACAGCGTTACCAAGATGGTAAAAGCTTAGATAGTTTTTTACCAGAAGCTTTTGCTGTCTGTCGAGAAGCCGCAAAACGTATCATGGGTATGCGTCACTACGACGTACAACTCATTGGTGGTATCACCCTGCACGAAGGCAAAATTGCTGAAATGCGTACGGGTGAAGGTAAAACGCTTATGGGTACTTTGGCGTGCTACTTAAATGCGTTAAGTGGCGAAGGCGTGCATGTTATTACGGTCAATGACTACCTTGCACAGCGTGATGCAGAGTTAAACCGTCCATTGTTTGAGTTTCTCGGCCTAACTGTTGGCACGATTTATTCAATGCAAGCCCCAGATGAAAAAGCACATGCCTACGCTGCTGACATCACTTACGGTACGAATAACGAATTTGGTTTTGACTACCTACGTGACAATATGGTGTTCTCATTTGCAGAAAAGAAGCAACGTGGCTTAAGCTATGCCATTATTGATGAAGTCGATTCGATCTTAATTGATGAAGCACGTACACCACTTATCATTTCTGGGCAAAGTGAAGATTCATCTCAATTATATGCTGCAATTAATGCCATTCCGCCTAAACTCCACCCACAAAAAGAAGAAAAAGTGGCAGATGGTGGTCATTTTTGGATTGATGAAAAGCAACGCTCAGTAGAAATGACAGAAGTGGGCTATGAAACTGTAGAAAAAGAACTGATTGCAATGGGATTGCTTGATGAAGGAGACACACTTTACTCAGCAACTAACCTAAACCTTGTTCACCATGTATCTGCTGCAATTCGTGCCCACTTCCTTTTCCAAAAAGATGTACAGTATATTATTCATGATGGTGAGATTGTTATTGTCGATGAGCATACTGGCCGAACTATGCCAGGCCGTCGCTGGTCAGAAGGCTTACATCAAGCTGTAGAAGCCAAAGAAAAATTAGAAATTCAACCCGAAAACCAAACTTTAGCAACAACAACATTCCAAAACTATTTCCGTCTTTATAAAAAACTTTCAGGTATGACAGGTACAGCAGATACCGAAGCATCAGAAATGAAAGAAATTTATGGCCTAGATGTTGTTTTAATTCCAACGCATCGACCAATGGTTCGTAAAGACTTAAACGATTTAATTTACCTAAATCGCAATGGTAAATATGATGCGATCGTTGCTGAAATTAAACGTATTCAAGAAACCAAAGCCCCTATTTTGGTGGGTACAGCAACCATTGAGTCAAGTGAAATTCTGTCGCATAAAATGACACAAGCAGGCATTAAACACGAAGTACTCAATGCTAAACAACATGAAAGAGAAGCCGATATTATTGCCCAAGCAGGTAGTTTAGGTGCAGTAACGATTGCCACAAACATGGCAGGTCGTGGTACAGATATTTTATTGGGTGGTAACTGGAAAGTAAAACTCGCTAAAATTGAAAATCCAACCGCCCAAGACGAAGCTAGACTTAAAGAACAATGGCAACTTGACCATGAAGCAGTATTAGATGCAGGTGGTTTGCATATTATTGGTTCAGAACGTCACGAATCTCGTCGTATCGACAACCAATTACGTGGTCGTGCAGGTCGTCAAGGTGACCCAGGTTTATCACGCTTTTACTTATCACTTGAAGATGACCTCATGCGTATCTTTGCGGGTGACCGAGTCATTGCTATGATGCGTGCCATGGGTTTAAAAGAAGATGAGGCCATTGAACATAAAATGGTGAGTCGTTCTATTGAAAATGCACAGCAGAAAGTAGAAGCACGTAACTTTGATATACGTAAAAATTTACTTAAATATGACGACGTAAATAATGAACAACGTAAAATTATTTACTCTCAACGTGATGAAATTTTAGTTGAAGAATCACTACAAAATTACCTTGAGGAAATGCATCAAGAGGTTATGACAGGTTTTATTGCTACATTTATTCCACCTGAATCGATTCATGACCAGTGGGATATTCAAGGTTTAGAAACTGCATTACGTACAGACTTGCATGTCGACTTGCCAGTTCAACAGTGGTTAGATGAAGATCGTAGACTCGACGAAGAAGGTCTAGTAAGACGTATTACCGATGAAGTGTTGACACGTTATCGTAATCGTCGCCAAAACATGGGGCTAGAAATGGCTGAAGTACTTGAGCGAAATTATACGCTTAATGCTCTAGATCGCCATTGGAAAGAACATCTAGCTGCTATGGATTACTTACGTCAAGGCATTCATTTGAGAGGTTATGCTCAAAAAAATCCAGAACAAGAGTATAAAAAAGAAGCATTTAACCTATTTGTAAATATGCTAGGTGTGATTAAAAGCGACATTATTAATGATTTGTCTACAGTGAGAGTGCCTTCACCAGAAGAAATGGCTGCAATAGAAGCACAACAACAAAATGCTGATTTGGTCTTTGAGCATGACAGTGTAGATGGATTAACAGGTGTAGTGACGCAAGATGATACTGTACAAACAGCAGAAGGTGAGTTAACTGAAGAAACGATTGCACCAACAAGTCGTAATGCGCCATGTCCTTGTGGTTCAGGATTGAAATATAAACAATGTCACGGTAAAATTTAACACAAGCCTTTACAAAAGCAGAACAAGAGTTCTGCTTTTTTACGTTTATCACAGCACGATGAATACTAAAATTTAACAAAAATTTTGCTATAGTAATACTTAATACAACAGAGATAATATGATGATGAAAATAAAACACGGTTTAGTCGCTTCTTTAATCATGGCCTCTACAGTAGCGATTGCTGCACCTACAGAACCATTTACAACAACCGTTGGTAATGTGAAAGCAGCCATGGGACCCCAATTGGCTGAGGCAACTTCGAAGGGCAATACACTTACGATTATTAGTCCACGTACAGGCATCAGCTATACTTTAGATAACACTGAAGGACGTACAGTAATTTTACAAACAGATGCGATTGCAGCTGCAAATAATGTAACTGCCAAAAAAATTATTGCTCAAAATTCAGCAGTATCTGAAACCAGTCAACTTAATGCAGAAAAAGCACTCATTGATCTGTCTGCGCAGCTGAACCCATAAAATAATTGGGTAAGCTTTCACTCAATCTCCCTCTTTACTTGTCATCTATTAGGAAAAATCATGGCGGTTGGCGATATACATATACCACACATGCAGTCAGTCAAAGGCTTAAAAATTGGAACCACACAAGCATATGTGCGATATCCTAATCGGCGAGACCTAGTTATATTCGAGTTTTCAGAAGGTACACATGTTGCTGGTGTTTTTACGCAAAATGCATTTTGTGCAGCACCTGTTCGTATCTGTAAAAAACACCTAAGTACTGAAGATACCCGTTATTTGATTATTAACACGGGTAATGCAAATGCAGGGACAGGCGAAGAGGGTATGAAAAATGCATATGCGATGTGTGAAGCAGTTGCACACGAAGCAGGTATTAAAGCCGAACAAGTTTTACCATTTTCAACAGGTGTCATTGGTGAACAATTACCTATTGAGCGGATTACTAATGCAACCCCATCTGCCCTCAAAACTTTAAATGATAATGCGTGGTTAGATGCAGCTCATGGCATTATGACCACAGATACCGTACCCAAAGGCGCATCTATACAGCTTGAGCTTGATGGTATTGTTTACAATATGACTGGCATTAGTAAAGGCGCAGGTATGATTCGCCCTAACATGGCAACGATGCTGAGTTTTATTGTCACAGATATTCCAATCAGTAAACCACTTGTACAACAGCTCTTAAAACAAGCCGCAGACCAATCTTTTAACCGCATTACTGTAGATGGTGATACATCAACCAATGACTCATGTATCTTTGCCGCAACAGGTCAAGCTGGCGGTCAGGAAATTCAAACAGAAAATGACCCAAGATACAAAATAGTAAAAGATAAACTCTTTGAAGTGATGAAACGTCTTGCTCAGCTGATTGTTCGAGATGGTGAAGGTGCAACTAAATTTATTACTGTAGATGTAAAGGGTGGTCAAAATACACAAGAATGTTGTGATGTAGCATACAGCATTGCACACTCACCATTAGTTAAGACCGCTATTTTTGCATCGGACCCTAACTGGGGACGTATATTATGCGCAATAGGTTATGCCAATATTTCTGACCTGGATGTAGAAAAAGTACAAGTTTGGCTAGATGAAGTTCAAATTTGTAAAAATGGCGGGCGGGCAGAAATATATACCGAAGAGGAAGGCATTCGTGTGATGTCAAAACCTGAATTGACCATTCATGTTGACTTGGGTCGAGGAAATGCACAAGACATAGTCTATACCTGCGACTTATCATATGACTATGTTAAAATTAATGCAGATTATAGATCTTAAAAAATAAAATAGCTAAGAAATCTTATATTTTGATATAGGATTTTTTAGGAGTGATGCCTTTTAAGTTATTGAAATGAATAAAAATAGAACAATATGTGGGGGTTGTGGTGAATAAATGTTCTATCAAATAAATAAAATGCTTTTTTTTAAATATAGCACTTGACCTAATCTCACTCCAAGCATAGAATGCACACCGTACCACACGATGTGTAGTATGAAAAAGCTGAGAATAATCGGAGCATAGCACAGCCTGGTAGTGCACCTGGTTTGGGACCAGGGGGTCGTAGGTTCGAATCCTACTGCTCCGACCAAAAATCGGCAGATATAGATACTAGTTAAATAGTATCGGTTATGCGCCTGTAGCTCAGTTGGATAGAGCATCCGCCTTCTAAGCGGATGGTCACAGGTTCGAATCCTGTCAGGCGCACCATAGTTGTCTGGTAGGTAAAGAACAACCGTTATGGTGGATGTAGCTCAGTTGGTAGAGCCCCGGATTGTGATTCCGGTTGTCGTGGGTTCGAGCCCCATCATTCACCCCAATTTACGGAGCATAGCACAGCCTGGTAGTGCACCTGGTTTGGGACCAGGGGGTCGTAGGTTCGAATCCTACTGCTCCGACCAAAAAAATACCGCTTTCAAAAGCGGATTTTTTTTGTCTAAATTTTAAGTATCTATGGAATTACAATAATAGTTACTCTACGATTATTTGCTTTATGCTCTTCATTATCATTACTGTTCATTGGTTCTGAAGCACCACGGCCAATGATTGTTATATCTTGAATATTAAACCCATGTAGGTAAAAAATTTTTGCAACGCTCTTTGCTCTAACTTCTGAAAGTTTGATATTGTATTCATTGTTTCCAATATTATCTGTATGTCCAATCACTTTAACTTTATATAATTGATATTTTTTTAACTCTTCTGCAAGTTTTATTAAATTTGACTGCTGTTGAGGTGTGATTTTTGACTGGTCAAAACCGAATAAAATACGCTCTGGTAAACCTAGGGCCCAGCCTTCATCTGTTAAGTGAAAACCTTTGCGTTCTAGCATAATTGATTGTTTGTAATTAAGACCGCCAAGCTGACATGCAGTGAGTAAGTGTGTCATAAGTATTAGAAGAGCAACACACACTATTTTATTCATGATCATTTGGCCTGTAAGGTGAATGGTGTATAAACCAATGTTCGGGAGAGTTTTTTGCTTTATACATTGCTTGATCTGCTTGAGTAATTAAATCATCGGGAGATGAGGCATGTCTGAAGTAGGCGGCTCCTATGCTAAAACTGAAAAAAATCTCTTGTTCTTTGAATATTAAAGGCATATTTTGTGTTGCCATTAATATTTTAATGTATTCATGCAGTGATTGCTGACTAGTAATGTTAGGTAGAATAATAGCAAATTCATCCCCACTTAATCGTGCAATAAAGCAATCATTTGTTAGTGCCAGTTCAAATCGAATTCCCATCTCAATGAGTATATTATCTCCAGCTAAGTGACCATATTTGTCATTAATCGACTTAAAGTCATTGTTGTCAATAAATAGCAAAACAGTAGATGTTTTTTCACTAGGTTGATTGAATATATTTATTAGGAACTGATAAAAATAACTTTTATTTGCTAAAGATGTCAAAGGGTCATGTTTGGTTTGGTAGGATAAGAGATAATTCTCATTTTGTAGTTGATTGTGCCAAGATTGTATTTCAGAGAGTAGCTCATTAAATACATGATTTAAATTGTTAAACTCATGGATCTTGTTATCTGGAAATCTTAAGTTATATGCTTTTTGCTTGCTAACAAGTTGGGCGATATGTGTAAGAGGGTAGATAGATTGCATAATAAATCGATATGTAATTCTTGTTGAAAGCCAAAGAGTTATTAGCATTGCCGTCATGCAAGTGAATATTGCAAAGAATATTGTAAATAAAAAATGTAAAGTTGATTCCGAGCTACCATAAATTTGTATAACTCCAATTTTTTCTTGATGATAAATGATGAAATTAGAAGGTTGTTTTAAAAACCATTCATTTAATAGATTCTCAAAAAAAGAAAAATCAACTTTAGACTTTGTACTGCTTTCAATTAAATTATTTTTGTTATCGAAAACATAAATAGTTTTAATGGAGTGGGTTTGGGTATATTCATTTAATACCTGTTTTAATGTTGCCTCATCTCTAAAAACAAGTGCAGGTTGAATGTGTTCACTTAGTGTATTACCCAGTAGATTGATATTTTGTTGAACATAGCTTTTCATAATAAATGTCGAAATTGAAATAAACATCAATAGACAGATTGAAAGCATAATTAAAAAAGCAATAAATTGAGATTTTCTAAAAATACTACGTAGTGATGTTTTTGGAGAAGTATTCATTAAATGCCCTCCATATTTTTTGCAAGCAACAATACACGTGGGTCAATATGGAGCTTAGATCGACTCAAAGAGTCTAAGTTTAAATTAAATGTATATTGATCTTTTCTTTTATATAAGCAGAAGATGATAAGCCCTTCACATTCGGTACTATTCATTGTAAAGGAGAGCATAAAAGGCCGAAAACTATTTTTAATAATATTATTTTGTTGGGCAAAAGATATATTTTGACTAAAAAAAATGATGTCGCATGAATTGTTATTTAAGTCTCGTTCCGAAATGGACTTTACATTAAAAGAGTATTTTTTATGTTGGATCTCTTGTTGAAAAACTAAAGCAACATCACGATCCTCTAATACACAAAACAGTGGTTTTTGAGAATTCCATTTTGTATAACTTAAAATAGCAAGTGTTAATGAGTAGGGATTATGTGTGTACCCTGCTGTAGCAAGCTGGGATAGCATTATTAAGCATATACAAACGATAAGTTGTTTTAAGTGAGAAAAAACATACATAGTATACAAATATAGTGAGCCCTAATTTTCACTATACTAAAAAAAATTTATCTAATCAGTAAATATATAGCAATAAAAGGGATTAGATAGGCGATTAATTAGACATTTATATTGATTAAGTACAAAAACCGATCATCTGAATGAGATAATTAAAGAAAGGTATTGCGTTAGGAGATTATTGATCTATAATGCGTATCCATCGGCGGTGCTGTTGAGAGAAACTTCTTGATAAACAATGGCTTAGTTGATTGGTTTGGGGTTTAGGTCTTGAATTGATTGGTTAAGGGGGTTTAGTTGGGTAGTGAAAAAAACTTTCAAAAAGCATTTGACAAACTTTGGAAACGGAGTAGAATGGCCGACCTAGCTTACTGATGACGAATCAGTTAGACGATCATTAATAGAATTGAAGAACAACTTGTGTGGATTTTTACTAAGTTTTATCACTGATATGAAATAAA
>NZ_FMYL01000005.1 GCF_900096955.1 Acinetobacter boissieri | reverse complement strand
TCGGCTGTACCATTATTTGCCGAGAAGTTTAAACCTTTATCGGCTGTTGCTTGTGCATTATTAGCTGCAGTCTGTGCTGTTGCAGTCGACGATTTCACCGATGAAATTGCGCCATCTACCGTATTCGAACCCGTACCACCAATGTTCGAGGTACTTACAGTACCGTCTGTACCTACAGTAGCACTCCCACCCAACACAGTTTTTGTGCCATTTGCAACATTGGAGCTGTATGTTTGGGCATTTTTTAACTGTGCGATATTCACTGCATCTGTGTCTGCAGTACCTGCGGCAAGACCAGTAATTTGGCGAGTTGTTGTCGTTCCATTACCTACAGCAACTGCGCCAGTGTTAGATTGCCACGTTGTTGTGTTCGAAGTTGTTGTTGCATTGGTTAATGGATCATAACCTTGTACACCAGAAGCGACAGAAGCAACTGATCCACTACCAATTGCAACACCATCTGCTACAGTAGCGGAAGAATTTGTACCCAGCGCAGTCGAATTTGCACCTGTTGCCGCAGATTGGTAACCAAGAGCACTAGATGATGCCCCTGATGCTTTTGCACCTAATCCACTTTGATTCGTACTATTTCCCGCACCTACAGCAACAGAATTACTACCTGTTGCTAATGTATCATTACCTAGGGCGGTAGATGCTCTACCAGTAGCCTGAGCCCCTGAACCAAAAGCTGATGCAGCATCAATATTAGCTACAGTATTATTACCCACTGCCGTGGCATAAGACCCAGTTGCAGCAGCTCCAAGCCCTACGGCTATTGCTTTTTCTTTAGAAGCTATAGCAGAACTACCCAAGGCAGTCGAATTAAGGCCACTAGAAATAGAGTTAATACCTATCGCTATTGCATTTGTATTAGATGAACTAGAGTCTGCACCTATTGCCATAGAACCCAAACTTGATGCATTTGCACCTGCCCCCATGGCAACAGACTGTTGCCCTGTTGCTGTCGCTTCTACTCCAAACGCACTTGCCCATTTTGCAGCAACTGCATATACACCTGTAGCAGTACCACCATCACCTGTCACACTACTTTTGGTACCGAAAGCTGTTGCTCCTAAAGTATTATTTCCACTTGCATCACAACCAGCTACCGTAGAGAAAGTTCCACTCCCATCCGTTGCTTGTGCACTAGTGCCATTTAATACTTTTTTGTAAACTGTTCCCACAGAACCTGTAGAGCAGCTAGTGGAAGTATTTATTATGTTAGCTTGAGTAGCCAAACTAAATGTACAACCAATAATTGTAATGAATCCAGTTATAGCAACAGATTTAGATTTAGATTTAGATTTAGCTGTCTCAGATACAGCAATCCATGTACTTAATGTGGCATTCCAAACAACTTTATAGACTTTATTCATATACACAACCTTTTATAATATTTACTTAATTTTTATCAACCCAACTGACTTAACACGGTTTTTATTCGTTAATTATTTTCCTTTTTTATATAGTGTTGTTTTTTTCTCATACAAAAATGTAAAAGTAAACCACTAAAAGATACATAGATAGAGTACATAAAATTACATTTTTATAATTAGTTGTTTTTAATAGTATATGTACAAAAAAAATCACATATTATTTTTCAATAATAATTTAATTATAGATTATAAAAACCAATAACACTCTAAATTTTGTGAGTTATAAAAAAATTAAAATATAAAATTAAATTTATTCATATAGTTATTTTTAAAAAAGAATAAAAAAATAGTATTTCGATTAAAACATTTGATAAAAATAAAGTATTTTTTATTAAAAAAAACAATCCTATCCATTGTGTATAAACGATCAATAAAACAAACGAATAAATATATTTTTATGTTAATACAAACATATAATCACCAAAAAAATCAGGCTTATTCAAATACCACATAGAATAAGCCTTCATTTAAGTCTTTATATAATATAATGTTAAATCTAAAACAGTCGATTTAAACCATTAAGCGCAGCGACACGATAAGCTTCTGCCATGGTTGGATAATTAAATGTTGCCTCTACAAAATACCTTAATGAGTTATTTTGACTTTGCATAATCGCTTGCCCAATATGAATAATCTCAGAAGCGTTATTTCCAAAACAATGAATACCCAAAATTTCTAAAGTATCGCGGTGGAATAATAGTTTTAATTCGCCTACGGTATCACCCGTAATTTGAGCACGTGCTAGATGTCGGAATGAAGATTGTCCAACTTCATAGGGGATTTTTTCTTCAGTTAACTGTTGCTCAGTTTTCCCAAAACACGAAATTTCTGGAATAGTATAAATACCTGTAGGTATATCTGTTACAGGTTTAACATTTTCCTCACCACTCATATTTGAACCTGCACAGCGCCCTTGATCATAAGCAGCAGATGCTAAAGAAGGCCAACCTACCACATCGCCCGCCGCATAAATATGTGGTACTTCTGTTTGGTAACGCTCATTCACCATCACCTGACCACGACTGTTCGGTGTTAAACCAACATTATCAAGGCCTAAACCATCTGTATTTCCAGAACGGCCGTTACACCATAAAATTGCATCTGCTTTAATTTTTTTACCACTTTTTAAATGTAATACGACATGGTCATCATGGGTGTCTAAACCATCAATCTGTTCATCATGCCGAATTAAAACGCCTTGCTCTCGTAAGTGATACGATAAAGCATCTGATATTTCTGCATCTAAATAGCTCAACAACTTAGTTTGCGTATTAATTAAGTCAACTTTATGATTAAGCCCAATAAAAATAGATGCATACTCACAACCAATAACACCAGCACCATAAATAATAATTTTTCGAATGCTATAATCTAAATTCAAAATTGTGTCTGAATCAAAAACTCTTGGATGACTAAAATCTAAATTTTGTGGGCGATATGGGCGGCTTCCCGTAGCAATCACCAACTCATCAAACTGAATTTGTCTTTTAATTCCTTCGGGAGTAAATACTTCAATATGATGTTGGTCTTTAACATATGCTCGACCACAAAACACATCAATATGATTACGATCATAAAAGCGAGTATGTGTAGCAACTTGTGTTTGAATCACACGATGCGCATGCGTAAGCACCTGATTCATTGTAAACTTTTTCCAGTCACCTATTTTTTGTAACAACGGATCACGCTGACAACGAATAATACTAGACACTGTTTGTCGCAATGCCTTACTCGGAATTGTACCTACATGGGTACAATTACCGCCCAGCTGTTCTCGCAAATCGACCACAGCCACCGTTTTACCAGATTTACTCAGCTTCATGGCAGCACCTTCACCTGCTGGCCCTGCCCCAACTACAACGGCATCATACTTACTAAAGTGACCTATTATCACATCCTTTTTCCGAGGCATTTCGCATACTCCTTGTGCGTAAAAATTGTTTTTTTTCTATTGTCACTATGCCATGAATACCGTATTTAATACAGCCTGAAATCGCTGACTAAATGTTAAATGTATATAAAGTTTAATAAAATCTTATGAGCAGACATTAATACGATTAAAAATAATTTTTATGCACCAGTAGTCACTCTATTCACTGATCAGATTTTTACTTTATATTTTACCTCCTACTTAAATAAAGTAATCACACAAGTCTAGACCTTATGCCAATAAACATTATTTTTTATATAAAAATACACATAAATGATTAAAAAATTTCGCACAATAAGCTTTATTATTAGAGTTCATACAAACATCATATGCAAAGGCACTGCAAAAGCCTATCATTCAAGAAAGCATGCCAAACGACCATCATGACTTTACAACAATATGTTTTTCACACCTAAAAACATTATTTTTGGTTATACTAGTGAAGTAGAAGATCGCTTTTTAAATTGTCAAAACAGTGGAAAGTTGCCCATGACAAAGTATCAAAAACCAGAACAAGGCGTAAAACTGCGTGGTGCAGAAAAAGTTGCCAGAATTCCAGTCAAAGTGATTCCTACCGTTGATGTATTGCGTAAGCCTGATTGGATTCGTGTAAAGATGACTGCACCAGAAGAAGTGCAAAGAATCAAAACCACATTACGCGCACAGAAATTACATACTGTTTGTGAAGAAGCTGCTTGTCCTAATCTCACCGAATGTTTTGGTGGAGGTACAGCAACATTCATGATCATGGGTGATATTTGTACACGGCGTTGCCCATTTTGTGACGTAGCACACGGTAGACCCAATGCACTAGATGCAGACGAGCCCTTACACATGGCAGAAACTATTGCCAATTTAAAGCTCAAATATGCAGTCATTACCTCAGTAGACCGAGATGATTTACTTGATGGTGGTGCACAACACTTCGTTGATTGTATTAAAAAATCAAGAGAGCTAAGCCCAACTACGTTGCTTGAGATTTTAGTACCAGACTTCCGTGGTCGTATGGATGTTGCTTTACGTATTATGACAGAGTGCCCACCAGACGTGTTTAACCACAATATTGAAACCGTTCCACGCCTCTATAAGGCCATGCGTCCTGGTTCAGATTACCAGCACTCACTCACCTTATTAGAAAAATTTAAAGAATATTGCCCAGATATACCAACAAAGTGTGGGCTTATGGTGGGTATAGGTGAAACTGAAGAAGAAGTTATTTCTTTACTAAATGATTTACGTGCACATGGTGTAGATTATGTCACGATTGGACAGTACCTACAGCCGTCTAAAGAACATGCCGCTCTAGACCGGTTTGTAACGCCAGAAGAGTTTGAACGTTATGCAGAACATGGCCGAAAACTCGGCTTTAAAAATATATGGTCTGCACCTATGGTGCGTTCAAGCTACTTTGCAGATCGTCAGTATCGTGGCGAACCTGTACCACAAGTACGCCGTAAAACCCCGCCTGCACGAAAAATTGCGATACAAGCGGTAGAGGCCTAACAATAAAATGACTAAATGCAAAGTAATCAAGCCTTGCATTTAGTCTATTTTAAATATTTAGACTAACTAGAAATCTGCTTTTAAAACAACACGATATCTTGCTTTACCTGACTCTAAGTGCGCCAAAGCATCATTGACCTTAGACATTGGAAATAATTCAATCTGTGGCGCAATGTTTTTACGTGCTGCAAATTTAAGTAATTGACGTAAAGTTGCAGGAGACCCTGTGATTGAACCACGAATTGATTTCACACCAGTCACTAACAATGGTGCAGGCACTTGAATTGGTTCTAAAGGAATGCCTACCAAGTGTATTGTTCCTTTAGGTGCAAGCGCATTAATATAACTTGACCAATCTAAGGTCACATTTACTGTACTTAAAATTAAATCAAATTTACCTTGCTGTGCCTTAAGTGCTTCCGGATCACGGCTATTTACGACATGATCTGCACCCATTGCTTTTAATTCATCCGTTTTATCTAAACTTGATGAAAAAGCTGTAATTTCACAACCCCATGCTTTGAGTAGTTTTAGGGCCATATGACCTAAACCACCAATACCGACAACCCCAACATGATGTAATGCTGTAATATTATTTTGTAACATTGGCGTAAATACAGTCACACCACCACATAACAATGGCCCTGCACTTTCTGGTGATAAATCATCTGGTAAAGGAATAACCCATTGCCAATCTGCGCGTACTTTATTTGCAAAACCGCCCTCACGACCGACAATTGTTCCCTTTTGATCATGACATAAAACTTGCTCTCCACCAATACATGGGTCACATGCACCACAACTCTCTGCAGTCCAACCAATACCAACACGTTGTCCTAATTTCAGGCCTTTCGCATCACTGCCTAAACGGACCACTTTGCCAATCACTTCATGACCTGCAACCACAGGATAAGAAGATACACCCCAATCATTATTCAGAATAGATATGTCTGAATGACATAAACCACAATATTCTACTTCAACCTCAACCTGTGAATTTGCAAGCTCACCCGCATCAAAACTATAAGGAACGAGTGGCTCATGTGCCGCTTTGGCAGCGTAAGCTTGAATTGTATTTTGTTGCGACATACCATACTCCCTGCTCTATCATGAAAATAGATTTATTTATCTTTAATTTAGCATCGCTATTATAACTATAAGATCTTAAGGTCATTTATATCATTACAAATCATAGCATTTTAATTTTATGCACTTCCTACAAAGCATTAATGTAAACCTTTGTTATACTAATTTTATTTACAAGTTATATGACAATACAGATAAAACTACAGTCTTAAACGCTTATAATTTTATTTCTAACATTAAAAAAATAAATATAAAATAAAAACAATGAGATATGTCATTATATCAATTCATCTATATTTATTTGATTAAGTGATCAAACATAGATATTTGACTCTAATTTATATTACTTTAAAATAACAGAAAGCCACCTTGCTGTAACAAAGTGGCTTTTTATATTTTAGTAATTTTTTGTCACTAAAATATTAAAACTATGCTTTCCACAATTTAGCTTGATACTCTTGAACGAAGGGTATCAAGTCTTTAGGAAAGACGTTTCTAAATGAAGCATTGTCATTCTCAATCACATCAACCATCGCCTGTAAATCTTGTTCAGGTGGATATTGGTCCATTGGGAAACTTAAATCATCGTGATTCACTAAAGAATTTTCAGGGTCATACCACATTTTAGCAGCTTCGCTTAGTCTATCATTAAAGCCTGTTAAGTATGGACCTGGATTAATGGTAGATACTGTAATTCCATACGATTTAACTTCTTCTTTAATTGCCCCAACAGCTGCTTCTAGTGCATGCTTTGATGCACAGTACGCACCTGATTTAGACCCCGTAAGTAATCCAGCAATAGATGATATAAAGACTAAACGGCCTTGTTTTTTCTTAACTAAAGAACGAAGAATTTGATTTGTGATTTCAATGGTAGCAAAAAAGTTTACTTCGAATTGGTTATGTAATACACGACTTGGCATATCTACAATGGCACCGCCTTGCCCAACACCTGCATTATTAACCAAAATATCAATATCTAAATGAGATGCATAATTGCGATCATACTCATTGCAAATATCTAATTTAAATACATTCGCTTTTAAACCCAGTGCACTAAGCTCTTCTCTGAGCTGTGTAATTTGACTTGTTATTTCAACACCAGCATGAACAGCGTGCCCTCTTTTAGCAAGTTCTATTGTATAGAGTTTACCAAAACCTGTACCTGCACCAGTAACCAAAATATTTTTCATGTTTTCCTCTCTAAAATTAATTGAAGTACTGACTAATTTGATTCGCTAAAAGCGAGTCTTTACTTGGATCGTCAGATGACACACCAAGATAATAGGTTCCTTTTTCTAAAGAAATATATTTACCTCCCGGAATAAAACAGTATTCACCCATAATGAGCGGGGTTGGCGCCATACCCTGTAATACTGTATGGATATCATGGTTATCTTTTCGAAAATGATAACTCGTAAGCGCCTTTTTCTCACTCAACTCAGTGCTACAAGGTAATGTGTCACCTACTTTAATGAAAAACTCTTTGTGACCATAGGCATTCAATAAAGTAATACAAGCATTTACTTTTTGCTCGTGTATAACTTTATCAATCCCATCTACCAAGTTAACAAAATTTATCATCCGTCTTTATCCTCATAGGCTTTTTTTAATGCATAAATAATATCTTTGGTGGTTTCATGTTTGACATAATATCTAGATTTCTGCCCTTCTTTTTCTTTATATAAAATTTGGTCTTCACACATTTTTGTCAAATGTTGTGATGCAGCGGAAATACTCAAACCACATTTCTGTGCCATTTCACCATTGGTCACTCCTGGTGACTCCATCGCTGCACAAATCATCAGTAAACGATGAGGACTACTGATCGACTTCAGAAATTTAGTTGCTTCAACTGCACCATGAAATGTATTTTCTAGACTTTCGCCGTAGAACATCGTTTTCTCTCATCTGATTTTTATATTAGAAATATCTTACATTAGAAAAAACTAATTAAAAAGCAAAGTCTGCTTAAAAATAAAAAAAGTTACATTCTCACATTTTGTAACGGCTTAGTTTTTGTTTTATTAAACTTTGTATGGCTTAGAAAAATGTGATGTTATACCATTGCAGGCTGCCAAGACCGCTAAGTTATAGCTGTTCGTCATGTGTTAACGAGATTTTTAAGATGATTGACCACTCCCACCACCACGTAGAACACCATGTTAATGTACACAGTCACACGATTGCTCAGAAAAAACAGTCTATAAAAAAGTCATCAGCGCCTAAGCATGCAACCAACATACACTCAAGGCACAAAGAAAAGGTCAATACGAAAAATAAAGTAACAACGCCTAAACATAAGTCAACAATTGCTCATAAAAAAATCAAAACGACAAAATACACATACCACGCTGCGGCACAAAAACATAAAAAAGCCATTAACGTGAGTAAGTTTGCCCATACACTGACCCATAACGCATATAATCGCAGTACAGAAAAATGTGCTAAGCACGTACGCTTAGCATTAGAGTCTGCAGGTGCACGTGTTGAATCTCATCCTATTGCAGCTGCTGACTGGGGACAAACACTCGAGAAAATTGGCTACAAACGTATTTCACCCGCTTTTGATAAGCCTCAAGAAGGGGATATATATATTATTTCTCGTACAAAAACACACGGCTATGGTCACATTGCAGGCTATACTGGTAAAAGTTGGGTTTCTGATTTTAGACAAAATAGCTATGCTGTCTATGGTGGTAATGCATCATACAAATATTATCGACTCATTTAATTCCAAAATGAATATCGATGAGTAGATGATGATTAATATAAAATTAGACCAATAATTATCTACTCATCTATACATTATTTTAAATCTTATGATTATAATTATGTTACCTTATAACATACCAATATTTATTTTTTTATTTTCTCATGTCAGCCCAACTTTCACAGCGTCTTTTAGCGATTGATGCTCTACGTGGTCTTATCATTTTAATCATGATGCTCGACCACGTCAGAGATACTTTTTATGTTCACCACCAAGTTGCAGACCCCATGGTCATTGCAGACACATCACCTTCTTTATATTTTGGACGTGTTTTAGCCCATTTATGTGCACCAATGTTTGTATTTCTAACAGGTTTATCTGCCTACCTATACCAAGCAAAAAACAACAATCTGGCTATGACACGTACTTTTTTGTTTAAACGAGGCATATTTCTAATACTGCTTGAAATTACTGTGATTAATTTTGCATGGACAGGACAACTTATCCCTCAAGTCATGTACTTACAAGTCATTTGGGCTATTGGTATTAGCATGATTGCTTTAGCAGCTCTTATTGCTTTACCCAAAAATATACGCTGGGGTTTGGCATTACTCATTATTTTTGCACACAACCTACTTGATCCAATTTCTTTTAAAAACATACCAAGCATTCAACCCTTATGGAATATTTTGCATGAACGAGGCTGGATCATCATTCATGAGCAATTTAAACTGCGTACCTCTTACCCTGTACTGCCGTGGATTGGTGTAATTTTACTGGGTTATTGCTTTGGTGAAGCTTGGTTTGGCCAACATATAATGGCAAAACAACGCCAGCGAACCCTCACTCGAATCGGTATCACATTTATTGCTGTCTTTTTTGTATTACGAGGCATAAATATCTATGGCGATCATGCTTGGCTGATTATGCCAACTTCCCTTGAAACAGCCATGAGTTTTTTTAATCTGACTAAATACCCACCATCATTACTTTTTATCTTATTTAATGTTGGCATTGGACTACTATTACTTATTTTTTTAGAAAAAAAACAAAACCAGTCATGGGTTAAGCCATTGGTTGTTTTTGGTTCTGTACCTATGTTTTTCTATATATTACATCTATTTGTGCTTAAAATTTTATATAGTATTGCTGTGATGTATTATGGGCTAAACCAAGGCCAATATTTTGGTTTAAACAATGTATTAAGCTTATGGATCACTGCGGTTATTTTATCAGTTTTGCTTTACCCGATCGTTGCTCGCTTTGCAAAATTTAAACACAATAACAAACACATTCGAATTTTAAAGTATTTCTAAACCCTATGGGGTAGGTACTCTCTAGACCTGCCCCATTACTTATATAAACTTACGTTAGTTGGTCATTTTAAAGACCCAAATAGATAATAAAATCATCATTTAGAAAAATAAAAAGCATGTACCAGTAACAATGTTTAAAAAACCAAAGCACTAATTTATGAAATAAAATTTCAATAGTTTTAATAATTTTTTGTCTACACATCCCTTATTTTTTAGATCGAATTCAAATTGTTTTTTTAGAAAATTTACAATCAAGGGTGAATTCATCTCTACGATAAGAATCCTATATGGGTATTTCCGAATTTATCAAAGTCATAGATGATTACCTCTTTCAAATAACGCTTGATATATCCATTAAAAGAGATAGGAATTTATTATGTATAACTTTAGGTATGTTTATGAACAGTAAAAACTCATTACTTATCTTGGCTTTAGTCGTTGCAGTTTTTGGCGTAATTACAACAGAAATGGGAATCATCGGATTATTGCCAAAACTCACCTCCCAACTCAATGTTTCAGCATCTCAAGTCGGGTTGTTGGTTAGCCTTTATGCATTAATCGTTGCAGTTACCGGGCCATTTATTACACTTGGATTGTCTAAGTTTAATAAAAAAATAGTATTACTCGGTATTTTATTGGTTTTCATTCTATCTAATATTATATATGCTCTGACAGAAACATATGACCTTATGTTGGCTTTCCGTGTATTGCCCGCATTAGGTCACGCCGTATTCTTTTCTGTTGCGCTTGTGGTCGCTACATCTTCTGTACCTGAATCTCAAAAAACAGCTGCAGCTGCAAAAGTATTTGGTGGTGTTGCATTGGGTTTAGTTTTGGGAGTACCTTTAAGTACTCTATTAGCAGAGCATATTTCATTATCGGTCGCATTTTATTTTGCAGCACTCGCATGCTTCATCGCCTTTCTAGGCGTGTTGTTTTTAATGCCGTCTATGCCATCAAAAGAGAATGTTTCCTTCTCTAGTCAACTTGTTATTTTACGAAAAATGAAATTATGGATGGCTATTATTACAGTAACCATGATTTTCTCTGCGATGTTTTCAAGTTTTAGCTATATTGCAGATTATCTTTCTAAAATTACGCATTTAAATAATAATTACATTAGTATTTTACTGGTTATATTTGGTATTTTTGGATTGGTTGGAAACTTTATCTTTAGTTATTTTCTACAAAAAAACGCCGTAAAAACGACAATGTATTACCCTTTGCTTTTTATTGTTGTTTTTATTCTTGTATGGCTATTTGGCTTCTCCATGCTCGCAATGGTTTTATTAACTACGTTTTGGGGCATATTTCACTCTTCTGGGCTGGTCATTAGTCAGAATTGGTTACTTCTTGAAGCGAAAGAAGCACCCGAATTTGCTAATAGCCTCTATATGTCCTTTGCTAACCTCGGAATAACAATTGGTTCCATTGTTGGAGGCTGGTTTATTACTTCTTTTGGTACTCACTCAGTTATTTTAAGTAGTATCTTATTTGCACTAATCGCATTTCTGAGTATTTATATAAAGAAGCGGAGTGATAAAATTTAAAAAATTTTAGTCAAATACACTATGCTCTGCTGCCTTCAAAAGTTGATCAACAACATATCGACATCTAGGTAGCAGTTGCTGACCTTTAGGCCACAATACATTAATTGGTATTTCTGCATTAGAATATTTAGCCAGTACTTCTATTAGCTCTCCCGAAGCAATATATTTAGAAACTAGCCATTTAGGCAGTTGCGATATACCAACTCCAGCAAGAACGCTTGCTAACATTGCATCCCCATCTCCAAACTCGTGTATAAGTGGTGGTACAAAGCGTTTAGTTTGAAAATCTTCAGTTTTTAACAACCATACCTTGGGTTTGTTGTCATTAAAACCGACAATACATTTATGGTTTTTTATATCCTCTAATTTTTTTGGTTCACCATGAAGTGCAATGTATTGTGGAGAAGCGCAAAGTATCAATTTCTGTGTCGTCAGTTGACGAGCAACTAACCCACTACTATCAACCAGTTCGCCAATACGAATAAACAAATCAATGCCTTCCTCAATCGGATCTATAAACCTTTCACTAAAAGTCACTGTCAAAAAAAGTTCAGGATAGCTAGAACTCATTTCTAACAACAAAGGAAGGATTTTTTTTCGACCAAAAGCTGCAGGTAAATCTATTCTTAAACGACCTGATGGTTTAGTGGTATGAGATTTTAACTCCACTTCAGCATTTTCTAAAATATCGAGTGCAGTTTGACAGCTTTTGAGAAATTTCTCTCCATCAGACGTTAAACTGAGCCTGCGAGATGAGCGATGAAAAAGATTAAGCTCTAACCTATCCTCTAGTCGCTTTACGCTTTTTCCTACTGCAGATTTCGTTAAACCCAAACGTTCTGCTGCAGCCGTAAAACTGCCTAACTGGGATGTCGTAACAAAAGCAATAATTCCACCTAAATGATCTGTTTTTCGCATAGTTGACTTAAATCGACCTACTTTTCTTGACTAAAAATATTTAGACTCATTATTTCATCAATTTTTTAAATGTGCTTTTTGAAATAAAACGCAGTCTTATTCATGAGCTTTTATCACATCGTTAATATAACATTGAAGTAAGTGTACATATGCACTCACTTCAAGTGACTGAGCGATTTATATTTTAATATAAAATATAGTGGTTGAAGTTGTATTAAAACTGTTCGAACGATAACTAGACAGTAGCATAGCTGTGCTAGATTTTTATAATATGAGCGCAACAGACCCAACACGCTAACCCGTGAAGTGGGTCTAAATGATAAACAACTTAATCAAAATAAAGAGTCTTGTAGCCATGAGTAACCGTTTTTATATAGATACGACCTTGGCATGTCATACACAAGTTGAACTTACAGAAACTGTATTCCATCACTGGATCAAAGTGTTACGTGCGAAAGTAGGTGACAGTGCTATTTTATTTAATGGCTTAGGTGGAGAATACCATGCACGAATTATTGATATTCAAAAGAAAAATGCAACGGTTGAAATTACCACACATCATACCTTAAACCGTACACCAAATTTCCAAGCGACTTTAGGCCAAGTCATGTCTAAAGGCGACCGTATGGATTATGCGATACAAAAAGCAGTTGAGCTAGGTGTTAAAGAAATTCAACTGTTAACCAGCGAGCGCTGTGAAATGCGCCTCAAGTACGAACGGGACCAAAAAAAAATTGAGCACTGGCAAAGTATTGCTATTGCAGCTTGTGAGCAATGTGGATTAAACATTGTCCCTAAAATTCATCCACCACAGCGTTTAGATGAGTGGTTAACATCAAACCTACCCAGCACAAAATTGGTACTTGCACCCAATAATCACAATGAAAATCCATTAGGTCATGCATCGCATGATTTGGCATTACTCATTGGCCCTGAAGGTGGTTTATCCGATGCAGAAATTGAACAAGCAAAACAAAATGGTTTTATACCGTGGTGTATCGGTGAACGTGTTTTACGTACAGAAACAGCCCCTATTGTGGCGCTTTCTATATTAAATTTTGTATTTAAATGATATAAGTTGATCTATCTCTTTAAATCTTCTTCAAGACATCAAGTATTTGTTAAGGTCGCTACATGCTCTTTTCAACTCAAGAATTAGACGCTAGTACACTTTCTAGCTATAAAAACTCTGTAGCAACAAAACACTTACAACCATTTTTGCTAAGTGTGTTTTTTGTCTGCTTATTTATTTGTATTAACTTTAACTTGAGCTTTCCAGCCTATACTAAAATTATTAATCTATTTTTTGTGATTAATAATTGCTTACTTTTGGCTTTTTTTATTCTTGTACAGTACTACACTAAAAAATCAGTCCATTTAGATTATCTCAATTATATTTGTAATGTTATTTGTTTATTGGTGGGCTTGAGCCTTGCCTGTGCAGTCTATCTATTACATATTTATTTACCTGTTCATTATCCAAAAATTTCATTTTCCGACACTTTTTATATCACGATTATTTTAGTCACAACGTCGTTATTTTCTGCTTTATGTTACCTCAGTTTCAGGTTGAGTTGCTTCTTTTTCGTTGCAATTCCAATGGCATTTCCGACACTTTTATTACAACCCGTCACACAAGAAAATATTGTAGGCTTTCTTCCGCTGTCATTTAACTTTATTTTTTTATCGGTTTATATCAGCGCATTTGTTCTTAATCGAAACTACAACAAGCATGTCACACAAATTTTAGTCAGCGTACAAACCCTTAAACAACAACAAGATAAAATGATACAGAGACAAAAACACACAGATAAACAAAAGCATTATTTAAGCACAATTATTAACCAACAAAAGCAATTAAAGAAAAGTTTCTTTCATATCAGTCAAAATATAAATGAACAGAACGAACTCATTCATAAACAAAAAATACTTCTTCAACTTGCTCAAAATGAGTCATACAACCATATTTGGCAATGGGATATTGAAAAAAGTGCATTTTATGTCGATGAGGATTTTTTTGCCTTTTTACGTAATGATGCACTGATTGCTGAATATACCGAAGGCGTTATTCATCCAGATGATACGGAACACTTTTTAGCACAGCTCAAAAAACACTTTAACCATACGCATAAAATTTTTGAGTGTGAGTGTCGAATTAGGCATCAAAATGTTTGGACATGGTTTTCAGGTATTGGACAAGTCGTAAAGTCAGATCCGATCACTCGTGAACCAATTCTTATGATGGGGTTATTTAAAAACATTGAAGAAGAAAAGCAACGTCAAAATCAAATTCAACTGTCTGCCAATATCATTGAAAATTTAAACGTAGGCATTATTACCTTAGATAAAAACTTACACTTTATCAATGCTAATCCTTTCTTTTGTCAACTTTCATGTTTGAAAGAAACAGAGATTATTGGCAAACACCTATTTGATTTAACAGACAAATATACACCTCAGCAAAGAAGCTTACACTTTTCTATTACTGAACAACTGCGAAATACAGGCAAATATATTGGTGAGTTTGAAGAAAAGTTTGTGTCAAGTAAGCTACTCAACATTGCTTATCATATTCAAGCCGTGACGGACCAACAGCATAATGTTTCGCATTATATTGGTATAATTTCAGACTTAACAGCACAAAAAAAACAAGAAGAACACTTATCTTTTTTGAAAAATTATGACGATATTACGCAACTACCTAACCGTTTTTACTACAACTTTAAACTCTATGAACTCATGCTCACCGAGCGTAAAAACTTATCTCGCCTGGCTGTTATTCATTTATCTATAGACCGTTTTAATGCACTACATGAGTTTCTAGGGAATGATGCGATTCATCAATTACTAAAAAGTGTTGCTGATCGCTTAAATATTAATAATCACGATGCATTTATCGTTGCTTGTATTAATCGAGGTGATTTCGCTTTAATTTATGAACTCAACCAATTACACAAAAGCGTTGAAGAAATTTGTGGCCGCATTATTCAAGACTTTAATGATGCCTTTACAGTCAGCAAACAAGATCTGATTTTAACTGTTTCAATCGGTGTCTCAATTTACCCAGACCATGCGCTTAATGCCGAACAACTCAATAACTATGCGCATCAAACCTTATTACAAGCACAACGACTCGGCGGCAATACTGTACAATATTATTCACAATATAGTACTAGCTATATACAAGATGTTAATTTAGAGAATGAACTTAGATATGCAATAAAAAATGATGGTCTAGAAGTTTTTTACCAACCCAAAACTCAAACAGATAATAAAAAAGTTGTTGGTTTTGAAGCCCTTATTCGCTGGAACCACCCTACAAAAGGCCTTATTCCTCCATCACAATTTTTATCTTATGCAAAACAAACCAGTATGGTCTCTGAAATTGGCCAATATGTTTTAGAAACATCTGCGCAACAAGTCAAAGCATGGCAAGATTTAGGTTATAAAGATATTAGTATTTCTATCAATATTGATCCTCAACAACTGTATAGAGGTCAACTATTAGAACTACTCGATGAAATTTTAGCAAAACATCAAATAGAAGGTAGAAGTTTAGAGTTTGAACTCACAGAGTCTGCACTCATAGAAAAGACAGATCATATCAAATCACTGCTTGACTCCCTTAAACAACGTGGTGTGACATTATCATTAGATGACTTTGGTACAGGCTACTCTTCTCTTGCCTATTTGACTAATTTTCCATTTGATGCCATTAAAATTGATCAACATTTCGTACAAAATATTGCCGATAAAACTCAAATTGCCGTACTCAACGCGATTATTGCCATGGGTAAAGCGATTGGATTAACCATTATTGCTGAAGGTGTAGAAACCCAAGAACAACTTGAGTTTTTACAACAGAAAAAATGCGACATTATACAAGGCTATATTTATGCAAGACCCTTACCTGCAGCAGATGCAACCCATTATTTAAAAACACACTATCGTGCGTAAAGTGAATAATTCAGCAAAGATATAAATGCATTTTGGTAGTTTTTAAACTGTGCGAGTATACTAAAGTAGTGATATATTCAGAAAATTCTACTAGCAAATGCTAGATTAACCGCAGTAAATGAGATAAAAATGGACGATCAAACACTGAAACAGCAAGCGTTAATGTACCATGAGTTTCCAAAGCCGGGGAAAATTAGCGTAACGCCAAGTAAGCAACTGAGCAATCAACGCGACTTGGCTTTAGCATATTCTCCCGGTGTGGCAGAGCCTTGTTTAGAAATTGCACGTGACCCAGCAACTGCCGCTCGATATACAGCGCGTGGCAACCTTGTCGCTGTGATCACCAATGGTACTGCTGTACTTGGCCTTGGAAACATTGGACCGTTAGCATCTAAGCCTGTCATGGAAGGTAAAGGCGTTTTATTTAAAAAATTTGCAGGTATTGATGTTTTTGATATTGAAATTGCTGAAAATGACCCAGACAAAATTGTAGATATTGTTGCAGCACTTGAGCCAACGTTCGGTGGTATCAATTTAGAAGATATTAAAGCTCCAGAATGTTTCTATATCGAACAAAAACTGCGTGAACGCATGGGTATACCTGTATTTCATGATGACCAACATGGTACAAGTATTATTGTTGGCGCAGCATTAATGAATGCGCTCCAACTCAACGGCAAAAAATTAGAAGACATTAAAATTGTAGCTTCAGGTGCAGGCGCAGCTGCTTTGTCTTGTTTAGACTTGCTGTGTGCTTTAGGTGCACGTAAAGAAAACATTATTGTTGCTGACTCTCGTGGCTTAATTACAACAAGTCGTAGTCATTTAGACGCATCAAAACAGCGTTATATGCAAGATATTACCCAAACGCAACTGCATGAAGTCATGCAAGATGCTGACATGTTCTTAGGACTCTCTGCAGCAGGCATTTTAACCAAAGATATGGTTAAACACATGGCTGAGCAACCTATTATTTTTGCACTTGCAAATCCTAACCCTGAAATTTTACCAGAAGATGCTCATGCCGTTCGTGATGATGTGATTATGGCAACAGGTCGCTCTGACTATCCAAACCAAGTCAATAATGCACTGTGTTTTCCATATATTTTCCGTGGTGCATTAGATGTGGGTGCAAGTACCATCAATGAAGAAATGAAAGTCGCTTGCGTTCATGCCATAGCTCGCATGGCCCATGTTGAACCAGACGCTGCAAGCTACGGTGAAAAACAATCTGCATTTGGTCGTGAATACCTCATTCCGGGACCGCTTGACCCACGCTTAATTTTAGAGATTGCACCTGCTGTTGCAAAAGCAGCTATGGATTCAGGTGTAGCGACTCGTCCAATTCAAGACATGAATACCTACAACCAACAACTGTCTGAGTTTGTTTATAATACAGCGTTTATTATGAAACCTGTATTTGCTCAAGCAAAAGCAGCACCAAAACGCATTGCTTATGCTGAAGGTGAAGACGTACGTATTTTACGTGCTGCTCAAGTTGTTGTAGATGAAGGTATTGCTCGTCCAGTTTTAGTGGGTCGTACAGCAGTGATTGAAGCCAATATTAAAAAACTTGGCTTACGTTTACATCATGGTATTAATGTTGAAATTGTAGACCAAGACAATAACCCTGACTACGAAGCAACGTGGAAAGACTACCACGACATCATGAAGCGTAAAGGTGTCACTGTTGCATTTGCACAACGTGAAGCACGTCGCCGCTCTACCCTTGTTGCGACCATGTTATTAAAGTCTGGGAAAGTCGATGGCATACTATGCGGTACTTACGGTAGCTATGACATGCATCTAGATCTTGTACGTAACGTGATTGGTATGAAAGAAGGTTCTAACCATTTCTTTAGCTTAAATACTCTTATGCTTGAAGGGCGTAACCTATTTATTGCAGATACGTATGTGAATGCAAATCCAACTGCAGAGCAACTTGCAGAAATGACTGTTTTGGCTGCAGAAGAAGTACGTCGCTTTGGTATTGAACCACGTATTGCACTACTTTCACATTCAAGCTTTGGCAGTGACCAGTTAGACCCAAGTGCTAAAAAAATGCGTGAAGTATATCGCTTAGTGACTGAGCGTGCACCTGATTTAAAAATCGAAGGTGAAATGCATGGTGATGCAGCGATTGACGAAAACATTCGTAACTTTGCATTTCCTGAATCTCGCTACAGCGGTTCGGCAAACTTACTCATTATGCCAAACCTAGATGCAGCAAACATTTCATTTAATTTACTTAAATCAACTTCTGGCAACAATGTGACTGTAGGCCCAATTTTATTGGGTGCTGCGAAACCTGCACATATTCTAACACCAACAGCAACAACTCGCCGTGTGGTTAATATGACAGCACTTACTGTTGCAGAAGTGATTCATCAAGGAAAATAAGCATTTAAGATACAAAATGCTGTAAATTCCTTACTTGTAGAAACCTCTATTCTCATGCATGATAATGCTAAGAATAGAGGTTTTTTCATGCGTGTTTATTTAGTCGGTGGTGCTGTTAGAGATCAGTTGCTTGGCCACCCGTATCAAGAAAAAGATTATGTTGTGGTTGGAGCATCTCCACAACAGCTCATTACCTTAGGTTACCAACCTGTAGGTAAAGACTTTCCTGTGTTTCTACATCCTGAAAGCAAAGAAGAATATGCACTTGCTCGTATGGAAAGAAAAAAAGGGCAAGGTTACCATGGCTTTGAATTTTCAACATCGCCAGACATTTCTTTAGAACAAGATTTATTACGGCGTGACCTGACCATTAATGCCATTGCACAAGACCAAAATACAGGGGAAATTTTTGACCCCTACAATGGTTCGTTAGACCTTGAGCATAAAGTTTTACGTCATGTCTCTGATGCCTTTATTGAAGACCCGTTACGAGTACTGCGTGTTGCTCGCTTTGCTGCTCGCTATGCCACATACGGTTTTAGCATTGCACCTGAAACATTACAACTCATGCAAACACTCAGCGACTCTGGTGAACTTAACCACCTAACGCCTGAAAGAGTATGGAAAGAAACTGCTCGTGCACTCATGGAACCCCATGCAGATGTTTATTTTAGTGTACTGCGTGATTGTGGTGCGCTCAAAGTCCTCTTTCCTGAAATAGATGCATTATTTGGCATACCTCAACGTCCAGAATTTCACCCTGAAATTGACTGTGGTATTCATACACTCATGTCATTACAACAAGCATGCCGTCAAAACTATAGTTTAGATGTGCGTTTTTCGGTACTGCTACATGATTTAGGTAAAGCACTTACACCCAAAGATATTTTACCTAGACACACCATGCATGAAGCACGTGGCATTGAACCTGTAACTGCCATTTGTGAACGTTTAAAAGTACCAACAAATACAAAAAAACTGGCTATTTCTGTATGCAAAGAACATTTAAAATGCCATCAGGCACTGCAACTTAAACCCGGTACATTGTGGCGTTTATTACAGCGCTTAGATGTTTTGCGTCGTCCGGAAAAAGTGGTTGAATTTATTCAAGCCTGTGAAAGTGATGCTAAAGGGCGTTTAGGCCTAGAAGATCGTGCCTACCCTCAAGCAGATTATATGCAAGCAGCTATTCAATGTGTACGCAGTATTAAAGCACAAGATTTACCCGCAGAAATTAAAGGCCCCGATATTGGTGAAATGCTGATTACCAAACGCATCGAAGCCCTTGCGACACTTAAAGCAGATTTCTTAGCCAAACAAAGCCAATAACACTATGCCAAATGAGCAGGAAACGTAATCACCTGCTCTAAACGCATACGGCGTTGAATAACCATGAGCAAACGGTCCACACCAAGCGCAATGCCTGCACATGCAGGCATTTGTGGCAAAGCTGCCAATAAATGTTCATCAATCGGCATAGCCTTTAAACCCAGCTGCTCACGTGCTTGATTATCTGCATTAAAACGCATACGTAATACATTGGCATCAATGAGCTCATCATATGCATTGGCAAGTTCTAAACCATCAATATACAACTCAAACCGTGCAGCAACCTCTTGACCATCATCATCAATTCTCGTTTTAGCCAATGATGCCATTTCTGGTGGAAAATCTGTTAAAAATACAGGCGTATCAAAGCCTAAACTCGGCTCAACCATATGTGAAAACAGCAAGTCTATATAACCCAAACGGTCATCGCCTAAATCGAGCGTCAAACCAACACGCTGAGCCGTGTTTTTTAGCTGTACAAGTGTTGCAGTAATGGGATTAATATCTAAACGGTCGAAAAAAGCATGTTTATAGCTCAGTACCATTGGGCGAATATCTGCAAAGCGTGTTGCACAACACTGCTGTAGTAGCTCTGTGGTTTCATGCATAAGCTGGCGTAATGAAAAATTAGGGCGATACCATTCAAGCATAGTGAATTCACTATTATGCTTACGGCCATGCTCATCATCACGAAAGACTTTACAGATTTGATAAATAGGCCCACTACCACTGGCCAATAAACGTTTCATGGCAAATTCAGGTGAGGTTTGCAAATAGTGTTGCTGTACTTTTCCTTGTACGTGGCGAGCCGTTGCCACAGAGGCCAAATGCACATCTGTAACCCCTGCCGCAGAAAGAATAGGTGTTTCCACCTCTAACACCTCCCGCTCAGCAAAAAAACCGCGTATCTGTTGATACAACACGGCACGTGCTTTGATCGCATCAAGGTCACACGTTGGTTGGTAGTTTAAATCATGCATGAATATCAATTCCGTGTGATGCCCACTCTCGGCGTAGTGGATAATTTTTTCGCAGTGCATCAAATGCTTGTTGTGAGACTATGCCGTCTTGCACGCAGGCACGTAAATTTTGATCGTCTTGCAAAATATTATAAATTTGACCCATATGCTGTGCGATAGCTGTAGTTAAGGGCTGGTTAAATTGCTCACAATCGGGTAACTGTGTTCTAAAATCTTTATTCGGATGATGTGAAATATGATGACAAAAGGCCTCATAAATCATTTGTGTGCCTCTAGCCTTGCCCTCTAAGCTATAACCTGCAATATGTGGCGTGACCAATTTAACCGCATCAAGCACTGCTTGACTAATTTTTGGTTCGTGCTCAAATACATCTAATACCACATCACGCTGTGTTTTTTGAATGTCTGCCAAAAGTGCTTGCTCAGAAATGACTGCTCCTCGTGCACTATTGATTAAAATAGCATGTGGTCTAAGCTGTGCAAGGGTACATTCATTAAACAAGTGATGCGTAGCATGATCACCTGTCTGTGTGAGTGGCACGTGTATAGACACGGCATCGGCTTGTTGTAGTAACTCATCAAAAGTTACCTGTTTAATCTCTTGATGTGACACAAACGGGTCATAGCCAATCACTTGCCATCCCATAGCCTGTGCTACCCGTGCCAAACACTGCCCAACATTACCTAAACCAATAACACCTAAAGTAAAGGTTTTTTCTGCATGTAATAACTGTGGCTTTAAATACAATAATGCAGTGATTACATATTCGGCGACTGCTTGGGCATTACAGCCTGCAGCATTGGCCCAATCAATATGATTTTGCTGTAAATAATCAATATCTAAATGATCTGTACCAATGGTTGCACTGCCTACAAACTGAACTTTACTTTCTTGTAATAATTGTTGATTTACCTTGGTTACCGAACGTACCAGTAAAGCATCTGCGTTTTCTACTTCTGCATGGGTTAATGTACGACCAGCTAAAGAAACTACTTGTGCAAACTCAGAAAAAAAATAGTCTGTTAGTGCAAGGTTTTCATCTGCAATAATTTTCATAAACTTAACGCCAACAAATAATTTGCGTCTATGATACCACTTCACTCACTTAACGCGATTACTCCACTGCATACATTTACGTAGAAATGCAAAACGTTTTATTTCAATTTAAACAAATAGTTCCAAAATATTAAAGTATTGTATCTTTTTATTAAAATTGAAGTTTTATCTTAAATTATATGCATATAATCAAAGTAGATCAGACATAAATCATAAGATCTATGTCAGTACAACATAGAGCTATACCAAATATAGTACTGTTATTTCTATTATTTTTTTAAACCTTTCAGCTTAAAATACAATGCAAATGGAGATACTTGATGTCTAATTATGACTTAACTAGTGTAGAACAAGTAAAAAACTTTCTTCGTGAAGACTATCAAGGCACAGGTAAACTTGCAGGAAAAGTAGTTCTAGTAACAGGCGGCGGCACAGGTATTGGTCGTTCAGTTTCTATGCATGCAGCAACTGAAGGTGCTGATATTGCCATTACCAGCCATACTTCATCGGGCGAACAAGCACTTTCTGTGAAAAAATGGGTCGAAGATTTAGGACGTACATGCCGTGTATATGAAGTCGACTTAAGTGATAAAGACGCATGCTACAAATTTGCAGACGATGTGCTTAAAGATTTTGGACGTGTAAACGTATTGGTCAGTAATGCGGGCATGCAATCACCAAAAGACGATCTGACTAAAGTGTCAGATGAACAATGGGAAAAGGTTTTTGATGTAAATGTAGACGCAATGTTTTACTTGAGTAAAGCACTGCTACCACAATTTGAATCCGGCGACTCAATCATCAACATGTCATCTGTAAATGCCTATGTTGGATTAAAAGAACTTGTTGACTATTCAGCAACAAAAGGTGCAATGAACAGCTTTACCCGTGCACTGTCTAACCAAGTTGCACACAAAGGTATTCGTGTAAATAGTATCGCACCTGGGCCAATTTGGACACCTATTCAAAATACATGGGGACAAATTGACAAATCTAAAATTGATGATTTAGGTAAAGATACGCCAATGCAACGTGCGGGCTTACCATGTGAAATTGGACCAAGCTTTGTATTTTTAGCGAGTAAAGATGGTTCTTACATTACAGGCCAAACACTGCATATTAATGGCGGTATTATGGTCAACGGCTAAATACTAAGTCGCAAACCTAAAAATAGGGTGTTTATATGAACACCCTATTTTTTTTAACCTAGAGACAATCAAGCCTAATTTCTGAGGGTTTTACTAAAAATACTTTTTTAAACTCTCTTGAAAAATAAGACATATCTGTAAACCCAAAACTATATGCAATTTGCTGTATGCTATACATTTTGTGTGATGTACTTTGTAGCGCTTGTTTACTTTTTTGCAGTCGACTAAACAAAATAAACTGCCCAAATGTCGTTTCTTGAGCTTGAAATAATTTACTTACATAACGTGTACTAATCTGAAATTGGTAAGCAACATGGCGAATATTAAATGTAGAATCATGTAAGTTTGCTAAAATAAAGTTCTGAATTTGCTCAAATAAAAATATTTTTTTGCGAGGTTTAGCCTCTTGATAGCAATCATCAACAATACAGCTCATCATATTTAACACATGATCACTAATTAAATCTTGTTGCGGATAAGACAGCCCATCTACACTAAAAAACTCTTTCAAATAACTATATGTAAATGGATATAGTGCATGATTTGTACTAAAGGCAACACCACAAATATCTTTTACTCGTCCTAAACGCCGAGTAAATTCCACCCTAGGAATTGAAATCACAATTTGATCAAATGCTTGAGCTAAATTTAAATCATATTCTTGAGTTGTATCATAAAAAGTAAATTGCCCCTGCGTAATATTTAACTCTTGTTTGTTATATACAAGACCCATACTGCCTTTAAGCATTAGACTGAGTAAAACCACGTCCTGTTGGTTATTATTCATATTATTTTTTCGTCGTTCGACATGCTGAGACTCACCTTGTACACGTACAATACCCAATTGAGAGCATGATCTCGCATCTAAACTCCCCCAAAACTGCGGCGACTGAGTGGCACAATCTAACGGTACAAAAGCTTGGCTAATTGCATACTGCCAATAATCACCTTGTTGCTTCGTATCAATACTACGCGTATCAAAACACTGAGAAGCTGTTTTTGGTAAAAGAGTTGATCGCATTGTTCAGTCTCTTTGATCTATAACTTATATAAAATAAAAGCAAATCTCATACCAAAAATCATGATATTACAGTCTTTTGCATACCTTGTTCTCTCTCATAACATCTCCTGTTCTTTGTGAGCATACCACCATAACAAATGATTGGTTTATAAAAATTACTCCAGAGCATTTATCGTAAAAGAGTAAAACATGTCTAACTTAATTAAAGTCGCTTGCGTACAAGCAGCCCCTGTTTTTATGGACCTACAAGGTACAGTGAACAAAACGATTCAACTGATTGAAGAAGCGGCACAAAATGGTGCACAACTGATTGCTTTTCCTGAAACGTGGATTCCAGGCTACCCGTGGTTCTTGTGGTTAGACACGCCAATGGCAAATGTACCTAAAGTATACCAATACCATCAAAACTCACTTGAGTTAGACAGTGATGCAGCGCAAAGCATTCAAGATGCTGCAAAAAAGAATAATATTTTTGTTGTACTCGGTTTCAGTGAACGTGACCACGGCAGTTTATATATTTCTCAGTGGACCATTAACAACTTGGGAGAAACTGTATCTACTCGTCGTAAACTCAAAGCCACCCATGTCGAGCGTACGTTATTTGGTGAAAGTGACGGTAGCTCAATTCGTGTAGATGAAACCAGTTTAGGCCGCATTGGTGCACTATGCTGTTGGGAGCACTTACAACCCCTTGCTCGCTATGCAATGTATTCACAGCATGAACAAATTCACATTGCAGCATGGCCAAGTTTTTCTTTGTATCAACCACAAATGGCTTCAATTGGGCCAGATGTAAACATTGCTGCAGCACGTCTTTATGCAGCCGAAGGTCAATGCTTTGTCATTTCCCCTTGTGCGACAGTGTCACAAGAAATGCAAGACTTTATGTGTGAAACAGAAGAACAGAAAAAACTTCTTGCTCTAGGTGGTGGTCATGCCCGTATTTTTGGGCCAGACGGCCGTGACTTGGTTACACCACTGGCTGAAGATGAAGAAGGTTTACTGTATGCAGATTTAGACCTAAGCCACATTACTATGGCTAAAACAGCAGCTGACCCTGTGGGTCATTACTCTCGCCCAGATGTTTTTCAATTGGTCTTTAATAAAAGTGCAGCCAAAAAGGTCATCACCAAACAAGACTACGAACAAGAACACACCGAAAAATCTGTATGCACAGAAGACAATGCTGAGGGTTAAACAAGATGGAATCTGCTATCCCTAAACACTTGGAGCAGAAACGAACTTGTCCACGAAACTTGGTAGATAACACTTATCTACCGCCGTTTCCCGCATGGACAACTCGCTTTGAAACCAATGCCAAACAGTTTACTGTGGCTTATTTTGCAATTCAGTCGACAGCTGAAATTGAGTATAGCGAACACCACATATTTACACAGTACTTTGAAGGTCAAGATCAACCACAATATTGGGTTCCTTCAACATTTGTAGATGCCCAAAACTATCATCATTTGGTCATTACAGCCTATTGGTCAGATGTCGAACCTTTCGATAGATGGTGTACTCAGTCAGGCTTTCAAATCTGGTGGCATGATGACAAACGAGAAAATGAACAATACGGTTATTTTTTAGAAATTTACTATCCTAAAATTACTGAATTTGAAACTATTTTTTCTAATCCCAACACACCTGAAGGTATCGCTCATCTTGCTCAAGGCATGAGTGATGAAATGCAAGAACATGCGTACTACGGCAGTATGCGAGATCGCTTACCTATCGCGCAAACTGAAAACTTACACGGCGAAAATGGCAATTTTTCAGTCCTAGGCACCTCTACTCATGGCCAACGCATAAGGCTTAAAGGTAAAGAACATTTAAGCCTTATTCGTTCAGGCCAAGATTGGGAAGGCACCAAAGGTAAAGAAAGAGATTTATATTTAAATGATGTAGAACCTATTTTACGACAAGGTATGGACTTTTTAGCCAGTGAGGGCTTAGCAGAAGGCTGTTTTAACTGTCGCTACATGACTGTACTTGATGCTAACACAGGAAAACCTCTCAATAAAACCTTTGGACTGGCTTACTTTCGTGATTTAGAGCACCTTGAACGATGGGCAAAATCACACCCAACGCATGTACAGATCTTTGGCAGTTTTATGAAATACGTACAAGAAATGAATTTTCAGGTCAATCTAAAACTCTTTCATGAAGTGATGAGCATTCCGTCACAGTCGCAATACTTTGAATATATTCGTTGCCATAACAAAACTGGGCTTTTAAATACATTGTAATTGGGGAAATCATAGATGAAAAAAAAATTGTTTTTTGCTTTACTCACTGCAGTGGCTGCAAGTCACGTACATGCACTTGAAGTACAACCGGGGGATTTTGAGGCGCTCCCTAACGGAACTGCCATGGGGTTAGTTTATTACAACTATACATCGAGCAAAGATCTGTATGCCAATGATCGTAAAGTTTCAAGCAATGCCAAGCTCAAAGCCAATGCTGGACTCGCACGTTTCATTTATGCTATTCACCCAATCCCCAATGTGAGTATTGAGCCACAAGTGATTCTTCCCTTTGGTCGTATTACTACAGATGGAGATATTTCCGTATTAGGTAAAACCACTGCAATTGGTGATATTGTTTATGGTATGCCCATTAAATATATTCCCGATGCTGCACCAAAACACACATTTGGTATAGCACCATTTGTCACACTACCTACAGGGAAGTATGACAATAATCGTGGACTGAACTTAGGTGAAAACCGTTGGAATACGATTGTGCAGTTGGCATGGTTGTATCATATACACCCACAATTTACTTTAGAAAATATTGTAGACGGTACAATTTACGGTAAAAATTCAGACTACCAAGGCCACTCAACGCTAAAGCAAAAAACGAAATATGAATACCAAAGTTACTTACGTTACAACGTTTCGCCTGCAACAGCTTTTGGAATTGGTGGGGGTTGGATTTGGGGTGGTGAAACCAAAGTGAATGAAATAAACCAAGATAATCGCAGCAATACCATTTATGGCAAACTAATTGCAACACACTTTATAACACCAAGGTTTCAGGTCAACATGAGTATCGGTAAAGACTTTAAAGCTGAAAATGGATTTAAACAAGATATAGATACATATTTACGTTTTGCATATTTATTTTAAAATAAAAAAGCCACTTTATATTAAAGTGGCTTTTTTGAATTTGGCGGAAGCGGTGAGATTCGAACTCACGGAGGGGGTAAACCCTCGTCGGTTTTCAAGACCGGTGCATTAAACCGCTCTGCCACGCTTCCATGTGCGGTATCATATAAATCTTCTGTACATTGATCAAGTGTTTTTATTAAAAAAACACCTGAGTGACCATTTTTTCAGCAAAAACAAATATATGGACTAAAATAACATCAGTGAGATGCCATTTTTAAGTTGTTTTACTCTATATCATTACCGAGTGTTTTTGCTTCGATAAGAAAAATACATAGCAGATCGAAATTAAACTTAAAGTTGCAGCAGTCATTAACCAAAATGCAGGTGTACTTTGACTGCCTGTATGCTCAATAATAAATGTTGAGATCACTGGCGTTAACCCACCAAATAATGATGTTGCCAAACTATAAGCAATTGAGAAGCCTGCGGTCTTTACCGAACTTGGCATAATTTCAGTCAAAGTTACAACTAAAGCTCCATTGTAAAAACTATACATCATAGAAAAACCACACAGTACTTCTAGCATATGTGTCAATGAAATATTTTGTGTTAACCAATTCAATAACGGAAATGCGGACACCAAAATCAAAATACTCATACTCAACAACATGATTTTTCGACCCAATTTATCTGCAAGTAATCCGCCAATTGGCAATAAAATAAAATTACTTATTCCCACAACCAATGTCGCAATTAAACTTTCTTTATTACTTAAATGTAGCACTTCCCGACCATACGTCGGAGTATATACAGTAATAAAATAGAACATTGTCGTGGTCGTTGCGACCATAAACATGCCTGCAAGTACAATCTTCCAATGACTAAGCAATGTCATTAAAATTTGTTTCATACTTGGATGCTCTTTACGCTGATTAAAAGCATCTGTTTCTTTTAAATTTCCTCTCAAGTAGAAAATTGCAGGAATAATAAGGCATCCAACAATAAATGGAATACGCCAAGCCCAATCAGACACTTGCTGTACGGTAAAAATAACACTAATCATATAACCTAAAAAAGCAGCAAACACCACAGCCACTTGTTGGCTAGCTGACTGCCAACTGGTCATAAACCCTTTATTATGCTCGTCTGCAATCTCAGATAAATAAACAGATACACCCCCAAGCTCTACCCCTGCAGAGAATCCTTGAGCTAACCGACCAATTAAAATAAGTAAAGATGCGGCAATACCTAGCGTTTGATAGCCGGGTGTAAAGGCAATAATTAATGACCCAAAAGCCATAATTGATAAAGTAATCATCAACCCTTTTCTTCGACCAACGCTATCGACATAAGGCCCAAGAACCAAAGCGCCAATTGGACGCATAAAAAAGCTAACCGCAAAAATTAAAAATGTTTTGATAAGTGCGGCATATGCACTATCTGAATGAAAGAATGTTTCTCCAATAAATTTGGCATATAAACCAAATAAAAAGAAATCGTATTGTTCTAAAAAATTTCCGCTCGTGACGTTTAAAATATCTTGTACACGAGATTGCTGACTTCCTGCTGGCATCTCGATTCTCCATAATCAAATAAGACCACAAAAATAATATGGCACAATTTTTTTATAGATACTTTAAATACAGATTATCAAGTGACACTTTTCACACAAAGATAGACTAAAGTATAACCAATTTAGCCCATTATTTTAGCTTTTCTATTTCAGCAATGAGCAATTGAATTAATATTTGTGATGCTCTAGAAAGCTGGCGTCTAGGTGCAATACACAAGGCAACAGTTAAAGGTTGTACTCCTTTTTCTCGTAAAGGAATAAATACCAACTCACCTCGCTGAATTTCAGAATATGCATCTAAATAACTTAAAATAGAAATACCCATATTCTTTTTCAACAATGACAACATTAAACGAATATCTGTACACGTTGTGACTTGTTTTGGGTTCAATTGATTACGTTTATAAATTGCACTGACACGATCATGAATAACTAAAGGTTGATCTGCCACAATATGTCGTTCATGGTAGGTCATCGACAAGGATATTTTTTCTTCGCTTGCAAGTTCATGTTGTGGTGACATAATAAAGCCTAAAGGCATTTCTACAAATGATAATACATCTAAATTTGTGCGTTGAATTGGATCTAAAATTAGCCCAAAATCAATATCAGCATCCACAATTTTTTTGGCAATTGCATCGCTATTATCAACTTTAATATTAAAATTCAACCACGGGTAACTTTGGCGCATGTCATCAATGGCATCGATAATCAGCCCATCACTTAATGCTGTAATTAAGCCAAAATCAATAGAGCCTCGCTTTAAACCCTGTATTTCATCAAAGCGTACACAAGTTTGCTGAAAATCCTTTTGCCATTTTAATAAATCGGCATATAACATTTCGCCTGCCAAAGTCAGTTTTAGCCCCGTGGGCAAACGCTCAAACAGTTGCACACCCAAACTTTCTTCCGCCAGTGCAATTTGCCGATGCACAGCAGATACTGAAATAAAAAGTAAATCAGCTGCACGGCGTAAGTTGCCAGTACGGGCAACGGCCATAAAATATTCAGAAAACCGAGAAAATGGAATAGTCATTTGATTCTAAAAATTAGAACAGATTGTTGAAATCATTGTAATAGACGAAATGATTTTTTAACACCATATTATCTGTAGAAATAGAACTCACGCACTTCACACATAGGCAAGTTTCAAATGAATCTACCCATTACAACTAAAAATATTCAGCTTCCTGCACATTGCTCATTTATGCCAAATGATTGGTTACTGCTATCACAGTACTGGTACCCTGTAGCCCGATGTGCAGATATCACACAAAAACCCATGAAAGCCGTGTTATTAGACGAACAACTCGTCATCTACCGTGTTAAAGGTGAAGTGGTGGTAGCGAAAGACGTATGCCCGCACCGAGGTGTACCATTAACTTTAGGTACACATGATGATGAAGGCGTGATCTGTCCGTATCATGGTTTACGTTTTGGTGAGAAAGGCCACTGTAACCGTGTACCCTCTAGCCCAAATCAAAATATTCCCAATAAACTCAATTTACTCACATTCCGCAGTATTGAAAAATATGGTCTGATTTGGACCTGCTTACAAGCAGACAGTCAAACCAAAGTACCTGATATGCCACTATGGTTTGACAGCAATGTGCAACACGTGGTTTGCCCGCCTGTAGATGTGGCAGGCTTTGCAGGTCGTCAAGTCGAAGGGTTTTTAGATGTTGCCCATTTTGCATGGGTACATAGTAGCACATTTGCCGATGCCAATAATCAAGAAGTTCCCGATTATTCACCTATAGAAACAGATTATGGATTTGAAGCAGATTATTGGAGTACTGTGGGTGACTACCCCGCAAGCCATGCGTTTAAAGGCAATCTTGGCTTTAAATGGCTCAGACATTTTAAATTACACGTACCATTTACCGCTACACTAACGATTCATTTTCGTAATCAAGGCAAAATGGTCATAATGAATGCTGCTTGTCCTATCTCAGCCAAACAAACTCGACTTTTTGCACCCGTGGTGAAAAACTTCGATTTAGACGACAATGAACAAGACATCATCGACTACAATATTAAAATTTTTGAAGAAGACCGCATGATGGTAGAAAATCAAAAACCTGAACGCCTACCACTCGATTTAACTTTAGAAGCACATATTCCCGCAGATCGGAGTTCAATTATGTTTCGACGCTGTCTGAAAAAAGCAGGTTTTGGAGATTTCTTTTTGGTATAAATATAAAAAGCACTGCGATTTAACGCAGTGCTTTTAAGGTTTAGCGCTTATCGAGTGAAATTTTACCAGGACCAGTAACCATCAGTACAAGAAGACCACCAATAATACTGATATTTTTATAAAAATTAATTGTATTTGGCATCACTTTATCACCTGTCATCGTCCAATATGGATGACCAATAATAGCTGTACCTAGTGTAAAGATAGCAAGCGCTAAAGCCAATGGGCGCGTATAAAAACCCAGTAGTATTAAACCCGAAACAAAAACTTCCATTAAAACAGCCACGCCTGTCGCGAGAGTTGGAAATGGAACGTTTAACGATGCCATGTAACCCACAGTACCACTAAAGCCAAGAAGTTTTGGTATGCCAAATTTTAGAAACAAGAAAACCAATAAAAAACGTGCAAGTAAAAGTACCACAGATTTCATTGAGCCGAATTCAAAATAACGTAATGTGTTCATAAAAGAGTGCCTCTATTTGTATAATATATTTAATATTTTCAAGTGTATCTTTTTAATATTTAATTTAAATATAAAAAACAAAACACAGTGTTCCATATCTATAACAACATATGTACATTACATAGAAACGATAAATTCAAGCTTAAATGAAAGAAACTCTATGTTCTATTTTTTAGAACAACTTATACAAAACATTGAAATAGACAGAACATAACAAACACCACATAATTTAATACAGAAAGCAGCCATGATGCTTGTAAAAACATGGTCAGCCATCTTATTTCAATAATTATGTATAGAAAGGTCAAGCTATGGAAAATATCCATGTGATTGTTGACAGCATGTCTCGTCAGGGTAGCAACAATATTGCAATAACCCTTGTACCTGTAGATGAACATACCCCGCTACCGTTATGGGAAGCAGGTTCACACATAGACCTTCACCTACCAAACAACCTTATTCGTCAATACTCACTCACAGGCAACCCACACCAGACTGACCACTATCAGTTATGCATAAAAAAAGAAGATAATTCTCGTGGTGGTTCTCAATACGTACATAAACAATTGCGTGTAGGCCAAACGATTCAAATTTCAGCACCACGCCAAGCCTTTGCCATGCAAGAAGCAGAGAACTACTTACTTATTGCTGCAGGTATTGGTATTACACCCATTTTATCTATGGCAGAAGCTTTAGACGCAAAAAAACAGCCATTCACTCTACTCTATTATGTAAAAAATCATACATTTGCTGCCATGTTCCGCCGTTTAAACACGGGCTTTCAATATGGTTCAGTACAAATTTTAAGCAGTGATGACGGCCAAGGCTTACGCTCAATTACACCAGAACTATTACAAAAACCACAAGCCAATACGCAGATTTATATGTGTGGTCCTGAAGGCTTTATGGCACATTTCACAGATGTTGCAACAACACACGGCTGGCTGAATGAGCAAATTTTTATAGAAGCTTTTCATCCACCTGCACTCAATAAAGCCAATGAACTCGATGCAGATACCTTTATTGTGACGCTCAGATCGACTGGGCAAAGTTATACCGTACCTGCAGAGAAAACCATTGCCAATGTTTTACAAGAAAATGATATTTATGTCCCTCTATCTTGTGAGATGGGCATGTGCGGTGCTTGTTTGACTAAAGTTCATTGTGGGGAAGTAGACCACCAAGATACTGTACAAAGCGATGAAGAAAAATGTGCGACAGAACAATATATTGCCCTATGTTGTTCACGCGCCAAGTCAGCCACGATTGAAATAGACCTGTAACTATTTCAGCAGCCAACACTAAAACCTCTTTAATTTTGCTAGGTGCCTTTATGAATGCCATACCTACAACCAATTTACTCAGTCGCCCATGCTATAGCCAATTTGACCCAAAAGACTGGGATATCTTGGCACAACATTGGTATCCTGTCGCTCGGATTCAAGACATCAGCACCAAACCACACCAAGTGACTTTATTGGATGTAAAACTTGCAGCCTACCAAACAGAAAGTGGGGAAATTCATCTGGTAAGAGATATTTGCCCTCATCGTGGTGTACCTTTAAGTAAAGGTTGGGTTGAGGGTGAAGAAATTATTTGTCCATATCATGGCTTACGTTATGATGGATCTGGTAAATGTACCAAAATTCCTGCACAACCCGATTTAGTTAAAATTTCAGATCGTTTTACCTTGTCACAATTTCCTGTTATTTTAAAATATGGCCTTGTCTGGACAAGCCTACTCAACAGAGATATTGCAGAAGCCAACTTACCTGTACTTGACACATGGGAATGTGAAGGCCACCAACCCATTTTACCGCCATTTTTAGACATTAGTGGTTCATCGGGCAGACAACTAGAAGGCTTCATTGATGTTGCTCACTTTGCGTGGGTACACCATGAAGCGTTTGCAAGTAGAGAAAACCAAGTCGTACCTAAATACAAAACGGTAAAAACGCCTTACGGATTACAAACGGAATATATTAGCGATGTAAGTAACTATCCTCATGGTATGCAACACCTTGCACCCGAAGGCTTTTTATGGAAACGTACTTTTGATGTATATCCACCATTTTCAGCAGTACTCACTGTAGATTTTCCAAAAGATGGCGTATTAAAAATTTTAAATGCATGTTGTCCAATATCACACAACAAAACACGTTTGTTTGTACCACTTACACGTAACTTTGATACCACAGGTGACTTGCAAGCCGTTTATGATTTCAATGCACAAATTTTTGAAGAAGATCAAGACATGGTCGAGTCACAAAAACCTGAAGAGCTTCCGCTAGATCTGACAGCAGAAGCACATTTTGAAGCGGACCGCTCATCCACCATGTATCGCAGAATTTTAGCAGATTGGGGGCTAAGCCGTAGATATACCGTATAAAACAACAAGGCGAAATATTATATTTCGCCTTGTTTCACTTCAATAAAAGTGATTGTTTTTTAAAGTTTATTAATTAATGCATGTATATCTTTAAGGTCTTTCACCAACTCAAGCATATCTGCTAAAGGAATCATATTTGGTCCATCACTCAGTGCAACGGATGGGTTGGGATGTGTTTCCATAAATATACCATTGGCACCGACAGCCAGTGCAGCTTTTGCTAATTTAGGCGCATACTGAGAATCACCTCCCGAAGCACCGCCAAGTGCGCCAGGTCGTTGGACTGAATGCGTTGCATCAAATACCAATGGCTCATCTAAAGTTAATAACTCTTGTATGCCTCTAAAATCGTTAATTAAATAGTTATAACCAAACGATGTCCCACGTTCACAAACCAAAAGGTCATGGTTACCAAAAGATTTTACTTTATTTACGACAGCGATCATTTCTTGTGGGCTCAAAAACTGTCCCTTTTTAATATTAATTGGCTTACCAGCGGCTGCGACTCTTCTTAAAAACTCAGTTTGTCTCACCAAAAAAGCAGGGGTTTGAAAAATATCAACCACCTCGCCAACTTCATTAAAATCTGTGTATTCGTGTACATCACTTAGAATTTTAAAATTAAATTGCTTTTTAACGGTATCTAAAATTTGTAGTGACTCTTCCAAAGGCAAACCGGTAAAACTATTAATAGATGTTCGATTGGCTTTGACAAAACTGGCTTTAAAAGCAATATCCACCCCTGTAACATCTTGAATGTTCGCTAATGTTTCAGCAATTTGCATGGTTACATCATAATTTTCTACAACACATGGGCCAGAAAATATAAATAATCCATTTTTATTGGTATCATTATTTCGTTTAGGAAAGATTTTCTTTAAAACATTAGGGTTCATACCGCTCTCTTCACACAATGATATTGAATACATGACTATACAACATTCTTTGCATTTTATTTTTAATACCTAAAACAACTCGCTACACACATAGTTTTCCTTAGATTTTATGCCATGTAAAGTCTTAGCAATTCATTGTCATATTCAGCAGTAATCACTTTTCTAACCGTCTAAATTTATTGATTAAATCTCTAAATAATACATAACTTCTTCTAGACTTTCGCCTCCAATCTTGAAGTACTTAATTTCTTGCGTATTTTGAATCATACCCATTTTTTTATAAAAGGCAGTTGCATTTAAATTAGCAGACAATGCCCATAAATATACTTTTGTATAACCCGCGTCTTTAAGTTCGGTAATGACTTTTTTATATAAATTCTTACCGTAACCACATCTGAAATGGCTTGGATCAATATAAAAAGCTTCAATTTCTGCAACTGTTTCTTCATCATGAATATTACGTGATGGTCCATATACAACCCACCCCACAATTCCTTTTAATGCTTCATCGTAAACCATTAATTTTTTATTATTTTCTTCAATTATTTTTGTCCACATGGCTGTTTTTTCAGGAACAGAAAGACTATCTAATATATTCTGAGGCATGATATTGGTATATGCAGCTCTCCAACTCTTTACGTGTATTTCTGCAATGTGCACAGCGTCTTTAATGCCTGCAATTCTTATTGTCATTGAAAGTTATCCTATCGTTTTTATTGCGTATTTTTTATTATTACACGTTTTTTATAATAACAATCGTTCAAAACTTACTTTTCAAAGAATCTTACATCGTAGTATCAATTAAATTCCGATTTAAATATCAAGCCATTTAAATTTTCTTATATCATTCCCCCATAATTTTAAGATCTACACAACCAATATACTAACTTTAGTTATTTACACACTAGTATTTTAAATTTTACATAAAGTATTGTAATAATATAATTTCATCAGTTTTTAATGCTAGAATTACAATGTTTTCTTTAAAGAATAAATTAAAAAAATAGGATGTTAAAATATGTCTACACGAACAATAATCAACGCTAACTCAATGTTTTATTGCATTTCTATTGGTCTTTTTCTTTTTACAACATCTGTTGAAGCACAATCACCGACGACTCAAACTGGCACTGTGTCTGTAAATAATGCTTCAGAAAAACTTGTACTTCAAAGTACTAAAAATGGCGTACTCGTTGCGACATTTTCTCAGAAAAAAATGGACTTAGATTTAAAGACAAAAGATATTATTATTACGGCGAATGAGCATAAAGTGTCTACACCTGAAGACTTAATGCGCTTAGTCAGAAATACACCCACCTCTCACGAAATACGGCTTAAAGTAATCAGAGAAAATAAAGTATTCATAGTTAAAACACATAAGTACATGTGGCAGAAATTTGAAACCCCTAAGCCCCCTGAATTAAATAAAAATACAGTACAGCCGCCTATTCCACCCAAATAGTAATGAACTTTAAAAAGCGCTCATTAAATAATAAGCAGGATTACTCCTGCTTATTAAATCAAACATACATGCTCAAACCTAACCTAAAACGATTTTTGTAAATACGTTTATCAAATTAAGCTTAAGCAATGACAGAACACTACTCTTTAGCGATTGGGGTTTCAACTTGCTTTACCGCTGTTGTACCTTGAATTTTTTGAATCTGATTTTCCACTGATTGGACTTGTGAACGGTCACTTAACAATGAATAGGTCAAATCAAAACTGACACTTTGACCGGGTTCAATTTGTTTCACTCTTTTTTGTGCTTTTTCAATGTTTACTGGATACGCATAACTGGTTCCAGGCTCAATACCTGTAACATAGCCTTGTTTTAAGGTATCTGTATTTTTCCATAAAGTCAGAACAGGAAGTTGTTGCGTATTGAATGCAATCGCAACCCCTTTGTTGTTGTCTTTATTAACTAATGCGGCGATTGTATTCCCTTTAGAGTCTGCCAATGGTTTTAAGTTAAAAACCATTTCATCGAAGCCTTTTGTTGGGCCTAAATAGGTTGTCCAATCTTTAAGGCCTTTTTTTGCATAATCATTAAAAGGACTGACTTCACTCACAGGGGCTAAAAATTTTGCGCCTTCTTCTAAAATAGGCTGTGAAAAATTACTGTGGTAAATAATTTGATAGTCATGTGCGTAATCTGCATGATTTGTTAGCACATCATGGAGTTTAAATGATGTTTCTCCTGGTACATAACTTAATTGCGTCATCGTTTGAAGGTCTGCTTTTTTAAAGGTGCTTTCTTTAATTAAACCTTTAATATGTATCGCAAAAGGTGGTTTCTCATCAATTTCAACGGCAACATAAGATGCAGGTGTATTTTGTGCTTTACCATGGAGTGAATAGATTTGACCATCTATTGTAGTTGGGTGACCTGTCCACTCGTATCCACAACGGACTAGCATTTCATTAAAACCTTCAAGCCAACCTAACCCATTTCGACTATCCAATTGAATATATGCAGGATTGACAACCTCTGTGACAGGAGATTTCCAACCCAGATGAATTCCCTTACCTTCTGCATGTAACAGCCCCATGCCTCTGGTCGGCGACAGCGTAATAGTTAACCCCGTTGGGCTAGTAATGGTAATAATTTTACTGCCTTCTTGCTTACCACCATGTAAAACTTGCTGTTCCACCGTATAGTTTTGACCTGTTGTTTTCCAATTCCCAACTTCAATGCCATTTTGAATATCAGTGAGAACGTAGGTTTTTGCATGAATACTCATCGCACTTAGTCCAATTATGGTGCTTAAAGCCATAGTGTAATATTTTTTCATTTCATATTCCTTATGATTTTTACCAGTGTTGACCTAACACCTTTTTATATATTATTTGATCTTGTTGAATTAAGATATATCACTTGCTCATTTATATTTTAAAAATAAAAACGTCATAATTAGACGCAAAAAAGAATCATTTGAATTGATTTCATTTAACGTAAAATTCAAATAATATTTAGTATCCAAATAAATTTAAAGCTTAAAGGTATTTAAATTTCGGCGCATAAATATCATGAATATTTTGCAAAATTCACCTTACCCTAGCACCCGTAATTTTTATTGTTTGGGTCACATGTAAATATTTCTTAAACTATAGAGGTGCAGTATGTTGAATTAAACGTGTTACACCTGTAATAATCATATCTATGGCAATCGTACCAATCAGAAGTGCAGATAAACGACCAACAATATCAAAATAATAGTCGACAAATTTAGCATGCTTATAACGCAAATTATCGTGCATATATTTCATCAACATTAAAATAGTGGATGTCAAAAACAATGTAACTGCCAATACACAAATAGCACCAAGAGTCTTAATCTCCATGCCCATGACCACCGAAGCACTAATGGTCCCCGGCCCGATCATGAATGGCATAGCCACAGTCCCCGCCAAATTTTCGGTCGCACCGCGTGTATCTCCTATTGTATCGGCACCTTGAAACACATAACGATAACCAATGACTAAAAAGATAATGCCACCAAAAATTTGAAAGGACTCAAAACGTACGTTTAGATACTCGGTAAAAACCGTTTCTCCACCCCATGCAAAAAACACAAACACCACGTAAGAGATCAAGCTCCCTTGAATCAGTGCTTTATTAAATATTTTTGCATCTGTATTTCGAATCATTCCTGCCATGTAAATACTCATGAGGAATGGATTCATCAATGCAAAAAGTAGTGCAAAAGAATGGATATAAGCGCTAAACATACTATTTACTCTTTAGGAGTCATTCGGGTCTGGAAAACTTAAACTTTTACCCGTAGTTTTTTCTCGGTTCAAATGCAAGAAAGTCAAATGACGCTCGTATTTATCTAACACGTCATTAATCACTTGCTCTTTGTTATACCCCATTAAATCATTACCTTGGCTGCCTTCAAACAAGAATGTTTCCAAACGATAATAAAATGTATTGCCAAGTTTACTACGGCGACTAAATTCAGGTGCATGATACCGCTGTGGCCAAATTTGGTAAATAAAATTCTGTTCATCATTTAATCCAACACTTAAGTCGATATGATATAGCCCATAATCCCACTCTTCTGTCATCGAATTGAAAATGACCGATGCTTGTACACCTTTACTTTCTAACTCACGCATGACTTCTTCGAGTGCAGGTTTACACACCGTATCTAGCATCTGTAATGTAGCTTTGCGACCTGGGTGATGCATCACACGAGATAAACGCTGTTTCCAGTTTAAAATATCAACATTACCCACAACAGGCGCTGCATTGAGTGATGTACTTTGGTTTCGATAATCTTCTAAACGAAGCGATTTAAATAAACCAATCATTACCAGAATCATCACAAAACTAAAAGGCAAGCCCATAATCACAGTGGCTTTTTGTAATGTTGTAATCCCGTTTGACATCATCATTGCGATTGTTAATACACCAATCACGATAGACCAAAAGATACGAATCCAATTTGGTGCATCACTGTTTACATCTTTTAAACGGTAGCAGAAACTCCCAAGTACAATTGCACCCGAGTCTGCCGAAGTCACATAAAACAGAAGTCCTGTAATAAAAGCCAATACTGCTGTAAATGAAAACCACGGATAAAATGACAGTAATTTATAAAAACCAAGCTCAGGTTTAGCTAAAATTTCTTGTGCAAACTGTAAATTGCCATGAATAACTTCATACAGTGCACTATTACCCATAATAGACAACCAAGCTATGGTAAACAGTAAGGGAATAACTAAAGTGCCTAGTACAAACTCACGAATAGTACGGCCTCTTGAAATACGGGCTAAAAACAGCCCAACAAATGGTGACCATGCCACCCACCATGCCCAGAAAAACAGTGTCCAATCTTTAACCCACTGCCCTGTTTGCGGATTTGAATCTTGATGATATGCAAATGTATCCAGCGTCATTGCAGGAAAACGGCTAATGTAATCGCCAATATTAAGTACTAAGCTATTGAGTAAAAAGGTACTATTGCCTAAAAATAAAATAAACAACAATAAACCAATGGCAAAATAAACATTCATTTCTGCCAAGAATTTAACGCCCTTATCTACCCCAGTCGTAGCTGAAATAATACTAATGGTCACGGCAAAAACCACAAGCCAAGCTTGTACGGTTAAACCTTCTTGCACACCAAATAATAGGCTTAAACCATAGTTAAGTTGGACTACACCAATACCGCATGTCGTGGCTAAACCGAAGATTGCCCCTAAAATCGCTGCGACATCAACCAAATGACCAATCCAACCATTCACTTTATCACCAAAAATTGGGTACAAAGCAGAACGTACAGTCAGTGGTAAATTATAACGGTATGAGAAATACCCTAAGGCAATACCCAATAGCGCATACATACACCAACCCGTGAGACCATAGTGGAAAATGGTTAACGTAATGGCTTGACGAGCTGCATCAATGGTTTGTCCTTGGCCAACAGGAGGTTGCATATATTGTGCAATTGGTTCTGCCACCGAAAAGAACATGAGGTCAATACCAATACCTGCAGCAAACAGCATGGATGCCCAACTCACCATACTAAACTCAGGTTTAGAATGTTTAGGACCCAGTTTAATATCGCCATAGCGTGAAGATGCTAAGAAAATCACAAATACAATATATACTGAAGCAATTGCAAAATAGTACCAGCCAAACGTAGATGCAACCCAATCTAAGGTTGTGTCTAACGCAACGGTAGCTTGCGCTTTAAAAAAAATGGTAAATAAGGCAAATGCCAATACTAGACCGGCAGAAAGGAAAAATACTTTTCCATTTAAGCGATCTTCATTGGCCGTTGCTTTCAGACCCTCGGAGGAGTTATCTTGATTCATACAATCCTCTTTTTATAAAATATAAAAGATAAAGGCTTTTTTACCTGACTGAGGTAAATTCACCGAATCAACGCCATCACGGCGTAGGAAGTATTCTTATGGCAAAAATTGTGATGTATCTGCGATTTTTGCCGTAAAAATATGAAAAATAGCCATATAAAAGATTCAACATAAAGCAGATTGAACCATTGGTATTTATCAAGAAATGACTGTTTTAAAAGCTTTTATATCATGCTATTTCTATACTGAAATCAAAAGAAAACAGCATGTATAACTGCTCAAAGCTCACTCACTATAAAAGTACAGTAAAATCACTTAAAAGCGCAAAAAACAAACAAAAATAGACAAAATAAAATCTTGGGAAAATGGCTAAACTTGTAATGCATCATGCAAAATGATCATGCACAAGTGCGCCGAGTATAAGTGCTGAAAAAAAAATGTACAAATATATACGCCAAAATATCAATATTAATCTGCATATAAAAACCATATAAAAATAAATAAATTCAAATAAAACAAAATTTTAAATAAATAATATAAATATCTAATTATTTTTAGTGACTGTACAAATAATCACAATTATTTTTTCAAGATATTTTGATAGTCAATAAATCCACTTTAAACACCCATTGATTGAACGATCAATCAATGGGTGTTACACTGTGTGTCAATCGCATCTATTCTTATGTATGATATGAGTATAAACGAAGCCAAAAATAGTCGCATACAACCCGAACATGTTCGGCGTGAGCAAATCATTCAAGCTGCTTTTGAAGTGATTTCTAGCCTTGGACTCACCAATACGACCTTGGCTAAAATTGCTAAACAAGCAGGTCTATCTACAGGTATTGTGAGTCATTATTTTGGCGACAAACAAGGCTTAATTACTGCATGTATGCGTGAAATGTTGGCTGAGTTACAACGAAAAACCATGCAATATAAAATGAAGCATGCAGCTGATGCAACTTCACAAATTCATGCAATTATTGACTCTAACTTCGATACCAGTCAAACCAGTGCAACAGCCATGCGACTTTGGTTAGAATTTTGGACTGCAAGTATGCACATGCCTGAGTTACAACGTTTACAGCGCATTAACAGTCATCGTTCATACTCAAACTTAAAGTACCATTTAGAAAAACTTGTTACACCAACACAAGTCGATGCCATTACTCAAGGCCTTGCAGCACTGATTGATGGTTTATGGTTACGTGCTAGTCTTATGAGTCATCAAGAAAAATTTGACGTTACACAAGCCAAGTATATTGCCTACCAATATTTAAACATGCATATCAATAGATCAGAAACTGACGGAGAATTAAACCATGTCTAACATTCCAGTGTATTCCCTCTACATTAACGGTCAATATGTTGAAGCCAGCAGTGGTCAAAGCTTTGAAAGTATCAACCCTGCCAATGGCGAAGTAATTGCTCAAATACAAAGTGCATCTCAACAAGATTTAGATAAAGCAGTAGAAAGTGCACAACAAGGTCAAAAAGTTTGGGCTGCAAAAACAGCAGTAGAGCGTGCCCGTATTCTACGTAAAGCAGTAGATATACTGCGTGAGCGTAACGATGATTTGGCAGCCTTAGAAACCAAAGACTCTGGTAAAGCATTTTCTGAAACATCGACTGTAGATGTTGTAACTGGTGCAGATGTTTTAGAATACTACGCAGGTCTAGCAACAGCGATACAAGGCGAACAGCAACCCCTACGCGATACAAGTTTTTTCTATACTCGCCGTGAGCCATTGGGTGTTGTTGCAGGTATTGGTGCATGGAACTACCCTATTCAAATTGCACTATGGAAATCTGCACCTGCACTTGCTGCCGGTAATGCCATGATTTTTAAACCAAGTGAGTTTACACCGCTGACTGCTTATAAATTAGCAGAAATTTATACTGAAGCTGGCGTACCACACGGTGTATTTAACGTGGTACAAGGTCTAGGTGATGTAGGCGCAATGATTGCATCTCACCCAATCATCGAAAAAATATCTTTTACAGGTTCAGTTGCTACAGGTAAAAAAGTGATGGCGACAGCCGCAAGCTCATCACTCAAAGAAGTCACCATGGAACTTGGTGGCAAATCACCTCTAATTATTTGTGAAGATGCACACATTGAACGTGCTGCAGATATTGCAATGATGGCAAATTTCTTTAGTACAGGCCAAGTCTGCACTAATGGTACTCGTGTATTTGTACCGAAATCGATTAAAGCTGACTTTGAAAAAGCATTACTCGAACGTATTGCTTATGTAAAAGTCGGTGATCCAATGCATGCAGATACCAACATGGGACCACTTTCAAGCTTTCCACATTTAGACAAAGTACTGTCTTATATTGAACAAGGTAAAGCACAAGGTGCAACACTGTTATGTGGTGGCCAGCGTGCAACAGATCCAGCACTGGCAAAAGGTGCGTATATTGAGCCGACCATTTTTACAGACTGTAAAGATGATATGTCTATTGTGACAGACGAAATTTTTGGCCCAGTCATGAGTATTTTAAGTTATGACACTGAGGCTGAAGCCCTTGAACGCGCCAACAATACTCCTTTAGGCCTTGCATCTGGCGTAGTGACTGAAAACATTAACCGAGCACACCAAATTGCTCACCAACTTGAAGCAGGTATTTGTTGGATTAATACTTGGGGAGAATCACCTGCTGAAATGCCTGTCGGTGGTTACAAACAATCTGGTGTTGGCCGTGAAAATGGCTTGGTGTCGTTACACCACTACACGCGTATTAAATCAATTCAAGTTGAAATGGGTGAGTATCAATCTATATTTAGCAAAAGCTAAAATAAATTAAACAGATACCCCCAATTAAATAAGGATAATTTTATCATGGCAAATCAAGAATTTGACTATATTGTTGTCGGTGGAGGCTCTGCTGGTAATGTACTTGCAACCCGCCTCACTGAAGACGAAAATGTAACTGTACTACTCCTTGAAGCAGGTGGCCCAGATTACCGTGCGGACTTCCGCACCCAAATGCCTGCCGCGTTGGCATTTCCATTACAAGGTCGTCGCTATAACTGGGCTTACGAAACTGACCCAGAACCAAATATGAACAACCGCCGTATGGAATGTGGCCGTGGTAAAGGCCTTGGTGGATCATCCCTCATTAATGGTATGTGCTACATTCGTGGTAATGCCATGGACTTAGATGGTTGGTCACAGCTTAAAGGTTTAGAGCAATGGTCTTATGCAGATTGCTTACCATATTATCGCAAAGCAGAAACGCGTGACATTGGTGCAAATGACTACCACGGTGGCGAAGGCCCTGTTTGCGTCGCAACGCCTAAAAAAGGCAATAATGTGTTATTTCACGCCATGGTTGACGCAGGCGTACAAGCAGGTTACCCACGTACAGATGACTTAAATGGTTATCAACAAGAAGGCTTTGGTCCAATGGACCGTACCGTGACCCCTCAAGGTCGTCGTTCAAGTACAGCACGTGGCTATTTAGATCTTGCTAAACCAAGAAAAAATCTCACCATTGTGACCCATGCTGTAACAGACAAAGTCCTCTTTTCTGGTAAAAAAGCGATTGGTGTACAGTACCTACAAGGTGGCAATACTACACCAATTAAAGTCAGTGCACGTAAAGAAGTCCTGATTAGCTCAGGAACGATTGCTTCACCACAAATTTTACAACGTTCAGGTATTGGCTCTAAAGCACTGCTTGACTCATTGTCTATTCCTATCGTACATGAGTTACCGGGTGTCGGTGAAAACCTACAAGATCACTTAGAGTTATATTTACAATATGGCTCTAAAAAGCCAGTATCACTCTACCCTGCACTTCAGTGGCAAAACCAACCTAAAATTGGTGCTGAATGGATGTTTTTAGGTACAGGTGTTGGTGCATCAAACCAATTTGAAGCAGGTGGTTTTATTCGCAGTCGCCCTGAGTTTGATTGGCCAAATATTCAATACCACTTTTTACCGGTAGCAATTAATTACAATGGTAGTAACGGCGTGCAAGAACATGGCTTTCAAGCTCATGTTGGTTCTATGCGCTCACCATCACGTGGTCGTGTACAGATTAAATCGTTAAACCCACATGACCATCCAAGCATTTTGTTTAACTATATGTCTACCGAGCAAGATTGGCAGGAGTTCCGTGACTGTATTCGCCTTACCCGTGAAATTATGCATCAACCTGCACTCGATGAATACCGTGGCCGTGAAATCAGCCCGGGTAAAGATGTAGTTACAGATGAGCAGCTCGATGAGTTTGTACGTAATCATGCAGAAACAGCTTACCACCCGTGTGGTAGCTGCAAAATGGGGTATGATGATATGTCAGTAGTTGACCATGAAGGCCGTGTACATGGCGTAGAAGGATTGCGTGTTGTTGATGCGTCAATTATGCCAATTATTATTACAGGTAACTTAAACGCAACCACGATTATGATTGGTGAGAAAATTGCAGATGCTATGCGTGGTCAAAAATTACCTCGCTCAACTGCGGGTTACCACAAAGCAGGCGATGCACCTGTACGTACTGCACCACAACGTGAATTTACTGTAGAACAGATGCAATAAAATCTAAGATAAAAAAAATGGCGACTATAACAGTCGCCATTTTTTATTCAGTACAATCATGCTAAAACTTTTGCAATTGCATCAGCAACAGCGTAGACATTTTTTTCATTTAAACCTGCAACACACATACGGCCACTACGCAGTAAGTACACGGCATGTTCTTCACGTAATTTATCTGCTTGTTCTGCTGTTAAGCCTGTATAACTAAACATACCACGTTGTTCTACAAGGTAGTTGAAGTCTTTGTTTGGTACACGTTTTACTAACTCATCACGTAGAATTGTACGCATTTTTGCAATACGCTCAGCCATACCTTTCAGCTCAGCTTCCCAATTTGCACGTAAGCTTTCGTCATTGAGTACAGCATCAACCAATAATGCACCAGTGGTTGGAGGGCTTGAATACACACGGCGTACAGTGGCTTTGAGTTGGCCAAATACATTGTCTGCTGCTGCTGCATCTTCAGAGACAACAGTTAAACCACCAACACGTTCGCCATATAATGAGAAAATCTTAGAGAACGAGTTACTTAAAACAAATTGTGCACCCGCTTGGTCTAATGCACGAATCAAATATGCATCTTTTGCTAAATCTTCAGCAAAACCTTGATATGCAATATCGAGGAAAGGAATCAATTTGCCTTGAAGTAACACTTCAATCACTTGATCCCATTGCTCAGGAACTAAGTCTGCGCCTGTTGGGTTATGACAACATGGGTGTAATAACACCACGTCATTTTCAGGAATAGATTTCAGTGTTTCCAACATTTTTTCAAATGCAACACCATTGGTTTCTACATCAAAGTATGGATATTCTGCAGTTTCAAAACCAGCGCCTTGGAAAATCGCAATATGATTTTCCCATGTTGGTTGGCTTACCCATACTTTAGATTTTGGAAAGTATTTTTTTAGAAAATCTGCACCAATTTTAAGTGCGCCTGAACCACCTAATGTTTGAATGGTTACAGCGCGTTTTTCAGCACGTGCTTTGCTGTCGTTACCTAACAATAAAGCTTGTGTTGCATCACAATAGGTTTTCACACCAGACATTGGCAAATAAAGTTTCGCTTTATCTACATTTTTACCTACTTCTAATGCTGCTGTTTTTACAGCATTAAATTGTGGTACAACGCTTTGCTCATTGTAATACAAGCCAATACTTAAATTAACTTTGTTATCACGTTCATCTTTCTGGAATTTTTCCATTAATGTTAAGATTGGGTCGCCTGCATAAGGCTCAACATGCTGAAACATAACTCGCTCTATCCACTGTAGTGTGTCTGCATTATATACATAGTTTGACCAGATGGTGTGAACGCTTTTCATACAAACACACCGTTTTTTCATGTATATTCAATAAAAATTTACAGCTTTGTATGACTTGTACCTAACGCAATTTTATCTAAAATTGGGCAATCCGATGATGTGTTACCAGCACAACCATCAACTGCTTGTTTTAATAACGCCACCATGCCTTCAAGTTGCTGTATTTGTGTATTGAGTTTAATAATATGCGCTTGTGCAAAGGCTTTAACATCTGCACTGTGTCTGGTCTGGTTTTGCCATAACTGCAAGAGGTACTTCATTTGTTCTGTAGAAAAATGTAATGTTTTGGCATGCAAAATAAATTGTAGCGTTTCAATATGTTTTTCACGATACATACGATAGCCTGCACTGCTCCGTTCGACTTGAGGCAATAAACCTACGCTTTCATAGTAACGAATCATTTTACTTGAAATCCCGATTCGTTTTGATACCTGACCAATATTCATCACTTACCTCAAGTATTTAAATGAGACCGAAAACGTTTCAAACGCAGTGCGTTCATTAATACAAAAACAGATGATAGGGCCATTGCTGCAGCCGCCACCATGGGTGACAATAATATTTGATAGCTCGGATATAAAACCCCAGCAGCAACAGGAATAAGGGCAATGTTATAAATAAATGCCCAAAATAAGTTTTGCTGAATATTACGTATTGTCGCTTGACTCAGTGCAATCGCATCAACTGCTGCTTTTAAATCGCCTGACATGAGTACTACATCTGCTGACTCTATGGCAATGTCTGTGCCTGTACCAATGGCTAGCCCAACATCAGCATGGGCTAAAGCGGGTGCATCATTAATACCATCACCAATATAAGCCACTTTGCCATATTTCTGTTGTAAAGCTTTTATTGCATCTACTTTACCTGCCGGCATCACTCCTGCAATCACATCATCAATCGCTAATTTTTTAGCAATGGCTTGCGCAGTATTTTTCTGATCACCTGTGATCATTATTACTTTCAGACCTAAGCGTTGTAATTGTTGCACGACCATTGCACTGCTTTCTTTTATCGGGTCAGCAACAGCCAGCATGGCCACAAGCACGCCATCTATTGCCACATAAATCGGAGATTTAGCCTGCTGAGCCAATAGATCTGCATGTGTTTTAAAGACAGAAGTGTCTAGATTTAACTGAGCCATCAAACGATCAGCACCTATTTGTATGTTTTGATCTTGCACGATAGCGTGTATGCCTAGCCCCGTCAGTGTTTCTACATTTTGGGCATTCAATAGTACAATTTGTTGTTGTTTTGCATAATCTACTATGGCCGCAGCAAGTGGGTGGCTTGCATATTGCTCTACTGAAGCAACATACTGCAACACTTGGTTTTTGTACTGATTATCTGTACATATAAAATCTGTTAAAGTTGGTCTACCTTGCGTAAGCGTTCCTGTTTTATCTAGCCCAACTGCTTTGACTTCTTTAAGTTGCTGCAAAGCCGCACCTTGGCGAAATAACACTCCCATTTGTGCACCTTTACCTGTTGCCACCATAATTGACGTAGGTGTAGCCAAGCCCATTGCACAAGGGCAAGCAACAATTAATACAGCAACTGCACTGACCAGTGCATAAGATATAGATGGGCTTGGACCAAATATCCACCAAATTATTGCAGTAAATAACGCAATAATCATAATAATAGGTACAAACCACAATGTAATTTTATCGACCCATGCTTGTATAGGCAGTTTACTCGCTTGAGCCTGTTCTACAAGGTGAATAATTTGTGCCAACAACGTATTTTGATGCAATGCTTTGGGCTGTACTTCCAATAACCCAGTTTGATTAATCGTACCTGCACTCACATGCTCGCCTTGATCTTTCTTAACCGCTAAAGGCTCACCTGTAAGCATCGATTCATCAACCAAACTTTGCCCTGCAACGATGGTGCCATCAACAGGAATCTTTTCTCCTGCATACACCATCACCTGCATGTGTAAAGTCAAATCCTCAATAGCAATATCTTCAATCGCTGTCCCTACTTTTACATGCGCAACTTTGGGCTGTAGCCCAATTAATTGCGCTATAGCTTGTGTCGTTTGTCCTTTTGCTCTTGCCTCTAAATAACGGCCCAATAAAATTAAAGTGACAATCATTGCTGCTGCTTCAAAATACACATGTACTGCTTGCGCTGGTAACCACTGTGGTAAAGCTGTTGCAACCAAAGAATAAAGATAAGCTGCTAATGTACCTATAGCAACCAATGCATTCATATCTGGCGCACCACGTAATAATGCAGGTATGCCTTTTTTATAAAATTGGCGAGCAGGAAAACATAAAATAAGGCTGACAAAAAGACATTGTAACCACCAATTCAAAGACTGCCCCAGATACGTATCTAACCAATGTTGCCAAGCCATAAAGACATGTCCAAACATGGCCAGCAACATCACAGGGATTGTAAGGAGTGTCGCTTGTATAAGCTGATGTAATAAAACCTGTGATTTATCTAAGGTTGGTTTTTCTTGTGGCTTATCTTTAGAAACGAGAGTTGCCCCATAACCAGCGCGCTCAATAGCTTTTATTAAAGTATGGCTTACTACAGATTGATTTGCAGAAATATGCGCTTGATTAGTCGCTAAGTTCACTACAGCATGTTGTACGCCATCTACTTTTAACAATGCCTTTTCTGCTCGGCCAACACATGAAGCACAACTTAACCCTTGTACATCTAAAACAATATTTTGTATTTGTGGTACTTCCTCTTCAACGTCATAGCCTGCTTTTTGAATACATGCAATCAATTGTTGACGGTCTAAATGCTCTCCCCATACGACTGCTTTTTCTGTCGCTAAATTCACACTGACATCATTGACTGCTTGTTTTTTTAAGGCTTTTTCCACACGTCCCACACATGAAGCACAGCTCATACCTATAATACGAAGTTCTATATGCGTTGTTTTTGTCGTATTCATGACTGGCCTTTAACAATTGTGTTTTTCTTAGATTAAACCTTGACCCAATGGCAAGGTCAATAGGCTTGACTTTGCCATTGGGTCAAGGTTTACAATGATATTTTAAAATCAGAACTAATCGGAGTAACCCATGAAATTTAGTATTCCAAATATGACTTGTGGCGGGTGCGTGCGTGGCGTAACAGCAACAATTCAAGATTTAGACCCACAAGCAACGGTCAGTGCAGATTTAAGCAATAAAACAATTGAAGTCACATCAATACTAGAAGCCAATCATATTCAACAAGCACTTAAAGCAGATGACTTTCCAGCAACCCTCGTTTAAAAACAACTACTGCATCACAGTATAACGGCTAGAGTTTACATAACACCGATATACTGTGACAACAACTTAACAATTTCACATCAAGATAAAATTTTCACTTCATTAAAATATAGCTAAGGCATCATTTGTAAACATAATACTTATATTTCAATGATGAACCTTTCAAGTACTACGATGATTAAAATATGAATAACTCAAATCTGTGATGGATCATATTTTGAAAAAATGTAAATACAATAAATATGTCTTTTGGAGGGTTAAATGGATATACCAAAGACACGAGCACACGTTGTGCTGACTAAAATTTTTGCTGTAATTGTGATACTCATTGGATTACCGCTACTTGTCGGTGGCGTAATCTTAGGTACAAGTGGTGGCTCTTGGTACTATGCCCCTACAGGGCTTGCATTAATAGTTTCAGGACTAATGCTATTTAAGGACAAACTAATTGGCGCCCATATTTTTGGGTTATTTTTTATTGCAACCATCGCGTGGACTATCTATGAAACAGGGTCACGCTTTTGGGGATGGGTTCCTCGCTTAGCGTTATTTGCGGTGTTAGCCTTTTTTCTTACTTTATTACTCCCTTATATTGGCCAAGGTGTTCGTAAGAAGATTGCTTACACGCTTACATCTATTATCGCTGTCTGTTTTGCAGTGGCATTGGTCGGTGCATTTTTACCACATAATGTATATAACTCCGATGAAGCTATTCCAACTCAAGCATTAACCAATGCCAATACGAATGATCCGACCCAAGCAGATTCCGATTGGAAGTACTATGGACGTGATGCCAATGCAACTCGCTATTCCCCGCTACAACAAATTAACGCAGATAACGCAAAAGATTTACAACGTGCATGGGTGTATAACACAGGTGATTTGCCCCCTGCAGGCAAAAAAGATCTTTGGGCAGCCGAACATACGCCAATTAAAGTGGGTAATGGATTATATGTCTGTAGTGCCACAAATAATGTAAGCCGTATTGACCCTGCTACAGGTAAAGAAGTTTGGAAATTTAAGTCAAATGTTGCCTATAGTAGTATCCCATATACAGCGGCATGTCGTGGCTTAACGTATTATGAGTCAAAAACCATTCCGACCAGTCAAGCCTGCCATACTCGTATTGTACTAGGTACATTAGACATGCGTTTGATTGCACTAGACACTGAAACAGGTAAACCTTGTGAAAACTTTGGTGATCATGGCACAACCAATTTAAACAAAGGCTTAGGCTATACAGTGCCTGGTTTTGTCTCTGTTACATCACCTGTTACGATTGTAAAAAATACAATTATTGTAAACCATGAAGTTCGAGATAACCAACGCCGCTGGGCACCATCGGGTGTGATTCGTGGTTATGACGCAGAGACAGGCCAATTTAAATGGGCGTGGGACATGAAGCGTCCAAATGACCATAGCGAACCAAAAGACGGACAAGAATATAGCCGTGGTACACCGAACTCTTGGGCACCAATGGTCAGTGATGAAAAACTCGGACTTGTGTATGTACCAATGGGCAATGCAGCAGCAGATCACTACAGTGCGATGCGTAGCCCTGAAGAAGAAGCTGTAAATGATGCTATCGTTGCTTTAGACCCAGATACAGGTAATGTACGTTGGAAATTCCAAACTGTACATAAAGATGTATGGGACCAAGATTTAGGTTCACAGCCAACGCTAATTGACTATCCTGACAGTAAAGGTCAGCCCGTACCTGCCATGTTGGTGCCGACCAAATTAGGTCAAACCTTTATTCTAAATCGTGCAACAGGCCAACCTTTAAGTAAAGTTGAAGAAAAATCTGTACCCACAACTGGTGGGGTTGCAGATGATCCACGTTCGCCAACACAACCATTTTCTGTAGATATGCCACGACTTGGTTTCCCTGACTTAAATGAAACCAAAATGTGGGGTATTTCACCAATTGATCAAATGCTGTGCCGTATCAAATATCGTAAAGCAAATTATCAAGGTATAGATACCCCTCCAAGTTTAGATAAACATTGGATTATGTATCCAGGTAATAATGGTGGTAGTGACTGGGGTAGTTATGCTTACGATGCCAATCGTGGTGTGATTATTGCCAACTGGAACAATGTACCTATGTACGGACAATTGATTACTCGTGCTCAAGCCAATAAAGATGGCTTGGAATCTATGGATGCTAAAAATTATAAACCTGTTGGTGGTATAGGACGCCCAATGTCTGATACGCCTTATGGGGTTGAAATTAGTGCATTCCTTAGTCCAACAGGGATGGTATGTAGCGAACCACCATACGGTATGATGAGTGCAATTGATTTGCATAGTAAAAAGGTCTTATGGCAACGACCACTCGGTAGTGCTGAGCGTAATGGGCCGTTTAATATGCCAACACACCTACCAATTAACATTGGTACACCAAACAATGGTGGCCCAATTATTACCGCAGGTGGTGTAATCTTTGTTGCTGCAACTACAGACAATAAAATCCGTGCGATAGATCTTAAAACAGGTAAAGAGCTTTGGAGTGATACATTACCTGCTGGCGGTCAAGCAACACCTATGACCTACTCTATTAATGGCGAGCAATATCTTGTCATTATGGCGGGCGGTCACCACTTTATGGGTACTGGAGTAAGTGATGCACTTGTGGCATACAAACTTCCTAAAAACATGAAGTAAACATTCCTAAGAATAAAAAAGACCAGCACATTGCTGGTCTTTTTTATTTCTGTCACCATAAATCACTTCAGTCATACTTACCCAAATATTATTACACTACACCCACACAAGTATTAGCAGCCTTTTAATTTATATACCCTATGCTCTGATGCTGGGTAATTGATTAGCTTTTCTTTGGCTCGGCGGGGTCTCTTTACTAGCTCACCTCCACAGTTAGGGCAAGTATTATTTAATTTTGATTCTGCGCAATTTTTGCAAAATGTACACTCAAAACTGCAAATAAATGCTTTACTTGATTCAGGTGGTAAATCCATATTACAACACTCACAACTTGGGCGTAGCTCTAACATTTTTGTATTCCTATAAAATAGTCATCCATGCTGATATGCCAATCAATCACATCTAATATTGCTCATTAAAATTTTAAATTCAAAATCTATACTTTTTTAATATAGGTATTATATTGCTGGCATGGTTTTATATTTAAATACTTTACTAAGTTATTCATATAAAAATCTGTATTATCTGACTCAAAATATAATGTATTATTTTTATTCAAATATATATTCATTACACTACAAAAAAAATGACAATACTCATTCACTTCTGCTTGAAACTCCCCCCCTACATATGCAACTTCAAGTGATTGTTCAACTGAATCTCCAAAAAAAATATATGCTATTACAGCTTGTGATCCCGAGTCATTCATATTTGGCTGAGTACGAACAAGTACTTCTGATTTATCTAAGTCTAACGTTTTTTCAATAGACTCAAAAAAAGTGTTTTGATCCAATTTTGGGTTTAGCGGATTAACACTTTCATGATGGTCTAAATAATTGAAATAAAATATTCTTTTAATTTTTTTTAATTCACAATGACTTAATTTATTTACGCTTTTCGTTGTATATAACATTGTTTTTTTAGGTAATGTATTAAGTTCGAAATCAGATGTCTTTCTCGCCAAATAAAAATGATGATTCAGTAAAAAACGATTTGCTATAGTATTTTTAGAATTAATTAAGCACTGTAATGTAGTAATACCTTGCATACTCTCTAAAATTTTTAATATTTTTGAACCAATACCTTTACGCTGAAATGAATCGAATACATGAATATAAAAATAATGATTACTCGGGTGAAAATCGTTGGTATAGATCACACCTATGCCAACAATATGTTCTACATGCGTTGCAATAACAAACGAGCTATCTTGATGGTTTAAATGCTCAAGCTGATTAAAATGCAGATAAATCACAAGACGTGATTCAAATTGATGGTCAAGTTTTTCTCTACGATTATATATCAAATACTGCATACCCTCTCCCAATTTGACTACGTAATAACCTCCCCCTTATCCAGTGATAATACACATCAATAAGCAACTTTTTTATATTAAATTAAGTGATTTTTACTATAAACTAGAAAAAATATTAACGATTTAAATAGATAAAATAAATGCAAAACTTTTATTTTAAAATATTATTTAAGTTATCTAAGATAACTCCCCTAATCAATTAAAGGAGTTATCTTGATTGATTACGTCACAGAAACTACCAAATAGATACTCGCTTCTCTGGCGCAAGATACATTTGATCGCCTTTTTTTACACCAAATGCATCATAAAACGGGGTTTGATTAAGTAAAGTTACATTTCCTCGTACTTTATTTGGAGAATGTGGATCAGATTTCAGGTACTCAAGTTGTTGCCCATCTCTTATTTTTTCACGCCAAGCTTGTGCCCAACCAATATAAAAACGCTGTTCACCGGTTAAATGGTCAATGACAGGAGAAGGCTTACCATTTAGCGAGAGCTCATATGCTTTATAAGCAATTGACAGTCCAGAGTTATCTGCAATATTCTCACCTAAAGTTAACTCACCATTCACGTGATAACCAGGTAATACCTCATAATTGTTGTATTGTGCAATTAATGCTTTTGTTTTTTCTTTAAACTTTTTTTGATCCTCAGGCGTCCACCAGTTTTTCATATTCCCCATCGCATCAAATTGACTTCCTTGATCATCAAAGCCGTGACTAATCTCATGCCCAATAATCGCGCCAATTGCACCATAATTGACTGCATCATCTGCTTCCATATCAAAAAATGGTGGTTGTAGTATTGCTGCAGGGAATACAATTTCATTTAGCGTTGCGTTGTAATAAGCATTTACTGTTTGTGGTAACATCCCCCACTCGTCACGATCGACTGGTTTGCCAAGTTTACTTAATGCATACTGATGCTCAAACTCACGAGAGCGTATGACATTACCAACTAAATCACCACTCACAATATTTAAACCAGAATAGTCACGCCATTTATTTGGATAACCAATTTTTACCGAAATTTTTGAGAGCTTTTCTTTTGCTTTTATTTTAGTTTCCGTACTCATCCAATCTAACTTATTAATGCTTTGTTCATACGCTTTTAAAAGATTATGTACTAAATCCTCCATACGCTGTTTCTGTTCAGGTGAAAAGTTTTTTTCAACATAAATTTTTCCTAAGCTTTCACCTAAAGATTCTTGAACAACGTCAACACCTCGCTTCCAACGAGGCTTTTGTTGCTTGATCTCTCTTAACTGAGTACTGTAAAAATTAAATTGATTATCAACAAATTCTTGGCTCAATAACGGTGAAAAATTATTGACTAAATGAAATTTAAAATATGATTGCCATACAGCCAGAGAATTATTACGAACAATTGGATCTAATGCTTTAACAAAGCTAGGCTGTGCAACCTGAATGGTGTCAATTTTTCCAGTCAAGCCTTCTACATCTAAATATTGTTTCCAATCAATCTGCGAGCTCAGTGTAGCTAAGTCTTTAGTTTTATAAATATTATATGTTTTTGGTGTGTCTCTATTTTGTACATTCGTCCACTGAGCTTGTGCAAGTTGAGTTTCTAAACGTAAGACATTTTTTGCGCTGTTTTTTGCATCAGTATCACCAACCAAACGCAATGTTTTTTCAATATAATTTAAATAGCTTTGTCTTATTTCTTTAAACTTTTTATCATCTTTTAAATAATAGTCACGATCAGGTAACCCTAAGCCACTTTGATACAACTCAACAATGATCTTCGTCGAGTTCTTCATATCTTGCGTAACCCCAATATCAAAAGGTGTGGTTACCCCGATTTTTGAAAAATTTGCAACTAAACTCGCAATATCTTTTTTTGTTTCTAAAGAATTAACTTTTGCAATTTCTGCCTGTATGGGCTGATAACCTAATTTGTTAATTTCATTTTCATTCATAAAACTAGAATATAAGTCTGCAACTTTTTGTTCATCTGTACCCTGAGAAAAACTTTTACTCAATACACTATTCACAATATCATGTATTTGACTTATAGATTGTTCACGTAAAATTGTGAATGTTCCCCATATAGATTTATCATCGGGAATACTATTGTTTTTTAACCACACACCATTAGTGTGCTGGTAAAAGTCGTCTGTAGGCTTGGTACTATTGTCAAAATACTGAGATTCAATTCCCGACTTACTTCCTTCAGCATACACGGTTAAACTTGTTAAAAGCATGGCACTTAATAGTGCTGTTTTTATACATTTAAATTTCAATGAAAAACCCTCTATTGTAATTTTAAGCTTTACTATCAAAAAATAAAGCTCACTAATTTACAAAGAAAGCAAAAAATATACCAATATATATATTATAAATCTCTTCTATAAATAAAATCACCGCCATCTGTACCAACTCGTTCAAATAAGAATTTTTCGAGTAATCGAATAGAATACATATTACACATATCAACAGATGCTTCTAAACTTTTTATATTTATATTTTCAATCAGAAACTGAATTAACCAATTTAATGCAGCTGTCCCATAACCTTGATTCCAAAACTCTTTAAACATAACATAGCCAACATATGCTTTTTGTTCATCTTTTAAAATAGTGGCTTGTATTGTGCCTACTGGCACAGTTTTCTTGTCGTCTTGATAAACGATCCAATTCAACCATCTCTCATTATTATTTAATGAACCACCGACTAAACACTGATATCGTTTTTTTAACTCATTTATATGGCTGTATTGAATATCTGAAATAAAATGATAAATCTCTTTGTTTTTTAAAGGTTGAAATGTTTTTTCTGCATCTTCAACGTGTAAAGTAAAAACATGGATTTGCTTCATATTTAAGCTCTTATTTTACAAATATATCATGCTTAAAAAAGTAAAGCTTTTTCACTTTACTCTTTTAAGCCGTGCATTTTAGTTAAATCTCTTGCCCAAAACTATCACAACTACTGATATTGCCAGATTGAAAACCACGATCAAACCAGTGCATACGCTGTGCGCTTGTACCATGCGTAAAACTGTCTGGTACAATTTGCCCCGTAGCACGTTTTTGTAAGTAATCATCACCAATTTTTTGTGCAGCGTCCATCGCTTCAGCAACGTCACCTTCATCTAAAAACTGTTCACGATCATTGGTACGTTTTGCCCACACGCCAGAAAAACAGTCTGCTTGTAGCTCTTGGCGAACAGACAGCTGGTTTGCCATTTTCTGATTCGATTGACGACTCAATTGTGATACTTGTTTTGAAATACCCAATAAACTTTGTACGTGGTGGCCTACCTCATGTGCAATAACATAAGCCATTGCAAAATCGCCCGCTTGCCCTTTTGCGTTAAGTTCAGTTTGATTTTTTTCACCTGAAATACCCATTTTACTGCGCATTTCTTGAAAAAATGTGGTGTCTAAATACACTTTTTGGTCAGCAGGACAATAAAATGGCCCCATTGCAGCTTGCCCTGCACCACATGCAGTTGGTGTTGTACCCGTATATAAAACAATCTTTGGCGGTATATACTGTTTGCCTTGTTCTTTAAAAATTTGCGACCATGTTTTTTCTGTATCCGCCAATACAGTGGTTACAAACTGTTTAGATTCGGCCTGATCAGCAGTAGGCTGACGTAATGCCTGCCCCTGCGTTTGCCCAGATGTTTGTGATGTAATTTGCTTGGTCGCTTGGTAAGCCTGCTGTGGATCTGCACCAAAAAATTTCCATGCTACAAATGCCACAACCAAACCAGCAATACTAATTCCACCTGTTTTTACAGCACCACCACCACGACGATCCTCAACATTTTGACTTTGTTCTCGGTCTTTCCAGCGCATAATGATTTACCTTTATAATTTTTTATTGCAACATTATGATATAGATGTTTTTTTAAATATTTTTTGTAGCAACATCACAACAACTACGACAACTGCACCAGCAAGCATACCTAAAATTAGGTTCACTCCCGTTGGTACTAAACTACCAATAATAAAACCAACATTTGGAATACTTCCTAAACTTTCAGTATTATGCTCGGTAAAATGATGAATGGCAGGTACAGCATGTGCAATAATTCCGCCACCGACTAAAAACATTGCTACCGTACCGACCACAGACAACGTTTTCATTAACTTAGGAGCGAAAGCCAAGAGGATTTGGCCTATTTTTTTCTGCCAAGCTGATGTTTTTGTTTGTAAAAACAATCCAAAATCATCAATTTTTACAATCAATGCTACAAAGCCATATACACCAATCGTCATTGCAATTGAAATAATGCTCATGACTGCTATTTTATCAATGAGTGGTGCCGTAGCAACTGTACCTAAAGTAATGACAATAATTTCTGCAGATAAAATAAAGTCTGTACGAATTGCCCCTTTCACTTTTTCATTTTCGTAACTTGCTAAGTCTTGAGGCTGATTATTTTGTGTCTGTGCTTGTTCACTTGACGATTTATGCATAAACATATGCATTACTTTTTCTACGCCTTCATAGCATAAAAACAAACCACCAATCACTAAAAGTGGCGTAATTAACCACGGTATAAATACACTTATTAATAAAGCTAACGGTACTAAAATACACTTATTAAAAAAAGAGCCTTTAGCCACTTTCCAAACGACAGGTAACTCTCTATCTGCTTTAACGCCTGTCACCTGTTGTGCATTCAATGCTAAGTCATCACCCAACACACCTGCTGTTTGTTTTGCTGCTGTTTTGCTCATCACAGCAACATCATCTAGTACAGTTGCAATATCATCTAGTAAAAGCAGTAAACTACCCGCCATAACACACCTGTCTTTTGTTTTGATTTTAACTTTATATTAAAGATATTCTGTAACCTTAGCCAATATAAACGCGATATATCTATAAATATTACAACAGAAAAGTGAGATTATTGGCAAACTATCACATATTGCCGTTGAATATCGTACAATAGTTAAATTATCACTAACAACAAAACATTTAGGATTGACTCGTATGACCACAGATCAACGCCCAATTATTTTAACTGGCGATCGTCCAACAGGACAGCTTCATCTTGGCCATTTTGTGGGTTCACTGCGTTCTCGTGTAGGATTACAAGACTCTCACCATCAACATATTTTATTAGCAGATGCTCAAGCACTTACAGACAATGCAGATAATTTTGAAAAAGTACGTCGTAACATTATAGAAGTGGCTACAGATTATTTAGCTGTAGGGATAGATCCAAGCAAAACCACTATTTGTGTGCAATCTCATTTACCTGCACTCAATGAATTGACCATGCTCTATTTGAATTTTGTAACGGTGTCTCGTTTAGAACGTAATCCCACCATTAAATCTGAAATTCAAATGCGTGGTTTTGAACGAGATATTCCAGCAGGTTTCTTATGCTACCCTGTTGCACAAGCTGCAGACATTACTGCATTTAAAGCCAGCGTTGTGCCTGTAGGCGAAGATCAAATTCCAATGATTGAACAAACCAACGAAATTGTACGCCGTCTTAACCGCCAAATTGGACAAGATATTTTACCTGAATGTAAAGCACTACTATCAAAAACAGGGCGATTACCGGGCTTTGATGGTAAAGCGAAAATGTCAAAATCTTTAGGTAATACCATTGTATTAAATGCCACAGATAAAGACATTAAAAAAGCTGTTAATGCAATGTATACCGACCCTAATCATTTACGGATTGAAGACCCAGGTCAAGTAGAAGGCAATGTGGTATTTACTTACTTAGACGCTTTTGACCCAAACAAAGAAGAAGTCGAAGAACTTAAAGCACATTATCGCCGTGGTGGTTTAGGCGATGGCACAGTTAAAAAACGTTTGGAGGCCGTTCTCAAAGAAATGATTGAACCAATCAGAGATCGCCGTAATGAGCTATCAAAAGACCCAGACTACATTATGGATGTACTCAAAGCCGGTACTCAAAAATGCCAGATCATTACTCAAAGTACTTTAGATGAAATTAAACACGGTCTTGGCATGTTTAAATTTTAAAATACGTGATCCTCTTTGGTTTGACTTACGCAATTTGGTCATTTCTTACATAACATAACATACTGATACAGCATGTTGACTGAAAAGCTAAATCAAACTGTCTACTATAGAAACATAGAAAGACAGATAGGTCGCCCCCTATCTTGATTCAATTTTGTGCGTAGTGGTCCCCCAACCGCTACGCATTTTTTTATGTCTATATTTTTATATTCTACCTCAGCCTTAACTTCTATAATCAAACATTAATCAGGCATATTGATTTTCGATCGTATTTCTAAATAACTAATTTTATAATCACTTATGGGTAAGGCCATATTCTTCCGAAATCTAAACGGAAATCTCATCTATATTGGATAACGGTCTATATAGGTAGAGTAAACAATTTATTTAGAATTAATTTTGTAAACTAACATAAGTTAGATTTTTTACAACGATGACCTATACCTATTCAAGTATGATTACCTCTCAACATTACTTGTTACTTCGTCATATTTTTAAAATCTTAATTTTTTATTAAAAAATAATATATTTAGTCATTGAATATAAAAGCTAAGTTTACAATAATCATACTTTGTAAGTTTATTGTAAACTGGGGATACATGAAAAATCATCTTGATTTTCCAAAAACGACATTAGCTATTCTTATTAGCTCACTTATTATGACAGGTTGTGGTGGTGAAGAAGGTGTTAAGAGCAATCCAACACCAACACCAATCCTTACACCAACACCCTCTCCTACTCCGGTACCTGCACCAGCTCCAACACCTACACCAGTTCCTGCACCAGCTCCAACACCTACACCAGTTCCTGCTCCGGCTCCAACACCGGCTCCAGTTCCTGCTCCTGAACCGACTCCAACACCGGCTCCAGTTCCTGCTCCAACTCCTGCACCAGCACCGACTCCAACACCAACTCCTGCTCCTGAGCCGACTCCAACTCCTGCGCCTGAACCGACTCCAACTCCTGCGCCAACACCAGCACCGGTACCAACACCGGCTCCAGAACCAGTTCCAACACCGGCACCAACACCAGCACCGGTACCAACACCGGCTCCAGAACCAGTTCCAACACCGGCACCAACACCAGCTCCTGTACCGACTCCAACTCCTGCGCCAACACCAGCACCGGTACCAACACCGGCTCCAGTTCCTGCTCCAGCACCAACAACACCAGCTCCTGTACCGACTCCAACTCCTGCGCCAACACCGGCTCCTGCACCAGCTCCAACACCTACACCAGTTCCAACACCGGCACCAACACCAGCTCCTGAACCGACTCCAACTCCTGCGCCAACACCAACACCGGCTCCAGTTCCTGCGCCAACACCAGCTCCTGTACCAGCACCGACTCCTACACCAGCTCCTGAACCAGTTCCTGCCCCAACACCAGCTCCTACTCCTGAACTTGCTCCTGTAATAACACTTCAACAAGACCCAGATAAAAGCATTGTCATTGATAAAAATACAAATGCATCTTCAAAAATAAAAGTAGCTGTTGTTGACTCAGGGGCCATCGCACACAGTAAAGCACTCGAAGGTGTTGTCACCAAAGTGTATGGAAACTACAAATATGCAACGACAACTGACGAAAATGATCCAAATATTTATAGAAACAGTTTTGGCTATAGAATATGGGATGGCAAAGGTAACTACTACCTAGCAAATGCAGATGGTAGCTATAAATTAGATAAATCAGATTTAACAAATGCTGCACCAGAAGATCAAGATTGGATGGATCATGGTACGCCTGTCAGCAAAATCATTGCAGCAAATGGTATAAACTCCGTTGACTCAGGCATTGCAAATGGCTTTGTTGATATTTATGCTGCTCAAATTTACAAAAAATCAGGAGGTAATACACTAGACGTAGGTAAACACGACATCGCCTATGACTTACTAAGCAATAATAATACTAAGATTTTTAACTATTCTAACAGTAGTACTCTACTCATTTTCTCAGATGTGATTCGTAGTGTACAAAAGTTAGTGGATAAAAATGCACTACTGGTTTTTGCAGCAGGTAATGATGCTTCTTCTCAACCAAGTTACGATTCTTTAATGCCTACAAATAACCCAACACTTGAAAAAGGCATATTAGTAGCCGTTGGTCTAGATGAAACTCATAAAAAACTAAAGAAATATGACTTTTTCTCAGGCTCTAATGCCTGTGGCATGGCAGCACGTTGGTGTATTGGGGCAGACTTTGTACATAATGTTTATGATGAATCAACAGGTGGTCTAAAGCCATTTTTGGGAACGTCAGGCTCTGCACCCGACATTACCGCAACAGCAGCTTTAGTTTGGTACAACTTTGACTGGATGAGCAATGACCAAGTTCGTCAAACCATCTTAACAACTGCGACATATATAGATGATAAATCTAAAAATAATGGTCTTTATAATGAAACCACGGGCTGGGGCTACTACAATTATGAAAAAGCAAAAAAAGGCATGGGGAAATTTAGCACCATCTTTGGTGACTTCAATGCTAACTTACCATTAGGCACCGTATCTACTTTTAGTAATGATATTTCAGGTGATGCAGGCCTCGTTAAAACAGGTGATGGACGCTTGATTCTCTCTGGTACAAATACGTATACAGGTACAACAACAGTGAACCGTGGTGAGCTTAAAATCACGGGTTCAACCACAGCATCAGCATTCACGATTAATCATGGCGGTGCATTATTAGGTACAGGTCATGTAGGTAGTGTCACAAACTTGGGGAACCTTTCGACCGAAGATGGTGCTTTTACCATTAATGGTGACTACCTACAAAATGCATCTGGTACATTAACTTACCGTGTTGGAAAAACACTTACAGCTACAGGTAATGCTTCACTTGATGGCAAACTGATTGTAACCAACAAAAATATCAGCAACTCATCACTTATTACTAAAGGTTATTACGAAGTTCTTAAAGCCAATAAGGTCACAGGTAAATTTAGTGATGTATCTGCGTCAAGTGCGTTTCTTACGGTCGACCAAGTCAATTACGACTCTCAAAACAATGTGATTGCAAATATTGCATATAACGATGCAGCCAAAGTAGGCGTGGTACAAGGTGCGTCAACTGTCAGCAGTGCTAGTGGTGAAGTGGTAAATAAACTGCTCAATCAAGCCCAAACCAACAGCAATAATGTTGCACTGGTAAATTATGCGGTCAGTATTCAAGCAGCAGAAAGTGCGCCAATGGCTCAAGCTATTTTAAACTCTAATTCAGGGTCTATTTTTGCAGAAACACCATCTGTATTGCTACGTAACCAATCTATTGTCAATGGTTCAGTAAACCATCGTGCCAATTGGGTTACAGAACAAGGGGTTGGCGTTTGGACATCAGCAAGTGTGTTTAAAAATAAAAGTACTGCTCAAGGTTGGGACAATGTAACCTCAAATATAAACACTCAAACTGTTGGTGTAGATACCGCTGTACCACAGGGTGTAATTGGTGGCTATTTAAGTAACTATATCGAAGATTCTGCTTACAGCTTGAATAACGATAAGAGTAAGGTAAATCAAGTCTTTTCAGGACTATATGGTAAATATAACTTTGCAAACCAGTACATACTCGGCCATGCACATTATGGTACAGGTAAAAATAAAATTACCCGTAACAGCATCACTGCAACAACCAGTCAAAGTATTCAAACGAAATCTACTATAGACAGTTATGGCATTTATGCTGAATTTGGTTCACATTTTACATTCAAACAATGGCTTACATTCACACCATTTATTGGTCTAAGTTATGATGCTGTAAAACTAGACGGTGTGCGTGAAAACAATAACACAGGTTTAACTGTAAGTGCTGTGAGTAATAACCAAACAGAGCTACATACTGGGTTACGTATGAATGCTCAGGTTGCGAATCAAGTTTCTGTAGGTGCTTATGCTGAATACACCAATGCTCTGCATCGCAGACTTGACCAAGTTACTGTGGCAAACAACGTATCTTCTGCAAGTGCAACCTCTTACAATGCACCACAGTTTAGACGTGACTACGCAACATTTGGCTTAAATACCCAATATACAAGCAAAGACAGTAAGTGGAATACATTTATTGACGTTGCAGTGGTCACTGATGACAAAACCAACTTACAAGGACAAGTTGGCGTAAAATATAAGTTTTAATACCAACAATAGAGGTTACTTTTAGGAGTGACCTCTTCATCCTAGATAATGGCGTATTAAAAATGCACCTACAGATGAATTAAAGGAAAACAATGAAACTCACATTTGATTGGATAGACTGGATAAAAACCAATATAGATGCTGGCTGTTTACCAGAAGATTTGATTAATAAAATGATTCAAAATGGTTTTTCCTTTGATTTAGCCTGTGCTGTAGTAACTCACATTGCACAAGACAAACAAAGTCTGACAAAACAGGATGCTTCAAAAATCTTGGAAAAATTTTCATTAAATACAAAAACAACATCAACAGAACAAATACTCCCTAAGGAAATCTCAAATCAAATACACATACAGCAGCAACAGATTAAAGTTGCCATGAAACTAGATGACCCTAAAGTGGTTCTCTTCCATGACGTGCTTACCGCCCAAGAATGTGACGAAATTATTTTATTATCACAAGAAAAAATGCAACGCTCTCGCGTTGTTGACCCACATACAGGCCAGCACGTGCTTAACCCAAACAGAACTAGCGAAGGCACATATTTCAAAGTCTGTGAAAATGAATTATTTACACGCGTAGATCATCGCTTAGCAGAGTTGATGAATGTACCACTTGAGCATGGCGAAGGCTGTCAAATTTTAAAATATGGCATTGGTGGTGAATACCGCCCACATTTCGACTATTTTGACCCCAACAAAAAAGGGACTGCTGAAACACTTGCTAGATCAGGGCAAAGAATATCTACACTGATTATGTACTTAAATGATGTCGAGGAAGGTGGCGCAACTTATTTTCCAGAACTGGGCATTCATGTCATGCCAGTAAAAGGCAGTGCGGTCTATTTTGAATACTACAATACTGAAACCAAAACACTTGACCCAAGAAGCTTACACGCAGGTATGCCTGTAGTAAAAGGTGAAAAATGGATTATGACCAAGTGGGTACGAGATCAACAATACTCTACTTAAAAATACTTATATTAAAATATAAAAAGCGGTCTAATCAGACCGCTTTTTTACATCATTACTTACGTTTACGTTGTACCGCATGAATTGCTCGGCCATCTACGGCTAAAGCTGCTTCATGTACTACTTCTGAGAACGTTGGGTGTCCGAACGTCATGAGTTGCAAATCTTCTACAGAAGATACAAATTCAAGCGCAATCATACCCTGATGAATAATATCAGAGGCTGCAGGGCCAATCACATGCATACCCAATAAACGATCTGTTTTTGCATCAGCAACAAACTTCACAAAACCAGCACTTTCACCCGCTGCCAATGCACGACCATTGACTGCAAATGGGAACTGGCCCGCTTTCACATCATAGCCTTGTTCTTTGGCTGCTTCTTCGGTCAAACCAACCCAAGCCGCTTCTGGGTGGGTATAAATCACGCTAATAATCGTGTCGTAATTAACTTGTGCAGCATGGCCATGAATACGCTCCACCGCCATTACGCCCTCTTCCATCGCTTTATGTGCAAGCATTGGGCCACGTACTAAATCACCAATGGCGTATACACCATCAATAGAGGTAGCACAGTGATCATTGACTTCAATAAAACCACGTTCAGTGAGTTTAATGCCCGCATCAGTCGCCAACAAACCTTCTGCATATGGCTTACGCCCTACGCAAACAATCAATTTATCAAATACTTGCTCATGCTCTTGACCATCTTGGCTGTATTTCACAGTCACTTCATGGCCATTAATTTGTGTACCTGCAACTTTTGCACCGATTCGAATGTCCAAACCTTGTTTTTTCAAGATTTTTTGAAAGTCTTTGGCCAGTGCTTTGTCAGCCATCGGTAAAAAACTGTCCATTGCTTCAAATACAACAACTTCAGCACCCAAACGGCGCCATACAGAGCCTAGCTCAAGTCCAATCACCCCTGCACCAATTACCCCTAGGCGTTTTGGTACTTCAGGGAAATTTAGTGCGCCTGTAGAGTCAACAATAATATCTTGGTCTACGGGTGCAACAGGAATATTTACAGGTACAGAACCCGAAGCCAAAATTACGTATTTAGGTGACAATACTTGAGTTTCACCTTCATGTGGTACAAATTCTACTTTTTTACCTGCAAGCAGTTTACCTGTACCTTGTAGCCACTCAATTTGATTTCCCTTGAGTAGTTGGGCAACACCACCTGTTAATTGTTCAACGACTTTATCTTTACGTGCAAGTAGTTTTGCTAAATCTAACGATACTTCACCTGTGCTAATCCCATGATCAGACAAATCATGTTGTGTCGATTCAAAGCGATGTGCAGAGTCAAGTAATGCTTTTGATGGAATACATCCGACGTTTAAACACGTACCGCCTAAAGATGGTTTACCGTTATGGATACGTTTTTCAATACACGCAACTTTAAAGCCCAATTGTGCAGCACGAATTGCAGCTTCATATCCACCAGGGCCACCACCAATCACAACCAGATCAAACTGTTGAGACATGTCCATCTCCATTTGTCACAATACTATACCGAAGTAGATTGTGTTTTTTTATCACGATAATTTCAAGTTAAAGATCAAGAATGAGTTTTGCAGGCTCTTCCAATAGTTCTTTTACTGTCACTAAGAAACCAACTGCTTCCTTACCATCAATCATACGGTGGTCATAAGATAATGCAAGATACATCATCGGTAAAATCACCACTTGACCATTTACAGCCATAGGGCGATCTTGGATTTTATGCATACCTAAAATGGCTGTTTGTGGCTGATTTAAAATTGGCGTAGACAACAATGAACCAAATGTACCACCATTGGTAATGGTAAATGTACCACCCGTCATTTCGTCAATGGCCAATTTACCATCACGTGCTTTCCCTGCATAGCTACGAATACCCGATTCAATTTCTGCATAGCTCATACAGTCAGTGTCACGAAGTACAGGCACAACAAGCCCACGTTCAGAAGACACCGCAACACCAATATCATAATAGCCATGATAAATAATATCATCACCATCTATAGAAGCATTGACTGCAGGGTAACGCTTTAATGCTTCAGTCACTGCTTTCACAAAAAATGACATGAACCCTAAACGCGCACCATGACGCTGTTCAAATGCATCTTTATACTGCTTACGCATATCCATAATAGGCTTCATGTTCACTTCGTTAAACGTGGTTAACATGGCCGTTTGCTGTGTTGCTGCTAAGAGTCTTTCTGCAACACGCTTTCGTAAACGTGTCATAGGTACACGTTTTTCAATACGCGTTGAAGAAGATGTCGCTGTTTCTGTAATCGTAATTTGTGGTGTAGGTGCAGATGCTGACTGATGATTAACAACATCTTCCTTGGTAATACGCCCACCACGGCCTGTGCCTGCAATATTTGCAGCATCAATACCCGTTTCATTTAAGGCTTTGCGCACTGCAGGTGCTTGATCTTGTACAGCAACAGGCTGTGAGCGTTCAACAACAGCTGTTGCACCTGCATGGGTTTGAGAAGAGGTTTCTTCTACCTGTTGTGTCTCTGATGATGTTGTATTATTCGTAGTTCCTGCTTCAAATTGTGCAATCAGCTCATTTGAAAGTACCGTATCGCCTTCTTGCTTGACTAAAGCCGTGAGCTGACCATCTGCAGGCGCAACCACCTCAAGTACGACTTTATCTGTTTCTATATCGCAGATCACTTCATCACGTGCAACATGCTCACCAACATTTTTATGCCAAGTCGCAATCGTGCCATCTGCAACTGACTCTGGAAATACGGGTGCATTAATTTCAATAGCCATGGGTAAATATCTCCTGATTATTCAGCTTCAATCGCAAGTGCGTCAGAAATAAGCTGGTTTTGTTGTTGTGCATGTAAGTAAGGTGAACCACATGCAGGAGCTGCTGCTACTTTACGACCTGCAAATTTTAATTTGATCGCACGCTCAGTTTGGGCAATCCCTTCAAATAATTGCGGTGCAATAAATTGCCAAGCCCCTTGGTTTTTCGGCTCTTCTTGACACCACACCACATCTGTTAAGTTTGGATAGCTAGCGAACACTTCGGCAATACGCTGTTCTGGGTATGGATATAATTGTTCAACACGCACAATGGCTGTATTTTCTAAAGCACAGCTACGGCGTTTTGCCAATAAATCGTAGTAGACTTTGCCCCCACACAGTACCACACGTGTAACCGCATCATGTGCCAAAGTATCGACTTCATCAATCACTGTTTTAAACTGTCCTACAGCCAAATCATTTAATGTAGATACTGCCTCTTTATGGCGTAATAATGATTTTGGTGCCATCACAATCAGAGGTTTACGTAGCGGGCGCACGACTTGTCTTCTGAGTAAATGGAACATTTGTGCAGGTGTCGTTGGTGTCACGACTTGCATATTATCTTCCGCACAGAGCTGTAAAAAACGCTCTAAACGTGCAGATGAATGCTCAGGCCCTTGCCCTTCAAAACCGTGTGGTAATAGCATCACTAAACCACACACACGCTCCCACTTGGTTTCACCAGATGCAATAAATTGATCAATCACCACTTGGGCACAGTTAACAAAATCACCAAACTGAGCTTCCCACACTACGAGTGCATGCGGTTGGGTGGTCGCATAACCATACTCATAGGCCAATACAGCTTCTTCAGACAATAAAGAATCCCACAATGCAAAGCGAGGCTGATTTTCTTTAATGTGACATAGCGGTAAATATTCTTGACCATTTTTTTGGTTATGTAGTTTGGCATGACGATGCGAGAACGTCCCACGACCGACATCTTCACCACTAATACGAACCAAGTAACCATCGTCTAAAATGGTAGCATAAGCTAAAACCTCAGCAGCTCCCCAGTTTAATGGTATTTCACCGGTTTGCATTTTCAAACGTTCATCAATTACTTTTTCAACTTGACGTTGTAATTCAAAGCCTTCTGGACGCTCATGCATAATCTTGCCGAGTTCTTTTAAGCGCTCAAGGCTAAATGATGTATCCCAATCATCGGTATAGTCCATACCTAAATATGGCTTCCAATCGACAAACATTTTTTTGTTCGGTTCAAGTACCAATGCATTTGCTACATGCTTGCCCGCTTCGAGATCTGCACGGTAACGTTCAATCATGCGGTCAGCAGTTGCACGGTCAACAATATGTTGCTGTACAAGCGTATCTGCATACAAAGTGCGGGTTGTCGCTTTTTGACTAATGGCTTTATACATACTTGGCTGTGTGCCAGATGGCTCATCTGCTTCATTATGGCCACGGCGACGATAGCAAAATAAGTCTAAAACGACATCTTTACGGAAGGTATGACGAAAATCATGTGCAAGCTGAGTAATAAATACTACCGCTTCAGGGTCATCACCATTCACATGAAAGATCGGTGCTTGCACCATTTTTGCAATGTCTGTGCAGTACTCTGTAGAACGAGCATCTTTCGGGTTAGATGTCGTAAAACCCACTTGGTTATTTACAATAATATGTACTGTACCACCCACCGTATAGCCACGTGTTTGTGACATCTGGAAGGTTTCCATATTTACGCCTTGCCCTGCAAAAGCAGCATCACCATGAATAATAATTGGCAATACATCATCACCGCCAATGTCTTTACGGCGAACTTGGCGAGCACGTACAGACCCTTCAACCACAGGGCCAACAATTTCTAGGTGCGAGGGGTTAAATGCCAAAGCAAGATGTACTTCACCACCTGCTGTCATTACATTAGATGAAAAGCCTTGGTGATATTTCACATCGCCTGAACCTTTTTTATGTAAGGCTTTCCCTTCAAACTCACCAAAAAGTTCGGCTGGGTTTTTACCCATCGTATTTACAAGTACATTTAAACGACCGCGGTGTGGCATACCAATCACCACTTCTTTACAGCCGACTGCACCTGCTTGTTGTATGAGTTCATTCATCATAGGAATAAAAGATTCAGCACCTTCTAAACCAAAACGTTTGGCCCCGACATATTTACTACCTAAATATTTTTCTAACCCTTCTGCAGCGGTTAAGCGCTCTAAAATATTCTTTTTTTGCTCAACAGATAAACCATACTGCCCACGTGCCCCTTCTAAACGTTGTTGAATCCAACGTTTTTCAGCAGTGTTCACAATATGCATATACTCTGCACCAATAGACTGACAGTAGATGGCTTCCATTGCATCAACCATTTCGCCTAAGGTCGCTTCTGGTTTACCAATCGCTAAGTTAGCAGTATTAAATACTGTATCCAAATCAGACTTGGTTAAACCATGCGTACTTAAGTCTAAATCAGGAACTTCTTCACGTTTGGCAATACCAAGCGGATCTAGTTTGGCTTTTTGATGACCACGGTTACGGTAACCTGCAATGAGTTGCAAAATCCCAATTTGACGGTGTTCATGTGCTGTGCTTACGCTACTAGATACCACAGGTGTCATGCGGTTAGCATTACGTCCAAGCAATAGAAATTGCTCACGGACTGCCCCATGCGGTTGATCACCTTTTGGAAACTTATCAAAGTATGTTCGCCAGTCGTCACTGACTGAGGTTGGAGAAGTTAAGTACTGTTCGTATAGTTCTTCTATATACGCTGCACTGTCAGCTGAAAGTTCAGTATCTAGACGCAGTGCGTTTGCAACTTCTTGCATTTTTGGACCCATTTCCTTTACTGCAAAAATTAAACGGTTGCTTGATCTCAAGTAACCCTTGATCAACCTGTTTAAACACATTTTTCAATGTGACTCAATCAAACTTATTGTTCAATCCATTGAGTGATGTACGGTTGAAATACATCAAATAAGTCAATAAAAACACAGTACATTTTATAAATATAGCGAGTATATTACTCAATATATTGCGTAATTTTTTGCAAACCGACTTAGAAAAAATAAATGACTTAATTTAACTTTTCTAAAGCGACTATATCCTTATACTCACTTCATCATCACGTTAAAATTTAAACTCACTGGCCGTAGCACTGTACAGGAGTATTTCAAGTACAGTGCTTAAGCATTTTTTACATAAATATTACTTTTTTCAAGCGACCTATGCACATTAGAACGCATTTAAATCGCTATAAGTAGACTATCCTGCTTGATCTAACAACATGCCACGGATATGACCAATCGCTTTGGTTGGGTTCAATCCTTTTGGACATACTGCGACACAGTTCATAATGCCTTTACAACGAAATAGACTAAATGGGTCATCTAAACGTGCAAGGCGCTCCGCTGTTGCGGTATCTCTTGAGTCAATAATAAAGCGGTACGCATTTAACAATGCAGACGGCCCTAAAAACTTATCAGGATTCCACCAAAATGACGGACAAGAGGTTGAACAACATGCACACAAAATACACTCATACAAACCATCCAAGTGCTCTCGCTCCGCAGGTGTTTGCAAGCGTTCTTTCGGGGGTGCAGGTTGATTATTCACTAAAAATGGTTGGATCTTGTCATACTGGTCATAAAACTGGTTCATATCAACCACAAGGTCTTTAATCACTGGCAAACCAGGTAACGGACGAATCACAATCTTTTTAGGTAAGTCATTAAGGTTAAGCAAACAAGCCAAACCATTTTTACCATTAATATTTACACCATCCGAACCGCAAATTCCTTCTCGGCAAGAGCGTCTAAATGTCAATGTTTCGTCTTGCACTTTTAATGCCAACAAGGCATCAAGTAACATACGATGCTTCTCTGTCAGCTCAAGGGTAAACGTTTGCATGTACGGCGCTGTATCCTTATCAGGATCATAGCGGTAGATTTCAAAGGTACGCGTGCCTCTACTCATGTCTATCTCCCAATTTAGAATGTACGTGGCTTCGGTTGAATTGCATCAACCGTTAATGGCTTGTAGCGTACTGGCTTGTACTCTAAACGGTTATCTGAGGCATACCACAATGTATGCTTCATCCATTCATCATCACGGCGACCATAAGAATATGTCGGATGCTCTGCAGGTAGTTCATAGTCAACTACCGTATGTGCCCCACGACATTCTTTACGTGCTGCAGCTGAAATTAACGTTGCTTTAGCAACTTCATATAAGTTTTCAACTTCAAGTGCTTCAATACGTGCTGTATTAAAGACTTTAGATTTATCTTTTAAATGAATATTTTGAACACGTGGTGCAATGGCTAAAATTTCTTTTACCCCTTGATCAAGCAAAGCTTGTGTTCTAAAAACACCTGCATGATTTTGCACAATTTCACGAATCTCATCGGCTACGTCTTGTGCATTTTCACCAGCTGCTGAATCATCTAATTTTTTGACTCTTTCTAACGTTTGTTGCAATACATTGGTTGGCAAAGGTGCATAGTCATCACCGTGATGCTTGGTTACATAGTCAATAATATGCTCACCCGCTGCTTTACCAAACACGACCAAATCTAGCAGTGAGTTTGTCCCTAAACGATTTGCGCCATGCACAGACACACAAGAACATTCACCAATGGCATAAAACCCTTTGACAGGTTGCGTAAAGTTGCGCTCACCGTCTGCACGGTATTGGTCTTGCTTAACATCATAGCCTGCCTGTAAAGGCTTTTCTTCTGCTGTTGCGGGAATAACCACTTGACCATGAATATTGGTTGGAATACCACCCATCTGATAATGAATGGTTGGTACAACAGGAATAGGCTCTTTAGTAATATCTACATTGGCAAACTTTTTACCAATTTCAAAAACTGAAGGCAGACGCTTCATAATGGTACTTGCACCTAAATGTGTCATATCGAGTAAGATATAATCACCTTTAGGGCCACAACCGCGACCTTCTTTAATTTCTTGATCCATTGAGCGTGACACAAAATCACGTGGTGCAAGATCTTTTAATGTCGGTGCATAACGTTCCATAAACGGTTCGCCATCTTTATTTCTTAAAATTGCACCTTCACCACGACAACCTTCTGTAAGCAACACACCAGCACCAGCTACGCCTGTGGGATGAAATTGCCAAAACTCCATATCTTGTAACGGTATGCCTGCACGAGCAGCCATACCCAAACCATCACCTGTATTAATATAAGCATTGGTCGATGCACGATACACACGCCCTGCACCACCTGTTGCAAACAACGTCGTTTTGGCTTGAAAAACTGCAATATCACCTGTTTCTTGGTCATATGCGGTGACACCAAGAACATCACCTGCGTCATTACGAATCAGATCTAAAGCAATCCACTCTACAAAAAACTGTGTACCCATTTTAACGTTACTTTGGTACAAGGTATGTAAAAGTGCATGCCCTGTACGGTCAGCAGCAGCACATGCTCTAGGCACTGCTTTTTCACCATAGTTGGCTGAATGACCACCAAATGGACGCTGATAGATCGTACCATCTTCATTACGGTCAAACGGCATACCCATATGCTCTAGTTCATACACCACTTTCGGTGCTTCACGGCACATAAATTCAATCGCATCTTGGTCACCTAACCAGTCCGATCCTTTTACAGTGTCGTAGAAGTGATAGTGCCAATTGTCTTCTTGCATATTACCTAAAGACGCACCGATACCACCTTGTGCTGCGACAGTATGTGAACGTGTCGGAAAAACTTTTGTGAGTACTGCAACTTTCAACCCTGCTTGTGCTAACTGATAAGCTGCTCGCATACCCGAGCCACCACCACCAACGATCACCGTATCAAAGGTCAGGTTTTGAATATTAGAATAATTTTCTTTGGGAGTAATTGCGCCCATGATCTGTTACCGCCTTATTTATTTGCCCAAAAAATCTGGATACACCAAATTGCATACACAAAAACCGCCACAATAACCAATGTGGTCAGTATTAAACGTAAACGAGGTGCAAATGGTCCCATTTGCCTTGTTGTGACATAGTCTGTAAAAACCTGCCACATACCAATCCATGCATGGGAAACCAAAGATAAAACAGCCAGTAAAGATAAGATTTTCATGGGTAGTGTCAGCATGAACCCTGACCATTGCTCATAGCTAAAACCGCTATGAAATAAAATCCAGCCAAATACAACAACAGTATACACAGCTAAGATAACGGCACTTACACGCTGAATAAACCAATCACGTGACCCTGAGCCAGTTAAACCAGTGGCACTTTTCATAAGACAACAATCCATATAAATGCTGCAACAATCCCTATTGCAGATACAATTAATGAAACCATCGCAGCCGTACGTCCACTATGAAGCTCTTCAAAGTGACCTAAATCTGCAAGTAAGTGACGAACACTAGCAACAAAATGATAGATTAACCCAGCAACAAATGCCCATACCACAAAGCGTACTGCAATATGGCCAAACACATGCTCTTTTACGTAAGCAAATCCATCGGCTGAAGAGAGTGATTTATCCAATATCCAAAGTAAAACTGGAATCAGTAAAAATACGATTACACCAGAGAGACGATGTAATATAGAGGCTATAGCCACGGGTGAGCGCAAGTTAACCGCTAACACCTGTCCCATGGTTAAATTGACAGGTCTATTACTTTTCACAGCGGGCATCCTATATGTAAAAACCCTATCTAGGTTTATTTAATCAACTTAATGAAGGAAAGCTAGCGTATGATTCGGGCATCCTTCGCCCAAACTTTATTCTGCCTGAATTATAAAGTGGCTATTTTAAAAACTCAAACAACCTCATAGACCCTAAAATTAGATAAAAAAGGCATAAAATCTTAATTTTCAACTGCTAGAAAAACACAAAAATAAATACATTTAATTATTTAAAATCATTTATTTATAATAAAAAATACTCTAAATAAAATATAAAATATTGTATAAAATATAGCCACATTAAGTACATTATGTTTTAAATATACTGGTATTTTTTTTAGATATAGCTTAGGCCTATTTTGAGTTTAAATAGATATGACCTGTGCTTTACACGTATTCAAATCACCCCTTATTGCGTTTAAAAAAACTCATTCCAAACGATTTAACTCATTTAATTTTATGATTTTCTATATAAAAATTGACGATTAAGCATACATATTTATCCTATATCTTTTCTAAATAGATGAAATTACCACCATAAAACACTATATTTTTTAGCTCATGTTGAGTTACATTTAAGCACGAAGGATTCGAATATTGTTTTACGGCACATATTATGATAAATGGATATGTTTTTAATTAATATTTGCCAACTAAAACAAGTTAATAATAAAAACTCAGCTTTCCTTCTTTAATACAGCAACTTTATCAAGCCAATTTGCAAGATAAAGCAGCACACAACGATCAGATTACATTCACCAGGACAGGAGATCTCTGAATGTCTGAAGCAACTGGCAAGAAAGCCTTATTACAACTTGATGGAAAAACGATAGAACTACCGATTTATAAAGGTACGCTAGGCCCCGATGTTATAGATGTAAAGGATATACTCGCATCAGGCCATTTCACGTTTGACCCAGGTTTTATGTCAACCGCTTCATGTGAGTCAAAAATTACTTACATTGATGGTAACGCCGGCACACTACTGCACCGCGGCTATCCAATTGACCAACTCGCGATGAATGCAGATTACTTAACCACCTGCTATTTACTGATTAATGGCGAGCTCCCCACACCTGAACAAAAAAGCGAGTTTGATCAACAAATTCGTACGCATACCATGGTTCATGACCAAGTAAGTCGTTTCTTTAATGGCTTTAGGCGAGATGCTCACCCTATGGCTATTATGGTTGGCGTTGTAGGTGCATTATCTGCGTTTTATCATAATAATTTAGACTTAGATGATATTAATCATAGAGAAATTACAGCCATTCGATTATTGGCAAAAGTACCAACACTTGCAGCATGGAGCTATAAGTATACAGTGGGTCAACCATTTATGTACCCATGCAATGACTTAGGCTATGCAGAAAACTTTTTGCATATGATGTTTGCAACTCCTGCCGACCGTAATTATCAAGTCAACCCTATTCATGCCAAAGCCATGGATCGAATTTTTACCTTACATGCAGACCATGAGCAAAATGCCTCTACGTCTACAGTGCGCCTTGCAGGCTCTACAGGTGCAAACCCTTACGCATGTATTTCAGCAGGTATTGCTGCTTTATGGGGTCCTGCACACGGCGGTGCAAATGAAGCCGTACTCAAAATGCTTGATGAAATTGGTTCTATCGAAAATGTCGAACCATTCATGGAAAAGGTCAAAACTAAAGAAGTTAAACTCATGGGCTTTGGCCATCGTGTCTATAAAAACTTTGACCCACGCGCTAAAGTCATGAAGGAAACCTGTGATGAAGTACTGTCTGAGCTTGGCATTCATGACCCTCAGCTCAAACTCGCGATGGAGCTTGAACGTATAGCACTTTCAGATGAATACTTTATCAAACGCAACCTTTACCCAAATGTAGATTTTTATTCAGGTATTATTTTAAAAGCAATTGGCATTCCAACGTCAATGTTTACAGTGATTTTTGCACTGGCTCGTACTGTTGGTTGGATGAGCCACTGGCTAGAAATGCAATCAAGTCCACATAAAATTGGGCGCCCGCGCCAATTGTATACAGGCGAACAAAAACGAGACATGTAAGTAAATTTCTCAATAAAAAGGGCTACACCGTGTGTAGCCCTTTTTATATTGCTTAGAATTTTATTAGAGCTAGCTTTTGACTGTACGGCACTGCTTTAACAGCTCAATACAAATATCTTGAACCATTGTTGTTGTAATCGGTACTTCGCGACCTTCATCGTCAAGCATAAAACAATGATTTTTTACTGCATGTTGTTCTGCAACGTGGTGCGTATTGTTTTGCATGTTGTTCTCATCATGTATCTGCATAATTGCCTCACTCACTAAGACATGCCATCTAGACATCTATCTTTGGCTACCTAGATCTATAGTATTGAGAAATCACCGATGAAAGTAAACTGCCAGTTGTAACAAAGATTGAATGTATTTTTGTTACAACTTTAACTTAAAATGACATCATATTGCTCTTGCGTATACAGTGTTTCTACTTGCAGTTGTATGGATCGATTCAATAAAAACATAATATCTGTCAGTGCTGATGCTTCTTCTGTCAACATACGGTCAATAACCACGGTACTTGCAACCAATATAAAGCCCGTTTGGTGTGGATACTGTCGTGTCAGCTTCATCATCTCTCTAAAAATTTCATAGCAGACTGTTTCGGCAGTTTTTACAAATCCACGCCCCTGACACGTCGGACATGCATCGCACAATAAATGCTCTAATGATTCACGTGTACGCTTACGTGTCATTTCAACCAAGCCTAATTCAGACACTTGAGTGATTTTTGTTTTGGCATGATCTTTAGCTAATACAATTTCAAAATACTTTAATACTTCTGCACGATGAATCTCTTCTTGCATATCAATAAAGTCAATGATTAAAATACCGCCTAAATTTCGTAGCCTGAGTTGGCGACCAATGACCTCAGTGGCTTCCATATTGGTGCGATACACTGTATCTTCCAAGCTACGACCGCCCACGTATGAACCTGTATTCACATCAATGGTTGTCATGGCTTCAGTCTGATCTATCATTAAATAGCCACCTGACTTTAAAGCCACACGGGTTTGCAATGCTTTTTGAATATCATCTTCAATATGATAAGTTTCAAATAAAGGTTTTTGCTCACTGTGAAAAATAAGCCGTGTAGATAGCTGTGGCATAAACTCTGCCATAAATGCAGTAAGTGTATGGTAAACAGTTTCAGTATCTACATAAATTTTTTCGGTATGTTCTGAAGCAAGATCTCGTACCACACGTTGTGGTAAAGGCAATTCTTCAAACACCAAAGATGGCACAGTAATCGCTCTTTTTTTACGCTGAATATACTCCCATAAGCGACTTAAATATGCCATGTCTCGCTCAATAGAGTCTTCAGATGCTCCTTCAGCAGCAGTACGTATAATGACACTGCCCGGTAAAGCATATTTTCCTTTAATATGATCTATAATCGTTCTTAATCGAATGCGCTCACTTTCACTTTCAATTTTTTGTGACACACCCACGTGGCTACCAAAAGGCATAAAGACTAAGTAACGTGATGGAATAGATAAGTCTGTGGTCAGCCTCGCACCCTTGGTGCCAAGCATGTCTTTCATGACCTGTACAGTGAGAGTTTGCCCTTGCTGTAGTAATTCAAATACGTTGGGATTTGCCATACCCTTGGGCCAAACCATATCATTGATATGTAAAAATGCAGTTCTAGACAATCCAATATCCACAAATGCTGCTTGCATACCGGGTAGTACACGCACAACTTTACCTTTATAAATATTACCTACTAGACCACGCTTAAGCGTCCTTTCCACAAATACTTCATTAACTACGCAATCTTCTGTCAATGCAACCCGACACTCCATAGGTGTTACATTGATGAATAATTCATCAGACATAATAAAAGCTCAAATGTTATAAGAATTTTTGAACGACTAATTTAGTGCCTTAATCGTTTGCTGTAATAATTGATCTGTTTCGTATAGAGGTAGCCCAACGACATTGGTGTAACTACCAATAATTTCAGGAATATATTTTGCTGCAATCCCTTGTATTGCATAGGCACCTGCTTTGCCTATAGGCTCTTGAGTGGCCCAGTATTCTTCCATATCTTGTTCACTTAAAATAGCAAACTTAACTTGGGTTTTTACAACATTTTGACGAACAATACCTTCTTGTATTACACAAATCCCTGTATAAACATCATGGTATTGACCAGATAACTTTTGCCAAATGTCAAAAGCATGCTGTTTTGACATGGGCTTACCAATAATTTCTGATTGAATACTCAAACATGTATCTGCAGCCAATACTAAATGTTTAGGATATTTTTTAACAATAACACAGGCTTTTTCATAAGCCAAACGACTTACATAACATTGTGCTTGCTCTGCCGCATAAACACTTTCATCAATATTGGGTACACACACGTCAAAGGCATAACCAAGTTGTGATAAAAGCTCATGCCTACGTGGTGAGCCTGATGCTAAAATTAAAGGCGCCATCTTTTTAACATGTAATATATTAAGGGCCAACATAGAAGACTACTTATAATCGGTGGCCAACGGCGCATCAATGGATAATCAACGCTACCTAGCGTTTGTAATAGCCAAATAAAGACAACGTAACCCACTGTGGCTAAAATGCTTATAAACCACAAGTTTAAAAATGTAAGAATCCGTTTTTCTCTAATAAAATAACGTGTAATAAAGGCAACAAGTACAAATGCAGCAGCGTTTTGCCCTAAAGGTGCATCAATTAATAGGTCATAAAAAACACCTAGACCAAATGCAAACCATACGCCACACCATGTAGGTTGACACAAGACCCAAAACAACATAACCAACATTAAAATAAATGGTCGCCATGCTGAAATATCATAAGACAAGGGGTAAATGGTGAATACCGATGCAATAATGACTGTAAACACAATCACCAGTAATGGATCTTTTTTTCTCAGTGGTTTGTATTTAGCGATTAGCATACGGTTGTTCCTTGGCTAAAGAGTCAGAAAACAACACAACAACATAATGCCCACCTGCAAGTTGAGCTGCAGGTTTAATATCAATCTGTGCAAACTCACCTGTGTTTTGGCGTTGAATTTTATTGACTGTGCCCACTAAATAACCTGCTGGGAAATGCTCACCTAAACCAGAACTATAAATATTGTCACCGACCTGTAAATCAGCGCTGGTTGGTACATATTGCATTTTCAAACGCCCTAAATCACCTGTACCTGAAACAATCGCGCGCATACCTGTACGTTCTACCCGCACAGACAAAGAACTTTCTTTGTCAGAGAGTAAAAGCACGCGCGCATTACGCTGATGTACATCAATGATTTGTCCCATAATACCCTGATTATCAAGCACTACCTGACCTTGACGTAAACGATCTGCTGTACCACGGTTAATAATCACCACATGATGAAGTGGGTCTGTATCTGTACCAATGACCTCAGCAATTTCCATACGCCCATCAATAATTAAGGGCGTATCTAACAGGCCTCTGAGCCGTGTATTTTCTGCGGAAAGTTCAGACAGTTTTTGTAAGCGCACTTGGGCCTGCAAAAGCTCGGCTTGCATTGCTGTATTTTCACGGCGCAACTGCTCTTCAGACTTGGTTTTCTGCGTTAGCCACTCTCTAGAAATCACAGGATAACTTGCCACGGTGTATATGGGAGTATACATCGAGTACAGTACATCTCTTGCTGGTTGAACAACATGTGGCATACGCCAATCAAAAAATGACACCACCAAGCAAGTTATCATGGCAATAATAAACGAGCGAAATGATGGCGGTTGTCTTGAAAAAATATTCGGTTGCACCCGCCTTCCTACCTTAATTAACCCACAAAAAGCATGTCGTGATTTGGATCATCAAAGAACTCAAGCACTTTACCACCACCACGTGTTACACAAGTTAATGGCTCTTCAGCACACACAACTGGTAAGCCCGTTTCTCTTGATAACAGTTGATCTAAATTACGTAGTAACGCACCACCACCTGTTAATACAATGCCACGTTGAGCAATATCTGATGACAACTCAGGCGGTGTTTGCTCTAATGCAGATTTTACTGCACTTACAATACTTTGTAGTGGATCTGTAATCGCTTTAACCACTTCTTCTGAAGTCACAATAATTGAACGAGGTACACCTTCAGCCAAATTACGGCCACGAACTTCAATTTCAAGTTTTTCACCTTCATTGATGGCTGTACCCACTTCTTTTTTAATCAATTCGGCTGTAGTTTCACCAATTACACAACCATGCGCTTTGCGTACATAGTTAATAATTTGTTCATCAAACACATCACCACCAATACGCAGTGAGTCTGAATATACACAGCCTTGCAAAGAAATGATCGCGATTTCTGTTGTACCACCACCCACATCAACCACCATAGAACCGCATGCTTGTTCTACAGGTAATCCTGCACCAATTGCAGCTGCCATTGGTTCTTCAATTAAACGCACATCGCGTGCACCAGCATTGTATACTGCTTCACGAATTGCACGGCGTTCAACTAAAGTTGATTTACATGGCACACACACCACAACACGTGGCGCAGGTGGAAATAAACGTTTTTCGTGCACTTTACCAATAAATTGATTTAACATGGTTTCAGTGACTTCAAAGTCAGCGATCACGCCATCTTTCATTGGACGGATTGCAGAGATGTTGGCAGGCGTACGACCAAGCATCTGTTTCGCATCTAAACCGACTGCAGCGACAATTTTTTGTGAGCCACTATGGCGTATTGCCACAACAGTCGGTTCATTTAATATAATGCCTCGTCCAGGCGCATAAATAAGTGTGTTGGCTGTGCCTAAGTCAATAGCAAGATCTGGCGAAAACAAGCCAATTAGTCGTTTTAAAATCACGGGTCATTCCCAGTTTTTACAAATATGGACGCAAGGTGGCAACTTTAACTAAATGTGATGATTTGAACAAGTCAATCGCTTATCATATCACAGGATATTTCAAAGTTTTTGATACTGAACGAGGTGATTATATGTCAACCCCAGATACACAGCATACCGATTTAGATGCTCAAACCGTATCGAGCATTGCCAATCTCGCTCGATTATCTCTCAATGATACGCAATCTAAAGCATACGCACAAAGTTTAAATAAGATTTTAGACATGATGCATACATTGAAGAACATAAATACCGAGGGTGTCGAACCACTCAAGAGTCCATTTGACAACCCTCAACCATTGCGTGATGACTACGTGTCACAAAGCAACCATCGTAATGAATATCAAGCGGTTGCACCAAGTGTAGAGCAGGGTTTATATCTTGTTCCACGTGTTATTGAATAACCTTTTTCGATCAATTTGACCAATAGCAGATATTATGACTGATTTACATCGTTTAACGATTAAAGAACTCTCAAACGGGCTAAAACAAGGTGATTTTTCATCACGTGAGCTCACACAGCACTATCTTAACCGTATTGCAAAGATTGACCCACAGGTCAACAGCTACGTGACTGTAACCCCAGAACTTGCACTCGTACAGGCAGATGCAGCAGATGTTGCACTTCATGCAGGCAATGCTCACCCACTGACAGGCATTCCACTTGCACACAAAGATATTTTTTGTACGCAAGGCATTCGCACCTCTGCTGGTTCAAAAATGTTGGATAATTTTATCTCACCTTACGATGCCACTGTTGTTACAAAAATCAAACAAGCAAATATGGTAACACTCGGCAAAGTGAACATGGATGAGTTTGCTATGGGCTCTACAACAGAGAGCTCATTTTACGGCGCAACCAAAAACCCTTGGAACTTAAACCATGTACCCGGTGGATCTTCAGGTGGCTCTTCAGCGGTCATTGCAGCCGATCTTGCACCACTGGCGACAGGTACAGATACAGGCGGGTCTATTCGTCAACCTGCGTCTTTTTGTGGTCTCACAGGGCTAAAACCAACCTATGGCCGTGTATCTCGTTTTGGTATGATCGCATTTGCTTCATCTTTAGACCAAGCTGGCCCAATGGGTCGCTCTGCTGAAGACTGTGCTTATTTAATGAATGTATTGGCTGGACATGATGATAATGACTCTACTTCAGCACAACACCCTGTAGACGACTATATAAGCAACCTCAATCAAACCTCAATTCAAGGTTTACGCATTGGTATTCCAAAACAATACTTCAATGTAGATGGTTTACATATAGACGTTAAAAACCGTGTTGAAGACGCATTAAAGCAACTTGAAAGCATGGGTGCAATATTGGTTGAAGTTGACCTCAATATGGTTGAATCATACGTACCCACCTACTACCTCATTGCACCTGCTGAAGCCTCATCAAACTTGTCTCGTTACGACGGTGTGCGTTTCGGTTATCGCTGTGAAAACCCGCAAGACTTAAACGACCTTTACAAACGCTCTCGTTCAGAAGGGTTCGGTGAAGAAGTTAAACGCCGTATTTTAATTGGTACATACGCACTGTCTGCAGGCTACTACGATGCCTACTATGTGAAAGCTCAAAAAGTACGTCGCTTAATTCAAGAAGATTTCTTAAATGCCTTTACTCAAGTAGATGTGATTGCTGCACCATCTGCACCAACCACAGCATACAAAATTGGGGCAGCACTTGACCCTGTTGAAATGTATTTAGGCGACTTATACACCCTTGCAGCCAACCTTTCAGGACACCCAGCCATTAACGCACCTGTTGGTTTTGACCAACACGGCTTACCTGTAGGTTTACAGCTGATTGGTAATTATTGGTCAGAATCTCAACTACTTTCTGTTGTTCACCAATACCAACAAACTACCGACTGGCATAGCCAACGTGCTGAAATTGCAAAGGAGAATGTATAATGGCAAAGTTGATTGATGGCTGGGAAGTAGTGATTGGCTTAGAAATTCACACCCAACTAAACACACAGTCAAAAATATTTTCTGGCTCAAGCGTAGCATTTGGTGCTGAACCAAACACCCAAGCGAGTTTGGTTGATTTAGCCATGCCGGGCGTACTCCCTGTACTTAACCGTGAAGTTGTAGACAAAGCTATTCGCCTAGGTCTAGGCATAGACGCGAAGATTGATCGTGCTTCTGTGTTTGCTCGTAAAAACTACTTTTATCCAGACTCGCCAAAAGGCTACCAAATTAGCCAAATGGACAACCCGATTGTTGGTTTAGGTCATATTGATATCTTTTTAGAAGATGGCACACAAAAACGTATTGGCGTGACCCGTGCGCACTTAGAAGAAGATGCAGGCAAATCGCTGCATGAAGAATTCGAAGGTATGACCGGCATTGACTTAAACCGTGCGGGTACGCCATTACTTGAAATCGTATCTGAACCAGATATGCGCTCAACGGAAGAAGCTGTGGCCTATGTACGTGCCATGCACACACTTGTGCGTTGGTTAGGTATCTCTGATGGCAACATGGCAGAAGGCTCATTTCGCTGTGACTGCAACATATCACTGCGTAGACCCGGCGATGAATTCGGTACACGTTGCGAGTTAAAAAACATTAACTCATTCCGTTTTATTGAAAAAGCCATTGATGTTGAAATTGAACGCCAAATGGATATTTTAGAAAGTGGCGGGAAAATTGTACAAGAAACACGTTTGTTTGACCCAAACAAAATGGAAACCCGCTCTATGCGTAGCAAGGAAGAAGCCAACGACTATCGTTACTTCCCTGACCCAGACTTGCTCCCTGTACACATTTCAGAACAACAAATCTTAGACATTCAAGCAGACATGCCTGAGCTACCTCAAGCACGGCGTGAGCGTTTTATTAATGCCTATGCACTCACTGAATACGATGCTCGTGTACTGACTTTAAGTCGTGACATGGCGGACTTTTTTGAAGCAGTTGTGGTTGCGGCAGGTGGTGAAAAACATGCAAAAATTGCTGCTAACTGGGTGATGGGTGAATTTTCTGGTGCGCTTAACAAAGCAAATCTAGATATTACCCACTCACCCATCAGTGCAGCACAACTCGGTGGCATGGTTGCACGTATTGTAGACAACACCATTAGTGGGAAAATTGCCAAGCAAGTCTTTGCATACCTATGGGAGTCTCCAACACAAACCGCAGACCAAATTATTGCTGAAAAAGGGTTAAAACAAGAAACCGATACAGGTGCAATCGAAGCCATTATTAAAGACGTACTCGCAGCCAATGAAAAAATGGTTGAAGAGTATAAATCTGGCAAAGAAAAAGCCTTTAATGGTCTTGTTGGACAAGTCATGAAAGCATCACGGGGCAAAGCAAACCCAGCTCAAGTAAACCAACTTATGAAACAACTTTTAGATTAATCCATCAAAGATAATTTTTGGATTAGTCTAGGCTAATCCAAAAATACAACCCTCTATACAAACTTACATACTTTTCACATTTTCCTCATAAAACACCCTATACAGCCAAATAAATATATGTATAAATTTTCCTGCACGTTTAATAAAACGATAGGAAAAAAACATGACCAAATATGACCATAAAGAACAATTTGAATTTTTAAAAAGTAAACCACAAAATACTGAAGAGGAATTAATACAACTTTTTGACCAATTGCCTACAGTATCTGCACATCAAATTTTACACAGATGGAAAGGCGGTACTTTTTCTGGAGAATGGGACTCAGAAGAATTAAAACAAATCGGTTGGTATGGCAAATGGTTTAAGAGTCTTTTAGATGCTGTACCTATTATCTGCTACAACGACAAAGGCCAGCTTTTCTCTAATCAACTGATGCAAGGAGAAGCCACCATGTGGGATATCAGTTTCAGAGGAAAAGTTTCAGCCACAATGGTATACGACGGTAAACCTTTCTTTGATCACTTTAGAAAAATCGATGACAATACCCTCATGGGCATTATGAGTGGCAAACCAATTGAAGGTGCTCCTGAGTCTATTATGCAAGGTAAATATTCATTTTTTTATTTAGAGAAAGTAGATCAATTCCCTACACACTATATTTCATAAAATACCCACAAACTGAGTTGGCTAAAGTAATCCCTAAGCCAACTCAATCTCAAATCAAAGCTTAGATTCAAACATTTTCAAACGCTTCACAATAGACAGTAGCTCAACAATGGTTTTCCATGAGGTAATTAAATACTGAAAAGCTGAACGTACTTTATCAAATACATTTCCAATTTGGTTGATTAGACCTAAAGTGATTAAACCTGCCGAAATAGATGGAAACAGGACCACCAAGCTAAATAAGATATCGAGTTGCATATACCAATTACTGATTAAATTAAAATACGTATAATGGAAGTACAATCTAAAATAGTTATGACGTACATAACCGAACAACTCTTTTAATGTAGCAGGCTCTGCACGGTCGGCATGGTCTTCACCATAGACCAACTCTTTTCGGTATGCAGCTTCCACTTTCTGATTGTTAAACTCAAGTCCGGGTAGTTTAATGCCCACCACAAGCATCAATAAGGTACCAAATATAGACCAAACTACAGCTGCCCAAACCAATGAATGTGGAATCGCACCGACAATAGGTAAAACAGGTACATGCTTAGACAAAATAAACAATACGGGTAAAAATGCAATGAGGGTGATAATCGCTGAAATAAAGCGTACTCCAAGCGTTTCCATAATGGTGGCAAAACGCATGGTGTCTTCTTGCACACGCTGTGAAGCCCCCTCTATGTGACGTAACAAATGCCAATGTTCGGTATAGTACTCAGTCATTGCTGTTCGCCAACGGAAAATGTAATGACTAACAAAAAACACATTTAGGATCGTCACAAAAATAGAGACCATGGCAATATACATAAAGGTCAGCATACCCATATATAGATCATTAATATTGCCGCCATGTTTAGACAACATACTCTGGATTAAATCCCAAAATGGCCCATACCATGCATTAATGGCTACACTGACTTGTACATCAAACCAAATGTTAAAAATAATAAATGCTGAACCTAAAATAGACCAATATTGCCATGCATGATTTGCAACGACACGCCAAAAAATAAAAAATAAAGTAGTAAAACTAGTAAACCAAATATAGAACCAAATAAATGATAAATGCCAAAAACGACTCACCCCTATGGGTAATTCTTCAACAGCATATCCTTTAGTAAAGCCAAGCCACTCTCCCCAATGTTCGCCTCCTGTATACCATAGCAACATGCTCACGATACACCAGATGGTTGCAGATAAAAAAAATAGTTTAGGGTTGGGGAAAAAAGATTTAAACATAGAATTGAATCAAATTTTAACAAGTTTTGACTATAGTAAACACATCAAAGCCTTGTTTACTATGATAGATCTGTAGCCTAAAAAACGACTCTCGTATCACAAAAAGAGTCGCAGGCACATTTTCATACTCGTTAAGCCACTCGATACTGTTTTTGTTCAGTAAGGAGCATCTGTTGAATTTCTTCACTAATCATCACCGCTGTTGCTGCAGATAAAGTAAAACCTAAATGACCATGACCCGTATTATAAAATACACGAGGATGTCTACTGCGTTTCACTTTAGGCATCATATCAGGCATCATCGGGCGCAAACCACTCCACGGTACTGCCGACTCTGTAGACACTTCAAAGTTCTTATTAACCCAATCAATCAATGGCTGAATTCGATCTGCTCGAATATCACGATTATAACCATTGAATTCTGCTGTACCTGCCACCCTAAAACGATCTTTACCTAAACGTGATGTCACGATTTTTGCGCTTTCATCGAGCAAACTCACCCATGGCGCATTGTTTTGGCTCTGTTCATCCTCTAATGCAACGGTAATCGAATACCCTTTCACCGGGTAAATACTAACTCTATCACCAATGGTATTGGCCAAATGATAGCTTGCGACTCCACCACAGACGACGACAGCATCTGCATTGATTTCGTGGACCTGATTTACATCACCTTTAACATCTTCGGCACTAGATTGATATTTCACAGTAACACTACGATCATGATTCACCACAGAAGTGACTTCTGTACCAAAACGATAACTTACGCCATATTTTTTCGAAGCTTCGGCAAGCCCTGTACTAAATTTATGAATATCCCCTGTGGCATCGTCTTCAGTATAAAATCCTGCATAATAGTCACCTTGTAATGTTGGCTCTATTTTTTTCATTTCATCACTGGTGACTTCGTAGCGTTTTAAACCACCTTTGCGCAATAGATCATTGACATCACCTGCCACTTTAAAATCTTCTGCCGAATGATAAAAGTGTAAAATACCTTTCTTTTCTAAATTAAAATCAATGCCTTCTTTTTCAGCCACTTGAAACATACGTTCACGTGCGAGCAGTGCCAACTTAACAGTATCTATAGTATTTTTTTCATAGTGTTTAATATTCCCCATAAACTCCATCAACCACGCATACTTATGTAAGTCAAATGAAGGATTAATTAAAAGCGGAGCATCTTTTTTCGTCATCCACTTTAAACCTTTTAAAATGGTTGCCCGTTGATTCCACACTTCTGCATTACACGCAGACAGTTGCCCACCATTGGCAAAAGACGTTTCCATTGCGGGATATAAATGCTTATCTAGCACAGTCACTTCAAAACCCATTTGGCTCAGCTCATAAGCAGTTGTTACACCGGTTACACCTGCACCAATCACAATAATATGTGGCATAAAACATCTCCTTTAATGCTTTAGCCCCATCTGTACTTTGACCTGAGATCTTCAATAAAAGTAACCTTACTTTTATCTTCTTCCTTCGGTGAGCAAGTTTGCTTCTCTCCAGATTGATATATTGATTACAGTCCTTTTGCCTGAGAGATTCCGGGGTCGTTGCTCCTTCGGCGGGTACATGTACCACTCTCCTGTAATTGAGTAATATTTATGCAACCTACATGCCACATTTAATATAAACCACAAAAAAAACATATAAATCATAAAATACAGATTGAAACGACGCATTATGAAATACCATTCAAAGTCACTATTTTTAGATCTATCCATAAAATGAGATAATCTCACAATGACTTAAAGGGACAATTTATAAGCAGTGCTGTGATTATATTGCGTTTTAACCATGCAAATAATGAACAAAACTTATAGAATAGAACAAAATTCTTTCAATGATGCTCATTATGGTAATGGGTTTATAATATTAGGATCTACAATGACTGATCATGCAACAATTTTGCAAAGCATACCTGTAGGTAAAAAAGTAGGTATCGCTTTTTCTGGTGGCTTAGATACTTCAGCTGCTTTACTTTGGATGAAACAAAAAGGCGCACAGCCTTATGCATATACTGCAGATTTGGGCCAACCTGACGAAGATGACTACCATGCTATTCCAAGAAAAGCAGAACAATATGGTGCAGTAAAAGCCCGCCTTGTCGATTGTCGCTTACAGTTGGCACTAGAAGGTATTGCTGCGATTCAGTGTGGAGCGTTCCACATTAGTACAGGTGGTATCCCTTACTTCAATACCACACCCCTTGGCCGTGCTGTTACAGGAACAATGCTTGTCACAGCCATGAAAGAAGATGATGTCAATATTTGGGGCGATGGCTCTACCTATAAAGGCAATGACATCGAACGTTTCTACCGTTACGGCCTACTAACCAATCCAAATTTAAAAATTTATAAGCCATGGTTAGACCAACAGTTTATTGATGAGCTCGGTGGTCGTACAGAAATGTCGCAATTTTTGATCGACAATGGCTTTGACTATAAAATGTCAAAAGAAAAAGCATATTCAACGGACTCAAACATGCTTGGTGCAACACACGAAGCAAAAGATTTAGAATACTTAAATGCAGGCATGAAAATTGTTGAGCCAATTATGGGCGTTGCCTTTTGGCGTGATGATGTCAAAGTAGATGCTGAAGAAGTCAGCATAACTTTCGAAGAAGGTATGCCTGTTGCACTTAATGGTCAACGCTTTGACAACCCTGTAGACCTTATTTTAGAAGCCAATGCCATTGGTGGCCGTCATGGTTTAGGCATGTCAGACCAAATTGAAAACCGAATTATTGAAGCAAAATCACGTGGTATTTATGAAGCGCCGGGTATGGCACTGCTTCATATTGCATACGAGCGTTTAGTGACTGGTATTCATAATGAAGACACCATTGAACAATACCGTATTAATGGTTTACGTTTAGGTCGCCTACTCTATCAAGGTCGTTGGTTTGACTCTCAAGCCCTGATGCTACGTGAAACAGCACAGCGTTGGGTTGCCAAAGCCATTACAGGTAAAGTGACCCTTGAATTACGCCGTGGTAATGACTTTAGTATTCTAAATACTGAATCTGAAAACCTCACTTACGAAGCTGAACGTTTAACCATGGAAAAAGGCGATTCAAGCTTTAGTCCAATGGACCGTATTGGCCAGCTTACTATGCGTAACTTAGACATTAAAGACACACGCAGCAAACTTGGCATCTATAGCCAAACAGGCTTATTGTCTATTGCTCAAGGTTCAGCTGTACCACAGCTTGACACTAAAAAATAATTCGCTGAAATCACCACCTCAATTGAAGATTAATTGAGGTGGTTTCTAATAATAAAAAACCATCACCATACAATTAACTTAAATCGCAAAATAACAATATCTCAATCACTTCATTACAGACACTTGAACTATAAATACACGTCAATTAACATGAGCAAAAGCATGCTAGACATAAAAAATGAACCACATAGACATATTAAAAATACAAGACATTCAACCATTCCAACAACAACTCTACACACTGTTTGAAGACTGTATTGAAAGCGGTGCATCTATTGGTTTTTTAACACCCACTCAACCAGAAGAAATCAATGATTATCTGACCGAAGTTAATCATCAAATACGCCATGCTCAAAAGCATTTTTTTATTGCCACAAAAAATGAAACGGTTATTGGTAGTGTTCAGTTATCTTTAACTCAAAAAAGAAATGGACAACATCGTGCCGAAGTTGAAAAACTGATGGTACTTTCATCACAAAGAAAGCAAGGCATAGCCACATTACTATTAAATGCCCTAGAGGACTGTGCTGCCCATTTAAATATTCAACTCTTGGTTTTAGATACACGTGTAGGTGATATTTCAGAGCAGTTATATCTCAAACAAGGCTTTATTCGTGCAGGCATGATCCCTCATTTTGCGTTAAGCTCAGATGGTGAATACGCCGGTACAGCCATCTACTATAAAATGATTGCCCAACAACAATAGCTGATCTATAAGATTTAGTGATTTTGACTGTACTATTAGTACACAACTTATAGCTTCTTACCTCAATCGGATTATGAATTTTAGGCATTATGCATTATCATTTACTAAATTTAGCCATTAGACTTCACTGTGAATACAATAACACTGACTCAGCCAGATGACTGGCATGCTCACTTAAGAGATGGCAAAGCCTTAGAACGTACTGTTCCAGACCTTGCAAGCCAATTTCACCGTGCCATTTGCATGCCCAACCTTGTTCCACCCGTAAAAACAGTAGAAGAAGCGCTTGCGTATAGAGCACGTATCATGGCACATGTACCCGAAGGTGTGGCATTTGACCCACGCATGGTACTGTATCTCACAGATCATACGTCACCCGATGAAATTCAAAAAATAAAACATTCTGAGCACGTGAATGCCGTTAAACTTTATCCTGCAGGCGCAACAACTAATTCGGCCAATGGTGTAAGTGATATACGCAATGTATATGCTGTGCTTGAGCAACTCGAAAAATACCAAATCCCTCTACTTCTACACGGCGAAGTTACACATTCGCATATAGATATTTTCGACCGTGAAAAACGCTTTTTAGATGAAGTTTTACAACCTGTCATCCAACAGTTTTCTGATCTTAAAATTGTACTAGAACACATTACCACAGCAGATGCAGCTCAATTCGTACTGGCTCAAGGGCGTAAAGTTGCAGCTACAATTACTCCTCAACATTTATTGTTTAACCGCAATGACATGCTTGTAGGTGGTATTAAACCTCACTTTTACTGCCTGCCGATTTTAAAGCGTCAAAGCCATCAAACGACATTACTTGAAGTCGCAACCAGTGGTAACCCTAAATTTTTCTTAGGCACAGACAGTGCGCCACATGCACAAGATGCGAAAGAAAATGCATGTGGTTGTGCAGGATGTTATAGCGCCTTCACTGCCATTGAACTCTATGCTCAAGCATTTGATCAAGTTGGAAAAATTGAACGCTTAGAAGGGTTTTCTAGCCACTTTGGTGCAGATTTTTATGGTTTGCCACGTAATACTCAACAGATTACCTTGGTCAAAGAAGATTTTGTAATACCAGAATCATTTGATTATTTAGAAGACCAAAAAATTATTCCATTACTTGCAGGAAAAACGCTTCAATGGAGAAAAATGTGACTGTAGAACAAATTCCTCTTATTGGACAACGTTTCCGTGGCTTTCTACCTGTCGTTGTTGATGTTGAAACCGCTGGTTTTAACGCACAAACAGATGCTCTACTTGAAATTGCCTGCATCCCAATTATTTATAATGATGCTGGGCAATTTATTCCCGGCCCATCTATTCATGCACATATTAATCCGTTTTTAGGCGCAAACTTAGACAAACGCTCACTCGAATTTATTGGCATAGATCCTTTTAGTCCTTTACGTATTGCAATGGCTGAAGATGAAACCAGTGCACTAAAACGAATTTTTAAAACGATTACTGAAGTACGTCGCCAGCAAAAGTGTAGCCATGCCGTATTAGTGGGTCATAATGCACATTTTGATTTGGGCTTTTTACAAGCGGCAGTTACCCGTACTGCAACTAAAAACCAAAACCCTTTTCATAGTTTTTCGGTATTTGATACAGTAACACTTAGTGCAGTTATGTTTGGGCAAACCGTATTGGCAAAGTCTTGCATACAAGCAGGTATCGATTTTGATGGTAAAGAAGCGCACTCCGCGTTATACGATACACAAAAAACGGCTGAATTGTTTTGCTATATTTTGAACAAACTCTCCCCCCAAACCCTTGACAGTTTGATGACAGATCAATAAGATACCGTCATCTTCTAAACGTCCCTATCGTCTAGAGGCCTAGGACATCGCCCTTTCACGGCGGTAACCGGGGTTCGAATCCCCGTAGGGACGCCAATCTATTTTATGCCATACTCAGCGTAGCGATGCACAAATTATAATTAAAAATGGTGCAAGCAAACTCAATATAAACCCACTAAAAATTGCAATTTGTACATCACTTGGAGTACAGTTCTTTTTTACAAAAGGTAGCGTTGAATCCATTGCTGTTGCACCACAAATACCTAATGCACTTAATGAAAAACGGCGTCCAAATAAGTAAATAAAAATAATTGAAAATATTTCTCTAAACAGATCTGTCAGTAAAGCAAACCCACCCAGTTGATTACTTTGAGTTAATTCAGCAACCAATGAACCCGACAAACTAAACCAGCCAAGCCCTCCACCCAACATCATCAACGTTAAAGTGTCTTGTGGGTAAAACCAACTCAAAACCCATGCTACTAGAGGCCATACCAATAATGCCATGAGAGGAACATAAAGATGCTGTTTAGTTATTCTTTCAATTTTTACGGTAGAAAGCTCAGCACCAATCATAAAGATCACCAAATACAGTAAATATCCAGATAGATTGACCGACCGTGCACTATTGGGTAACAAGAAGTATAAAACACCTCCAATCACCACCATTAAAATCGCTAAAAAACAGGCTTTTATTGGAGCAATAATCTCTTTCAAAGAGATCACTTGCGTATTCGTCATTTGGGGATTACGTTGAAATGGCATCAATGCCAAAAATGTAACGACAGATAATAAGCCGGCATACAACATGGCTGACCCAACAATACTTAAGCCTGTTTTGGGGTTTGCTAATACTTCTCCAAATTGCATACCCACAGAAATCAACAACAACCAAATAAAATAACCGATGCTTTTTGAAAAAAAGCGATGTAAACGTGTGTTGGCATTTTTCCCCACAAGCCAACCAAATAATAATGCACACGTAATCGGCCAAATGGCTTGAAAAAGTAAAATCAACATAAATAAAAAACCAAGTTTATATAAAATAAGTTTTGCTATCAGTAACGTAACCATCATAAGTATAGCACTGGCAAAATAACGAGATAATTTTTATAAAAAATCAATGCTGTAAAAATGTAGTTTTATACTTTCAAATACAGAAACTCACATATAATCAATTTAAATTCTAGATTCTATATTTAAAAAATGAAAGTTATTTTTATTCATGGCATTAATCAGCAAAACTTAGATGCACATCGCTTTAAACAACATTGGAAAAATGTGTTTTCACTCGGGCTTAATAAAAACAATCTAACGCTAGAAAGCGCACAAACAACGCTCGAGTTCCCATTTTACGGCGATATCTTAACCGAATATAATCTTAAAAATGCAATTAACTTAGATACAATGCGACCACACTGGCATTTTTTGGATAGACTCAAACACTTACATCAACACAAAACACCAAACACCTCATTACGCATACTTCCACACTATCAGTACAATACCAAAATGACATTACGAGAAAAACTCTTTCAGTTCTCACAAATCACAAAAGACCGTGCACTGAAAGAAATGGTCATTTTACTCAATCATTTCCCAAACTTACATGAATCATTGGTAGAAAAATTTATTGCTGAGGCCTATTTGTACTGGTATCAAGCCACGTTCAAACAAGCCATCCACCAAAGAATTAAAACCTGCTTCGAACCCGGTCAAAAACATATTGTTGTTGCACACTCTTTGGGTACTGTAATTGCATATAATCTATTACACGAATTATCTTCTGAATATCACGTAGAACGATTTATTACGCTTGCCTCGCCCCTACCTTTTAATGTGGTACAAAAACATATTCAACAACCCATGAGCCGACCACGTGTATTACAAGGTGACTGGTATAATTTCTATTCTAAAGATGACTATTTAACGACTTTTCCAATGTCTCCTCCCTTATTTGATTTTGAACCACAGATTCATAATAGATTAATTACGACATTTGTAGATAAACCACATGAAATTATTGGTTATTTACAACACCCAAGTATTATTCGTTGTATTTTTGAACACACATCAGCCTTGAAAGCAAATCAACACGTTTTTTAAACAAGTAATCTAAATATTTACTAAAAAGGTTTGACAGTATCATCAAACACAACTAATATACGCCCACCTTCTGATGTGTCCCTATCGTCTAGAGGCCTAGGACATCGCCCTTTCACGGCGGTAACCGGGGTTCGAATCCCCGTAGGGACGCCAAATTTTATAGATTCATCAGACAGTTACTCTAAATGTCCCTATCGTCTAGAGGCCTAGGACATCGCCCTTTCACGGCGGTAACCGGGGTTCGAATCCCCGTAGGGACGCCAAATTCTAAAAAGCTCAGTCTAATAAAGACTGAGCTTTTTTTATGTCAAAATAAAGTTATCTATCTTTAATTGTATAAAAATACGCGATCATCTTTTTATAAATAGATGATTGGCTAAAAACTTATAATCGCTCAAATATCCGTATATTATTCAATAAAAATATAATACTGAATAGTTAAAGCAACCCTAAACCCAAGTCTGAACGAATCTTTTGTACTTCGGGTGTTCTTTTGTATCGGATAACTTTAAAACCTGCCTCATTAACCAAAGCATCTCTCTGAGTATCTCTTTCTTCTTGGCCGTTATGTGAAGCATCGTCAAGTTCAATCACTGCTACAACATTAAAATGCTTATCTACAACAACAAAATCGGCAAACTTTCGATTAAACAATGCTCTCGTTGCATATCCTTTTGCTGTCATAAATGCACTAAAAGAAACTTGGGCTAAAATATAGTATTCAGGCAATGCCTCATTTAATCGATTGAACATGGGTTGTTCATTCATTGTAAGTACGCGTTTTCCTGTAATAGGCGTTCTATTATTTTTTGTATGTTTATCAATTTTTTTATTTTTAATGACAAAAAAAACAATACCAAAAATAAGTACCATAATGATGAGTAAACTCATACTTCCCCCAATATCATATAAAATAAATACAGACTAAAATCTTAGATAAACCAACATATTAAACATACTCTATTCAAATTAAATCTGCTGTACAACACTGTTTATTTTCGATTGCCGCCAAAACAAAATAATTCACAATAGGATGTAATACCCCCTGAAAAGCTGTGCGCTCTGGCTGATAAGATGTAGCAACAAAAAAAGGATGATCCGAAATTTCGAATGCTCGTACATTGCCATGATCATCAAATGCTGAAAACTTCAATGTATCTCTTTCAAAATATGTACAATAACTTTCATTCAAGCCAAAACTACAATGGTATTGCTCTTCGATCCGATCTACCCCGTATATACGATGCAAAAGTGTTCCATTTACCACAGACACCCTATCGCTCTTTTCTACAAGCGCACATGATAAAGGCGTGATAATTTGGGTCATTGAATCCGGATTAACTTCTGCATGGTCTGCGTTGTTCAACAGTAGAACATTTCTCGCATACTCAATCAAAGCATGCTGATAACCACCACATGTACCTAAAAAAGGAATATGCTGAGTTCTCGCATAATTTAAAACATTCAATACACCTGACATATTTTCATAAGGGCTTGCAGGAACACACCAAATCGCATCGTACAAAGAGAATTGTGAAACAATATCTTGATTAATGTCACGTGTCTGTACGCAATGGTATGTGAATTTACCCTTGTATTTTGAGTCTGCGATAAAGAGTGAATGATTAATTGCTTTATGTGCTAATACTTGACCTGAGAAATCACCTAATAAACAAATATTTGCAATATTTACTGTATCCAATCGTATTTTCCTTATATTTTTTATAACTTTAATTGGCTAGATCATTTTTGCGTACAGTAATATTTAGCAAACTAAAAAATCTATGGTATTGAAACTGAATGAAGTACCATTAAAAAACTCTAGACAACCACGAATGTTCGCTGACTCACATGATTTATTATATAACAGCAAAAGCATTTTTTAGGCTTTTCTTTGGTACTGCTCGGTAATTAAGTTTGCATCTTGCTTTATTTTTTCAGCAGAAATGACGCCTTTGTATAGAAATAAAGGAAGCCCATCTTCTATGGTCATCGTTTTCATTGCATGTTCACCATCTCTATATTCAAAAATAGCAATTGGATATTGATCACGATCAACAATAAAAAAACGCTTGTTCTTCACAACAACGCTGCAGTGAGGAAATTCTTGCTTTAACAGTCGAAGAAAGACACTTGCATTTGCAGACAAGAGATTTAACGCTCTAATCCGATCAGCATCAGATAAGTAGACCACTTTGCGATACTGTCTTTCACTATAAGAGTATCCTTTTTTATGTTCTTTATTTACTGGGTTTTGTACTTGATCACGGCGAGATGTTTTACCAAGTATAAAACCCAAGAGCCCCCCTACAACAAATAATATAATTGCACTCATCTTAAAACTCAGTTGGTCTATCAAAAAATAGATGCTTAATGATTTAAGCATCTATTTATAAAAATTTATTTGTTCGGGACTTGTATGACTATCCCAATTTTTAATGGCTTACCGGTAGATGTATCATTCATTTCTGCCAAATCTTTTGAGTCTATATCGTACTTCGTTGCAAGCTTAGTCCAATTGTCACCAGATTTAACTTTGTAAGAGATAGTTTTCTTGGGAACATCTATTTGCTGACCGGGTTTGAGCATAGATTTTACAGAGATATCATTTATTTCCGCCAATTCTTTGATCGTTAAATCATAACGTTTAGCAATACTATTAAAAGAATCTCCGGCTTTCACTGTATAGCTTTCTGTTGCACGTGTAGACGTTGATTTTTTAGGACTTGGATCAGACTTTGTTACGACTGACTTAGTGCTTACTGTGGGTTGGTCTGCTTCAACCAACGTAAGCTTTTGTCCAGCATGAACTGTAGACTTTGTTGATAAACCATTGAGTCTAGCTAAATAACTTGGCTGAAAGTTAAAGTTTGCCGCAATGGTTGCCAACGTATCGCCACGTTGCACAATATACTCTTGAGGCTGGTCAACTTTAGGTACTTTGATAATCTCACCCACTTTGACCACATGATTGGCTTTCACTTGGTTCATCTTTGCTAATTCTGCAACAGATAAATCAAACTTATCCGCAATTATGGCAAAGTTTTCTTTACGCTGTACTTTGTATAATTCTGTTTTTAAACGAGCAAGATCGTGCGGTTTATCGTTTTGATCAGCATTACTGTCATCTTGTGGCACATTGATTTTCTGCCCGACCATTAAACCAGAAGATACCGTCAAATTAGGCGTTAAATCAGCGAGTGCTTGCACCGAAACATCATAACGCTCGGCAATTAGTCTTAATGACTCCCCTCGTTTCACTGTATACAATACAGTTTTAGGTGGCTTGTTTTTTGTATTTTTACTACTTACTAATGGCTCTTTTGGTGCTTTCAAATGTAGTTTTTGTCCAACCATCACATTACTGTTGACCTGCAAATCATTCCAATCAGCGAGGTCTTTGATAGATATTCCATATTGGCTCGCAATCGCAGTTAAACTATCATTCGCCTTTACTGTATAAATTTCAGGCTTAGATGGTGTACTCGCCACTTGTACTTGAGGCTTTGCATCGTAAAGATATAAAATATTACCTACATATAATGATGCATTTGGATCAATTTGGTTCCATTTCGCAATATCTCTCCAGTTCACGCCATTTTTTGCTGCAATCGTGGCTAACGTATCGCCTGCTGTCACGGTATATGTACTACGACTGCCTTTGGGTTGTTCATTGTTATCTGTGCTAGGTTTACCTTTACTCTCATCTGAAGCAAAACTTTTCGTCACTTCTTTGCCTTGACTGTCTGCAATAGACTGGCTAGTTTGAATCGCCGTTAATTTAATTTTACCGTCATAAGGATCAACGACCTCTGTACCCACAGGTGCAATCGCTTTAATTTCGCTAATTACTTGTTGCTGTTCAGCTTTATTTGCGATCGGTTGTACGACAGAAGATACTGTTTGTTTGGCATCATCTGCTTGAATTTGAGCCACAATTCGATCGCGCTCTTTCGTCGAAATTGGCGGTTCAACATTAACCGGTTTCTGCAAACCAGATGCAGTAGTCACAGCAACAGGGATACGTGGCGCACTCGGTACATCTGCATTACTTGCAAACGTTGCAAGGTCATTAGCATCTTTAGGTGTAACTCTTTTTTGTGTTGTAATTACTACAGGTTTTATTACATTTGGCGTTGATTTGATCACCACAGGTGCAGGGCTCGTATTTACCCACAATGATGCTGAACCATTCCCTTTCAATGCAGATATTTTTTGATCGACACTTAAATTTACATCTGAAGGAATCAAAATTCGCCCTGGACTTGAAGCATCGATAAAATCACCACGATACCCTGGATTTAATGTAGAAAGTTCTGTACGAGACTGGCCTGTAAGTTCAGCGATTTGTAATAAAGAAACACCGGGTTGTACCTGTATTTCTCTAAAGTGAGGACGGTTTGCAATCGGTGGCAAAGTAATGCCATAGGTTTTTTGATCTTTAACAATTTGTGCGACAGCTAAAAATCGTGGTACATAGTTCATGGTTTCTTGAGGTAGTTTTAAAGACCAATAGTCTGTTGGCAAACCTGCTGCCGCATTACGATTAATGGCTTGTTGTACACGCCCTGGACCCGCATTATATGCAGCCAATGCAAGTTCCCAAGAGCCAAATTGGTTATATAGCGAACCTAAAAACTCATATGCAGCACGTGTAGACTCAACAACATCACGGCGAGCATCATAAGAGCCACTTTGTTGTAAGCCATAAATCTTGCCAGTACTTGGAATAAACTGCCACAACCCTGCTGCTGCTGCTGAACTAGTTGCAGATGGATCATAAGAACTTTCAATAACAGGCAATAATGCAAGTTCTGTTGGCATACCACGGCGTTCAGCCTCTTTGACAGTATGATATAGATAGCGACTTGCACGAGCACTTAAACGATCTAAATAAGGTTGGCGAGAAATAAACCAATTTCGTTGAGCTTCTATGCGTGGATCCCATTTTGTTTCATCCATTTTAAAGCCAACGGTCATACGCTTCCACACATCACCATGTTTTAAAATAAGTAGTCGATCGCCTTCTACAGCTCTCATATCTGTTGCAGATAGTAAGTCTTCTAAAGAATCTAAAGAACTGGCATCTAAATAATTGGCACCTGTATTATTAGTAGAATTTTTAGCAGGTATATTCACTTTATGTACGGTGGAGGTTGTTGCTGTAGACGCACATCCTGTTGTAAGTAATAGCCCTAAAACAGTTGAGCCAAGTAATGACATTTTAAATTTTTTAGATACAGAAGAGTGCCACAGTACTGTGGTAGATTTAAACATATACAATCCCAAATGCGTCGTGAGCTACTAATTTTTCAGCTATTTTATGCGAGCCTATGATTCAAGCAAGTAAATAATACTCGCAAACTTAGCTTAAATGTTACAATAAATAAAAAAAGCAACCTGCTATACTAAAACAGGTCTATCCCTAGGTTAGAATACGTCTTTATTACTCTATTTTTAGTTTTGGTTTTGTATCATGTCACAAACAATTACACTCTACGTTGATGGTGCTTGCAAAGGGAATCCCGGTTTAGGTGGCTGGGGGGCTTACATTGTGACAGAAAAAGAGGAATACCAACGCTATGGCGGTACAGAACTAACAACCAACAATCGTATGGAGCTGACTGCAGCGATTGAGGGTATTCAGTTTTGCCCAATGGATGCGACTTTAATCATTTGGACAGATTCCAATTACGTCAAACGTGGGATTACCGAATGGATTACAGGTTGGAAAAAGAAAAACTGGAAAGATGTTAAAAACCCAGATTTATGGCAACAACTAGATCAAGTCTGCCAAGGGCGTAATATTACATGGCACTGGATTAAAGGCCATGCGGGGCATGCAGGCAATGAAATGGCAGATCAATTGGCAAATCTAGGAGTCAATCAAGTGATGAACGAAAAAAAAAATCCTAAACTAGACGCAGAACAAGACTGGCTACTCAACGATCCTTTTGGATTAGATGAAGCCGAAGCCGAAGCCGAAGCCGAAGCCGAAGCCGAAGCCGAAGCCGAAGCCGAAGAATATACCGACGTGGCCAGCACACAACACCCACAAATTAAAATCACACCAGCCCAACAACAGCTACAGGGTCAACGACAGCTTATTTTAGATACAGAAACGACAGGTTTTTACTTTCAAGACGGCGACCGAATTATTGAGGTGGGTGCAGTTGAAATGATTAACCGCAAACTTACAGGTAGTTCTATCCATATTTATATTAACCCCAAGAAACCAGTGGGTGATTCTGTAAATGTACATGGTATTACTGACGAGTTTTTGCAAGATAAACCTATTTATCAAGAGATTGCGCAACCCCTGTTTGATTACCTGCAAGGTGCTGAAATTATTGCCCATAATGCAACATTCGATATGAACTTCTTAAATATGGAGTTTGAAAAAGCGGGGCTGCCTAAACTCTCTACGGTTTGCACAGTCACAGATACTTTGGCTATGGCAAAGAGTAAACATCCTGGGCAAAAAAACTCACTCGATGCTTTAGTTAGACGTTACGAAATTCCTGCACGAGACAGAACCTACCACGGCGCTTTACTTGATGCTGAAATTTTAGCAGACGTATACTTGACCATGACAGGTGGCCAAGTATTACTAGATATCGATCAATCTCAGCAAAACCAAAATGAACGTACTCAACAAGCAAATCCGATCACGGCACATTTAAAACTTGTAGTGATTACACCAAGTGATGCTGAACTCGAGCAACACGAACAATGGGTAAAAAACATAGAAAAGAAAAATGGCGAGCCTTGCTTTTTCTCACAATCAAAAGCAACAATAAGTGTATAAAGAAAATGTTTTATTTACCACACGAACAATTTATGCTGACTAAACAATCATTCTACTGAAAAGATGCTACAGCGATGACCAAACTTGCCAAAGCCTATATACATCAACAACAACAACTTTTAGTTGATGATGCGCTCAACATACCCTCTTTAAGCATACAAACAGATGATGTGCTCGTACAAAAACACCCTCACATTGTGGCAAGAGAATGGCCAAGCCAGCAAAGTGTACCTCAAACATTTCAATTTGTTACACTCAGACAACTCATTCCACACTGGTCAAGCATTCAAGCTGAAGAGGCCAGCCGTGCAATTCAGCTCCTTGAATGGAAAAAAAATCATCAATTTTGTGGTCGCTGTGGCGAAAAAACCACACAGCACCACAGTGAATACTGCATGTGTTGCCCAAGCTGTGCTTTACGCCAATACCCTCGCATTAATCCATGTGTCATTACAATTATTACTAAAGGTGACCAAGTTTTACTGGCAAAATCTATTCACCGCAAAGACAATATGTATGGCCTAATCGCAGGGTTTGTAGAAGTTGGTGAAACGCTTGAACAAGCTGTTGCTAGAGAAACACTCGAAGAAGTTGGTATTCGAATTAAAAATATCAAATACCTTGCCAGCCAGCCTTGGCCATTTCCAAGCAATTTAATGCTTGGATTTCATGCCGAGTACGACAGTGGTGACATTACTGTACAAGAAGATGAAATTGCCGATGCGCAGTTTTTTGACCGCAATACTTTACCAGATATTCCTTTTGCAGGCAGTATTGCACATACGCTGATTAAAGCTTGGATCAATAAAACGTTAGTTTAAAACCTTCGCCAAATAACTTAGAATTAATCGCTTGGTTGCAAAATAGTCGGAGAAACGACTCGATAAACTACCAACCAAGCTAATATGCCCTGCATAAGGCACACGTTCAAATGTACTCTCATTACCGGCTCTACACAGTGCGTAATGCATGTCTTTACTATTATGCGAAGCAACAATAAGGTCTAACTCAGCAATCAATAAAAGATGCTGGATATTATTTTTTTTCACATAATAATATGGCATGACCTGTTTATAATGTTGCTCTAGCGGAAAAGCCTGCTGTAAATTTGCATCATTGGCATAATTAAAATGATAAGGCCCTGCTAAGCCAATCACAGCCTTAATCTGACTCATGCAATTAAAAGTATAATCTGGCGCTTGAGCATATAATGCAGACATAATATTAAATGCACCTGCTGAATGCCCCATTAATATCAAATTTTCTGTAGAAATGGAAAGCGCTTGTTGCTGTGAATGCACGTAATTTACAGCATGTATAAGGTCATCGACATACTCTGGAAATTTATGCTGTGGTGCTAAACGATAATTCAACACCACCACATCAAAACCTTCTTTTGCGAAACTCTCTGCAACAAAGGCATAATCAGACTTATCACCTCTAGCCCACGTACCACCATGTACAAAAACCATTAATGCACGATCTTTTCTAGGCGAAACAGCACGGTATAAATCAAAATTTTGTCGCTCATGTTGACCATAAGCAACATTTGCCGTTAAAGCAAAATGAGATGTTCCAATAGACTGATTTAAACGATGACTCACCACTTCATAAACTCTAAAATTTTTCCATGCCTGACGTGCATGTTTTATGCGTGTAGTGATGCGCTGTCGTTTTATCATCTGTATCTATTCGCTATGAACGTTAATTAATTTGTATAAGGTGTTGTATTTGCACCACGCGTATTAGACTCTACAGCAACAGGGGTTTGTACTGTAGGTTGTAACGTGCCTGTCGCATCAATAGGATCAATTAACGTCACAATTTTTGTAACATTACCCACTTGCTCCAATACTTGTTTTAAATCATCAATTTCCGCCTGATTTAAACGACCCATCACATATAAAACAGCATCTTCGGTATGTACAGACACTTTACTATCCGAAATCACAGATGCTTTTGCAATTAAGCCACGTGTGTTCGCTGTTACAGCAGTGTCTTGCATAATCGTGCCATAACTAATTTGTGGCCCTACAGTAATATAATTATGTACAGATTTAACATCACTCATGGCTTTCAGATTATCTTCAGCTAATTTTTTCAAATTAGCGTCTGGTACTTGACCTGTAATAAGCACACTACCAAAAAAGCTACTAATATTGACACGCGATTGCTTAAAACGGTAATCCAATTTAAACAAATTAATATACGCTGTTCTTTCTATAGATTTATCAATAATCGCTTGGCCAAGTGAACGAACACCATTTTGTGTACCGACTGGTGCAGACCCTGTACCACCAGCAATAAAACTTGCACACCCTGACAAACTCGCCACACATAGTAGTGACACTACAATACGCTTAGACACCTTAAAACTCCTTCTGTGCCATTTAGTGTAGTTCCTTACTGGACTCAACACTAAAGTAACCCCTAACTCAAAGTAAATGCATTTTCAATCCAAGTTAAATCATACGCTACTTTAGAAAAATCTGGCTGTGTGTTTTTTGCAATAACATGTTTTAAATCAATACAAATCGCATCAAAACGAAAATCATAGTCTGCATAATGCATATGTTGCATAATAAAGTACTCTGCTGTTTTTATAATCTTCGCTTGTTTACGTTCACCCAATGCATCCACACTTTTCCCATATGCAGTATTCGATCTTGCCTTAACTTCAGTAAAAACAATTAAATCATCTTTTAGAGCCACTATATCTATTTCACCGTAACGTGAAAAATAATTTTGATATAAAATAGAAAAGCCTGTTTGCTGTAGTTGCTCGATTGCAACAACTTCTGCCCATTGCCCTAATCTATTTTGATGTGCCATTGATTACTCACCTCACGACATATATCACCATGTGGTGAAAAAATCAGTTAAACTATCTATTTAATGTAATATAAAGACGAGATCATACTTATGACTGCTCAATTATTTGTTGTTGCAACGCCAATTGGGCACTTAGATGATATCACTTACCGTGCAATAGAAACTTTACGAAATGTTGACCTGATTGCAGCCGAAGATACTCGCCAATCTGCGATGTTACTTAAACATTTTAACATTAACACCCCACTTACGGCGTGCCATGATCACAACGAATCGCATAAAATCGAACAACTGATACAACAACTTCTTGCTGGACAGTCTATTGCTCTGATTAGTGATGCAGGCACACCTTTAATTAGTGACCCTGGCTTCAAACTAGTACGTGCTGTGCAAGCACACAATATTAAAGTGACGCCTATTCCTGGTGCATGTGCTGCTATTGCAGGCCTGAGTGCTGTTGGTTTACCTAGCGACCGCTTTAGTTTTGAAGGATTTTTACCCTCAAAATCATCACAACGTTTGGCGACTTTAGAGCAACTTAAAAATGAAAACCAAACTTTAATTTTTTATGAAGCACCCCACCGTATTTTAGCGTCTATTCAAGATATGATTACGGTTTTTGGGCCAGATCGTCATGTTGGTTTTGCAAGAGAAATTACCAAAACATTTGAAACAATAAAAAAAACCACTTTAGCAGAACTTGCCCAATGGGTTGAAAGCGATAGGAACCAACAAAAAGGGGAAATTGTCGTGATTGTTGCCGGTGCTACTGAAAAAGTAGACTTGCAGGCCGAAAAACTTGATCATATTTTACAGCGTTTATTACAAGACGTTTCAGTAAAAACTGCAGCACAAATTGCAGCAGATTTATTTGATATTAAAAAGAAAGTGGCTTACCAACGTGCATTAGAACTCAGTCAATAATGTAACGCATAACTTGTGGCATATATTATTTATATCGCCACTACAGCGTTATATGTGCAAACTCATAAAATAGGCCTAAATATCTAGCGTTATTTTCATTGAAACAATACATGACTCAAATAAAAATACATCAACAGTACGGATTTACGCTCTTTGAACTGACCATCACATTCACAATTTTAGCAATAGTCACGACATTGGCCTTACCAAAATTCGACCATTTACAAGCTCGCTCAGAAAGTAAAAATATTTATCCTTACTTAAAAACCATTATTCAACAACATAAAGAAAATGCTGTGCTGAAAAGACAAATTATTATTCTATGTCCAAGCAATGACAGTAAAACCTGTAGCGATAGCACGATTTGGAATCATGGCATTTTAGCCGTTCACGATCGCAACAATAACAAAAAATATGACGCTACAGATTCCATGATCACATTTCATCCCAATAAAATTAATCATGGTACGCTGACTTGGAAAGGTGGTATTACATCACCCAAAACAATTATTTTACAAAGTGATACGGGCCTTCCTAGAGGCTCTATTGGTAGCTTCACCTACTGTAGCCATAAATATTCTGCTGATTTATCGCATAAAAGTAGTTTAGGGCTCATGGGACACTTACGCTATGAGAAACTTAATGCCTGTTAACCTAAAGATCATGCTGATTTTTTTAAAAAATACGGCTTTTATCTCGTACACGCTGTGGCACTTTATTTAATTCAACTAACATGTTTTTTGCAATATTGACATAATGCGGTGCAGCATCGTCTTGCGCCAATACACTTGGGTAACCTGTATCTACATTTTTTTGAATACTTTGTAATAAAGGCAATTGCCCCAACAATGGCACAGCGTACTCTTCAGCCAAATGCTGCCCTCCGCCCATACCAAAGATATGATCTTCATGGCCACAATGCGAACAAATATGTATTGCCATATTTTCAACAACACCTAATACAGGAATTGACACCCGCTTAAATAACTCTACCCCTTTTACGGCATCAAGTAATGCGACATTTTGTGGCGTTGTAACCACAACTGCACCCGTTACGGGAATACGCTGTGCTAAAGTTAATTGAATATCGCCTGTACCCGGTGGTAAATCAATCAACAAAAAATCTAGCTGTGGCCATAACGTCTGATTAAATAATTGCATGAGTGCGCCAGTCGCTTTAGGCCCTCGCCATGCCACAGGTGTATTGCCTTTACCTAATAAATGACCAATCGATAACACAGCCATACCATGTGCATTAATTGGAATAAAACGCTCATTTTCAATAATAGGACTTTGCCCTTCACTTCCCAACATCATTGGAATACTTGGACCATAAATGTCTGCATCTAAAATACCGACTTTATGGCCGAGCGACTGGAGTGCTAAAGCTAAATTTACAGTTGTGGTCGATTTACCTACACCACCTTTACCTGATGCCACAACAATCACATGTTGAATCATTGGGTGTGCTGCTAAAGCCTGTTGCTGCGATGGTTTATTCGGTTGAGGACTAACCGTTTCTACGCCTGCTGTTTTTTGTTGAACAATATGTAAATTTAAATGCTTAATGGCATATGGTGCTAACGCTAGAGCAAGTGCGTCACGAAAGACCTGTAACTGTGCCACATCTGCTTTAGATATATCTAACATCAATTGCAAACACTCATCAACATATTGTATCTGTTGAATACTCTCACACAGGAGCTGTCCAGAAGGTAACTGAAATGTCTGTAAAATGCGCTCAATATCTTCTTGATGCTTATTATTGTGTTTCAATAAAGTAGATTTTAATAACGCACGCCACGACATATCAATTCCCCAAAAATTAACAGTAACTTGTTACATATGCTTCATGAAAGCATAAAAAACCGCCTATAAATCTGTAGTCAATTTAGCTACGTTTTATAGGCGGTTGCTAGTAGTAAAAACAGCTTAGAATTTATTTTTCAACTCGTCAAACTTATTTTTTACTGTGTTCTTTAACTCTTCAACTTTGTCTTCTACAGCGTCCTTAAAGTCTCCTGCTTTTTCTTTCGCTTCGTCCATTTTTTCACTCACTGCTGAGTGTGCTGAATCTTTCTTTTCTTCAGCATTTTGCTTCAGTTCGTCAAACTTGTCTTCTGCACCTTGTTTGAATTCGTCAAACTTTTCTTGGCCTTGATCTTTTTTATCTTCGGCATTTTTCTTGAATTCATCAAAAGCATTCTCACCCTGTGCTTGAACCCCTTGAGCTTTTTCTTTAGCAGCATCAGAAAGGTCAGATGCTTTGTTTTTCAATTCGTCAAATTTGCTGTCAGTCATGTTATTTTCCTTTTGAACTCAATAAAATTATTTAAGTACACAGCTATTAAAGTAATCTAACTCTAAGTATTTTGTTAGCTTTTTTACTAAACACTGCACTTTGATACAAAGAAAATACATAAATAGATAAAGCACCTTTTTTAATCTAAACCGAATAACACAACTTAGACTGATACATCGCAATCACTTTGGCTACATTTTTCGCAATTCAATCATGCAAGAAATTTTTAAGTCAGGTAAAATCATCTGCTTGTAAACACCGTGAGAGAACTATGTCAGTGCGCAAAATACTCGTTACCAATGCCTTACCTTATGCAAATGGCCCAATTCACATGGGGCATCTGCTCGGCTACATACAAGCTGACATTTGGGTTCGGGCAATGCGCTCTCTCGGACATGATGTAACTTATGTATGTGCAGATGATGCACACGGTACAGCCATTATGCTCAGCGCAAAAAATGGGGGGGTTACACCAGAGTCCTATATTGCGTCTATACAAAAAGAGCATGAAAGCGATTTTGCTGCCTTTAATATTAGCTTTGATCATTATGATTCAACGCATAGCAGTGAAAACAAAATACGTGCCGAAGAAATCTACTTAAAAAACTATCAGGCAGGTCATATTGCTGTTCGCCCTGTAACACAACTATTTGACCCTGAAAAACAAATGTTTCTTTCAGATCGCTTTATTAAAGGCACTTGCCCAAAATGTAATACTGAAGATCAGTATGGCGATGCATGCGAATCATGTGGCACAACCTATAACGCGATAGAACTACTTAACCCACGTTCAACCTTAAGTGGCTCAACGCCTGTTGAAAAATCATCAGATCACTACTTTTTTAAACTCCCAGATTTCAATCACTACTTACAACAATGGACACGTGACCAAGGTCGGTTGCCTGTATCCATTGCCAACAAACTAGATGAATGGTTTGAAGCCGGCTTATCTGATTGGGATATTTCACGAGATGCACCATACTTTGGGTTTGAAATTCCAAATGCACCCAACAAATACTTTTATGTATGGGTAGATGCTCCTATTGGCTATATGGCCAGTTTTGAAAACTATATTAAAACTAAACGCCCTGAGTTAAGTTTTGAAGAATACTGGGGCAAAGACAGTAAAAATGAAGTTTACCACTTCATTGGTAAAGACATTGTTTACTTCCATGCCTTGTTTTGGCCTGCAATGCTTGAAGGTGCCGGTTACCGTACCCCGACAGCACTCTTTGTAAATGGTTTCTTGACTGTGAACGGGCAAAAAATGTCTAAGTCACGTGGTACATTCATTAAAGCGGCCACATATAAAGAATATCTTAACCCTGAACAACTACGTTACTACTTTGCATCAAAAATATCAGACAAAGTCGAAGACTCTGACCTAAATCTTGATGACTTTATACAAAAAGTAAATTCAGATCTTGTTGGTAAAGTGATTAATATTGCCAGTCGTTGTGCGAAGTTTATTAATAAAGACTTTAACAACACACTATCAAAACAATGTGCTGAACTTGAACTCGTGCAACAATTCATTGATGCAGGACAACACATCATGCAATCGTATGAAGCCCGTGAGTTTAGTACCGCTATTCGTCAAATCATGGCATTGGCAGATAAAGCCAACCAATACATTGATGAGAAAAAACCGTGGTCACTGGCAAAGCAAGAAGGCCAAGAACAACAGGTACATGACATTTGTTCAGTGGGTATCAATCTGTTCCGTCAGCTTATGGTTTACTTACAACCGGTATTGCCAGCACTTGCAGATGAAGTACAACAGTTTTTAAAACTGGAGCACTTTAACTTTGCATCAAGAGAAAGCATACTGACAGATTGGGAAATCAATACATTTACACCGCTTATGCAACGTGTAGATAAAAAAGCAGTAGATGCAATGGTTGATGCCTCAAAATCTTCGCTCACTGCGATTGAACCCGCAGTAAAAGCTGTGAAAAAAACTGCTAAAACGACTGTAACAACTGCCCAAAATACGACCAGTGAATCGATTCAGATTGATGACTTTTTAAAAGTGGATTTACGTGTGGCAAAAGTCTTACAAGCCACAACTGTAGATGGCTCAGACAAACTCCTACAACTCACCCTAGATGTGGGGGAAACTGAACCACGCAATGTATTTAGTGGTATTCGAGCACAATATGTACCCGAAGACTTACAAGATAAATTAGTGGTCATGGTGGCTAACCTTGCACCAAGAAAAATGCGTTTTGGCATTTCAAACGGTATGGTGCTGTGCTCAGGTGACGGTTTTATTATTTCACCAGCAAGTAATGCCAAACCTGGCGATAAAGTATCTTAAATTTCATAGAGCCCCTTTAAAGGGGCTCTATTTTATAATGTGTGTGAAAATGTGAAACCTTTTATCGTATTAAGCAACTTAAAAATACGCTCTACTATTTCTTCTTTAAGCCACAAGATCAGAAGCGTTTAAAATGAACTCAATCTAAATAACCAACCAAACTGTTCAACCTAACGTTGATATTTTATAGCCAAACAAGCACGCCAGTTTTAAGAATATAAATACAATTTATTTATTTTTTGTTATCCTACAACCATCATATTTTACAAACAACAACCACTTACAACACCTTGCCTCTTACAACAAAATAAATAACAAAATGTCAATATTGATAATTTAAAAAAATTACCGTATCTTGTGCCCATACTTAATATAAACCACCAAATATTGTGTTTTCATCTTTGCTATATATGTTGCAAAAACGTATCTCAATGGGTCAAAACATTATAAACAATACAATGGAGCGAAGCTGATATGAGCATCATCTCATCAACCCCAGGGCAACTTCAAGTCATCAAACGTACTGGTGATGTTGCACCTTTTGATGCCCAGAAAATCTCTGTAGCGATTGGTAAAGCCTTTTTAGCTGTAGAAGGGCAACAAAGCGTTGACTCAAGCCGTATCCATGACCGTATTACTGAATTAACCGACATGGTGAGTAATACGTTTAAACGTCGACTCCCATCTGGTGGCACGATTCATATTGAAGAAATTCAAGACCAAGTTGAACTTGCACTCATGCGTGAAGGTGAACAGAAAGTTGCACGTAGCTACGTGATTTATCGTGAACAACGCACCAATGCTCGTCACAACCTGTCAGAAAACCATCACCCAACGCTACAAGTAACAGCGGCAGATGGTAGCCTACAACCACTGGACTTAGCTGCACTCAATACAGAGATTAGCAAAGCCGCTGAAGGCCTTGAAGGTATTGATGTTCAAACCATCGTTGATGAAACGGTTAAAAACTTATATAACGGCGTTAAGACCAGTGATATTGCAACCACAATGATCATGGCAACACGTACACGTATCGAACACGAGCCAAATTACACGTATGTGACTGCACGTTTATTACGCAACGAATTGGTACAAACCGGACTACAATTTTTAGGCTTAGATACTGAAACATCAGAAGCCAATGCACTTGAAGCTTACCTTAAAAAAGGCGTAGAGCTTGAGTTGCTATCACCTGTACTGCTTGATTTTGACCTAGAAAAACTATCGAATGCGATTCAACCAGAACGTTCAAACCAATTTACTTATTTAGGTTTACAAACACTGTTTGACCGTTACTTCATCCATTCAAAAGGTGTTCGCTTTGAACTGCCACAGCTGTTCTTCATGCGTGTATCTATGGGGCTGTGCTTAAACGAAGAAAATCGTGAAGATCGTACCATTGAGTTCTACAACCTATTATCTAGCTTTGACTACATGGCATCAACGCCAACACTGTTTAACTCAGGTACATTACGCCCACAACTTTCAAGCTGTTATCTCACCACCATTGATGATGACCTATACGACATCTACGGCGCAATGCGTGACAATGCCATGCTTTCAAAGTGGGCTGGCGGTTTAGGTAACGACTGGACACCTGTACGTGCATTAAACTCATACATCAAAGGCACAAACGGTAAATCACAAGGTGTTGTACCTTTCTTAAAAGTAGCAAACGATACTGCAGTTGCTGTCAACCAAGGTGGTAAGCGTAAAGGTGCTGTATGTGCATACTTAGAAACATGGCACTTAGACATCGAAGAGTTTTTAGAACTACGTAAAAACACAGGCGATGACCGTCGCCGTACCCACGACATGAATACAGCGAACTGGATTCCAGATTTGTTTATGCAACGTGTGATTGAAGATGGCGAATGGACGTTATTTACACCATCAGAAACACCAGATTTACATGACCTAACAGGTAGCGCTTTTGTAGAACGCTACAGTTATTATGAACGTGTTGCCAAAGAAAAAAACATGTTGCATAAAAAACTACATGCAAAAGACTTGTGGCGTAAAATGCTGTCTATGGTATTTGAAACAGGTCATCCATGGATTACGTTTAAAGATGTATGTAACTTACGCTCACCACAACAACACGTTGGTGTCGTTCACTCATCAAACTTGTGTACTGAAATTACGTTAAATACCAGCAAAGATGAAATTGCAGTATGTAACTTAGGCTCAATCAACCTTGTTCGCCATATCGAACAAGGTAAGCTAAACGAAGAAAAGCTCAAACGTACGATTAAAACTGCTGTGCGCATGCTCGATAATGTCATTGATATTAATTACTACGCTGTACCACAAGCTAAAAATTCAAACATGAAACACCGCCCTGTGGGTATGGGAATTATGGGCTTCCAAGATGCCCTGTATGAAATGAATGTTGCTTACGGTTCAAATGCAGCTGTAGAGTTTGCAGATGAATCAATGGAAGTCATTAGTTACCATGCGATTCAGGCTTCAAGTGACTTAGCGCTTGAACGTGGTACATATTCAACATTTAAAGGTTCACTGTGGGATCAAGGTATTTTACCAATTGATTCACTTGACCTTGTGGCAAAAACACGCCCTGAAAAAATGTTTGAAGTTGACCGTACACAACGTTTAGATTGGGATACCTTACGTGCCACTGTGCAAAAAAATGGAATGCGCAACTCAAATGTCATGGCGATTGCACCAACAGCGACCATTTCAAACATTTGTGGCGTGGCACAATCTATTGAGCCAACTTTCCAAAACTTATACGTAAAATCTAACCTTTCTGGTGAATTTACCATCATCAACCCATACCTTGTTCGTACTCTTAAAGAGCGTGGTTTGTGGGATGTTGTCATGGTTAATGACCTCAAACATTACGAAGGTTCGGTAGAGAAAATTGCACGTATTCCTGAAGATATTAAAGCACTCTTTGCAACTGCATTTGAAGTTGAACCACGTTGGATTGTTGATGCTGCATCACGCCGTCAAAAATGGATAGACCAAGCACAATCGCTCAATCTATATATTGCAGGGGCAAATGGTAAGAAACTTGACCTCACCTATAAAATGGCGTGGTTACGTGGCTTAAAAACTACCTACTATTTACGAGCACTCGGTGCAACATCGACTGAAAAATCGACCATTAATACAGGTACACTCAATGCTGTGAAAACAACTACAGTGAATAATGCACCTGTTACAGCAAAAGGTTCAGAAGACGGCTTTACTCAAGCAGCACCTGTACCGTTAGCATGCTCTATCGACAATCCAGATTGCGAAGCATGCCAATAACAGTCAAGTGACATAGTCTTAAAATATGTCACTTAAATGTCCTGATTTAGGACAACCCGTATAATCTGTGGGAAAACTGCCCGTGTTTTAAGTCAAATTTCTGTCTGACTTTTCCACGGGTATTTATTCCAGCTATATTGCATCAAGACATCAACGCATAAAAAAGATGATTTATGCTAAAATAAACACCACGCAGAGAGATTAACTATGTCTATCCTAAGTTGGGACGATTTTGAAGATGATTCGAAAAAACAAACTCCAGAGTCCAAATCTACGCCCATCCAACCGCAAGAAGCGTCTGAACAAAAGATGGTACCTGATTCACAGCAATCGAAGAAAAGCACTGACGATTCTGAAAATTCTGGAACAACCACAAACAACAGAACAACTCATCAAACCGATACCATGGCTCGGGCAGCTGAGTCACTTAGAAATTTAGATGTTGCACCGGGTCTAGAAGAGCTAGAAATGGGTGCAGGTCGTGTTGAAGTTGATGATAAATCAATGATCAACTGCCGTGCAGACTTAAACCAACTTGTACCCTTCAAATACGAATGGGCATGGCAAAAATATCTTGATGGTTGTGCGAACCATTGGATGCCACAAGAAGTAAACATGACGAATGATATTGCGTTATGGAAGTCAGAAGATGGTTTGACTGAAGATGAAAGAATGATTGTAAAACGCAATCTTGGCTTTTTCTCAACAGCAGATTCATTGGTTGCAAATAACTTAGTACTTGCACTATATCGTTTGATCACTAACCCTGAATGTCGTCAATACATTTTACGTCAAGCCTTTGAAGAAGCAATTCACACCCATGCTTATCAGTATTGTGTTGAATCACTTAGCATGGATGAAGGTGAGATCTTTAATATGTATCGTGAGATTCCAAGTGTTGCTAAAAAAGCAGCTTGGGGCCTCAAATATACACAAGAGTTGGGAGATCCGACATTTGTGACAGGTACAACAGAAACAGATCAAACCTTGTTACGTAATATGATTGCATTCTATTGTGTACTTGAAGGGATTTTCTTTTACTGTGGATTTAGCCAGATTTTAAGCATGGGACGCCGTAATAAAATGGGTGGCGTTGCAGAGCAATTCCAATATATTTTACGTGACGAATCTATGCACGTGAACTTTGGTATTGATATGATTAACCAAATTAAAATTGAAAATCCAAAGCTTTGGACAACCGAATTCCAAGAAGAAGTCATTCAAATGATTCTTGAAGGGACAATGCTAGAAATTGAATATGCACGTGATACGATGCCACGTGGTGTTTTAGGCATGAATGCTGCAATGATGGAAGAATATTTACAATTTATTTGTAACCGTCGACTTGCACAGCTTGGTTTACCTGAACAATATAAAGGCGTAAATAACCCATTCCAGTGGATGTCGGAAATGATGGATTTACGTAAAGAGAAAAACTTCTTTGAAACACGTGTGACTGACTATCAAACTGGTGGTGCTTTAAGCTGGTAAGTTTTATCGTGTGCGTTGAACGACACATCAGTTGTCATAAACGACACAACACGTGTCATGGAACGACATGACACGTGTCAATATTGATACTTAAAGAGCTCAGCTAGATTGACCTGAAACACGACATGAGTTGATATTTGCAACACATACAATGCTACTAAATTAAAAAGGAGATCTATTAGATCTCCTTTTTATTGCTCAATTATCATATCCCTACAAAAAATGCCTTAAAATTTTCAGGCTGAAAAAGATCTGTCCATTTTACAATACACATAGCTATTTTATTAATTAAGGAACTTCTCTATCTCTATACTAATCACCTAATCTTTATCTAGGACTGTATTTTCAACCACGCTCTCTGGAAATTTCATTTTCTGCATATGCAGCATCATATTTGCCTGTAATCGAGCACTTTCATTTACACTGAGAAAATCAAATCTGCCATTTGGAAGAAATCTGACTTTGCATAGTCCATCGATAGAAACACCACTCAATTTACCTTCATTTATCATGTTAAATAAAAAATGGAACCGATGTTCAAATTCTGATCTAGTATTCGGGGTATCATAAAAATCCATAAATTCTCCATTACTTACTTATAAGGTATGAACCCTGCAACGTCAGAATCAATTTCATATATCCAGAATAGATTCATATTCCTAGGTAACTTTTGTAGCTCATCCTTATCAATAGAAAGATAGCAGCCTGCCGATTCTGGTGCTCCAGTTGTTACTACATTAGTGCGAGAAGAACGCCACCAAGCTCGTTTAATGCATTTAGCTTCTGTACTCAGAATTTGCATAAAATGTTGTGTTGGGATTGCTGGAGTAAAAATACCAAAATAAGCCAAAGCTGGATCTACATTAGCACATACATCCACAGGAAATGTTCTATTTAATGTAGGATTCTCAGTTGATAGAAAGCGCCCTGATGGTACAGTTACTTGTGATAGATCACCTAAATAAGCTGTCAGCCTTATTTCTCTTAAACGACCTTCATACCAGAAATTCTCATAATAATCGAGATAAATATTTCCACCACTTATAGGTTCAGGTTGGGCGATTAGCCATGCTAGTCCATGAGAGTTAAAATTCTTAATTCTTAAATTATTGAGGCTAGTGGGATTGTATGATCGAAATATCGCATTAATCTTTTCATGCAAATTAGAAGGTGCTGTAGATTGAAGTGCAACCTGTAAAGCATACTGTGCTTTTGCTCGCCATCTAATGGGATTATTCTTATTTGCATAATATCCTTGAGCCAATAGTTCTTCAATTCCCAAGCAAGTCTTTAATGTCAATGGAGAACATATATCTTGCATTATTGATGTTGCACACTCTACTAGAGATGAATTCGTAACACCTAATACATTTAATTTAGACCACTTAGATTTAAGTCCTATTGCCCATTCTGGACATGCTACATTTCTAGTATCAGTAGGATTAATCACTTGTGTAAGATTTTCTTGTAATTGCGCTAAAACATTAGCAGCATGTTGATCTCCATTTTTTATTGCTTGATTTAAGATTTTCTTTAAAACAGAAAGCCTTCCAATGTGTTTGCATTTGTGTTTAATAGTCTCAAAATCCAAGGAAGTAGATAATATCCCCCAAAGTTTAGCTTCTGAGTATGACAGCTGATCTAATACTCCACAAATAATGTCAGGATGGTTACCAAAATTATTAGAAAAGGCTTGATTCCCAAATAAAGGAATATATTTTGGGTAACTTCTCAATAGCCACAGTAACATATCTGCAGCCTTCTCACTTCTTAACCATGTAGGGTGATCAATAACATGTAAAATAAGCTTGGTGAAGTCATCATATATATTACTTTTATTAGATTCTTCCAGAAACTCGTAATCATTGATTTCAGTTTCAACCATCCCCACCATGAGTTGAATATGCTCAATAGATAACTCAATCAATCTATTTTGATCTTCCCATGATGACTCTGAAGCTAACCAGCTTATTAAATTCTCAGCGATAAACCATGGATTGGAATATCGTTCGCTTAGAATTAACTGACTAAATAATTTAATCAACTCTGAATTTGAACTAGTTATTTGCTTTAAGATATTTTGTCCTTCTTTTACCTCTGGTAAACCACCACTCCATATTGACCATTGACCATCTTGGATCGTTTTTATTGCAGATAATATTTCTTGCTGTGCTTGTAAATAATTTTTGCGGCGAATAAATCTTTTAGCATTAGACAAAAATTCTTTAGCTTGGCTTATAGAGTTCCTCGTTCCAAACATTCCCGGTGTAAAAAGAGAATCTATATTATTTTCTTTAATATCATTATCTTCATTATTTTTTTCTACTAAGTCAGTAGCTTTTTTTTCAATTTCATCTACTGTTGGATTTAATGAATCAGAATATGAAACAAATTGACTTTTAAATGACTCCTTAAGACTCTCTGGAATATGTTTTTTTAGAGCCAATAAAAAAGCTGAGCGATCATCTTTACACATTTCAGATTCACAGATAATTTCCAACCTACTAAACATCATTTTGATAGCATTTTCATCTTCTTGATTTATTTGTATTAATATTCCATATACTTCAGCATAATTATGTAGATATCTAGAATCTCCAAATTGGAAAGTTTCTAAAAGTACCCAACAGAATTGCCAATCTAGATGAGGAATAGCAGAGCGTACAATACACAGTATTGAATCCTGTTCATCCAAAGCCCCACCAGGAAAACGAGTTCCAGCTAATTCAGATACTCGATCAATCTCACCTTTAGTGATATCCCCATACATTTGCCCTAATGAACCATAAGTTTGTCGGATATAGTAGCGGATAGCTTTATCAAACTCGCCTCTTAAACACAAAGCATTTATGAAGTCTCGCTTCGCATATCGAACAAAACGTTCAAAGGTCATCTCTCCACTAGACACCTCCAACAATCCCGCAATTTTACTTAAAAATCCATTCTTTAAAGGCATTTGTATATCAATAGCTTCCAAAGTGCTAACAGCTAATCCCAATTGATCCTCTTTATACCAGTTAGGGCCCATAGAAAATGCCAAGACATGTCTGTAGGTGTCCTTTGCTTTCTCTAAAGCATTTAAACGTTTGTATAAAGGAATTATAGTTAAGAGTTCAGGGATAAGTTCATGCCTATTTTTTAGATTTAATAATATAAAATTTTCCCAACGTTCAAGTAACGAAAAAGCTAGATCCTCTACATCATCTTCTAACTCATATTTAGAAATTTGTTCTAGAACATTTTTTAGTACATCTCTAAAACCTTCTGAATAGATGCCACACTGATATGAAAATATATCTTGAATGAAGCTAATTAATTCTCCAATATGAGTTAGGAAAATATCTAAAATCAATGAGGTTAGATTCTTATAAATACGTGGAAAAACAGCTTCAGGTAAAGCGTAGGCATCCTTCCAATTTACTCGTTCAAATAGGCTGAACTTTAGATTTTGAAAGATATCTTGATGAATCACCTTCCAGATTGAATCCAATTGTTCTAAATCATTTTCCTCCTTGAATCGTCTAGCTAAGCCATCACACCATGCTAAAATTTTAGTAAGGGAGAAAAGCCAATCCATCCAATCTGATTCGAGTAAGACTAGAATAGTTGGTTTGGGTACATCAGGGCTAAGATAAGCCTGTGTTCTCCATTGAGACATAGCCTCATTAAATGCAGTCTCATTTAAAGAAACATTATCATCAGCAATAAAGGCAATTTTCTGGAATTCTACAACCGTGTTTTCAACTTCTATTGAAGTCATAATATTAGATGGGCTACCAAGAGAAATTAAACAATTAATTATCCCTAAATCAAATTTTCCTAGAGTTCCTTCATTTTCTGTAACTAATGTGTTGATGTCTTCGAAAAGTTTATTAAGTAAATTCTGATCATAGGGAATATCAAAAAAATTACATCTAGTATTGTATTCAACTGCAGCCCAAATATACTGCTCAATATAATCTGTGATTGGACCAGAATAAATTTCCCTCAAAACCTCTAAAGGAAAAGGGCGTTGCATTAAGCACATAAAGTTTGATTGTAAATAGATGGCCATTAATTGACGAACCTGCTTACTTTCTTCTTCATCTTGAATACAAGATTTCATCAACTTTAGCCAGTAATGTTGGAATTTAAGTAATTCTGTATCCGAACCTTCTACTAATGCTTGGCTTTTTAGCATGTACTGCTGCAACTGCAAATCAAATAAAGTCAAGAAGTCTGGAATTGAGAGCCCCTCAGTAGCAATAAGCTCAAGCACTTTCGCAATTTTCGTTTCAATAGTCTTTAGTAGAATACGAGCTTCCTTATAGCTTTCTACTTCTATTAGTTGTAAAGAGATTTTAAGCGCCAACTCAATGGGTATGATTAATTGCTTATAACGAATAATGTGTTGTAATACTTCTGTAGTTTTATCTAAAGATATTAAAGCGCTAGCTGTAAGATCAGCAGATTGAGCAAATAATGTATCATATCTAAATTTCATTCTTTGAGATAACAACAAGATACGATTAGTTTCTGTAAAATCTCCAAGATCTGTAATGGCTTTAAGGACATCCTCAATATCGCCTAATAACGTATCAGGCTTTATCCCTCTTAAAACACATTTGTCAGCCCAATCTTGATTGCAATAGCTAATAACAAGAGATTTATCACTATTTAGAGTTTTAAGACCGTGGTAGATGATATTAAACATACCATACTCAACGTCAGGACTATTCTCACAAAAGTTAAAAAGTCTTAATTGAATATCATTTTCACGTAAATGAGTCTTTCCTTTTAGGAATTCCGAAAAAGAAGAATGATAAACATTGGTATTGTCCGAGCTTAAAAGTAAGTGTTTGATACGCTCAATCGTACTTATTAATACAGCTTGTTCATTTGCATTCAATGTTGTTACTAGGAGTGAAATAGGTATTCCCCATCTCAAGCGAACCATAATAGCTAAAAGATTAACTCCATCTGTGTCTGATGAAAGTTGATGCCATAAAGATTCATAGTAATTGAGAATGCTGCCTTCTAGTAAAGGTAGCTTAGAAATATCATCATAGCTTTTACCATCATTGACTAGATCAACTAAATATCGAAGATATAGAGGATGGCCTTCAGCCTTATCACAGATTAATTTAACTATGACGGGATCACACAGCTCTTTAGGTAATGCTACTATGCAAAATTGTTGAGTTATTTCATAGGACAAAGAAGGTAAAGTAATACAGGTTTCTTGTCTTAATTTATTTCCTAAAAGTGCAGAATATTGCGTATAACTTGGTGCAGAAAGTACTATAACTAGACTCGAGGGAATCACTTGAGGTAATAACCCAAGAAATTTTTTAAATAGCTCTCTATCATATTTATCAATTTCATCTATTCCATCAATAAAAAGCACACCAATTTTATTAATAGAACTGTAATATTGTCCTAAAGCTTGTATTACATTCTGAGTTTCTTTAATTAGTTGAGCATATTCATCTTTTAATGCAACTCCAGAGCTTCCATTAACTAACATTGAAACTTGCATGTTAAGCCAATTAACGAATTCAACTGGTTGTGCTAAATGAGCAACGTTTATGAGATCTCTATTATGCGTAAAACTATACGTATTAAAATTCTCAATTGAAGGATTTTGGGCTCTGTAATTCCCACAAAATGTAGACTTTCCAATACCATGGGCACCTTCTAGAAAGATGTATTTACCCGTATTACTAATTAAAAATTCATCAAAAATCGTATTAAATTCAGTTCTCGGAGCTAATTTAGGTATTTCTACACCTTTATCAATTAACTCTTCCTCGAGAATATTATTTTTAATTAAAAATTCTCTAATTCTAAAAACTGATATCGCACCAATCGTCTTTTCTATCGAGTATCGAATTATCCCGAAACACGTACCATCACATATGAGAGGTGCTCCAGAATGCCCACTATAGTCATCAAGCGAATTAGGAGCTTCTATTTGGATTTCAATATCATTACCTAACTTCAATGTATTTAGAACTTGTACTATTGATCCTTTTAATTGATGACCCATTTCTAATTTTGTGACTGGCCAGCCATGGGAATAAAAATCTTTACCTACTACAGGCAGAGAATCACTGAAAGAGACTGGTAAATAAGTGCTACTAATATTTTTTAATGAGAGCAATGCAATATCTAAGTCCTCATCATAGTCTATAATTTCAGCAGTCAATTCATCTGAATTTTCAGAAAAATTAAATCCTAATTTTATAGGATCACTATCCTTAATTGCATTTTCTACGCAGTGCTATGCTGTTATGACAATATTCTGTTTGATCAGCCAACCTGATCCGGAATCTGTTCCACATCTAATTTTGCATACTGCGATCTTGATTGTACTTTCTAACATCATTTATTCCCCGTAAATGCAATCCAGTCGCAGGCATTTTCAATAACCGAAAATTTGGCTTCTGATTTAGTTTGATAGTTTTTAAGTTCTGTTGAAGCAACAGTGGCATAGTTGCAATAAAGTGTTCTAGGAAATGTAGAAGGCCTATCTACTATAGCTATAAGAGTTTCAATATCTGGGTGATAATGTCTATTCCCATTGGATGAAATAAAATAAACAGGTGAATCAATAAGATCCAATAGTTCTGGACTAGTATTATGATAGCTTCCATGATGTGAAATCTTAATAGCATCGAAAATCATAGAATGTCCTTCGTCCTTTAACTTTTGAAGGCTAAATATTATATCTTCAGCCCATGCATCAGCTAACATTAGAATTCGAATACCATTGAGTTCGATAATTGTCGCTATAGAGCTTTTGTTGGTAGGAGAATCATCTGGTTTATAAATTTCATGAAGGGATTTACGAGTTGTTGCAGAAATTGGTTTTGGAGTTTTTCTTTGATAATCATTCATATGCTCTAGCATAAATTCAAACGCATCATCAATAAGCTCTCCTGAAGATATTGAACCTTTGAAACCATATTTTTTTAGTTGCTTTTCCCACTCACTTAATAATGATTTTAAAGAATCTTGAGATGGAGATAAAACTCGAATCATACCTCCAGTTATAGCAAATGATTCTAGACCTTCTTTAGTTATACTTGTCGTTCCATCACCATTATTCCAACGATACCCCCCATTATGAATCAATGTAGCTAGCGTACTACCTTGTTGAGCACCTATTTTTTCAGCATTGGAATCTGTATCAGATTGTATTTTAGGATGACCTCTATCATGGATGGATTGAAGCAAACTTCGATTTTTTTCTAACTCTAAAGGCTCTGCAATAGGCATGGTTATGCTACGTAAACTATTGTGCCAAATATTACTAACAGAAATAATTGATGGTTGTGTCGAAGTTCCATTTAAACTGAGGAACTTAAGTATTCCACCTATATGATCAGAATCAATATGTGTTGTAATAACAAGTTCTAGAAATTTATTTGCTGAATTTAGCTCTATTAAATCATCTTTAATGTATTGGATAAAAGAGCTAGCATAACCACCATCGATTAGGATATTTGTAGTATCTGTACATATTAAGAAAGCATCACCATTACCTGCTTGATACATTTTGATTCGTAACATTTTTTCTCTTTTAAGCTATGCAAGTTATTTTATGATTAAGCAATAAAAATAAGTGGTTGACTTATTAGTGCTCCCCCTATCCAAGATGTTAAAAATCAATATGTATATAATCAAATGATTTTTAAGGTTTTATAAAAAATTTCCAGTGAAAAATTTTCTATATAATACACATTATATTAAAAATAATCTTAGAAAACATGATCTTACCTAAATTAAAAAGTTGACCTTCCACGAGGTTTGACTTATTTTTAAACTATTCCAAATTTTTTCGGGCAATGTGACTATGGTAGATAAAAATGAGATTCGACGAAAATTCGAACTTAGTGGACTCTCAATAGCTGATTGGGCTCGTCAAAATAATTTTTCACCAGATCTTGTGTATAGCGTACTTAAAAGTAAGCACATTCCCATTCGTGGAGAAAGCCATAAGATAGCAGTCAAATTAGGTTTAAAAGAAGAAGTTAATGTTCCTATATTTAACTTTGATACAAATAAGGAGACAAATTAACGAAAAATTAGTCACGCATAAATAAAAAACGGATCTTTTTAAAGATCCGTTAGTTCTACATTACACGAAGATAATATAGAGATTGAGACCCTTAGTATCTTCTGTGTAGAACCATACGTCAAGTCTTTCACACCTATCTTTTTTAGCTGTGATGGGCTTATTTATCCCTAGAAAACAACATTCTATGGATACATATGCTTCAAAAACATGGAGATATAATATGTCTTATCCTATAAGCCACATACAACAACATATACAGCAACTCATTCATGAACAGATCCATTCAGCGTTTAATCAAAAACCAAATATTGCTGGAACACTACATGGCCAGCGTCGTATTTATCAAGGCTGCTTAGAACGTCGAACTTCTCTTTTTCCCAGCCGTAAAGCTGGTGGTTCAGTTGCTTTAGAAAGCTTTCTGGAATTGGCTTATGCTGTACAACTAGAAAGTCATCCTGCCGTACAATCTTATCGAACACAGGCCTTAAAAATTCCGATTGGGCAAAATTTGGAACTTTATCCTGACTTTCTGATTCGTACTCACAAAGGTGATTTTGAAGTCCACGAAGTTAAGCCATCCATTCAACATCTGTCCCTAGAAAGCCTGCAACGCTTTGAGAGACTAGCTTCCATTTTGGCGTCTATAAATATCCCTTTTAAGTTAGTTGATGCAAATACATTACCCCAACGCCAATCCCTAACACAATTATTGCATCTTTATTCTCGTGGCCATCTTCAGGACTGGACATCACTTGAAATTGAATTGGCACGAGACCTCTTGATTCGCTATGAATTGGATGATCTAGAACAAGCGTATAGCATTTTAGAAAAAGACCAATTGTCTCCACAACTTGCAGACTATTTGCTTTTCCATCAAATCATTCAAATCAAAAATTCCAAAAATAATCATCTTATGCTGGGAGTAGATCTATGAATACTTCCATTCCTATTCCCAGTATTGGTACTCGTTTTTTATTTCACGGTTCACAGTTTGAAATTAGCTTTATCGGTCATGGTATATGCCGATATTCTGCGATCGCTGGTGGTCGTATATTTCAAATTCCATATCATCAGTTTGAAGAATGGTATAAGTCTGGTCAGATTGAATATGATTTTAATACATCAAATTTGTTAGTTAATCCTGAGATGACAGCAAAAAGAATACGTAAACTTAGGTATATACAAGCAGCTCTATCTAAGCTGCCACGCCCAACTGCAGTTCAACCATTAACGATATTAATTCAGCAGATTGCCAAAGAGATTCAAGACCAGATACCACCAAACCCTAGATCTGTTGCACGATGGATTCGAGTATATCTACTAAGTAATCAGTGCACAGAATCTCTTGAAAAGAAAAAATCCGGTAATCATTATGTCCGATTTTCTTTAGAAATCGAACGTCTAATCCATCAAGCCATCCAAGAAATTTACCTCCGTTCTGAGCGACGAGATGGTAAAGATGTACTGGCATTTATTGTTGGAAAAGCCATGGAACATGGCTGGACATCACATAAAATCCCTTGTTTACGAACGATTGAGCGTCGTATCAATCGTTTAGATCCTTATGTAGTAATTAACGCCAAAAAAGGATCTCGTACTGCAAGAAAATTACTCAAAGCTGCTGGACAATCCATCATCAGCCCAACCGTAATGGCTTTGGTGGAAATTGATACCCATTACCTGGATATCATTATCATTGATGATATAACAGGAGCCATTTTAGGCCGTCCATTCCTATCATGTGCTATTGATGTTTATACCCGAGCCATCGTTGGAATTTACATTAGTTTATATCCACCAAGTGCTCTAACGACGTTATGTGTAATTAGGAATATGATCACTCGATCTTATCAGGGCTTATCTGGGGGAATTCCTAGTCAAATTGTCCCCGATAATGGCGTGGAATTCAAAAATAATTCTTTTGCACGACTATGTGAAACTTTAAAGATTACCATTACACCTTCTCAAGTCGGTACACCAAATAATAAACCGCATATTGAAAGCTTCTTTAGAACACTAACTGAAGATTTAACTCAAAAACTATCTGGTACAACTTTCTCGAATTCCACAGCAAGAGGAGATTATAACGCCAGTAAAACTGCCAAAATGACACTTGCAGATGTTCAGAAATATGCAGAGCAATGGATCAATGAGATTTACCACACACGTATTCATTCTGAAACCAATCGTATACCTATACTTGCTTGGGAAGACGCCACAAAAATCGTCAAACCAACTTCGCTTTCAGATGATGAGGCATCTGTACTATGCCGAAAACCTTACGAGCGTAGCATTAACAAGGGACGTGTCTTAATCGACTACTTGTATTATTTTTCCCCTGCTCTAGCAACCTTTGAACAACAGAAGCTCACCAAAGTGATTGTACTTGTTGATGAAATAGATTTAGGGCATGTATTTATCGTTGATCCGAATGATCCAACTAATCTCATCAAAGCTGAATGCACCAATCCTAGTTATGCACAGGGTTTGACTATATATGCTCATCAAGAAGCACAAAAAATCAAAAAACAGATGGCTCAAGCTGATGTTACACGTTTAGGTGAAAAGGCTAATCTACTTGCCCGTTGGCATTTACTGAAAAAAATCCAAGAAGATTTACAGAGGAAAAAGCCTAAATTACGCCAACTAGTAATAGATTTTCCTGAAGAAATTAAAAATCTTTCAATGCCAATTAAGCCACCCCCAATCGTTGCGGAAGAACAGCAAGCCACCGATGGCTATACAGCATTCTCTTCAATGGAGATCTAAGATGAATCATTCAATATCTATTCTTGAACGAGTTGCTCAAATCAATCGCTTCATTGTAAGCCATCCAGAATTTAATCATGCATTTCATGGTATTACTGAATGCATGGAAAAAAGTCAACTCTACCAAGAGCCTATCGGCAGTATTTTACATGCCGACGGCGGTCATGGTAAAACTTTACTTTGTAGAGCCATTATCAAAAAAATGCCGTCTTATACAACTCTCATTGAGGGCTATGAAAAAACTATTATTCCAGCATTTTATGCTCAAATTCCATCTCCAGCATCAGTTAAATCAGTGGCAAGTATGCTACTCAAAGAACTAGGAGATCCTAACCCAGCATCTGGAAATACCACTCAAATCTCGTTGCGCCTGTGTCATTTACTTCGCCAATGTGAAACCAGACTGGTTTTTCTAGATGAATTTCATCATCTATTTCGTTTTCAAAAAACCATGACTAAATTAAATATTGTGGTTTGTGATTGGATTAAATCAATCGTTAATGAAACACAAATTAGCTTCTGCTTGGTTGGTCTATCACAGTTTGTTCCCTTATTAGAAATGGATTCACAGCTAACCCGTCGATTTCAATATCATTATCCATTGCATGCTATGACACTAGGTTCATCTACATCATACGGCTCAATGTTTCCATTTCTTGCTGAAGTAGAAAATCAAATCAAAATCAGATGTGAAATCTCTTTTTATCAGAGTTTAAGCTCTCCTCTAATAACTACACAGCTTTATGCTGCTACTGCTGGCAATCCAGCCTTTATCATGTCACTCATCAAAGATAGTGTACTATTTGCCCTTAAAGATAATAGAGAAATTATTACAAGTGATGATTTTAGCAACGCATGGTTACAAGGAACTACAGCTAAAGTCAGTTTGACCAAAAATGATCCTTTCAAAATGTCACGTAATATTTTGGCCAGTCAGATGAGGATTGCTCTATGAATTCTTATTCTTTATTAATCAAACCTATACCCTATCCAGATGAAAGTGCAGCCAGTCTTTTAATTAGAGCTGCGGAAGCCAATGGATTCTCTAGCGTTTATTCTCTTTGTAAAATTCAGTCAAGCAGTCCTTCCACAACACTCAGTAGTCATGTAACTCATCAAAAGAGATTTAGAAAACTACTTCAGTTACTAGGCTTATCTGATGAATATACATCATTAGCATTTGCACTAAGTGGCTCTACTCAAGCTATGCCAAGAAAATATTCTAAAATTATTTTAAAGCACAGTTTATTTCGAAAAGATGTTCAGGCTTTTTGCCCTAAATGTTTAAGTGAACAATCTTATTGGAGACGTCATTGGTTACTCCGCCCTTACACTGTGTGTTTGAAACATGGCACACAGTTATATGATTGCTGTCCAACATGTAAAAAATCTCTCAATATTAGTAGGAATAAAATTGTTTTTTGTCATAGTTGTGGACAAGACTTACGAATCCTACCAACCAATTTAAAGAATTCTGAAGCAATACAATGGTTCATAGATACCATATACCATGGCGATCAAAACGTTATTAATCAATTATCAGATTATTGGCTAGCTTTAGAAAAGTTTGACTGGAAATCTAATGATATTGATGCCGATCATCAACGTATTCAAATGGCATATGAATATTTCACAAATCCTGAACAATCTAAGAAAACACTTATTCATATCATTAATTCAAGAGTTTCTGAAGCACATCCTCAAATTCAGGCTGTCTATTTAAAGAAACAAAGTTCAATACTACGTGAATATGCAAACTCTATATTGGCCAATTGCATTCATGTTGCTCAACCTGCAACAAATCATCTAAAACAGTTTTTTTCTTTGGATCAAACAAGGACTATTCTAGATATTTCCTATACTAGATTGAAAACCTTAATTCAAAAAGAAAAATTAGACACCATAAAAAATGCTAGAGGGCTTATAAATATTAGTAGTATTGATATTGAACGGCTCCTGCTAGACGAATCGCATAAAGTACCTTTACTATCTTCATGTGTACAAGATATTCCAAAAGGCGATCTTCTCACACTTCCAGAAATTGCAGGTCAATTGCAAATTCATAAGGAAATAGTTCGAGACCTTGGTGTCAAAGGTTGGTTAAAACTTGATAAAAAGAAAGTGGATGGACATGTAAAAAATGTAGGACTGCCAGAAATCATAGAAGAATTTAGCAAAAAATATATTTCTGTTGGAACCTTAGCTTGCCAGCTGAATGTTAATTCTACAAATCTAGCCGATAAGCTAAAGCATTTTGGCATTGAGCCTGTAGGAGGCCCTCACATTGATGGATTGAGAACAAACCTTTATCAACAAACTGATATTGAATGCATTACCACCGAAATGATCAATGACCTCAAAATTTATGAAACATATACAGGTCGTCCCTCAAAAAAAAGATTAAAATTGGTTCATTATGAATCAGATCCAACTTTATATTTTTCATTAAGACATACAAGTTCGAAATTACATATCAGCCCATCAAAAGTAGCTGTACTTGTTCAAAAGGGGATCTTAAAAAAAGATAAACACTGCCACTTAGTTATTAGGGTAGAAAAAGCCTCTGTATCTACTTTGATAACTGAGCTTAATCGTCAAGACTTTATTTCTCTAGAGGATGCTGCAAAAGAATTAGGATGTGCAATCAATTGGTTACATATTAATTGGATTAAAACAGGCTATCTAAAACTGTATGATTTTGTGTACTGGAAGTTTGTAAAGACGGACGATATAAATCAAGTAAAAACTCTTCAAAAAGAATATATGACAGCAATCGAAGCTAGTAAGGTTTTAGGTATGCACCGCACTCACATCATTAATCTCAAAGCTCAAGGAAAAATTGATTCCATATCTTTTGGCGAATCAAATTCATTAAATTTATATCGAAGAGAAGATGTATTAAAATTACTTAAAAAGCAAAATGATGGCTACAGCTTTACCTAGTATATTTTTAAATCAATTGTTTAGGCAGATACTAAGGTTTTCCTTATCTCATACATCATAAGATAGTACCACTAGCTGAAATCCAACTTTTTATATAAGTTAAGATGGCTTCGCACCCAAGTAATTATTTGGGTGCGAATTTAATCTAAACATCTATTAAATGAGACAGTATTAAGTATGAACTCAACGATTAGTATTTGCTTCTCGTTCCTCACGACGCTTTTTTAGGTGTGCAACGACTTGATCATGTGGCACAGCTGGGCGTGAGTCAGTAGATGCCTTTTCTATTTTAGCTCTAAACCATGCGTTATATTCTGCTTCGTGGTCGAAACTATCAAATTCAGACACAATAGGGTCAAAAACGGTGCTCATGTGCTTATCTCATATAAGATTAAAAAACTCTTCCTCTAGCTCAAGAACTGACTGATTAAATCTCATTCTTTTATTTTCACAAGTATTTTGTCTTTCAATAATAGCATCAGATGTAAAAAATGCCTCTTGAATTTGCATTTTATGTTTATCACTTAGCTCTACCATATCATCCATACCAAAAGCATAAAATGGATAAATATCAGAGTCTTCCTTATTATAAACCAACCCACTAAGTTTATAAAAATCAATTAATTTAACAAACTCGTCATCAAAGCTACATAATGCAGGAAAGAAATAATCCGCATTTTTACTAAGAGAAAATGTAGATGCTTTCTCTAAATATCTAAAATGAAAAATATCCCATGCCATAGCTTTCATCTTTCTAACCAATTCGTCAGAATTCTTTTGAATTTTTCCAAAGAAATTAGATTTATTTGAAAAAATAGCATATGCAAGATTTGCATCACGGACAGACATCAAACCAAGATACTTTTGATTCATCTCAAAGTAGGTGTAGATCTTTGTATAAATTGATTTTTTACTATATTTCCATCGAATAATAGCAATTATTAAAATAATTATATATTGCTCATGAAACATTCTTTCATACTCAATATTAAACTGTTCATTAGTTAACCTAAATATTTCTTGAGACATTTGCTGCTGAGCTATTTGCTGAATCTCAAAATCAGTTTTATTGAATTTTAGTTTATTCTCATTCTTAAATGCCTCAACATCCAAATTTCTAAACATCTCATAAGCAAGCTTAACATCGTAAATTTCATCTAAATTACACCAGATTTTAAGTTATATGTATTCTCAGTCAAGTGAGGGATAGGATCAACATTTACATCTGGCTCTATAATAAACCTAAAAAATTCATCCAGGTCTCCTGGCAATCTATTATTATTTCTATCAAAAAAATATGAATATAAATAACTTACAGCTTGTGTATCCAAAGATATAGAATAGTCAATTGGAATCTCCTCCTTCTTCCCAGATAATAAGGAATCAACAGTTTTCCCACTTAAAACGAATACATTATTATATTTATATAAACCTCTTATGGCACCTGTCTTTGAAAAATTTTTATCTACTGCAAGACCTGGAATAGCAGCTGAAGATTTGTCAAAACTTAAGATAAAAACATAGTCTTTTAATATACCCTCAAATATTTTGTATAATTCTGCTGCTTCTTTTATTGATGAGGAAAGAGCAATTTCAGCTATAAGTTCTTTTAAGCCTAAATTCATATTAAATTATCTCTAACAAAGATTTTAATAATAAAGCGCATGCGTAATAAAACAAGGCATGGAAGACACAAACTGTCGCAAAACCTCAATCCCATTTAAAAAACAGTAGTAACGAAAACGCATTCGTCACTCAGCGACATCACATGACATATCGGTTTTATTTTTTACTGTTTTCAAGGCAATGATAGCGAGCACTCAAAAGAAAACTATGTCATTGAGGTGTATTCCTCATACCTCCTCCTTCATTTCTTATCCATTTATTTTGATTCAATTAAATTTTACTGCTGACATAAATGTATATTTGACTTATCTTTTTTTGTAAGTTACAACAAGATACATCTTTACACTTGAACCAACCAAAAAATACTAACTCAATAATATTAAAGGATAATATCTTGTCTAATATTAATTATGAAAAACAGGCTCAGGATTATTATGGTAAGGCTCCTATCATAATTTTGGGTAGTGGGGCCTCGGCAGCACATGGAATGTCGGGAATGGGAGCACTTGCACAACATTTGACTGAAAAAACTGATGTTTCAGGATTATCTGATGCAGATATGGGAGCTTGGGACAATTTCTGCCAAACACTTAAAAATGGCGTAGATCTTGAAACAGCACTCCATCAAGTAGATGTATCTAAAGACTTAACTTGCAAGATCATAAATTCCACCTGGTCACTCATTAACTCTGAAGATTGCAATATTTTCAAAAATGGTTTGCAAAATATTTCAATGTTTCCGTTGAGTCGCTTACTTCAACATATGTTCAAAACAAGTCTAAAAAAAATAAATATTGTCACTACAAATTATGATCGACTGGCAGAATATGCATGTGAGCAAAGTAAAATTCATCACTACACAGGATTCACACATGGCTTTTTCCGCCAACTCACCACGCCTGATGAGTTAACCTGCTCTCGTAGAGTGAATATTTGGAAAGTACATGGTTCTCTAGACTGGTTTCAATCTTCATTAGAAGACACTATTGCAATTTCAGGAGCACAAGAAATTCCTGAAAATTATAGCCCACAGATTGTGACTCCTGGCACTCAAAAGTATCAAAAAACACATCTTGAACCATTCCGATCAATCATTAATAACGCCGATATAGCTATCAATGAGGCAGGATCATACTTGTGTATTGGATATGGATTCAATGATGAGCATATTCAACCAAAACTTATGGCCAAATGTCACCGACTGGGAGCGCCAGTCACAATCATCACGTATGCACTTTCCGATTCGGCCAAGAATCTTATTATTGATGGCAAAGCAAAAAATTACTTAGCTATAGAACGTGGAACAACAGATGACGAGTCTGTAGTCTACTCTTCATTAAGTAACTCTTCATTCACAGTAAATAAAAACATCTGGAGCCTTGAAGGCTACTTATCACTCATTATGTAAAGAGGACATATGCCAATATTTAACTTTAAGGATGAAGAAGCACTCGGAAAGGTTGCCTCTGTTGACACCACGAATGTCATTGTGGATGTGGAGAACGTTACTCACCTAAAAAGACTACAAGTTAATCATCTTGCAGTACTCCAAAGCAGCAGACCAGGACAGCATCTCATTGGTCTTATTACGCAAGTGACTAGAAAGCGAAGCGTAGAGAGTCTTTCCAATGATGGGATTATCGACCAAAATTCAGAATTAAATCTGTGTCGTATTGCATTAATTGGAACCATGTTAGATCGTGATAGTTCCAAAGAGAATGTCTTCCGTCGAACACTCGAAAGTGTTCCAGAAATAGATGCAAACTGCTTTTCGCTCGAAGGTGAGAACCTCACTGGATTTATGCGTACACTTTCAAGTGTTTCAGCAGATGGAAATGCCTTGACGCTAGGTAAGTACACGTTGGATGAGAACGCAGTAGCCTATCTCAATGGCAACAAATTTTTCCAACGCCATGCTTTTATTGGAGGAAGTACAGGTTCTGGAAAGTCTTGGACAACTGCCAAAATTATTGAACAGATGTCAGGGCTTGCTACTGCCAATGCTATTGTCTTTGATCTTCACGGTGAATACGCTCCATTAACTGGGATAGGCATTCAACACTTCAAGGTTGCAGGACCAACAGATGTGGAAGCTAAAAGTACCATTTCTGATGATGTACTTTATCTTCCTTATTGGCTCCTTTCTTATGAGGCGCTGGTTTCCATGTTTGTCGATCGTAGCGATCAAAATGCCCCCAATCAAGCCATGATCATGGCTCGTGAGATTAACCAAGCAAAAAGAAAGTACCTAGAAGACAATAGGCAGCATGATTTACTAAAACATTTTACTGTTGATAGCCCCGTTCCATTTGATCTGGATTTCCTTTTGGAGCGACTGAATTCTATTAACGTCGAAATGGTTCCTGGCGCTAAAATAGGAACTGAAAAACAGGGCGATTTCTTCGGAAAACTCGCGCGCATGATTTCCAGACTTGAAAACAAAATCTCTGATAGACGCCTCGGCTTCATGTTTAATGGTGGTGAGGATATTCTTGATTTTGCTTGGCTTGAGAAATTTGCTAGTGCTGCACTCGGCAGCACAGATGAAAATGGTAAGGCAGGCATCAAGATCATCAACTTCTCTGAAGTTCCCTCAGATATTCTTCCCCTGATCGTTTCCCTTGTTGCACGAGTCACATTTTCCGTACAACAATGGACCCCATCTGAACTTCGCCATCCTATTGCCCTTCTTTGTGATGAAGCCCATCTATATATGCCACAGCGCAATATGGCAGATTCTGCTGATGATATTTCACTGGATATCTTCGAGCGCATCGCTAAAGAAGGACGCAAATATGGTGTCAGCTTAGTTGTAATCAGCCAACGTCCATCTGAAGTAAATAAAACACTGTTAAGCCAATGTAGCAACTTCGTTTCCATGCGACTGACTAATGCTGAAGATCAAGGAGTTATCAAACGCCTTCTTCCTGATAGCCTCGGTGGTTTTAGTGATATTCTTCCGACTCTCGACACTGGAGAAGCATTAGTTGTCGGTGATGCCAGTTTGCTGCCAAGTCGAATCAGGATTGATGAACCTCTCAATAAACCAAACAGTGGAACTGTAAATTTCTGGGATGAATGGCAAAATCCCGTCAAAGATAATCGTCTACTGGCTGCTGTCGATAACTGGCGCAAGCAAAGCATACAATAATGAAGGAAAATTCGAGAGAACAAACGTTCCCCTCACATTAACTTAAGAAAATGACAGCTGTTGTGTCGTTATTAGCGAAAAATGACAGCTGTTGTGTCGTTGAGAGATGTCATCCAATGTCGTTAAAATACTAAAGTCTTGATTAGTTATATTGAAAAATGACAACTGATGTGTCGTTCAGCGGTGTGCCACACGAGTTGTTACCCCAATAAAAAGGACTGTTCCAATTGAGCAGTTCTTTTTATTTTAAAGGGCATTAATAGTAAGTTCGAATTGAAAAATGCATGACTTATTTATAAGGCTCTAGCCTAGTAGAATAGATCTATTGGGCTAGAGCCTTATTATTATATGAGGGCTGAATCCCTCTAGTGTCTATCTAAATCAAACCTTCTTTTTTCATTGTAACTTGTACAGATTGTCTCTGTTCAATATTTTTTCTTAAAGCTAAAATATGCTTGTAAGGCGTTAAATCATGTTTAATGTAACTAGACCAGTTTGTAAGGACAAAAAAGTATGCATCTGCGGGACCAAAACTATCATTAACTAAATAAAGATGATCAGAATGTTCTAAAAAATTATCGATAAAAACTAAATATTTATTAATTTTTTCAAAGCCTTTTAATTTCTGATCGTCGGTCAACTCATTATGAAAAAAATAAAGATATGCATTATGTAGTTGTGAGTTTAAATAACCCAGCCACTCTAAAAGTCTTATATTATCGAGACCTAAACTAGGAATCATTTTTTGATGTGGATCTTTTTGCGCTAAAAATGTAAGAATAGCTACATTTTCTGTTAGAATTGAGCCTTGATTTATTTCTAAAGCTGGCACAAATCCTTTTGGATTGATTTTATAAAAATCTTGATCTTTTTCAGTGCGATGGGTATCTAAATTTACTTTTTCTATTTCAAAATCCACATTAATTTCATTCAAAATAATATGTGCAGCGAGCGAACATGCACCTGGAGTGTAATATAGCTTCATAAGTATTTTATTTTCTGAGTATTTAATCTTTAATTTAGGAAATAAATGTCTAACTTTCAAGCGTATTATCGTACAAAAATAAGAGCATTTATTTCAACCCAAATTTAGTACGTGATACTAAACCCCTTCCAATAAACAGATATCCATTAACATAATGGCATTTATATTAAATACCAAAATGGAGTATTAGCTTTCACTTCGTGTAACGTTTATTATGTTAGTTCGGCTTGCCATATAAATTTATATTTTTATCTCCCCATTCTTTCAAAGCAACTAACACAGGTTCAAGTGAAAATCCTAAATCAGAAAGTCTATATTCAACTTTAGGAGGAATTTGAGCATAAACTTTTCTTATAATAATGCCATCTTCTTCAAGTTCACGTAATTGTCGAGTTAATACCTTTTGAGTAATTGCAGGTATCTTATTTTTTAACTCACCAAATCTTAAAACTTTTTCACATAATAAATGCCATAAAATAATACTTTTCCACTTTCCATCAAGTAGCCCAATTGTAGCTTCAACAGAGCAACCAGGTGTACAGTTAAATCTAGAATGCTTAACTTTGCCCATCAGTATCCTTTTGTCACCATATGTCAAATTTGTCAGTATAAACAATATGGGAATATTAGTTAAACTAAAGCTCTATTACAAGAGGACAGATTTATGAAAGCTATATCATATGTTGTAGATAGCAATATTGATTTTAAAAATGCACTAAGAGATATTGAAAAAGATAAGCCTACACTCAAGGAGCGTGATGTTCTTGTAAAAGTTCGAGCGATATCTGTTAATCCTGTCGATACTAAAATTAGAAAAAGTGCAAATCAGGTGAACAATCATATTTTAGGTTGGGATGCAGTAGGTGAAATTGTAGAAATTGGTTCAAAGGTTACATCTTTTAAAGTCGGCGATTCTGTTTGGTATGCTGGTGATTTAACAAGAGATGGTAGCAATGCTGAATTTCAAGCAGTTGATGAAAGAATCATTAGTCTTAAACCTATTACAATATCCAATGCAGAAGCAGCAGCTTTACCATTAACAGCAATTACTGCATGGGAAATGCTATTTGATCGATTTAAAATTTCAGAAACAGAGTCTGGTAGTATTCTAATTATTGGTGGCGCTGGGGGTGTAGGATCAATCGCTATTCAACTGCTAAAAGCAAAGACAAACCTTACAGTTATTGCAACAGCCTCACGAGAAGAAACAAAATCTTGGGTAAAATCACTAGGAGCCAATCATGTGATTGATCATAGCCAAGATTTAAGTGCACAAATTGAAGAACTAAAGATCGACCAACCAAAATATGTATTCTCTACAAATCATACAGAAACATATACCAATCAAATAGTTTCTCTTATCGCACCACAAGCCAAGCTTGGATTAATCGATGATCCACAAGCTTTCGATATTATGCCGTTTAAGCGTAAATCTATATCCATACATTGGGAATTAATGTTCACCCGTTCAATGTATGAAACCAATGATATTCAACAGCAGAGCTATATTTTACAACAAGTTTCTTATTTAATTGATCAGCAAAAGCTTAGAAGTACAGTAAGTCAAAACTTAGGAAAAATTAATGCTGCAAATTTAGAACAGGCACATAAGTTAATTGAATCAGGAAAGGCAAAAGGAAAAATTGTACTAGAAAATTTTTAAGATGAATTTAAGGTGAGATAATGACTATTTCAGTAATTGCGATATTTGATGCTCAGACAGATCAAAAAGAGAAGAACTAAACCTAAGGGATAGTTCTTCTTATAATCTCTTTTATGCTTTAGGTAGAGACTTCATATCAATTACAAAGCGATATTTCACATCACTTTTTAGCATGCGTTCAAAAGCTTCATTTATGTGTTCAATTTTGATCATTTCTACTTCAGAAACAATATTATTATTACCACAAAAATCAAGTAGCTCTTGTGTTTCTTTAATACCACCGATTAAAGATCCAGCAATAGACTTTCTTCCCATGATCATAGGAATAGAGTTTGGTTTAATCTCACCTAGATAACCAACCAAAACGAGTGTACCGTTTAATGCTAATGTAGGAATATAGGGTTTTAAATCATGCTCATAAGGTACAGTATCTATAATTAAATCAAATTGATTTGATACAGCATTCATTTTATCTTCATCTGTCGATAACACAACATGATGTGCACCTAGGTTTTTCGCATCTTGCTCTTTATCCAGTGAACGGGTAAAAAGCGTAACTTCTGCGCCTAAAGTATGAGCAAGTTTAAGCGCCATATGTCCTAAACCACCTAAACCAACAACAGCTACCTTACTGCCTTCACCAATATTCCAGTGACGCAGAGGTGACCATGTTGTAATACCTGCACATAAAAGAGGTAGCACGGCCTTAATGTCTAGATTTTTAGGGATCTTCAGTACAAAATCCTGATTGCACACCATAGTTTCTGAAAAACCGCCATAAGTTGGACGTTGATCATAACGATCTTTACTGCCGTAAGTCTGAGTATTACCATTTTCGCAATACTGCTCTTGTTCTGATTCACATGCAGAACACGTACGACATGAATCAACCATACACCCTATACCAACCAGGTCACCTTCATTAAATTTGGTAACTTGTGAACCTATTGATATTACACGTCCAACAATTTCGTGGCCGGGTACGAGCGGGTAAATACTAAATCCCCAATCATTTTTTGCTTGATGAAGATCTGAATGGCAGACACCACAATATAAAATTTGAATAACCACGTCATTATCACGAGGATTACGACGTTCAAACTGAAATGGTGCCAAAGGATTTTGAGCAGACTGTGCTGCATAACCTAATACTTTAATTGTCATATTTTTTCCAATTATTTGTTAACTAAATCGCCATACCAGTAGGAAGCTGTTACGCCCCCATCAATTAGGAAATCACTTCCTGTGATGAAACCTGCATTTGTACCCATGAGTAGTTCTCCCACTGTCCCTATTTCATCTGGTGTTCCAGCACGTCCAGATGGAGAAAGCTTAAGCATATTACGATAACGCTCTCCGCGGGGTCCTGTAAGTTCATCTTTTGCTAATGGTGTAATGACAATACCCGGACTAATTGCATTTACTCGGGCACCTCTTCTCCCCCATTTTACTGCTTCAGCCATGACACGTAGCACATTTCCGCGTTTTGATATTTGATACGCATGTAAAGTATCTTTAATTTCAGAAAGTTGAAGCATTGGTAGTGCTAACAATTCATCTGCTGGCGTTGTTGCGAGCAATTTATTTTGTTCTTCGGTTAAACTAGGTAAACGGTGCCCCGACTGAGAGGAAATTACAACACAGGAGCCACCGTCACTAATTACTTTACCGAATTCCTCTAAAATGACAGCTGTTCCATATAAGTCAACATGCAAAATCATTTCTGCTGTTGCTTGAGAGGGTGAAACACCTGCTGCATGAATAACACCTGTAACACTTCCTACAGATGTCGCTATATCCACTAATTTTTTTATAGAATCTTTAGAGGCAATATCAACACTTGCAGTACTGACATCAAAGCCAGCTTCACTTAGTACTTTTGCAGTTGCATCAGCATTTTCTTTTTTGAGATCTGCCAATAAAATATGTTTTCCTGCACTTACACGACGTGCAATCGCTTGACCTATTGATCCTGCTCCAATAAGAACAATAACATTTTTCATATTTATACTCTCCTCATTTATATTTAAGTAAGCGCTTCTCTAAATCGTTTTTCTATCTCGGAGTCTACTTCTAATGATAAAACTTGATCAATTTCATTAATTTGTTCACGTATTACACCTTGTACTGTAGCAATTTTAATATGCGATTGGAGTGGACTTCTTACCCCCTCTAGTACCAATAATATAATGACTGTTGCAATTTCTCTGTTCTGCCAACTTAGTAAATCTCTAGAAAAAATATCGCAAAATAAGTGTGTTAAATACTCGTCTATTGCAGGAGCAAATTCAAAAATTTTACCTTTTACAGTAGAGTCAATTAGGTTTTTTGGTGTTGTGTCCCATCTTTCAAAGATTGATCGTTTTTAGGAAAAGGACTACTTTCTTTTCCTTTAATATCTACAACTCCATCCGCTTTTCTTTCTTTTAATAAAGATAAAAATTTTCCTAGTGCATTTAGACTACGAGGGAAACGAGCATAGGCATAAACTTGAATTAATATTTCCTTAATTTCATTCACTGTTTATTTTACTATTCAATGCATTTTCAAGTTGAGCTTAATCACCAATAGTTGCATAAGCTGAAATAGGAATAATCCATTTTTGCTTTAGAGATAAAGAACTTTTCACCGTATTATCTTTTTATCTGTGCGTTTATAAATTTGCTTCTGCATATTGTTCGTCAGTTACAGGTTCTAACCAATCAACATTTTTACCATTTTCATCACTTCCAGCAATTGAAAGGTGGGTCATCACCACTTTACCATTTGCTCCATGCCAATGTTTAATTCCTGGGGGGCAATGAATAACATCACCAACACCAATACGTTGAGCAGGTCTCCCCCATTCTTGGACAATTCCCTCACCTTCTGTTACAACAAGGTATTGTCCTTTAGGATGGGTATGCCAAAATGAACGTGCACTTGGAGTAAAACTTACATAAGCACTAGAAGCATTAATTCCATCAGTTACACCTGTAAGTGGTTTAATTTCCACACTACCTGTAAAAATACTATCTGGGCCTTTAATTACCTGTTGTTCACTTGCTTTTTTAATTGTTTGTTTAGACATTACGTCTACTCCTGTTGCAAATAATAAGGTAAATATAAGCGTAAGTTTTTGAAATTACGTTATGGCTATTAATATAAAACTTTTCAAATAATCACACTGTTCTATTCCTCCTTTATATTTGCCTAAAACTATAAGTTTACGGATTTTTAATTATTTATTTTTTACAATAAACACATCAAAAAGTATGGAAAAATACTGTGAATCATAATGAAACACTTTTACAAATTATGAATCGATTAACCGTTGGACGGTCTAGATTTGAGACAGATATTGATGGCTTAACGCTGTATCGTCGTGAGAGCACAACACCACCTACAAGTAACTTTCTAGATGCTAGCTTGTGTTTAAGTGCTCAAGGAGAAAAGCAGGTTATTTTAGGTAAAGAAACATACTTTTACGATGAGAAGCATTTTCTTTTTACGGCAGTTGACCTACCCGTCATTACACAAATTACAAAAGCATCAATAGAAAAACCTTATTTAGGAATAATCTTGAGATTAGATCCCCACGTCATTGCTCAATTAATACTTGAAGCACACATTACATTTAAACAAAATTATTATGGAAAAAAAGGGGTAGCTGTTGGATCTATTAATAATGAAATAGAGGATGCTTTTATAAGGTTATTAAAATTATTAGAGCAACCTCAAGATATCCCTATTGTTGCTCCTTTAATAGTAAAAGAAATTTTTTACCGACTTTTAATGAGTCCGCAAGGAGAACGTTTAAAAACAATTGCAGCAGCAGGAACAGCAGGCCACAGAATTATAAAGGCAATAGAGTGGCTTAAAACTAATTTTTCAAAACCATTTACCGTTGATGAATTAGCACATATGGTTGGGATGAGTTCTTCTAGTTTTTATCAACATTTTCGAGAGATTGCACTCATTAGTCCTTTACAGTATCAAAAAAGAATTAGACTCAATGAAGCTCGTCGATTACTTCTTACAGAAGGATTAGACATTTCATCTATTGGCATACAAGTAGGTTATGAAAGTTTGTCACAATTTTCTCGAGAATATAAACGTTTTTTTGGTTTATCTCCATCTGAAAACTTAAAAGAACATGGCTACCAAAAGATCTAATATATTCAAATAAGCAGTTAGATGACTGGTTACTTTTCTTGGAAATATAATGAGTAATCTACACTTTATATTAAATGATATTTGGTTTTGGAAACTTAGTTACTCCAGCTTGCATATACATTTGTTGGCATTATCAAATAGAAAATTTAATAATATAAGATAAATATTTTACCAACAATAAACCAATTATAATTTGAGGCAGCGACAATCTAACTCATCTCAAAAATTTCATTAAATCTGCTCTTTAAAAACTTAAACTCTAGATTTCTAATATCATTTACTTCATCATATTTCAAACAACTATTTATTAATTATTAAAAATGTTTAAAACTGAGAACTATTACCACATAGATTACTTAGCTCAAGCTGGAGTAACAGAAACATGTCTCTATAGCCTTTGCAATTTAATCCAGACAAATGCAGATCTCACTGATGCACGTTTGCTCACAAGTGAGCAGTCTCATGCATTTATATTTAAAGATCAATTTGACAACTACTACATTATTAGATCAGGTTTTTCATCGGGTTATCCAGGTGAAGGCCCGAAAGGGCTTGCAAAAGCACTAGCAATCTTAAAAAAACATCAAATCAATATAGAGGAAGTACCCATCCCATCAAAGCTACTCAATAAGCTAAATAAGTCATTATTGACTGATCAAGACATCGATTTCATTTTCCAACAAAAAATCATCCGTCCGATCCGTTTACATGACTATATCTACCCTTTCGGAGGCGAAGTTAATCAAGCATTAAAGCAAAAACGTTACTACCTATTAGAGCTACCGTATTCAATCATTGATGACAGAATTTTTGATCTTGCTCTACTCTTTAAACAAGATCCAGATTCAGCATTAAGCAAAGCATATAAACGCTTAGAAGACATCATTAGACAACGTACAAATTTAAATGAAGCTAGTACCAGACTATTTTCTCAAGTCTTTCAAGGTAAAAATGCCTTATTAACTTGGGACGTACCTGATCATTCTGAAATACAAGGTAGGATAGATTTATTTAAAGGCACATATATGGCATTCCGTAATGCCCGAGCTCACCGTGAAAAAGAGGAAAACTTAGTTCATCAGTATCGTGAGTTTTTATTGATTAATGAGCTATATTTAATCGAGAAAGAAGCTATCTTGATTATCCATGACGAATAAATCTAAAGTTTGAGTTAAGCTTCAACAACTTTATACTTATACTTCTTTTAAATATAAATGTTCATAAAGCCAATCATATCTACAAAAGATAAAACTAGATTTCTTATTAAGAAGAAATCTAGTTTTATACTAGTTAAATAAAAAATATCAAATACAAGTACGACGATGTAATCCTATTAATATTCAACTAAATATTATTAATGAGTCTATACTTCTGCTTTGGACTTTTCGGTTTATCGGGTACTGTTCTTTCTATTAAGTGACTTTCAATAGCAGGATTCAAATAGTTCTTTTGAAATGTTGCTCTATGTGAAAGATTAACCAATGCCATAAGCTCGACCAGACTATATCCTTTTCCTTTATGTATCTTATTAATCAGTTGACTTACATACTCATTAGCTTGAGCGGTCATGTTTGAGTTCAAAATAGCATCTAAAATCATTTGCAAGCTAAATTCAATAAAAGGCGCTGAATCAGTCTGATTTGTACTTACTTGTAAAGCATCGTAATAAGCTCTCTGATTTTGATAAATTAAGCTTTCAACAGGAATATTGATAAAAATTGGATGCCATTGACTTGGTATTAAAGTTTGCCAAAGTCTTCCCATTCGTCCCTTACCATCTACAAAAGGATGTATAAACTCAAACCCGTAATGAAATTTTGAATGAGTAGATATTCTTGACTCGCGCCAAGCCACTGTAAGAAAACACTTATTAAACGAGGAGCTTGATTTACTGGTGGTACCATATGTATTACTTGACCACCAGACATTACACCGACTCCACCTTGACGATACTATCCAACCTCATCAGTTAATCCTACCATTAGAATATGGCCTTTATTTGGGTTTAGTGCAGAATAAACCATTAAAATCTAGTGCAAAATGAAATGTAAAACAGTTCAAAATAAATCGGCAACTTATACTAAGCAATACTATATAACACTATATAAAGCCATATAACACTATGTATAGACGTAAAAAAAGCCTCAATCCATTAAGAATCAAGGCTTTATAACTTACATTTTTCATATTAGAGCAATGATGGCGACAATTGAACTCAACTCATAAGATACTGTTTTATATAAATATAGTTAACAGTCAACTTTCAAGGGATACACATAGGGATACAAAAAAGTCGTTGCTGTAAATTTGTACAGCACTAATTACCCCCTAATATTTGAGTTTAACTTCCATATTCTCCCCACAACTCAGTAAGCCTACCTGTAGCCCTTATATATGAGATTGGATCAATAGCACCCCAAAAGTACAATAAAAAAACCACACCAATAATTCTACTGGTGTGGCTCTTTTATTTTAAAACAATATAGACTATTTACATGCAAAGCATAAAGCGAGGTTATTATATCGTACTTACATCTAATGCATTTATTGTATTACCAAACAAGATATTTAGCTGTATTGACTTAGCAGTTTGATAAATTGTATCAATTCTATCCTGCTGTTCTTTTGCTTGTTGCTCAAGCTGTTGGATTTCTGCGTCAATCCCTTTTTCATCTAGTGGCGTTTGTAATGCGGTTACTGCATTAATCTGGTCTTGGCTCAGTCCTGAATTCTTCAACGTATTTAATTGCTCATGCTGTTTTAGCTTATAAGCCTTGATATACCCCTGTTTACTCAATGCCAGACTTACGCTCTGATTTAAGGCTCGTTTTAACTGACTAATCTCGTTTTGATGCTGTGCAATGCAGTCATCATATGCCTGTACCGCTTTATCATGCTTTTCCTGATACTGCACATATGCCTTATCGTATTGGCCTTTAAGTATGATGGAGGCATCATCTACACTCATATTTTGTGTTTCTGCAATTGCGAGTATTTGATCGGCTATGCTTGTTCTTACACCTTTCTTGCATAAATCAAGCTGAAATACTGCCAAAGTTTCTGACAACTGAATAGCTTTTAAAATTTGCTCAGGGTTCATATTAATTAACTCTACTTATATAAGTGATGTGAGTATTATTCTTTAGTTTGATTCCTCTAATTCCATATGTTCCATTGTCATGACTGGTGGTGTACTAATAGAGCTAATTTGTATTTTTTTAAAATCCATCATTAATATTTCTTGCCATTCTTTTGTGTCACGCTCAGCCATATGATCGAGTTGCTTGTAGTACCCCTGTTGTTCTCTAGCAAGTAAAACCTCACACTCACGCACACATGCCATAAGGTGCGCCATATCATCGGTAATTTCGCCTTGATGATGAGATATTAGTATTTTTGCTCGATCCAATAATTCTAAATAACATGACTTAGGTAATTGCCCGATATAATTTGCACCGACCTCCGCAACACTTTGGCTAATTTCTTTAATCATTCGTGTTGTGACATCATGTACGCCGTTTAGTAAAATACCCACTCTTGAGGCGTTGTGGTCAAATTCAGGGTCTATAGTAAACCCAAGCACCCAATCTGCTGAAACGCCGTATAGCAAGCATAGCTTTTGTAAAACCTCAGCATCAGGAATTTTATGACCATTCTCAATTTCTGAAATTCGATTCGCTCTTTTTGCACTGATCGGAACAGAAAAGATACGGCTCATCACTTCTGATTGTGACAATTTAACCAAGATACGTGCTTTAGCCAATTTACGACCGATGAGTATTTCACGGCGTTTAAATGACGATACTTTTTCATTCACTACTTAATCCCCAGCTTGATTTATTTTTGTTTTACATGCGTTACGACTGACTATGTTTTTACCCTCTATCGTCTTTGCACCTGTGGATTTTTCCCATATTTTTGCCTTTAGAATACGTTGCCTTTGCTGTTCTCTGCGATTAAGTGTCCAAGCGAGTGTATGTTTTTCTGATTTACCCCCCATACTGTGCCTCCAGTGCTTTCATTTTTTCTGATATACACATATAGGCTTCTTTAGTTAGCACCAATGTACCCATAACTAATGGGTCTTTTTTCATTGTTTTAATACTTGCCCTTACATCAGTAAAACCACCGCTAACCATAGCTAAGTCGATAATATCTACTGGAGCAGAATTGACGACCATATGGCTACTTGAAGCATTAAAAGACCGAGTGTAACCAATCAACACATAAGGTCTGTCTATTGAGGTACTCATATAAAATCCGATAAAAAAACAAACTCAAGGATATGTAATAGATTCAGCTCAAAAATAGCGTATTCCAAGTTTTAGATATTTATGTAAGGACGGGTTTGGCATTTTTTTTATGAGTGGAGGAATTTTGTGTCAAATTCCCACCTTTTTGACAGTATTTTTGACACGCTGAGTATCTGATTTAAATAAACTTTATGCTTATTTTTGACACAAATTATTTTTTATAGATGGGGCTTATTTTTGACACGCTCACCCCCCATTTTTGACATAGATTTGACATGAACAAAGTATATCTAAACTTGGATATATTACCGCTTTGTCTACTATATTTTGACCACTTATAAAGTTATCAGGGACGACTTTTTGGATTTTTCTCTTTCGTGCTCCTTTTGACTGTCAAATTTCACTAATTTGACATCATTTTTGACACTCTGAGTATCTGATTTATCAGGGTTTTCTATATGATTTTCAACATTTCTATTTTTCCCGTTATTGGCGTCATTTTTGACACGACTACCCCCCATTTTTGACATAGATTTGACACGATCTTTGACACGGATATTTTATATAAATCGAACTTGCTTTTACTTCACGGCGTTACATTAATGATCATTAAAAAAGGGGCATATCCAAACTTGGATACCCCTCTATAAAACTGACAAATAAGCAAAGCGCAAAAGTGCGTTTTGTACCTACTATATTGGATTACTCATAAGGCATGAAGCCATGGCTATCGTCTTGCAATAAAGCCAATAGTTTAGGGTGGATAAATAACTTTTCTTTGCCTACTGTCATTTCCTCCAGTACGCCTATTTCTGTGAGCTTCTTGAGATAGTTTGATGCTGATTGACGTTTAGCTATGCCTTTCTCTACCACATTGCTAATACGGCTATAGGGTTGCTCGAATATGAGGTCTACAAGCTCTCTTGTATATATTTTCTCAGCATTGGCTTTCACATACTCCACTGTATGCTCATGTAGCTGTTTAATACCGTTAATCTTGGCAAGTGTCCACTCACTGGTGACTTTAATGGCTTGTAATATGAATAATATCCATGATTGCCAATCGCCATCTTTAGTCACATTTAGCAATAGCTCGTAATACTTTGCCTTGTTCTGAATAATAAAACGGCTCAGGTAAAGTATAGGTAAGCTCAAAAGGTTCTCACCCATCAAATACAATACATTGAGTACACGCCCTGTACGTCCGTTACCGTCTATAAAAGGGTGTATTGCTTCAAACTGATAATGTGATACTGCCAATTTCACTAAAGGGTCTAGGTCATCATTGTAGTGAATAAACTTCTCCCAATTAGACAATAGCCCTCTTATGTTGTCCTCACCGACTGGTGGTGTATAAATCACCTCACCAGTGTAGCTATTCTTTAATGCTGTACCTGTTGTCGATCTAATACCTAAATCCACACCTTTAAGCGTTTGGCATATCTCTATGGCTGTACCTGTAGACAATGGACGTTCTTTAATTGACTGTACGCCTTTATACAATGCAGTACGGTAGCGTAGGGCTTCTTTGGTTGAATGGTCGGCAGTATCATCATTGCCTTGTGCATGTTGGAATAGCTTGTCTGTAGTGGTGACAATGTTTTCAATCTCTGAGCTGTCTTTAGCCTCAAGCAATGGAATGATATTAATGAGCATGTTTTGATTAGGGATTAACTCGCCTGCCTGTTTTAACTCGGCAAGGGCTTTGTTCGCCGTGATACATGCTTTTAAAACCACCTTTGTTTCGACATCTTGCTCAGGTGGTAGCTGTGGCAGTTGGTTATATGGTTGCTCGGCTTGCCATTGATTCATCTCAAACACCTAAATATGGTCATGTCGATAAAAGGGCAAAACTTCGACATGAGTATAACTATATGTCGATACTATAAACATATTGGCAATGTCATGTCGATAAAAAGGCAAAATATCGACATGAGGGGCTTTATATGTCGATGGTGTAAACATGAAAGACATAACGTGTCGATAAAACCATGAAATATAAACATGAGTAGGGCTTATATACTCCAGTAGAACCCTAACATTTACCTTTGACGATCTAACGAAACATGACAAAACCTGACTTTTAAAAGCCCCATACATGATAGGGCTATTTTTTGAACCTCTTTTATATACTTTTCTTTAGAAATCTTGGCTTAATGGCTTAATCAGGCTGTAAGCCTTATGTACCAATACTTTTCATTAAGCAACCACTAAAAAGCCACTTGGCTTAGTGGCTTAATAAAGACTAAAAATATCAATGTTAAGCCACTCATTACGCCATTACGCCACGGCTTAAAATATCATAGGCTTAATATAATCCCTTGCTGTGTAAGGGTTTCAAGCCAATTAAGCCATTACGCCACTTTTTCTAACAAAAGAGGGTTAATAGCAACATAACGAGTTCTGCCACTTTCATCAACTCGAAAGTATTGAGAGTCAATTAACTCATTCAATGCCAACTCAAGTAGCTGTTTATTTCCTCTCATTGGTCTAGGGCTGTTATTCATAAAGCTAGAATATGCCAATTTACTGATTTTCTTATTCAAGCAATACTTAGTAAACCAGTTAATTAGTTTAATGGTATTACTCTCCTCTTTAGATTCAATCTCAGCGTATCTCGCCCATTCACCCAATGAATGACGTACTACATCACACGCCCCTTGTAATGTTTTGCCGTCAATCTGGTCTAATCCCTCAAAGTAAGCAAATACTGTAGCTAATCGTCTAGCAAGTTGACTGGCACGACTTGCAAATGCTTGTAGGTATTCATAACGCTCACCCTTAGCTTGTAATCGCTCTATTTCGTTGTAGAACGCAAGGTCTATCTGTGTGGCATCATTATCCATCTGCACCACATACCGCCCATCTTCGCCCTTTTCTGTGCCTTGTGGCATAGGTGTGTCATCGAGTAGATACTGGCAACGATTCCAGTAGGCAATTAACCGATGATCTAAGTTAGCATTGGTAGCCTGTTTATCTGCACTTTGTAGCCTTGTGCCTGCTAAGTTCTCAGGTATGGTTAATATAAAACGTGGTAGGAAGCCTTGACCTCGTAACACTGGGTCTTTGAGTGCATCGGATAAAACTTCATGTTGCCCCTGTAGGTTAAATGTCAAACGCACATCATAAGCCCGACCACTACCGTTAAGGTTTGACTTAGATCGTGTACGTTCTACCGAACCATCATCAAATAGTTTGGCATAACTTCCTAGTGCATGATTACGTGTATCTGACTTCATGGTATTACCGCCAAAGAACTGCCCTGCTTCATCGCTCGAAATGGAAGCATCACAGATAGCACCATCAACATACAAGCCTGCAATCGCTTCAAGGGTAATGTCGCTATAGCGTGTAATTGGGTCTATTGGTGGTGGACTTTCTCTTAAAAAAACGTCCTTTTCTTTTTTCTCAAGCCCTGCTAATTGGGTTTTCCATTGCTCCAATTCCTTACGGTACTCGTCATATTGTTGTCGCTCATGCTGAATAATGGCTCTATCTGCCATATCACGGCTTGTACTCTTACGGCTTCCGCTTTGCCCCTCTGTAAGTAAGAATAATCCGCATGGCTCACCTTGTACTTTAAATGGGTGGGGTGCGTTTACCTTTGCTTGTGCAATATGTGACATTGCCCCAATAACACATTGTGCAGTCATGGCAATAGGGGCTTGCACATGCTCGGCTATGGCTTGCATTGCCTGTCTTGCTAGCGGTGGGATTGAGTTAATCGGATAAGGGCCATTATCCATTGTATTTGATGTATTAAGAGGTATTAACTCACCCCATTCACCAGTAGGCAACATGCCTATTTTATGCAAAGCTTCATCAAGAAAAGCCTTTACTTCCTGCGTATCATCTTCTTGGCATAAGTTAATTAAAAACTCGCTTTCACCCACTTGGATATGCTGATTTACCAATTTTACAGCCGTGTTTTGTTCTAACTGAATATATCCGTCAGCTTTGATATGTTCGGGGCGTGTAGGCATGTATAACGCCGTGTAGCCTGCTTTGCTCAGTTGATTAACAACATATTCAATCTGCTTAAAGTCATAGCTACTCAGTGCCTCATAAGTGCAAGGTTTGACGATACTTGGAAGCAATACCAAAACCACAGCATAGCCAGTGCTAGCCACTTTAAAAAATGCCTCGAGGTGGTGAGTAATAATAATCGGTTGATCTTTTACCATCTCACCAAAATAGCTAAAACCCTTAGCTATACCGCCGTCAGGATAGATGCATACACTTTGATCAAAACTCAAAACTGAGGTTTGTATATGCTGTAATGAGCCATCAAAAATAGGCAATAACAAAGGGTCTATGTACTGTTGATTGCCTATAGTGACGTTACCTATATCAACATGAATAGGTTGGTTAGGACTGCCAAAACGTGCGATTAAATCATGTGTTAAATATTGGTTATTTTGTGGCTTTAATAGCGTAGATTGAGCTATAATATCGCTATGGCTAGTTGGCACTGGCATGTGATTGCTCACTTTTTTAAGTGGGCTTTCTTTTGTCTGTACATTGCGTAATTGTGAGGTGCTATTCATGCTTCACCTCCAGTTAATAACTCAATACGTTGTTTATGTAGTAACGCCCAACGGCTAAAGTCACCCACCAACCCATCCACATGAGTTAATCCACTAGCCATAACATAATCATTATTAGGGTGTTGTTGTTCTAACTCTGCTTTGTGCTGTTTAGCTTCACCTACCGTGTAAAAATATTTGCTAGTTTGTGATGGGCGATTGCCAATAGATGGGGTCTTGTCTGCAATGCTGACAGTAAAAAAGTGACAATAGCGAGTGTCTTTCAAGACAGTATTAAGCCATTCTTCCTGTACGTTTTTAGGTGTGGGAATATTTTGTTTAGACATGCGTATGCACTCCTGTTGATATAGGAGCTTCGCTAATCACTGTCATTTGATTGGTGCGAAGCTGTAAAGGGTTGACAGACAGGCTCAACAGGTGACCTGCACACTCGAAAGTGTCCCTCCACAGCTCCACATAGATATGCGAACGCATAGAGATATTACGTACAAAAAAAGCCCTTGCGGACTGTACGCCTGTTGAGAATTTATAGTCTGTCAAAACTAGCTTTAAGATTTTGCTTAAAGCATGGTTAGCATAATGGCTATGGTTTTTATTTGCAATCACCTTTTTGGCTTTTACTTGAGGTTTGCAACCAGTACGTTGTGTTATATCTACACAGAACGAAAAATTTCGTTCTACTTCAAAATGGCTAATAAATGCTAAAGTTTTATTCTCTTTTGAAATATCCACCAATGGTGTAAAAGCATTTAGGGTTATCCAAATTTGGATATGCCCCTGCTCAATTTTGAGCATACCCTCCATTGGAGGTTGTACCTTTACGTTATTTTTAACGATAACCTCACCCATTAATCGGTGGATCAGGTTTCTGGTAATATTCTTCATGATTGCACCTCTACCAATTCATAACGTGCATGTGTACCTTTGTTATTAATATTGCTTTCGTAATGAGTCACGATGTCATAACCATTTTTACGTAGGCGACTAATCACACCAGTGAGGGAATAACATTTAAATTTATACCCAGCTTCAATCACTGTGATTGTTTTACCTGCTTTGAGGTGATTAAGTATTTGTTGTTGAGCATTCATGCTTGAACCTCCACGCCGTTTACTTTTTCTTTTTGTGCGTTATGCCATGCCAATAAATCTGCATAATCAAAATAAACTGGTGATTGTCGTGTAGTGCCAAACTTGTAGGCTTTAGGAAAGGTAGGGTCTTTTTTAGGTAGGCTTCTTAGCGTGTCACGAGTAACGCTGAGTAATTCACATGCTTGATTATATGTAATGCGTAAAGGTTGCATTTATATAGCTCCATACGTTGGTGTATGGAGCTAGTATGATTTTGTTTTTTATCTTATAAAATCAGTTTGCTAGCAGACGGTACAGCCTAGTAGCAAACGGTACAGTTTGCTAGCAGACGGTATTCTTCTTTTCTTTTTCATACGTTGATAACCATAGACAAATTGTCCTATGAGATATGCCATTTATTGACTTAAACTCTAAAAGAAGCACATCAGCACATGCCGTATATGTGTGATATATATTTTTATCCCACTCTGCATACACAGCTTTTTTTATAGACTCATATTTTAATGCCTTTTTTTTCCCACCTAGTTCATGTAGGTTTACTTCATTATGTAAGGAGTTCTTCCAGAATGAATTTATACCTAATAACGCCATACTATGACCAAGTAAAAAATTAGCCCTATTTAGGTAGTAAATATCATCTATAGCACTTGTAGAATTTTTATATACAGCACAATGCTTTAATGCAAAATATAGACCTAGTTCACCATCTTGGTTTTTAGTTAGTTTTTTGTTTTTAGCATTATATCCTTCGGGAAATTCATTTAACTTTCTAAAAATATCGCCATTTTTTAATATGAAGTGTTTAAACCGATCTCTAAACTCAAAAATAGACTTTGGTTCATCTTCAAGTAGACTTATAGAAAATAGAGTAGTGCCATCTACATCATATTCAAATTTAGAGTCTTTTGTATAAAATGAAATAATCACATCAACTGCTAGACATAAAAAAAACCAAATATCATCATCTAAACCCTGTAAATAAGCATGTGCTTCTATTGGTGTTATTATTCTAAGAGGCTTTTTTTCATTACTCATAAATATGCTTCCCACTGCACCCAAAAAGATACTAGATCAGCATATTGGGTATATGTTTTCGGTAGCGAACCTAGACCTAGTGGGTTAATAATAACTCATATTTAGCTATCATTCTGCATATAAATCCAATTATGCACATTAAATATCTAAGCAATTTTTTGATCTATTTCTGAATCATCAGTCATTGAATCAAAGTAAACTTTCAACAATGTAGACTGCTCGGTACTTAAATCTAAACGTTTTATTAAATCGCCAATCATGTCTATATTGCTTGGAATATCGTGTTCTTTATCCTCAGCAAGTGCGTCTAAATAATTAGCCCATATTTGCATCATTTGTGTTCTTTGATTTAAATAAACTGCCTTGTTATACACACCCTCTACACCACCCACTTTATGAGCTAAGGCAGATTCTACCCACTCACGTTGAAAACCATGCTCACGTAACGCCGTGCTTAGAATATGTCTAAAACCATGTGGCGTTTGTTTTCCCTGGTAACCCATTTCCTTAAGAGCTTTACCAAAGGTATTATTAGAAATTGGTATATTTGAACGAGATCGACCACGAAATAAATAAGGACTGTTACCACTAAACTGTTTTAATTCTTCCAACAGTGCTATTGCCTGTTTAGGTAAAGGAATAACGTGTTCAATCCTTTTTTTCATACGATGGGCTGGAATCGTCCATAATTTCTTATCAAAATTAAATTCTTCCCATACAGCCTTTCTCATTTCACTGGGGCGACAACCAAATAGAATAGATAACTCTAAACCTATAGAAGTTTGGCGACTAGGAAAACGCCGTATAGCCTGTAACAATGCTGGTAATTCATCTATAGCCACATGGGCCATATTTTTCTTTTCATGCTTTTCTAAAAACTTATGAATACCAGATATTGGGTTGTAATCAATTAATCCTGTTACTTCTGCTAAATCGTAAATGTCTTTACATAAGCCCCTTACACGATTCCCCATTTCAATAATGGGTTTACCTGTTTTAGGGTGTGGCTTTTTTTGAATCTCTTGGAATAACTCCAGCCACTCTTTTTTAGTAATTTTTCGGTAATCACGCTTACCCATTAATGGATAAACATGGTTTTTTAGTGAGCCCTCATTTCTTTTTCTTGTGTCATCAGTCCACTTTTTACCTAAACAATAGTTATCGGCAAGATATTTAAAAGTACATAGAACATTATTTTCAGCTTCTTTGGCTTTTTCTTCTTTGTAATCTTTCGGGCTTATACCTTGAGATATGAGTGTTTTCCATTCATCAGCTTTTTTTCTTGCAAGTTTCCCACTTACTTCATTAAATGAACCTAAGCCTAGCCAAGCCCATTTTTGTGTAATAGGGTCTTTATAACGAAAATCCCATCTTTTATTCCCTTTATGACTTACAGAAAAGTAAAGATTTTCACTATCTTTAACTCGATAGTCTTTATCCTCAGGCTCAAGGGCAATTAAAACCGTATCACTCATTGGAAAGCGTTTAATAGCATTTCTTTTCATGGATTCTTGTATAGTGAAAACATATCGAACTCACACTATACACACCACTATACAAGCTAATCAATACTATACACGTTTATATAAAGTTATATACAGGCATAAAAAAAGCCTCAATCCATTATAGATCAAGGCTTTATAATTTATATCACTCATATTTCGTCATATAAATTTAAGGATTTGGTGGAGATGGCGGGAGTCGAACCCGCGTCCGCCAGCACTACACTCCAGAATACTACATGCTTAGATATCGTCTATTATTTTAATGCTTAAAGACCCGACGAACAGGATTAAAAGCACGATCCTCTTAATTTAGTATAAAACCCCAAGGCTTGATTTTATACGGACTTGTGTGCGTGCGCTTCAGTCGGACTGTTAGACCACAAGTAAACTAACGGTCGGACAAGCTGCCCTTAGGCAGCTTGAGCGTATGATTCGTCGTTTGCGACTAAAAAATGCAAATTTGATTTACGAGAGAAAATGCGCTCTCGGCATGCATCTATGAGCTTCATCACCAGCGTCGAAGCCAGAAACATCCCCATTGATGTTCAGCTACTATAACAGAAATTCAAACAGATCACACCAATTTATCAAAAATTTTCTATATGAAACGACGTTATATATCTAATGTGGCGCAGCACCCTCAACTTTCCTTGGTTTTGGACACAACCAAATAATCATTGCACCTGCCATAAAAATGACCGAAAACACTAAAAAAACATGGTCTGCTGCCAGTGTTAACGCCTCTTTATTCACTAGATTAGAAATTGTTGCTAATGCTGTTTCTTGACTAAATCCTCGTGCAGTCAGTTCAGACAAAGTGGGCTCTACATTCAACTTAGATACCATTTCACTTCGTGCAATACTCGAATGGTCATCCCATATTGTGACGGATAGTGATGCTCCAATTGCCCCACCCATTGTTCTCACAAAATTCATAAGACCCGCTGCCGCAGCAACTTCATTCGGTTGTACAGATCCAAGTGCGATATTTGTCAAAGGAATAAAAAAGAATGGTACAGCAAAACCCTGTAAAATTTGAGGCAATGCCAGTGCCATAAAGTCAGCATCGTTGCTCCAAAATGCCCTCATTAAAGTCACACCACCAAGCATAAACAAACCAAAACTCGCCAATGCCCTTTGATCCATTTTAGTCGAAAGTTTTGCCACTACAGGCGACATGGTTACACTACCTAAACCCATTGTCGCTGTTACATAGCCTGCCCACGTTGCGGTATAGCCCATATTGGTTTGTAGCCATTGTGGAATAAGCACAATACTGCCAAAAAATGCACCAAAGCCAAACCCCATGGTCAATACTGCAATTGAAAAACCACGATGTCTAAATACATTAATATTTACAATTGGATTTTTCTCTGTTGCTTCCCATACAATAAAAATGGCAAAAGCAAATGTAGAAATGACTGCTAGTGACAAAATAAGTTGGCTTGAAAACCAGTCATGGTCATGCCCTAAATCCAACATGAGCTGTAAAGCACCCACAGCAATCACCAACAGTGATAAGCCCATCACATCAACTCGAACATGCTCAGTTGGTGTTTCAGCAGGTTTTAACATTTTAAGAACACCCAAAACACAAATAATGCCTATGGGTAAATTAATAAAGAAAATCCAATGCCATGAAAAGTTATCACAGATCCACCCGCCCATAATTGGGCCAACAATTGGCCCGACCACTGTAGTCATGGCCCAAAGTCCCATGGCTTGCGCATGCTTTTCAGGTGGATGTATTCGCATAAGCAATGTTTGGCTCAGCGGCATGAGTGGACCACCAAACAAACCTTGACCAATACGACAAAAAACTAACATTTCTAATGAGTTAGACAAACCACACAAAAGTGAAAATGTTGTAAAACCAATCAAACAACTGGCAAACACTTTCACTGCACCAAAGCGCCCTGCAAGCCAACCTGTTAATGGAACACAAATCGCTTCAGCCACTGCATATGAAGTAATCACCCATGTACCTTGAGTTGTTGAAACTGCAAGGCTACCCGTAATATGCGCAACAGCAACATTGGCAATGGTGGTATCTACCACGACCATAAAGTTTGCTAATGCTAAGAAAAACGTGGCTAAGAGTAATTTTTGCCCCGTTAGATCACCAAATGGTACAAATTTACTCATATGTCATCACTTTTATTTATTGTAGTTCAACAGTCGCATTCATAGATAACCCAACGCGAAGCGGATGCTGTGTCAATTCTTTAGGATCTAGTGCAATTCGCACGGGCAAACGTTGTACGACTTTAATCCAGTTTCCTGTTGCATTTTGTGCAGGAATTAAGGCAAATGCAGCGCCTGTACCCCCTGAAAACCCAATCACTTTGCCATGATAAACCACATCACTGCCATATAAATCTGAGGTAAGTTTTACATTTTGCCCTACTTTTACGCGTGTTAATTGGCTTTCTTTAAAGTTTGCATCTACATACATTTGGTGAATCGGTACAACAATCATTAATGACTGCCCTACAGCAATCACCTGTCCAATTTGTACATTACGATTAGTCACAATACCATCAACAGGCGCGCGCACAATGGTACGTTCAAGATTCAATTTTGCTTGATCTAATTTGGCTTGGGCGACCAATACATCTGGTGTACTGTCTTGAGTTGTCCCTTTAATCAATGCATTATTGGCTTCTAAATTACTTTGTGCAACTTTTTGATTGGAAAGCGCTTGTTGAAAACCGGCTTCTGCAACGCCTAAATTGGCTTTCGCTGTATTAAATGCATTGAGTGATGTTGCATATTCTTCTTTAGAAATTGCACCTGATGCATTCAGTGCTTCACGGCGTTTAAAATCTGATTGTGCTTTTGCCACATCAGCACGTGCTCTCTCAAGCTGTGCTTTTTGACTTTGAATCGCATCATCTGTGGCTTGAATTTGTGAGTTTAATGCACCACTATTGGCCTGTGTTTGACCAAATTGACGTTTTACTTTCGTTAAATCCGCTTGAGCCTGTGTTACTGCAATTTGCGCATCTCGGTCATCCACTTTGACCAAAATATCACCTGCACGCACATATGCAGTATCTTGAGTCAATACTTGTGCAACTTGTCCACCAACCATTGCACTAATTTGTGCTGTGTCTGCGCCTACATACGCATTGTCTGTATCTTCTGTACGGTTAAAAAATACAATCCATGCTGCATACACCGCAATGGCCAAAATAAAAATAATGGCAACGATTAAAAGCAACTTCTTCCGCTTTTGTGGATTAGATACAGATGGTGTTGAAACGTTTTGTGAATGTGATGGTTGTTCACTCATACTTAACCCTACGGTTTTATCATGTTATTTTTAAAAACCATATCGCCGGATTCTTTTGGCTTATGTTTACAATTTGACATGGCTTTGTCATATTACATCAAAATATCATTATCTGAGAATGATGCGCGCTATCTTGTTTTCAAGGCAAGTATGTTACATCAGATATCTTAAATGATGTATGTTGAAACCCATAGTAAATAAAAAACTGTTTTATGAGTTGAAAACACATATTCAAAAAACTGATGAATCACATCATTTTTATCGTTTTAGTACGATGATAAATCTCATTTATGATCTACACAGACCCAATAATGACACCTATCTAAAGAGAAAATAGCATGAGTTACGCTTTCAACCGCCCTGCCTTCCCTGCAACACGCATGCGCCGTATTCGTAAAAATGATCAACTTCGTGCAATGGTTAGAGAAACACACTTATCAACAGACCATTTAATTTACCCTGTATTTGTCTTACCAGGTCAAAATCAAAGTCAAGATATTCCAAGCATGCCGAACGTACAACGCTTATCTGCTGACTTATTACTTAAAAAAGCAGAAACACTCCTTGAACTTGGGGTTTCAAAGCTTGCTATTTTTCCTGTCACACCACAAAAAGACAAAAGCTTAAATGCAAACGCAGCTTGGCGTGATGATGGTTTAGTGCAAAGTACTTGTCGTTTACTTAAAAAAGAACTACCCGAAATGGTGCTCATTACAGATGGCGCACTTGATCCATATACGACTCACGGACAAGATGGCATTATTGATGACACAGGCTATGTACTCAACGATGAGACTGTTGAATGCCTGATTAAACAAGCATTAAGTCACGCAGAAGCAGGGGCTGATATTATTGCTCCAAGTGACATGATGGATGGACGTGTTGGCGCCATTCGTCAAGCATTAGAAGCACAAGGCCATATTTATACCAGTATTATGGCCTATTCTGCGAAATATGCATCAAGCTTTTACGGACCATTTAGAGATGCTGTAGGTTCGGCAAGTAACCTTAAAGGTGGCAATAAATATAATTACCAAATGGATTTTGGTAACCGTGCTGAAGCACTTCACGAAATTGCCTTAGATATACAAGAAGGCGCTGACATGGTGATTGTCAAACCCGGTATGCCTTATTTAGATATTGTACGTGAAGTCAAAGACACGTTTGGTATTCCCACATTTATTTACCAAGTGAGTGGTGAATATGCCATGCTCAGTGCTGCAATCCAAAATGGTTGGTTATCTGAACAAGTTATTTTAGAATCGCTCATGAGCTGTCGCCGTGCAGGTGCAGACGGTATTTGGACCTATTTTGCTGAAGATGCTGCTCGTAAACTCAAAGCCATGGCTTAAATACACATATGCGCATAACGACAAGCATCGTTATGCGTGTTTATTATTTAAGTACCAAACATGTGCTTAGCCATACGACGGGCTTGCGGACCAAAAAACCACAGCGTTACTAAATAAAACGGCAAGCCAATCAGAACAACAATAAACGAAGCCACAAAAAGTACTTGTGGCTGTAACATATAAAGCTGTACAAACTGCCATACATCAATTTCTGGATGTGTCCAAGATTGCCACACACAGCTCAAAACAAACCCAGTTAAATTAAATAGCCAAAATAATAAATTAAATACCCATGCAAAATGAAACATCTCTTGGCGTGTTGGGGCACGTTGTTGTTGTTTTAAAAATAGATATAGTACTGAAATCATACTGGCCAAATAAGGTAACACCATAAAAATCATGGCTAAATTTTTTGGTAGTAATGCCATCAAGATTCCACATATGCAGGTAAAAACAAAACAGCATAATAAAAACCATGCATAATACTTTTTCAGTGACAAACCCAAACCACACCTCATCAAAATTTATTTAAAAGATTTAAAATATTGTGTCAACCTTTTAGTCATCGCCATCGTTATAGTCAGCATAAGGCCTGCTCATATAGATAAACGTACTGAATCTATGCAGCGCAACAATACTGTACTTTATGTCTACTACTGTAAAGTTCATGACATTTAAGCCAATGATTTCTCATCACTCGAATCATTGGCTTTTCTTTTGGCGTTAGCAAAATTCCTGTAACAGATCTATCTTGCACTGTAACGTACTTACATAGATCATAGTCTATAGAAAAATAAAGCCTTCATCGAAAATTCATAATATCTGTGCATCATGAATCTATCAAATGATAAACCAAGGCTGTAAGTTAATGAAAAAAATATTCACAACGCTTTCAACTGCTGTACTTGCATCAGGTATTGCAATGACTACATTTGCTGCCGCACCTGAAGCAAACGTACCACCAAAACCTGAACCTGTAAAACCTGCAGTTGAAAAAGCGCATAAACACCACGAAGGCGCAACGAAAAAAGCGCATGAGCATAAAAAAGGTGCTGAACATAAAGGACATCATCATGAGAAAAAACATCATGATGCAAGTAAACCAAAACCGGCACCAAAAGATGCTCCAAAACCTGAAATGAAAATGTAACGCCCCACCCAATCATTTAAGCGATCTAACAAGGAAAGTAGACCGCTTTTTTGTTGTTTTATTCTGACTGCAAAACAATTTCAGCATGACAGTAGATTGGGAAGTTCACTGAATTTGCAATCATACACTCATGGTGTGCTTGTATATGTAACTGCTGTGCCAAATCTAAATTCGTTCCTTCTACAACTGTTACTCTAGGTTTTAGCGTCATTTCAGTCAGATGACCTCTACGCTTTTCATCTTGGTCTTGCATAGACGCTATGGCATGGTCAGTATATGCCGTTACAACAACACCATTCACTGCACATAAATGTAAATACCACAATTGATGACATGCAGAAGCTGAAGCTAGTATTAAATCCTCAGGATTCCAACGCCCTATATCCCCCAAATACGCAGGGTCAGCAGAACCCAAAATACTTGATTTTAATGGATGGTGAACGTTAAAATTACGTGCATACCCCCGATAACTCGCCGTACCCTGACCCAAGTTACCGCACCACTGTAAATCGACTTGATACTGATGTAATGCCATTTTTATGTTCTCTTATGCTCTAATTAAAACGGACTGTACTTCACAGAAGCATGTATACACTGTTAAATTAGCACATATGTAAATTCAACACCTCAACATGAGTATTTTATGGCTGTGCATTTTTTTCATACGTCAGATTGGCACTTAGGGCAACTGTTTTACAACTATTCTCGCCAATTCGAACATGAACAGTTTTTAATATGGCTCATTGAGCAAATCAAACAAAAACAACCGCATGCTTTACTCATCTCTGGTGATATTTACGATGTCATCAATCCATCCTCTACAGCACAAAAACAACTTTATCAATTTTTAGCCGAAGCTCACGCTGTTGCGCCACACATGCAAACCCTCATGATTGCAGGGAACCATGACTCGGGCTATCGAATTGAACAAATTGAACCACTCCTTGAAAAGTACAATGCCAAAACAGTGGGACTTGTGCGGTGGCGTGCAGATCGTAGTTTAGACATGGATCGCCTCATTTTACCGATTTATAACCCTCAACAGCAGATTGTGGCATGGTGTATTGCATTGCCTTTTTTACGCAATGCAGAAATTATAGGCTTTAATGAACATACACAAGACAGCCAATCAGCCATTGAATACTTACATGAAACACTCATTGAAGAAGCCAAAAAGCGTAAAACTGACGATCAAGCACTGATTATTATGTCGCATGCCCACATGCAAGGTGGACAAGAGTCAGACTCAGAACGCTGTATTATTGGCAACCAAGAAGCGCTTTCAACAACCCTCTTCGACCACGGCGTAGACTATGTTGCACTCGGGCACTTACACAAACCACAAAAAGTATCACAACCCTTTATTCGCTACAGTGGCTCGCCTATTCCACTGTCTTTTAGTGAAAAAAACTATAAACATCAAATTGTAGAGGTCTATATAGACCCAATACATGAACAACCCGAACAACGTTTTCAGTTTTCAGCATTACACATTCCACGTACTGTAGCCATGCATCGTTTAACAGGTGACCTTGAACAAGTGATGCAACAGCTTAAAGCACTTCCTGCTGATAAAGTCATCACAAACATAGAACAACGTGAATATGTTGATATTGAATACCACAGCAACACGGCTCCACCATTAAACTTAAGACAACAAATTGAAGATATTTTGCCGAGCGAACAATATAGATTGGTCCGTTTAAGTCGTAAACGTTTGGCTCTTCAGCTTGATGACTCATCTCACTCAAAAATAGACCTTGAGCCACCTACCCCCACACAGTTATTTAGCCAAATTTGGCAAAACATGGGCTATGACAGCAACAGCGAAGTCAGTTCCGACTTCCTCACATTACTTGAAGAAGCACAAGAAAAACAACGCCAAAACAATACTGGGCAGTAAGGTCATGTTATGAAAATTTTATCACTACGTTTAAGTAATCTTGCATCAATTTCAGGTGAGCAATATATTGATTTTGAGTCAGAACCCCTTGCCAATGCGGGCTTAATTGCCATTACAGGCAAAACAGGTGCAGGAAAATCAACGCTGCTCGATGCGATGTGTTTGGCATTATTTGACCAAATTCCACGTTTACAAGGTGCAACAGGCCAACTGACCGATGCCAATGGGCAAAATATTTCGCTTAAAGATGCAAAACACATTTTACGCCGTGGTTGTGTGATGGGATTTGCGGAAGTCGAATTTTTAGCATTAGATCAAAAACGCTATAAAGCACGTTGGGAACTCAGTCGAGCACGTAAAAAAGTAGATGGTAAATTTAAGCTAGATCGTTCAGTGATCTGTCTTGAAGATGGTCGAGCCATGACTCAAAAACTGTCTGATTGTACCCCTTGCGTACAGCAACTCATTGGGCTGAGTTTTGAGCAATTTACTCGTGCTATTTTATTGGCACAATCTGAAGTGGGTGCATTCTTAAAGGCCAAAGACCAAGATCGTGCAGACTTGCTAGAGTATCTCACCAACTCGAGTATTTTTAGCCTCGTCAGCCAATGTGCTTTTGAAAAAACTAAAGTTTTTAAGCAAGAATTAGAGAAATTTCAAGACTATATCGGTCATATTGAACTCCTTAGCCCTGAAGAAAGCAGTCATTTAAAAAACAAACAAGCCGAGCTAGAACACCGCATAAAAGAGCAACAACAACACATAAAACAGCTTGATCATGCCACACAATGGTATGCATATCACAATCAACTCAATACTCAAAAAAACATCTATATACAAGAGCAAGCAACGCTTGAATTACAACAAATATCCATTAACAATAAAAAGCAGTACTTACTCGATCTAGAGCAATTTGCAAGTGTAAGACACCATATTGAAGGCATTCAAACGGCTCAAGAGAAGCAAAAACAATTACAACAGCAGTTAAAACAGCAATCTGAAACATTTCAACAGGCTGAACATCACTTTCAACAACAACAGCAACATTATGCAGCAATTGAAAAAAAGTACATCCAGCAAGAGCAAATGCTTACTCAGCTCCAACCCGTGTTAGAACAAGGCTTTGTACTTGATGCCACCCGTGAACAACTTCTTAATCACTACCAAAATAAATATATCGAGCAACAGCAACTAGAACAACAAAAACAACGGGAACAACAACAACTCATCCAACAACAGCAAAAAATGAGTGAACTTACACAACAGTTTGATATAATTCAGCATGCACAGCAACACCTGAAAGACTTTATCTTACTTGCTGAAGAACCACGTGCCAATCTAGAAAAAATTAAACAACTCCAACATTTATGGCAAATATTAGAAGATGCCAACTGTACTGATTTCACAACTTTTGAACAGCAAACACAAACGTTGGTACAACAAGTTGAACAACTAACCAGTCAATACGGCTCACTTGATGCACTTACACAAAAAAATCAATCACAACAGCAAGCGCAATACCAGACTCAAAAGAATTTACAACAGCTTGAATACACTCTAAAAAACCTCGATACGAAAATACAGCTTGAGGAAAAACAACAAGAAACAATCACCACATTACAGCAACACCAACATCAGCTTAAACAACAAGAGCAAGCGATACAGCAACATGAAATAGACTTTAAACATGCCGAACAAGCACTTTTAAAGACGCAACACCTGTTGGCTGAGCAACAACTATTACATGCAGACCACATTCAACAGCTCAGATCGCAACTTAAACCCGATCAAGCGTGCATGGTATGTGGCAGTATACAGCATCCTTTTATTACGCATGCACAGTTGCTCGAAGATGCACTTTCAGTCTTACATACACAACAAGAACAACCTTATATCGCAGCTAAAGAAAAGGCTTTTCAACAATGGCAACATAGCCAAATACAGCATGCAAAAACGCACAGTGAAATAACGCATTTAGCTGCACAAAATACACAATTGCAAAGCAGCATTGAAACGCTAAAGCAAGACATACAACAGGACTTAATTAAGTTAAACCTTACTCATCTCACACTAACTACAGCACAACTTAAACAAAAGTGCCAACAACACTACGATGAGCTTGCCTTAGAACAAAAAAACCTTGAGCAAAGTCAGGCGCATTTACAACAACAACAGGAGTTATTCAAAACACGGCAACAGCAATTGGTACAGCAACAACACCTTGCTGTCACCATGAGTCAATTTAAACAATTACAAGCAGATCTATTTAAGCTACTTGAAATATCCCAACAACATGTTTGGTTAGAAAAACCACATCAAGCCATGCAACAGGCTTGTCACGCCATTGAATCACTCAGTCAATCTAAACAACAGCTACAACAACTTAAAGCGCAGATTGAACAACAGCAACAACAAGTGCAACTAAAACAGCAACAGTACCAGTCATTACAACAACAACTCACGTATGTAAGTCATGACACCGAACAAATCAAAAATCAGGGACTAGAAATAGCAGAAAAACTTAAACAACTGATTGGCCAACATAGTGATGAAACATTTAAAACCACAGCACAATGGCATCAATACCTACAAAATCAACTAAAACAATCTAAACAGCAACTCAAAGATGAACAGCAACAACTCGTTGAATCTCAAAAAAACTATCAGGAACAAAAAAATGCCGTAGACAGCACGCATCAACATATAAAAATGTGGCAAGAGCAAGAAAAAAACCACCTTGATGCTCTAGCCATATGGCAACAGCAACACCCTCACTTTCATGCAGAACATATCAAAAGATGCCTTGCTCATAGCATAGAAGACACCCCAAAATTACGCCAAGACATTCAACAGTTCGAACAGCAACAGATCACATTAAATACACATATTAAACAGATAAGTGTACAAATACAGCAACATCTCAAAGAACAGCCTGAGTACTTAGAAGCAAACATCAGCGTACAGACAAAGCAACACCTCAGTACGCTGGCCTCGCTACAAGAACACAATAACAGCATTCGCTCGCGCCTCATTGCCAACACGCAAGCACAAGAACAACAACAGCAATATTTGACACAGATAAACGACCTACAACAACAAGTGAATCGTTGGGGTAAAATCTCCGAACTCATTGGTAGCAAAGAAGGTACAAAATTTCAGCGAATCGCTCAAGAACATCATTTAGACATTTTAGTCGAATATGCCAACCAACAACTCGCACCGTTGTCTCAACGCTATGAATTAAAACGTATTGATCATAGCTTAGGATTAGCCATTATTGACCATGATATGAACAGTGAAGTCCGCCCTGTATTATCATTATCTGGGGGTGAAACCTTTTTAGTTTCCTTGGCTCTTGCCCTTGCAATTGCCAATATGGCTTCTGGTGCAATGAAGTTAGAATCTTTATTTATTGATGAAGGCTTCGGTACTTTAGACCCAACGTCATTACATATTGTCATGGATGCCCTTGACCGCTTACAAAGCCAAGGGCGTAAAGTCATTTTAATTTCACATGTACAAGAAATGCATGAAAGAATTCCTGTACAAATTCAAGTCAGAGCCATTGGCTCAGGTGCAAGCCAAATACATATTGTCGGTTAGTTTTTGGCTGATTGAGCACCATAACCACTCACCTCATCACCTGCGTCTGGGCTTAAACGCCACGTATCAATTAAAGACAGCAATGAAAAGAGTGCAATGGCAATAAATGTCCAGTGAAAATCAGAAAGTGTTGGAGTTTGATGTTCAAAAACAAACATAAAACCACGTAAAATTAAGGCAGCAAAGGCAATACCCATGGCTAAACTAATCTGAAAAAACAAACTAAACTGTGTTGTAGCATGGCGCTTATCTTGTGGTAAAACATCTGCAAAACTGAGCGAGTTATAACACGTAAATTGTAAAGAGCGACTTAAACCACTCAAGAACATACATACCATCATAAACCAATGTGGCGTATCTAGCGTAAACCATGCGCATGCTGCAATACTACACGCACCAATAATCGCATTAACCCATAAAATTTTACGAAACCCAAACCTCTGCATCAGCGTGGTGGTAAAGGGTTTCATGAGTAAATTACCTAAAAAAATGGCCAAGATAAGTAAGCCTGCTTGTAAAGCAGATAGACCAAAGGCCTCTTGAAACATTAAAGGTAATAAAAATGGTAATGCACTCATGGCAATTCGTGCTACTGAACCACCAAAAATACTAGCAGAAAAAGTTTTTTGTTTAAATGCATCAAATTTCAATAGCGGGGCATCTGAACGGCGCATATATAACACCGCTATTGTAAATAACATAATGCCAAAAATGACTAAACCTAAGTAACTGACTGCATTGCCAATCTCTTGCCCAATACGCTCCATACCATAGACAACACTGGCACAGGCAAAGGCCAACAAAGTAAACCCAATCCAGTCAAATGGTGCTAAATCTTCTGTTTTTTCATTATCTAACAGCTTTAAACTGGCCCAAATTGCAAACAATCCCAGAGGCACATTAATATAAAAAATCCACTGCCAAGACAACTGAGTCACAATCAAACCACCTAAAGCGGGTGCAATTACAGGAGCAATTAGCCCTGGCCAAGTAATATAAGCAATTACTTTGACTAAGTGTTCTTTAGGTGCTAAACGCATTGCCACTAAACGCCCAACAGGCACCATCATGGCACCACCAATGCCTTGTAATGCTCGAGCAAAAGTGAACACCGTTTTAGTTTGGCTTAGTGCACACAAAATAGATGCTAAAACAAATAAAATAATTGCTGTTACAAAAATACGCCGTGCACCATGACGCTCTGCAAGCCAACCACTCACAGGAATAAACACAGCAACAGCCACCAAATATACCGTTAAGCCTATATTTAGATTAATTGGGTCAACACGAAATGTATCTGCCATTGCAGGCAATGCAGTCACAATAATTGTGGCATCCAAATTTTCCATAAAAAAAGTGAGTGCCACAAGCAGTGCTGTATATTTTATTTTTTGTTCTTGCACAAAAAATCACCTATTTTGACTATAATCACGACCACCAAATAAAGCTGTGCCTACACGCACTAGCGTTGAGCCTGCTTCTACCGCAGGCTGTAAATCACCAGACATCCCCATACTTAAAGTATCCCATGAAGTCAGTGTAGGATACGCCTCTGCCACATCACGAAATAACTTTTGTGTATCGAAAAAAGCCTGTGTATTGTTTGGTGCAGGGATGACCATTAAACCTCTTAAAGCAATGTGTGGTAAATCTTGTATTTTTTCAACCATCGCAATGACATCTTCGGGGTCACACCCATCTTTACTGTCCTGCCCATCAATATTGACTTGTATACATATATTTAAAGGAGCCATTCCCTCAGGGCGTTGGTCAGAGAGTCTTTGCGCAATAATTAAACGATCTATACCATGTACCCAAGAAAAGTGCGTAGCAATTTGTTTCGTTTTATTACGCTGTACATGACCAATAAAGTGCCAATCTATATCTAAACCTTGTAAAGTATCTATTTTGGCACAGGCTTCTTGTAAATAGTTTTCACCAAATGCACGCTGACCCAAATCATACATCGCTTGTATTGCTTGACTACTATGGGTTTTTGATACTGCAAGCAGTTTCACCTGATCTGTCCGATGTGCGATGTCACAGGCCTGTTGAATCTGCTCTAAGACGTGGTTTCTGGCTTGAGAAAAATCTTGCATGATAAAAACTCTGAGTATTTTTAAGCTTTTTTAATAAAGCATTGGTCTGTGGTCAATAAAGTGGTTATTATTCTATAAAAATTATGTTCCAAAAGACATGGCCTTGGGGGAAATATGGACATTACTGAGCTACTCGCTTTTTCAGTAAAAAACAAAGCATCTGATTTACACTTATCATCTGGCCTACCACCCATGATTCGAGTCGATGGTGATGTAAGACGCATTAATCTACCTGCCTTAAGTCATAAAGAAGTCTACCAATTGGTGTATGACATTATGACAGATAAACAACGCCAAGACTTTGAAGAAAATCTAGAAACAGATTTTTCTTTTGAGATTCCTAACTTAGCACGTTTTCGTGTCAATGCCTTTAATCAAAACCGCGGTGCAGGTGCTGTATTCCGAACCATTCCATCCAAAATTTTGTCATTAGACGATCTTGGCCTAGGTGCAATTTTCCAAAAAATTTGTGACTTTCCCCGTGGTCTAGTCTTGGTTACAGGGCCAACAGGCTCAGGGAAATCAACCACCTTAGCCGCAATGCTTGATTATATTAATCAAACCAGATATGACCACATTTTAACAGTGGAAGACCCTATTGAGTTTGTACATCAATCACAAAAATGTTTGATTAATCAACGTGAAGTGCATAGAGACACCTTTAGCTTTAGTAATGCACTCCGTTCAGCATTACGTGAAGATCCAGATATTATTTTGGTCGGTGAAATGCGTGACTTAGAAACCATTCGTTTAGCTTTAAGTGCTGCTGAAACAGGTCATTTAGTTTTTGGTACGCTACACACGACCTCTGCAGCTAAAACCGTTGACCGTATTGTTGATGTATTTCCTGCTGAAGAAAAAGATATGGTTCGTTCTATGCTTTCAGAATCTTTACAGGCTGTCATTTCTCAAGCACTCCTCAAAAAAAATGGCGGTGGCCGTGTTGCTGCACATGAAATTATGTTAGGTATTCCATCTATTCGAAACTTAATTCGTGAAAACAAAGTCGCCCAAATGTACTCTGCAATTCAAACCAATGCAGGGCTTGGTATGACCACGTTAGACCAAAGCTTAAAAGGTTTGGTACAAAAAAATGTTATCAGTAAAGAAGCTGCACGCAGTGCTGCCAAAACTCCCGACTCATTTGTTTAAAGGTAGATGATCATTTTATGAATTTTAATGATTTGCTCCAAGTCATGAGTGATAAAAAAGGCTCAGACCTCTTTATTACTGCCGACCTTGAACCACTCATGAAAGTAAATGGGCAACTGACGCCACTTGCTCGAACTAAAATGAGTGCTGACCTGATTCGCCAGCTCATTCATTCAATCATGAATGAACAGCAAAGAACTGAGTTTAAAAATACCAAAGAATGTAATTTTGCCATTACCAGTGGAGCAGATGGTCGCAGGTTTCGTGTAAGTGCATTTTATCAACGTGATATGCCTGGTATGGTCATCCGCCGTATTGAAAACGTGATTCCATTAACAGACGAACTCAAACTGCCTCCAGTACTCAAAAAACTGATTATGGAAAAACGAGGCATTATTTTATTTGTCGGTGGTACAGGTACAGGGAAATCAACCTCGTTAGCCTCATTAATTGGTCATCGCAATCGCACGAGTCATGGTCACATTATTACTATTGAAGACCCTGTCGAATTTATTCACCAACATGCAGGTTGTATTATTACACAACGTGAAGTCGGGATAGATACACAGTCTTTTGAAGTCGCACTTAAAAATACGTTAAGACAAGCACCCGATGTCATTCTGATTGGTGAAATTCGTACCACAGAGGTGATGAATTATGCATTAAATTTTGCCGAAACAGGTCACTTGGTTTTAGCAACAATGCATGCAAACAATGCTAACCAAGCGATTGATCGTATTGTTAACTTCTTTGACAGCGAGCGCCATCATCAAATTCAAATGGACTTGTCTTTAAATTTAAAAGCCATTGTTGCACAACAACTCATTCAGACGATCGATAAGAAATCTCGCCGTGCAGCGATTGAAATTTTGATTAATAGCCCACTGATTTCAGAATATATTCGTAAGGGACAAATTAATCAAATTAAAGAAATTATGACAAAGTCTAAGGAACTTGGCATGCAAACATTTGATATGTCTTTGCTTGATTTATATCAAGAGGGCGTTATTTCTTATGAAGATGCACTTAAACATGCAGATGCACCAAATGATTTAAGACTTAAAATTAAACTGTCAACTGACGACGAACCGTCAGAAAAGGTGACACGTCATTTGTCTTTAGACGATTAAAATTGAATTTAGATGAAAGAGGCTATGCTCTCTTTCATTTAAATTTGTTGCTTTTATGTATAAATTACTTCTTACGTGAAGCATCTTGACACTCTTGGTCACTACAAAAGCCATATAAATTTAAAGAATGGCCTGTTAGTGTGAAACCAAATTTTTTCGCCACTTCATGTTGCTCGTTTTCAATTAAGTCATTACTAAACTCGAGCACTTTATTACAGTTTTGGCAAACTAAATGGTCATGATGACTGTCTTGCATAATTTCAAAAACAGAGTGATTGTTTTCAAAATTAAGACGTTGCACAATACCAACTGCTTCAAATTGAGTAAGTACACGGTATACAGTAGCAAGGCCCACATCTTCGCCTTGATCTAATAACGTTTTATAAATATCTTCAGCACTTAAATGATGTGGCTTAGATGTCTCAAGTAATTCCAAGATTTTAATTCTAGGCAAAGTGACTTTTAGTCCTGCTTTACGTAGATCTTGATTTGAAATGGCCATACAGAGTCTCTCAACTATTTTGAAGTAGTAATATGCAATAGGGTTTAGATGCAGTATGATCTATGATTGAATGAAATGCATCAAAATTGATTTGGATAGTGTAGCAAAATGCAAAAAATTATTTTGACGACTTTACTCGTCAGTTCAATGCTCGGTGGTTGTGTTTATAAAATAGATATTCCTCAAGGAACTCCTTTGATTAAAACACAGGCATCTCAAGTGCAACCTGGTATGACCTACCAACAGGTACGTTTTTTACTGGGTAGCCCTACAATTGCCGATCCACTTAACCCGCTACGTTGGGATTATATTTACAATTATATTCCTGGCACATATGCGAAAAAGGCAAAAATTGCTGAAGCAAAAGGCCAACACCTTAAAATTTACTTCGACAACTCAGGTGTTGTTAGCCGTATAGAAGGATTAGATACTATTCCTAATACGCAGCCCGGACTTCCTGCTGCAAAAGAAACATTGTAAACATATTTTTATTTTAATAACTTTCAGCCGAATTAGTCAAAGGAAACCCCCAAATATGGGGGTTTTTCTTTCTGTTAAAACTATCGTTTTAAACGATTGCTTTGTTTTTGTGCATTGGTTTTAAGTAGGTTTTGTATTGCACGATTTCGGCGAATATCTTTGGGATTAATGATCAGTGGTCGATAAATTTCAACTCGATCACCCACATTTAATAGATCCGTTAAATCTGATACTTTTTCGCCAAAAACCCCTACACTCAGCGGTGGCTTAATGTCTGCATCTACTAAAATATGACTGGCATCAATCGCATCTTGAATACTCATTCCCTGCTGAAAATTCACTTTCACATAGTACTGCTGCGACTGGCTTGCGTAAGCCACCCAAACAAAACTCATTTAAAAACGTCCTAACAATAAGGAAAATATAGCCACAATAATACTTACAGGAGCAACAATGCGTACAGCAATGCGCCAAGCGTTGTAATATATTTCATTACTAAAGTTAAGTACTTTACGCAAATGGCTAATTTTCATCATCCAACCTGCAAACAAGCTATACAGTAAGCAACTCACAAGCCCCCACAGCATCAGTACGAGGTTAAACACACCATGCACATGCGGTATAACCCAAACCAACAAAGGGCCTAACAACATCATATACACAGCAATCAGATGAAGTTTTCGCTCAATCAGCTGTTGTTTCGCAAGTTGTAAAAGCCATGCTGCTGCAAAGACGACTGCAACTAACAATGTCAGCGCAGGTATTTGAGCACGTATCGTGAAAAACCCAAACACTACCACGGCAAGTACTTGTGCTAACCATACAGGAATAACCAACTGACTTGAACGCTCAGTCGTAATCACTTGCTGTATACTGGTTTGTGCATAAATTCCCAAACCTAAACCACTGGCGACCAAAGCCAGTACGGTTGCACTACCCCACTCGGAAAATACAATCGGAGTATTATGCCAAGCCAACGGCTCATGCCCAAACATATAACTGCTGACCAGTGAGATCAGCACAGCCACCATACTGATGCCAGCAAGCCATACTCTAGGCACAAATGAAAGTACGACAGCAACAATCGCTAATACTAAAAATACGAACTCTGTACGTATGGACAAAGGTACAAATTGACTGACTAAACTATAGCTATTGCTTAGCATTGCACCTGCAAGACATGGAATAAATAGTACGGATAACCAACCAATAATTCGCCATTGTAACGATGCATCAGCCTCTCTAGTTAAAGCCATGAGCGCATTTAATATGCTCGTTTTAGCACGTTTAACTAAAGCATACTCTAAGTAAGTTAGCGGTAATGAAACCACTACCACAACCAACAACCACAACAACCAAAAATCAAACTGGCGATCTATTTGAAACCCGAACACTGGTGCTAAGCTGGTAATAAGCATCAATGACATACAAAATGCAAGTAACGGCGACAACCATCGAGACATGAGTCTGTCCTGTATCTAAATGATATAAAAATGATACGCTATTTTGCCTTTCTCATCGTAGAAAATCAAAAGTTGTTGGTGAGTCATAACAGTATTACGACTATTTAGGACATGATTATGCAAAAAAGCGAGCCAGCCAACCTTTCTTTTTTTGTTTTTCTTGAATAAGTTGATTCATATTGTCTTTGACAGCCCCGACGTAGTCTGCATCATCGTGTTTAATGTGGTTAATTAACCATTTAGTTAATACTTGATATAAATCTTCTTCAATGGTTTCACCTTTTAAAAAACGTAACCGATAATCCTCAATTTTTTTAATAAATAAATCATGTACTTTCTTATGAGGCACACTAAATTGATAACCCGCTTCTTGTTGTAGGCTCTCCTCAAAAGTAAAATGTGACTGAGTATAATCAATAATATTATCTAAAATATCTTTTATTTTTTCACGGTCATGTGTAAAACAAACTTCATCAATATCATTAATATAATACAAAATTCTTTTATGTTGCTCATCAATAACATCTATACCCGTTTCAAAATTTGAACTCCAAGAAATTTTCATGATCCCCTCTATTTTTAAAATATATAATTATGAACGATGTATCATATAGAATTATAGAGCATTGAAAAATAACAAAAAAATCCGACCGTTTTAGGTGGTTTAATAAATGATTGAATTTGCTATTATTACTTAAAAAAGTAGAGTAAAAGAATCAAGTATTATTTAACCAAGGTTTCATATGTTTTACATAAAAATGATGCTAAGTTTCCTTTAAATCTAATCTTTTTATCTCAAAATCGTATTAAAAAATCCACCTACTGTTAATTTCTTAAACAGAACAATCATCATCATTTTAAATTACAATGATACGAAGATAAGAAGAGATCTTTATCGTTCAAAATAAAATTAAAAATACATCATCATTTTAAAATACAAAAAAGGGGCTTTTAAAAGCCCCTTTTTATTTCAACATACCATGACTAATCATCTAATAAATATCGGCTTGAGTAATACGGCGTAAAGATGGATCTTTTGCTTCTCTAACCAATCGATCAATATAGGTTTGTGCAGTTTTCACTAAATAACCATTTTGAAACAAAATAAGCTCACCAGGTTTAAATGCTGTCCATACTTCATCTGTTAAAGGCTCTGTTGTAACAACCGCCACTCTGTCTTCAGGGGTAGTCACTGTACTAAAGTCAATTTCTACATCTAAGTCGACCAATCTAGCCAAACCAAATGGATAACCACGTACAGTCCAGCTCAGTTTAGTCACAGCATAAGCAAATAAAGCTTCGCCATTTGACAAGCAAAAATTAAATGTACCAAACTCAGAAATTTCTGGTGCAATTTCTTCAAGCACTGCAAATACTTCTTCTACCTTAGGCTCTTTATAACCAAAGTGTTCCACCAAACGGTCAAGCAAATAACAAAATGCATGCTCGCTGTCTGTATTACCAATTGGGGTAAAACGACCGCTGAGTTCAGGCTCAAATTCATGTAAATCGCCATTATGCGCAAACAACCAATGTCTACCCCATAATTCACGTACAAATGGGTGTGAATTTTGAAAAGTCACTTGGCCTTGAGTCGCTTTACGAATATGCGCAATCACATTTTTTGACTTAATCGGATAGTTACGAATCAAGTCACCAATTGGCGATTGCATTGCAGATTTATTATCTACAAACAAACGACATGCTCGGTCTTCAAAAAAACCGATTCCAAAACCATCACAGTGATCTGAAGTGATCCCTGCACGCTGTGAAAAGCCTTTAAACGAAAAGGTCACATCTGTGGGTTCAGCACAATTAATTCCGAGGAGTTGGCACATGGCGTTTACTGACATCGTTTATTTATTAACACTGTTATAATTTATCGCAGAGCCTTAATCTTGTAAATGGATTTTTATGTTGTTCTTTATTCTTTTTTTGAATAAAGAAATGCAAGATAAAAATAATATTTATTTATCATATATTTATATAAATCCCAATTTTAATATTTAAGCCAACAAAGAAATCAAATATTACATATTTTTTAAAAAATGAGATCTAATCCAATATTACAAAGGCGCTATAAAGTGGAAAATCATATATCCACTTTATATTTTTAATGTCAAAAGCTTATTTATGTCCCAAGCGATTAGAAATCAGTGTGCCTACACCATGGTCGGTAAATACCTCAAGCAAGGTAGCATGCGGTACACGGCCATCTACAATATGCGCACTCACTACCCCTCCTTTTACTGCATCTAATGCACAACCAACTTTAGGAATCATGCCGCCATAAATTACACCTGTTTCAATTAAGCGATCAACTTCTTGTGTAGTCAAACCTGTCAATAACTGCTTATTTTCATCTAAAACACCGGTAATATTGGTGAGTAAAATGAGTTTTTCAGCCCCTAAGGCTTCAGCGACTTTACCTGCAACTAAATCTGCATTAATGTTGTACGTATCACCATGCTCATCTACCCCTAAAGGTGCGATTACAGGAATAAAGTCACCTTGAGTAAACATTTCGAGTACATCTGTTTTTACACCGACCACTTCACCCACCATACCTAAATCAATTTTTTCTATTGATCCGTCAGCATTTTTCTTTTCCATCAGCAATTTTTGAGCATGGAGTAAATTGCCATCTTTCCCTGTTAAACCAATGGCGCGGCCACCGTGTTGGTTAATCAAATTCACAATTGACTTATTTACACTGCCGCCAAGTACCATTTCAACCACTTCCATGGTGGCTTTATCTGTTACACGCATACCATCTATACGGTCAGATTCTTGTCCTAATCTTTTAAGGAGTGCATCGACTTGCGGACCACCACCATGTACAACAATTGGGTTAAGTCCTACAGTTTTCAGTAAAACAATGTCTCGTGCAAATGAGCTTTCCAGTGCTGGATCGGTCATGGCATTGCCACCGTATTTCACCACCAAAGTTTTACCTGCAAATCGTTGAATATAAGGCAAAGCTTCTGTTAGAACATGTGCTTTATCTAAACCCGTATGTTGGTGTTCCATGATATATCCTTTCATTTAATACTATTTTTATATCAAGCCGTCATGCATGCGCTTGTAAAATATCTGCTGCAATCGTTGGGTAATCCGGTAAAAACACCTCTGAAAAAGTGGTTTTAATCTGTTGTAATATCACGTCATTCACTGCATCGAAACGCACCGTTAAATACTCCCCTGTATTTGATGCCCGTATAATGCCAAAGCCTTCTGCAAAGTCTAATCGAATACCATCAATTTCTGTCAATTTTTCTTGTGTATTATGGCCATAAGATTGCTTAAAATGTTGGAGCAAAGTTTGTGCAGACACGCCTGTCGTTGCAATATAAGTATCCTCAGTAAAACAACGCTCTGGATAGTCTAAAAACAGATCAGAAAGCCCCATAGATGCTTTTTGTGAGAAGTATTCCATTAAACGTAAGCCTGCATACAAGCCATCATCATATCCCAAACCACGGCCATCATTAAAGACATAATGCCCTGCGTATTCACCACCAAAGACCGCTCGTGGATTTTCTGCCAAATAACGGCGCAAAAATGTACTGCCTGTACGAAGCATCGTGGCAGTACCACCATAACGCTGTGCCACATGTTCAATCATATTCGCACACTTCACATCAAATACAATTTCTTGCTGTGGGTACTGTTTCAAACACATTTCAGCAAATATACACATAAGCTGGTCTGGACTAATAATATTGCTGTTTTCATCGACCACCACCAAACGATCACCATCGCCGTCTAAAGCCAAACCAAGGTCTGCATGATGTTGTTTAACGGCGTCACACAATAAATTAAGATGCTGTCTTTTTGACGGGTCAGGGGCATGATCTGGAAAGTCACCATTGGCATAACAGCGTAGTGCAATCACTTTACAGCCAAGGGTATTCAAAATTACTTCGGCATACTGACCCGCTGCCCCGTGCATACCATCAACCACAACCGTCAGTGGTTTTTTTAACTGAATATCATGTTCTAACTGCGCAAGATATGCTTGTGCTGAAGGTATTTCAATAACCTCAGATACCTCAACAATTGGTAGAGTCAGATCAGCCAGATACTGCTGTTTCGCTAAGTGTGCAATATTTTGTATGTCTTCTGGCGTAGGCGGTGATTTGTGACTGAGCCACTTGATACCATGATCTGTTTTGGGATTATGACTTGCAGTAAGCATAATGCCTGAACCTGTTTTGGTCAGTTGTTGTGCCATAAAGTACATATATGGCGTGGAACAACACCCTAATGCTGTGACGTGTATATGTTGCTGAATCAAAATGTGCTGTATATAACTCGCATACATTTTGCCATCAAGTCGGGCGTCAAAACCCAACACAACATGGTCAATCTGTTGCTGTTTAAGCTGTATAGCAAAAGCGCGTGCAATCGCTACAAGTACATTTAAACGCAAATCTGACAAACGCCCACGTATGTCGTAGGCTCTAAAAATATGTGCAGGAAAGTCTTGTTGTGTTAACTGCATGTTTTGGCTTAACTATTTTAATATCATGCTAAATTGTCATCATTTATAGGACTATTGTAAATATTTTTCTACATAAAATTAAAAATGCTTAAAGTACCCCATAGATTTGTAACAACAATAGCACACCTATGGGGCTTAAATTATTGTTGGCCTGTATGACCAAAACCACCTGTACCACGTGAAGTTGCAACAAATTCAGTAACTTGTTCGAACTCTGCTTGCACTACAGGGACAAGTACATATTGTGCTAAACGTTCACCAGGTTCTAACGTAAATGCGCTTTGACCACGATTCCATACCGAAATCATTAACTCTCCTTGATAATCTGAGTCAATTAAGCCGACTAAATTACCCAAAACAATCCCGTGCTTATGACCTAAACCCGAACGTGGCAAAATCAAACCTGCAAACTGTGGGTCTGCAATGTAAATAGATAAACCCGTTTTAATCAGTACTGTTTGCCCGGCTTCAATCGTCATGGCTTCATCTATACAAGCACGTAAATCTAAACCTGCCGAACCTTGCGTCGCATAGTTAGGCAGTGGCCACGTTTCACCCAAACGAGCGTCTAAAATTTTTACTTGAACTTTCATTGATGTTTCCTTGTACTGATTAATGTTTATGTTTCAACATACTGCGTAAGTTTTCCAAATAGGTTTTGGCTTGCTCTTTGGGATCTACATGCTGATTTATTTTCTTTTTTCGACCAAGCCAATGAATATCGTCTTGTGGCAACTCATCTAAAAAGCGACTCGCAGTCATTTGTTTCATTTGACCACCTGCTTTGCGTTGCTCGGCTAAAGTTAAGGTTAGCCCTTGTCTTGCACGAGTAATTCCCACATACATTAAACGACGCTCTTCCTCTATGGTTTCAGCTGCAATCGAGTTTTTATGTGGTAAAAGCTCTTCCTCTAAACCAATCATATATACATACGGAAATTCAAGACCTTTTGCCGCGTGCAAGGTGAGTAAATTTACTTTATCGGTGTCTTCTTCCTCTTGTTGTTGCTCGAGTAAATCCAGTAACACCATTTTACGAATCACACTTTCAATGTTTTTGTCATCGACATTTTCAGCACGGTTAATCAAGCTTTGAATACTGGTATACAGTGTTTCAATGTTATCTAATTTGGTTTTTTCTTGTGCAGGTGTAGCCGCTTGCTCTCGCACGTAGTCAATGTAACCTGTTTCAGTAATCATCTGCCGTATAATTGGCACAGGATTGTCATCTTCTAGTAACTCACGGGTATACTTTTGCATAAAATCAGAAAATTCGAACAAATGTGAGCAAATTTTCTTAGATAAAACCATCGCTAAGCGTTGATCGCCTGCGGCCATAAGTAATGACAAATGATTTTCTTGAGCAAACAAACCAATTTTTTCTAAAGTGACAGGCCCTATAGAACGCTTAGGTGTATTAATAATACGTAAAAATGCACTGTCATCTTCAGGATTAATAATCAGGCGCAGATAGCTCATAATGTCTTTAATTTCACTACGTGCAAAAAAAGACGTACCACCAGAAAGTTTATACGGAATTTGGAGTTGGCGTAGATAGGTTTCTAAAATACGTGCCTGAAAGTTTCCTCTATACAGCACGGCGTAATCTTTCCAACTTTTACCATTCATTAGTTTATGGGTAATAATATCTTGTGATACACGCTCAGCCTCATCGTCATCATTACGACAGGTAATAATACGGATTTCTTCACCGTGACCTTTATCACTCCATAACTTTTTATCAAAAATATGGGGATTATTTCCAATCACATGATTGGCTGCCTTTAAAATACGACTGGTTGAACGATAGTTTTGTTCAAGTTTAATCACGTTTAAGTTGGGAAAATCTTCTTTCAGTAGTCCCATATTTTCAGGCTTTGCACCACGCCATGCATAAATCGACTGGTCATCATCGCCTACCGCAGTAAACTGCCCCATTACACCAACCAAAAGTTTGACTAAAATATACTGTGCTGTGTTGGTGTCTTGATATTCATCGACCAATAAATAACGCACACGGTTTTGCCATTTGTCTCGTACTTCAGCATTTTCTTGTAGCAACCGTGTTGGTAATACAATCAAATCATCAAAATCGACTGCATTATAGGCACGTAAGTTACGCTCATACAGTTGATACAAATAGGCAAAGCGAACATCTTCTTCTGTTTCACAGGTTTGATGGGCTTGCTCTGGGATAATTAAGTCATTTTTCCAATCAGATATTTTTTTCATGACTTTAGCAATTAGTTCTTTGCTTTCCGCCCCTGACAAATTATCTTGATGCATCAAGTCCATTAAAATGCGTTTGCAATCATCTGCATCTAAAATAGAAAAGTTATTTTTAAGGGGTAAATGTTTAAGTTCTAAGCGTAATAAATTCAAGCCGAAGGTATGAAAGGTCGATACCGACAAGCCCTTTGCTTCTTCTTTTGATAATAACTTGCTCACCCGCTCTTTCATTTCCCGGGCAGCTTTATTGGTAAAAGTCATTGCGGTAATGCGATAGGCAGGAATACGACAGTTCTGTACCAAATGCGCAATTTTGCGGGTAATCACCGAAGTCTTGCCTGAGCCTGCACCTGCAAGAACCAATAATGGACCTTGCGTATATTTCATTGCTTCAAGCTGCTTGTCGTTAAGTTGACTTGCTGATGACATCTGCATTCTCTTCGCCAATTGGAGCATGATTATAGTCATGTCATGGCGATATTTCTAATACTTCTCAAATAGAGTGTTTAAAATATGGCTTGGTCGCACTACTTGGCTAAAAAAATTTAAATCAATACTGTCGCTTTTAAACCTAACATGTATGTTCATTTGTCCAAATTACAGACAAACCATCTCGCTCAAACCTTTCTTTATACTCGTCAAAACAACATTAGATCTACCCCAAAAGAAGCTACTTTCACATGGCAATAGCACTTGGGTTTAATCTGATTTTTTAAGGCTTTAAAGACCAACGTAAAAAATTACTTTACACTACAGATAAACCCACCCATAAAGTAACCGATACTATAATGAAACTCGCAGAAGCATTACTCATTCGCAGTGACCAACAGAAGAAAATCTTGTCTTTAAAACAGCGTATTAACAACAACGTGTTGGTACAAGAAGGGAGTGAACCGTCAGAAGACCCCAATACCTTATTCACTGAACTGTTTAATCTTATTTCAGAGCAACAAAAACTGATTTATCGCATTAACCTCACCAATGCCAATACGCTCTTAGAACAGAATCAATCACTGCTTGAGTTAATTATGCAAAGAGATGCTGCCGTTGAGCGACATAAAATTTTAGTGTCTACCATCGAGCAAGCGCATAAAGAACCTGATCGTTATAGCTCAAGAGAAATTAAATGGAATAAAACCATTACAGTCTCAAGTTTTCAAAAACAGGCAGACGACACCGCTGCAAAAATTAGAGATCTAAATATACGCATTCAAGCCACAAATTGGCAAATTGATCTCATTAATGATATAAAACACACTTAAGCATCTGCTTAAAATAATTGAATATACTGTGCGAGTACAAGATCCCTACAACACAATACAGGATTGAAAATTGTATAGTGTCTATGGGGGCAAGGGGGCGTGCCCATTTTTTACAATGTAGCCCATCACCCCTCACAACTTAAACCTTTGTATTTACAAAGTTATATCTGACCCATTATCACCATGTGCTGGCAGTATATTCAATCTATTATCAAAACTGCTTTAAAATGTAATTAAATTAAAGACGAGCGATTTCTTTTGAGTAAATGTAAATACTGCTATATTTCAAAATATTCAAACTTGATACAAACCATCAAAAATATCATTGATAAGACTTAAAGATAAATAGGTTCGTATTCAAAGTACAGTCCCCTATCTAAAGGTGCGACTAATGTCAACTGAGGCCAGCGATGCATAAATCTTTTCTCAGTTATTCTACGATTAAACACAGCTTCGCTAACAAGATTTTTATTCCAACGTAATCTTAATTCAAATAAGTCAGTTAAACCAAAAGGTGCAATTAACTCAAACTCACCCTGTTTTGTAAGCCGTATAGCAACTGCTGTTGCTGTTTCTGGCCATAAAGACAATGCATGCCAAACAGACTGCAAGGGTAAAATAGATTGATTTTGGTCTATTTTATACCATGTATGTACTTCGGCTTGGTTGGTAACATCCCACTCATAATTTGGAAATTGTTTAGACAGTTCATGTTCTATATGTTGCTTTTTTTGTTTGTTTTGCTCATATTTATCATAATAAATCACGTCAATTTCAGTAATCGTTTCCTCATAACCATGTAAGCCAGACCAAATACCATTTCGTAAGATACCCGCACTAATATACCAGTCATCACTCAATTGAGAGAGTACATATAAAACATTGTATATATTTTTATTTTCTAGCAAAAAATGCTTCAACTGCACCCGATAAAAGGCTTCTGGCATATTACTCAATCATTACACCTTGCGATCTTCAATACAAAAATTAAGGCAACGACATCAATGTCGTTGCCTTAATCATTACACAGAAATGTATTTAAAATCGATTACCAAATATCTGTTTTAATTTTTTTCTTTAACTCAGGGTGATCATCTAACTTAAATATTGGATTTTCAATCCCTGCTTTTTGCTGTTTACGATAATCTTTTAAAATAATCAGTAAAAATGGCATCAGCAGTAAAATTGCAGCAAGGTTTAATGTGGCCATAATGCCCATAGATAAATCTGCCATATTCCACACCAATGGCACGCTCGTTACAGTTCCAAAATAGACCATGAACAAGACCAACAATCTAAATACAAACATGACTTTTGGGCTGTTTTTAATAAACTGTACATTACTTTCAGCATAGGCATAATTACCTAGTATAGATGAATAACAGAATAAAAAGAGTAAAATGGCCAATAAATCACCACCCCAAGGGCCAAGCTGACGCTCTAATGCACGTTGTGTCAACTCTACACCCACATAACCCGTTTCAGTGTATGCACCTGAAATTAAAATAATCATGGCCGTACACGTACAAATCACAAAGGTATCTACAAATACACCAAGCATTTGCACTAAACCTTGGTTTACAGGGTGGCTGACATCCGAAGCAGCGGCGGCATTTGGTGCAGAACCCATACCCGCTTCATTTGAAAATAGACCACGCTTTACACCTTGCATTAAGGCCATCGATACCATTGAACCGAAGAAGCCCCCGGCAGCTGCATCAAACTGAAATGCTTTGGTAAAAATCAAACCAAAAATATGAGGAACTTGGTCATAATTAATGGCAATAATATACAGGGTAACAGCCAAATATAGCCCTGCTTTCACAGGAACAAAGACTTCTGCCAATTTTGCAATACGGTGAATACCACCAAAAATTGCAATTCCTGTAAGTACGACCAATGCCAATCCGACCCAAGAAAGACTCATACCTACAAATGGTAAATGCAGTTGGTATTGATCCCAACTCCATGCATGTGAGGATGCGCTGGCCATTGCATTGGCTTGTACAGAGTTAAATACAAAGCCATACGCTAAAATTAATGACAATGCAAAGACAATACCAAACGTCTTACTTTTTAAACCAAGGGTAATATAGTACGCAGGTCCACCACGAAAGCGTTGATTATGAGGATCACGAATTTTAAACAATTGTGCTAAAGACGACTCAACAAATGCCGAGCTCATACCTACAATTGCAGTCACCCACATCCAAAACACTGCACCGGGGCCACCTATTGCAATTGCGATTGCAACACCACCAATATTACCTACACCTACACGACTTGCTAAACCAGTCACAAATGCTTGAAATGCTGTAAGGCCTTGCTCTTGTTGCGGTTGACGAGAGCTTTTCATCACTCGAATGCTTTCAAAAAACATACGTAATTGTACGCCACCCGTTACCAGCGTATAAATAATACCCACAGCCAACAAGAAAATGACTAAGAAATCCCACAAAGGGTCATTTAAATGGTTGATCCACCCCATGAGCAAGTTATTAAGTTCCTGATTCATTCAGACATTTATCCTTGTATAAAAGTGATGCTAAAACGCGAAGGCAATATCAACTGTGATCTACTTTCACAACAACCCACATTGCGCCACAATGAAACATTGTACACATCAAAAATAATCCATTGCACTACAGCATATCAATAAAAACTCAACATGCCCCATTTTAAAACCACACTATTCTACATCACGCACTGAAAAATAGCTTAAATTTCAAAACAGGCAATTATACGCATTCGAACCTTTAAACCAAGTTTTATTTAAGCTGTCTTTTAAAAATAAAAAGTACATTAAATGCACCTTATTTTAGATACTGATCTATAAATATATTTACTCATCTAGAAAAAAATCAGTATGCTAATCACTCTTGACTGACCACAATGAGTGATATATGACGACCCTACCCGACCATATCAACACTAATATGTTAACCAAAGCGGTTGATCAAACCATCAACTCAAGATATTCCGTTCGTGCATTTTTAAAAGATCGGGAAGTTTCTCGCTCAGTGATTGAAGATATTTTACAGGTGGCATGTCGTGCACCGTCTGGTACAAATACACAGCCGTGGAAAGTCTATATCGTCTCAGGAAAATCACGTGAGCGGATTGTAGAGCGTGTTTGCCAAGCTCAACTTGACATCAATAACGGTAAAATTGATGCATCACAGTACCAAGAAAGTTTTAAATACTACCCAGAACAGTGGGTTTCCCCATATATAGACCGTCGCAGACAAAATGGTTGGGCATTGTATGGCGTACTCAATATTCAACGTGGTGAAAAAGAAAAAATGGCTGCACAGCAACTCCGAAATTTTAAGTTTTTCGATGCACCTGTTGGCTTATTTTTTACTGTAGATCGAGTGATGGGTATCGGTGCAAAAATGGATATTGCCATGATGATGCAAAACGTTATGTTAGCCAGTAAAGCACGTGGCTTAGACACCTGCCCACAAGCAGCATGGAATCACTTTCATCAAATTGTATTACAAGAATTAAATGCACCTACGACTGAAACATTAGTCTGTGGTATGGCTTTGGGTTATGCAGACCCTGATGCTGTTGTCAATCAACTGCAAACTCCTCGTGAAAGTATCGTAACATTTAGCCAATTTTTAGATTAAACTCGAAAAAACACACTTTCATATTTTCGTTAAAGCATAGGAATAATGCATTGAACTTTGGATTTCGCCGTATTCATCAAATCACTTACAATTCGTCATTAATTTATAATTTTCGAATGGCGATTGCTTTTTTAGGTACGGCGTTTATTCCATATTTTCTAAACTTTCAATTGGCAACCATTCCACTGACTCTAGGGGTTGTTGCCGCGGGTTTAAGCGACATTGATGATCGCTTTACAGTACGGCTAATGAATCAGCTATATACTTATCTCGGATTTTTTGTCGCAGCCAGTGCAATACAACTGCTTTTCCCCTATCCTGTCGTTTTTGCCATTAGTTTACTATTTGCCTGTATTGCTTGGATTTTACTTGGCTCATTAGGCCGTAGGTATGCCACAATTTCCTATGGCTGTTTGGTCGTATCTGTGTACAGTATGTTAGGAGTACATCTATTCGACTCATGGTACATACAACCTCTTTTATTGGTTACAGGGGCTGCGTGGTATGGCCTGATTTCAACGATTGTCTATTTGTTATTTCCCATTCGCCCTGTACAAGACACTTTGGCCAAATGCTATACCGCATTAGGTCATTTTTTATCTGCAAAGGCCAATTTATTTGATGTAGACATGACGACCCAGAGCTATAAACAAAGTTGGATTACGCTCTCTAAAGAAAATGGCACACTCATTAAACTATTTAATGAAATGAAAGTGGCTTTACTCACCCGTTTAAAAGGCGACCGTGGACGTAAAAGTACCAGACGTAGCTTACAGTATTACTTTGTAGCACAAGATATTCATGAACGTGCTGACTCCGCCCATATTGATTACCAACGGTTGGCTGAACATTTTAAACACAGCGATATTGTCTTTCGTTTCCAACGCTTGTTGTCTTTACAAGCCAATGCTTGCCGTGATTTAAGTCAAAATCTGCATAAAAATACACGCTATAAACATGACAGCCGTTTTAAAGTCATTTTTGAAAATTTATATACGTCACTTAACCGGTTACATTTGGACTACCCCAATGACCCTATCTGGATTAATGCATTCAAGTCACTGTATAAAAACTTAAAATCTATTGATAGCCAACTGTATAACTTAGAAACAGAACAAGCCATAACTACACAAGAAATGCATAAAGAAGGCCTGTTAAAAGATGATGATTTAAAAGGTTGGGCAGATATCGTTTCTAGAGTGAAACAAAATTTCACGCCAGAGTCTGTATTATTTCGCCATGCTATACGAGTATCTTTAGTCCTTTTTTGTTCTTATCTATTTATTCAGATCACCAATATTCATTACGGCTTTTGGGTACTACTCACAGCACTCTTTGTGAGTCAGCCTAACTTTAATGCGACAAAAAGACGGCTTAGGCTACGCATTATTGGCACTATTTTTGGTGTTATCGTTGGGTCAGCCATTTTGTACTTTGTACCAAGTACTGAAGGCCAACTACTTATTTTGGTCATTAGCGGTATTTTATTTTTTGAACTACGCAGTCAACAATATGCACAAGCTACTGCATTTGTGACCATTTTAGCCCTCATCAATTTCAACCTCGATGGTGGTTTAGGCTATGAAGCGGCTTGGCCACGAATACTCGATACACTTATTGGCTGTTTCTTTGCATGGCTTGGGGTTTCTTTTATTTTTCCAGACTGGAAGTTTCGATCTCTTGGCACCAATATTCAAAAGGCCTTTAATACACAATGCCAATACTTAGCAGAAATTATTGAACAATATCATCATGGTAAAAATGACAACTTAGATTATAGAGTCATTCGCCGCGCAGCACATAATAGTGATGCCGAGCTTGCATCTGTTATTTCTACACTGGCCACAGAACCTGATTATGACCCGCAAAAAAAAGAACTGGCATTTGATTTATTGTGTTTGAACCATACTTTCTTAAGTTATATTGCAGCACTTGGCGCACACCGTGCTCAAATTACAGACACAGATATATTAAAAATATTAAATCAATCACTTGATGACATACAAGGTGCATTAATACGTGATGAATTCCCAGACTTAAATGCCAATAATATGCTACAAAACATTCGTGACCGCTTAGTGAAACAAACTACAGAAGATGATTTAACCATTATTATCTTACAGCAACTGTCTTTGATGTTTGGCATTTTAGATCAGCTTCGGAGCTTAAAACAAAACTTGAGCTATGAACAAGATGAAAGCAATCATTTTGCTCCAGTCTAAACGCCAATAAATTGCTGTAATATACTCACCACAACATCGTTTAATGATACACTTTTTACAGATTAACTCTTTATAACTATTTAACTATGAACACGAAAAACGTATATGCATATACCTTACAGCCTGTAAGCTATGAAGTATCTGAAGCAGAACAACGTCAGGCACAGCTCACGATTTGGCGCAGTACCAATAAAATTGGCACCAAAGCATGGGCAATTATGGGTGCAGTCGTACTTTTAGCCATTTTAGGAATTGTTTTCATTAAAAACTATTCAACAATATTTTGTTGGGTTGCGATTGCCTGTGTTGCCATTTACGTACTCATTCGCAAATTTGCTCTAGAGTGGTATGTTAAACGTAAAATGAACGAAACTCCTGCAGAAAAAATTCAAGGTATCCGTTTAGGCGTACAACCCACAGGTATTGTCATGCGTCAAAAAATGGGTGTACAAGAAGGTGTTGCTTCTATTGCATGGAAAGATATTTATGAGTGGTATGATACTGCTGAATTTTTATTGCTTAGTTTTAAAGTCAAAGGACAACAAGGTGCCTACATTTTACCAAAACGTATGGACAGCAAAAATTTTCCATTCTCAACCATTCGCAAACATTTAAAACAATCTGTTGGTGACGCAAAAAAAATCTAAAGCGTTGAGTGAACCCCTGATATATAGGGGTTCCACTAAATCCAAATGATAATAAATATTATCTGTAAAACAATAGCATTTAAAAACAATTATTAGCTATAATTATCCTAACTTTTTTGGTCACTTGTTAGTTCTATTCCCATGCTTAAAAAGACCCTATTTCAAATCCACTGGTTTCTCGGAATTACAGCAGGACTTATTTTATCGTTAATGGGCGTTACAGGTGCCATTTACTCTTATGATCAACAAATTTTAAAATGGATCAATGAAGACAGCTACACTGTACAAATACCTGCGCAACAATCGAAACTAACACCAAGTGAGTTATATCAAAAACTGATTGAAAAAGATGCCAAACTTCAAATCAATAGCATTACTATTGTAAATGAGGCAGATGCATCTTCAATAGTGAATATTAAAAAAGAAGGCGAGCGTCGTGGTTTCAACCTCATGGTCAACCCATATGATGCGACAACTTTGCCTGAAATTAAAGGCAGAGAGCTTTTGCAATTTATACAACAACTACATAGAAATTTAACATTTGGCCCTGTAGGTAAACAAATTACAGGTGCATGTGCGCTGATGTTAATTTACTTTGTACTCAGTGGTTTATATTTAAGATGGCCTAAAAAACACTCCATTAAACAGTGGCTCGCCATTAAACCTAAATTGAAAGGCAGAAACTTCATTTGGGATTTACATGCTGTTATTGGTACTTGGGTGGTTGTGTTCTATCTACTCTTTGCAGTCACTGGTCTATACTGGTCGTATGACTGGTGGCGTGATGGAATGTTTAAAGTCCTTGGTGTAGAAAAACCACAGCAAATGCAAGCACCAGAAGCCGGGCAAAAACCAGAAGGCATGCAAGGACAAGGTCGTCCTCAAAATACTGGAAAGCCTGATGGCATGCAAGCTCAAGGTCGCCCCCAAAATAGCGAAAAACCTGAAGGTATACAGGGCCAAGATCGTCCTCAAAATGGTGGAAAACCTGAGGGTATGCAAGGAAATGGTTTTGATAAAGGTCCAAACAAAACCAGTATTTCAACAGCACAAATCGAGTCTGCATTATCTCAAACATGGCAAGGCTTTAATCAACAATATAAAAATGGTTACTCAAGCATCACACTCAATATACCTCAAGCGACGAATGGAAAAATAGACCTCAGCTTTGTTGATGCTGATATACAACACGAAAGAGCGCGCAATAGTGCAAGTTATAACTATACAACACAAAGTATAGATAACTTAAAGCTCTATAGTGACAAAAAGTTAAACGATAAAATTATGTCTAGCATGCTGCCTGTACATAGAGGTAGTTTCTTTGGCCCTATTTGGCAGTTTGTAGCGATGCTTGCATCCTTGGCTATGCCATTATTTTTTGTTACAGGTATTATGTTATACCTCAAACGTAGAAAACAAAAAAAGTTAACCAAACTGGCCAAGACGCAAATTGCACCCGTAGTTGCAGACAATAGCGCCCCAACATGGCTTATCGTATATGCATCACAAACAGGCATGTCTGAACAATTGGCTTGGCGTACAGCATCAAGTTTGCAAGAAGCAAAACAGACAGCACATATTAAATCTATTCAACACATCACACTCGATGATCTAAAAAATCATACACAAATTTTATGGGTTGTGAGTACCTATGGCACAGGTGATGCACCTGACCTTGCCATCTCATTTAGTAAAAAAATCATGAGTCAAACGCTCGACTTATCACATGTAAAATATGCTGTATTGGCTTTGGGTTCAAAAGAATACTTTGAAACCTATTGTAGCTTCGGTCACCAAGTCGATAATTGGCTCAACAATACCGGTGCAACTTGCCTATTTTCAACCATTGAAGTTGATGACGGCCACGTTGAAGATATACAGAAATGGAATCAGCAATTAGTAAACGTCACTCAGCTGGAATTAAAAGATATTGATGTTGCGAAAAAAACATTTGATACGTGGACACTACAGCAAAGAAAACTTCTTAATGCAGATAGCCTTGGTCAACCTGCTTACCATATTGAACTGACTACACAAGCTGATATTACATGGAAAGCAGGTGATATTGCTGTGATTCAACCCATGAATAGCGAGCATCGTATTGCACAGTTCATACAACAACACAGCCTGACTACATTAAATACAGCTCAGGTCGCAGTTTTAAAGAATAAAGACCTTACGCATACAACAATTGAGGCGACTGATTTCGAGAGCATGCTTCATACACTTAAGCATTTACCATCAAGAGAATACTCTATTGCCAGTATTCCAGAGCAACAGCAACTCCAACTGGTTGTCAGACTTGCTCAAGATCAGCATGGTGAATACGGCTTAGGTTCAGGTTGGTTATGTCAACATACCCAACTCAATGAACAGATTGAACTACGTATACGTACCAATGAAGCATTTCATTTAATTGATGATAACCGCCCTATTCTACTGATCGGAAATGGAACAGGTATTGCAGGGCTTATGAGCCTATTGCAACAGCGCCAACGATTAAACTATACGGAAAATTGGTTAATTTGGGGCGAACGTCAGCGTTCTAAAGACCATTTCTACCAACAACAGCTCGAGCATTGGCAAGACTCAGGTCTACTATCTCGCCTAGATTTAGTATTTTCACGAGATCAAGATGCATGTAAATATGTACAAGATCAACTTTTACACATGGCTGATGATGTGAAAGCATGGATTGAACGTGGTGCAGTCATTTATGTATGTGGTAGTGTACAAGGTATGGCAACAGGTGTAGACCAAGCACTCAAAAATATTTTAGGCGAAAAAATGCTTGATGAACTCAGAGAGCATGACCGATATCGTAGAGATGTGTACTAAGCCAAAATAAAATAAAGCCGAGTAAATACTCGGCTTTATTGCAACAGCTAAATCAAATATAAATCACTTAGTGACTCATACTAAAGGCGCTGCTTCAAGCGTCCAATAATCAACATCTAATGCTGCACTACCACTAAATTTCAATACTGGTTCTTCATCTTGTGAGAAGTAGCGAGATGTCAAAGTACCTAAACCATCATTTACAAATATTTCAACACTTGAACGATCAAGTAGTATTTGCAATTTATTAACCGTTTGATCCCAATAACGCACCTCATTCACGTCACTGCTCAGTGATTTACGCGTCAATGTAATTCCCGTTGAATCACAAATCAGCCACAGCGTGTTTGAAATGTTTATTTCAAAACTACCTGTGTTCGATATTATCAGTTCTGCGCTTGATGCTTTGAAAGTTGGTAGTGTATCTGCTGTACCTGTAACATGTTGGTGCTCACGTCGCAGTGATTGCAACTCTTTTACAGGCAGTTGATACAGTAGACCATCTTTTATGCGGAGCTCACGTGGACAGCTCATCATATGAATCCAACCAAACTCTAAAGTCGGTTGTGAAAATTCATCTTGATCTGGAACGCCCATCCATCCAACAAGCAATCTTCTTCCATCTTCTGCTAATGTCGTTTGTGGTGCATAAAACTCATGCCCATGATCTAGCTCTAAAAAAGCACTGTGTGGATAATCAGCAGTACTGTAATCCAACTGCCCCAATAAGTATCCACATTGGTACATACTTAGATAACGTCTTTCTTCTGGTGCCACACCTTGAGGGCAACTAATTAATACGTCATGACCATCTAATCTAAATAAGTCAGGACATTCCCACATGTAACCAAATGGGCCTGTTTTTTTAAAATCACTACCAGCAATTTCACCCTTTAAAGTCCAGTTTTCAAGGTCTGGAGATTCTAATAGCAATACTTTACCTTGAAGCTTTAAGTCTTGTGCTGCAAGAACCATATACCATAGGCCATTTTCTTTCCATACTTTAGGGTCACGAATATGCCCAGTATAGCCTTCCAACTGACCAATCACAGCTTGCTTTTTAAACTCACCATCCTCACCTTGGCGTGCAATACACTGCCAAGCTGTTCTGTCTGCTTCAGTCTCACCAAGCATCACGTTGCCGGTATAGATGAGTACTAGTTGACCATCATCATTGACTGCAGATCCAGAAAAACAACCATCTATATCAAAATTTTCAGTAGGTAGTAATGCAACGGGTTCATGCTTCCAATGAACTAAGTCACTTGAGCTCCAATGTCCCCAAAACTTATTGCTATGGTCACAAGCCAATGGATTCCACTGGTAAAATAAATGATACTGACCATTAAATTGAATAAATCCATTTGGATCATTCAGTAAACCTGCAACAGGAGATAAATGCCATGTTGGGCGATATCTATCATTTGAATCTGTTGAATAGTTATTCATCACTGCATGCAGTGTTTGTTTAAGAAGTTGTATTTCTTTCATCATTAACTCTCTTTATCGTACTTAAATATTAAAGAAATAGAAAATGCAATTCCAAAAGAAATCGCGAGGCCAATAATTTGATTAATCAAAGATGATGCTTGAATAATTGCGAGTCCAGGTAACCCTGTCAAACCAACCCCTGTGGCATAAACCTTATTAAATACAACCCATGCACCACCGGCTGCTCCGCCGAGCATTCCTGCAACAAATGGTTTCACGTAACGTAAATTCACACCAAAAACAGCTGCTTCAACAGAACCAATCATGGCTGAGAAGGTTGCAGGAATCGCAATTTTGCGTACTTTTTCATTACGAGTTCTAAACCATACTGCTAAACATGCACCGCCTTGGGCAACGTTAGCCATTGACCAAATTGGGAGTAAATAGTTCACGCCAATTTTTGGGTTACTCAATAGTCCAGCTTCTATCGCATGGAAACTGTTTTGAATACCCGTCATTGCAATCACTGAGTACAAACCACCAAATAACATCCCTGCAAACCAACCTGTATGGTCAATTAAGGTTGTAAGTGAGAATGCAATGCCATCACCTAGCATTCGCCCTGCTGGCCCAATCAAAAGTATAGATACAAAGCCAGATATAATTAAAGTAATGACGGGTACAAAAATAACTTCAACGGCTTCAGGTACAAGACGTTTTAAAAACTTTTCAAGGTAACTCATAAACCATACGGTTAACAGTATTGGGAATACTGTACCTTGATACCCAATCATGGCCACTTGAAAACCATATAAGTCTAAAGTCTGGTAATGTCCCAGCCCTCCCCAAATATTGGCTAAGCTCGGATGAACCAACACCCCACCTAGCGTTGCACCAATATATGGATTTCCTCCAAAAACTTTTGCAGCATTAAAGCCAATCAGCACAGGCAAAATAATAAATGCTGCCGAGCTAAACACCCCTAATAAAATATAAATAGGATGATGTATATCCAACCAACCATAATTTTTAATTAAGCTTAATAGGCCCATGAGTAGGCCTGAAGCGATAATTGCAGGAATAAGTGGAATGAAAATTTTGGAGAGGGTATTTGCTATACGTTTAAAATAGCCTAGATTTTTTTTAGACTCTCTAGAGGCAGACTCTTTATTCGATACTTCATTAATTTGTGTGTAGTTAATAAACTCATCATACACATCATTAATTACACTACTACTAAAAGCAACTTGTACTTGCCCTGATTTACGAAAACTGGCTTTAACCCCTTTAATTTCATCAATCGCATTTAAATCTAATAAAGTATCATCTTCAAGTACGACTCTTAGTCGGGTTGCACAATGGATTGCTGAGTGAATATTATCCTTGCCACCCAAAAGTGGGACTAATTGTCGTACGATTGTCTTCACATCCATCATCTTGCACCAAAGGTTATTAATTTATTAATACTATTACAAGTAACACTTCATCAAAATATTCTTGAATAGCGATGAATTTCTTAGGATTACTTAATCACGCTCCGATGATGTTTATAATCTAGTTAGTGCTATTAAATATCGTGCTACTTGTATGTTAATTTATACAGCATTTCAATAGCATAACGGTAGTATAAAGTTATTGAAAATAAGTATTTAATGATCAAATACTAAGTTCCTTTAACAATAACATGAAGCTTAAAAAACCAAAAATAAACAGCATCACACTGAGTAAATTATAACTTAAATTTAGACTAAAATTAGAGTAATAAGAATTTGACACCTCTTTTCCTTTTAGCTTATAAAAAATATAAGATACTGTTTTATAAAAATTTTATAAAATTTAACACAATTTTAAATGTTTCTTTTAAGTCTTTCGTTAACAATATGTACTATTATTAATTTTAATGTAACATTATCTTATTTTGTACTATTTTTTTATCAAATTTAGCTGTATTCCATCTCTTTCATCTACTCATAATTAAAAAAATAGCTCAAAACTCTCATACCGCCGCATTATAGTAAAATACGATTTTTTGTAGTGTACTAAGAGATTTTCTTAGCAATATGACTAGAAATATCAATATTATCTTAACTAACAATCGGATGACCAATTTAGTAAATACGCATTAAGGCTGGATTTTAGACGTTTTTTGCATCATATTTTCACTTATAGCCCTATAAAAATAAATCAATTATATGTTTACGATAAAATGATAAGAAAACCAATCGAGTCAGATCAGTAGGTAAAATAATGTTTATAGCCCAAGCATCATATAAGTATTGCTGATGATTAAAATAAGAACTTATCACTTTTTCTAATATAAAAATCAAATTATAATATAAGCATTACTTAAAAAGTGACGTACCAATGAAAAAACCATTTTACATGCTCGATCATAAAATTAATCTTGTTCGACATTTCACCCCAAATTGGTTCACTGCAACTATGGGTACAGGTGTCGTTTCACTTGTTATTTCAGAGTTACCTCTATTTCAGCAGCAAATGTTTGTACTCGGCTATTTATTGTGGCTTTTTAACATTCTCCTATTTGTTACTTTTTCAGTGCTTTATACGCTTAGATGGTTTTTTTTCTACCATGAAGCCAAACTTATTTTAAAACATTCAAGTATGCTATTTTTTCTAGGTGCCATTCCAATGGGGCTCGCAACCATTATTAACGGTACTTTAAAATACGGGATTATACTATTTGGCGATCAAGTCATTGTATTTGCACATACTCTTTGGTATATAGATGCCGTTATTGCTGTATTTGTAGCAATATTTGTACCCGCCATGATGTTTACTCAACAAAAACACGAGCTTCATGGAATGACTGCAATTTGGTTACTTCCAATTGTTACAGCAGAAGTATGTGCAAGTTCAGGAGGTATTTTAATTGGTTTTACTCAAGACCCTCTAACAGCATTAACTCTACTAATTATAAGCTATATATTATGGGGTATTTCAATACTACCCGCTTTTTCTATTTTGACTATTTTATTTTTAAGAATGGCTTTACATAAACTACCAGACCAGCAAATGGCTATTTCAAGTTGTTTAGCATTAGGCCCGATTGGTACAGGCGCATTGGCTTTATTATTACTGGGTAAGCAATCAAGTCATGTTTTTATTTTAAATCACTTAAATAGCATGTCAGATACAATTTATGCTGTCAGTATTTTAGGGAGCCTCGTACTTATTGGATTTGGTTTTTGGTGGTTGGCAATTGCTATATTCACGATTTACAAACAGATAGGTCATCAATTCAAATTTAATTTGGGCTGGTGGGGGCTTACTTTTCCCTTTGGTGTATATACTTTAGCTATTTTAGAACTTGGCAAACAGCTCCATTTTAGTGGACTTATTTATATTGGCTATAGCTTTGCATACATTTTAATTACTTTGTGGATCTTCGTCTTTCTTAAAACTCTATTTGGCGCCTACAAAGGTATATTATTCTTGTCTCCATGTTTAATCTTAGAATTAAATAAAAAAAATAATAGAGTAGGCTAACCCCTACTCTCTTGTTCAATTTGACGTTCTTAAAAGTGTAAATAACGATACTAAACATCAATTCAAAGTACACATTAATACTAAACTAGGTAAAATATTAACGAGAGAAAATAGGCTTAATATAAGCAGAACTATAAAGTACTTTATAGAATAATGAACATTATTATACGTATTTAAGAATTATTTGAATAACTACCATACTTAAAACCGACTAGAGGTAATTTATTAAATGCACGCCAAACACTTATGGTCTATTTTTACACTGAGCTTATGTGCATTTAATATAATTTAGCTTACTTACAGATATTGCACAACAATTTCATGTTGAACCTAAAACCGTCGGTAATGCTGTATCCATATATGCAATTACAGGAGCAACTTGTGGATTACTTATGCCATTTATATTTAATCATTTAGAACGTAAACAATTAATTTTATATACTTTTATTTATATCCAATACGCTCACTATCTACGCCCAAAATATTGAAATGTTCTTTCTATTTCGATCTTTATGTGCAATAAGCCACGGCATATTTTGGGCGATAGTGACTGATTTTGCCATGAAAATAGTACATGAAAAGCATCGTGCTATGACATCTTCCATCGTTTTTAGTAGTATTCCATTGGCAACTGTCATGGGTATACCTACACTAAATTATATTGGTCAAAGAACACGCTGGGATACTGCATTTTTACTTATAAGCATACTTATTGCTATATGCCTTATATTTATTTTCATTTGCCTACCAAAAAATCATCATTCACAAATACCTCTAACAAATACACCATTATCTCATTCTAGAAAAAAATGGAGCTGGTTGCTCATTGGTATTACAGCAATGATTGCAACTGCACAATCTTGTGCATACACATATATTGAACCTTATATAAGATCACTGGCATTCTTTTCACAACAAAATTTAACACTGCTTTTAATTATATATGGTTTATCTGGGTTAATAGGTAATGTGATCACGATGCGTTTTATGCCTCATCATATTAAAAATTTAACACGTGTATTTTTAGTACTATTTTCAATCACAATGTTAAGCTTATATATATTAGCTACTCAAATTTCATTTTATAGTTTTGCATTATTGCTATTTTTTTGGGGAGTTTCAGCATCAATTTTATTTACAACTGTACAAACATGGGTCATTCTCATTACACAACAATACTCTAGTACAATGGCTGCGTTTAACTCTGCCATATTAAATTATGCTATTGCTTTGGGCGCTACATTCAGTGCATGGTTGGTATCTAATATTGGATTAACCAGTATATTTATTGCATCTGCCAGCATTTTACTGGTTGCGATAGTACAATTACAGTTTATGATAGTAAAAAATGAAGATAATAGATCGTTATAAAAAGAATGAGATGGGTATTTTATATTATTATGGTGGGCGCTGACGGGATCGAACCGCCGACATTCTGCTTGTAAGGCAGACGCTCTACCAACTGAGCTAAGCGCCCTTAAATCATAAGATTTAAGTTATAAGTCTTAAAATGGCGCAGCGGACGGGACTCGAACCCGCGACCCTCGGCGTGACAGGCCGATATTCTAACCAACTGAACTACCGCTGCATTACTTATTATATAGTCGACTTACTGACTGTATAATATATGGTGGGCGCTGACGGGATCGAACCGCCGACATTCTGCTTGTAAGGCAGACGCTCTACCAACTGAGCTAAGCGCCCTTAAATCATAAGATTTAAGTTGTAAGTCTTAAAATGGCGCAGCGGACGGGACTCGAACCCGCGACCCTCGGCGTGACAGGCCGATATTCTAACCAACTGAACTACCGCTGCAATTTTAAAACTTAACAAAACGACAATCTTGAAATGGCGCAGCGGACGGGACTCGAACCCGCGACCCTCGGCGTGACAGGCCGATATTCTAACCAACTGAACTACCGCTGCATTACTTCAAGACAATTAAGAGGCTTGGTGGGCGCTGACGGGATCGAACCGCCGACATTCTGCTTGTAAGGCAGACGCTCTACCAACTGAGCTAAGCGCCCTTTAAAACGTCTTTATCGTTTGTGAGGTGCATTATAGAGAATCTATACCAACTGTCAAATGCTTTTCAGTGTGTTTCTTTAATTTTAAGTTTAAATGATTAAAAAATAAGTACTTCTCAGCTTTTTTAGGTTAGTTTGTCTAAATCTAGAGCAGTTTTAGACAAATAGACCAAAGCATTTTCATTAACTGCATCAAATACTTCCATCAAAGCATCATTGTGCATGCGTATACAACCATGGGACAGCGGTATACCCATCTGATTTTTTTCAGGTGTGCCATGTATGTAAATATAACGAGAGAATGTATCTACACCTTCACCTAAATTTACGCCCTGCTCTAACCCCTTCAACCATAAAATACGTGTCAAAATCCAATCTCGATTTGGTTGCTCTGCACTTAGGCTTTCACTATATCGCTCTCCTGTTGCAACTCGACCAACGAATACACTGTTTTTAGGCGCTTCATATCCAATTTTTTGGGCAATACAATGCCAACCCAGTGGAGTTTTACCACTATTTTCTTCTTGGCCAATCCCGTTTTTACCTGAGGAAATTAAATACTTTTGCTTATTTTTTTTGAGGTACAAAATTTGTTGCGTTAAGTCGATTAAAATATCCGCATCATTTAATACTCTAGTCTGAGCTTTTACTTGTTTTTTTACTTCTGGCCTTAACCACAACCAAACAGCGACTACAAACATAATAAGATTGGTAAATATTTTGACCAATAGCGGTGCAGGCGTAAAGAGCATAATAATGGCACTCATGAGCATCATAATTGATGCCAACCACTTCGCTTTGCGAGGGACTGTACCATTTTCTCGCCAGTTTTTTAGTGTAGGCCCATATTTAGGGTGGTTTAATAACCATGCATCCATTTGTGGCCAGCCTTTTGATGATGCCCATGCAGCCAAAATTAAAAATACAGTCGTTGGCATGCCTGGTAAAATTGCACCAATAATCGCAAGTATAATAAAAATAATAACAAGCGTTCGCCAAAATACTGTTTTCATATTAGAACCTGATCAGCTATGTCTAAGGTATATTATAGTTAAGTTCTTTTATTGTCGCTGAGGTTTAACTGCTCTATGTCTTTTTTTGAACCTTGGCAACAATATAAAACCCCTTGTGTTAGGCAATTGGCTTTTTGTATTGCTAGCCCCAATATTATCTCTAGTATTCCATCTGAGCTACCTATCAAGTATTCATTTCAACTACATGATCATATTTTTTGGCAAACTCAGTTCCTTCAGTATCAAACACGGTTAAATGAACTTGATCGTGACCCAACAGATTTGCTGTTATTTATAGCACAACTCAAAAGTACTCGCTTAGGCTTACGTTTTGAAAGATTCCTATTATTTTGGCTATGTGATGATAAATACCACAATTTCCAACTCATTGGACATAGTATCCAGCAAATTCAAGGCAAATCTACTTTGGGTGAGCTTGATTTTGTAATTTTTAACCGAGTTACTCGACAAATAGAACACTGGGAAGTGGCTATTAAATATTATCTAGCAGAATCTAGTTCATCGCTTGAACAATGGTATGGACTTAATAGAAATGATACGCTAGTAAGAAAACTACATCATTTCACTCAAAAACAATTTCAGTTCAATACATTAGATGAAAAACCCATCATGCAAAAATATGCAGTTTTAAAGGGACAACTCTACTACCCAATCAATCAACCTTTTTTAAAATCACCCAATTGGATATGCACCTTACGTAGAACAGGTTTTTGGGGGCATACCATAATAACACCTCTGTACCGTCTCACACGACAGGAATGGATTACAACCAATCTACAGCCAGCTCAACCTGCTCAGTGGTGGCATAATGGTTTATATTGTAATCAGGATCAAAACTTTTTTTATATGTATCGTCATTCTTTAAGGCCAATACTTTATAAGTAATGAAAATTGATATACATATTCAGTACACTACACACAAATTGAATACATTTTAGCCATAAAATATAATATTCATCCCAAGTAATATTGCTTATGATCTAAGTCACAGCAATAAAAAATTAATCTCTTGGAGAAGAAAATGAAAAAAGTAATTCTTGCGTCAATTGCAGCAACTGTTATGTTAGCTGGCTGTAACACTTTCCATGGTTTTGGACAAGATGTTTCTAAAGCTGGTAAAGCTGTATCAAACACAGCAACTAAAACTCAAGAAAAAATGTAAGCTTTCGCAGTGAACTCTTTTTGAGTTCAGCAAAAAAACTGAGTACCTTAGAATATCGTTTTTAAGGTGCTCTTTTTTTTAATAAGGTATATAAAGCTCTGTTTATGTGGAAAGGAACCTATTGATACCTGAACCATATTTTTTATAAAAAGGTAAATAGAAAAATTTGCACTTATTTATTTCTACATATCATCTGCGAAAATGCTTTAACGTAAAAAACCAACGCAAATGGCGTTGGTTTTTTGTAGGTTAATCAGAGCTATCTTTGCTTTGAAACAACCTATTTGTATCATTTTTTGCAATATATGGTGGCTATGACGGGACTCGAACCTGTGACCCCAGCATTATGAGTGCTGTGCTCTAACCAACTGAGCTACATAGCCATTTTGTGCATGCATTATCTATACTAATACCAGTAACGTCAACTACTTTACTGACACAAACGGTTAGCAAACAAACAAATAATCAGAATAAAAATATCAGTTTATTCATCTAACTCAATTTTCCCATTATTATTTTTATCCCAGTATTTAAATACTGATTCAGCAAAATGCTTAACATCTTTTTGACTGACTTGTGTTTTACCCTGTGCAATTGCTACAAACCGCTCATTATAAAATACGTTTAAACGTGCTTTTGCTTCTGCTGCATTTTGATCATAACGATGTGTAAACTCTGCAACATACTCTTCTTCAGAAAGACCCCAATCATGATTGGTATCTGTATCAGTAAATTGCTTTTCACGCTCTGTTAAAAACTGCGCCAATGTCACATATTTTTCACCTTGACCCTGTTGCTCAATAAAGCTATTTACATCTGTAGCAACAGGAATAGAGACTGCCATTTTAAACATAGCGCCACCATGCATACTTGATTTTTTTGTTTCAAGTTTTGCATCTTCTTCATTCACAATACCGTCTTGATTTTTATCAAAACTCTCAAAAGACTTCTCACCTATATCTTGAAACTCTTTCAGTGAAATTTTACCGTCTTTATTTTTATTAAGCACGCCAAATCGAACATGGGCTTGTTTAATTGATGCCTCTCTATGTGCTTGGATTGTATCATTAAGTTGTTGTTCTTCAAAAGCCACAAATTGAGATCGATCCACTTTTTTATACTGTTGAAAAAGTGATTGATATTGCAAAACAAATTTCTCAACAAACAGTTTTTTCGCAATAGAGGTTGCTTCTTTATCGCCCGATAGCTCTTTTACCCAACGACTTTGCGTTGCGTTAGCTGATTCAATTATACCTGCCGTAAAGATAGAAGGAACATTGTCTTGATGTGAAGCAAATGCCGTAGATACCGTAGCAAATAGAGCCAACGTAAGTATGCTTTTTTTCATAATACACCTATCAAAAAAACAGACGATACAGCACACCAATATGCCATATCGTCTATTTTCAATTAAAATTTAAATTCAACACTAGCAACAACATTACGACCTGGTAATGTTGCACGATCAATTGCGCTAGTATTTGTAAGTGTTGCAACAGTTGCATAATCCCAATACTTTTTATCAAAAATATTGTTCAATGCAACGTTAAAAGTCATGTACTTGTTCGCATTCCAATATGCAGTCAAGTCATTTACTACATAGCCTGGTACAGTTTTATAACTGCCCGTTGAACTCACAATACTACTGTCTTGTGATGCTTTTTTAGAATCAACAGCTGTTGTGGTAAAGCCTAAACCATATTTTTGTGCTGGATCGTCATACGCAAAAGTTAAGCTTGCTTTTTTAGGTTGTACTGAGTTAACGCCACCTTTTACGCCACTGTTGTTTTTAGACACACCTTTGGTCGTTCCTGCCACAAGTGCAAGGCTAATGCCATCGGCCTGCTCAACAAATTTTCCAATATCTGCACGGAATGAAACCTCTCCACCCCAAATATTGACATTAGCGACATTTTGGATTTGGTAAGTAAAACGATCTGTACCGACAGGTGTTTCGAGTTGTTTATAATCAATAAAATTCTTGTATTTGGTATAAAAACTTGTGACATCAAAGTGAATACCCTCTACAGGTGTCGTTTTTAAACCAATTTCAAATGCATCACTGGTTTCTTTTTTGAGGTCTGTATTACCTAAAATTGAATAGGTTGTTTGATCAAACGTCCCTACCATTTCAGTAGCACTTGGTACACGCGCGCCACGATTATACTTTGCATACGTATAGTAGTTTGGTGACAACTGGTATTCTAAAGTCACACTTGGTGCGTAATAGTCATTATTAACTTTAGATAGCTGATTTGCTTTGGCTGCAGAAGTCAAAACACTAGATGAGTTTTTAGGATCAAACTTTTCAAACTGATAGCGCAGCCCTGGGGTGATTTTGAAATCACGACCAGCCAATTGCCATTGCATTGTATCAGATACATACAGCGCATACTTATTGGTATCAGATTTGACCATACGATTTTGTACGGTCACCGTGCCATTTGGATTGTACTGTTGCCAAGGGCGGTCACTGTTGATTTGATTTACACTTAAACCATAAGTAATTTTATGGTTATTCACCTGTTTAAGTGCATTTAACAATAGACCATAATTGTCTTCAGTATAGTTATTATAAATCGTACGGTAGCCTTTTCCTGTCGAATAATATGCATACGTACGGTTATTATTTTTTGTTGCCTGATAGTATGCATTGGCATCTAGACGATCAAACAACACAAAGTCTTCAGGTGTAAAACGATAATCTAAAGCATAGCGATTACGCTGACCATCAATCGTTTGTGTTGCACCTTGTGGATACAAGCTACTGAGTAAGTCTGCACTGATAAAATTATTGGCCTGCTTTTTATAATAGTCAAAGGTGAAACCAATTTTTTGGTTTTCCGTAATATTCCAAAGTAACTTGGCTAAGATCGCATCTGAAGTCCAATCTGATGGATTGGTTGAGAGTGTTCCATTACTTTCAATGGCATGACCATCACGATGTGAATACGCAACAAGCCCCTTAACAACATCGTTACCTACCGCTCCTGTAGCAGAAGTAAACCATGCACTGTCTGCAGAGCTAAAGCCACTCTTTAGCGTACCTGCAACTTGTTTACCATTTTTCAAATAATCTTCTGGTGATTTGGTTTTAAATGTAACGCGACCGCCGATCCCTTCTGAGTTTGGGTTGGTTGTGCCGGACACCACAGAAACACTACTGAACATTTCTGGGTCGATAAAATCACGACCTGAGCTATAGCTATTACCTTTTGCACCATCTGGCTCAGGCGTTGCACTTGCAAGCTCAACCCCATCAACATCTAAACCAACACGGTTGGCATCGACACCGCGAATATTATAACCAGTTGTACCTGAACCATCCCACGCATTTCCTGAACCACTAGCTGCTTTCGGTGCATTTACCAGTGGTAAATACTTCACTATGCTCGCCATATCTGTTGCACCAGTACGGTCTAAATTGGTACGGTCAATCGTTACCACTGACTCAGGTACTGTATTTTTTTGTTCTGCATAGACTGTAATCACTGGCAAAGCCGTAGATTCAGTATTACTGTCAGCAGCAAAAACAGTGGTACTCGCTCCCGCTCCCATTAGTATTGCTAAACACATGGCTAAATGACTCGGTTTTATGTGTTTTACAGAAGAATTGGGATTTAAATATTCACGCATAAATACGACTCAACTCGAAAAATGGAGGTTTCGATGACGAAATCAGGTGGTTCACATATATTTTATATGTATCATCGAATGTAAATTATATAAATGATAATCATAATCAATACTATTTACCATTAATTTCAACCTTCAATGTGTGACTCAGAAGTCATTTAGTTATTATTTGTCTTGTTTTTATCCAGCGCAGGCCATTTTTGACACATATTTATTAATTTTTTGCACAAAAAAAACCTGCTCTACGAGCAGGGTTTTAATGAAGTATAAGTCTTAAAAGTGTTGTATTGCTTTTAAAATGTATTCTTATTGAGAAGCATAAATACTAATTTCTACACGGCGGTTTTGTTCGCGACCTGACGGTGTTGCATTTGATGCAATTGGGTTTGCTGCGCCATTACCTTGTGCATTTATTTTAGTACGCGGTACACCTTGGCTACCTAAATAACTTGCAACAGCTTGTGCACGTGCTTGTGATAAAGGAATATTAATCGAATCGTTACCTGTGTTATCAGTGTAACCTGTTACTAAAATTGCACTTTTATTATCTTCAGTTAATGTCTGTGCAACTTTATTTAATGTTGTATAAAAGTTTGGTTTAATTGTAGATTGGTTGGTATCAAAAGTAATGTTTCCGGGCATCACTAAGCCAACTGAACCATCTGCATTACGGTTAACATCTACGCCTGTACCTGCCATTTGCTCACGCAAACGTTGCTCTTTTTTATCTAGATATAAACCACCTGCACCACCTAGAATTGCACCAATAGCGGCAGCACGGTTATTTTGTGCTGAACTGTTTGCATTACCACGCGATAAGCCATAACCAGCAGCCGCACCAATAAGCGTACCTATGGCTGTTTTGTCGTATTGGCTAACACCGCTTCCATTACCACCTGCGCCAGTATTCATAGACTGACAGCCTGAAAGTGCTAATGCCCCAACAACAGTAGAAACAACTAATGCACGCATCGCATATCTCCTTGAGTTTTATTTAATATATAAGTCAATTATGAAACAGCGAATGCCAATGAAACATAACTTTTTTGTTAAAAAGCAGGGAGATTTTTAACAAACAAGTAACAGCAGTATAGTAGTTGGTAATAAAAGTTAATAAAAGTACGTATATTAGACAACTTTATGATTTTTTTTAACGAAATTGACATCATTCAGATTATTATGCTCTCAGGCTACTCTTAGGAAAACGATGCTTATGCAAACGAAAAAATCGAGCTTATTTAAAAAAGTAACACGTGGAATTACAATTGGGTCGGTTTTTACAGGCAATACTTTGCTTCATAGTTCTTCCATTTTAGCCTTAGGATTGACTAAGCTGGTTAAGCCCTCACCAAAGATTGATGAAACCAATGTCAATATTGCCAATAACTGGTTAACAATTAACAATTGGCTCATTGACCATGTTTTACCAGAAACACAATGGGATATACGCATTGACCCTAATTTAGACCTCCAATTAGATGGTCGTTATATTATGACGTGTAATCACCAAAGTTGGGTTGATACCACAGTAAACCAATACTTTGGACGTCCACGTATGCCCCTTACACGTTTCTTTACCAAATGGGAGCTGATTTTTATTCCACTTGTTGGGCAAGCCTTTAAAATTTTAGGCTTTCCTATGATGAAGCGTCATACAAAATCTCAAATTGCTAAAAACCCTGAGCTGAAACACCGTGACATCATGGAAGCGCGTAAGTCTTGTGAGCAATTACTTAGCCAGCCGTTCACATTACTCAATTATGTGGAAGGCACACGCTTTACCGCAGAAAAACATGCCAAACAAAAATCGCCTTACAAGCACCTACTTAAAGCGAAAGCAGGTGGTCTAGCCCTTGCAATTCATATTTTAGGTAAAAAAGTCGATAGTTTGGTGGATATGACCATTGTTTATCCAGACGGCGTACCCGATTATAGCGAGTTCTGGTTGGGTGAAGTACCTCGTATCGTCGTTCATTTACGTAAAATCGACATTCCTCAATGGATTTTAGAGGGTAACTATGAAGAAGACCGACAATTTCGTGCCCAATTTTACCAATGGCTAAGTCAAATTTGGCATGAGAAAGATGCCTTAATTGATGAAATCAAGACCCAATATCAGTGCAAAACTGCGCCTTAACACAATATAGATTTAAATATGTCAAAACTTACCCACAATAAATTCCACCATATCGATAAAGACTCTTGGCTGTGGAAGCTCTATTTAAGTTATGACATATTCATGATCATTATTATTTTTGTAAATTTGCTCTGTTTAATTGGTAATGCCATTTTAATGAGTCATTTTGCATATTGGTTCTTTGGCCTCATTCACCAATCAAATGCCATCGCATTTTATAAAGAAACCCTACACCCTTGGGTGGTCTTGACTGAAAGTTGGTTTATTTGCTTTTTAATTATAGAACTGCTGGTACGCTGGGGCGTGGCAATTGTACGTCAGCACTATACAAAATGGTTTTTCTTTCCGTTTGTACACTGGTACGAAGTTCTTGCTATTTTTCCACAACTACGGTTTTTAAGGTTACTACGTGCGGGTTTAATTATTTATCGGCTATACCAACTGGGCTACAAAGTTGTGCCTAGCAGTTGGTATAATAGTATACAGTTTTACTATAATGTAATCATTGAAGAAATTTCTGATCGTGTCGTGATTAACGTACTTGACGGCATCAAAAACGAATTAGATCACAGTAACACCCATAAGAAAATTATTCACAAGCTGGTAGAACACCATAAAAATTTATTCGCCCAGACGATTGCAGAGGTTTTACAAGAAAACCTAGCCGTTAATTTACAAAAACATCGCTCTGATATTAAAAAACATATGGGCGATATTGTTCAACAAGCCATTTCAAATACATCGGAAGTTCATCACTTATTACGCTTGTTTCCACTCATTGGTGGAAAAATAGAAGATCAAGTTCAACATCTAGGTAAACGACTTGCTGAGAATCTTACAGATCAGATTTTAGCCACACTCATCACAGGTTCTATAGAACAGCCCAATATGCTTTACACAGAAATTGCTCAAAAAGTAAGTAATATCAATATAAACAACCAATCTCTAGAGAAGTTAGTTGAATCTATTGTGTATGAAAGTTTAGAATCTATACAAAAGCAGGTAAAAGTGAAACAATGGCAAAATATTTTAAACGCGACTGAAAATAAAAATACATAATATCCTATATAAACATATATTTTATCTAAACATATGATATGTATTTTGGCTTCATTTTTAACTCATTTTCCCTAGCTGTAAGCTAATTGAAGGAAATATTATGGCAGATATTCGTGTTACTGGCAGAATGGTTAACTTTTCAAGAATAACCTTCGATACCAATGATGAACACCTCATACGCCAACAACTTACGAAAATACTTAATGATACTGCCTCATCTGGTGCGGTCATTATTATTGACAGTACAGTAGAACAAGAGCTTATTTCACTGATTCAACTTTTAGTCAGTTTAAACCTACAACCTATGGCTGTGATTGATGGTCTACTTAGTGCTCAAGCAAAAAGTATTCAGTTCCCCATTTTGCCTGCAGATCGCCCATTACAACGAATTAAATCTACTGAAGAACAACACATAACGGTAGATACAACACCCCAAGAAGCTAAGGAGCAGGCTTCGCCAACACAAAAAACTGTGGCGTATACAATATGCTATCATAACGAAATGTTACGTACAGGCCAATGCCTCGTACAAGACCACGGCGATGTCATTTTAAACACCAGTATGAATAGTGGCTCTGAAGTAATTTCTAGTGGTAACATTTATATTTATGGTGCAGCCAAAGGGCGTGTCATTGCAGGTGCAAGTGGTGATACTAAAGCACGTATTTTTTGCCAAGTATTAAATGCTGAACTCATCTCAATTGCAGGAACATATTGTATTTCGGAAGATATTCCATTACATGTACAAAAAAAAGCAGCACATATTTACTTAAATGATCAGCAAAAGCTTGTATTTGAAGCCTTAGAAATCTAATGTATAGACATGGGTTAAACTAAAAACTATTTACATATAATGACTAAGATAGGAGTGGATTCGGTGGCCAAAATTGTTGTCGTAACATCAGGCAAAGGTGGCGTAGGTAAAACTACAACAAGTGCATCTTTTGCAACAGGTTTAGCCTTACGTGGCCACAAAACAGTCGTTGTCGATTTTGATGTAGGATTGCGTAATTTAGACCTTATTATGGGTTGCGAGCGTAGAGTCGTTTATGACTTTGTCAATGTGATTCATAACGAAGCACGTTTACAACAAGCACTCATTCGAGATAAAGAGATTGAGAACTTATATACCTTACCTGCATCACAAACACGAGATAAAGATGCACTGACTGACGAGGGCGTTGCTCGTGTCATGGAAGAGCTGTCACAAGAGTTTGATTACATTGTATGTGACTCACCTGCAGGTATTGAGCGTGGTGCTATTTTAGCCATGTATTATGCAGATGAAGCCATTATTGTCACGAATCCTGAAATTTCATCTGTCCGAGATTCAGACCGAATTATTGGTATGCTGGACAGCAAAACAAAAAAAGTTGAACAAAACGAAGGTCGTATACGTAAGCACTTATGTATTACACGTTTCAACCCAGAACGTGCAGATCGCCAAGAAATGTTGACAATTGATGATATTTCTAAAGATATTTTACGCATTCCTACACTTGGGGTTATTCCTGAATGTGGCAGTGTTTTACAGGCATCTAACGAAGGTAAGCCTGTGATTTTATATACAGAAACACAAGCTGGCCAAGCCTATGATGACTTGATTGCACGTTTTCTTGGAGAAGAAAGACCGTACCGCCATATTACAGTCAAACCTAAGGGCTGGTTGGCACGTTTATTTGGAGCATAATCATGGCAGGATTCTGGAGTAAAGTTTTTGGTAACGATGATCGTCAAACCAGCGCTCAAACTGCAAAAGATCGTCTAAAAGTCATTGTTGCCTCAGAACAAGGGCTTGGGCGACGTTTAAGCCAAGATAAAATTGATCAAATGAAATTAGAGATCATGCAAGTGGTGAACCGCTATGTTCGTGGTGTAGACGAACAACATATTCAAATGCAAGTACGCTCTGAGGCCAACTTGGAAATGCTTGAAATGAATATCAATTTACCTGATGATCGTTAATCTGAATATTGATTAGCATCATTCAATATTTAAAGGCAAAATAAAGTACATTTATTTTGCCTTTTTTATTTGAGGAGCCAGCCATGGCGGTGTCACAGCCAGCAACATTTAACGAAGGGTGGTCAGATGAGCGAGTATTTGCTTACTTAGGTCATGTTCCACCAGAAGGTATAAATGCAGATTTTTATGTGCTATATAATGCATTTAAACACATGCGTGCATATGACTTTGAGCGACTTTTAACCCAGTTTAAACAAGATGGTCGAGATATTTTAGCTCAAGATACACAAGGGCAAAATATTTACCAAGTGATTTCTAATTTTCCAAAACAAAGAGATGAATTTCTAGTCGTCTTAAAAAAATTTATGTAAACAAAAGGCCTTGTTGATTAAAACAAGGCCTTTCTTTATGAGCGATTATTAAGCAAAAATAAACCAAATAGGGTAAATAATCCACCAGATAGTCCGTCAATCCAGCGAATAGAACGTTGGTAAAATGCTTTACAACGTGGGAGAGAAAAAACAAAAGTTACGACAAAAAACCATAAAAATGTTTCGGCAACAACAATCAAAAATAATAAGAAATGAGCATTTTTTAAAACAGGGTTTGCTAGAAATAAAGTAAATACGCTCCCAAAATAAATAATCGCTTTTGGGTTCGACAAGTTGGTTAAAAATCCTTTAAAAAAGAAATGCCACAGACTGGCCTCAGCACCTAAAATATCTTTTTGTTCTGCGGTGCTTTCGGTCTTACTGAAAGCTGAACGTAATAATTGAATACCCAACCATGTTAAATAAGCACCGCCGCCAATAAACATAACTTGCTTTAGCCATACCACTTGCTCAAATAAAATATTTAAGCCAAGTAGTGTTAGCGTGACCCAAAACACTACGCCTGCTGTTACGCCTAGCACGATGGCTAAGGCTGCTTTACGTGAACGACTCACTGCAGTTTGCGTCACCAGAAAAAAATCTGGCCCGGGTGTGAGTAATGCACATAAGTTAATCAGTGCAAGAGTGAATAGTGCAGCAAACATTGAATATTTTACCTTATTTAAATCAGAACAATAAAAATATATTATACCAAAATATCACGTTTACCATTTGCACCCATTGCACTCACAATGCCATTTTCTTCCATACTGTCAATTAAACGGGCTGCCCGATTGTAACCTAAACTAAATTTACGCTGTATAGACGATGCAGTGGCTTTACGCGTTTCGAGTACAAAGGCCACAGCTTGATCATACAACACATCTGTATCTGGGTTAGACTCACCATCTTCGCCACCACTACCTCTAGATGTAGTTTCTTCATCATACGGCGTTAAAATTTCATCCACATAATTTGGATCACCACGCTCTCGCCATGCATCACAAATACGGTTTACTTCATCATCGCTAATAAATGCGCCATGCACACGTTCAGGTTCAATCTTACCCGGCCCTAAAAACAACATATCACCATGTCCAAGTAAGTCCTCTGCTCCACCTGCATCTAAAATAGTACGGGAGTCAATTTTACTATTTACACGTAATGCTACACGGGTTGGAATATTGGCTTTAATTAAGCCTGTAATCACATCTACAGAAGGTCTTTGCGTTGCAAGTAGCAAGTGAATACCTGCCGCACGTGACTTTTGTGCCAAACGAGTAATCATTTCTTCGGCTTTTTTACCCACTTGCATAATCATGTCTGCAAATTCATCAGCGACAATCACAATCATCGGCAAAGTTTGTAAACGTGGTGCTCTTTCTTGTGTGGCAGAATCACTTGGTTTCCACGTTGGGTCAATCAAGTCTTCACCTGACATGATTGCTTCTTTCACCTTTCGGTTGTAGTCCACAATTTTACGTACTTTTAAAAATGACATCAGCTTATAACGGCGTTCCATTTCATTGACACACCAATTCAGTGCACTCACAGCATCTTTCATATCCGTGACCACAGGTGTAAGCAAATGTGGAATATCGCTATAGTTGGCAAGCTCTAGCTGTTTAGGATCAATTAAAATCAAACGTAAATCATTTGGCGTATATTTAAGCAACATCGACAAAATCATGGCATTCACTGCCACAGACTTACCTGAGCCTGTTGTGCCTGCAACGAGCATATGCGGTGCTTTTGCCAAATCGGCCAATACAGGGCGGCCAGAAATATCTTTACCCATGGCGACACTAATTAAATTATTAGGGTTTAAGTATTCTTCTGTATCTAACAGTTCTGTTAAACGTACCATTTCACGGCTACTATTTGGTACTTCAATCCCAATATATGGCTTGCCCGGAATCACTTCCACCACACGCACCGAAGCCATAGACATTGAACGTGCCAAATCTCTAGAAATATTCGTCACTTTAGAGGCTTTTACCCCAGGTGCTAAATCTAGCTCAAACCGCGTTACGACTGGGCCTGGTTGTGCTTCAACCACTTTTGCTTTGACATTAAACTCTTGTAACTTTATTTCTAACAATTCAGACAATCGAGCCAGTTGTTCTTCAGTAAAGTTAATTTTTTTATTGGGATCAACTTTATCAAGTAATGTTTTTTCTGGAATTGCAGATAACCCACTACGCTTTTTAACTACCTGCATCGCACGTGACATTGGACGACCATGTGCATCGGTCAGTGGCGCATCTAGATCATCGTCCTCTGGTTCAGGTGTACCTGCTGTTTCTTGCCATGCATCAGCAAATTCTTGTTTAGATAAACTTGGGTTAAGTTCTGTTTTAATATGAGGTTGCACAAATGCAGAAGATTGTGCATAGCTCGTTGTTGTTTTTTCTACTGTTTGATGCTGTATCTTTTGAGTAGGTGTCGGTGTGTCTGTCGCTAATAATTTTTCAATATCTTGTAAGTGCTCATCATCTTTTTTTATCTCTAAATTCAATGATGTATCTAGATCTGTTTGTTGGTGTTCGGGTGTACTTTGTGCATAAGTAATCGTTGTTTCTTGTTGATGCTGTGGTACAGAGTCTAGTAGCTCATTAAAAATTTGCTCATCATTCCAGTCTAAACCAACTTTTTTGGATACTATTTCAGACTCAGAATGCGTAGCCTGTTGCTGATCTTCTGCGAGTTTCAATAATGCATCTATGTCTTGTTGATGCTGTTCAACATGTTGTGGATCTAAAGCTTTCCAAACGCTACCTGTTTCCACTGTTTTTTGTGATGATGCTGATAAATGATCAGCAACTTGAGTTGATTCAGGCGGTGTTATTGCTTCAGATACTAAACCTACAGTGCCCTGCTCTTGTTTAACCAAATTTGCAAATAATTTTTCAGCTGTAGGATCATTTTGAACTGTTGATACAGTAGTTGGTACAGCTTCCACCTGTTCATTATTTTCGAATTGCTTTTTTTGAGCCTCAACAATAGGTTCTGTACGTTGTTTTTTAAATGTCAGATCATGATCTGCTTCACTTTCAGGTACATTTCGGTAAAATAAATCTTGTAGATAATGTGGTGTCGCTTTAAGTGTTGCCCATGTTTTATGCCATTGTATTCCAAAAGCCAAAGTAAAAAGCATAAGCCATAGCACAAGTAAGAACACACTTGCACCATAAATGGTCACCAATTGGGTCAAATTAGCGCCAATTTCGTAACCAATGATTCCTCCAGATGCATTATCTAGAGCATCATTTGGAATATGCCAAAATAAATACAGCAGCGTTGCGGTCGCCAATAAGATAAAAAACTGTGCCGCATAACGAAATGGTCTGCTTAAAAAGCTATGAGGCCACCATAATTGTATTGCTTCTATGAAAAAGAACAATGGGATGAGTAAACTTGCCCAACCTAAGAACCCAAAAAGTAAATCTGCAATCCAAGCCCCTGCAACACCACTTGCGTTCGAAACTTGTTGAGTGTCACTAGAAATATGCATCCAACCTGGGTCAAATGGCGTATACGTTACTGTTGCTAAAAATAAATATATGCCAAAAGAAACCAAGAATAATGTAGTAATGAAACGCTGTGCATATACACTTGACACCGCAGTCATACACTTTCCTGTTATTAGTAAATTGATAAAATTGAATAAAAGTAAATTACTTTTTATAAGTTGACCAAGTATAGCTAAACTCTAAAGTCAATAACACATAAATATATCTCAAAAGAGGCTGTGGTCAGTACATATTATGTAATACTTTGGTGCGTTTTATCATTTAAAAACTAGACAGTATAAATATAAATAGATTGTGAAATCTAAGCAGATAAAGCGTGTTCTATTATTGCGCTACTTCGACCAGTAAAGACCTATTTTTAGCCCAGTCATTGTATACTTTACGGATTGGATAAAATACAAGCGTCTTTATATTTGATTCAATCAATCTATTGAAAAAAACAGGATTATACAAAGATGATTACAAACCATCTTTGCACAATAACAATAAAATTAAGCCTCTAAGCAATGCCTGAATCTGTCGGATGAGCTTTTAAATTCTTAAATGAATCACTTTGCGGCATGTTTAAGTTCATGTTTTTAGGTGGGATTGGTGACTGGAACCACTTTTTATACAACTTATCCATTTGTCCTGATTTCCACATACCTGTCACAACACGGTCCGTCAATGCTTTCATTTTTGTATCGCCTTTGGCCAACATAATGCCATAAGGTTCATAAGATAAAATTGGCCCTACAATTGCAAACTCTTTTGGATTTGGTGATTTAGCAATTAAACCTGCAAGTGTGTTGTCATCCATAACAAAAGCTTCTGCTTTGCCTGAAGCAAGCATTGCAAATGAGTCGGCATGGTCTTTCCCATAGACATTTTTAACGTTAACTTGCTGCCCTCTTTCATTGAGCTTAATATATTTATCAGAAGTGGTTCCTTGTGTTGTCACAACCGTTCTTCCATCTAAATCTGCAATTCTATTTACACCAGAATTAGCTTTCACAGCCATACGAACTTCTGTCACATAATAATTGGTAGAAAAGCTCACTTGTTGCTGTCTCGGTTTCGTATTCGTTGTTGTGCCACACTCTAGGTCAATGTTTCCTTGTAAAAGTTCTGGAATGCGGTTAGCTGATGTTACGGCCTTATATTCAACATGCAAGTTCGGCATATTGAGTTCTTTTTTTACTTCATCTATAACACTCTTACAAATATCTACAGCATATCCCATTGCTTTACCATCAACAGTATAAGAGATTGGATCAGATGATTCTCTATGCCCTACAACCACTTTACCACTTGTTTTTATTTTTTCTAAGGTATCAGTCGCGTGTGCTGTACCAATTAAAGTCGTACAAAGACATGTTGAAACCAATGTAAATTTAGATAAAAAACTCATTAAAAACCCCTGTTTTGAAGTGTATTTCAATATTTATAACGCAACACCATTAACCTAATACTACATAATTTATCAATAAGCCATATATTAAAAAATACATTACGTACAGGTAAAAGATACATTACAGATTATATAAGCCTATGACTCACATAATATCTAAAACATAGCAGATCACATCATACAAATGACTAAAAAAGAAATTACTTGCCATAATAATCTAGCAAGAATCAATCCAATTTAGAAAATTTTCTAAGATAAGTTTAATGTAGATGTAAGCAATTTTATTTTATATTGTAAGCCTATATGTAATTTATAGACTAGATCATTGAAAACGATTTAATCCATCAATCATACATACAATCCTCTACACAAAATCAACTCACTTTCACGTATAATTTATAAAAATATTGACGTATCAATCAAGGAATAAATTATGAGTGCTCGTCATTCACGCTTAATTATATTAGGTTCAGGCCCTGCAGGTTACACAGCAGCGGTATATGCTGCACGTGCTAACCTCAAGCCAACATTGATTGCAGGATTACAGCTTGGTGGACAACTTACAACTACGACAGAAGTCGACAACTGGCCAGGGGATCCTGAAGGCCTCACAGGTCCTGTACTTATGGACCGTATGCAAGCGCATGCTGAACGTTTTGGTACAGAACTGGTATATGACCATATTAATGAAATAGACACCCAAAACCGTCCATTTACCCTTAAAGGAGATATGGGCGAATACACTTGTGATGCTTTAATTATTGCCACAGGTGCAACTGCCCAATACTTAGGTCTTGAATCTGAACAAAAATTCATGGGCCAAGGCGTAAGCGCATGTGCAACCTGTGATGGGTTTTTCTACAAAAACCAAAACGTGATGGTTGTTGGTGGCGGTAATACCGCTGTAGAAGAAGCGCTCTATTTATCTAACATTACTGCGCATGTGACATTAGTACACCGTCGTGATAGCTTACGCTCAGAGAAAATTTTACAAGACCACCTTTTCGAAAAAGAAAAAGAAGGTAAAATTTCAATCATTTGGAACCATCAAGTAGATGAAGTACTTGGCGACCAAACTGGTGTGACAGCTGTGCAATTAAAATCCACACAAGATGACTCAACCCAAAGAGTAGATGTACAAGGTTTATTTGTTGCGATTGGACATAAACCAAATACAGAAATGTTTAAAGATCAATTGAAGCTTCGTGATGGTTATATTCAAATTGCGAGTGGTACATCTGGTAATGCAACTGCAACTTCTGTAGCTGGTGTATTTGCTGCAGGGGATGTTGCAGATAGCGTATATCGCCAAGCGATTACCTCTGCTGCATCAGGTTGCATGGCAGCTCTAGATGCAGAAAAGTATTTAGACAGCCTCGCATCACACTAAAAAACAAGAGGTCGTATATTTCATACGACCTCTTCACTTCCCCTACCTATTGTCTGACATTCGCATCTATGCAAAATACTATCGCGCCATCACAATACGGTTTTCCCGACCCAATCTCAACAGACCCAGATGGACAAGGATTAATTTGTATTGGTGCAGACTTACATATTTCTACACTTTTTGAAGCATACCAAAATGGATTATTTCCGTGGTTTAACGAAGATGATCCTATTTGCTGGTGGTGTCCCGAACCACGCTGTATTATTGAACCCACGTACTATAAACCCAGTAAATCACTACTGCGTAATATGAAAAAATACAACTACCATATTACTGTGAATCATGCCTTTGAACAGGTCATTCGCCAATGTTCCATGCCCAGAAGCTATAGCCAAGAAACTTGGATTAGTGAAGATATTATTCAAGGATACACTGACCTATTTCATGCGGGCTTTGGCTACAGTATAGAAGTATGGCAAGAGCAAGAGCTTATTGGTGGATTATATGGTGTCAATATTGGTCAAGGTTGCTTTGGTGAGTCGATGTTTAGCACTAAAACTGATGTGTCCAAAATGGCTTTTTATGTATTAATGCTGATTGGACAACAAGAAAACCTAGAGTGGATCGATTGCCAGCTCGAAAATGATCACCTTATGCGCCTAGGTGCAACTACGATCTCTCGTGAACAATACCTAAAATCATTAAAATATGTAACAAAACAACCGCAAATAGATTGGCAAAAATATCAAGACAGTGTATTTTCAATAGGTAGCATTGCAAAAAACAAACAACTACTCATTGAGTAAATAACGAAGAGGACCAATAAGTGAATACCTATAATTCAAAGTTCTCCTTAGCTGAACTTCAATACTTCCTCAGCCCATCCCACGACTGTAGCTATTTAAGTTATAAACCATCTCGTATGGTTTTTTTAGATCCAACACAAAAAATTGATGTATTAACATTATCAGATTTATCTCGAACTGGTTTTCGCCGAAGTGGCGACTACGTTTATAAACCTGAATGCCACTCATGCAGGCAGTGTTTATCTTGTCGCATTGTTGTTGATGTCTTCCAAATGAACAGCCAACAAAAAAAAACATGGAAGAAAAATAAAGATTTAGAGATGAAAATTCGACCTGTATCTCAGGCAACGACAGCACACTACAAACTTTACGAAAAATATATTAATGCTCGCCATCAAGATGGTGATATGTATCCTCCAAGTCCTGAGCAATTTAAAAGCTTTTTAGTCAATAGCTGTACAGAAAGCTTTTTCTTAGAATTATGGAAAGAACAACAACTGATTAGTGTTGCTACTTGTGATGTACTTGATGACGGCCTTTCTGCTGTGTACACTTTTTTTGACCCTGAAGAAAGCAGAAGATCTTTAGGTGTATTCACCATACTTAAGCAAATTGAATACGTTCAATCATTAAATTTAGATTTTGTTTATTTAGGTTATTGGGTTCCCCACTCTAAAAAAATGAATTATAAATCGCAATATTTACCTTTTGACTTGCTCATTGATGGTGAGTGGCGAAACTTTAACAAATCACTTACAGATGAAGAGGTTGTCAAACTTGGTGAATCTCTCATGCACAAATTTCCAGCAAACTGGCAAGATATTATCGAGCAATAACTAAGAAAATAAAGCTTGAAAGTCATCACTACAAGATTTCACCATAATTACAGCATGTTCTTTTCCACCTTTAGATTGTGGGTAGTAATTTTTCCTTAAATCTATTTGATGAAATCCGGACTTTTCATATAGTGCTATTGCCACTACATTACTTTCACGTACTTCTAAAAAGATCTGTACAGGCGAGTTCTTTAATTGATCGATAGATTCTATTAATAGTTCGTATCCCAAACCTTGACCTTGCATATCTGTATCAATTGCCATGAGTAGTAAATTGGCTTCATCTAAAACAGGCTGTAAAATACAAAAGCCACAAACTTTTTGATTTATTTCAATTACAGTTGATACATAAATTTCAACAGCTTCTGCAAACTGTTGCTTAGACCATGGATGTGATTGTACTTTTAATTCAATGTCATAAACGGTGTTTACATCTTCTTTTGTCATTTTTCGAATCATTTTTATCTCATATAATACTTATAAATAGATAATGGCATAAAAAAACGCCCCTAAATAGGAGCGTTTTTTTACTGGGGAGTGTTATGCAATAACTTTAGCAACAACACCAGCACCAACAGTACGACCACCTTCACGGATCGCAAAACGTAGACCTGAGTCCATTGCAATCGGGTGAA
>NZ_FMYL01000009.1 GCF_900096955.1 Acinetobacter boissieri | reverse complement strand
TTTATCCCGAGTCATAATCTCTATGACTTTATCTTTAAAATCTTTTGAATATCCCATCACTCTATTGTTCTATATTTTTTCATATTTGGCTATATCATCTAATTGTGGTTCTAAAATATCAATTGTCATTTTTATTCCAGTTTTGGATTTATGAATAAAAAAATCGCCCTAGTTAGGGCGATTTTTAGAAACTGCCGTTAAGGTGTTGTGTTTGTAATGCCTGCTTTACGGTCTAAACTTGGGTCTTTAATTTGAACATAGGTATTTGCACGTAACTCACGCAACCAGCCATCAAGTTCTGTATCAAACTGTTGTTCACCTAGATATTGGCGGGCAAGGCGACGTTGATAGTCTTTTGTCATATCTTGTTTACGAGTATCTAATACTTGCAAGATATGCCAACCAAACGAACTTTGGAATGGCTTACTGATTTGACCAACAGGTGTCGCTTTCATTTGATCTTCAAACTGCGGAACCATACTACCTAAGTTAACCCAACCTAAATCACCACCATCCGCAGCTGAACCGGGGTCATTTGAAAATACTGAAGCCAATACAGCAAAGTTTTCACCTGCTTGTAGGCGTTTATAAATACTGTCTATTTTTTGCTTGGTTTGATCTGCACTTAGTACTTCAGATGGCTGAATTAAAATATGGCGAACATGGTATTGATCAACAATCACTTTTTGTTCGCTTGCTTTACGGTCAAGCAGTTTTAAAATATGTAAACCATCTGCAGCAGGAATAACCTCAGTGGTTTGACCAGGTTGAATCACAGCAGCACGAGCAGCAAGTTCTGCTGGAATATCGGCTAAGTTGCGATATCCCATATCTGCACCATCTACTTTAATGCTACTATTTGAGAAGCGTTGGCTAATGGCAGCTACATCATTTGACTGTGCTAGCGCAGCTTTGACTTCAGCAGCAGTTTTATTTAACAGTTCAGTATTGCCATCAGTTGACGCAACACGCAAGTGAATAAGATGAGCTTGACTACCAATCGCAGCTTGACCTTGAGGGGTATTCAAGAAATTATCAATATCTTGATCGCTAATGCGAATACGAGACATCACTTGTTGTTGGCGTAGTGTATTAATTGAAAGCTCTTGGCCAATACGTTTTTGCACAATCTGGTATGCACCCGGGTACTGAGCATCAAGACGTTGTTTGAAAGCATCTAAGCTCGTCACGCCTTGTTGATTGGCATATTGTAAAACAGCTGCATTTAACTCAGGTTCGGTGGGTTGAATATTGTACTTTTTTACCAATTCAAGTTGTGCTTGGTGCACAATAATATTACTTAATGCTTGTTGTTGTAGTGTTTTTTCATCTGGAATTGATTGATTCTTTGCTTGTAACTGCTTTTTTAAATCACCAGTGATTTGATCTAAGTCACTTTTTAAAATCGCACTATCGCCTACAACAGCAACAACTTCATCGCTTGTTGCCGCAAAAACAGGCACTGAACTAGAAATAAAAAGTGCAAGTGTTGTTGCTTTAAAAAATCGTTTAAGTTGTTGGTTCATCATTAAGGTTGTATCCAAGTTTGGTTAGATTTGTTAAAACCAGTGATTCGCTGCTCTAATAAAGAAGCAAGGCGATTATTTAATGCACCTAAACCTTTTAGAGTAAATTCAGCCATCACAGCATTTGTTCTTTTGGTAGATGCACTTTTGATGTCATCTAGGTCATTAAAGTATGAACGACCGTAAACTGAAACTGCCCAACAGCATGACTCATAATTTACACCAAGTAAATATTCACGAGCAATATGATTATCAATATCGTACTGTACGTGTCCAATAATACGCCAATCATTTTTTACAGGTTGTATTAAAGATGCAACGACTTGATCATAAGTCTGTTGTGTATTATTGATGTTTTTACGTTTGTAATAGCCTACGTTATAAATTTGTCCAGTATTGGCTAAGTAATAGGCTTGGAAATTGGCTTGAGAAATTTTTGTACCATTAAACGCAATATTTGAACTAATCGTAAAACTATTAGAGAGTTGGCTAGACAACGCTAGAATTGGGTCAGAGTTTTTCTCAGTTTGTACGCTGTCATTTGAGTTTAATAAAACTTTACGATTTGAAAAGTAAAAACTTTGTCCAACAGCTGCTTTTAGTCGTTCTAAACCCTGCTGGTCAAATAGACTATAACTTACGCCTAGAGACATAAAATTATTGTCATCTAAGCGGTCATGGCCATAAAAACGGTATGGGTTAAACAACTGATCGTAACTCAGCGATGGTGTTGTGGTGTCAAAGTTAGGGTAGTCAGTTTGGTCTTTATACGGTGCATACGCATAGAATAAACGTGGTGTAACCGTTTGTAGATATTTACCTTGCTTTTCAAAATTCAGTCCAGTGTCTAAAGTGAACTGAGGCACAATAATATTTTTATTTTTACTGCCACCGGGGTTATTCAGTTGAGCATCTTGGTCATAAAAGTAGTTGAGTGAGCGAACAGATGCTTCTGGAATAAAGAAACTCCACGGCGTACGGTAGTTGTAGCGTGTAGCAACAGAATTATAAATACGAGTTCCGCTATCTTCTAGTGCACTTGCATCATTAATGGTCTTTTTAAAGTAGGCCGTGTCATTGTGTGCTTCAAACTGCCAACCTTGTGGATTCGCTGTCTTATAGTTGAGTAAAAACTGTGGTAGACGAGCATACGGTTTGTCTTTATCTTGAATAGTTTTATCAAGCGTTTGATAACTTTCAATCTTTAAACTGGCATCTAAACCTTCAATGGCACGTGCAAAATTGACTTGGAATAGTCGTTTTTGGTTTAAATCTGTTGTGACATTCGGGTCACTTTCTAAGTCATAAAGATAGTCAATATCTGATAAATAGTTATATTCAAGATATGTTGAGAAGTATGGGTTAATATCCCAGTAGTGTTTAATTGCTAGAGAGTCACGGTCTTTGTCTGAATATGATTTATCATTGGGTAAATATCCAGCCTTAATGCTTCCTTGACCAAAGTATTGTGTTTTAAAATTAAAATTACCTTCAAGCATTCCACCGTGTTCTTCTAAGTAGCGTGGCGTAATGGTTGCATCATAATTTGGAGCAAGGTTTAAATATACAGGTAGTCCAAGCTGTATACCTGAGTTACTTGACCAACCAAAGCTCGGTGTAAGTAGGCCCGTTGTTCTACGGTCATCTATTGGAAAGTTGTAGTAAGGTAGTACCATGACAGGTACATTTTTTATATATAGCCGAGTATCTTTGGTTGTGCCTCGCCCCGTATCTTGGTTTAGTTCAATTTTCTTGGCTTTAATGTGCCAATCAGGATTGTTTGTTGGAGCACAGGTCGTATATGTTGCATTTTCTAAAGTAATTTGGGTAGGTGAGGTACGAATAATATGCTGTGCATAACCATGTGAATGATTAAACTCAGAAATATAATAACTATTGTTTAATTCACCAATTTGTTGGCGTAAGTTGTAATTGACACTGTCACTTTGTGACACTAAGCCATTTTGTGCCATTTGTACATTGCCTTGAGCATTGGCAATCGTTTGTGTCTGATCTAGGGTGAGTTTTTGTGCTTTTACCTGACGGCCTTCTTGGTCAATAATGACATTGCCCTCAAGCACTGAATCGCCATTAGGGTTGTAATGCGCATAATCTGCACTGACATGCGTTTCGCTATTTTGCATGGCTTTTGCAGTGCTGTTGGTTGCCACAGGCGTCACCCAAACCCCTTGACAGTAATTGCTATACTGTGGGTTCGTTGGTCGCTTTTCGACACTGACATTATTTTTATTGACATAATACTGATCAAAAAAAACTTGACCCGCATTTGCTTGTGCTAACTGTTGTTTAAGCTGTTGATTATTTAGCGTAGATGGGGTGTCATTTGAATCAGCATAGCTTGATTGCACAGATCCACTACACAAAAGTGCCAAAACCGCAGTTGCTAAAGGATTAAATTTAAACTGTTGCTTCATTTGCTTCATTAACCAACTATGCTTTTTTGCAATTAATTATTAATGCATCATAGAGAAAAAGTACATAAGTAGCTACACTTATGACTCCAAAAAGTTTGACTGTGGTCGATTATTTTACAAATGAATATACAACGTGAACAACAGATTAAAGCATGGTTGACTGAAGTTCTTGGTTCAGACCAATTTGAAATCAGTTATTTAGCAGGTGATGCAAGTTTTCGTCGCTATGCAAGAGTAAAACAAAATAATAAAACTTTTATGTTAATGGATGCACCACCAGAAAAAGAAGACTGTGAACCTTTTGTACGTATTGATGAATTTTTGGATGGTCATCAAGTGCGTGTACCACATATTCAAGCAAAATCAATTGAACATGGTTTATTACTTTTAGAAGATTTTGGTGATGTGGTGTTGGCACAAAAGTTGAATCAAACCACAGTGCAAGACTATTATACGCAATGTTTTACACAGCTTAGCGCGTTGCAAGCGATAGATGCGACAGTAGACTTACCACATTATAGCCGTGAAAAACTCCTCACGGAAATGCAACTTTTGACCACGTGGTTTATACCATCTCTTTCGCTTGATTTGACTGAGCCAGAAGCGAAGGTGATTGAGCATACGTTTAATCTATTACTAGACAATGCATTAGCACAGCCACAAGTAATTGTTCACCGAGATTTTCATAGCCGAAACTTAATGGTGTTGGCAAGTGAAACCACATTGGGTGTAATTGATTTTCAAGATGCGGTGATTGGGGCAGACACCTATGATCTTATTTCATTGGTAAGAGATGCTTATGTACAATGGCCAGTTGCACAGGTCCATGCTTGGATCAAGCAGTTCTATGAGCAATTGCCAAGTTCACACAAGCAACAGCGTGATTTGGCTCAATTTAAAAAAGACGCAGATTTTATGGCACTACAGCGCCATATTAAAATTTTAGGTATTTTTGTGCGATTGTTTGAGCGTGATGGAAAACAAAACTACTTAAAAGACTTGCCTTTAGTGATGTGGTATGTGCTTGAGCAAAGTCAGCGTTACCCAGAGTTAGATGCATTTTATCAGTTGCTTGAACAAAAAATCCGTCCGGCATTTGAGCAAAAATATGGTGCCTGTCCAGAGGTTATATTATGAAAGCGATGATTCTTGCTGCTGGATTAGGTAATCGTATGCGACCGCTAACTTTGCATACACCAAAACCTTTATTAAAGGTGGGTGGAAAGCCTTTAATTGTCTGGCATATTGAAAACCTAAAACGAGCGGGTATCACTGATATTGTTATTAATACGGCTTGGCTTGCAGATGAGTTACATAAGGCTTTGGGCGATGGCAGTGCATTGGGTGTTCACATTACATGGTCAGATGAAATAGAAGGACTAGAAACTGCAGGTGGTATTATTCGTGCACTACCACATTTGGGTGAAGATGCATTTATTTTAGTGAATGGTGATGTTTGGACCGACTTTGAGTTTAAACACTTACTTAATGTTGAATTTGGTACAGCACTTGCACATTTAATGTTGGTTGATAACCCGCCACAACACCCAAAAGGTGACTTTGTGCTGCAGGATGGTTTTGCACAGCACACGACTGAATCTATAGCGAAAACATTGACGTATAGTGGAATTGCGGTGCTGTCACCACAGTTATTTGTAGGGCTTGCTGAGGGTAAAAGGCCACTTGCACCACTGCTAAAAAATGCGATGCAAAGCCAGAAAGTCAGTGCAGATAAGCTTTCAGGACAATGGGTTGATGTGGGTACGCCAGAACGTTTAGCAGATTTAGATCAACGCTTAACGTCATAACTGCATACTTGCTAACCAGCATACGCTATGATTGAAAAGATAAATCGGTATACTTTGCGTAAATTAAATGAGAGAGTCAGTTATGCATCTGTTTTTTCAAACGCTCAAGCAAGGCACAAAGGCTCTTGGTTTGACACTCAGCGATGACACGTTGAACTTATTGTTAAAATATCAAGATGCATTGGTACTGTGGAATAAAGCTTACAACTTAACCGCAATACGTGAACCTAAAGACATGCTGGTTAAGCACTTGTTAGACAGCTTAAGTATATTAAATCAATTGCCAAAAGGCAGAATGCTAGATATTGGCACCGGTGGTGGTATGCCAGGTATGTTGGTCGCACTGTGTCAACCTGAGCGTGAGTGTGTACTACTTGACTCAAATGGTAAGAAAATTCGCTTTTTAAAGCAATTTATTGCAGACATGAAACTCAGTAATGTGACTGCGGTACAAACACGCGTAGAAGATGTAGAAATGATTGCTCAATTGGGTCAGTTTGACGTATTAACCAGCCGTGCTTTTGCATCATTGTCAGACTTTGTACAAGCGTCTACGCCGTATATGCATGAGAAAAGTGTTATTTGTGCGATGAAAGGGCTCGTGCCAACAGATGAAATAGATGTATTAATATCGACATTTGATATACAAACGATTGCACTTAAAGTGCCTCATTTAGATGAACAACGTCATTTAGTTATTTTAGAAAAAAAACAAGGGTAGGGTTGTATTGTATGGCTCAGGTGATTGCAATAGCAAACCAAAAAGGCGGTGTCGGCAAAACAACCACAGCAGTCAATCTCGCAGCGTCTTTGGCTGTGCTCAAAAAACGTGTTTTACTGATAGATATGGACCCGCAAGGCAATGCTACGATGGGGTCTGGTATTCAAAAAAATGATTTAATTTATTCTGTAACAGACGTTTTGTTGGGTGAAGCACCGATTGAAAATGCCATTATGGGCTCCGAGGTTGGCTATAAGGTTTTAGCTGCGAACCGTGAATTATCTGGTATTGAATTAAGAATTGCGGAGCAAGATGGTCGAGAGTTTATTTTAAAAAATGTACTAAAAAATGTTGAGCAGTCCTTTGATATTATTTTAATTGACTGTGCACCAAGTTTGAGTTTAATTACCATAAATGCCATGGCTGCAGTGAATGGTGTGATCATACCTATGCAATGTGAATACTATGCATTAGAAGGATTGGCAGATTTAACCCAAACTATTGATCGAATAAAACAAGCAGTTAACCCAAATTTAGAAATTATGGGCGTAGTTCGTACGATGTATGATGCACGAAGTGCACTTACACGAGATGTTTCTGACGAGTTAAAGCGATATTTTGGTACAAAGTTGTATGATACTGTGATTCCTCGTAATATTCGATTGGCTGAAGCACCCGCACATGGCTTACCTGTGATTTACTTTGAAAAAAGTTCTAAAGGTGCAGTGGCTTATCTTAAACTTGCGGCTGAGATCATTAAAAAAATAAAGTAAAGGGGCAATCTATGGCAGTAAGTAAGCGTGGTTTAGCAAAAGGTCGTGGTTTAGATGCATTACTCGGTTCAATACAAAAAGAACGTTTGAGTATTGAGTCGCAATCACAAGATCAAGGCCAACTGAAACTGGTTGATGTCAACCTATTACAACGTGGCGAGTATCAACCACGGCGAACCATTCGTGAAGACGAGTTAGTTGACTTATCTGCATCGATTAAAAAACATGGGGTCATGCAACCGATTGTGGTTCGGCCTGTAGAGGGGCAAGAGCAGCCTTACGAAATTATTGCAGGTGAACGCCGTTGGCGTGCGGCTAAGATGGCAGGGTTGACAGAAATTCCTGCCATTGTACGCAACCTTAATAACCAAGTTGCGATTGCTTTGGCTTTAATTGAAAATATTCAACGTCAAGATCTCAATCCCATAGATCAAGCATTGGCATTGCAACGTTTTCATGATGAGTTCGGCTTGAGTCATCAGGAAATCGCAGACACAGTAGGTAAAGCCCGTACCACCATTAGTAATTTATTACGCCTTTTAACTTTGCAAGATTCTGTTAAAGATCTTATGCAAGAAGGTGTATTAGATATGGGGCATGCACGTGCCATTTTAACCCTTAAAGCATCAGAGCAAGAACGAGTTGCTCAAGTTGTTGTTGAAAAAAGTTTATCTGTACGTCAAACAGAGCAGTTTGTACGTGAGTTGAATCAGCCTAAAGCTGAAAATAATGCGTCTAAAAAAACATCCCCCGATATTGAGCAATTGACCCAGCAGCTTTCCGATCATTTTAAGGCCAATGTAAAGATTGATCATAATAGGCAGGGTAAAGGTAAGCTGGTCATTCATTACCACTCATTAGATGAATTAGATGGTATTTTGAACATTTGTTTGAAATAGTATCATTCTAATATGATTGTAGTTTTAGTGTTGTCAGACATTTTATTTTCGTATGTACATTCTTTTTATTAGTCTGTGCAACCATTTGAATGGCTCAGACATAACGTAGTCATACTTTGTTATTTATACGTGTGCCAAGAAAGTGTCTAGTTAGAGGTTATGTGTGAAACAAGATTTTCAAGTTTATTTTCGTCTGATTGCTTATCTTAAGCCGTATTGGGGTTATGCGGTTTTGGTACTTATTGGTTTTACGCTCAGTGCCGCAACCGAGGTTTCTATTGCGAAGTTACTTGAGTTTATTATTAACGCAATTCAAAATAAAAACACTGCGCAAACCTCTTTATTTCCTTTCTTAATTGTATTGCTTATTTTTGTTCGTGGCGTTGGTTCATTTTTAGGAGACTACTTTTCTGCGCTTATTTCCCGTAATCTTATTTTTACTATACGTGAAGAAGTCTTTGCAAAGTTACTACGCTTACCGTCTAACTATTACTTAGAAAACTCAAGTGGTCACATTACTTCAAAAGTTTTATTTAATATTGAACAGTTAACGGCAGCATCTTCTGAGTCTGTACAAACTTTATTTAAAGAGGGTTTGATTACACTCGGATTACTCGGATACTTGCTGTATCAAAATTGGCGTTTAACTTTAGTGATTTTGGTATTTGCCCCATTAATTGGGTATAGCGTGAGTAAAGCGGCCAAGCGAATGCGCCGTTTATCCACTCAAGTACAAGACACCATGGGTGATGTAAACCATGTCGTGCAAGAATCTATTTTAGGGCAAGCGGTTGTTAAAGGGTATTGCGGACAAACCCTAGAAGAGCAAAGATTATATACGCATTCTATGGCGAATCTTAAACGAGGGCTGAAGCTTCTCGTCGTAAATGTCTTAAACACACCTGTTGTTCAGCTGATTATGGCATGCTCTATGGCCATTATTATGTGGTTAGCATTGCGCCCTGAGGTTTTAGGGAATACGTCCGCTGCTCAATTTGTTTCATTTATTACTGCAGCAGGGATGCTGAGTAAGCCAATTAAAAACTTAACGACAGTCAATGAAAAATTACAACGTGGCTTAGCTGCAGCGCATTCAGTCTTTGAAATACTTGACTTAGACGGAGAAAAAAACACAGGTACGCTACAGCCACAATTAAAAGGGAATATTGAGTTTAAACATGTTGACTTAGTTTACCCAGACGGGTCAAAAGCCATTCATGACTTTAACTTGAATATTAGGGCAGGACAGACTGTCGCATTGGTTGGACGTTCAGGTGCAGGTAAATCATCTTTAGTGAATCTGGTCACACGCTTTCAAGAGTTGAATCGTGGTGATATTTCTTTTGATGGTCATCCTATACAAGACATCGAATTAAATAGCCTGCGTCGTCAAGTGGCAAGTGTCAATCAGCAAGTTTTCTTGTTTGACCGTACGATTAAAGAGAACATTGCGTACGGGCAGTTGGGGGATATAGATGATGAACGTGTGATTGCCGCTGCTAAAATGGCATACATTCACGACTTTATTGTGACTTTACCCGAAGGCTATGACACCCGTTTAGGTTCTCAAGGTTTAAATTTATCAGGTGGACAACGTCAACGTCTTGCGATTGCTCGTGCCATTTTAAAAGATGCACCTATTTTAATTTTAGATGAAGCGACTAGTGCATTGGATAATGAGTCTGAATATTTCATTCAACGTGCATTTGAAGAAGCGATGCGTGAACGAACCACCATTGTCATTGCACACCGTTTATCTACCATTGAAACAGCAGACCAAATTGTAGTCATGGATCAGGGTCGAATTATAGAGCAAGGTACGCATCATCAGTTATTAGAGCAACGTGGTGCGTATTACCAGCTCTATCAGCGAAATTTTGAGGAATAAAAATGGCGTTGGCAAACTTTATTCAACAGGCGTGGAACAAAAAATCTCCGTGGTTGAAATTGCTACGCCCAATATCTGCATTGTATGGCTATGTGTCTGAACGCCGTAAGCAACAATATCTTGTTGGTAAAAAAGAGGTGTACACCGCACCTGTGCCTGTTATGGTCATTGGTAACATTACTGTCGGGGGGAGTGGAAAAACGCCACTCCTTATACAGCTTGTACAATATTTACAGCATAAAGGGCTACGTGTGGGCGTTATTAGCCGTGGTTATGGTGGCAAAGGCCCATTTCCTATGTGTGTGACTGCTGAAAGTACTGCAGAGGCAGTAGGTGACGAACCTGCTTTAATTGTGGAAAGAACACAAGTACCGATGGTCGTTGGGCCTAATCGAAAGCAAGATATAGCGTTATTACTTTCAAAATATACTGTCGATTTAATTTTAAGTGATGATGGTCTACAACATTGGGCATTAGGCAGACAAATTGAGTGGATTGTACTTGATGCTAAGCGTGGGTTAGGTAATGAAAAGCTTTTACCTGAAGGCTTTTTACGAGAGCCTAAAAGTAGATTAAATGACAGTACGGTCATTGAACATAGTCATTTAAACGAGCATAAAACTGCCTTGAATATGCATTTGGCGGTTGGGAATCCGTATTTGTTGAATCCTAATACAGCAATTAAGCAAGATTTTTGCGCCAGTGATTGTATGCATGCTGTGGTGGGGATTGGTTATCCGCAACGTTTTTATCAGTCACTGTCTGAAATTGGCGTAACTCATATTACTCAACATGCATTTGTAGATCATCATAGCTATATATACCAAGATTTACAGTTTAACGATGCCTATCCAATTATTACGACTGAAAAAGATGCTGTGAAAATTAAAGCTTTACTCAAAGATCAGACATTTACACGACCAATTTGGGTACTTCCTGTCAATGCTGTACTTTCAGAACCATGCTACGCCTTATTAAAAGTACAGCTTGATTCGGTTAATATTTCTATTTAGGCTTCAACTATGAAACATATTGTTATTCCTGCACGCTACGCCAGTTCAAGACTGCCGGGTAAACCTTTGCTACATATACATGGTCGTGCCATGATTTTGCGTGTGGTTGATCAAGCAAAAAAAGTACAAGGTTTTGATGATTTATGTGTGGCTACAGATGACTTGCGTATTGCAGAACTATGTAAAAAAGAAGGTATTGATGTCGTACTTACAGATGCAAAACATGTGTCTGGCACAGATCGCCTGAGTGAAGTGGCACGTATTAAAGGCTGGCCTGAACACGATATTGTGGTGAATGTGCAAGGTGATGAACCGTTATTACCCGCAAGTTTGGTAACGCAAGTGGCCGATTTGTTGGTACAAAAATCACACTGTTCAATGTCTACTTTATGCGAGCCGATTCATAGTGCAGATGAGTTCAAGCGTGACAGTATTGTAAAAGTCGTAATGTCACAGCACAATGAGGCACTCTATTTTAGCCGTGCTACCATTCCTTATCATAGAGGTACAGCACAGTCACCTGAGCAAGCTTTACATGGCCATAGTTTTAGGCATTTGGGTTTATATGCCTATCGAGTAAAATTATTAAATGAATATGCAACATGGCAACAAACACCTTTAGAACGTTTGGAGTCACTCGAACAGCTCAGAATTTTAGAACAAGGACACCGTATTGCCATTGATGTTGCAAAAGTAAACTTACCGCCCGGTGTAGACACTCAAGAGGACTTAGATCGCTTAAATGCATTAAGTCCAGATACCTTTTTAGTATAAGTGGCCTGAGATCTATGTCAGATCAGTTTTTTAAACAATCTACGGTCTATGCTTGGCAACAAGAAACTTGGCAGCGTTTAACCCTACGCTTTCCAAATATTGGCCATGGTATTTTGTTGTATGGAAAGAAAGGTGCGGGCAAAAAAGATTTTGCCTTACACTTTATTGCTTGGTTATTGTGTTTAGATAAAAAAACAACAGCCGCTTGTGGTGTGTGTGCCAGTTGCCAATGGTTAAAATCAAATACGCATCCAAACTATGTGCATATCTCGACTGATGACGATAAAAAACAGTCAAACTCTCAAATAAAAATAGATAAAGTCCGTGAAATACAGCCTTTTGTGCAACAAACAGTGGAAGGGTGGCGTGTTGTGCTCATAGAGCCTGCTGAAACATTAAACACTGCTGCAGCCAACGCACTGTTAAAAACACTAGAGGAGCCGGGTGAGCGTACCATTATTGTTTTACTGACAGATCACTTGCTCAAACTCCCTGCAACTATTCGGAGTCGGTTACAGCGCTACGCATTAGATCGTGTTTCTACAGAGATTGCATATCATCATGTTAGCCAAAATTCACCAGATTTGGATCAGCAACAGATCCAACTGTTACTTAACTTGGCCTATGATATGCCTTTACGTGCACTTGAACTTGCGCCTCAAGCATGGTTGCAACAACGACAAAAGTTTATCCATGATTGGTTGTCTTTGGTAAAAGATAAAAATGGTTTGGTACGCCATGCTAACACGTGGACAAAAGCACTGACCTTTGTGGAGCTTTGTCAGATGATGCAATATTTGGTTGCAGATATGATTGCTTTAAAATTAAATCAGCAGATTAAAAACATAGACCTTAATTTTTCTGATATTTTACCTTATTATGATTTAAATACTTTATTTAAAATCTCCCATAAGCTACAAGATGCAAAAATATATATGCAACAAAATATACAAAGTCAGTTAATGATTGATGATTTATTTGTCGTGTTGTTGCATCTGTAGTGAACCAATATTGAGGAAAAAGCGTGCAAATTACTCAACGAGGCGGTGTGCTTCAGGTAAATATTACAGATATCAATGTCCTTCAAGCGAGCTATATGCCATATGTCACTGGTGGAGGGTTGTTTGTGCCATCTGCACAGTTAATCTCTTTGGGAGAAGATGTTTTTGTCTTAGCCACCTTGCCTGGGCAAAACCAAAAAATCCCACTCACAGGCAAAGTGATTTGGATTAATCACACTGCAACAGATACTAAGCCTCAAGGTTTTGGTATTCAGCTTGCAGGTGAAAAAGGGCGTTTTTACCAAGAAGAAGCTGAAAAACTCTTAGGTAATCGCTTATATAGTTCAGCACCAAGTTATACTGTTTAAAAGGAAAAGACTTTGTTTGTAGACAGCCACTGCCATCTTAATTTACTCGATCTTACGCCTTATCAAGGTGATCTAAATCAAGCATTAGCAGAAGCTAGAGCTGCGGGTGTGCATCGTTTCATGGCAATCTCAGTCGATATTGACGACCATGTTGTATTGGGTGAAATTGCGGCGCAACATGCAGATGTAGGCTATAGTGTAGGGGTTCACCCTTGCGAGTCACCTGATGTCATGCAAAAAGCATCTGTTGAGTATTTAGTGCAATTGGCACAACCTCAAAAAGTATGGGCATTGGGTGAAACAGGGTTAGATTATTATCATAGTACAGAGCATATTGTTGCGCAAAAAGCATGTTTTGCAAGGCATATAGAAGCTTCAAAAATAGTCAAAAAACCTGTAGTTGTACATACTCGTTCTGCTAAAGCAGATACCATAGATTTAATACGTGCTGAAGGTTCACAGCATGGCATCTTACATTGTTTTACTGAAGATTTAGACACTGCAAAAGCAGTATTAGATTGTGGCTACTACATCTCATTTGCAGGTATTGTGTCATTTAAAAATGCCCAAGCGTTAAGAGATGTTGCAGCTTACGTGCCTCTAGATCGCTTACTTATAGAAACAGATAGCCCATATCTTGCACCGATGCCATTTCGTGGTAAAAGTAATGAGCCTAAGTATGTTCCTTATGTTGCTCAAGCATTAGCCAAAGTTTATGGTAAAACGGTTGAAGAAATTGGTGAAATAACCACGCATAATTTTAACCGCTTGCTAGCAGTTACTGTTTAAAGTAGGAATAATACGGCATGCCAAATCATTGCCAAAATAAATTTAAACAGCGAGAAGAGCGTATATTTAAAGTCGCAGAACAGTTGTTGATTGAACATGGTGATATTGGTATGACCCTGTCTGAACTGGCAGAAGAGTTAGACATTGCAAAAGGTACGTTATATAAGCACTTTAAAAGTAAAGATGAACTGTTTTTACAACTGATTTTAAGAAATGAATATTTACTTTATGAATGTATACGAAATAGCCCCCCACGTTTTGATGCACAGCTGAATCATTTAATTCGCTATCATTTAGATGATTCCGAGCGCACAATTTTATATCACAACTTAGAAGAAAAATTATCTACAGTAGGAGGCGAAACTAAACATTTATTTCGCCAGATTTACCAAGTAAGAAAACAAAGACTGAAAAAAATTATTTATACAACAGATGTTTATTTACGTCAGCAACAGGCTAAAGTGAGCGTAAGAGACTATTTAGCCATGACATGGTCACTCATTTTCGGTGGCGCATTGCTATTGAATTCTAGTTTTTATCAACGCTATTTAGGTTCAAGAGAAACTTTAAAAGTCAGCTACTTTAAACAAGCGCTTGAAATTGCAAATAGAAAATAAATAAACAGGATCAATACTATTGATCCGTTAAAAAATACTGCAATATGTTATATTTGATTTATAATCCAAACTCTCCCTTCAATGAATAAACACAAGCGCTTATGTTAATCCGAAAATTATTTAAGTTTGAAAATGCACATATTGTACGCAACTGTAGTTCAGATCGTTGCAAACGCTCATTACACGGTCACAGCTATAAAGTAGAGCTTTTTTTAAAAGCCAATGCACTTGATCATGGTCAAATGGTATATGATTTCGGCTTACTTAAAGGTGTGATTAAAGACTTATTTGACAGCTTTGACCATGCAATTTGCTTTTGGAATAAAGACGATGCTGCATATATTCAGGCGTGTCAAACTTTTAGTGCAAGATGGGTGAGCCTACCTGTTTCACCATCGGCAGAGCAGTTTTCTAGAGTATTTTTCTTTCTTGCTCAACAAGTATTGGCAAATACAAAAATGCAAAATGGAGAGGGGGATGTTGAAGTCTATTCCGTTATTGTGCATGAAACAGACACGGGTTATGCACAAAGTTTTGTTGAAGATATTAATAACCCACAAATGGGTATATTGACCCTTGATCAAATTGAGTTTTCAGAGCAAATTCAGATTGAGTGGGCAGACCCACAAAGCTACCAAAAACTTAAACATGGGGAAGCATTTGAAAACCCAGTGGTCGAGCCACAAGTTAAAATTTAAATTAAATAAATACAAAATTAGATGATACCGTAATGCAACTGAATGATATACAACAACAGAAACTTGACCGTGTGCAACTTCATCACAGTTGGAAAGATAAGTTACAAGACTTTTTACTCAGCCCTAGAATGGATCATCTTCGTGATTTTTTAGTTCAGCAAAAACAGGCTGGTAAAGTTATTTATCCGCCAAGTTCACTTATTTTTAATGCTTTTCAGCTTACACCGCTAAACCAAGTGAAAGTAGTAATTTTAGGTCAAGACCCATATCATGGTCCAAACCAAGCCCATGGCTTAAGTTTTTCAGTGCAAAAAGGCGTACCCGTACCCCCTTCATTGCGCAACATGTTTCATGAATTATCTACAGATTTAGCCATAAGCCCAAGTGTACACGGTGATTTAACGTCATGGGCACACCAAGGTGTACTACTTCTCAATAGTGTACTTACTGTTGAAGCAGGGCAACCAACATCACACCAAAAACAAGGTTGGGAAGATTTTACAGATCAAGTGATAGATGTGATTAATGAACACACATCAAATGTTGTATTTATTTTATGGGGTGCTTATGCACAGCGTAAAGGGCAACGTGTTGATCGAGAAAAACATCTTGTACTGACAGCTGCGCATCCATCCCCCTTAGCCGCAAATCGTGGTGGTTTTTTTGGTTGCAAAGCATTTTCTAAAACCAACGATTATTTAAAAGCACACCAAATTGCTGAAATAAATTGGCAGTTAAATTCATGAAAATATATAACGATTACCACTCAGATGTGAAATTAAAGTCTTATTCAAATGGTTGGGTAAGTATACAGCTTGATCGCCCGAATGCATTACACGCACTTGATTTAAGCTTAGTGAATGCTCTAATTTCTATATTTAAAGGTATTGCTGATGATCAGGCAGTTAAAGCCATTTGGTTTGATTCAAGTACACCAAGAGCATTTTGTGCAGGCGGTGACGTGAGAAAACTACGCCAACAAGTGATTGATGGTGAACAAGATAAAGCCAGTGAATTTTTTAAACAAGAATATCAGCTCGATTTACTCCTACATTATTACGCAAAACCGATTGTGATATGGGGTGAAGGCTATGTGATGGGTGGTGGTCTCGGGCTCTTTATGGCAGCACCTTTTCGCTTGGTCACACCTGCATCACGTTTAGCGATGCCTGAAATTAATATTGGTTTATATCCAGATGTAGGTGCAACTCGCTTTTTGGCAGATCGGGGAAGAATTGGCTTATTTCTTGGTTTAACAGGCACAATGATGACTGCTTCTGGTGCTTATGCGATTGGTTGGGCAACGCATATCTGTGCAATGAAAAAAGAGCTTGTCTTGAATAGGTTATTGCAAATTTCTTGGCAAGATTATCCTGCAGGTACATTTAGAGCACTCGATGATGTCCTTAATAGTTTGCATAGACCTGTGAGCGTAGGGCCACTACAAACTGCATTAGATGCCATACATACCGTATGTAATGGACTTAATTTTGAGCAAGACTATGATGCAATTTGTCAACTCAGTGAAGCACATAGTGACTGGTTACGCCAAGCAGGAGAAAACCTAAAACAAGGTTCACTAGTGACAGCAGCACTCACATGGTTACTTTGGCAATGGGGCAAACTAGGTCATAGTTGGGCTGATACTTTTGAGCTGGAACAACAGATTTCCACATGGAAAATTAATCATGTTGACTTCGCAGAAGGCGTTCGAGCTCGGTTAATTGATAAAGATTTGTCACCAAAATGGCAAAAGTCAGAAGACCGCAGTTTGAGAAGTATCTTTAACCAACAAGCACCGACTACAACTATTGACAGTTGGAATGACTTACTCAGAGATTACGATATTATTGAGAGAATATGACTGCATTAAATGATCAGCCTATATCATTTACAGCACAAGACTTTAAATGGATGCAGTTGGCCTTTGAACAAGCAGAACAAGCAGCGATGCAACAAGAAATTCCTGTGGGTGCAGTGATTATAAGTCAGAATAAAGTCATTGGTTTAGGCTCAAATGCGCCAATTGCCAATTGTGATCCAACAGCACATGCAGAAATAGTTGCTATTCGACATGCTTGTTTGCAACTTAAAAATTATAGACTGCCTGAAGATGCCACTTTATACGTGACTTTAGAGCCATGTACCATGTGTGTTGGAGCATTAATACATGCCCGAATTAATAAAGTTATTTTTGCGACTCCTGAAAATAAATCTGGGTCGTTGATCAGTGCAAGACGCTTATTAGAAGATGGCTATTATAATCATCGTTTTGATGTTGCGTTTGGCTGCATGGCAGATGAGTGCGCAACTCAGTTGAGTCATTTTTTTAAGCAACGGCGATTAGCAAAAAAGGCACTTAAATAAGGCAAAAGTATGAATATTATTACGATTGATGGCCCGAGTGGCTCGGGTAAAGGTACTCTCGCAACCAAGCTAGCACGGCATTATCAATACCAACTGTTAGACTCAGGTGCAATTTATAGATTACTTGGCCTAAGTTTGGCACAGCAGGGTTTATTTCCTGTTTTGGAAAGCAATATTGCAGAGGCTATACATATTGCAACACATTTAGATATTGAGTTCATACCGTCACAAACAGGTATTTCAACCTATTTAAATGATATAGATGTTTCAAGCCAAATTCGTCAAGAAGAAATAGGACAATTTGCCTCAAAAGTTGCAGCAATTGCACCCCTTCGAGATGCTTTATTAGCACGCCAACGCCAATTTTCTACGTCACAAGGTTTAGTTGCTGATGGTCGCGATATGGGTACAGTTGTATTTCCTCATGCGCAAGCAAAAATCTATCTGACTGCATCTGCGACATCTCGCGCAGAAAGAAGATACAAGCAGTTGCAGGCTATGGGGGTTGATGCTAAACTGAGCGCCATTTTAATCAACATCGAAGAACGTGACCGCAGAGATATGGAGCGGGAAGTTGCTCCACTAAAGCCTGCGACTGATGCAATCATTATAGATAGCTCTAATTTATCTATAGATAATGTGTTTGATCAGATGTGTTCTTATATCGATACAAAGTTGATTTAACTTATTTTTTTGTTTATATATTGCTCGATCAGTTTTAAAGTAGACAATGTATAAATGTAATTAAACAGGCCTTGACTGATCCAAGACCGCTGAACATATCAGGTATATCATGACCGAATCTTTTGCAGCCCTCTTTGAAGCAAGCGAACTAAATCTTAATGTTGAAAAGGGTGCAGTCATCCAAGGTGTTGTTGTAAACATCGATGCTGACTGGGTAACTGTTGACACTGGCCTTAAATCTGAAGGCGTTGTTGACCGTGCAGAATTCTTAAACGACCAACGTGAGCTAGAAGTTCAAGTTGGCGACACTGTTGATGTTGTTGTTGAAGCACTTGACAACGGTATGGGTCAAACAGTTCTTTCACGTGAAAAAGCAAAACGTGCTGAAACGTGGACTAAACTTGAAAAAATCTTTGAAGACGGCGAAATCGTTACTGGTCTTATTTCTGGTAAAGTTAAAGGCGGTTTCACAGTTGACATCGGTCCAGTACGTGCATTCTTACCAGGTTCTTTAGTAGATACTCGCCCAATCCGTGATACAACTCACCTTGAAGGTAAAGAGCTAGAGTTTAAAGTAATTAAACTTGATGCAAAACGTAACAACGTTGTTGTATCTCGTCGTGCAGTAATGGAAGCTGAATCTTCAGCTGACCGTGAAGCATTGCTTGCTCAACTTGAAGAAGGCCAAACTGTTACAGGTACAATTAAAAACCTTACAGACTACGGCGCATTTGTTGACTTAGGTGGTATTGATGGTCTTCTACATATCACAGATATGGCTTGGAAGCGTATTAAGCACCCTTCAGAAGTTGTAGAAGTTGGTCAAGAAGTTACTGTTAAAGTACTTAAATTTGACCGTGATCGTAACCGTGTTTCTCTAGGTCTTAAGCAACTTGGCGAAGATCCTTGGTTAGCGATCATGAACCGTTACCCTAAAGGTTCTATCGTTAAAGCACGTGTAACAAACTTAACTGACTACGGCTGTTTCGCTGAAATCGCTGAAGGTGTTGAAGGTCTTGTTCACGTATCTGAAATGGATCACACAAACAAAAACATCCACCCGTCTAAAGTTGTTCAGATTGGTGATGAAGTTGATGTAATGGTTCTAGAAGTAGATGAAGAGCGTCGTCGTATTTCTCTTGGTATCAAACAAACTCGTGCTAACCCATGGGAAGAGTTTTCTAAGAACCATGACAAAGGCGAGAAAGTTTCAGGTACGATTAAATCAATCACTGACTTTGGTATCTTCATTGGCTTACCAGGCGGTATTGATGGTCTAGTTCACTTGTCTGATATTTCTTGGAACGAGCAAGGCGAAGAAGCAATCCGTCGCTACAAAAAAGGTGACACTGTTGAAGCGACTATCTTGTCTGTAGATGCTGAAGGCAACCGTATTAGCTTAGGTATTAAGCAATTAAACAACGATCCGTTTAATGACTTTTTAGCAACGAACGAACGTGGTGCTTTAGTTAAAGGTACTGTGATTGCTGTTGATGCAAAAGCTGCGACTGTAAAACTTGCTGACGAAGTTGAAGCACAGTTAAAAGCTTCTGAAATCAACCGTGACCGTGTTGAAGATGCGACTAAATTCTTAGAAGTTGGTCAAGAAATTGATGCGAAAATCATCAATGTTGACCGTAAATCACGTACAATCAACTTGTCTATCAAAGCGAAAGACGAAGCTGAAGAGCGTGAAGCTGTTGCAAACTTACGTCAAGTAGCACCTGCTGCTCAAGACAATGGTCCTAAAACCATTGGTGACTTGATTAAAGCACAGCAACAAAAGTAAGAATAAAAAGTAAAAAATTAGTGTAACTAATTGATACTTTATATTTAATTACTGTTAACGGTAGTGTAGTATTAACTTACTGCACTACCGTTTTGTATTTAAACAAGTTATTATTTAGTAACGAACAAATAAAAGTCGCTAAAAATCAATGAGGTCGTTAAATGACTAAAGAAGCACTAAATAAATCAGATTTAATAGAGCGTATTGCTTTGAAAAACCCACATTTGGCTGAGCCTTTAGTCGAAGAAGCGGTGAGAATCATGATAGATCAAATGATAGACACATTATCATCAGATGATCGCATTGAAATTCGTGGTTTTGGTAGTTTTGCACTACATCATCGTGATCCTCGAGTTGGGCGTAATCCTAAAACAGGAAAATCTGTTGACGTCGCAGCTAAGTCTGTACCACATTTTAAACCGGGTAAAGCACTGCGTGATGCTGTAAATGAACAAGTCAAATAATTAAAACTAAATATGATGATAGGGTGATATTATGCGTTTTATCTTACTGATTTTACTGATAGTAGTATTTGTCTATTCTTTAGCATTGGTCTTATTTAATGGTACAGAAGTGTCTGTAAACTTATGGTTTGCAAGCGTACCAGAAATGCGAGTAGGGTTATTAATTCTGATTACATTAGCGATAGGCGTTGTATTAGGGTTATTGATAGGCGTACAAGTATTTAAAGTGTTTCAAACTCGTTGGGAAATTAAACGTTTAAATAAAGAAATTGAGCGTTTAAGAAAAGAACAAGTAGAAACTGCTCAATTGGCTGCCAAAGAAGCTGCTGCCAACACAAGACATGAAAAAACAGTATTAGATATTAACTCAAATAATCAAAGCCCATTATAATGGGCTTTGATTTATTTACTGATTGAGGTTATACCTTGAGTATCATTGTTGCTTTAGATTCAAAAAGTAAAAAAGACGCTTTACAGCTTGCTGACCAGCTTGATCCAAGTCTTTGTCGGGTAAAAGTAGGTAAAGAGTTGTTTACTCATGAAGGGCCAGACGTCGTCAAAGCCTTACATCAACTTGGTTTTGAAGTATTTTTGGACTTAAAGTTTCATGACATTCCAAACACGACTGCTCAAGCCGTCTGTGCAGCTGCAGATCTAGGTGTTTGGATGGTGAATGTCCATGCATCAGGTGGGCGAAAAATGATGGAAACCTGTGCGGAGCGTTTGCATGCAGGGAATTATCAAACTCAACTGATCGCAGTGACAGTACTGACTTCTATGGCACAAGAAGATCTTAAAGAAATTGGTCTAGATGTCAATCCCATGGACCATGTTCGTCGTTTAGCGCGATTAACTAAAGATTCAGGCCTGAACGGTATTGTGTGTTCAGCACAAGAGGCTGCTTTTTTACGTGCAGAACTTGGTGAAGATTTTAGTTTGGTAACGCCTGGTATTCGACCTGAGGGAAGTAGCAGTGATGATCAAAAAAGAATTCTAACTCCTTCACAAGCGATTGAAGCAGGTGCAACACACTTAGTAATTGGTCGACCAATTACTCAATCAGCTAATCCTCGTGAAACATTACAGCAGATTATACAATCTATTTGATCTTTGTATTTCATGATGCTGAAAAGACCTATATTTTATAGGTCTTTTTTATGGAAAAAATTTATGAGTCGGATGTTTTAATGAAATAAAACAGATACAGCTTAAGCTAGATTTTTGTTATGCTGAGTGTTATTTGTTAGATGCTCTTATTATGGATCAGCGTACGCCACTTGTTATTTATCAAGATGCTATAGAAAAAGGGCAGTTGACTCCTGATCTTGCACAAAAAAAAGCAGTTGATGCTTTAGATGTATTATGGCAACAATTATTGACTGAAGAAAAAGCATCTAAAGGCCTTTTTTCATTTCTTCGTAAGAGGCATACACCACAAGGCGTATATATGTGGGGTGGTGTTGGTCGAGGTAAAACATGGCTCATGGACTTATTTTTTGAAGCCCTACCTATAGAGCGTAAAATGCGTCTTCATTTTCATCATTTTATGCAATACGTACATCAGCAACTTAACCAACGAGTCGGACAACAGAACCCACTAGATGCAGTCGCAGATCATATTTTTGAGCAAGCAAAAATTATTTGTTTCGATGAGTTTTTTGTCTCAAGTGTACCCGATGCGATGATTTTGAGTGATTTGTTTCAAAAACTCTTTCAGCGTGGTGTGAGCTTAGTGGCGACTTCAAATATTGCGCCTGATGGTTTATATAAAGATGGTCTACATCGAGATCGCTTTTTGCCGACCATTGAATTACTCAAGACACATTGTCAGATTATTAATGTAGATGCAGGCGTGGACTATAGGCTACGTGTTTTACAGCAAGCGGGTTTATTTCAAAGTCCTTTAAATGAACAGACCGAACAGTGGATGCAATCACGATTTAATGGCGTTGTTGGAAATGATATTGTTTTAACGACAGCAATTGAAATTAATCATCGTGAAGTTTTAACTTTAGCACATACTCAAGATACATTATGGTGCCTTTTTACTGAGTTGTGTTTAAAACCGAGAAGCCCGAGTGATTTTATTGAAATCGCAAACAGATATCATACTGTTTTTGTGAGTGAAGTACCGTATTTGACGGATCAGCTGGCCGATGGTACACGGCGTTTCATCTACTTAGTAGATGAGTTTTATGATCGTGGTGTAAAGCTTATTTTAACTTCACAAGCTTCCATTTTACAGATTTATCAGGGTGAAAAATTGGCTTTTGAAATTGAACGTACACGTTCGAGACTGCTAGAAATGCAATCTGATGAGTATTTAAGCAAAGTGCATCGTCTAAATTGATTTTGCGCTCATGTGGTGCGTTTTTTGCTTTCCTAAATATAGACTAAATATGTCATGTAATTTTGAGCAAGATTACGTAACGTATGCTACAGCATAGTGCATTATCTAAAATTAGGAAAAAAAATGACGCAACATGTACAGATGGGTGATTTGGCGATAGACCAAATCCTTTTTGATTTTATGGAAAAAGAAGCTCTGCCAGTTGCAGGTTTAAATAGTAAAACCTATTGGGAAATGTTTGAACGTATTGTTAAGGCATTTACTGAAAAAAATAAACAACTTTTGCAACAACGCCAAACTTTCCAAACTGCAATGACCACATGGCATAAAGAGCAAGTTTTTGATCTAGAAAAATATAAACAATTTTTATATGAAATAGGCTATTTACTGCCTGAAGTGGCCGATTTTTGTATTGAAACAGCACCTGTTGATGCTGAAATTGCCACAATTGCAGGTCCTCAATTGGTTGTTCCTGTACGTAACGCACGTTATAGCTTGAATGCTGCCAATGCACGTTGGGGTTCATTATATGATGCCTTATACGGATTTAATGTCATTTCTGAGCAAGACGGTGCGACAAAAACTGCACAATATAATCCTATACGTGGACAAAAAGTGATTGCATTTGCAAAACAGTTTTTAGATGAAAATTTTGCTTTAAAAATAGGCTCACATGTCGATGCAATTCGTTACTTCATTGAAGAAAATAAGCTAGTTGTTATTTTAGAAAATGGTCAAACAACAACATTGGCCATAGAAGCGCAATGTGTTGGCTTTAATGGTGAACCATCAGCACTCACAGAGTTGGTACTCAAACGCCATCAACTCCACGTGATTATACAATTTGATGCCAGTCATTTTATTGGTCGAACAGATAAAGCACAGGTTAAAGATATCATTCTAGAATCTGCCGTAACAACGATTCAAGACTTAGAAGACTCTGTTGCTGCTGTAGACGCAGAAGAAAAAGTGGAAGGTTACCGTAATTGGTTAGGGCTTATGCAGGGGACGCTAACAGATCAATTTGAAAAAAATGGTGAGATACTCAAACGAACGCTGAATCCTGACCGTTCTTATAAAAACCTTATAGGTGATACAGTTTATTTGCATGGCCGTTCAGTAATGTTACTGCGTAATGTCGGTCATTTAATGACAAACCCAGCCATTTTAGTTAATGGTGAAGAAATTTTTGAAGGTATTTTAGATATTTTAATTACACCTGTATTAAGTAAGATTGATATTTTAGGTCAAAATGCGTTAAAAAATTCTCGAACAGGTTCTATGTATATTGTAAAACCTAAAATGCATGGCCCAGATGAAGTAAAGTTTGCAGTTGAGTTATTTGAGCAAGCCGAGCAACTGATTGGCTTGCCGAATAAAAGTTTAAAAATTGGAATTATGGATGAAGAGCGCCGTACATCCGTGAACTTAAAAGCATGTATCGCTGAGGCGAAAGACCGTATTATTTTTATTAATACTGGGTTTATGGATCGTACAGGGGATGAAATACATACGTTTATGGCTGCAGGCCCAATGGTACGGAAGGCTGATATTAAACAACAAAAATGGTTTTCTGCTTATGAAAACCGTAATGTTGCGATTGGCTTAGCCTGTGGTTTACAGGGTAAAGCTCAGATTGGTAAAGGCATGTGGCCTAAACCTGATCAGCTATTTGAAATGTATCAAACTAAAATTGAACATCCACAGGCTGGTGCATCTTGTGCATGGGTACCTTCGCCATCTGGTGCAGTGATTCATGCCATTCATTATTACCAGTGTAATGTTGCACAAAGACAAACTGAGCTTCTACAGCAAAAGATGCTTAGTTTAGATGATTTGCTCACACCACCTTTGGCAAAAGAGGTCAGTTGGAGCGCAGAAGAAGTGAATCAAGAGCTTGAAAATAATTGCCAAGGTATTTTGGGCTACGTGGTTCGTTGGGTAGATTTAGGTATGGGGTGCTCTAAAGTACCAGATATTCATCATGTCGGTTTAATGGAAGATCGCGCCACATTACGTATTTCTTCACAGCATATTGCCAACTGGTTGCATCATGGTATTGTAACCGCAGACCAAATCAGTGAAACATTAAAGCGTATGGCCCAAATTGTAGATCAGCAAAATGCACATGATCCTAAATATAAAGCGATGTCTGAAAACTTGGCCAATAATATCGCTTTCCAAGCCGCATCCGATTTAATCTTTAAAGGTGAAATACAGCCTTCAGGTTATACAGAGCCGCTATTACATGCAGCGCGTTTAAAACTTAAAGGCGATATAGCTCGCTAATAGTGTATTCATGAAGTCCCCAAATATATATTTATATTTGGGGACTTTATTTTTAAGTATAGAATTTTTCTATATTTAAGATCTATAAAAACAGGGATGTAATGATATTAAGCCGATTAAAAAGACGTTAAAATATAAGCCGAGTCAATTTAATGAATCATTATGTGTGCGAATTTTAAACCTTTGACCCGTCATCAATGCCAACAACTTCAGTTACCACAAATTACTTTTGATTATGCAAATGAAGTATTTCCAATGGGAAGGTTTCCTTTACTTTTTTGTTCTGAGCATGGACTCGCATGGCGAGAGGTGATGTTTGGTTTAGTACCGAAATGGTCAACAGACCTAGAAATTGCGAAAAAAACGTATAATGCACGGCAAGAAACACTGTGGGATAAACCAAGTTTTCAAAATGCTTTGCATAAACATAAGTTTGGTGTGATTGCTGTGACAGAGTTTTATGAAAGTAAATATATTGCAGGTCAGCCCCAACGTTGGGGGGTGCGCCGTAAAGACGGTGAAGCTTTTTATATTGCTGCACTCTATGAGATTTGCAAAGTTAATCAAGATATTATTCGTTCAGCGACCATGTTGACCATGGATGCAATTAACCATTCCATGATGAGTACTTTTCACGAGCCTGGTAATATAAAGCGTTCAGTGATTGTTATTCCCAAGCACCGTTTAGAGGAGTGGTTGTCTTTTAAAAGCCCTAACATTACATCTTTTGTGCAGGGCTTTGATGTCGCTGAGTTTGAGTGCTCATATGTGCCAAAAAGGAAACATAGCGGGCCTTCACCTCAGCTTGATATTTTTAGCTAATATGACTTTAGTGTTGATGTAGCAAAATTGAACTGATCACACCTGTTGCTACAGCAACTAAAATATAATCACCATTTACATTTAACCAGCGATGACCACGTGGTGGCGATGGTAATTGTTGATGTCTCCAATCATTGACATAGTAATGAGATGATCGATATTGCTTAGGTACATATTGACCTTTACGCCATTGTTGGTTGTCACCTCTTGGGCCTTGTTGAGCATAATAAGGGCCTTGAGAATGCGGTCTATTCGGGCCATGGTCACGTTGTTGAAATTGTGGTTGAGGCCCTTGATTATGTCTTGGTTGACCATGTTGACGATCTGAATAATCTTCAGGGCCACGTGGTTGGTCATTTGGCCCAGCAAAAGCAGAAATGCTTGTAAATACAGTTGAGGTAATTAAGCCAAGTGTAAGTAGGCGTTTCGTTAAATATTTCATTTACAGTTCTCGTGTTTTGTAACCTTGGAGAGAACATTAACAAAAGAGTTTCTGTAAATAATGAAGAAAAAAATTGGCTATGTAACCGTTTAAGAGAATTATATTAAAAGACTATCGGTGATATATAGATTTATTTTTTTATAAAAATTAAATTTATCAGTGACATAAAAATATATCTTTTATTCAGTTTTATTTAACAAAAGATATATGATGTTACATGCTAGAGGTACATATATTATTTTAAGTGTTTGACAAGGTAGTCAATCAACACACGAACAGCAGGAAGTATGCCACGGCGAGATGGATAAACTAAATGCAAAATACCATGTGGAACGTTCCACTCGGGTAATACATAGCGTAACTCTTGATTATTGATCTCATCACAGACAATCGTATCTGGTAGTAATGCAATGCCTTGATTTTGACAAGCAAGTGCTTTAAGTAAATTAAGACTAGAACCCATAATGGTTGGTTTGAGTTGTACTCTTACGTTTGATTGTTGATGATGACTTAAAGTCAGCGTTTGTTCAGTAAAGTCTTCAGACATACTTAAAAAACGGTGTTCAGCCAAATCTTCTGGTGTTTTGGGTGTACCATATTGGTTGAGATATGCTTGGCTTGCAAAAAGGTGCTGTATTTCTTGTCTAAGCTGTCTTACGATTAAATTCGGATCATCATCAATATGTGAGCGTACACGTAAGGCAAGATCTACATTTTCATTAATAATATCTATACGGCGGTTACTCACCACCATTTGTATTTTTACTTCTGGGTATTGTTGTAAAAACTCAGGTAAAATATGCGGAAATTTATTTTGAGCAATTGTAACAGGTACACCAATACGTACTACACCACGAGGCTCTACACTTAAATGATTCACCATATCATGTGCAGCTTGAGCAGCACTGTTCATTGCTTGCGCATGTCTATAAATATTTTGTCCAATATCTGTGACTGAGAATTGCCGAGAGTTACGCTGGATTAAGCGTACGCCAAGGTGTTCTTCAAGCGCATAGACTCTACGGCTAAGTTTAGATTTTGGAATGTCTGTCGCACGTTCTGCGGCGCTAAATCCACCATGTTCTACAACCATTGCGAAATAGTAAAAATCATCAAGCATATTAAGTGTTATATATAAGATCTCTGACTAGTATCTATGATTTTATATTATTGTTCTAGATGTAATACATACATCCCCTAAAAAGGCTTAGTATTTTGCTTTACTTTTTAGGGGAGATATTCATTGTATTAAGGCTTTTTCGCTTGATATAGTCCATGCTCAATTAAGTGTTGTCGTAAAATACGTCTGAGTTCAAGCACAGCATCTGGCGTTTCTTGAATAGAATGACCACCTTCAATGACTTTTTCTGAAACAGCACCATTAAGATGTGCGCTTTTATACGGTACAATACCATCGGTGATCTGATCAGAATTAGTATTATTGGTAATATTTCCCATCACAGAATGGTAGGGGAGTTTAGCTTTTGGCATAATGCCTTGTGTTAGCTCCATAAATTTAGATTTATAACTTAAATCACTTGGACCATTTTGAATTAAGCCATTGTCAATTTGCTTTACGAAGTCTTTCGGGTCAATATTCCCTTGTAGCGAATCAGCTGCAGCCCCTAAAAATGCTCCCGGTAAACGAATAACTTTTCGAGCAGCGCGAGTAAACCATAAATCTGCATATGCTGTACCCCGATGTGGCGAAGCCAAAAATATTGCACGGTCAAAATTATTAATCGACTGCATTTTCAAACGATCTACAATAAATGGTAGGTTTTTAGGTTGCGCAAGTTGCCGTTGTTTAAAAATTTTAAACGCTTTTTGGCTAATATCTGCATTGCTGACTAAAAGACGAGAAATTACTCCCCCCATGCTATGGCCAATCAATACAGCATTTTGTGCAGCAGGTGCTTTAGGGTCGAGTTGAGCAAAAGTCTGTTGTGTAATCGCATAAATTTGATAGCGACTTTCTAGCATAGACATATTGGTTGAATAAAAAATTTGCCATACTTGATAGTGTTCACGTAATACGGCATCTCCCATAATGTCATTGGTTAAACGTATCCATGCCTCAGGGCTACTGGCTAACCCATGCACTAATACAATGACTTTCTTATTGGGGTTATAAGGCTCTAACATATATAAATGTGGCATGGTTAGCTGTTGATCGCGATCAATTAAAGACAGATATGCAGCTTTACCTAAATTAGTACTTGCGAGCCACAAACCATATGGCGCAGAAAAATTTGCAGCGAGTGGGTAGGCTTTACCTTCTACTTGAATTTGGTCAAATTGGTAGGGGTCAGTGACTTTAATATACAACGGTGCATTGGTGAGCAGTGCTTTCATGCTGGTGTTGGCTGCAGGTTCTATTGCAATCGTGGTTGCAAGGTATGCTGGTGAGTGAATGTTTGGATTCACCGCATCTTTAAATTTATAGCGTAAAGGGTCAAGAATATATTTATTTTCTTCACTTCTTGGTGGTTTAGACAGTACAGTCACAAACTCAGAACCAAAACCATCTCTACGGTTAATTGAGCGAAGCCCTGAAAAGTTTAAGTTATAACTTGAAATAAAATCTTCAATTTTTTGATCTTTCAGCTGAGGAAATCGACTAAAGTCAATAAAATATGGGCTATTTTCTACACTAAAGCCACTATTTGCAGTATTTGATGGCTTTTGTGTTGTGGAAAGCATAATGAGTTTGGCAGTCGCTTGATTATAAAAGTCACGAACTTGGACTTGGCGGTTATCAAAAATACGTTGGTCTGGGTGGCGTTCAGTTTTAAATAAATATGCATAGCTATAACGAATACTACGGTCGAGCATATACATTTCTTGTTGAATACATCTATTTTGACCTTTCAGTTTTTCTTGTTTTTTGGATGATAATACAGTGTCTTGATTAATCTTGACTTTGCACTCAGAGGATTTTTCAAGGGACATCGCTTTTGCCAAATATAATTCACTGGCAGTTGAAAAAAATTGTTCATTTGGAATTTGTGGGATTTTCTCAATATCTGAAAGGCATGACGTTGGGTCAATGTTACAAATTTTGGCTTCACGTCCAGTCATTGATAAAACGTTTAGACTGGCTTCGCTTATTTTATCTCGGGTGAGAATACTGTCTCTTTCATTGGAAATCGTAACATTAAACGCTTGTTGCTTTACACTCACTACTTGGCAGCCACTCAGTATTGCACTCAGGGCTGTAAGTAGTAAGAGTATGATTTTGGGTGTAAATTTGAGCATAAAATCTTAAAATGAAATCTATGCTCAAATTCTACATGATTATATTGATGCGATGGCAATGATTTGATCACGATGGATTAAATCTACAGAAGCATTTATTTTAATAGCTTCCTTTTTTCATATTATTAAGATTTTCCCAAACATTGGTTCGACCCTGTGTTTGGATTTCTTTAATTAATTGATCTGTGACTTGTGTTTCTTGAGGGTATTTCACTTTATAGTTTCGTAGAGTGGTAATCGCATTTTTATTTTGCTCTAAATATAAGTAATTATTAGCAGCAGATAAATATGCTTCTTGTACGCCACCTTTTATGGCTTTTTCTAAATATGGGACCGCTTCACGTTGACCGCCACCTTCTGAAAGATTAAAGCCAAACCAAAAGTTTACTAAAGGGTCGTTTGGTACCATTTTCAGTAATCTTTGACCGTATTTGAGTGATTGAGTTGTGTACTGAGCGCCTAAATCTAGGTTACGTGCCATAATACTTGCTTTGAATGCTCTGATAAGTACATCGTAAGATGCATTATCTTTACTTGCATAACCATCTAAAAATTGTGTTGTTTGTTTGAGTTTGCTTTCAAAACCACGGCGAACCATTTTACTTGCAAATTTAGGCGGGTAGTGGCGTGCTTGGCCTTCTACAAGTTGTAAAAAGTCATCCATAGCAGTCACATCAATTTCATCTTGACCTGCAAGTGGTGAAAACTTAACAGTATTTTTATTATTGTTTATCGTAGGGATAATCAGGTGATTTTCATCAAAAGTTTGTGTTTTGGTTGGGTCTTTAGGGTCAGTAACAACCATTTTTGTCACAGGTTGTGCTGCTGCTTTTTGTAAGTTGACTTCAAAGTCAGAAGGTTTGTCGTAATTTACTGCATTTAAAACATAAAATGGTGCAGGTAAGTCTGGTTCTTTAAATATAATAGGCCCTGTTGGTGCAGCTACAGTTGCACTTGGTGCAGTTACAGCGGGTTTTGCGATTTCCAGATGAGTACATGCCGAAAGTATTGTTGCTGTTGTTACTGTTATGGCAAGGGTTTTTACTTTCATAGTTTTTCCAGTCTAAATTTTATTGTTGAACATCGTAAATAGATTTGAGCAGTTTAATGTAAAAGAAAACCGCTGTGCAATGTAATGCATGTAACAAAGTTAAGTCTTTGGCTGATATTTTTGTTCATTACATACTTGCCTAATTTTTTCTAAAATCTCAAGTTGCTCTTGGGTCATTTGCTCTTGGGGGATCGTTGCAATATGTTTTGGATCAATTTTAGTTAAGCGTTCATTTAATTGATTGATTTGCTTTTCATTATGTTTCAGTCGATCTAAGAGTACATTTATACCTTCTAAGATAGGATCAGACTGATGTGGTGCAGCTGCATACGCTTGAAAACCAATACTTTTTGCATAAGCTTCACGTTGTTGGTCTGTGTCTGAAGTCTGTTTGTTTTTTATAATATAACGTGCAGGGCTTCCAACGGCAGTTGTATCTGCGGGTACACTTTTTAAAATAACTGTATTTGAACCAATTTTTGCATTTTTCCCTACCGTAAATGGTCCTAATATTTTTGCTCCAGCACCGACAATAACACCATTTTCTAGTGTTGGATGGCGTTTACCTTGTTTCCATGTTGTACCGCCTAAGGTCACACCATGATATAACGTTACATCGTCGCCAATTTCTGCGGTTTCACCAATCACAATACCCATGCCATGGTCAATAAAAAGTCGACGACCAATTTTTGCACCGGGATGAATTTCAATGCCTGTTGCAAAGCGACTAAATGACGCTAAGGTACGTGCACTGGTTTTAAAGTTTTTTTGCCACATTTTATGTGCAACACGATGCAATACCAAGGCGTGAATACCAGGGTAATTAACAACCACTTCAAGCGTATTACGTGCGGCAGGATCTCTTGAAAAGACAGCCGCAATGTCTTCTTTGAGCTGTTTAATCATGGTGTGTGATCCTTTTTTTGCTTAGCCTGTGTAGGTTTTTTCCAGGTGCCATGACTTAAAGCTTGTACTCGAGTAAATACACCACGTAGTAAATTATATTCCATGCGATCAAGTTGAATGCGTCCAAACAGTCGTTTTAACCGTGTAGGGAGTAGCCTTGGGTTATTTGGATCAAAAAACTCAATATCAGCAAGCATTTTTTCCATGTGCGGATAAAACTCTTGCATCTGTTGTTGCGTGACTAAAGGTTCATCCCATTGCATATGCTGTTGATCTGTCACAGGCATTTGCACTACGTCAGTCGTTTGAGTTGTTAATTCGTTGTTAGAGACCGCTGTTGCCATGCGTAGCTCGTAACAAATGATTTGAATCGCTTGAGCCACGTTGAGTACGCCATAGTCAGTATTGACAGGAATAGTGAGGTGATAGTTTGCAAGCGCTAACTCTTCATTGGTTAAGCCGCGGTCTTCTCGACCAAAAACAATCGCAATTTCATGTTCTTGCTCTGTAATATGTTTAGAGATGAGTTCTGTTGCAGGTCTAACGTCAAGTAACGGCCATGGTATGGTTCGACTGCGTGCACTGGTACCAAATACAAGGTGGCAATCTGCAATAGCATCTTCTAATGTATCTACAATGTCTATCTGATCGAGTAAGTCTGTTGCACCCGCAGCAAGGGCTGTGATATCTGGATGAGGGAATGTTTTAGGCGCAACGAGGGTTAAACGACAGAGTCCCATTGTTTTCATGGCGCGCAAAGCACTACCAATATTGGCAGGCAATGTTGTATTCACCATAACAATACGAACATGTTGTAATTGTCTATTAATTTTTTGGTTATTCGGTTGCATAAAATGTTCCAAGCAAAAGGGCTTAATGTAAATATGGCGAGTGAAATCTTGCTGGTGACTACGCAGTATTTTGTAAAGTTTTAGATTTTACCTGATATTCAATGTGAATCGTATCTTTTCCAAAATAGTCACGCAATGCACACAAAGCATCATCTAAAGGTGCAATGCGCCATTGCTGGCTTGGACAGATTTTAGCTTGTGCATAGTCTGTGTCTATTTTAAAGAGTAATGGAATATGCTGACACATATCGACTTCGCAATAAGGGCGAATTAGTGCTTTTAAGTCTTGTGCGAGGGTTGCTGTAAGTAGGTCTTTGTGTAGACTAATCTGTATGTTTTGGGCACGTTTTTGTCGGATTTCATTCAAACTAAACGCTTTAGATAGGCGAGACATAGGGCGATCATACCCTTCACGCTCATACAAATCTCCTTCAATGACTACAACTTTCTCGGCTTGTATAATGTCTTTAAAACGCTGAAAACGTTCATGATTGCAACTCACTTCTAAGCGAGCTGTACCATCATCGAGTGTGATCATCATACGATTTGGGAAGTTAGCAATATCGACGACTAAACCTGCAAAAACGGTGGTTTGTCCACGTTTTGTTGGTGTAAGCTGATTGAGTTTAGAGGGAATAAATGCTTTGAGTTCGGCACGATAAACATCGATTGGGTGACCTGTAAGATATAATCCTAGTGTATCTTTTTCACCTTTTAAGCGTACCTCATCTGACCATGGTTTGAGCGGTTTACTTGGCTTTCGTTGAATTTCTTCTACTTCACCAAATAAGTCCATCATGCCTGTTTCACGGTTTTGTCGTGCTTGGTCGGCCGCTTGAACAGCTTGAGGTAACTCCGCCATCAGGGTAGAGCGCTCTATATTTAAACAATCAAGCGCACCCGCACGAATTAGTGCTTCAAGGGTGCGTTTATTCATTTTTTTCAGATCTATACGGTGACAAAAGTCGAAAATGTCACGATATGGGCCATCTTTCTCTCGTGAGTCAATCACAGATTGCATGGCTTGTTCACCCACGCCTTTAATGGCACCGAGTCCGTAGACAATCGTATGGTCATTAATGGCATGAAAACGATAAATAGATTGGTTAATCGAGGGCGGTAAGACGTCTAAGCGGTTATTTCGACAGTCATCAATTAAAAACACCACACTGTCAGTATTTTGCATTTCCGAGGTCATGACCGCTGCCATAAACTCGGCAGGGTAATGTGCTTTAAGCCATGCAGTATGGTATGCAACGAGTGCATAAGCAGCGGCATGTGATTTGTTAAACCCATAGCCTGCAAATTTTTCCATAAAGTCAAAAATATGGTTTGCTGTGGCTTCGTCAATGTCTTTTTTCGCGGCACCTTCTGTAAAAATTTTACGCTGTTTGACCATTTCTTCAGGTTTTTTCTTACCCATGGCACGGCGTAATAAGTCTGCGCCACCCAGTGTATAGCCCGCGCATAGCTGTGCAGCTTGCATCACCTGTTCTTGGTACACCATAATGCCGTAAGTGGGTTCAAGTACCCCTTCTAATAGAGGGTGTAGGTACTCAAAATCTCCGCCGTGCATACGGTGAATAAAGTCTGGAATCAGGTCCATTGGGCCGGGACGATACAGCGACACAAAGGCAATAATTTCTTCAAATTTACTTGGACGTGCTTCTTTGAGCATGCGTTTCATGCCCACGGATTCAAACTGAAAAACCGCTGTGGTATTGGCTTCAGAGAAAATTTTATAGGCTTTGCTGTCGTCTAGTGGAACATTGATAATATTGAGTGGTTCGTCTAATTTAAGGCGTTTATTAATGTTTTGTATGGCATCTTCAATGACGGTAAGGTTACGTAAACCTAAGAAGTCAAACTTCACTAAACCTGCAGATTCAACGTCATCTTTGTCGTATTGTGCAACACGGTTATTGCCATCTGTATCGCACATAATGGCTGAAAAGTCGGTAATTTTGCCCGGTGCAATCACTACACCGCCAGCATGTTTTCCTGTATTTCGTGTAATGCCTTCAAGTTTGAGCGCCATTTCCCAAATTTCACTGGCATCGTCATAATCTGGGTTAGATGGATTAGTGACAATATCTTTGAGTTGTGGCTCCATATCAAGGGCAGTGGCGAGGTCCACACCTAATGGTTTGGTTGGCACCATTTTTGAAATACGGTCTGCTAAACCATATGACTTCCCAAGTACACGAGCAACATCACGTATTGCTCCTTTGGCCGCCATCGTACCAAATGTGGCAATTTGTGAAACAGCATCACGTCCGTAGTGTTGAGCGACGTATTCAATGACACGGTCACGTCCTGAAATACAAAAGTCGACATCAAAGTCGGGCATAGATACCCGTTCAGGGTTTAAGAAACGCTCAAATAAAAGGTCGTAACGTAGTGGGTCTAGGTCGGTAATATTTAAACTATAGGCAACCAATGACCCTGCACCTGAACCACGGCCAGGCCCTACAGGTACACCATTATTTTTAGCCCAGTTAATGAAGTCCATGACAATAAGAAAGTAACCGGGAAAACCCATACCTAAAATGATACGTACTTCGTAGGCAATACGTTCATCGTATGGTTTTCGGATTTCTGCCCAGTGTTCATCACGTTCATTGACAGGGTAAAGTTGCTGTAAGCGTTCTTCGAGTCCTTCTTTTGAAAGGTGCTCAAAGTAGGTATCTATGGTAAAGCCTTCAGGAATAGGGTAGTCGGGTAAAAAATATTCGCCAAGTCTTAAATTGACATTACAACGTTTAGCAATATTTACTGTATTTTCAATGGCACTTGGAATATCTGAAAATAAAGCAGTCATTTGCTCTGCAGTTTTGAAATACTGCTCTGTGTTATAAATATGAGGTCGTCTTTGGTCACCTAAAACATAACCATCGGCAATACAAATACGTGCTTCATGGGCTTCAAAATCTTCTGGGCGCACAAAGTGTACGTCATTATGTGCAACAACACCGACTTGATAAGTGGATGCAAGTTGTATGGCTTCGCTAATAAAAAGTTCTTCGTTGCTACGGTCTGTGCGTGTGAGTGCAAAGTAAGCACGGTTACCAAAGGTGTTATGCCATGCCTCAAAAAGTGGTACAGCTTTGTCTGGGTGTGACGAACACATGGCTTGACCAACATCGCTATGTTGGCCGATTAATACAATAAGATCTTGATTTTGTTCTAATATCCATTCTTTTTTAATGCAAGGGATATCAAGTTTTTGGCCTTCAATATAGCCTCTGGAAATAATCTCGGTTAGATTACGCCAACCTGTGTTGCTCATGGCGAGTAGGGTAATTCGATGAGATGCATCTTCGAGTTGTACACTTGCCCCTAAAATTGGCTTAATGTTTTTAGATTGGCAGGCCTGAAAAAACTTAACGGCTGCGTGTATGTTAGACAAGTCAGTAATTGCTAACGCGGGCATCTGATTTTTAGCAGCAGCTTTCATAAGCTCTGGTATGCGAACAATCGATTCAGTAATAGAAAATTCGGTATGTATACCCAAATGAACGAACTGCATTAAAAAAAGATCCTTAGCCGTATTAAGTCTTTATTTTAACATGCTATTGCCCAAAGGCATGTGTTGATTATGGTTTTTACGCCGATTTAATGCACTACTATAAAGCAAAAAGGGTGTACCAGTTTGGCACACCCTTGTCTATTGTTGAGCAATATAGTTTTAGTATTCGTAGAACATTCTTTGTAGCTCTTTCGCATCTTTAGTTTTTGTCAACGCAAGCGCAGTTAACAAACGTGCTTTTTGTGGGTTTAAATCGTGTGCAACGACCCAGCCATATTTGTCATCTGGTTGTTCAGCATTACGTAGTACAAAACCTTGCGGTACACGCGAAGAACGTACAATTTGAATGCCATCTTGCTGAATTTTAGTTAGTGTAGGGACTAAGTAGTTTGCTACAGAACCATTACCAGTCCCTGCATGGATAATTGCTTTCACACCTGCTTGTTGTAGAGCAAGGTAAGATTGAGCCAGCATATTATCTGAGCCATACACAATTTGTACAAGTGGTAGAGCATCGCCTTTAATGTTTTCAATATTAAATTCAGATGAGTTGTTGTGTAATTTACTTACGTCTCTAAACCAATACGCTTTGCCTTCAACCACGCTACCTAAAGCACCCCATGGGCTTGAAAAGGCATTGGTATGAATGTTAATGGTTTTAGTCACATCTCGTGCTGCAAAGATATCGTCATTCATCATGACCAAAGTACCTTTGCCTTTTGCTGAGTCTGATGATGCCAGTGCAACAGCATTATACAAGTTAAGTGGACCATCTGCAGACAATGCAGTGCCTGGGCGCATTGAGCCGACCAATACAATTGGCTTATCTGTATGCACAACAAGATTTAAGAAAAAAGCTGTTTCTTCCATGGTGTCTGTACCATGTGTAACAACAATACCGTTTACATCAGGTTTTTTGACTAATTCATTGATTTGACGCGCCAGTTGGATTAACTCTTTATCTGTAATGCTCTCAGATGCAATTTGAAGTGCTTGAACACCGCTCACATTTGCTAATTGTTGTACTTGTGGTACAGCATCAAGAAGTACGTTTACAGGAACTTTTGCTGCTGTATAGGTTGCACTATTGGTAGAGCTTGCACCCGCACCTGCAATTGTTCCGCCAGTTGCAACCACAACGACATTATTTTTTGCAAAAAGTGCCGTTGGTGAAAGGAGTGTTAAAGCCATCGCTAAAGAGGTGAGCGTTTTTTTCATCAAGAGGATATCCTTGGCAACGTGTTCATGAAATTGTTCAAACACAAATAAGCACTATGTATGCCAGTTTAAGTATTCTTGTTATTGTATGGTTATATTTTGTTCTTAAGTTTATTTTAAGTATCTGTTAAGGCTTACATAGGGTATCTAAAACGCATTCTTGCTAATAGTCTATTTTTATTGCCACTAAATGTACGAGCACGTATTTTGTGTTGTTGGTAAATACTTAAACGTATAGGATGCCAAATAAAGAGGAGGTACATACTAAGTAAAATGGCCGGAGCAGTGAGTATCAAACCGAAACCACAACTTGCAATAGTGCCCAAGGTCAGCGTGGTGAAAAATATAACCTTTGATACGTTAATGAAATTTTGACTTTTGATATTTAAATTAAAAACCCACTGTATATTTAGAATAATGTATATGCCTTGTGATAATACAATGAATGTCCACAATATACAGGTTACGGTGAATGGTATATTAGGTATGACAAAGCCCAAGTACTTAGGAATAATAAAAACATATAAAGAGAAAAAATATAGAGTAATTGCAGTGGTTAATTTTATGAAAAGATTCATATAAAACGAGATTTTTTGTATTTGTAATAGTATATATTGTTTTATTGTGACTTTTTAGTCATTTTTTAATTATTATTGTGGTTTAAGTTGTATGATTTTTTGTAAGGGCGTATACCTTTGTAATGCGTGTATGCACAAATCATAGCTTGAATATTGATCTTGAGTCAGAGATACCTTTGACTTTATATGTTGTTGTTTGAGTTGGTTTAATTTTTTAGAAAAATATTAGGGAAGCATTTTATTTTTATAGATTGTTTAGTTGCTAATTTATTCTATTTCAGCTGTACTCAGAGGAGTGACCCACACAAAGTGAGCCACTGTACGTCTTACACTAGCGTATACTGGCTAAGAAACGGCCAATACGTGAAATGGCTTCTTTAAGTTCATTTTCTGCAGGTAAAAACACCACACGGAAATGGTCGGGGCTTGGCCAGTTAAAGCCAGTACCTTGTACCAATAGCACTTTTTCCGCACGTAGTAAATCAAGCATAAGCTGTTCATCATCATGTATTGGGTACATGTTGGGGTCTAAACGAGGGAAGCAGTACATTGCACCTTCAGGTTTAACACAGCTCACACCAGGTATTTCATTCAGCATCTGCCACGCAATATTGCGTTGTTCATATAAGCGGCCACCGGGTTTAATTAAATCATTAATACTTTGATAACCACCTAATGCAGTTTGTATAGCAAATTGTGCTTGATGGTTGGCACATAAACGCATAGAGGCAAGCATATTTAAGCCTTCAATGTAGTCTTCTGCACGTGTTTTATTGCCTGTAATGGCCATCCAACCCGCTCTATATCCTGCAACACGGTGTGATTTAGACAGGCCATTAAAAGTAATACAGAGTTGTTCACCTGCAAGAGATGCTACAGAGACATGCTCAATGCCGTCATAAATAATTTTGTCGTAAATTTCGTCTGCAAATAAAATCAGGTCATATTTTTTAGCCAGCGCAATAATTTTTTCCAGCACATGGCGTGGGTAAACCGAGCCTGTAGGGTTGTTGGGGTTAATAATCACAATGGCACGCGTACTTTGCGTGATTTTACTTTCCATATCTGCAATGTCTGGGTACCAATAATTTTCTTCATCACACTTGTAATGAATGGCTGTACCTCCAGAAAGGTTAACGGCTGCAGTCCAAAGCGGATAATCTGGCATAGGAACTAAGACTTCATCACCATCATCTAGCAAGCCTTGCATGGCCATGACAATGAGTTCAGACACGCCATTGCCAATATACACATCATTGACATGCATATCTCGTATGCCTTTTTGTTGATAATACTGACAGACAGCTTTACGGGCAGGGAAGATACCTTTTGAATCTGTGTAACCAATGGCGTTGGGTAAATTGAGTGCAACATCATTAATGATTTCTTGGGGTGCTTCAAAGCCAAAGGGTGCAGGATTACCAATGTTGAGTTTAATAATTTTGTGCCCTTGTTCTTCCATTTCATTGGCGGCTCGTAACACTGGTCCACGAATGTCATAGCATACATGCTCAAGCTTAGATGACTTTTTAATCTCACGTGGTGGGGTGTTACCTTGAACGGGCATAGTGTTGTCCAATTATATGTATGTTAAAAGAAAATAGATTACTTAAATAGCACAATCTACTTGAAATTTTTCTAGCATTTTAGTCTGCGGTAGCGTAAATATAAAGACAATAACATGCGATATTGAATTTTATATCTTTCAAGGAAGTTGTCATGGGAAAAGTCAATAAAACAGATCGTGAATGGCGAAGAGAACTCTCTGCAGAGGAGTATCGTGTTACACGACAAAAAGGTACTGAAGCGCCGTTTACAGGGCAATATTGGAATACTAAACAAGCAGGGCAGTACAGTTGTAAATGCTGTGGTGAAGTGTTGTTTTTATCAGATTCCAAATATGATAGTGGTTGTGGTTGGCCAAGCTTTTTTAAACCAGCCAATCAAACAGTTGTTGCAGAACAAGAAGATTCAACCCTTGGTATGATGCGCACAGAAATTACCTGTGAACGTTGTGGTGCGCATTTGGGGCATGTTTTTGAAGATGGGCCACAACCGACGGGACTTCGTTACTGTGTCAATTCAGCATCATTAACATTAAAAACAGAAGAAAAGAATGATGGAGAGAGTTACCCATGACCACAATTTATCAACTACAGGCGGACTTACTTAGTGGTAAAGAAAAATACTTTTTAGATTATGAAGGAAAGGTACTTTTAATTGTAAATACAGCCAGTAAATGTGGTTTTACTCCACAGTTTGCAGGGCTAGAAAAACTATACGAACAATACAAGTCAGAAGGTTTGGAAGTTTTGGGTTTTCCATGTAATCAGTTTGGTGGGCAAGACCCCGGTACGCATACAGAAATCGAAACATTTTGCCAAAAAAACTACGGTGTTAGTTTTACTATGTTTGCCAAAATAGATGTAAAAGGCCCTGAAGCACACCCCGTATTTCGCTTTTTAACCCGAGCAGCAAAAGGTGTTTTGGGTACACAAAGCATTAAATGGAACTTCACTAAGTTTTTAGTCGGACGAGACGGTCAGGTGATTGCACGTTATGCACCTACAGTAAAGCCTGACACAATAAGTGGTGATATTGAAAATGCTTTAGCTCAAAAATAATGCAGTTGATTTTTGGCTTAATTCCTCAGCCAAGTGCTGTGTTACAGTAGTTTAGTTTTATACTTATGATCCAATGAGATGTAGGTATTTGTCGTTGATTGCATGACAGTGAACGGATTGAAGTTATTTAGTTAAAAGATTTTTTGGAGATCACATGACGGTTGCAGTTACCGAAACACAAGAAAATACCCACCAAGCATTTGAGTTTATACGTAAGCAGTATGTAGAGGCCTTAGATGTTGATGTGTCTGAGTATCGTCATGGTGTGACGGGAGCAATACATTACCACCTTGCCAGCCAAAATACTGAAAATGTATTTTTGGTGGCATTTCGTACGCAACCGATGGACTCTAAAGGTACAGCACATATTTTAGAACACACTGTGCTTTGTGGTTCTGAAAATTTTCCTGTACGTGACCCGTTCTTTTTAATGATTCGCCGTTCACTGAATACATTTATGAATGCTTTCACGGCAGCAGACTGGACTGCGTATCCGTTTGCGACTGAAAATAAGAAAGATTATTTTAATTTGCTTTCAGTGTATTTAGATGCCGCTTTTGCTGCGAACTTGAATCCTTTAGATTTTGCACAAGAAGGCATACGTGTTGAGCTTGAAAATGACAAGCCAGTCTTTAAAGGTGTGGTGTTTAATGAAATGAAAGGGGCCATGAGCTCACCGTCAGATCAGCTATACCACCGTTTAGCACACCATTTATTCCCAGAAACGACATATCACTATAACTCAGGTGGTGAACCAAGTGATATTCCAGATTTAACCCATGAGCAATTGGTTGCATTTTACAAAAAACATTATCACCCAAGTAATGCTGTATTTATGACTTTTGGTGATTTACCTGTAGTTGAAATTCAAGAAAAAATTCAGCAACAAGCATTGGTTAACTTTACACGTGGCGAAACCATCTATTCTAAACCTGAGCGCCGTTTAACCGCCCCTTTAGAAATAGTTGAACCCTATGCAGTAGACTCAACTGAACTCAAAGATAAAACTTATCATGTAGTATCTTGGTTATTGCCAGAGGTCAGTGATATTAAGATACGTTTAGGTATGCGTTTGGTCGAAGGCATATTACTAGAAAATTCTGCAGCGCCGTTACGTCAGTATCTGGAAACATGCGATTATGCAGAATCTTCAGGCCCATTTATGGGTGTAGACGATAGTAATTTTGAAATGACATTTTTCTGTGGTGTGCAAGGATCAAACCCAGAGCATGCACAGAAGTTTCAAGATGGCGTATTTAATATTTTAAAACAAGTGGCTGCTAAACCTGTAGATCCTACAGAAATTGAGTCAATTTTACACCAAATAGAGCTGACTCAAAGAGAAATTACAGGTGGCACGCCCTATGGTCTAAGTCTAATTATGAATGGTATGGGCAGTGTGATTCATCACAATGATCCATTGGCAGTATGGGATGTAGACAGTGCCATTGAAATGGTACGTGCAGAATTAAAAGACCCAATGTGGCTGTCTAATCTCATACAAACCTATCTATTAGATAATCCACACCGTGTATTGCTCACACTTGTGCCTGATGCTGAAAAAACACAGCGTGATCAAGCGACTGAACAGGCACGTTTAGATGAGATAGAGGCACTTTTAACACCTGAGCAACGTACAGAAATTACGAAGCAAACTGAAGACTTAAAACGCCGTCAAGACACCGAAGATGATTTAAATCTTTTACCAAAAGTTGGTTTAGAAGATATTCCTGCTAGCATTGATATTATGACGGGTAATCGCCATAGCTTCTTGCTTAATGATCAAGAGACCCCTTTAGATGTTTATCATGCAGGAACAAATGGGTTGTATTATCAGCAAGTCGCTATTGAAGTGCCACTAGAGGTTGTACAGTCACCTTATTTTAGTTTACTCAGTATTTTGATGGGTGAAGTGGGTGCAGGCCAGTATAGCTATTTGGAGTTACAGCAATTACAAACCGCAGTAAGTGGTGGCTTTGGCATGGGGGTATCTTTGCGTTCTGGCTTAAATGATAAAGATGAAATGAATTCATTTTTAAGCTTAACGACAAAATCTCTCACCAAAAAATCAGATGCAATCGCACTACTTAAGTTGGCCTTTGCAGAGATGCGTTTTGATGAAAAAGACCGAATTATTGAGCTATTACAAGAGCGTAAAACACGTTGGCAATCTCGAATTAGTGGTTCAGGGCATAGTTATGCCATGCAAATTGCTTCTCGTGCCATGAACACCTATGCAGAACGTGAATACTTTAACACAGGTCTTGGTGCACTCAATTGGTTGGCAGAGCTGATTAAAAATATTGAATCAGATCCAGTGGCCTATGCAGATTTTATTGCTCAGATGCAATCCATTCAGCAACGTCTTTTACACGCACCAAAGCAGTTTTTATTGGTCAGTGAAGAGCAACATAGCGTAGGGTTAGTCTCACAGATTGAACAAACGTGGCAACATGTCACTGTTGCATCTGACCCCGCTGCATTAACGCAGGTCGCTCGACAATATGTTGATGGTGACCAAGCATGGCTTATTCAGACCAATGTACAGTTCTGTTCAGCAGCATATCCTGCGGTTGCGGTTGCACATCCAGATTCAGTTGCATTGATGGTTTTAGCCGCTTATTTAAGAAATGGTTTCTTACATAGCGCATTGCGTGAAAAAGGTGGTGCATATGGTGGTGGCGCTGCCTATGATGCAAATAGTTGTTCATTTAGGTTTTATAGCTACCGTGATCCACGCTTAAGTGAAACATTTACAGATTTTGAGCGTAGTGTGACGTGGTTGTTGACAGAAGAGCAAAAAGATTATCAGCTTGAAGAAGCAATTTTGGGCATAGTTGCATCTATGGACCGACCAAGCTCTCCTGCAGCCGAGGCAATTACCGCATTTTATGCACAGTGTCATGAGCGCACCCCTGAGTTTAGGCAGAAAATGCGTCAAAACTTATTGGCTGTGACTTTAGAGGATGTGAAACGTGTTGCTGTACAATATTTACAACATGGTGCTGTAACTCGTGGTGTTGTTGCACCATTTGCAAAACGTGAAGCATTAGAGAAACTTGGATTTGATATCCAACAACTCAATTAATAATCTAAAGGAAAAGAATCGTGCGCTACGACATAAAGAAGAATTACAAACTTGCAATAGTGACGTTTTCTTTATATGAAATGCTCTGCCTATCTCAGCGTGCTTATGCTGTAGATACGGCACAGTCATTGCAACCGGCCTCAGCACAAGCGTGCGCTGCAATTGCATTTAATGCAGATAGATTGGCATGTTATGATCAATATTTTGGCATGCCTAAAACGGTTATTGCAAACCAAATGGCAAGCACGCCTGCTGTGAGTGCGCCTTCGTCAGATACATTGGTTGACAAGCTTAAAAGCTCAGTCAGCTCTATTTATACCAGTGATACAAGTAAACCCGCATCTCCAACGACATCTTTACTTGATAGTCGTTGGGAGTTGTCTGAGGCGAGTAAATTGGGTACATGGAATATTCGTAGTTATAAACCTGTGTATGTTTTACCTGTATTTTGGACCAGTGAAAAAAATACCACGCCGTATAGCCCAAACCCTGATAATCAAGTGCCATATCAAAGTTTAGATGCAACTGAACTCAAGTTTCAGTTGTCTTTAAAGACTAAAGTTTGGGAGAATATTTTTCCAAACAATGGTGACTTATGGGTGGGGTATACCCAATCATCACGTTGGCAAGCATATAACTCAAAAGAGTCAAGCCCATTTCGTGAAACCAATTATGAGCCAGAAGCAAGTTTGGTTTTTAGAACCAATTATAACTTATTTGGTTTAGATGGGCGCTTGCTGGGGGTTACTCTGAATCATCAGTCAAATGGCCAATCTGACCCATACTCTCGTAGCTGGAATCGATTGATGCTGAATATTGGTTTAGAGCGTGGTAATTTTGCCGTGGTTGTACGACCGTGGTATCGAATTCCAGAAAGTAGCAGTAGTGACAATAATCCAGATATTGAAAACTACGTAGGGCGAGCAGATGTCACTACATTTTATAAGTGGAATGATCATCAGTTTTCCTTAATGCTTCGACATACTTTAAAAGGTGGTAGTAACTCACGTGGAGCGGTACAGTTTGATTGGACGTTCCCAATTAAAGGGAATTTACGTGGTCAATTACAGTACTTTAATGGATATGGTGAGAGTTTAATTGACTATAACCATCGGGCAAATTATGTAGGCGTGGGTGTGTCTTTACTCGATTGGTATTGATATAAAAGATATTTATCAAAGCACTGTTATTTACAGTGCTTTTTTATACCTTAAATAATATGGTTTTTTTGAATTTTGATCTAAAACACCAATCTTTTAAAAATGATCTTTCATTGCTTACTGTAGTTAAAGTGGTGCTTGTATAGATTATAAAAATAAAAAGGGTTTAATCTACTAAAACCTGTGTAATGGTTTTTTGATAAATATTGGGTCTAAATATCTGCCATACAAAGTTTTTTTGATCTATAGGATGGTAGTCTACTTTTTTATAGAAACCAGATGCAGTTGAAGTCACTAACATTATTCTGCGTAAACGTAGCATGATAGGATGGTTATGACAGCATTCCATGAGCCATTGCCCAAGTTTTTGTTGTTGCCATTCATTTAAGATATATACATCACATAAATAGCCAAAAGTGACACCATCGGTAATTACACGAGCGAAACCAATTTGCTGTTGCTGACAAAAAAGCCCAAAACATAAGCTATTTGAAATGCTTTCAGCCACAGTATTCAAGCCAATGCCTTTAGCCCAAGGAGAGTGGGTTAAGTAGCTGTGAATTGCAATAATGTCAAAAAGCTTTTCATCTGTTGTAATGGTATATTGCTGAGATTGCCAAGTATAAATTTGCTTCATTTTTGAGTTTCTTGTGATGTTATAAGGCTTTCGATGATTGGTACTCATACATTTTAAATCGAAAGCCGAATAACGTCATTTCAATGAGTTATCTTAAAAAGCGCTGATAGCCTGCATTATGAGTGATCTCTTGGTATGGATAATTAATGCCATTGAGTTTCTCAATGAGGTCATCATGACTTGGTGTTGCAGATGCATGTTGTTCTGATTGAAGCGCAACTAAAACACGACCTTCTGCTGCGCCGTGGTTACGGTAGTGAAAAAGTGTAATGTTATGTGCGGGGCCAAGACGTTCTAAAAAGGTCAGTAATGCGCCCGGACGTTCAGGAAATTCGACTCGAAATAGCCGTTCTTGACTTTTGGTATGACCACCGACTAAGTAGCGAATATGTAGCTTTGCGACTTCATCATCAGATAAATCATCAACATTATATTCTTGCTTTAATGTGTTAAATATTTCAAGACGTTCTTCTTCACCATATTTTAAACTTACGCCGACAAAGACTTGTGCGTTATGTTCGTCGTTGGCTCTATAGTTAAACTCTGTCAAATTGCGACCCTGTAAGGCACGGCAAAAATCTAAAAATGCACCTTTTTTCTCTGGAATAGTGACTGCATAAATTGCTTCACGTTTTTCACCTAGCTCTGTACGCTCAGCAATATATCTTAGGCGATCAAAGTTCATATTTGCACCACAAACAATCGAAACAATATTCTTATTACTCAATTGGTGCTGTGCGACATATTTTTTAATGCCTGCAAGTGCCATTGCACCAGAGGGTTCAACAATACTGCGGGTTTCATCAAAGGTGTCTTTAATCGCTGAACAAATTTCATCTGTATTTACAGTGATGACTGTTTTATCAACAATTGGGCTACCATCTGATTTTTTTAAGTTTAAAATTTGAAAGGGTAAGTCGCCAATACGAGCAACTGCTGTACCATCGGCAAATAAACCAACGTGTGGTAGAGTTACTCGCTCATTGTTTTCAAAAGCAGCTTTTAAACATGCAGATTCCTCATATTCAACAGCAATGATTTGCACATGTGGTGCAACTTCAGCAAAGTAAGCTGCAATCCCAGAAATCAAACCACCACCACCAACAGCAACAAAAATATAGTCGACTTCACGCCATTGACGGTGTATCTCATTGGCAATCGTTCCTTGTCCTGCAATCACTAGTTCATCGTCATATGGTGGTACAAAGACTAAGTTTTCTTGTTTTGCGCGTTCAATGGCATAGCTATTGGCCACATCGAAGCTGTCGCCGTGTAAAACCACCTGTCCGCCAAGACGTTTTACCGCTTGTACTTTAATGTCTGGTGTTGTACTTGGCATCACAATAATGGCAGGAATACCTAGTTTACGGCCAGAGAGTGCAACGCCTTGAGCATGGTTGCCTGCAGATGCACAAATGACACCCGCATCGAGTTGATCTTTTGGAATTTGGCTAATGCGGTTGTATGCACCACGTAGCTTGAAAGAAAAAACAGGTTGTAAATCTTCTCGCTTAAAACGAATGTTGTTATTAATTTTTTGGCTAATTCGTGGTGCTGCTTCGAGAGGAGATTCAATGGCAACATCGTAGACTGTTGCTTGTAAAATTTGTCTGACCAAGCGAAACAACATGGTTATCTTCCGTTTAACAGTTTAAAATAAAGGGTTATTGTAACAAACACTCTATAGGATTGGATTGAATAATCAACAGAAATCTGTGATTGCTCAACAAAAACAAGTGATGACTATGACTTTATACACAAATCAAGATGCAAAAAAACAAGCCGCAGCACAAGCCGCTTTAAAACATTTACCTCATGGTGGCATATTGGGTGTGGGTACAGGCAGTACAGTAAATTTTTTAATTGAACTTCTCCCTCAGTTAGAGCTCAAAGGTGCTGTTGCAAGCTCAGAAGCGACAGCAAGCCGTCTAAAAGCTTTGGGTATTGATGTTGTTGATATGAACCAAGTAGCAAGCTTAGATGCATATGTAGATGGAGCAGATGAAATTGACCGTAATTTACATATGATTAAAGGGGGTGGTGCTGCACTTACACGTGAAAAAATTGTGGCATCTATTGCTCATAAGTTTGTTTGTATTGTCGATGACTCTAAATGGGTAGGTCAGCTCGGACATGATTTTGCTTTACCTGTAGAAGTGATTCCAATGGCGCGCTCTGCGGTAGCACGTAAGATTGTGAGCTTAGGCGGAGATCCTGTTTATCGCCAAGGGGTAGTCACAGATAACGGTAATGTAATTTTAGATGTTTATAATTTAAATATTTTAGATGCACTCGACATCGAAAAAACCATTAATAATATTCCCGGTGTTGTCACCAATGGTATTTTTGCTTTAAATAAAGCAGATATTGCCATTGTTGCAACAGATCACGGTATTGAAGAACGCGTTGCTGACTAATCATGATGTTGCTGCACATATTAAACGTGTGCAGCATGCTACAGCAAAACGCTTGAAATTGACTGTACGTGCAGATCATATTCGCTTGACTGTACCTAAACATTGCCCTGAAACACTGGTTCAGCAGTTTTTAGCGCAGTCACACGAGTGGTTGGTAAAAGCATGGCAAGAGCAATTGAGCCGCCATGTATTACTTCAGGTCGATCCCCCGGCACAGATTCATGTATTCAACTTGAGTATGCCTGTGCAGGTGAGGGTTCTTGAAATGGTACAGCTATATAAATATCAAGCTGCAACATTATATATAAACGCTTCAACGCCGTTTAAAGGCTTAAAAGCTTTTTTATTAGACTATGCACGTGAGCATTTACCTGTATATTTAAGCCGAGTATCTACACAAATAGGGCTGAGTTATCAAGCGGTACAGGTGCGTTTTGTAAAAACCCGTTGGGGTAGCTGTAACACACACCATAAAATTATGTTGAATGCCGCATTGGTGCTTTTAGATGAGTCTTTAGTACGAGCGGTATGCATACATGAGTTAGTACATACCAAAGTGTTTAATCACAGTGAGACTTTTTGGCAAACCGTAGCACAATACGACATAGACTATGTAAAACATCATCAACATATGAAAAAAAATACATGGCCAAGTTGGATAAGTCAGATGTTAAACGTGCCTTAACAGTGGTTTTTACGATAAAATTAAAGTAAGGCATAGAAAAAGCTATTTAGAAAAAATATGCTTCCTGTCATACTAATTAACTTTCATAGATTAAATATTTGAGGTGGTGTAAGGTGATTTCAGTTGGAATTGTCGGTGGAACGGGCTATACAGGTGTAGAACTTCTTCGTATTTTATTACGTCACCCGCAAGTCACTGTGCGTATGCTTACATCACGTACCGAAGCAGGTCGTGCAGTTGCAGATATGTTTCCAAGTTTACGTGGACATACTGATTTAGTTTTTTCTGATTTAACCGTAGATGCATTAAAAACCTGTGACGTGGTATTCTTCGCAACACCACATGGTGTGGCCATGAAGTATGCGGAAGATTTGGTCGCACATGGTGTAAAAATTGTTGATCTAGCTGCTGATTTTAGACTACAAAACTTGGCAGATTTTGAAACTTGGTATGGTATGAAACACACATGCCCTGAGCTACTCAAACAGTCTGTATATGGCTTACCTGAGCTCAATAGAGCACACATTAGCAAAGCAAATGTGGTTGGTAATCCTGGTTGCTACCCAACCACCGTACAGTTAGGTTTAGCACCGCTGTTAAAAGAGCAAGGTCTAATTGACCTCAATAGTATTATTATAGATGCGAAATCTGGTGTATCTGGTGCAGGGCGCAAAGCAGATTTAGGCTTATCTTTCACTGAAAGCACAGATAGCTTTAAAGCATATGCTGTGGCAGGTCATAGACATCACCCTGAAATTGTTGAAGGTTTAAATCGTATTGCATCTACCCAAACTGAATTTAAGAATCTTGTATTTGTACCGCATTTAGTACCAATGATTCGTGGTATGTTAAGCACGATTTACATTGACTTAACAGAGCAAGGCACTGAAACAGACTTGCAGTCGCTTTATGAAACATTCTATCAACATGAATATTTTGTAGATGTTATGCCACACAAAAGTGTACCTGAAACACGTAGTGTGAGAGGTTCAAATATGTTACGCATCGCATTATACCAACCACAACCTAAAAAATTAGTTGTAGTTGTGGTGCAAGATAACTTGGTCAAAGGTGCTGCTGGTCAAGCAGTACAAAACATGAACTTAATGTGTGGTTTATCCGAACAGCTCGGCTTAACTGGAATTGCATTAATGCCGTAAAGCAACGCGTGTTGTATGATAAAAGATAAATGTATTGAGTATAAAAATGAATGAAAATAAGCGAGAAGAATCTGCTGTAAAACATAGTTCGGTAAAGAAGCAAAACTTTGTTCAGGCAAACAAGTTTTTATTGCTCGGTAGTATATTGCTATGTTTTGGTGGGTTTGCATTAGGCTATATTGTTGGACACAAGCAAGGGTTGACTGTGGTCGGTTATGACGCAGATGCACAGCAATTGGTTGATGTGATACAAAAGCAAAAAGATACTTTAGCTGAGCTCAATAAAAACTTTAATCTTACAATACAAGAGCGTGATTTAGCATTAGGTAATACGACAAGTTTGACACATGCACTCACTGAAAATAAGGCAGATTTAAGTATCTCGCAGACACAAAGCCAGATTTATCGAAATTTGCTTCGTCAACGAGGGGGAGTGGGTTTAATGGTACAAAACTTAGCTGTGCGCCCCTTACCTGAAAACGCATTTGAATATCAGCTTGATTTATTACAAGTAAGCCCTAATCAAAGAAAAGCCAATGGTTCAGTTGAACTGAGACTCATCCGTGGTGATGAAATATTGGTTGTGCCAATGCAAAACAGTCGATTTAATTTTGAAAACTTTGAACGATTGACAGGGCGTTGGACGATACCGAATGGTTTTGTACCACAGTATATTGAAGTGAGAATTAATGGCGGTATGAATGAAATACGCCGTTTTAATTGGCTAAAAGGAAAAGAAATTGACAATCCTGCGAGATTTGCAACAGATATACCTCAAGCCGAAGCCAAAACCCAATAATGTGAAATGATACGTATGCATGGTTTAAAAAAGAAGATTGACTTAACTGACTTAAAAGCTGCTTTTAGTGGTACGGGCTATGTCGATTGGCATCTTCAAATGTCTGCCTCTAATCAAGATCATCATGAGGATGGAGATTTAGATGTTGAAGTTGCACCTCCTGAGTTGAAGCGTCCACCCTTATATATTGTTGTTTTATTAAACGATGATTACACACCTATGGATATTGTAATCGAAATTTTACAACAATTCTTTGCAATGAATCTTGACCAAGCCACAGAAGTAATGCTAACTGTACATTACGAAGGAAAAGGTGTCGCTGGTATCTATCCTAGAGATATTGCTGAAACAAAAGCGAATCAGGTCAATAATTATGCTCGCTCACAAGGTTACCCATTACTTTGTCAAATAGAGCCAAAACAATAAGGGGATTGGTATGCTTAGTCGTCAACTAGAGGTTTCTTTGCGTTTGGCTGTAAGTATGGCAAGACAAAAAAGACATGAGTTTCTTACCGTTGAGCATCTACTTTTAGCGCTATTAGACAACGATGCTGCTGTCAATGCATTGCGTGCATGTGGTGCAGATATTGTGACTTTACGTAAAGAGCTAGAGGAATACGTTGAGCAACATACCCCTAAACTGGGTGAACACAGCGAGCAAGCACCACATCCAACAGAAAGCTTTGACCGTATTTTACAGCGGGCAATTTTTCATGTGCAATCGAGTGGTGGTGATCGTACGGTAGAGGGTGCAGATGTACTGGTTGCAATGTATTCGGAGCGAGATGCATTTGCAGTGTATTTACTCAAACGTCATCAGATTAATCGTTTAACCTTAACACAGTACTTAGCACACGGCACGTCTAAACCACAGGGCAATGGTTCAGATGAAGATGCAGAAGAAGTAGATACAGATATTGCAAGTAAAGATTCTATAGATACTGTTCTAGATGCGTATACATTGAATTTGAATGTAGAAGCGGCTAAGGGAAAAACGGACCCTTTAATTGGTCGTGAAAAAGAAATAGAACGTGCTGCACAAATTTTATGTCGTCGCCGTAAAAACAACCCATTGCTTGTTGGTGACCCTGGCGTAGGTAAAACGTCTATTGCTGAAGGGCTTGCATGGCTGATTGTGAATGAAAAAGCACCCAAACCGCTTCATCAAGCTGAAATTTATAGTTTAGATCTTGGTGCATTGGTTGCAGGTACAAAATATCGTGGCGATTTTGAAAAACGTTTAAAGCAACTACTTAATGCTTTAAAGAAAAAGCCGAATGCAATTTTGTTTATTGATGAAATTCATATGATTATTGGTGCAGGATCAAGCATGGGCAGTACCATGGATGCATCAAATTTAATTAAACCTGCACTGGCAAATGGTACCTTACGTTGCATTGGTTCAACTACTTTTCAAGAGTATCGTCAAGAGTTTGAAAAAGACCATGCTTTGTCACGTCGTTTCCAAAAAATAGATGTGAATGAGCCAAGTGTGAGTGAAACCATTGATATTCTACGTGGTTTAAAAAGTCGTTTTGAAGACTTTCATCATGTTGAATATGACGACCAAGCACTCGCAAGTGCTGCAGAGCTTTCCTCTAAGTTCATTAATGACCGATTCCTACCAGATAAAGCCATTGATGTGATTGATGAAGCAGGTGCACAGTGTCGTTTAAAAGGATTAGAAGAGCGAAGCCATATTTCTGTAGAACAGATTGAAGATGTAGTATCAAAAATTGCTCGTATTCCACCTAAGACTGTGTCTAAAGATGATAAATCGGTATTACAGTATTTAGAGCGAGATTTAAAGCGTGTGGTCTTTGGGCAAGAAGAAGCCATTACAGCGCTATCATCTGTAATTAAGCTTTCAAGAGCAGGGTTGAAATCACCCAATAAGCCTGTAGGAAGTTTTGTATTTGCAGGGCCAACGGGTGTAGGTAAAACAGAAGTGACCAAACAACTTGCAAAGTTGTTGGGCGTAGAGCTGATTCGTTTTGATATGTCTGAATACATGGAACGCCATGCTGTGTCACGCTTAATTGGTGCACCTCCGGGCTATGTTGGTTTTGATCAGGGTGGACTACTTACAGATGCTATTCATAAGAATCCACACTGTGTTTTATTATTAGATGAAATTGAAAAAGCGCACCCAGATGTATTTAATTTGCTTTTACAAATTATGGATCATGGCACACTGACAGATAATAACGGTCGTAAGTCAGATTTCCGAAATGTGATTTTAGTGCTGACAACGAATGTGGGTGCAGAGAGTATTTCTCGTTCGAGTATTGGATTTACTGAACAAGATCACAGTCTTGACAACCAAGATGCAATGAAAAAAGCGTTTTCACCAGAGTTCCGTAATCGATTAGACAGTACAATTCAGTTTAAATCTTTACCAAAAACAGTCATAGAATCTGTTGTTGATAAGTTCTTAACTGAGTTACAGGCTCAACTTGATGATAAAAAAGTGGTGTTAGAGGTAGATAGCTCAGCGCGTCAATGGCTTGCAGAACATGGTTATGATTACGCTATGGGTGCTAGACCAATGCAACGTTTGATTCAAGAACATTTGAAAAAGCCGCTTGCAGACATGATTTTATTTGGTGAGCTTGCAGAACATGGCGGAAACGTAGCGGTATCGGTAAAATCTGAACATGGTAAATTAGTTGGTTTATTACTGACTGTATTTGAAGATCAAACCACAGTGATTGGATGAATGTAAAAACAAAGGTTGCATGGTATGGATATATTAAAATACTTTCGACCTTTGCTTTGTTCTTTATCATGGCTATTGCAGACATTTTAGGTTATTACTTTCCATACCTGATGCTCAGCTAAGGCAAAATAAAATGGCTGTGGCTTCTTATAGCCATCTGTTTACTGCTATTTGTGTTGTTCTCATATTGCATCTAGTCGTATTTATGCGGCTTACGGTGGTATATGTTATATTTAGCGCTTTATTATGGTTAAGGTTTTTTGATAATATTATATTAACAAAATGGGATCTGGTCGGTGGTTTTGTTGTCTTATGCGGCGCATGTATTATCATATTGCAACCTAACGGTTTGACAAAATAAGTGCCTCATAGAACATTTACAATCTCACTCCCTTGAAGTCATGTCTTATAAATACATTTAATAATTAGGTAGTGATCATATGAGCAATCAACTTATTGAGCTGTTAGAAGTAATAGAAATTGAGAAAGAAGGGTATGATACGATTCGTTTTAAGCAAGGATCATTATTTAAAGTGATCCATGATTCTGAAAGTCATATTTTGGTGAAAGCGGACAATGACTTTACGTTTACGCTAGCAAAACTCGGCCAAAATAAGTTATGGCAATACCTTTAATTCACGTAAAAATAAGCAGTGCTGTTGTGTTATAGACACTGCTATTTGATTTAAAGTGGAAGATTCGAGTTTCTATTTTTGGTCTTTTCTGTAAGAATGTGGTAAAAAATCATGGCGGTAGCTAAAAATACAAATAGTCATCGCGACCAAGCCGATTTTTGAGTAAGAGGAGTCCAAACCTATAGTTAGTTCTAAGGGTGACTATCTATTCTATTGTGGCTAAAGTATATGTGTTCAGTGCCAAATTTTATAATAGCGTATTAGCGTTGAAAAAAATTAGAAAGAGTGATTTCTTTAGGTTTTACATTTGTAAGCTCATAATTGTTAAAATGATATATTTCAACACCAATGACCACTCAATTATTTTCAATAAACAGGCTGAGAATTACAAAACCAAAGAGAGTTGTGGCATAGATTAAGTTTTACGATTACACCATTACTAAATAAGCGGGTGCTGGTACTAAAGGGATGGATAATAAATACAACGCTGAAACTAACTAAAGATTTTGAGCGTATCTATCATATTTGTATGGCCAAATAATCAATTCATTAGTACGGCATATGCTTTATGTAGTCATATTTTTGAAATTCAGCAACATTGCTTGTTCGCAATAAGTAAGTGGGGAAATATTAATACAACAGTACAGATATAAAAGTAAAAGAACGCTATTTAGATCTACAGAGGTTGCTAGAAAAATGAATATAACTAGGTTAAGTCTAATACTTAAATAATCTATGTAGAACATCTTATACTAGAAGTAATAATAGAAAATAGTTGTTTAAAATATGTTTAGGAATTTGTTTCATGAATAATTGTGACTTTATGTTAGTTGCTTTAGAGGTTTCTAAAAATGCCTTGCCGCACTGTTTACCTAACCCACCTGTTGGCTGTGTCATTGTGCGTCAAGGTTGTGTTATTGCAACAGGCTTTACGCAAAAACTAGGTTCAAATCATGCTGAAATAGATGCTTTATCAAAAATATCTGGCACACTTGAAGATTGTGAGATGTATGTCACTTTAGAACCCTGCTCATTTGTAGGCAGAACGCCATCGTGTGCTATGGAAATTATTAGAAGAAAATTAGGAGCGGTATATGTTGCTATAGGCGACCCTGATATTCGAAATAATGGTAAAGGTCTTGAAATTCTCAAGAAAGCAAATATTTCTGTAAATGTTGGTATGTGTGCCAAAGAAGTTGATTCTTTTTTAAAGAACTATCTTTGTTTATCGTAGTTTTCTGTCTATTTTATGTCTAAAGAACAGCATATACATGATGGTAGTCTCTATTTTTTATTTATTGTTTTATACGTAAAATAATACTGGTGAGCAGAAATAAAATGAGTGTGTGATTTCAATATATTTTTATAGGTTTATTTCTTAATTTTCTTTTAATAATAAAAACCTAGCACAGTATTCGCTGTACTAGGATTATTGTACATAACTTTTACACTTGATTATTTACATCAACATTTTTGGTTTCACGCATACATAAAAAGGCTATAAATGAAATGGTTGCTGCGGCAATTATGTAGTAACCAACGGCATATATACCATAGTTTTTAGCCAAGTCACTCGCAATTAAAGGTGCAAAAGATGCACCCAAAATGCCTGCAAGATTGAATGCCAATGCAGACCCAGTATAACGTACAGATGTTGGAAATATTTCTGATAAAACCGTGCCAATGGGGCCATAAGTACAACCCATAATTGCAAGACCAATGCATAAAAATACAGTAATAAGTACTGGATTGTTAGCTACAAAAAGGTATGGGAAAGCTAATCCAAACACTGCAGTTAGTACACACATGGCTGCAGACGTTGTTTTACGCCCAATTTTTTCTGCAAGTAATGCAGACAATGGAATAAATGCTGCAAAAAATATAGTTGCGAATAACTGCATTTTTAAGAAATCACCACGTGTATAACCAAGTGCAGTCGTTCCCCAGTTTAGTGCAAATACAGTCATCATATAAAATAAAACAAATGTACATACTGCAGATAATGTTCCAACCAATAAGGTCACACTGTGTTTCGTAAATACTTCTTTAAATGGAATATTCGCTTCTTTTTGTTTATTGAGTACACGTTTAAATGCAGGTGTTTCATGAAGTTTTAAACGAATATACAAGCCAACAAAGACCAATAATGAACTGGCAATAAATGGAATACGCCATCCCCATTGTAAAAAGTTTTCATTCGACATGACTGCACCGAGTAGTAGGAAAGATCCTGCTGCGAGTACAAAACCAATCGGTGCGCCTAATTGAGGAAACATACCGTACCATGCACGTTTACCTTCAGGGGCATTTTCAGTGGCAAGTAATACGGCACCACTCCATTCACCACCTAAGCCAAGACCCTGACCAAAACGACAGAGCACTAAACATAACGGTGCAAAAATACCAATTTGCTCATAAGTAGGTAGTAAGCCAATACAGACTGTTGAAATACCCATAAGTAGTAATGCAGCAACCAAAGTAGACTTTCGGCCGATCCGATCACCTAAATGACCAAATACAGCAGCACCTACAGGGCGTGCAATAAATGCGACTGCAAAGACAGCTAAAGATTGTAATGTTGCTGCACCACCGCTACTTGCTGGAAAGAATAAATGTGGAAAGACCAATACAGCTGCAGTTGCATAAATATAAAAGTCAAAGAATTCGATTGTTGTACCCACAAGGCTCGCAATAAGTACCCGAGCCTTTGAATTGGGTTGAGTGTTTTCACTCATAGTTGATGATGTATCCATAATATAATTCGCATAATTCAAAATAGATTATTGTTTGATTCGCTATAGGAAATAGCAACAAAAGAAGCAAAAAAATCATTGGTTATAGATTTTAGCGTCTAAATAAAGCAGAAAATTGTGGGTGTGGCGTTTTGTTTTACAATGTATGTTTATTATGCGTATATTAATATTAAATTTATAGTCTAAATATAGCTACTTTTATGAAAAAATATTCAACTTTACAGCTGATTTTAGAAAAAATGTAAAAATAAATAAATATAATGCATTTCTTATGTGATCTCTCAAAGCCAATAGTTTAAAATAGATAAATCTTTTGAGGTGATAGATCGATGAGTAGCAAAGTTAAAAAACAGGTAGCACTACCATTTCCTGTAGCAAGTTTAGAGCAAGCTGAACAAAGTGATGTAGTACATAATCAAGTGCGACCAAAAGCACAGCAATATGCAGATCGTACATGGCCGGCGCCACGTAATACACGACGTTCAATGGGTAAGCGTTAATCGTCTAATCAGTAAATGTAGCCAAATAATAAAAGCGTACAATAAACGCTTTTATTTAGCCATTTAGTGTTATATTATAACATAACACTAAATGGAGATTGAAATGCAAGTCTTATCATCATTAAAAACCGCAAAAAAAAGATCTTCGGATTGTCAAATCGTACGCCGTCGAGGAAAGATATTCGTTATCTGTAAATCAAATCCTCGTTTTAAAGCTAGACAAGGCTGAAATAAAAAACCAAAGCATATTGCTTTGGTTTTTTTTATTAAGAATATAAACTTGGTCATATGTTTTTTAACAAAAGTATTACTTGATGTGATTTGGGGTGAGTTATTTTTTTAACCGTTTTTATTAAATGTGAATTATAGTTATGGTGAACATAGTCATGTTTTACTTAGTTTGAAAGATAGAATTTACCTCATTATTTGAATTATTATAAACAGAGTATTAGAAAAATCCATTTTTATTTAGAGGAAAATTATTGTTGGTATGAGATATATTATATTTGAAGCGTTTTGTGAGATAAATAATTAAAATGATAAGTATATTATTTTAAATGATTTTTTGGGTTAAAAGCATTTACATGACCTTATGAGCAATATACAAACCACTAAAAATATGGGTGTTAGATATTTGCGCAACAGAAAAAACCTGTAAAAGTGTTGATTTGGTTTATATAAATACGGAACCATATAAAAATATGGCATGCATACATAGCCTAAGAAAGTAGAACTAATGTTTGTGTGTTAAATATTGATAACCTAATCCAAAGCAAAATGCTGTTAGGGTTAATGCCCCGAGTAAATGCATAAAAAAATCATTGATACTCATATGTGGTGAATGACATAAAGAAAGTAGTGAAAAAGATAAAAAAATAGTACTTAAGCTGAGCAATTTTATGGTCTTTAATCGATCAATAAAAGTATATTTTTTTAAAAAGAATATACTGAGTATGAGCATGGGTATACCTGTCGCAACCACAAAAAAATAGCACGGCGTACTGTGTCCTAAATGTTCAAGTGGTTGTGTTGATGTAAGTAAACTAGATAAATTAACAATGAACCACACTGTAAGTACAAGGGTAAATAACCCACGGTTAAATTTATAGCCCGGAATTTGTGACTGAAAGGTGTGTGCCAGTGCCCATATACCAATACATATAGAAAAAAACCAATTTAAAATGCTTGGCCAAGCATTCGGCAGGTGCCATGCTTTAGGTGATGCATCTAATAAATAGGCAGAGCTAAATCCTAGACCGAGTAAAGTCATTGCCCAAATGGCAGTGACCATTGCAATATGAGGTAACGGTTTAACAGGTTTTAAGTCATGCGAGAGTCGATTAATTAAATCTTGTAATGTGTTTTGATTCATGATTAATCTCTACCATAATGCCGTAATGTTGTTAAAGCGCGATGTAACAAGGACTTTACAGCAGCGATGGATAGCCCTGTTTTTTTTGATGTTTCATCTAAACTGAGTTCATCAAGTTTAACCAGTTGTATAATTTCCCGTTGCGCTGGTGTTAAGTGTTTTAGTAAACCATTGAGCTGGTGTACATTTTCTTCATGCTCTAAATCATTGTCATAAGATTCATCAACAATGTGTTGTAAAAGTAATTCATCGTGTATTTCTCTTTTCCAATGTCGATTATATTTTCGAACAATATCGATGGCACGTGCAGAAGTAATTGCAACAATCCATGGCAGTATTGGCCGCTTGGGGTCATAAGTATGGCGAAGTGTATGTATGCTCATTAAGCTATCTTGCACAATATCATCAATAATTGAGTGATCGCTCACTTTGTAGCATGCAAAACGTTCAATTGCAGGTGCAATTGCATGTAACAGTTGCCGATATGCATCTTCATTTCCTAGCTGTGATAAACGCATAAGTTCAGACCACTGCGTTTGAGGTGCAAATTCTTTCGATGTTTTTGAAACGAATTTGCCCAAGGAACACCTCTTAATATTATAGTTTTGCTGCTTGTTCTAATGCGGTAATAAAACCAGATTTGGTAAGTACTTGCGGTAAAATAACGGGTTTACCACCATTTGCAGGGTAAATGACATATAATGGTAGGCCATCGCGTCCGTAGTCTGCCATAGCTTTCACAATATCTACGTTATAATTTGTAGAGTCAGCAACCATATAAACAGTATTAGTTTTTAATAATGCCGTTTGCACTTCATCTGTAGAGATTACGTTTTTATCGTTAACTTGACAAGTAATACACCAAGATGCATTGAAGTCTATAAAAATAGGGCGGTGCGTTTTTTGAGCATCTGCTAATGCTACAGGGGACCATTTTATTGCTGTTGCTTTATTGGGCTGATGACTAATTTGGCCTGTGGTTGTTTGTGTATTTTCTTTGATTTGTAACGTACTTGCTGGGCTGAAAATTAGATAAAGGATGATTGCCAATAAGCCTATAGTGATACAGTACTGCCACACAGATTTCTTTTCTAATAGTGCACGGCGCTGTGCTAGACCATACACCCAAGCAGTCAAAGCTAAAATCACACAGCACATTAAAACACTCGCAAGCCCAGACGCATCAGTTTGTTGTGCTACAACCCATACCAACCAAGCAGTGGCAGCATACATTGGAAAAGCCAAGAAATGCTTTAATGTTTCCATCCATGCCCCTGGTTTAGGTAGTTTTTTAGACAAACTTGGAGCAAAGGAAAGTAAAGTAAATGGGGTCGCAAAGCCTATAGCCAAGCTTACAAATATAGCTAAAGCGACAGGTGTACTTTGCACCGATGCATAACTGACTGCACTGGCCATAAATGGAGCGGTACACGGCGTAGCCACAACAATAGCTAAAGCACCTGTTAAGGCTGCACCGTAAATACCACTTTTTCCATTTTGGTTCTGACCAACACGTTGTAGTCTTAAACCTGCTTCAAATACACCAGACAAATTAAGTGCAGATGCCAATATAATTAGAGCAAGTACAGTGACTATTTTTGGCGATTGTAATTGAAAACCCCAGCCTATTGCTTCACCACCTGCCCGTAACGCCAGTAATACACCAGTTAAGGCCAGCATTGAAACAATCACGCCAACCATAAAGGCAATACCTTCTTTGCGTAGGCGATTTTTATCGTCTATATGTCCGATTAATCCCATAATTTTAAAAGAAATAATAGGAAAAACACAGGGCATAAAATTTAAAATAAGCCCACCTAAAAAGGCAGATAAAATTGCGACAAGCATGATGATGATCTCTTTAAGATTAAAGGCGAGTTTTTATTTTTTTATTTTTTGCCATTCAGTAACAGCATCCATGGTTTTATGGATATGCATTTCAGGATTACTATCTGTATAAGACATAAGTACTTTGTGATCTGGTGTAATAACGTATGAGGTACGATTAGATAAAAGTTTATCTTTTCCAACCATTAAACTGTCATATTCTTTTGCAATTTTAGCCCCTGGATCTGCAATAATTGCAAATTTATTACGACATTCTTGTGCTGAAAACTCTTTAATTTTCTCTACGTTACCAGCAGTAATGCCATAGACTGTTGCGCCTTTAGCATTAAATGAATCTGATGCCTCAGCAAAAGCATGTGCCTCTAAAGTACAGCCTGAAGAAAAGGCAACAGGGAAGAAGTACAGTACTACAGGTCCTTTTTTAAGTGCTTTGTCTAAAGAAAAACTAAAGTCTTTACCTGCAAGTGCTGCATTTGCAGTAAAAGATGGGGCAGTACTATTTATAGGTAAAGCCGCATGGGTTGCTAAAGAGGCTACGCCAAGAGATACAGCCAGCATAGATGTTGTTATTAAGCTAGATCGTTTTTTGGTGTTAAAATTTATCATAAGTCTAGTTCCTATATTCATGAGTAGGCGTATGTTTTAATACATATCCTTATATATAGTTCGTTTTGTTTTGCTAAAAAGTTTCGCTAAAAATAATTTATTTTGTAACTGAAGTGTAAATTAAAGTTTAATCTTTAATTTTGCGAGTCGGTTTTTAAAAATTATAGCTATGGTATATAAACCACTTACTTATATTGTATTAAGTACTTTATAGCTGCCTAATCAAAAGGGATGCTCAGTAGGGTTATATCGTTAATAATATTACAGAGTTAAGTTGTGAACCTCTTTTGAAATGAGAGATCTTTATCTGTGTGGTTGTGCTAAGCCAATCAGATATCGCAATTAAGTCACGATTGTCTGAAATAAAAAAGATGTAATGTAAATTAAATAGCAGAGAAGACTACATGAATAAAAAAATTATTGTGGCAATGGTCACTGTCACTTTATTGATAGGCGGTTATATTTATGTATCTCCGTATATTATGCTCAATAATCTCAAAAGTGCAATAAATGCCAATGACAGTGCAAAAGTCGCTAGCTATGTTGATTTTCCAAGTGTTCGACAAAATTTGAAAGCTCAAATGAACACATATTTAACAAAACAAATGGATCCTTCGAAACATGAAGGTATGGAAGGGCTTGGTCAAATGTTTGCATTAGTTATGGTGGATAAAATAACAGATTTAGTTGTAACACCTGAAGGTCTTACCCTGATGATGCAGGGTAAAACAGTGAATTTAAATTTAGACTCTCAAATTAAAAATACAAATAACCCAATTCAAGTGCAACCAAATCAGACAGCAACAGAAAATTACTCAACACAGTATTTGTCTATAAACGAGTTTGAAATCACAATTGCTACGCAAGAGAAGTATAAGCAGGTTAAAGTGATATTGGAGAGAGATGGTTTAAGTTGGAAAATTATAAAGGTGAGTATACCAATGGATAAAAATCAAAATTTATAGTGTTCTTTATGGGCAACATACGCCATGCTTGTTTATCATATGAGCTATTATGTTTAATACAACATTCAACTGCCAATAACGTTTACAGGCTATGTTGTATGAGGTGAGATTTGTCCATAACCTATTACTATATTAGATCATATCTTACATGTTTTAAGACATTGGTGGCCATGACGCTAAGTTTATTTTTTATTAAATCAGACTATTGTACAAGTACGACAACTTTAAATATAAAAATTTAAGTTTTAGTGTTTTTATGAGCCTAAATACAATATAAATTACAATAAGTCAGTAGCAAATTTAAATACTGTTCCTTTAAGATGACTTAACAATAAAAGATTTATGATTTAAAAAAGTTAAAATTTATAAAATACGATTGAAGCCATAGTTTAGTTATTTAAGTGCACTTTATCGCTTCTAAGTTTTTTGTAGATTTTGTAACGCAGATATAACTCGAATTAAATAGGAAAAAATCAATGAATATTAACCATTTTTATAAGACATTCGGTTTGTGTATTTCAAGTGTGTTAATTATGACAGGCTGTAATACTTTTTATTCATTTAATCAAAAACCCAAAGAAAAAGTGAGTGTTTACGCAGTATCACAACAAGGTATAGGTGAGAAGCTAGGAACGGTAACTCTGCAAGATACGTCTCAAGGGTTAAAAATTTTAACAGACTTTACAAACATCCCATCAGGTCCTCACGGATTTCATGTGCATGAATATGGTTCATGTGGAACCTTGGGTAAAGATGGGAAAGTTGGCCCTGCTTTAGCTGCGGGTGGGCACTTGAATCCGAATCACGCAGAGCACCACGGCACACCATTAACAGGGCATCTTGGTGATTTACCATTTTTAACTGCACAAGCAGATGGCCGTGTGAAAGAAACTAGCTTCGCACCACGTTTAAAACTTGCCGATGTTAAAGGTCATGCGATTGTTATACACAGTGGTGGAGATAACTATTCAGATACACCAAAACCGCTTGGTGGTGGTGGTGGTCGTATCGCCTGTGGTATTGTTATGTAATAATTACAGAGTAAATGAGCTTAAATGTTTTATTGATATGTATTTATTTTAGATGTTTAGATGCTGTGAGATAAAATATTTTAGGTTTTTTGTTATAAACAATAAATAACATCTATTGTTCAAATGAATCTATGCAGATTTTCTCTAAGATATTAAATGAAGTTTAAAAGACTTAATCCTATATTATTTGATTGTGCTACGTACATAATATCTTTTTAAATATAGCTAAACACCCCCATACATTAACTCAGCGTATAAGGGGTGAGTAGTTTAAGAACAAACTGAACTACAAATTTATAGCTATACTATATTAAAAAACATTAACTTATTTTTATGATTTCTAAATCAAGTAGAACCGCAGTAACAAATTTAGCATCATTGTTATTTGACAACATTGGCAGTAGTTTTGCTGCAGAACCAAATGTTTTGCCAATCACTAAGCTTGCTAATATAGAGCTAAGATCAAATGATTCTGTAGCTGAATCAGAGTTACCATGCTGAGCAATTTGGTGCTTAGTCGCAGAAATATTATCAATTTCTAATACGTACTGATTATCAGTAGATAGATTTACTTTATACATCAGTTTACCTGATGACTTCCTTAATTTATGGCACTTGCGAGGGGAGTTTAAAGAAGAATGGTTAGATGGGAACTCATTCGCCATAACTTGGTATTTTGCCATAATTTTGTTGGTCATTAAAAGATGACAAAGCATATCTGTCTATGGTTTTTTCGTCAATTGAAAAGTATATTTGTATTGCAATAAAGTTTTATAGTTGACTATACATTCTTAATGTAAATTATCGATTTATTTTGCATTAAACGAAGATAAGGGCCAGACTATAATATATGGTCTTTTTTTCTAACTTCGCATATAAATCGTATATTTACGATGAAGCTATTTGTAGGGAAGTCAACCTTTAGACGGTTCAACCTCATTTAGCGTAGTAAGAGTTACAATTTTCACCTAATATCAGCAACTCTTATTTTGCAAAGAAGTCCATTTACTGCTTGTACTATTGAACTCGAATTATTTATGAATACGATCAGCCTCTAATATATGTAAGCCTGAGTTACCCGATAATACTGAGTTAAGCAAAGTAGAAGCAATATCTTCAGCATGATTGCCATGATATTTTTTAGAAATAATTGGTGAAAGTAGTTTCAAAGCTGTAGAGATAATTTTTTCATTTAAGCGTGAATCCTCTCTTGATCCAATAATAGTACCCGGACGTAAAATAGTCAGCGATTGCCATGGAAGACGTGAAATAGAGTTTTCCAGTTCTCCTTTAGTACGTAAATAAAGAAAAAGAGAATTTGCATTTGCCCCTATAGAGGAGGTGAGTGCAAAATTTCGTGCTCCATGATGATGAGTGTGTAGAGCGATTTCATATTGTAAATCATAATCAATTACTCGAAAGGCCTCTGCTGATCCAGCTTTTTTACGAGTAGTACCTAGTGCACAAATCACATTGTCTACAGCCCACCAATCTGCATTTTTAGGTAAATTAGACATATCTATAACAGGATTATTTAACTTAGGATGAGGGTCCAAAGGCCGTCTTGTTGGTGCAATTACACGTTCAATACGAGGGTCAGCCAATGCTTTGAGCAGAGCATGATGTCCAACTAACCCTGTTGCACCTGCGATTAAAACTGATGTCATGCTGATATCCTCTTTAGTAGTCATTTTTATCAATTTTTACGACAAAAATATATAATTTTATGTATAAGTTTTTAATATTAGCACTTTTAATGGTTAAAAAATCAATAACAAACGATGATTTACAAAGCATTGTGAAAGCAAAAATACACCCGAAATTTCTCTTTCTCAATGGGGCTACTCATAATGCTTTATTTAAATTTATTTATATAATGAAGGAATATAAATTGAATAAGGGTTTATTTTTCTATGACTTATTGTTTGATTTTTGAATATTGTTATATAAGTTTTAGTTAATTTAAAATAATAAATAAACAAGATTTGAAGCAAATCTAACTATAATTTTATATTAACCCTCATAAAGTAGTTATGAGATACAGTGAAACCATCTAATTATTCATACAGCCAGTAACATCAAAGTTTTACCCACCAGTCTTTCTTTGTCTTTTTAACGGTTTCACACTATGTATTGTTGAACATACTTTTTGAATAGTTTCTACTTCATCGTCATTACAGGTTCGAATGGCTTTTGCGATTGCTTCAGCTTTTGGATGTGGGATACATTTTAAAACGTCTGATACATGATCAAGCTCTGGATAATATTTCGTTATGGTTTACACACCTTGGTTGTTTATCTATCAAAATAATATCTGCTTGAAGTTGCCTTATTTACGATTGCGACAAAACTTGTCGCTTTAAATAATACAATGCACTACAAACACTTATTTTTTTGTACAATAGACTAAATTTAAAATGACTACAGCAGTGTTATCTATGTCTCAAGCCCAACTACAACAACTTAAAAAAAATCTTTGGAGTATTGCCAATGACCTTCGTGGCACAATGGGTGCAGATGAGTTTCGAGACTATATTTTAGGATTCATTTTTTATAAGTATTTATCAGAAAAGACAGTAAACTTTGCAAATATATTACTTCAAGAAGAAGGACTTGATGAAAAATATTATGAACTAGACGAAAACAACCCTGAACATCTAGAATTCATACAAGCCATTCAAGACAATGCAATTTCTGATGTGGGTTTTTCCCTTGCTCCAAAACAACTATTTCACAGCCTTGCTGAACGTGGTCGTCAGGCAGATGGATTTATTCTTGATGATTTAACCAATACATTTAAAGTGATTCAAAACAGTACTGCAGGCACTGAATCAGAAGATGACTTTGCAAATTTGTTTGAAGATTTAGATTTAAACTCTACGAAGCTTGGCAACAATGCGACTGACCGTAATACACTCATTACTAAAGTCCTTTCTCACTTAGATAAAATTGATTTCGATTTAAGTAATACCGAGTCTGATGTCTTGGGTGATGCTTACGAGTACTTGATTGGTGAATTTGCCAGTGGTGCAGGTAAAAAAGCAGGGGAGTTCTATACACCTCAAGCTGTTTCGACATTACTTGCTAAAATAGTCACAGATGGTAAAACGCAACTGCGTTCTGTCTACGACCCGACATGTGGATCAGGTTCTTTACTGTTACGTGTGAAGCGTGAAGTGAATGATGTTGATATGATTTACGGTCAAGAGATGAATCGTACAACATATAACTTGGCACGCATGAATATGATTCTTCATGATGTGCATTTTTCTAAGTTTGATATTAAGCAAGACAATACTCTGACAAGACCACAGCATTTAAACCAAAAGTTTGAAGCCGTTGTCGCAAATCCTCCCTTCTCTGCCCATTGGTCGGCCGATCCTTTGTTTTTACAGGATGATCGTTTTTCACCTTACGGTAAACTTGCCCCAAAAACCAAAGCAGATATGGCTTTTGTTCAGCACATGCTGTATCAACTCGATGAAGATGGCACGATGGCAGTGGTTCTTCCACATGGGGTATTGTTCCGAGGCTCAAGTGAAGGTACGATTCGTCAGCACCTCATTGAAAAAATGAATGTGATTGATGCTGTGATTGGACTTCCTTCAAACATCTTTTACGGTACAAGTATTCCAACATGTGTTTTAGTTCTCAAGAAAAACCGTAGTAACGATGATAAGATTTTTTTTATTGATGCAAGTAAAGAATTTGAAAAGCAAAAAACACAAAACTACTTGAACCCTGAGCATATTACTAAAATTATTGAGTGTTACCACACTCGTGAGAACGTAGACAAGTTTGCACAAGTCGCAACACTGCAAGACATACAAGACAACGACTTTAATTTAAACATTCCTCGTTATGTAGATACCTTTGAAGCTGAAGCAGAAATTGATTTGGCTGAGGTTGCTAAGCAACTGCAAGACTTAGAACAACAAAGTCAAGAAACCGACCAAACCATTAATGCCTTTTGTGCAGAGCTTGGCATTGATTCACCATTTGCGGAGGTGAAGTCATGAGTACGCCTAAGTTAAGGTTTAAAGAGTTTAGTAGGGAGTGGGAGAATAAAAAATATCAGGATGTTTTAAACATTAAATATGGAAAGGACCATAAAAATTTAAATAGTGGAGATATACCTGTTTATGGTACTGGCGGTATTATGCGTCATGTCAATAAATACTTATATGATGGTGAAAGTATTTTAATAGGTCGCAAAGGGACTATTGATCAACCTAAATATGTTAATGAAAAATTTTGGACCGTTGATACTCTTTTCTATTCAGAGATACATATTGATAAGGTCTTTCCAAAGTTTTTATATCAACATGCATTACAAGTAAATTGGCTCAGCCTCAATGAAGCTACTGGTGTACCTAGCTTAAATACAACATCTATAAATAATGTAAGCCTTTCAATTCCTACTCTTACTGAACAAACCAAAATCGCTACATTCCTCACCGCAGTCGATGAAAAAATTAACCAACTAAGCCAAAAACAAGAACTGCTTACCCAATACAAAAAAGGCATGATGCAAAAGTTGTTTAGCCAACAAATTCGCTTTAAAGCTGATGATGGGAGTGAGTTTGGGGCGTGGGTAGAGAGAACAATCAAGGATATTGCTGATGTAAAAGGTGGCAAACGCTTACCTAAAGGATATTCTCTAGTAGCTCAAAATACTGGACATCCCTATATTACTGTAAGTGATATGAATCGTTCCTATGGTATAGATCATGAAAACATTAAATATGTTCCAATTGAAGCAGTAGATGCCATAAACCGCTATACAATTACAGATAAAGATATTTTTATTTCAGTTGCAGGTACATTAGGAATAATTGGTAAGATTTCATCGGAGTTTAATGGAGCTAACTTAACAGAAAATGCTGATAAATTAACGAACCTAAAGTGTAATCAAATTTTTCTTATTTATTTGCTTGATAGCGGTTATTTATCTTCATTAATTGAAAGTACAGCCACAACAAGTGCTCAACCCAAACTAGCTTTATACACAATACAAGATTTAAAAATATTAATGCCTCTTCTCTCTGAACAAACCAAAATCGCTAACTTCTTATCAGCCATCGACCAAAAAATAGACCTCACCACCCAACAACTCGAACAAGCCAAACAATGGAAAAAAGGCTTGCTACAACACATGTTTGTATAGGCTATTTAAACTATGGAAAGAACAAAAAATTTAATTAAACAATATTCTGAAAACCGTTCTTGGTTACAACATTTAGATCAGTCATTGGAGCAAATTGATCATCAAGCTACTCATTGTGGTGATGCTTTAACTGAATGTACTAAATCTTTTATAGAGTGTATTGCAAAAAATATTATAGTTGAAATATCTCCTTCAACAGACGTTAAGTCTATTAATTTATTAGATTTAGGACAGTTATTTAAATCCGCAAAAAATGCTTTATATGAACACTCTGCTATAGAAAACATTATGCCAAAACAAAACCTTGAATCTTTTTTTTCAGCTTTGAATCAATGGATTAGATTTTTAGGGGAAGTCAGAAATAATACTGGTGAAATTTCACATGGTAAAATTTTACCAAAAAGTTATTCAATTAATTTAGACTTAGCAAAAATATTTTTGCAAATAAGTGATGGATTTTCTTACATTTTAGTTTTACTAGTATTAGAAATTGATATGTCATATACACAGCCGTATAAATATGAAGATTATCAAGATTTCAATGAATATCTTGATGAATTATATGAGCTACCAAACTCATTAAAATATAGTAAGGCACTCTTTGATCAAGACTATGATGCTTATGTTGAAAATTTAGATAACTATAATGATCAAGAAACTATGGTAATTGAGGAAGAGCTTTAATTTGAAGGGGTACTGGGCTCATTAATGAACATGATCACAACTTGTCTAGGATTTAGAAATGGCACATGGTAAAAGCGTTAAACTGTTCTTGGTCGATGGTACACCAAATGGCATTCTCACCGCAGAAATTATAAACTGGACAGGTCATATTCTTTCTGCGCCACGCAGTAAATTAAAAGATCTGATACAACGAGAAGAATGTCAGCAAAGTACAGGTATTTACTTTCTAGTCGGTTCTGATGAAAGTAATTCTACCTATCCACTGGTCTATATTGGTGAGTCTGACAATATTGCTCAGCGTTTAGCACAGCACAACCGAACAGAAGAAAGTGGTGGTAAAGACTTTTGGAATAAAGTGTGTGTGGTCACAGGCAAAGATCAAAACATTACTAAAGCGCATATCAAATACTTAGAAAGCCGTTTAATAGATATTGCCCTTTCAAATGGTCAATGTCAGCTTAAAAATGGTACAGCACACATTTACAATAGACTACCTGAGTCAGATATTGCAGATATGGAGTATTTTTTAGAGCAAATACAAGTCATTTTGCCTGTTTTAGGTTATGAGTTTTTAAAAGAACAAAAACGACCAAGTGAACTTAAAACATCAACCATTACCCCACCTACACCTCAGGTATCTGAAAATATGTATTCTTCTGCAATGGAAGGCTTAATAGAACAACCTGCTGAATTTTACCTCAGTGTAAAAGGGATTGAAGCGAAAGCTAAAGTCATCGATGGTGAATTTTATGTACTCAAAGGCTCACAAGTTAGGCAAGATGCAAGTCAATCAACTCATAATTACATTTCTAGCTTACGCCCTACATTACTAAATAGTGGAATAATTGATTCATCAACATTCACTTTTACCAAAGACTATTTATTTAGTAGCCCATCAGCGGCAAGTGCCGTCATAACTGGCCGTGAAAGCAATGGCAGAAAAGTGTGGAAACAAGTCGGTACAGACTTAACTTTTGGTGAATGGCAAGAAGATCAGGTCAATGAAGAGTATGAAGAAATCCTTCATCTTGAAACCAAAACTTCACAAATACAAAATCTTTACCATCAGTTTAAAGATGCTTTTCTAAATTTAGATGTTGGTTTAGATATAGTCATTAAAAAGAAATACATTGCTTTTAAAAAAAGTGATTTCAATGTCGTGACTATGTATGTATTCCCATCAAAAATTCATATTAACCTTCAACAACGAGAAGGCGTTTTAAAAGATGAATCGGGGCTTTTAGAGTACAATACAGCACAAAAACACCCTTTTTACACTGCAACACATCACAATGACCTTGAATACATTACAAACATTGTAAAAAACCTTGCTGACTTTTAATCTGCAAATATAGAGAAAATAATGGCAAATTGGTTAATTACCTGCAACTATCAAACATTCAATCTTGAAAAAGCATACGATGAACTCTCTGAAATATATTGGAAAAATGACGTTACCAATACAGATAAAGGCTTTCAAGTTGGAGATATTGTATATATCTATATTACAGCACCAATATCAAAGATTGTTTATCAATTCAAAGTCATTGAACATACACCAAATGATAAATATCCAAGTGCCCAACTTTTGTTTTGGAAAAATCTAACAGATCTTAAACAGTATCGTGGCAATTTTTCAGTGTTCAAAAAATTAAAAAAAGTAGATAATAAAACATTAACTCGTCAGTCACTTATAGAACAAAATTACATTAAAAATAGCGATACTTTGCAAGGTCTAAGAACAGACAGAGGTAAATCACAAGACCATGATATTTCTGTACTATTAAATTATATTACATCTCAATTTAATGATGAGATGATTGATTTTGATTATCCTGATGAAGCAAATCTTAATGATAAAAAATTTCCAGAAGGTGCAAAACAAATAGTTCAGGTTAATCGTTACGAGCGAAACCCTGAAGCACGATCTAAGTGTATTCAACATTATGGTTTATCTTGCCAAATTTGTAAGATGGAATTTGCAAAAACCTATGGTGCATTTGCTCAAGGCTTTATACATGTTCACCATATTACGCCTTTACATAAAATATCTGATGAATATGAAGTTGATCCAATTAATGACTTAATTCCTGTCTGCCCTAACTGCCATGCAATGCTTCATAAAACCATTAATGGTACTCCAATGACGATTGAAAAGCTTAAAATGCTTTATCAATCTTCAAATAATAAATAATTTAGAGAGAAACATGACTACACAAAGCGAGTACCAACTCGAAAATCAACTATTAGAACAACTTAATCAACTTCATTACGAACGTGTCAGCATTCATAATGAAGCCCAACTGATGAGCAATCTAAAACTACAGTTAGAACGAGCTAATGGTATTCCAACTTTGTCTGATACAGAGTGGAAACAAGTCTTTCACCAAATTAGTCAAGGCAACGTTTTCGAGCATGCAACCAAACTCAGAAATAAACTCCCGATTAAACTAGATGATGGCACAAGTCACCATATCGACCTACTGTTTAAAGAGCCCCATAAAAATAGATTTCAAGTCACCAATCAAGTAACCATTGACCCTAAGTATGACAATAAACGAACTTACCGTTTTGATGTTACGCTTCTCATTAACGGCTTACCACTGGTTCAAATTGAACTCAAAAAACGTGGTACTGAAATGGCTGAAGCCTTTAACCAGATACAACGTTACAAACGAGAAACATACCATACAGGCTATGGGCTATTTAACTTTGTACAACTCTTCATTATGAGCAATAGCGTAAATACACGTTACTTTGCACATGGTACAACCAACGATGCCTTTGCCTTTCCTTGGACAGACAGCAAGAATAAACAGATTAATGACATTTCAGCATTTACAAGCAGTTTCTTAACACCTGACTTTTTAACAAAGATGCTTAATGAATACATGGTCTTGCTTAAAGATTCCCAAGTGTTAATGGCACTACGCCCTTATCAGATTTATGCTGTTCAACAAATTACGCAACAAGTTAAACACAGTAACAAAAACGGCTACATTTGGCATACGACAGGATCAGGTAAGACACTGACCTCATTTAAAGCCAGTCAAATTATTATGAACATGCCTGATGTTGAAAAAGTACTGTTTGTGGTAGACCGCAATGACTTAGATACACAAACAGCGAAAGAATTTAATGCGTTTAAAAAAGACAGTGTAGACAGTACCACCAATACAAAGAAACTCATCGAACAAATAAACCTACCGCATGACAAGCTGATCGTGACTACCATTCAAAAGCTCAACAATGCCATTGGAAAAGATAAATACAGCCAAGAGATTGAACACCTACGCGACAAAAAAGTCGTATTCATTTTTGATGAATGCCACCGTAGCCAATTTGGTGAAACTCACCTAAAAATTAAAAAGTTCTTCCAAAAAGCCCAAATGTTTGGTTTTACAGGTACACCTATTTTAGATGACAATGCAAAAACAATAGCAGGATTGAAACTCACCACAAGTCATCTATTTGATGAACTATTACACCAATACGTCATTGTAGATGCCATTCGAGATAAAAACGTACTCCCCTTTCAAATTGACTACCGTGGACGGTACAGTTTGAAAACTCATTCATCACATCAATCCATAGATCAGGTTGAAGGCATAGATACACAAGAGTTATTGGAAGACCCAAAACGCTTAGAACAAATTGCACAGTACATTTTAGATACCCACGATACAAAAACCAAAAAACGTGAATTTACAGCCATGTTCTGTGTTAGTTCAGTAGACACCCTCATAGAATACTACGACATCTTTAAACGCTTACAAAGTCAAAAGCAACAACAAGATGCTGAACATGGACGTTTGTTTAAACCACTCACCATTGCCACCATTTTCTCATACGCAGCCAACGAAGCTGTCAACGATGATGCAAATGGTTTACTGGATGAAGAAAATACTGACATTCCAAGTACAGTCAATCCATCTAAACGAGATAAGCTTGATCATTACATTACCCAATATAACCAACAGTTTAAAACCAATTACAACTCAGGTGATCAGTTCTACGATTACTATAGAGACATTGCTAAACGTGTAAAAAACTGTGAAGTTGACATATTACTGGTAGTGAACATGTTCCTTACAGGCTTTGACTCAAAAAGGCTTAATACGTTGTACGTAGACAAAAACTTAAAGCATCATGGACTCATACAGGCTTTTTCACGTACTAACCGCGTGTTTAACAGCAATAAACCCTTTGGCAATATCATTTGTTTCAGAAATCTAAAACAAGCCACAGATGAAGCCCTTAAAATTTTCTCTAACAAAGAAACACCTCAAGTGGTTTTAGTCCCTGAATTTGCAGAGATTCAGCAAAACTATGAGACTTCGGTTCAAAAACTATATGACCTAACACCCAACTGCCAAGACGTTGACGATTTACTGACAGAAGACGACCAACTTGAGTTTATTAAAGCCTTTCGTGAAGTCATGCGTACCAATGCTCAATTAGAAACCTTTGTCGAATACGATCAAGACAATACAACCTTAGACAAACAAAACTTTGCTGATTTTGCATCAAAGTACAAAGACTTGTGTCATCAAGTCCGTAAAACACCAAGTAAAGAAAAAGTATCCATTTTAGATGAAGTTGATTTTCAACTGGAACTACTACACAGTGACCGCATTAACGTGGGATACATCATCAGCTTACTACAACTTGCAATTGATAATCCGAGTGTAGAAAAAAGACAGCAATACCAAGCTCAGGTCAATGACCTCATTGAAGGTGAAGTGAGTCTACATGACAAACAAGAATTGATTAAAAAGTTTATCGATCAAAACATCCCTAAACTCATTACAGGGCAAAAGGTCGAAGATGCTTTTAAGTCTTTCTGGGATATAGAAAAAGAGCAAGCCTACCAACACATTTGTAAAGAAGAAAACCTAAAAGCTGATGAGTTTAAGAAAGTACTAGAACAGTACGAGTATACAAAAAGAATGCCTGAGCGTAATGACATCTCAAAATTACCAACTAAATCACCAAAGCTCAAAGAACGGCAATCTGTATTAACCAATTTAGTGAATAAGACAAAATTATTCATTGAAAAATTTTACAAAGGGTTATAAGCAAACAACAATCTCGATAATATATAGCCCTTGCCTAAAGTTAGAATCACTTTCAAGGGCTTTCACTCAAACCAATCTTTAGCAAAACTCCCCCTCAAAGAACCATTTTCTCCACCAAACCTAGGGGAAAAACCTGCATTTCCATTTTTCTAAAAATCCCCCAAGCATCTACAAAATTTCGACTTCATCGCAGTCGATCAGAGTTTTTAGTTGTGAGTCTTCACGACTTAAATGAACTCGAAAAGTTGTATGAAGCAGAAATTACAACGGAGATAGATTTTTGAACAAAATAGCTTTATGAGTCATTTATTTATCTCGTTTTTTGCCTGCATCAGAACGTTTTTTACGCCACCGACCATCTTCGTTACGAGAGCGATTTTCTCCTGCTGTTGGTCCAGTCTTAACTATAGGTCCTTTAGTGTCTTTTGGAGATGGCATTTTTCTTTTCCTTTTATTTAATATGGATGTGTAACCTATATTAGTTAAAAGGAAAACTTATGCAATAGAGTAAAATATAAACTTATTTTTAAAAGTTTGAAGTCAATAAAAATTAGATGGATTTGCTTACATAATGCTTACACAAAATAGACCAACGGATCTTTTGTAAGATGGACCACTTTACGGTCCGTGAGAAAGGCATCAAAACACAAATGCTAGAGACTAAAAAACCTCATAACTCAGAAAGTTACAAGGTTTAATAAATGGTGGGCCCACCGTGACTCGAACACGGGACCAACGGATTATGAGTCCGCTGCTCTAACCAACTGAGCTATAGGCCCAAAACTTTACAAATACTTGTATTTGAAAGATTTGATGCGAAAGAATATAGCTAAAGTGAAGATACTTTGCAAGATATTTTACAGACTAATACGTATGATAGTCTAAAAATAGAACACTTTTATAATTTATTAAAATTCCATGATGTATTTGACATAGTTTTCTCGCTTATTCTGAATTAGGTTTCAGTCAGTTATGATGACTAAAAAATTAATGGTTACTTGGTATACACAGTATTACTGTATAAATAAACTGCTCAAATGTTTTTTCACTGTCTATAGGTGAAACTCCTGAAAAATACATGCAGGTAAAACTTACATTACACGAATACATCATAGTAATAAATTCTTAAAATCTCATATCGTTACGTATTTGTGAAGTTTTAGAATTATCTAATAATTTATATAAAATAATAATCGTTGATATTTTAAATCGTGAATAATCTACTTATCTATATATAAATACTAAACAAAATTATTCTTATATATTAATTTTTAGTTTTTAAATTTTACCATTATAAAACAGTAACTTATATTTTTTAATTTTTGCGTTTAATCAGTCTATAAATCTGTTAAATGACTATAAATATAATATAAAACAAGCATATATACTTGTTTTTCACAAAAATACATATTCCCATCTAATTTTGTACATTGTTAACAACTAATATGAATTTTGTTTCAAATGATTCCTTTTTTTACAAGTAGGTAGCAATTATGAAAAATAGTAAAATATTTGCCACAGTATTACTCGCAGTTGTGGCGTCATCTTCAGTTTATGCAGTAGATGGTACAATTAATTTTAGTGGCACATTGGTTGGTGGTACGTGTTCTGCCAGTATAAATAGTGGTTCTTCTGCTACAGCCACAGTTTCTCTTCCAACAACACATGTTTCTGCGTTGACATCATCTGCAGCTGTTGCGGGTTTAACAGCATATAAAATTGTTTTAACGGGTGCTGGGTGTAGTACTAGCGCAGGTATTGCAACGCCGTATTACGAACCAAGTGTGTCTAATGTAAATACAAATGGGCGTTTAACCAATACAGGTACAGCGTCTAATGTAGATATTCAGCTTTTAAACAATGCTCAAACCATTATTAATTTGTATACAGATTCATCTTCTCAAACATATTCAACTGCAACAACTGGTACCAACAGTTCAAGTGTTGCGACTTATACCTATCCGTACTATGCACGTTATTACGCAACAGGTACAACCACTGCGGGTACTGTAGTTGGTCAAGTTGACTATTCTATTATTTATAAATAATAAAGATTGACCATGGGAAGATATCACGTGAAACAGTATTGCATTGCTTTAATAGCCAGTTTATGTGTACAACAACATGCTGTATCTGGGGTCACCATTACAGGGACACGAGTTGTCTTTCCATCTGACCAAAAACAAGTGGTGGTTCAGTTAAATAATCCTGATCAGCGTGCGGCACTTGTACAGTCTTGGTTAGATGATGGTGATCCAAAAGAAATTCCATCTGCAGAGCGAATGCCTTTTATTTTAACGCCACCTTTGGTGCGCATTGAAGCCAATAAAGGTCAAATGATTCGTTTGTTTGCAAAAAATGTAGATCAATTACCTAAAGATCGTGAGTCTTTATATTGGTTTAATATTTTAGATGTTGCACCGACAGATCAGTCAGTAATTAATAAATTAAATATCTCAGTACGTTCAAGAATTAAACTTTTTTATAGACCAATTCAGCTGATAGGTAAACCAGAGCATTTTTTTCAAAAGCTCCATTTTAAATACAATGCTGAAACTCAGAGTATAAAAGTGACGAATCCAAGCCCATATTATATGAGTTTTCAACAGGTTGTTATACAAAGTAAAAAAGGGATGGATCAAGAAATATATACCAGTCCTTTGATGGTTGGTCCTTTGGGTGAACAAACATTTAAAACAAAAGTACCGTCGCCAAGTGCTATCACTTATACCTTAATTAATGACTTTGGTGGTACGGAATCTTTCAATACAATAGCCGATTAAGTTTATGAATAAATCTATATTAAGTGTAGGGTTTATTGTCACAACTATACCGTTGTTCTGCTTGAACCCTGCAAGTGCTGAAGAATTATTAACTTTTGATTCATCTGCTTTATTTGGATCAAGTAATAAAAATATTGATTTAAGTGCCTTTAATGTAGAAAACAGTGTGCCTGTCGGGTCATACGTTTTAGGTGTTGGTATAAATGATCAATATTTGGGTCAGGTAAATATCCGCTTTTGGCAACCTGATCTAAAAAAGCCTGCAATTTTATGTGTAAACCAAGCTTTGCTAGAAAAAATAGGCTTAAAAGATGACATACGCTCGCATTTACCTCTGCAGCCTTGCATAAGTGTTCAAGATATTAGCCCAGATGCCAAATATAGTTATGATGATAGTAATCAATCTTTAAGCTTTAGTATTCCTTTGGCGTTATTGAATGATCGGCCTGTAGGTTATATTTCACCACGTTTATTTGATCAGGGCATAACCGCGGGCTATTTGACGTACAACTATAATCATTATAGCAGTAACAACCTATCGAAAACGACAGACAACAATTATCTAGGTCTCACTGCAGGTTTAAATATTGCAGGATTTAACTTTCGCCATGTGGGGAGTTTTGAGTCAACAAATAACCGTTTAACGGACTATATACCTTCACTCAATGTGTTATCGAGAGATATTACGTCACTCAATTCACGTCTATCGCTGGGTGATTTTACAACCAATGCATACTATATGAGTTCTTACCTTATACGAGGACTTGAGCTCAGTAATGATAGTTCTATGCGCCCGTGGTCTGTACAAAGTTATGCACCAGTAATTTCTGGTGTTGCAAATTCTAATGCGTTGGTCTCTATTTTTCAAAATGGCCAAAAAATTTATGAACGTACAGTTCCAATAGGGCCATTTGATATTAAAGATTTAACAACACTTGCAACCAACGGCGATTTAACGGTGCAAGTAACGGAACAAAGTGGTGAAAAAAGAAGCTTTATTGTGCCTCTTCAAGGGGTAACTAATTTGGTTCGTGCGAGCCAATTTAATTATAACTTTGCTTTAGGTCGTTATAAGTTAGAACAAAAGGTTCTAGATGAAAGTTTGGCCCAAGCAACTTTAGAGTATGGTGTGTCAAATAATTTTACATTACATGGTGGCACAACTTTAAGTCACCACTATCAGGGGTATTTACTGGGTGGTGGTATAAATAGTTTACTGGGGGGGATGACTTTTGATGTAGAGCAGGGTAATGCTAATTTAGATGGGACTCAAAAAAATGGTCAAAAATATAAGCTGAGTTACCGCTATAGTTTTATGCCTTTAAATCTGAGTTTAAATGTTAATATGCAGCAACTTACGCAAGGTTATCTGTCTTTTGCCAATGCTGTATCTTTAGTGAATCGTGATCAACTCACGCAAGATGAGGTCGATAATTTTTATTTGACCTATCGTTTAAAATCTCAAACCAATTTGACTTTACGTCAACAGTTTAAAGCGGGTTGGGGGGCGTTATACCTGACAGGCACACGTTCAGAGTATTGGAATGATCAGCACGGTTATAATCAATATACTTTGGGTTATTCTAATCACTATAAACAATTAAATTACAGTCTAAATGTGGCACAAACTCAAACAGTGAGTAGTCAAGCCAATCGTAGTGTATATGTCAGTATATCTTTTCCGCTGTCTTGGAAAGATAAAAAACTGTACTTAAATAACACCTTCCAGCACAGTAATACCACAGATATGTTTGCAGCAGGTTTAAGTGGTACAGCTGGTGATCAAAATCAAATGACATATGCTTTAAATGCCAGTAGAGACGAAACACAACGTCAGTCTACAGTAAATGCCAGTATGAACTATTTGTTGCCAGAAACTAATTTAGGGTTAACAGTTGCGAAAGCCGATTCACAACGGCAGTACGGAGTGAGTTTACAAGGTGGAATCGTTGCACACCCGTATGGTGTGACATTAACCAATAGTTTATCTGATACATTTACAATTATTCATGCACAAGATGCTGTTGGGGCGCAGGTTGTAAATGCATGGGGGGTGAAATTAGACCGTTTTGGTAATGCAATTTATCCAGTGGTTGATCCTTATCATATCAATACATTAAGCATTAATAGCAAAGACTTACCACTTGATGTGGTAATTAAAAACAATCAATCTCAAGTCATTCCACGCCGTTACAGCTCAACTTTACTGAATTTTGAAACCGAAAAAACTTCTAATATTTTATTGAATGTTCATACGGCCACGCAAGAAAAAATTCCAATGGGCGTAGAAGTTAAAACAAAAGATCATTCAACTGTGGCTGTAATGGGACAATCTAATCAACTGTTTATCTCTTCTGATCAGAGTTTAAAACAACCATTGACGCTACGTTGGGGAGTATTAAACCAGCAAGTGTGTGTTATTCCAGCAATCAGTACGCAGATAAATAAGACGCTGAGCAAAAAACAATTCCAAATCATTGATGTGGTGTGCCAATGAATAAATCCTATTTTTTACTTCTAATACTGATATGTGTATTTACATGTATTTCTGCTCATGCAGATGATTGTACAATTTCTTCAGGTAATTTAAGAGGGGGGAGTGTTTCACCTACAAATGCGGCATCAACCACCCACGTTTATACTGCATCTACAATTACACATGCCAGTATTATTAGTTGTTTATCTAAAACCAATAATACATATAGCGGTACAGTAACGACCACATTGACTTTAGCAGGTTCAAATATTGATAGTAGTAGCAGTGTGACCAATAATGGCATGACGTACTATAAAATTGTGAATACAGGGAATGAGTTTGTAGATAATTTTGCGTATGTTTATTTTTCTGCAACAGATAACAATACAGCGGGTACACCATCAACGACTTTGCCAAGTATGGTGAGTAATGGTAATTCTTGGACGATGTATTCTTCTGCTACAGGTCGAGCGACACAAGGCTTAAAGCTTACACCAACGTTTTATTTTTCTAAAGTACCGACTTCAAGTATCAGTCAAAACATTATTTGGGGAACGCTTAATTTTAGCGTAGTGTACAATGGCACGACATATAATAATGCACCAACACTGTATACCACGATTAATTTCACACCAGTATCTACAAAAACATGTTCTGTGGCAGATGCGAGCGTGACCTTACCAACGACAAATATCTCTGCACTGAGCACCAGTGGTTCAGATGCAGGGCGTACAGGGTTCACGATTACAGCAACGTGCAGTTCTGGGTTGGCCAGTACGTCTATGACAGGAGTGATGTTAGACGCAAATAACGTGAGTAACTCAACTTATCTTTTAAGTAATACAGGTACAGCCACAGATGTATCTGTTAAATTATATGATACTTCAAATACTGCCATTCCTTTGGGGGGCAGTGGCAGCAGTTTTACTTTTGGTACAACATCTTCAAGTACCACACCAACAGTAAGTAAAAGTTTTTATGCGGTATATCACCGAAATGGAAGCACTACATTGGCAGCAGGCACAGTAAAATCGCAAGCAACTTTAAGTCTATTTTATAATTAAAAATAAGGCGACATCTATTAAAAGGTGTCGCTGACGACATAAAAAATCGAAACTCTCGTACTTCGCGTTACGCTTTGCTACATATCTTTTGTTAGAGTCTTATATGATGCTTTTTGATGATCAAAACCCAGCTTGCATCATTTCGCTAGGAAATAGTGATCATCACGTATAAAGCGATGAATGACATTAACTTTATCTCATAATTTTAGTAAAATCAGAAACACACAAGTGACTTATAAATATGGAATAACAACCTTTATAAGTTTATTTAAAACACAGGGAGAACACCGTGCTAGAAGCTTACCGCCAACACGTTCAAGAACGTGCCGCACTAGGAATACCACCAAAGCCACTTGATGATGCACAAACTGCCAGTCTTGTTGAATTATTAAAAAACCCACCATCAGGTGAAGAAGCATATTTGGTTGACCTTTTGGAAAATAGAATCCCTGCAGGTGTTGACCAAGCCGCTTATGTAAAAGCTGCTTTTTTAGCTGCGATTGCTAAAGGTTTAGCCAGCTCACCATTGGTGACAAAGCAAAGAGCAGTTTACTTATTAGGTACGATGTTGGGTGGTTATAATGTTGCCCCATTAGTTGAGTTGCTTGATGATGCTGAATTGTCTGATCTTGCGGCAGATGCACTCAAAAAAACCTTATTAGTATTTGACGCTTTTCATGATGTTGCAGACAAAGCCAAAGCTGGGAACAGCAAAGCGCAAGCAGTGATGCAGTCATGGGCAGACGCAGAATGGTTTACATCACGTAAAGATGTACCTGAAGAAATTAAAATTACAGTATTTAAAGTGACGGGTGAAACCAATACTGACGATCTTTCACCGGCCCAAGATGCATGGAGTCGCCCAGACATTCCATTGCACGCAATAGCGATGCTTAAAAATGAGCGTGATGGTATTGTGCCTGAAAAACAAGGCGAAGTGGGTCCAATCCAGCAAATCAAGCAGATGATTGCAACAGGCAACCAAGTGGCTTATGTTGGGGATGTTGTGGGTACAGGTTCATCTCGTAAATCTGCAACCAACTCAGTGCTTTGGTACTTTGGTGATGATTTACCGCATATTCCAAATAAAAAAGATGGTGGCGTCTGTTTGGGTACAAAAATTGCCCCAATTTTCTTTAATACCATGGAAGATGCAGGTGCGTTACCTGTAGAAATTGATGTATCAGAGATGAATATGGGTGATGAAATCACCTTAAAAATCGATAAAGAGAATGCCGAAGTCACTGCATTTAAAGCAGGACAACAGATTGCACACTCTAAATTGAAAACGCCTGTACTCTTAGATGAGGTACGCGCAGGTGGGCGTATTAATTTAATTATTGGTCGTGGTTTGACTACGAAAGCACGAGAAGCATTAGGCTTACCGACATCTACATTATTCCGTCAACCAAAACAACCAGCGAACTCAGGTAAAGGTTTTACTTTGGCACAAAAAATGGTTGGTCGAGCATGTGGCTTACCAGAAGGGCAAGGTATTCGTCCAGATACCTATTGTGAACCTCGTATGACCACTGTGGGTTCGCAAGATACCACGGGGCCAATGACACGTGATGAACTCAAAGATCTTGCATGTTTAGGTTTTTCTGCAGATTTAGTCATGCAATCATTTTGCCATACCGCAGCGTACCCAAAACCTGTAGATGTACAAACACAGCATACATTACCTGATTTTATTATGAACCGTGGTGGTGTGTCATTACGTCCGGGCGATGGTATTATTCACTCTTGGCTCAACCGTATGTTGCTACCAGATACGGTAGGTACCGGAGGAGATTCACACACACGTTTCCCAATTGGTATTTCATTTCCTGCAGGTTCAGGTCTTGTCGCATTTGCTGCAGCAACAGGCGTAATGCCACTTGATATGCCAGAATCTGTTCTAGTGAAATTTAAAGGTAAAATGCAACCAGGGATTACGCTTCGAGACCTTGTGCATGCTATTCCTTATTATGCCATTCAAGCTGGCGATTTAACGGTTGAGAAAAAAGGAAAGAAAAATATTTTTTCTGGCCGTATTTTAGAAATCGACCTCACTGAAATGGAAACGGAACTGACTGCAGAACAAGCCTTTGAATTATCTGATGCGTCTGCTGAGCGTTCTGCTGCGGGCTGTGCAATTACTTTATCTGAAAATAAAGTGGCTGAATATTTACGTTCGAATATTACCATGCTGAAGTGGATGATTTCAGAAGGCTATGGCGATGCACGAACCATGGCACGCCGTGTAGAAAATATGCAAAAATGGCTAGAAGACCCACAATTGCTTCAAGCAGATGCCGATGCAGAATATGCACGTGTATATGAAATTGATTTAGCAGAGATTAAAGAGCCAGTATTGTGCTGTCCAAATGACCCAGACGATGCAAAACTGCTTTCTGATGTACAAGGTGCAAAAATTGATGAAGTATTTATTGGTTCATGTATGACCAATATTGGTCATTTCCGCGCTGCGGGTAAGTTACTAGATAAAGTACCCGGTGGGGCGTTATCAACCCGCTTGTGGCTTGCACCACCGACTCGTATGGATGAACGCCAGTTGATGGAAGAAGGTTTCTATAGCACATACGGTAAAGCAGGCGCACGTACAGAAATGCCAGGGTGTTCATTGTGTATGGGTAACCAAGCACGCGTTGCACCAAACACGACTGTTGTTTCGACTTCTACGCGTAACTTTCCAAACCGTTTAGGGCAAGGAGCAGATGTTTATTTAGCATCTGCTGAGTTGGCGTCTGTGGCTGCGGTCTTAGGTCAGTTACCTACACCTGAGGAATACCAACAGTATGCTTCTCAAATTGATAGCATGTCTGCCGATATTTATAAGTATTTAAACTTTGATCAAATGGCGCAGTATCAATCTGCTGCATTAAAAGTAGATACGAAAAAAATCTCTGCGGCACAGTTGACATAATTCCAAGTATTTAGAGCCCCCTACAAAAGCCTTTTGTAGGGGGCTTTTTATCAGCGAATTAAATGAAATCTGATGAGATGATACAGGTTGTTGCAATATGCCGTGCTTCTTTTTCAGTTAAAGATAGATTTTCCCATTTACACATTTGTTGAATAATCCATTCAAAATCAGTAACTTTAGGTTTTTGTTGTTCTGTGAAATTCTGAATAATATGTATGAGTTTATAATATGCTTGAACATGAACTGAGGGTGAGCAGTCAAACTGAATAATATGATACGCTTTGAGCATTTTCCATACGTCTGAAAATGAATCTAACGTTTGTAATTCATATTGTGCTTTTGAAATTGCATGTGTTAGCGCTGCTAACGTATGCGGATGATCTTTTGCCCAACTTTGGGTAACTGCTAAGACTTTATCTGCAACTTCGGGAATAATTTGCTTACTTTCAGCAATAATCTGTGAATACCCTTGTACCTGTGATTGAATATTCCACGGTTCTCCAACACAAAAACCATCAATCGTATGTTTTTGTATGGCTTCAATCATATAAGGCGGTGGGCAAGTCATGAGTTGTAAATTTTGTGCGACGTCCATATCTGCCAAAGAGAGCCATTCTTTGATGCAGTAGTGATGAATTGAATGTTTAAATACATGCGCTAAATGAATGTTCTGTTTTTTTTTAATTAATTGCACCAGTTTATTTGCGCTACTGAATACGGTGTCAGATGCTGAAATGTTTTGCTCAAAGCAGATACTTTGGTTCAAACTGATAAACGCACGATTAATACTCAGTACTAAAGGGGTCTGTAATGGTATTCCAATTTGATCTGTACCTACCGCTGCCGCAGGCAACATGGCAGATAAACAATGGGCTGCATCCAGTACCCCAAATGCCAGTCGGTCTCTGAGGCTAGCCCACGAGGCTTCTTTGACTAAAGTCACGTCTAGGCCAAACTCTTCAAAAAAACCACGTTGCTTCGCCCAAAGTATTGCAATACAGTCCAAAAGTGGAATATAGCCGAGCTGTATAGCCGTTTTTTCTAAAGTATGCATCGTTATTCCTTGAGCTGAAACTGTAATAATTTTTGTGCATCAATCAGTCTACGCGCCATATCTCCAAGCGTAATTCTAAGGCTCATTGCATTTTTGCGTAAGAGTTGAAATGCTTGTTCTTCATCGATTTTATGAATTTGAATTAAAAAAACTTTCGCTTTTTCAATATCTTTTCTATCGGCAAGCTTATTTTTGGTGTCTTGTAAATCGTGAAGCAACCGTTTATGTTTTTTATACTGCTCTATGGAAATTTCAAGAATACTTTGCAGTTTAATGGGGTCAATCCCATCTACAATATACGCAGTGACACCCGCATCTATAGCATTTTTAATCACATCTTTATTGGTGTTTTTAGTAAATAATACTGTGGGTAAATCGAATTGACTCACACAATTTTCAATAATGTCTCGATGGGGATTTGCCATGTCGAGCAAAATGACATCGGCATGTAGTTGCTCTAGTTGGAGGGTGTTTACGTGCTCAATGGTTAAACATGCCACAATTTCTAAATCATGCTCAAGTAAAGAGCACTTAATTAGTTCAGCACGTTCGAGATCGTCATCAATCAGGGCAATTTTTAAAGTAGACATAAACTTAAATATAAGCACGGCAATATTTCATAATATGCTAAGCAATTTTTATACCAGTATTTCATGCAGTGGTTCAGCATTAATGCACTCATTTGAAGCAACTATCGACTGCTATGTAGATTTATACTGTGAAAAAAGGATTCAACTTAGATATTCACAGGTTCAAATCATCTTATTTATATGTATTTTTAGTGTTGGCACTATTTATGCATAATATATTTTGAGTCAAAGACGACTCTTAAAATTTATATGACGGTCAATGGCGCCCGTTCTAATCCATTTGTTTGTGCAATGTCTCAAACAAAATGATGAATACGTTAGCTCAAAAGAGTAATGCCATGTCTATAAATTTGAATGCCAAAAAAGCCACAAGAATTAATTTATTTAGTTTTAAAACTGCAGCAATGCGCGCTTTCCACATGAGTTGGCTCGCTTTCTTTGTTTGTTTCTTTGCATGGTTTGCCTGTGCGCCTTTAATGCCCGTCATTGCAGGTGAATTTCATCTGACCAAAAATCAAATTGCCAATATTAATATTGCTGCAGTAGCGATTACGATTTTAGTACGCCTCATCGTTGGGCCGTTGTGTGACAAATACGGCCCACGTAAAACTTATACTGCATTGCTTTTTATTGGCAGTATTCCTGTGTTTGGTGTTGCTGCATCTACCAGCTATGAAACGTTTTTATTTTTTAGATTATTGATTGGTGCGATTGGTGCCAGTTTTGTCATCACTCAGTACCATACGAGCATTATGTTTGCACCCAATGTGGTGGGAACAGCCAATGCTGCATCTGCAGGTTGGGGGAATGCAGGGGGCGGTGCAACACAAGCGCTCATGCCATTATTGCTCTCTGCACTGGTTATGTTTGGGGTAGAGCAAGCATTAGGTTGGAGATTTGCACTGATTGTGCCCGGCGTAATGATGCTGATTGTTGGCATGATGTATTGGAAATATACGCAAGACTGCCCACAAGGTGACTTTAAAGCACTTCGTGCTCAAGGTGTACAGGTTGGGAGTGATAAAAAAGGTGGTATAGCTATTTTAATGCATGCGGCTAAAAACTACCGTGTTTGGGTGTTATTTGTTGCTTATGCCGCTTGTTTTGGTATTGAGATTTTTATTCATAATGTGGTTGCCATGTACTATGTTGACCATTTTCAATTTGGTTTAAAAGAAGCAGGATTAACTGCCGGAATTTTTGGGTTACTTGCGCTATTTGCTCGTGCATTGGGCGGTATTGTTTCTGACCGGATTGCAGTTAAAAAAGGCTTAGATGGTCGAACTAAAGTTTTATTTTTAATGATTGTTTTAGAAGGTGTGTTTTTAGTTTTATTCTCTCAAATGCAAACACCCGTGTTAGCGATTTTAAGTATGACTATTTTTGCATTATTTACACATATGTCATGTGGCGCAACGTATGCTTTAGTTCCTTTTATTGATCGTGATGCACTCGGTGGTGTGGCAGGTATTATTGGTGCAGGCGGTAATGTGGGAGCAGTGGCTGCAGGCTTTTTACTTAAAGGCATGTTAGATATTCAAACCTGTTTAATGGCCTTGGGTGGATTAGTGATTGTGGCAGCAGTATGCGTGCTTAGCATACGTTTTTCAGTTGAACATAAAGCAAAAGAACAGCGTTTATATGATCAGGCCATTATGGACCGAGACGCCGTAGTGTAACAACAGCACTCAATTGAATTCAGGAGAATCGAAATGAAAATAGTGATGATTGGTTACGGTATGGTGGGACATAAGTGTATTGAAAGCTTACTTGAAAAAGCAGACGATACCCTTGAGCTAACAATTCTTGCTGAAGAACCTTATCTTGCCTATGACCGAGTGCATTTAAGTGAGTATTTTGCGGGTAAAACGCTCAAAGACTTGTCTTTGGCACGGGCGGATTTTGCCGATGCGTATGGCATAGATTTACGTTTAAATACCAAAGCCGTTGCAATTGATAGCTACCATAAAACAGTCACAACACATACTGGCGATTTGATTGGTTATGATAAGTTGATTTTAGCAACAGGCTCTTACCCTTTTGTACCACCCATTACAGGGCATGATCGAAAAAACTGTTTTGTCTATCGAACAATTGATGATTTAGATGCAATTCGAGCAGCAAGCTGTACAGCCCAAACTGGTGTGGTGATTGGAGGTGGATTACTTGGGCTTGAAGCTGCCAAAGCCTTAATGGATTTAAAACTCAAAACCCATGTGGTTGAATTTGCACCCCGTTTAATGGTTGTACAAATTGATGACTTAGGTGGCAAAGTACTGCGCTCAAAAATTGAAGATTTAGGAGTGCAAGTCCATACCCAAAAGGCCACATCTGCCATTGAAGACGGGACAGACTCAGTACATGTAATGAAGTTTGCAGATGGGTCAAGTTTAGAAACAGATATTATTTTATTTTCAGCAGGCATTCGACCACGAGATGAATTGGCTCGCCAAAGTGGACTAAGTATTGGTGAGCGCGGTGGTATTGTGATTAACGACTATTGCCAAACTTCTGATCCCAATATTTATGCCATAGGTGAGTGTGCGCTGTGGCAAAGTAAAATTTATGGTTTGGTTGCGCCCGGCTATGACATGGCACGTTTAACAGCCAAGCATATTTTAGCTGAACAAACATCAGGTTTTTCAGGTGCAGATATGAGCACTAAACTTAAACTGATGGGTGTAGATGTGGCCTCGATTGGTGATGCTCATGCAATTACACCACACAGTTTGAGTTATTTTTATGCCGATGAAGATGCAAAAATCTATAAAAAAATTGTCGTAAATCAGCAAAAAGATCAGTTGCTTGGTGCTGTGTTGGTTGGGTGCGTAAAAGAATATAACGACCTTTTACAAATGATGCTCAATACTTCACCGCTTCCAGCACACCCAGAAAACTTAATCATGCCCAATGGTACAGCAACCACAAGTAAGTCGGGTGCAAGCGGTATAGATTTACTGCCAGATACCGCCGTGATTTGCTCATGTAATAATGTATCTAAATCAGATGTTTGTACCGCTATTGCCGATGGTTCAACATCTCTTGGCGCACTAAAAAAATGTACCAAAGCAGCCACAGCATGTGGGGGTTGTACAGCATTGGTGACTCAGGTATTAAAGTCAGAGTTACAACGTCAAGGTGTGAGTGTAAATAATCATTTATGTGAGCACTTTGCATATTCAAGACAAGAGTTGTATCACCTCATTCGTGTGAATGAGATTCGAACATTTGATGATTTAATTGCAACACATGGGCATGGTTTAGGCTGTGATATTTGCAAACCTACTGTGGCCAATATTTTGGCATCGTGCTGGAATGATTTTGTACTCAAACCATCACATGCTGGTTTGCAAGACAGCAATGATTACTACTTGGGCAATATTCAAAAAGATGGATCTTACTCCATTGTGCCACGAATTGCAGGTGGAGAAATTACACCAGATGGTTTGATTCATATTGGTCAAATCGCCAAAGAGTACCAACTGTATACCAAAATTACAGGTGGACAGCGTATTGACTTATTTGGTGCACAAGTTCATCAATTGCCTGAAATTTGGGAAAAATTGATTCAGGCAGGCTTTGAGTCTGGTCATGCTTATGGTAAATCATTACGTACAGTGAAGTCGTGTGTCGGCAGTACATGGTGTCGCTATGGCGTAGATGATTCTGTTGCTTTGGCCATTTTTTTAGAAAATAGATATAAAGGCTTACGCTCACCACATAAACTAAAAATGGCTGTGTCAGGCTGTACTCGTGAGTGCGCTGAGGCACAAGGCAAAGACGTTGGTGTGATTGCGACAGAAAAAGGCTGGAATTTATATGTGTGTGGTAATGGCGGGATGAAACCACGTCATGCGGAACTGTTGGTGTCCGACTTAGATACAACGACATTAATTCGCTATATCGACCGCTTTTTTATGTTTTATATTCAAACGGCAGACCGCTTACAACGCACCAGTGTTTGGCGTGATAATTTAGAAGGTGGTTTAGCCTATTTGAAAGCGGTTATTGTTGATGATACGTTGGGACTTGCCAGTGAGCTTGAGCGCCGTATGCAACATGTGGTGGGTACGTACCAAGACGAGTGGCGCACCGCAATAGAAACGCCTGAAATACGCCAACGCTTTAAAACGTTTATTAATGCACCTGAGAAAAGTGATCCAAATATTCAATTCACTGAAGTACGTGGACAAATTCGACCTAAAACACAAGTTGAGCGTGATGAAAGTCGTATTTCAGTGGTGGAGGCATAATAATGACCGTATTAAAAACAACATCACCAATGACAGATTGGATTGATATTTGTGCTTTAGATGACATTACACCCAATACTGGGGTTGGCGTTTTACTTAACGGTGAGCAAATTGCTGTGTTTCGTGTAGGGCATGAGCAAAGAGTTTATGCATTAAGTAATAAAGACCCCTTTAGCCAATCGTATGTGATGTCGCGAGGTATTATTGGGGATATTCAAGGTGAACGTGTAGTCGCATCTCCAATTTACAAACAGCATTTTAGTTTAGTTACAGGACGCTGTTTAGAAGATGGGCAACAACGTCTGACAGCATTTGCAACAAAAATAGAGTATGGTCGAGTGTTGGTTAGTCGGACACCACAAAAGGCATATATAACCAATACTTATGCTAGCCAACACAAGCTTAGATTGGTCTTAGTGGGGAATGGGCTAGCGGGTATGCGTTGTCTTGAAGATCTATTAGACATGGCGCCAGACCGTTATGAAATTACCGTGATTGGTGCCGAGCCGAGAGGCAACTACAATCGGATTATGCTCTCACCTGTACTTTCAGGCGACAAAACGCTTGAGCAAATTATGTTACATGAGCCACTGTGGTATAGCGAACGAGGTATTCGCTTAATTACTGGAGACGCCGTGATAGGTATAGATCGCGCTAAAAAACAATTACATACCCAATCAGGTCTGGTAGTTGATTATGATCGTATGATTTTGGCGACAGGTTCAACACCGTTTATTCCAAGTATTGCAGGGACGGATTTAAATGGTGTGATGAGCTTTCGCGATATAGATGATGTCAATCAGATGTTGCAATACGCAAAACACAGTAAAAATGCTGTGGTGGTGGGTGCCGGACTGCTAGGTTTAGAAGCAGCTTATGGGCTAAAAAAACAAGGCATGAATGTTACGGTATTGCATTTAACAGATCGAATTATGAATCGTCAACTAGATGCGCATGCCAGTGCTTTACTACAAAAAAGCATTGAAGCCAAAGGCATTCGAGTCATCACGTCTGCATCAACACAGCGTTTGGCGGGTGAAAATGGCCATGTTACCGCAGTGCATTTAGCGTCGGGAGAGGTCATTGCAACAGATCTTGTCGTATTTGCTGTGGGTATTCGGCCCAATATGACTTTAGCTAAACAAGCAGGGTTACATTGTCAAAGAGGGATAGTTGTAAATGACACCATGCAAACGTTTGACCCAAGTATATATGCAGTCGGTGAATGTATTGAGCATCGTCAACACACCTTTGGTTTGGTTGAACCACTGTGGGGGCAAGCATTCATTTGCGCCAATCAACTGGCAGAACGTGGCGGTTTGACGTTTAAAGCACCGACTGTACCCACGCAACTTAAAGTCAGCGGATGTGATGTATTTTCTGCAGGAAATATTGAACCTTCAGGCGACTTCGAAGATATTGTGTTAAATGATGAAAAAAGACAGGTCTATAAGCGCATTATTATTCAAAACGACTGTGTGATTGGGGCAGTTTTGTTTGGCGATACAGATGATGGTGCTTGGTATGCAGAACTGATTGCAGATCAAACAAGTATTCGACAGATTCGTCATAAGTTGCTTTTTGGTCGTGACTTTGCCATGAAGCAGGCCAGTTAACGGCGATTAGGGTGCTTGAGGGAAATTGCGATGACATCTATTCCAGTGGTTGATTTACAACAAAAAGTGACGACAACCCAAACCACATGCCCTTATTGTGGTGTGGGCTGTGGTGTCACTGCACGTGTTGTAGAAGATGCGTCTGGTTTACAGTTGACTGTAAAAGGCGACCCAAATCACCCGGCAAACTTGGGTAAACTATGTATTAAAGGCAGTCATTTGGCTGATACGGTGGGTTTAAGTCAGCGTTTACTTCATCCTCAAGTTGGGCGTGGGGAATACAGAAAAGTAAGTACATGGTCCCATGCTATACAGCGTGTGGCGGAGAAATTCAAAACATGTATTGAACAATATGGCCCAGAGAGTGTTGCATTTTATGTGTCTGGTCAGCTGCTGACAGAAGACTACTATGTGGTGAATAAATTTGTGAAGGGCTATTTGGGTACAGCCAATATTGATACCAACTCACGTTTATGTATGTCATCTGCCGTTGCAGCACATAAACGCAGTTTTGGTGAAGATATTGTTCCTGCGAGTTATACAGACTTTGAACACACAGACATGGTGGTATTGGTGGGGTCAAACACAGCATGGTGTCATCCCATTTTGTTTCAGCGCATGATGCAGGCCAAACAACAGCGTCAGATTTTTGTGGTGGTGATTGATCCACGATTTACCGCAACCTGTGAAAGTGCAGATTTACATTTACCGATTTTACCCGGTCAAGATGTTTGCCTGTTTAATGGATTATTGCAGTATTTGGTGGCTCATGGTTATGAAGACAGTGCGTTTGTTCAAGCTTATACAGATGATTTACAAGCAGCATTGCAGGCCAGTATGTCTGAGTCGGATCTTGCTACAGTTGCACAAAAAACAGGGATTTCCATTGAGCGTTTAACGCAATTTTATGAAGCATTTGCCCGCACTGAAAAAGTAATGACTTTATTTTCTATGGGGGTAAACCAGTCTTCACAAGGGGTTAATAAAGCCAATAGTATTATTAATTGCCATTTGCTCACTGGAAAAATAGGTAAGCTGGGTGCAGCGCCTTTTTCCATGACCGGTCAACCCAATGCAATGGGGGGCAGAGAAGTGGGTGGCTTGTCTAATATGTTGGCGGCTCATTTAGATTTAGACAATGCTTCACATCAAACTTTAGTACAAGCGTTTTGGCAAAGTCCACATATTGCACGTCGTGCAGGTTTAAAAGCTGTTGATTTATTTCAAGCCGTTGAGCGTGGTGAAATTAAAGCTATATGGATTATGGCCACCAATCCTGTAGTGAGTTTGCCAGATGCAACTCAAGTACAGCGTGCGCTTGAGGCATGTGAGTTTGTTGTGGTGTCAGATATTTCTCAAAATACCGACACCACAGCTTATGCAGATGTATTGCTACCTGCGCTGGGTTGGGGAGAAAAAGATGGCACAGTCACCAACTCTGAGCGTCGAATTTCTAGACAGCGTGCATTTTTACCTGCGCCAGAGCAAGCAAAAGCTGACTGGTGGGCTATTTGCCAAGTGGCACAGCGAATGGGTTTTTCAGGGTTTGACTTTAAAGATAGTCATGAAATATTTTTAGAGCATGCCAAGCTCACTGCATATAAAAATACTGAGTATCATCAAACGCAGCGTTCTGAATACTTTCGTTATTTGAACTTAGCAGGTTTAACAGATCTAAGCGCAACAGCGTACAACAATTTACAGCCAATACAATGGCCTGTTTCAGCACATTTATCGCACAACAGTGTGCAGCAGTTATATGGTCAAGCAGGTCAGTTTAGCCATAAAAATGGACGTGCCAAATTTATTGCAACCCCTGTAGTTGACCCAGTACATCAGGTGAGTGAGCGCTATCCACTCATTTTAAATACAGGCCGTGTGAGAGATCAGTGGCATACCATGACCAGAACAGGGTTATCTGCTAATTTAACCCATCATTTGAGTGAGCCTTACTGCGAAATACATGCACAAGATGCATTAAAATACGGCTTACGTCATGAAGGCTTAGTAAAAATTCAATCTGCATGGGGGCAGTGTGTTTTACGTGTGAAAATTAGTGCCAATATACGCCGTGGTCAGGTTTTTGCACCCATTCATTGGAATGATCAATTTGCATCTGATGCACGTATTGGTCAGGTGGTAAACCCTGTAGTAGATCAGATTTCTGGCGAGCCTGAATTTAAACATACGCCTGTTTTGCTTCAGCATTTTCAATCTGAATGGTATGGCACGTTATATGTCGATGCCCAGTATCAAGTACACATACAGCAATTCATACAGAGTGTGACATGGTGGGTGAAAATACCTGCTACGCCTGCCATACGTTATGAGTTGGCTGATCGTAGACCATTACAGCATATTGTTCGAGCGTTAAAAGTTTACTTAGATTTTCAAGATGAATCGTTTGAGTGGTTAAATGTCGATGATGCTTCTGCGCAAGTAAGCCATACCGTGGTGTTACATGCAGGAAAATTAGTGGCGACACTATATATTGCCAAGCAAGAGCAATTGCCTGATCGACATTGGTTAAGTAGTTTATTTCAACGACAGCGCTTAGGTGCAATGCATCGCAAAGCACTCTTAGCAGGGCAAGCCATGTCTATGGCATCGTCTGAAGGCCCGCTGGTGTGTAGTTGTTTTAAAGTGGGAAAACAACGCATTATAGACACCATTCAAGCGAAAAAAATCACTGACGAAAAAGAAGTCACGGCGTGTTTAAGAGCAGGCGGAAACTGTGGGTCATGTTTACCTGAAATTAGAGGGCTCATTAAAGCCTGTCAGCAGGAGGATTTTACATGAGCAATTACCCAGCAACAGATGTGGTAATTTTGGCGGGCGGACAGGCACGGCGCATGTCAGGTGTAAATAAACTCTTACAAACCTTTGAGGATAAAGTTCAATTGGTTAAGATTTATCAGCATGTGGCTCATGGGGTAAATAAAGTTTGGGTAAATAGCCATCGAGATTTGACATTGTATCGGCGTTTAATTCCAAATATAGGGTTTTTCCCAGACCATGATGACGGGTTTTTAGGCCCGCTTATGGGCATGAAAACAGCATGGTCTTATGTCGAATCTGATTATATTGTGTTTATTCCTTGTGATGTGACGTATATCCCACCCAATGTGGTGAGCATTTTGCATGAAAAATTAAAGCAATCGGCTTCTGCACAGGTGGTATATATAGAGGTAAATTATGATCCGTTATATCCATTTTGTGTAATGAATCGTGAAAGTCTAGCTGTGTTAACCCAGCAACTGAGGTTAGGTCAATATTCGCTAAAACAATGTTTTAAGCATCTAGGTGCAGAAAAAATCGTGTTTAAGCACGAGATGAGCATGTTTCATAGTATTAACTCAATAGATGAGTTACAGCAGTATCGGCAAGCACGTGATTTAAGTTAAATGCTTAAATATAGATCGAGGGTGTGAATGAGTACTGCAATACAGCTGGCAGACAATACAGCGTTTATTGATCAATATGGTCGCCAAAAACGGAAGTTAAGAATTTCTGTAACAGACCGTTGTAACTTTAAATGTAGTTATTGCATGCCTGAACATCCGAAATGGGCAGAAAAACACACACTGTTGAGTTTTGAGGCGTTATATCAATTTTGTCAATTTATGGTACAGCGTGGTATAGAGCAAATACGTATTACTGGTGGCGAGCCTCTCATGCGCCAAGGCATTGTTCATTTTATTGCACAGCTACAGCAGTTAAAACCATTGGGATTAAAGCGTATTTCTATGACCACCAATGGGCATTATTTAACAAAATATGCTTTGGACTTAAAACAAGCAGGTTTAGATGATTTAAATGTCAGTTTAGACAGTTTAGATGAAGCACAGTTTCAACAGCTGACACAAAAGCATTTACAGCCTGTATTGGCAGGTATTGCTCAAGCGCAATTGGTGGGCTTAAAGGTGAAAGTCAATTGTGTGCTGATTAAACACTGTAATGACAATCAAATTGTACCATTGACGCATTGGGCCATAAAGCAAGAGATTGAATTGCGATTTATTGAGTTTATGCCATTAGATGGTGATCAAAAATGGTCAGCGACAGATGTCGTAACAGAACAAGACATTTTAAATGAGCTGGCAACGGTATTTAAGCAGATTGATGCGCTGGAACAAGGCAATAATCCTGCGCGTCTATATCGGGTCGATCATACAACGATTGGTATTATTTCAACGATTAGTCATTCATTTTGTCATCAATGTGATCGCTTACGTTTAACGGCTCAAGGCGATTTTTATACCTGTTTATTTGCACAAGAGGGTTTAAATATCAAACTTTTGTTAGATCATTTAATAGGTGATAAAGACGCAACATATCAAGACTTAGAACAGCAACTCACTGACGTAATTTGGTCAAAAGCATTGGGCTTTTCAGCCATTCAAGCACAAAAGCAACAAAAGTCTGGAAGAATTAGTATGCATATGATGGGAGGGTAACATGGCAACAATAACAGTCATGATTGAAAGCTATGGCATGATTAAAACAGTCTTACCGTCAACATTACATGTGATATGTGATGAAGGCAGTGACGTGGGGCATGTTTTACAAAAAATTGCCGTAGCGCACTCAAACAGCAGACTTTTGTTAGAACAATGCGCATGTGCAATTGGCGATCAGATGGTGTCACGCCAAACTTTGCTTCATGCAGACAGTGCTTTAGTTTTACTTTCTCCTGTTGCAGGAGGCTAATCCTTTGGAATTAAATCAATTTCAACGTATTCATACGTTGCCACTTGAACAAGATGTGTTTGATGATATTGCTCATTTTCCTGAATGTGGTGGGATAGGTGTCTTTATTGGTACAGTGCGAAATCACCATTTAGGGCGAGATGTAGACGCATTGCAATACACCTCATATACACCAATTGCCGAAAAAATGATTCGACAGATTGAAATAGAAGTCAGTGAAAAATATGCTGTGCCGTATGTACGGGTGATTCATCGTATTGGCCGACTAGAAGTTGGTGAAAAAGCCATTATTGCAATGGCGTATGCAGCACATCGCCGTGAAGCATTTCAAGCCTGTGAAGAGGCGGTGGAGCGAGTAAAACACGAAGTTCCGATTTGGAAAGAAGAGTTTTATCGTGATGGTACACATCAATATGTCGCAGGGTGCTGTATTCGAAAAGACGATTCATCACATATGCATCGATGAGTGTTTAGTGTTATTGAACATTAAAATAGAGACATTGATTAAAAAAGAGGAAGCATGGAATGAAAAATGTTGGCATGAAAGCCGAAAGTTACCGCATTGCGATTGCACATGCAATTTTACATGCTCCACCACATTGTATTGAATTATTGCGTATAGGGCAGACAGAGAAAGGCGATGCACTAAAAACTGCACGTATTGCGGGTATATTGGCTGCTAAACGGACAGATGAATTGATTCCGTTGTGTCATCCATTACCTATTTACCAAGCAGATGTTGAATTTGAATTGTTAGACAGCGCCGTCAAAATTATTGCACAAGTAGAAACCATTGGCCCAACAGGGGTTGAAATGGAGGCACTGACCGCTGCAAGTTTAGCAGGGCTAACTTTATATGACATGTTAAAACCGCATTGCGACCCTGAAGATTTAAGTTTAGATCAATGCAAATTGGTACAGAAAAAAGGTGGTAAATCGCACTATAGTCGTTTTTTAACAGACAGTATTACTGCATCTGTAATTGTTTTATCAGACACCGTAGCGATGGGAAAAAAGCCAGATACGGCAGGTAAACATGTTTTAGATATATTAAATGAAGCAAATTTCACTCAGGTGTTATATCAAGTGATTCCCGATGACCCACAGCAATTACTGGCATTGATTGAACAACAAAAAAATCATTATCCACTGATTTTAACAGTAGGCGGCACAGGGCTTGGCCCCAAAGATTTAACCGTTGAAACCATTCAACCATTACTCAAACGAGAAATACCCGGCCTTATGGAGGCGGCACGAAGTTTTGGCCAAAAAAGAACGCCGTATGCTGCATTAAGTCGTGGTGTAGCAGGGTATATCGAGCAGAGTGTTGTGGTGACTTTACCGGGCAGTCGGCAAGGGGCTAAAGAGTCTTTGCTTGCTATTTTACCTGCATTAATTCATTTATTTGACGTGCAAAAAAATATACCTCACCGTGGAGGGTATGAGTAATGTCCGGTTGTGGTGCCGAACTTGGATTATTAGCGGTAGATCAGGCCTTAAATCTATTGATTGAGCAAGCACGTATTTTGCCTACTCAAATAATAAAAGTGTCTGATGCATTGGGGCATTATGTGGCGAAAGACGTACATGCGCCGTATGCTTTGCCTTTGTTTGACCAAAGTGCAGTTGATGGTTACGCCGTATGTAGCCATGAAACTCTTTGGCAGAATCAAACATTTGAGTGTATTGGAGAGATGAAAGCAGGAGATCCAACAACAGTCCATTTAAAATCTGGGCAGGCAGTTCGTATTTTTACAGGTGCTCAAATCCCACAAGGTACAACCACAGTTGTCAGGCAAGAGTATGTCAGTGATATGGCAGATGCCATAATCTGTGTAGATCGTGCAGTTGAGTTAAATACAGATATTCGTTATTTAGGTGAAGAAGTTGGTCATGGTCAAACATTGGCAGCTCAAGGCCAACACTTGACCGTGGGTGCCATTGCTGCGCTATGTATGGCTGGTGTAAAAGAGATTACCGTTTATCAATCCCCACGTATTGCAGTTGTGGTTTCTGGTGATGAAATATCTGATGTTGAGAGTAATGCTACTTTAACTGAAGGCAGAGTTTTTGATGCAAATACGCCGTTGATCATGAATTGGTTACACAGTGTTGGACAGCATGCAGATCATTTCTATGTGAAAGACACACTGCAAGAAGTACAACAACTGATTCAAGAGCTCAGTCAAACGTATGATCTGATTATTACAACAGGCGGCGTATCGGTTGGAGATTATGATTTTATTCGACCGGCAACGTTAAATTTGGGCTTTGAACAAGTGTTTTGGAAGGTAAAACAAAAGCCGGGTAAACCAATGTTTTTTGCTACGCTAGATAAAAGTGAGAAAAAACGTTGCTATTTACTGGGTTTACCGGGTAATCCTGCTGCAGTTTATGTCGGCTTGTTTATTTATGTGAAAACATTAATTGCTGCTTTACAAGGCCATCGTAACGCATTGACTTGGTACACTGCAAGGCTTGATCAAGCCCAAAAATCAGACCTTCGTTCACGTTTTTTACGAATGCATGTACAGTCTGAAGATGCTGTTTTACGTGTTTATGGTTTAAAAAAGCAACAATCGCATATGTTAAGTAATTTGATGCAAGCAAATTGTTTGGTTTATCTTGAAGCAAACCAGACGTATTTGAGTGGGGAAATGGTCAAAATTTTATTAATTCAGTGAGAGATAATAAAATGAAAAAAATAATTCTTGGCAGTATGACATTGGCTTTGTGTATGACTGTAAATGCAGATCCCGTTCGAATTTATGCAGCTGCAAGTTTAACCAATGCCATCAATGAAATATCTAGTTTATATGAAAAAAAACATTCTGAGACGAAAATTGTGCCAGCTTATGCCGCATCATCAACACTCGCAAAACAAGTTGAAGCTGGTGCACCGAGTGATATTTTTTTCTCGGCAGACCAAGACTGGATGGACTATTTAGTAAAAAAGCAAAAAGTAGACACTAGTCAGGTAAAAACGTTATTAATGAATCAGCTTGTGGTGATTGCGCCAATAGCATCAAAAATGACCTTTAAAGCCATACCGCAGTTTAATTTTTCACAGTCTTTTCGTGGTCATTTATGTACAGGTCAAATGGAGTCGGTACCTGTAGGGAAATATGCAAAACAAAGTTTAATTAAACTTAATTGGTTAAATACATTAAATGGCCGTATTGTTGGTACAGATGATGTGCGTGCAGCACTGACTTTTGTAGAGCGTGGCGAATGTGATGTGGGCATTGTATATAAAACAGATGCGCTGATTAGTACAAAAGTGAAAATATTAGGTGTATTTCCTGAAAGTTCGCATGCGCCAATCAGTTATCCTGTCGCGATGACAAAGCAAGGGGAAAATAATAAAGATGCGCAAAAGGTATTTCAATTTATAAAAAGTGACCCACAAGCACGTGTGGTGTTTGAAAAGTATGGCTTTATATTTTACTCAGTAAAATAGCAATGTTGAGTCCAGAAGCACTAAGTGCAGTCTATTTATCAGCGAAAGTGGCATGTTTTGCGACTTTTATGTGTTTACCCATTGCGATAGTGGTTGCTTGGTGCCTAGCTCGATATGAGTTTCGTCTGAAGTTTTTTGTTGAAGCATTATTACAGTTGCCCATGGTACTCCCACCAGTGGTTTTGGGTTATTTGCTTCTTGTGGTATTTGGTACACAAGGGGTGTTGGGCAAATACTTATACCATTTTGGCATTCGCTTAGCCTTTGATTGGAAAGGGGCTGTACTTGCGTCGATGGTGGTTGCCTTTCCACTTATGGTACAACCAATTAGACTGTCTTTTCAGTATATGAATCAACAGCTTGAACAGGTTGCATCGAGTTTGGGCGCATCACCGTTAAAGGTTTTTTTTAGTATCAGTCTGCCTTTGGCACTGCCTGGTATAATGGTGGGGAGTATTTTGGGCTTTAGTCGTAGTCTTGGTGAGTTTGGCGCAACCATTACTTTTGTGGGTAATATTCCAGATGAAACACGCACGTTACCTATTGCCATTTACTCACTGCTTCAACAACCAGATGGTGATGTGATGGCCATACGTTTGGTAGTTTTATCGTTACTGTTAGCATTTCTAGCACTGACTGCAAATTACTTTATTGTGCAAAAGTATCAACGCAAATTGGGAGCATAAAATGTTGAAGTGCAATTTTCAGTTTCATTATAATCAGTTTAATATACATGCACAATTTGAAATGACTGATCAAGTTTTGGCAATTGTGGGTGCTTCAGGCAGTGGGAAAAGTACGGTATTAAAAAATATTGTGGGGGTGTTGACACCTGAATATGGTGAAATTTCGTTTAGAAATCGAATATTGTTTCATCATCAGCAAGGCATAAATATACCAACTTATCAAAGGCGTATTGCACTTATTTTTCAAAACCCACTTTTATTTCCACATTTAAATGTATTACAAAATTTGAAGTATGCTGAAAAATTGGTAGAAAAATCACAAAGAAAATTTGAGTTGAATCATGTTGTTGAATTATTGGAACTTGATCATTTACTCAAGCGCAAAGTGAACCAATTGTCTGGCGGGGAAGCCCAAAGGGTATCTATTGGCAGAGCATTGCTTTCTTCGCCCGATTTATTATTGCTCGATGAACCCCTTACAGGTTTGGATACACGGCTAAAGAATCAAATTTTACCTTTTTTTAAAACAATTAAAATTCAAACCAATTTACCGATGATTTATGTGACCCATCATTTAGATGAAGTAAGTTTTTTAGAAGCACACACTTTAACCATAAGTAGGGGTTATTTAAAAGACATTTAGGCTATAAAGGAAATTATTACGGATAGAGTCAAAACACAGGCTTGAATCATCATGAATAGATAAAAAATGGACGTACAATCGTCATTTAAATTTTTTATATTTAATAAAATTATTGGTTTTATAAATCTGTTTTTTACTTTTGATATAAGACACGTAAATCTACACATTCATTACATAAACTTAATATTTGCAACAAATTTAGTGCATTCACTAATCTATTTTCAATTTACTGTATATCTTTATATACAATAAAAGGGTTATACCGTGGCTAATAAATTTAAAATTCCCGCACAGAGACAAGAATATCCTGGTAGTGATGCACAGCTTAAACCTCAAGCAGAATTTATAACAAAAGACTACATCGGTTCTAAAAAGTTATTAGGAAAAGTTGCTTTAATTACAGGTGGCGATAGTGGTATAGGCCGTGCAGCCGCTTTATATTTTGTAAAAGAAGGCGCTGAAGTTGCAATCACTTATTTAAAAGACTGTGAAATGGAAAGGGTAGATGCTGAGTGGGTAAAAACTTGGGTAGAAAATGAAGGTGGTATTTGTCGAATTTATCCAGTTGATTTACGCCACAGTTCAGAGTGTCAAACTTTGGTGAAGACCGTCGTTACAGATTTTAAAAAAATAAATATATTAGTAAATAATGCAGGCAAACAATGGATTAATGAAGATCTATCAACACTTAGTGATGAGCAATGGCTAGATACGTTTGATGCCAATGTACATTCAATGTTCTATTTAAGTAAAGCAGTTTTACCTCACTTTAGTGAAGGCGACACCATTATTAACGTGTCTTCAGTGAACGGTTATTTGTGTCCGGGCAATCTTGTTGATTATTCGACAACAAAAGGTGCTCAAATTATGTTTACAAGAGCATTATCCAATCAATTACTTGAAAAGGGCATTCGCGTAAATGCGGTTGCACCTGGGCCAGTTTGGACCCCTCTACAGCCAGCAACACTAGGCCAAACAGATCCAAAACTTGTCGAAAACTACGGCGAAGGTGCTCCAATGGGTCGCTGTGCTCAACCGTATGAGCTCGGACCTACGTTTGTGTATTTAGCAAGTAGCGACTCCTCTTATATTACTGGTCAAACTATTCACCCTAACGGTGGCATGATGGTCGGTGGATAATTAAATTTGGTTATTTGTATTAGGCAGATGTCAAAAGAAAGAGAAGCTCGCTGTTTCACTTTTTATATCTAAACTGATGTTTGCTTATTTACTAGATAATTGAACGTAAAAAATAATTTGAATCACTCAAATTAATAGTCAAAACCACAACAACTTATTTAACTTTATAGGTAAATTTAAAATGCCATACATTAAAAGAAATGATGAACTTGAATTATTTTACAAAGATTGGGGAAGAAAAGATGCTCAAGCGATTTTCTTCCATCACGGATGGCCTTTAAGTGCAGATGATTGGGACAATCAACTACTTTTTTTTCTAAATAAAGGCTACCGAGTGATTGCATCAGACCGTCGAGGGCATGGAAGATCGAGCCAAATTGATACAGGTCATGACATGGATCACTACGCAGATGATGTTGCTCACATTGTAAGTGAATTGAATCTTGAAAATGTTATACATGTTGGTCACTCAGCAGGTGGTGGACAAATCGTTCGCTACGTAGCAAAACATGGGCCAGAAAAAACAGCTAAAATTGTACTTATTGGGGCGGTTCCACCTTTAATGGTTCAAACAGAAGCTAACCCTAATGGGTTACCTAAAGAAACGTTTGATGGCTTTCAGGTGCAACTTGCAACAAATAGAGCACACTTCTTTAAAGAGTTACCTTCAGGCCCATTTTATGGATACAACACTGCACCAGAAACAACAGATGAAGCTGTGATCCAAAATTGGTGGCGACAAGCAATGATGGGTGGTGCTAAAGCACAATACGATGGGATCGTTGCTTTCTCTCAAACTGACTTTACAAATGATTTAAAAGGTATTGATTTGCCATGTTTGATTATGCATGGTGATGCAGATCAAGTCGTGCCATATAAAACCTCTAGTGTTTTAGCACATGATTTAGTAAAAAATAGTGTATTAAAAATTTACGAAGGCTTATCTCATGGTATGCCAACAATTAACCATGACATTATTAATGCAGATATTTTAACTTTTATTGAGCATTAATTGAAATGTATGCCTGCTAAAAGTGATTTAATTCTTTTGGTTGGCATACATAATATCTCTGATTTAGCGAGAGGCACTTTCAATTTAACTTGCATTTTTTTGGCGGAGGAGAGCTTTTAATATTTCAAGTACGTTGTAAATAACGTGAATACATCTTTATCTATACTCAAATATAAAAATTATTAAATCACAAAAATCTTTAATCTAGTCTTCCTGTTATACTGATCCTAGCTAAATGCCTAGACAATTTTTTATATAGAAAAGAGCCTTATCTAAATAATTCGCTATCTGTACCTATTTCTGTACTACAAGGAATGATAGATAGGATGATGTGTATTTATATGACTCAGATCTTTGTAATGGCGGATTCAAGCAGCAAGTGCAACGGTATTAAAACCAGCCATGACTTCACTTGGGGTTCGCCATCCTAAACTCTTACGAGGACGACAGTTCAAAGTGTCTTCGATGTCTTGAATATCTGCCTGTGTCACATGCTCAAATGAAGATGATTTTGGCAGATACTGGCGAATTAAACCATTGGTATTTTCATTTCTTGCACGCTGATTTGGTCGATATGGCTCTGCAAAATAAGTCTCTATGCCCTGTTCACTAATCCTTTGATGTTGAGTAAATTCTTTTCCATTATCAAATGTGACACTATTTGCATGGCTTATTTTTAGTCTGTTTATACAGTGGTTGATCGTATTTGTTGAACCTCTTGTTCCACCTACCTATACGTACATATAAGCTCTTACGCTCTACAGGTGTTAAAATACCCTTTATGATGGCTAATCACTGTATCACCTTCGAAATCACCGAGGCGCTGGCGTTGATCAAGGACGATATCTCGCTCGTGAGTGCTGTGTTTATTTGTGAGTTGTCCATTTTTTGGCGGTGATGTGGTACTACAGTGGCTGGCTGACATTAATTGTATTGGCTTCTTTACCTTTATATGCACTGTGGTCTGCCAGTATTAGTCCAATTTTACGTACTCGTTTGAATGAAAAATTTGCAAGAAATGCCGACAGTCAGTCTTTCTTAGTGGAGTCAGTGACAACAATTAGTACCATTAAGTCGATGGCGGTTGAACCACAAATGACTCGTCGATGGGATCAACAACTTGCAGCATATGTTGCTGCAGGGTTTAGGGTGACTCGTTTAGCCACCATTGGGCAACAAGGGATACAACTGATTCAAAAGCTCGTTACGGTCGCAACATTGTGGTTCGGTGCCAAACTGGTTATTTCAAGTGATTTAACGGTCGGTCAATTGATTGCTTTTAATATGCTTGCAGGACAAGTCGCCGCACCTGTAATTCGCTTGGCTCAACTGTGGCAAGACTTTCAACAAGTGGGAATTTCTGTTGCACGTTTGGGAGATATTTTAAATACACCGACTGAAAACCCAACCAGTCGTATGGCATTGCCTGAAATTAAAGGAAAAATTCAATTTGAACGAATCTCTTTTCGCTATCGCCCAGATGCACCTGAAGTTTTAAGAGGCTTTTCTTTAGATATACGTGCCGGTGAAGTATTAGGCCTTGTTGGTCGGTCAGGTTCAGGAAAAAGCACCATTACACGTCTTATTCAGTGTTTATATGTGCCAGAAAGTGGGCGAGTTTTAATTGATGGTAATGATTTAGCATTAGCTGACCCTGCATGGCTACGTCGACAAATTGGGGTTGTTCTGCAAGAAAATATTTTAATGAATTGTAGTGTTCGAGAAAACATTGCTTTAAGTGACCCCGGTATGTCACTTGAACGTGTGATTCGAGCGGCACAGCTGGCAGGTGCACATGAGTTTATTTCAGAACTTTCCGAAGGTTATGACACGGTGGTAGGAGAGCAAGGTTCAGGTCTTTCAGGTGGACAACGTCAGCGTATCGCGATTGCCAGAGCCTTGGTGGTAAACCCACGTATTCTTATTTTAGATGAAGCCACTAGTGCCCTCGATTATGAGTCTGAACACGCCATTATGAAAAATATGCGTGCCATTTGCCAAGGTCGAACAGTGATTATTATTGCCCATCGATTATCTACTGTACGTGGTTGTCATCGTATTGTGGCCATGGATAAAGGGCAAATTGTTGAGCACGGTTCACATGCAGAATTACTGCAAAAACAAGGGTATTACAAATACCTATTTGATCTACAGTCATCTTAGGTATGCGTTATGTATAAAGAAGCCTTTAAAGATTTTATTCAAAGATATATTAAAATATGGAAACAAGTGTGGGCGATTCGAGACCAACTTGACCCACCCAAGCGTGATAAAGATGAGCGAGAGTTTTTACCTGCACATTTAGAGCTGACGGAAACCCCATTGTCTGCTGCCCCGAAATGGATCGCACGCTTGATCATATTATTTGCACTATTAACACTGATATGGTCACTGATTGGTAAGCTCGATATTGTTGCGACAGCACAAGGGAAAACGAGTCTAGGTGGACGCAGTAAAACCATACAGTCTTTAGAAACTGCGGTGGTAGAAAAGATTAATGTCCATGATGGACAGGTGGTCAAAAAAGGCGAGACGTTACTACAACTTGCAGGGGTTGGTTCTGATACAGATTATCAGCGTGCTCATGATGCGTTAAAAGCCGCCTATATTGCTAAATGGCGTGCAGAAGCGCTTTTACAGTCACTTGATCAACAAAAATATATCTCTTTAGACAAAGTTATAACCGTTGCTAAACCTCACGATTCCGTCATCATTCAGCAAGTACTGTCATCAATTAGTACAGAAGAAAAAATCCAAGCAGAACATTTAGTCTCTAACCAATACCAAGCATGGTTCACTAAGAATAAACAGCTTATCTCTGTAAAAGAGCAACACATGGCTGAACGTGCATCTACTCAAGCACAGATTCAAAAGTTAGTGGCTATGACAGATATTGAAAAGCAACGAACTTCAGATTATCAAGAACTGGTTTCACAAAACTTTTTAGCAAAACACAACTTATTAGAGCAACAAAGTAAATACATACAAGCTAAAAATGATTTGATGAGTCAAAGACAAAATGCTGAACAAGTACAACATGCCATTCGACAAGCTGAAGATGAGCTAATCCTCAATACCCAAAACTTAAAACGAGAGGCTTTTGATCAACTCAGACAAGCCAATGAACAAATTCCACAACTGGGTGCGGAGTTACTCAAAAGTCAGCAACGTAAAGGGTTTATGCAAATCACGTCGCCTGTAGATGGCACAGTACAACAATTGGCTACACATACTTTAGGTGGCGTGGTTACAGCTGCACAACCGCTGATGACCATTGTGCCACAAGACCAACTAGAGGTCGAAGCCATTGTACCGAACAAAGATATTGGTTTTATTCATGCTGGACAAGAGGCTGTGATTAAAGTGGAATCTTTCCCATATACTCGCTATGGCTATTTAACAGGAAAAGTAAAAAGCGTGAGCTTTGATGCTGTAGAAAACAAGGATTTAGGCTTAGTTTATAGTGCCATTATTACCCTTGATCGAGACAAGCTAAATATTGATGGAAAAGAGGTACGATTAGATGCAGGGATGAATGTTTCTGCAGAAATTAAAACAGGCAAACGTCGTGTGATTTCGTATCTGTTAAGCCCATTACAAACCAAAGTTGATGAAAGTATGAGAGAGCGATAACCATGACGATTCGATCTCATCTTTATCTTTATCGTACACTCATGGTTGGATTGCTTTTAGGGACTACAACATTTACATACGCCTTAAGCCTAAAAGAAGCCCTGCTATCTGCACAAAACAATGCTGCGGTATTAGAAAAAAGCCGTTATGAATATATGGTGACAGCACAGCAGAAACCCCTTGCTCAAGCTGCACTGCTACCACAAATTGGCATGAGTGGTGCGTATCAATTACAAAAGCAGACGCAACCTAGACAGTTACAACGAAATAGTCAAAGTTTTAGGCTCAGTGCCACACAAACCATTTTTAACCTAAGCCAGTGGTATAAGTACAAAAATACGGATGTCATTCTTCATATTGCCCATCAGCAACTCGATTTAACCGAGCAACAACTTTTATTAAAAGTATCCGAAGCCTACTTTAATGTGCTGATTGCACAAGAGTCGTTGCTCAGTAGCCAAAAAGCCCAAGCCTCTTTTTTAATGCAACAAAAGCAAGCACAAGTTCAATTTGAAAAAGGGGTGGTGTCTATTGTAGATGTACAAGAAGCTCAAGCAGGCTATGAATCGGCATTTGCAGATGAGTTAGACATACAAGCTCAATTACAGCAAGCATTGGCTCAACTAGAAACCTATGTTGGACGTTCGATTGCACTGAGTGAAATGAAGAACACCCAATTAAACATGCTTCACTTTCCAGCAGAGACATTATCTACATGGCAAAGTCAAGCAACATCGCACAACCTAGAAATACAGATGCAAGAACAACTCATCAATAAAGCACAGCAGGAGTTGAAAATTGCCAAAGCAAACTATTATCCCACAGTTGAGCTGTCTTCTGGCTATACCTATAACCCCAGTGATACAGGCATTTACCAAGCTCAAGATACACGTACAGCCTATGTAGGGGTTGGTATTAATCTACCCCTTTTTACCGGTGGGCAAACCAAAGCCCAAGTTAGACAAGCGCAAGCAAGTCTACAAGTGGCACAAAGTGAGTTGCGTATTACTCAAGACAAAGTTCGTTTAAGCGTAATTGAAAACTACAGCAAAGTGCAAACAGGGCAACAGCGTATACATGCATTAGAAACATTGGTACACACTAATGAAACCAAAGTCACTTCAAGTACCTTGGGGCAACGTTATGGCTTAATGAGCAATGTTGAACGTATACGGGCTGAAAAAGAGTTGTATGACGCACGGTTAAAGCTGACGCAAGCGAAATATCAGTTTTTACAAGCACAGATCAATTTACTGCAAATTACAGGGGGCTTTAGTTCAAGAGTGTTTGATTTGTTTTAGTCATTGATATGTAAATGAACGTGATTTGGGAGAAGTAGATGGAAATAAATTTTACAATAGGTGATTGTGAGCAAAAGGCTTTAGATGGGCCTTTACAAGTAGGCTGGTTTTTAACGGAAGAGCAGGGTGCTCTACTTTTTGAAGCACCTTACCGATTAAGAAGTATGTCTCAGAATAGGCATGCTAAATCTGCATCTCGTTGTCCTGCAATTTTACAATTAGAAAGTCGCTATTTTGTGATTAATTGTCCTTATGATTTGCATTTGAGATTTGCGAGAGACTCTGAAGGTAAACCTATTCTTGTCAATGTTTTGGGTGATAAATCAGCGGTTCGACAAAATAAATTGTCTCAACTTTTAAGTTTAGTACAAGAAAAAGAGTGGCGATCGCCAAAAATTCCAATTCTTCAACTCAAACTTCCATATTGTTTTATTGCAGATGAAGTAGCTTATATCACGCAATTAGATGCATTTTGCAATTATCGAAAGAATCCACTACCTGGCACTATTTTTGGTGGACGTTTTCCTATTCATATTTGGCCAAGACCTTTAATGTGGGCATTTGAATGGCATGATACAACACAAGATTTAATTTTAAAACGTGGTGAACCTTTATTTTATTGTCAGTTTGATGGGTTTGACCCTTCACGCGCTACTAAGCTTATTCAGGCTGAGAAAACACCTGAGTTATTAAACTATATGGAACAAATATCAGGTGTTGTGAATTATGTAAGCCAAACGTTTAGTTTATTTAAAGACGCTGAAAGCGTAAGACCTAAAAGTTTGTTAACGCAAAAATAAGTATTCTCTAAATGAATTTAATAAGACAGTAAAATTGATTCTTTCAATGAAATTTAAATATAGACCCTCAGCAGGTTTTATCGTCACGCTCGTGATCATTGGGTTACTGACAAAATGTAATAGTGACCTTTTCGTGCCCAAAACAGATTTGCAAATTCAGCGAGAAATAGATGAGCAATTAATGAAGGAAGCATGGAAATTAGATGCTCAATTAAACACCATTACAGATGAGGAAAGGGCACGCTTACCAGAATTTGACTCAAAAAAGAATGCCATGATTAAGCGAAATAATAAGTTTTTAGTCATTCCTCGTTACTATGAAGGTGGTATTGGATTTAATATTGCATGGCCATCAGATACCAACCGCTTACTGCATAAACAATGGAAAAGCCGTCTAAAAGAGGAGGTATACTTCCGTATAGCTCTTTACTCACCACAGTATTTTGAGCAAGCAAAAAACGGAAAAATTTCTACTTTTTCAAATATTCCATGTACTTTGTCAGCAGAAACCAAATCGTATAATCGGTTTAAATGGCAAGGAATTTTAATTGATATTTTTGACCTGACTTCTGGTTCAGATTATACACAAACTTTAAGTTCTTCAGAATTTACTCTCGAGCAAAGAAAAGATGTTTGCTTAACCGCACTTAAAATTTTAAACGACGAAATTAAGGAAGTTCATTATGTTAGATAGATTAAAAAATGATGAAATTTAAATATAGACCCTCAGCAGGTTTTATCGTCACGCTCGTGATCATTGGGTTACTGGCAAAATGTAATAGTGACCTTTTCGTGCCCAAAACAGATTTGCAAATTCAGCGAGAAATAGATGAGCAATTAATGAAGGAAGCATGGAAATTAGAAAAGCAATTTGACACAATTCCCTCTAAAGATTATTGGCGGTTGCCAGAATTTGACTCAAGAGAATATGCCTTAATTAAACGTAATAACATTATGCTTTTTGTACCCCGTCACTATTCTGGGTATCATGGATTTAATATTGCATGGCCTTCAGATACCAATCGCTTACTGCATAAACAATGGAAAAGCCGTCTAAAAGAGGAGGTATATTTCCGTATATTTATGTATTCACCACAGTATTTTGAACAAGCAAAAAATGGAGAAATATCCTCTTTTTCTAATACGCCATGTGAAAATAAAGAGTCATATAATCAATTTAAATGGAAAGGTATACTTATACAAATTTATGCACCTCTTTCAATAACTAATGTAGAAAAAACTTTAAGTTTAGACGAACAAAAACCCGATTTTGATAAAGATATTTGCTTAACCGCACTTAAAATTTTAAACGACGAAATTAAGGAAGTTCATTATGTTAGATAGATTAAAAAATGATGAAATTTAAATACAGACCCTCAGCAGGTTTTATCGTCACGCTCGTGATGATTGGGTTACTGGCAAAATGTAATAGTGACCTTTTTGTGCCCAAAACAGATTTGCAAATTTATCGTGAAGTTGAAAGTAGACTTGCTTATGAAGCAGAGCAACAGGAAAGGCAACTCAATACTATTACAGATGAAGAAATGGCGCGGTTACCAAAGTTTGACTCAAAAAAGAATGCCATGATTAAACTTAATAATAAGTTTTTAGTCGTCCCTCGTTACTATTATGGATATGGAGACATGTTTACAATAGCATGGCCTTCAGATACTAACCGCTTACTAGATAAACAATGGAAAAGCCGTCTAAAAGAGGATGTTTATTTCCGTGTATTTATGTATTCACCACAATATTTTGAGCAAATTTATAATTTAGGTAAAGTTTCTACTTTTTTAGATATTCCATGTACTTTATCAGCAGAAACCAAATCGTATAATCGCTTTAAATGGAAAGGCATACTTATACAAATTTATGCACCTATTTCAGTAAATAATCCAAATAAGACTTTGAGCTTAGAAGAGCGAACGCCTGAGCTTAGAAAAGATTTATGTTTAACCGCACTTAAAATTTTAAACGACGAAATTAAGGAAGTTCATTATGTTAGATAGATTAAAAAATGATGAAATTTAAATACAGACCCTCAGCAGGTTTTATCGTCACGCTCGTGATGATTGGGTTACTGGCAAAATTTAATAGTGACCTTTTCGTGCCCAAAACAGATTTGCAAATTCAGCGGAAAGTGGAAAGTAGACTTGCTTATGAAGCACGTCAGCAGGAAATGCAATTCAATGCCATTAGAGATGAAGATTTTTGGCGGTTGCCAAAGTTTGACTCAAAAAAGGATGCCATGATTAAACTTAATAATAAATTTTTAGTCATTCCTCGGTACTATTATGGAGCTGGGGACATGTTTACAATAGCATGGCCTTCAGATGTTAATCGCCTACTGCATAAACAATGGAAAAGCCGTCTCAAAGACGATGTATACTTCCGTGTATTTATGTATTCACCACAGTATTTTGAGCAAGCAGAACATGGGAAAGTTTCTACTTTTTTAGATACTCCATGTACTTTATCAGCAGAAACCAAATCGTATAACCGCTTTAAATGGAAAGGAATTTTAATTAATATTTTTGATCTTAATTCTGGTCCCGATTATACACAAACTTTAAGTTCTTCAGAAATTACTCTAGAGCAAAAAAAAGATGTTTGCTTAACTGCACTTAAAATTTTAAACGACGAAATTAAGGAAGTTCATTATGTTAGATAAACTTACATTCCTCAAGCCTGAAGATATGCAAACCATTGCAAAAATGCGTGATGAGGCCAATGCCAGAGATGCCCAACAAGCTGGAACAGGGCGTTATTATGAAATTTATGAGGCTTTTGCAAATTTATTAGTAAACAAATATAACTACGAAACTAGTGATTCTACCGTATTATGGTTAAGAGGAGCAACCGAAGCAAATGCAGGGCGTGGGGTAATGTCTGAGCTAATTCGTGTATATAGCGACATGCAAGCCCAACTGCGTTATAACGAACATGTGTCTATTGATTTAATGCAAAAAGCATCAGATGCTGTTACAAAGAAAATGCTTTTGAACTTGTTTGGAGAAGGAGATGATCCTGCAAGCTATTCAGAAATTCCTGCTATCGATAAAATTGGTAATACCGATGCAACTGCAGTGGGTGAAGTACTATTTAACCGTGATCTAAAAGATAGTGCTTCACGAGATGGTGGTAACGCTGCATGGTCGGGAACACTGCTATTTACTTTATTACGCAATGACCAAACATGGCGTTTGATTGGTCGTGGAAACAGCCCACTTAAGATTGATTCGTTAAACGATTGGCGTGATATTTTGTATGCCTACTACAGCTATAAAAAAGGCGTCATGGCAGCAGCAAAAAAAGGGGGCGCTACTTATTTAGATACACTTATATTATTTAATGGATCTAATGTTTCAAAAGCGTTGAGCAGTGTAACAGAACTCTTATCAGATACTGTGACGCTTGGTAGAACTGGGTATTCATATTTTAACGAGCAACGCGGTGATGTCTTTGACAAAGGTGGTACATTATTTCAAACATTATGGAGTGGCTCAAAGCATTTCAATTGATTGATTATATGGGTGAGAATAGCTTTTTAGATATGTTACAAGGGGCGATTGTTGGTAAAAATAAATATAAAACCACCAATGATGATAACTTTACACAAAATGCACGGTCATTTTTTCAGGAATACGATCTTGCAACAGTAAGTAAAACGCTTGAACCTATGTCCGGTCAGCAAATTTTTGAATTGGCACAACAGTATGCCAATGTACGGGCAGCGCTTAGTGCCGTATCTTCTGTTGCATTTGATGTTTCTGAACAAGTCAAAAAAGAATTTGATGCTTATGATGACGTAACAGGCGAAGGTAGCATTACAGGTGAGTGGATTAAAGACCGTGTAAACTTTTTGAAAACACGAGAAGCGATTGATAAGCAGACTTTCCGAGCAACGCGTCGTATCCCCTTTATAGATCGATGGCGTTTACAAATTAATAGCTCTCTTTTATCAACCTCAGATATCCCAGATGTTTTATTGCCTTTTAAAAAAGGTGATCATTTATTTATCGATTTAGAAACAGATTTTAAATTAGGTATTGATGGAAGTAATTTAACCACATTTGAAGATTATTACATCATTTTTGGTTCGTCTAAAGACGATGATATTAAAGGAGGTACGTTGGATGATAAAATATATGGCGGTGCAGGCAATGACACTATAAATGCACAAGATGGCAATGACTATATAGAAGCTGGTCAAGGAAATGACATTGTTTATGGTGGTGCGGGAGATGACTTTATTTATGGCGGTGCAGGTCACGACACTATTTACGGTGGTCAAGGAAATGATGTCATTTATGGTGGAACAGGCAACGATACCATTTATGGTGATGAAGGCAACGATCTGATTGTAGGTCGAGATGGTAATATTCAAATTGATGCAGGGGACGGCAATGATGTAGTTGCTGTCTTTAGTCAGTCTTACTCTAAAGCTAATGTGAAAGGGGGTAAAGGCAATGATGTTATTACCGCAACCGATGGCGAAAACATACTCGAAGGTAATGAAGGCAACGACCACATTGAAGGGGGTAAAGGCAAAGACCGTATTGATGGTGGTACAGGCAATGACTACATACAAGGTCATGATGGTGAAAATGAGCTCAAAGGTGGTGAAGGAAATGACTATCTTGTCGGTGGTAAAGACATAGACATCTTAGAAGGAAACAAAGGAACTAATGTACTTGATGGAAAAGAAGGAGAAGATACGTACCGTTTTAAATTTACCGATTTATCTACAGCAACTACATTAATTACAGATCAAGATGGTACGCTTGAAATTGATGGTAAGCCAATAGAGGTGGGGAACTATGATGAAGACATTTCTGCGTGGCGTAGTGCAGATGGTCAGTTTATTTTAAATCAGCTTGAAGGTGATGGTAGCAATAAAACCATTGTTATTTTTAAAGCAGGCGATCTTAAAAACTCAATATTTTTAAATCACTGGAAAACCAACGGTGACTTTGGTCTTAGCTTTTCTAAACGGCCAACAATAAAAAATAATCCACAAGAAAGTAGCTCTGGGTCTAGCGGTAATCATATTATTAAACAAGCTGGAGATATATCTGGTGGCGATGGTAATGACTTAATTTCAGGTACAGGAGGTAAAGCTAATCTGTATGGTGGTGCAGGAAATGACTTTATTCTAGCTACAGAGAGTGATGATTATATTTCTGGGGGAATAGGTGATGATTATATTTGGGGTGGAAAAGGAGAAGATGAGATTTATGGAGGCGATGGCGATGATGTCATTTTAAGTTCTGCACAAGTGACTCAATATATTACAGTATATGATATAGCTCAAGCGCTTTTACCTAATCACCGTGATCGGAAAGAATTTCAATCTTCAAATCCAGACGAAGCAGAAAAGTTAAAAGAAGAAATCAGAGCCATAGAAAATCAGTTAAAAACTTATGATATCAACTACGACTGGGATATAAAATTAGCATACGATAAAATTTTTGACGATAGAACACAATCTTATGCTTACTTTCTAAATAGCACACCTACACTTGTACCTTATCTTAAGCCATATTTGAAATCAGGGGATAAAAAACTATATTTTTCAGGAAGTTTTGCTGATTTAGGTGATCAAGGATATGGAAATAGAGGAAAAGATATTATTTATGGTGGTAAAGGAAATGATTTCTTAACAGGATCAGCAGACAATGATCATATTTATGGTGGTCATGATCAGGATTATTTATTTGGATTTGGGGGGGATGATTACCTGTATGGTGGTGAAGGAAACGATACAATTTCTGGTGGAATGGGTCGTGACTATATTTATGGGGATGAAGGTAACGATAAAATATCTGGGGATTATGATTCAGATATTATTTATGGAGGCGATGGCAACGACGTGATTAATGGAGATGTCATCAATTTATCTCCAACAGATGCACCACCACCAAAGACTGATTTATCGCGCTCAGGTAATGACATCATTTATGGAGGAAATGGTCATGATAATTTATCGGGCGATGAAGGGGATGATTTTCTTTACGGGGGAAATGATGATGATAAAGTAAATGGGAATGAAGGTAATGACTTTGTTTACGGTGACAATGGTAATGACAGTTTATGGGGGGAGGATGGTAATGACTACCTATTTGGTGGTAATGGAAATGATTTAGCTGATGGTGGTAAAGGAGATGACTACTTATTTGGTGATGAAGGGGACGATTCAATACTCGGTAATGAAGGAAATGATTTAATTTACGGTGGTATAGGAAGCGATATGCTTTTTGGTGATAAAGGTGATGATATTATTTATGGTGGTGAGGGTGCTGATCTAATTTATGGGGGTGAGGGTGATGATATCATTGATGGAGGAAAAGGTAACGATACATTAACAGGCGGTAATGGTTCAGACTTATATACCTTTTCTATCGGAGATGGACAAGATGTGATTAAAGAGGAGGTCGGTGATATCGCCTCATTAAATAAAGAAAATTACATATTGTTTAAATTTGATCCAAATCAAGTCAGAGGTGTTTCAAGACAGAATGATGTAGACCTTGTTGTACAGTATGGAGAAAATGACCAAGTTACTGTTAAAGACTATTATAAAATCAGTAATAAAAGTAACCACAGTTATTTAGAAAATACAGAAAAATTTGAACAAATTGAGATTTCAGAAATTCGTTTTTCAAATGGCTCAGTTTGGAATACAGCAGACATTATGGCTATGGCTCCTCCGCCAGAGCATTTAGAGGACATTAAAACAGGACGAGATGACTTACCTTATTTTATTAATGCACTAGCAACTGAAGAGTATATTAAAGTCAAAGGTAAAAATACGGTGACTTATGGGTTATTTTTTAATGAAAAACTATCGAATTCTAAAGCATTTTTTCAGCAACAAAGCAATGCCATTGCACTTGCATTAAAAGAATATAGCCGTATAACAAATATCGAATTTCAGCAGGCAACAGAGTTAAGTGACAAAGTCGACTTTAAATTTTATTTAGATGATTTAACGAGTGGTGAGGCTGGGGCGGCAGCAGGTTACGCCAGTGCACAAACAGGTGAAATTCATTTAAATTCTAATATATTTAAAGAAGAGAGTTCTTTTAATCAAGGGATGTATGGTTTTGAGGTGGTGCTCCACGAAATTGGACATGCCTTAGGTTTAGAACACCCCTTCGAAGCCCCTGTTTTACCTGAAAAAGAGAACAATCAAAACAATACAGTCATGTCTTATACATCAAATCAGAAAAATGACGTTACTCTGGGAATGTATGATATTGCTGCTATACATTATTTGCATGGGGTGCGCTCTGATTTAAAACCTGAAGATAATATATATGAGTTTAATACGAATTATATTTATGATGGCGCGGGTATTGATACATTAAGTGCTGCATCACAACTTAAATCTGTGTATTTAGATTTAAATCAAGGTGGGTGGAGTTATATTGGTAAAAAATCTGAAAGTATTTTAGATCAAGGCCAACTGGTAATTGGCTATGGTACAGAAATTGAAAATGCAATAGGAAGTAGTGAAAGCGATACTATTTTAGGTAATCAGCTAAACAATACTTTAATTGGTGGTTTAGGGAATGATACTTATATTTTTAATGAAAAATTTGGACATGATAAAATTATAGAAAATGATTTTAATAATGTTATTAAGCTGAATTTTGAATTAGTCGAAAATTTTGATTATTACTACGAGGGTAAGCTTTACCATGGTGACAATATAGTAGAATTTGATTTAAAGAATTTTTCCAAAACATTTATTCAAGAAAAAGAAATTTCTATAGAGGGCTTTCAAAAGAAGTTTTTTATGGAAAATGTTCAGACTAGCATGACATTAAATAGTGTTTATAAAGGTGCTTATCTAAATAGTGCTGGGATCACTTTTTACGGTAATGAAAATAGTAATGTCATTTTTGGAACAAGAGAGCAAGAGGTTCACTTATTCAATGGTAACAATAGAGTTACTTTAACTAGTGGTGATAATAAAGTTTATGCTGGTAATGGAAACAACTACGTTGAAGTAGGTCAAGGACAAAATTATATTGGAACGGGTTTAGGTAATGATGTCATTATTTCAAAAGGTGGTAATGCAATAGTCCAAGCAGGTGGTGGGAATAACCAAGTCACTGTTGGTACAGGTAATAGTGAAGTTATTACAGGTTCAGGCGATGATGTGATTACTGCAAAAGATGGTGATCAAAAAATCCAAGCAGGTGGTGGGAATAACCAAGTCACTGTTGGTACAGGTAATAGTGAAATTATTACAGGTTCAGGCGATGATGTGATTACTGCAAAAGATGGTGATCAAAAAATCCAAGCAGGTGATGGAAATAACCAAGTGACTGTTGGTACAGGTAATAGTGAAATTATTACAGGTTCAGGCGGTGATGTGATTACTGCAAAAGATGGTGATCAAAAAATCCAAGCAGGTGATGGAAATAACCAAGTGACTGTTGGTACAGGTAATAGTGAAATTATTACAGGTTCAGGTAGTGACATTATCACAACACAGGCAGGAAATCATATTATTACGGGTGGAAAAGATAATGATGTCTTCAATTCAAAAAGTAATAAAAGTAATTTAAACACTTATATTTTCCAACAAGGTGATGGTAAAGATACAATTTCTACCGAAGGGAAAATAAAACTTGTTTTAAAAGATACCTTGTGGGAAAACGCTTCTTTTACCATTCAAAATGATGATTTAATCATTAAATATGGTGAAAGTAATAGTGAGATTAAAGTACAGGGATTTAAACAGAATTCAAATATTAATATTGTTGAGTTTAAAAATGCGAGTTGGAATACAATAGATCTGAATAAGCATATTAAACAAATCTTGACTGGAACAGACCAAAATGATTATTTGTATAACAATACACAATATATTACTGATATTTGGGGCTTAGATGGTGATGATACTTTAATAGGAAGAAAGCTTGACACCTTATATGGTGGAAATGGTGATGATCATTTAATTGCTGAGCAAGACGATGTCATTCTTTATGGTGGTAAAGGAAATGATACGTATGCATTTAAAGATGGTGCAAAAAATACAATTATTCGTGATGAAGACTTAACAGGCACTATTGAATTAAATTTTGCTCCTTTTTATACTGTTCAAACAGGAGATCACTCTAATGATAATATTTATCCAAAACAAGGCAGGTTAATTGATCAAGGTAAATTTGATACAGTATATGCGGTTAACTCAGATACCAAGCGTAATACGACGGTTAACTTTAACTCAAAAAATAAAAAAATAGAGGTTTTTTTAGATAAAGACTCTTCTGACATTACAGTATCATATTCTTTAAGAGCTGAAACTAAATACACAGTAAAGGATGTAGTTTTTAGTATAGAAAATATAGAGCAAATTGATAGTTTAAAAAACTTTAAAGTATCTGTTATTAATCCAAGAGGGTTTTCTAACACATATGATCTTTCTGGTACAAATAGCTATACAATGAAGTTTATTGATACTGTCATCACTATGGATGAATTTCTCAATCAAGGAACAGTAAAGCAAACATATGGTTCAGAAGATGATGTAATTAAAGGTGTAAGTACATATTATTATGAGGGAGATGTTATTTATGCAGGGGAGGGAAATGACCAAGTTGATACAGGACTAGGTGGTAGCACAGTTTATGGTGAAGATGGTAATGATTTAATTGTGACACCAGATATAAATGCTCATGATACGGTTTATGGTGGAGAAGGAAATGACATCATTTATACGTTTAATAATGTGATTGAAAAAGATAAAAACAACAAGTATTCAACTTCAGATGAAATCTATGGTGGAAATGGGAATGATAGAATTTATGCTGGAAATCAATGGTCTCGTATTTACGGAGGGCATGGAGATGATACTTTAATTGGAGGTAATGATGGGGGGTATTTAGATGGTGGAGAAGGTGCTGACTACTTACAAGGTGGTTTGGGCAATGATACGTATGTAATTGATGAGTGGGATACGGTACGATTAGACTTAGAACAAGAAAATGGGGGCTATGATAAAGTCATCACAGAAAATAATTTGGATACCATGGGCTTATATATTGAGGAAGTTGAACTCATAGGACAAAAAAATAGTCAGGTTATTGGCAACCAACTTGATAATAAGATTATAGGAAATAGTAGTAATAATCATCTTTATGGTGGCGTAGGAAATGATATTCTATATGGTGGAGAAGGAAATGACTCCTTAGATGGTGGCGAAGGAGACGACATTCTATATGGTGGTGAAGGGGATGATTATTTAAATGGTGGTGTAGGTGCAAATAAGTTATATGGCGGGGAAGGCAGTGATTACTATGTAATGAAAAATTTTGATCATACTGCTAAGGATGAAATGGGCAATTTAAAAGTTGTTTACGGTGATAAAGTTATAGAAGATGGTCAGACCGGTATTGATACATTAGAACTTTGGGGAGATCTAATCTTAATTAACCCATACGATTTAAGTAGTGAAAGTAGTACGTATACTTATATACCAGATGGGATTGAAAATATTATATTAAAGGGAGATGCAAAAACTGTCTTTGGAAATAACTTAGATAATGAGTTTTGGTTAAATAATAATAACAATATTTATGCTGGTAAAGGTAAAAATACAGTTCACTATGCCAAAGGGGGTAATAAAGATACTATTACTTTTGACACTTCAACACAACAAAAAAATACGTTGCTGATTGAGGGCTATTCTCTAAACAATATAAAAGCAAATAAAGTAGGCAATGATTTAAAGTTATCTTTTGGTAGTGACAGTAATGATGAAATTACTTTGCGAAATTACTTTAAAGAAAATACTGCAGACTTTATTCATATTGAGTTAAGTGAAGGGAAACATGTTATCTCTAAAGAATGGATTAATCGTTCTATTTTAGAATTAAGAGGGGATAAAAATAACAATAACCTGTTTGGTTCGAGATTAAATGAAACTATTTATGGATATGAAGGTAATGATTACTTAGATGGTGGTGAAGGAAACGATATTTTATATGGTGGTTCAGGCGACGATACACTTTATGGTGGATTAGGTAATGACATACTTGATGGTGGAGTAGGCGATGATAAATATGTTTACCGTTTAGGTGATGGACAAGATATTATTAACCAAACAGGTGGCGGTACAGACATTTTATTCTTTACTAATGGTATTACTAAAGATCGTTTAAGTTTTACAAAAGACATTAACGACTTAGTCGTGTTAGTGGACAAAGACCCACAGCAATCTGTACGTATTAAAGATCATTTCTTAGGTGGTGAAAAAGCGATTGCAATGGTGCAGCCAGACGGTGGATATGCTATTTTAGCCAGTGATATTGCCAAACAATTTAAAACACCAGCCACACCGCCAATAACTCAAAATCCACAACCAACAACACCTGTTGTCCCTACGCCAAAACCGAGTGCCAATGGTTACGATAAAGTGATTACAGGTACGAACTCACAAGGTGAGCAACTGGTCGGGACAAGTGGTAAAGACCTCATTCAAGGTTCTACCGGTAACGATTATCTTTATGGTTTTTCAGGTGATGATTATCTAGATGGTGGGGATGGAAACGACTACTTATCTGGTGGTTTGGAGGTTCAGGTAATGATACATTAGCTGGAGAAGATGGTAACGATTTATTGATTGGGGGTAAAGGAGATGATTCATACCTTTACTCTGAAAGTAATGGCATAGATACCATTGATAATACAGGTGGTGGTAATGATGGCGTATTCTTCATTAATATTAAAGCCAATCGTTTAAGCTATCATCAAGAGAAAAATGATCTTGTTATTTTAGTTGATAAAGACTTAAAACAACAAGTACGTATCAAAGACCACTTTTTAGGAAATGATAAAGCTATTACGTATGTTCAACCTGAAGATGGTTACTCAATTATGGCAACTCAAATACCAAAACTACTGACAACATTACCCGGTCAAGTGACCACAACACCAGAAAAACCGGTCATTCCAAGCAAAAATAAAATTGTAGGAACAGCAAAAAATGATGCCAAGCTTCAAGGCACAGCCAATGCAGACTTAATTCAAGGTTTGGCAGGGAATGACAAATTATATGGTATGGCAGGTGATGATGAGTTAGAGGGTGGTGATGGGATTGACTACTTAGAGGGTGGCGATGGAAATGATCTTTTAGATGGTGGTACAGGAAGTGATACACTCTTTGGTGGTAAGGGTGATGATACGTACCTTTTCAACAAAGGTTTTGGTCAAGATACGATAAATAATATCGGTGGTGGCAATGATCAAATTTATTTTAATGGTATTAACAACAATGAAGTGACGTTTGGTGTTGTTAAAAATGATTTGTTGATTAAGATCAAAAATACTAAAGATCAAATTACTGTGCAGAACTGGTTGAAAGGTGGAGAAAATGTTGTACCAACTGTTAAGTTTTCGTCAGGGGCCCAGTTTACATCTGCGCAAATTTTTAAAGCGATTGGTAAAACCGACCCAACAGTTGCAAGTAACTTAAACGCAATGAAAAATGCAATGGCTACAAGCTCAAATACAGGCGTTAATTCATCATTGACTTCTTCCCAAAATACGTATGGTACAACAACATTGTTAGCGAGTACTACGTAAGTAAGCTACATTAAAAAAGGCGTATAAAGCGCCTTTTTTAATGTAATGATCCTATACACTATCGTGGACTGCATTTCTCCTCAAGGACAAAATATTGAATATCCACTGATTTTTTAGACAGATTCAAGTTTTACCTCAATGATTTACCTATGTGCGAGTGTCATAAACTCTCAAGTCTTCAATTCCATTTAGTTGACATGCCCGTCTAAAATAATCACTGACCGTTTGTACATTAACAGGTAATAAAAGATCGTTACTGTAGCCTAACTCTAGCATTCTGTTGCGAATGGATGGCTTAAGTAGTTCTTCAATAATTAGAAATGCATTAGGTTCTAAATGAGCATTTTTATGATTGCCCTTTGAGCCATCTGGATTCTTAATGTCTCTAATTTTCCATTGGTTATTTTCTTTATCAAAGTCTTCTAATCGCATTTCGCAAAGTTCACCTTCGCGGCGACCAGTATAGATGGCGAGCCACATGACTAAATGCATAGGGATTGCATTTCGTACACGTTTCCATCCTTTATAAAAGTGATTTGTTAAAATTTGAAGCTCTTCATGTGCAATTAAACGATCACGCTCTTTAGATTTTGTAACAATTCTAGCTTTTTTTAACCCAATTAAGGAGTGTGATAGCTCATTCTTTGTATGGGCAATATCATCACCCCAAACGAGTTCGGCATGATTTAGTACGGATGAAATGTGTGATAAGTCTTTTAATACAGTTGATGGAGCAACACCATCGATCATTTCCACCGGATTACCTTTGCGTCTTTCAATTGCAAAAGATGAAAAGTCTTGTCTTGATAGGGTATATACATCTTTGATCGCAATATCTTAGGTACATATGTTTTTTAATGCCGCTGTTTTAGTCTGTGCAAATTCATTACTAATTTCTTTTAAGTATTGTGTGATAAATTGTTCTAAAGTTTTTGACACAACTTGCTCTTTAGGATCTAAAATAGCTGGGTTAATCAGTATTTCTGCCTCAAGTCGTTTAATCCATTCCTTGGCTAATGACTCTTTAGCAAAAGTTCTTGTTTTAATAAAAGGTGGTAATCCTTTACGAGTTATTCTGATTTGAGCTCTGTATCTAGTCTTGCCATCAGATGTAGTGCGTTCTGCAATAGTTCCCATTTACGCCATAAACTCTATTTACGCCAATGAGGTTATTATGGCGTAAAATAGGCGTAAAGAATAGTGTAGAATCCTTGAGAATATGGAAACAATAAAATTGAGTAAAAACAAAGTGGTTACAGAGTTGTTCGATAAATCAATAGATCAGAAGATTTGGGTTGCACCGATGGCAGGTGGGATAGATTTTTTTAAATAATTTATATTTTACAAATACTTGTTTTATATCATGTGTAGCATGTAGCAATATCGTAGCACTTTAATTGAGTTTTAGTATAAAAAGAGGTGAATTTACTTCACCTCACTCCAGTTTTTTTGCGACTCTTTTTGTAAATCATCCAACCAAATAGCAACATCACTTACATTCACAAAATATTCAGATTTATTTCCATCAACTTTAAATGCAGGGAAGGGTAATTTACATTTAGAAGCCCGTTGCTTAGCTGCTGCCATGTCTAAGTGTGGCATGTAATCTTCCACAATGTCTCTTAATGAAATAACAGGTCTTTTATAGCGTAAAATCAGCATCATTGATGTATCGATTTTATCGCACTTGTTAGTAGTTACTTTCATATGATTTCTCAGCGTTAGCAACAATATGCTCAATGTGTCTATGGTATTCAACAAACTCTATACGGCTTTTATGTGCTTCTGCGAGTTGTTGTTTGAGGTGGTTGATTTCAGCACGTAAAGCATCAGCTTCGTCATATGCAAGCTCAGCACGTTTTTTCCAACCAACCCAGCTATCAAGTGAGCCAAACTCTTTATGAAATTCTTTCTGTTCTTTTTTCCAATCAATCATTTTCTATTCTCCCAAGCCTCAATTTTCAAACTTGGTACCCTCACTACTGAGGGCACCATGGTATTTATTCAGACAATGCAGCTTCTTGTGCATCAAATGTTTTATTAATCAGATCAATTTGTTTATCTGTCATTTTTGACGTAAACGGCTCAAAGCGTTCACCTAGAATATTGGCCAGTTCTTCAATACTTTTGGCATTGTCTAGCGCTGTTACAATGCTTTGAATTTCTTCATCAGGTAGGACAAATTCACTCATTTTTGATCTGTATAAGTTCGCCATATCTGTGTGTTCAGGCTCACCCAAACCGAGTGCTTTAATTTCAACACCGACTTGTTTTAGCTCTTCAATAGATTCAGCACTCTGAATACGTTCTTTGTATGGTGTGAGATCTACAGCTAGAGTATTCACAACTTTGTTTTTGGTAGCCAAACGTTTTTTTAGGGCAGATGAACCGCTATTGGCTTTAGTCGTGTTTTCATCATTTGGAGTAACATCAATTTCCTTGTCTTGTTCTTCCTCGGCAATAGCCATACCTTTAAGTACATCAGGAAAAACATCGCGTAGAGCATAAGAACGTGCACGTAGTTTCATCATACGTTTAGGGTATTGTGACCATGGGCCTTGTTTTGTTGACAATCCAGCTCTCTTGGCATCTTCCATGCTGAATTTTGAAATAGTTGCTTCTTCACCTTTACGTTTTACTGTACAGATGGCTTCTTTTTCATCATCAGAAAGTTCTTCACGAATAAACTCAAGCAAGCCTGAGCCGCGTACGAGAGCCAGCATGGCATCGCCCCAAATAGATGGACGACCATTAATTACAGCAATGTTTTGCATTGCTTGAAGTGGTTGTAAGCCAATTTCAGCACCCCATTGCATAGCAACCAAGATATTGCCAGGCTTACGTTGATAGTCTTTTGGAACAATGTCAGAGCTCGCAAGAATATCTGCAATTTGCATGGCTTCTTGTAGTGATGTTGGCGTTAAAAAATTAGTCGTTGCTGCTGTTGGGCTTGTAAGTGCGTTCATTTATTTAATCCTGGTAATTTAGTTAATACGTAAAACACGTGTGCTTGATGTTTTAGAGAATTGCTCAAATAGCTCGGGGTGAGCAGTCTTTAGAGCTTTACTGTCAATCGTTGTGCGCTCTTGATACTTAAACGTTGCGATACGCTTATTACCGTTCAATACAATTTCTTTATCTTGAATGTGGGTACCAATCTTTGTTTTGAGTGATTTAAGCTCTTCATCAGCCTCTTTAATATCGGCACTTAAAGACTTGTATTCATCAATGAGCGTGGTCAGCTCATAATCATCAATTGAAGTATCTGGATCATGCTTAGACCAACGGTGTGTTACATCGTCAAATGTAGATGGAGCAGGGGGAACATCTGCAAGCACATGCTCATGCCAAAATTTGCCACATTCTTCTATGAGCATCATGAATAGCTCATGGTCGTAAGCAATTTCATAAGTAAGGAATTTTTGGCCACCAATTAAAACCGCAAGTGAGCATTTTTGAGTTTGAGTAATACCCATGTACCACTGGCATTGAGTTAAGTAATAGTCGGGTACAGACTCGACATCATCACCCCAAAGTTTGGCCAAATATTGATTTGCTGTTTTGCACTCTAAAATATGGTCCGTGGTTAATTCGCCATTTTTTAAGCGTACATTTCCTGATATTTCAGGGTTGATTACAGCACGGTCAATATTAGCTCGAGCAAAGTCATAGTCTGGGTGTACTAGCGTTTTATTTACACGCTGTACTTTTAGTCCACTACGTTTTTGAAACTCTTTAGCGACAACATTTTCTAGTTCATTGCCCCAATACGCAGGTTCGCTTTGAGTATCTTCAACTTCAGTACGACCTGTTTTATCTAGCCATAATTGATATGGAGATTTGTACTTGCTTAAACCTAAGATTGCAGCGACATCTGAACCACCAATGCCTTTTTTACGAGATTCGAGCCAAGCTAAGTGTTCTGTGTTTAAAAATGCATTCATCTTACTTTTCTCCTAACCTACGTACAGCTTCTTGAGCATTAAGTTCAGCAAGTTGTGCACGAGCATTTGCAACAGCTAATTCGTGGTTTGCCTGCTCACGGTCCGCTTGTACCAATAAGAGGTAAAAGAACGCCGTGGCAATGATAAGGGTGCAAAGGGCAGTGGCTGCTTTACCCATAGATGGCTTAAATGTAGTGGTTTGACTTTTTGGATTTACTTGTTTCATAATGACCTCGTTGTGTGAAAAGCCCATTTGGATGTAGGAGTCGGAATGGGCTTTTTGTTGTCTTTGATAAGGTGAATATAGTTTAAACTATTTATTTAGTCAATAGTTTTGTCTATAAAATATAGTTTTTTGATTTTTGGTTTAATTTTTAATTTGTAACAATCAAAAAAAGCCCTGCATAAGCAGGGCTGAATGGTGGTTAGATTGTAGCTAGGGGTGTTTATATTTAAGATGTAACCTCAGAAAGAATTAGTATTAAGCCACCAATCTACTTTTTAATCTTTCAGCTCCATCTTTTTCATTATCGCACGTAATGACTTCAATAGGCATGTGCTCGCATCTTTCTCTTAAGATATCAATATTTTCTAAGAGACTTTGCCTTTGAGCCTTTGAAAAATGCAAACTATCTTTTTCAAACAGCAAGATTAAGTCAAACTTTTTACTTAAGTTATATTCGCTCAACGTTAATAAATCAAATAGGCTTGACTTAAGAGCATTAATATTTCTAGGCATGCATACATTGAACTTAGCACTATATTCTCGTGTATAGAATCCACATTTAATTTTCACATGCTTGATAGAAAGTGTTTGATTAAAGGCATCTATATATGAAGGATTTGCCTTAAGAAACTCACCTTTGACTCGGTCAGTCCATTGCATATTCAAAGTCTTTTCTTCATCAACAGGCTCTTGTAAAAGCTCATGAATAGCCAGGGTGCTTAGACTTGCTGTTTTACGAAGTCCTTGTTGTGCAACTCCAGATAGGTCGGAAGAGGTTGCATTGTACCATTTCCCCTCATAAACTCCACCAATGCAACCATCTAGTTCACCATTATTTCTTTCTAAGAATTCTTTGGTGTATTTAACTAAATTTCTAAATGATAATGCTTTAGAGCCATATAATTTATCAATAACAGTATCATGTAGAGCATTGAAATAAATTATTTTATTATTTTTTGCATCTCTTACAGCTATCAAAATAGTTATTCTCTCCCCGCTATATAACACAGGCTCAAAATAAATAGCTTTCCATGATGCCTTAAAAGATGGGGTTGTAGGGAAATCTAAAGAGTCAAACATAACCACCACCTTGGCTTAGCAGATCATCATCTTCCTTATTGTTGCTAATCGATGCTTCGATCAATACACCTAACACTGGAAGTCTAGTTAGGATAAAGTTTCTAACAAACTCAACCCGTTTATTATAATCAATACCTAAGAAATTAATACTAGATATGGCATCTAATGAATCATTAGTCGTTGTGTCAATCTGACTTTTGATATAACTTCTTATGTTTTTCATGGTCTTACTAACGGTTACGTCATTATGGCCTTTGTGATATCTATAGACATCAGCCAGATTTTCCGTTTTACATAAGTCTGAAATGCTATCCATTGGATTTTGTTTTTCGTGAAAGCAGTATTCATGATCAATTAGCTGGATATCGGTTCCATCATATAAAATATTTCCACCTGTTCTATCGGGGTTTGCTACTAGCTCATCAAAAGTAATAATTTTATTAATATCTTTATGTTCTAGGATAATTTGCTCTTTTTCATCAAAATTACGTAAAAATCTTTCAAAATTAGGCGCAATTTGAGCTTTGGAAGCAAACAAATAGGTGGTTTTTGCTACAGCAATGTCAGGGTGGTCAGGATCTAGTTTAATAATAATTGGACATGGTATAGGTAGATCATACATTCTCCCAATCAATGCCACAATTACTTCTGTAAAAACAACAGAAAATTTGGAGCAATTTTTAATATATGCCTCAGTCTCTCCGTCTTTAGTTACAACACTGCCTTTAAACATAGGGTGTTGTCCCCCAGAGATTTTTTCTGCACCTTCGCATAGCCTCCCTAATAATAAATTATTTTGAATAAATTTTTCCATTTTCATTCTAATCCCATATTGTATTTAATAATTTTGGATATGTAGCCTTTATAAATTCTATTTGTTAGTACTAATTTTCAGGGAAATTAACCAGCTCGCCAAAATTGACGCCCCATAACTCTAAAACTTGAGCCATTTTGCTCATTCACAATACGATCCCGATATTTTGTATTTAAGCTATGCAAAACTACAGATCCGTCAGCTTCTTTAAATATCTGTTTTACCATTGCTTCGCCTGTAAAATAGATTGCATATATTCCACCATCTATAATTTCCGTCTGAGCTGTATCAATTCCAACATAATCACCATCATTAATAAGATCGGTCATACTATCGCCTTTGGCTTTGATAATTTTCATGTTGTTTTTACAGACGCCTTTCTTGCTAAAAAAGCTAGGAGGGAATGGAAACTTTCCTTTAATGGTATCGAAGTGAAATTCTATAGATTCTCCATCACCACAAGAAAAGCTAGCCTCAACAATATCTATCCAAATGAAATCATTATCTGAAGAACTATCAACAACAGTTGGTGTATGGATATCGAAAACAGCTTCTGGATTTTTCCCTGTTGCTAGCCAAAGAGGATCTACTGACAAAAACTCAGCGATTAAAGGTATGAACGCCGATTTTTTTGTTTTTCCTGACTCTAATGCTTGGTATGTGGGCTGCTTTATTCCCACTGACTCAGCAACATCAGCTTGAGATTTATTAGCTTTCAAGCGTGAAGTTTTTAAACGAGAAGCTAAATCAGACATTAATAAAATTCCTTGGTATATACCTATATATTATAGTTTCGACTATATTTACTCAAATAGTTAAATTTATTGACATTAGATAGTTAAAACTATATATTTTCTATAATATATAGGAGTTAAACTATTATGAGTGTTGAGCTAAGAGATTTATATAAAAAAGTGGTCGATCACTTTGGAAGTCAGACATTGACAGCTAAAGCACTGGGTTTGGAACAACCATCAGTAAATGCGTGGTTGAAAGGTAAAACCAAGATGTCGATTAATTCTGCCCTAGTAGCTGAAAGAAAGACTATGGGTAAATTTAAAGCTATAGATTTAAGCCCAGATTTTAAAAAAATTAATGAAAAGCTAGGTCTTTGAGTAATTAAAAACATTTTTTAGTTCTATTCGATGTTTTGACTAAACAAATTATCCCAAATCGACCTACACAAATAAACGTGAAAAATATCAAAGGTTCACATGCAAATAAACGACATTGATTTAAGTAGAGAAGCCAAAACAGCTTTATACAAAATGGTGCACCAAACTCCTGGTATTGATCCTAAAGATATTGCCATGGTGACGAATGACTCACATAAGACAATCTTGAATTATGCAAATCCAAATATGGAAAGCCATTTGCCAAGCCTCAAGAAGTTTGAAGCAATCCAAATGTTTACGCAAAACCCTGCAATGTTAAAAGCATGGGCTCATAAATTGGGTTTCATGCTTGTACCAGTACCAAATATTGATACACAGCTCTCTGAAAAGAAATCACATCAAGTCAGTGTTGTAGAGCAGTTGTTACCTGTGAA